>NZ_JAARNI010000003.1:0-585608 GCF_011765255.1 Pseudomonas sp. AN3A02
TCTATCGTCGGTCATGGCCGATGCATTCCTTATCGGCGCTTTGGTGAAGGGGTGGGGCGAAGTCTCCCACGGTCTGTACTGGCTAGAGTCAGATGCTGGCTTTTAGTCCCACCACCCCTACAAGTCTAACCATACAAGCGGGCTTGCTCGCGAATGCGCAGTGTCAGTCACCGAATATGCTGGCTGGCCCACCGCATTCGCGAGCAAGCCCGCTCCCACATTTTGATTGGGTTCTGCCCCGGAAGATTCATCGTCCTGTCATCCCCGTGCCGCTAAACCGTCATTGCCCAAGCCCATCCTGAACTCCCCGTACTCGCATTGGGAGACTCGAAATGGCTCGGCAATACGAAGAAAGCAATAGCACCGTCAAGACTCGTCGCCAACAGGAAGACCAGCGCCGCATGGCTTTCCGACGCGCAATTGAAGACCGCTGCGATCAGCGTCAATTGCAACAGAGCATCAGTGACTATCCGGAACTTCATTGGCAGGCACCCGCGGCTGCCCAGCGAAGCGCTCAGCCAGCGCGCTGATCTGTAGCCGCTCGCTGCGGATAAAGCCCAGGAATGCATGGGCCACCGGTGACAGACGCTTGGCCTTGGCCTGCACCAGGCACCAACTGCGGTACAGCGGCAGTTCTTCCACCGGCAGCTCCTTGAGCCCGCCGGTGGCCAGTTCCAGGTTGACCGCGTGGCGCGTCAGCAGTGCCACGCCCAACCCGGCGGTCACGCACTCTCGCTGCGCCTCGGCCGAGGATACTTCCACCGTCTGGGTGAAGTGCACGCGCTTCTCCTTGAAGTACTCCTCGCACGCCATCCGCGTCCCGGACCCTGGCTCGCGTAACAGCAGCGTGTAAGGCTCCAGGTCCTGCAAACGCAGCGGCCCTTGATGGCTCAGCGGATGGTCGTGGGGCGCCACGGCAACAATCGGGTTGTTCAGGAACGGCAGGAATTCCAGGCCCATGTCCTGGGGCACCATGGACATGATCACCAGGTCATCACGGTTGTCCGACAGCCTGCGAATCACCTGGGCGCGGTTGACCACCGTCAGGTGCAGGTTGACCTCCGGGTGCTGGCGCTTGAAGGCGGCAAACAGGTGCGGCACGAAGTACTTGGCGCTGGATTCCACCGCCAGTTTCAGCTGGCCTTGCAATGAGCCCTGCATGTCGGAGAGCTGCATATCGAGGTTTTCCAGGCGCCCGAAGATGTCTCGGCTGGCCCTTTGCAACGCTTCGGCTGCTTCAGTCATATAGAGCTTTTTGCCGACGTAATCGAATAACGGCTGGCCCAGCAGCTCTTCCAGCTGCTTGATTTGTAGGCTAACGGCCGGCTGCGTGAGAGACATTTCCTCAGCCGCACGGCTGTAGGAGCGCAAATCACAGACCTCATTGAAAATTTGCAACTGACGCAATGTCATACGCATCAATGACTTACGCATTGTTCAAACCCTCCTGCCGACCTCTGATGCGCTGACTATAAGTCTTTACTTATACACAACCCAATTATTATTGATTTTTGTTAATCCCTGCAGGGGCATAGTGTGTGTCTCGCGACTGGCTTGAAACATTTGGTCACGCGCCGACCCGGCTCCAGCGGGTCGAAGTAGCTAGCAATCGGCTCAAGGGAATTTCCAAGTGATAAAAAAGATCCTGATCGCCAACCGTGGTGAGATTGCCGTACGTATCGTGCGTGCTTGCGCCGAGATGGGTATTCGTTCGGTCGCGGTCTATTCCGATGCCGATCGCCATGCCCTGCATGTAAAGCGCGCAGATGAAGCCCACAGCATCGGCGCCGAGCCATTGGCCGGTTACCTGAACCCGCGCAAGCTGGTGAACCTCGCGGTGGAAACCGGTTGCGACGCGCTGCACCCCGGCTACGGCTTTCTCTCGGAAAACGCCGAGCTGGCAGATATTTGCGCCGAACGCGGGATCAAATTCATCGGCCCGTCGGCCGAAGTGATTCGCCGCATGGGCGACAAGACCGAAGCCCGCCGCAGCATGATCAAGGCCGGCGTGCCGGTCACCCCGGGCACCGAAGGCAACGTTGCCGACATCGCTGAAGCTCTCACCGAAGGCGACCGTATCGGTTACCCGGTGATGCTCAAGGCCACCTCCGGTGGTGGCGGTCGCGGCATTCGTCGCTGCAACAGCCGTGAAGAACTCGAACAAGCCTTCCCTCGCGTGATTTCCGAAGCCACCAAGGCGTTCGGTTCGGCGGAAGTGTTCCTGGAAAAATGCATCGTCAATCCCAAGCACATTGAGGCGCAGATCCTCGGTGACAGCTTTGGCAACGTGGTGCATTTGTTCGAGCGTGATTGCTCGATCCAGCGCCGCAACCAGAAGCTCATCGAAATCGCCCCGAGCCCCCAGCTGACCCCTGAACAGCGCGCCTACATCGGCGACCTGTCGGTGCGCGCAGCCAAGGCCGTGGGCTACGAGAACGCCGGCACCGTGGAGTTCCTGCTCGCCGAGGGCGAGGTGTACTTCATGGAGATGAACACCCGGGTGCAGGTGGAACACACCATCACCGAAGAAATCACCGGCATCGACATTGTGCGTGAGCAGATCCGCATCGCGTCGGGCCTGCCGCTGTCGGTCAAGCAGGAAGACATTCAGCACCGGGGTTTCGCGTTGCAGTTCCGGATCAACGCCGAAGACCCGAAGAACAACTTCCTCCCAAGTTTCGGCAAGATCACCCGTTACTACGCACCCGGCGGCCCCGGCGTGCGCACCGACACGGCGATCTATACCGGCTACACCATCCCGCCGTTCTACGACTCCATGTGCCTGAAGCTGGTGGTGTGGGCGTTGACCTGGGAAGAAGCCATGGACCGCGGCCTGCGCGCCCTGGACGACATGCGGCTGCAAGGCGTGAAGACCACCGCCGCCTATTACCAGGAAATCCTGCGCAACCCGGAATTCCGCAGCGGCCAGTTCAACACCAGTTTCGTGGAAAGCCACCCTGAGCTGACCAACTACTCGATCAAGCGCAAACCCGAAGAGCTGGCCCTGGCCATCGCCGCCGCCATCGCCGCCCACGCAGGCCTGTGAGGAATATAAGAATGAGCAAGAAGATCTTCGTAACCGACACCATCCTGCGCGACGCCCACCAATCGTTGCTGGCGACCCGCATGCGCACCGACGACATGCTGCCGATCTGCGACAAGCTCGACAAAGTCGGCTACTGGTCCCTGGAAGTCTGGGGCGGCGCGACCTTCGACGCCTGCGTACGCTTTCTGAAAGAAGACCCGTGGGAGCGCCTGCGCAAGCTGCGTGCGGCATTGCCCAACACGCGCCTGCAAATGCTGCTGCGCGGCCAGAACCTGCTGGGCTACCGCCACTACAGCGACGACGTGGTCAAAGCCTTCGTCGCTAAAGCTGCCGTCAACGGTATCGACGTGTTCCGTATCTTCGATGCGATGAACGACGTGCGTAACCTGCGTGTGGCCATCGAAGCGGTAAAAGCAGCGGGCAAACATGCCCAGGGCACCATCGCCTACACCACCAGCCCGGTGCACACCGTCGAAGCGTTCGTGGCCCAGGCCAAGCAGTTGGAATCCATGGGTTGCGACTCGATCGCGATCAAGGACATGGCCGGCCTGCTGACGCCGTACGCCACCGGCGAACTGGTCAAGGCGCTGAAAGCCGAGCAAAGCCTGCCGATCTTCATCCACTCCCACGACACCGCCGGCCTGGCTGCGATGTGCCAACTCAAGGCTATCGAAAACGGCGCCGACCATATCGACACCGCCATCTCCAGCTTCGCCTGGGGCACCAGCCACCCGGGCACCGAGTCGATGGTCGCCGCCCTTAAAGGCAGCGAGTTCGACACCGGCCTGAGCCTGGAACTGCTGCAGGAAATCGGCCTGTACTTCTACGCCGTGCGCAAGAAGTACCACCAGTTCGAAAGCGAATTCACGGCGGTCGATACCCGTGTGCAAGTCAACCAGGTACCGGGCGGGATGATTTCCAACCTGGCCAACCAGTTGAAAGAGCAGGGCGCGCTGAACCGCATGAGCGAAGTGCTGGCTGAAATCCCGCGAGTGCGTGAAGACCTCGGCTTCCCGCCGCTGGTTACCCCGACCTCGCAGATTGTCGGCACCCAGGCGTTCTTCAACGTGCTGGCCGGCGAGCGCTACAAGACCATCACCAACGAAGTGAAGCTGTACCTGCAAGGCGGCTACGGCAAGGCGCCGGGCACTGTGAATGAAAAACTGCGGCGCCAGGCCATCGGCAGCGAAGAAGTTATCGACGTCCGTCCGGCCGATCTGCTCAAGCCGGAAATGACCAAGCTGCGCGGCGAAATCGGCGCGCTGGCCAAGTCCGAAGAAGACGTGCTGACCTACGCCATGTTCCCGGACATCGGCCGCAAGTTCCTCGAAGAGCGTGATGCCGGCACCTTGAGCCCTGAAGTGTTGTTGCCGATTCCTGAAGCCGGCGGCGTGGCCCGCGCCGGTGGTGAAGGTGTGCCGACCGAGTTCGTGATCGACGTGCACGGCGAAAGCTACCGCGTGGATATCACCGGGGTGGGCGTCAAGGCTGAAGGCAAGCGCCACTTCTACCTGTCCATCGACGGCATGCCCGAAGAAGTGGTGTTCGAACCGCTCAACGAATTCGTCAGCAGCGGCGGCAGCAAGCGCAAGCACGCCACCGAGCCGGGTCATGTCAGCACGGCGATGCCGGGCAACATCGTCGACGTGCTGGTCAAGGAAGGCGATGTGGTCAAGGCCGGCCAGGCCGTGTTGATCACTGAAGCGATGAAGATGGAGACCGAAGTACAGGCGTCTATCGCCGGCAAGGTCACCGCCGTTCACGTGGCCAAGGGCGACCGGGTCAACCCGGGTGAAATCCTGATTGAAATCGAAGGCTGACTGACAGCCTTCGACACTACCGCTTAATCCTCGGGGGGGCATGTGCCCCCTTTTTTTTCGCCTGGGATTTGCCCTCAGGCCGCCACGGCTTCCTTGGGTTTGAACGCCACAAAAACGCCGGTTGGGGTGTAGATCAGCTCCGGGGTGTAGGCCTTCAGGTTGCTGGTAACCGTGCCGAACTCGCCGTCAACCTGCTGGGCATCAACCACCCGTAGTTGCCGCGCCAGGAGCTGGTCGGTCTCGGCGGTGACTTCGATGTTCAACGTGGCGTTGTTCAGGACGGCGCGGTTGTCGACTTTCAACGTGCTGTGGGTTTCATCCGTGCCGACCTTGAAGGCCAGTGTCGAACCCGGTTCAAGGCGCAAGGTGTCCTTGACCCTTGTCTGCGACTTCGTCGCCGGGTCGAGCTGCAGGGTGCCCGCAACATTCAGGCTACCAACGGTGCCTCCCGTGTAAGTACCTCCCGGGCGTACGTGCATCTCCCCGCCGATTCGGCTTTTGTTGATCAGGGTCGCGTTGGCGTAGACCTCGCCGTTCTGGTTGGCGGGCACGGGGCCGGTCAAGGTCCAGGCGCCGCTGCCCACCCACAGGTGTTGCATCTGGCTGGCGCCGTCAAAGGTGCCACCCTTGGCACTGTCCAGGAGCACCTGATTGGTGCCGCTGCCTCCGTCGACTGCGCCGTCGAAACCGCCGCTGCTGCGCACAATCAACAGGTCGTCGCCGCCGCCCATGTCCAGGGCAATGCCGTTGCTGCCTTTGATCATGCCTGCGTTCACCACCTCGTCTGCCTGGTTGCCCGCAAGTTTTACCCCGGTACCCTTTTTGTTTTCGATAAGGCCCTGGTTTTCCAGCCAGACAGGGTTCTGGCCGGCGCTTGAAAGGCCCTGGGTCGTGGCGGTAGGCGAGTTGGTGATTTCGATGCCTCGCAGTGAAGTGCGGGGGCCGGTTTTGGCGTAGGGCGAAATCAGCTGGCTGACACTATCGATGTCCAGTCCTGCCCCATTGTTGAGGGTTACGGAGATGGAGGTGAAGTTTGCGCCGACCGGGGCGGCTGAAGGTGGCCGAGGCGCCACGGCCTCGGCCAATGACCGAGTGCCGTAGGCCAGCAGGGAGCCCATGGAAGGAAAGTACGGGATTGTCGACGACATAATGTTCCGGCCTCTTGGGTAAAAGAGACCGGAATGTAGCGAGCAACCCGGGTTGATGACTGTCAGGACATCGGGCCGATGCTTGCGGGATTGTTCCTCAATTCACTGAGGTTAGAACGCCATCCGCCAGTTGCCCATCAGTCCTTGTTGATGGCTGTTGCTGCCGACCTCGGCGGTATAGGCCAGGCCCACGGTCTGTTGCGCCGAGAGTGCCAGGTCGAGCCCGGTGTGCAGGGCCAGGCTGTCACGGTCAAGGGAGGTGCCTTCGATGTTGAAGTCACTGTTGAAGGTTGTCCGTTTTACCCAGGCGGAGGATTGGCGCACGCTGCTGCCCACGTCGCCGTAGAGATGCTTCCAGCTAGTGCTCAGATGCGGTTTCAAGGTCATGCGGTTATCCAGCTCAAACGCGCTGGCCATGCGCAGGCCGAAGTTACTGCTGAGGTTTTCCTGGGTCTGGGTGCCGACGTTCAGCGCTGTAAAGCCGCCTTTTTCCTTGTAGCTGTCACGGTGATAGCGCTGGTAGCCGACACCGGCAAAAGGTTCGACGCTGAAGCTGCCCTTGTCCAGTTGATAGCCCAGTTCGGCGAAAGCGTTCTGGCTTTGGGCGTTGTATTTGCCTTTGGCCTGCTCGCGATAATCGACGAAGTCAAAGTCCACGGAACGTTTGGTTTGGCCGGCATGGCTGCTGTAGATCGCACCCAGGCGCAGGGCCAGGGGGCCGTCCTGCCGCACCGCGTAACCACCAAGGTGCCAGCTGTCCAGATCACCCTTGAAGCGTCTGGCGCTCAGGTCGCTGGCAGATTTGGCACCCATCACGCCCACTCGCCATGCGTCATTCACTGACCAGTCGCCACCCAGCATCAGGCCTTTTGTTCGGCGATCCAGCCCCGCGCTGCCGTGCTGCCCGTCGAGCTTGCCAGTGTCGCCCAGAGCCTGGAGCCAGACGTGGCCATTGCCTGCGCCATCGCTGACGTTGCGGCCATCGCTCAGTTGGCGCATGGCTGAAAGCAGGCTGCTATTGAGCTGTTTCATGCTGTCTTGAGTGGCAGTGCCGAGGTTGGCGTTCTGGCTGCCTGCCAGTTGCTCAAGGACTGCACCCACACGGCCGGGTGCCAGATCGCCGAGTTCCCGGGCGACACTTTCCAGTTCGTACTCATCCCATTCGTCGAGTTCTCCCGACTCGAGAAGGGTGTCCACGGCGGAGTCCAGCACGCGAGCGACCTGCTGACCGTTGCGGGTGGTCGCTTGGTTGGCGAAGTAGAAGTCGGGAGTGGGCTCGGATGGCGTGGGATACAGGTGGCCCTGTTGGCCGACCACCGGCTGTGAGGTGAACCACTCGCTGTCTGGATCAATCTCCCCTTGCGCCTGGACGAATTGAGCGCTGGTGGCTCCCAGTGCGAAGGTGATGGCAACAGCGAGTTGTTTCTGTAGGAGTGGCATGTAAACCGAACCTCTTGATGTATGAGGTCGGGAAATCTAGCGAGGTAAAGGGCGAATAAATGTCAGGCTATCCACCCTTGGCTTGCCGGAGATGTCTCTAGTGGGCTGCGATTAAAAACTCATCTGCCAATGCCCGATCAATCCATGAGTGCGGCTGTTATTGCCGATGTCGCCGCTGTAGCCCACGCCCAGCGTGTGGCGAGCCGACAGGCCAACATCCAGCCCGGCCTCCAGCATCAAGCTGTCACGGTCCAGTGCGCTGCCTTCGACGTTGAACGCGGTACCGCCCATCAGGAAGGCCTGGCGAGTGCTGCTGTCGACATCGCCGTAGGTGTGTTTCCAGCCGGCGCTGACCCGTGGCGTGAGGCTGATGCCATTGTCGAGCTGGCTCAGGTGCGCCAGGCGCAGGCCGAACGTGCTGCTGAAATTGTCCTGGGTTTGCCCATCGACACGCAGCGCGGCGGCGCCGCCTTTTTCGTTATAGCTGTCGCGGTGGTAGCGCTGGTAACCGAGGTTGGCGAACGGCTCGGCGCTGAGGCGCCCGCTGCCCAGGGCATAACCCAGTTCGGCGAAGGCTTGTTGGCTGTTGGCGTCGTAGTCACCTTTGGGGCGATCGCTGAAACCGTCGAAGGTCACGGTGCGTTTGCTGTCGCCTTGATGCCCACTGTAGGCAGCACCAAGGCGCAAGGCCAGCGGTCCACTCTGGCGCATGGCGTAGACGCCGGCGTGCCAGCTGTCGACGCTGCCATCGACGCCGGTGGTGTCCAGGTCTGTCTTCGAATAACCGCCCAGTACGCCCACGCGCCAGTCCGAATCGAGCGCCCAATCGGCCCCCAGCACGCTGCCCTTGGTGCGCTGGGTCAGGCCATTGCTGCCGTGGTCGCCGTCGAGCTTGCCGTAGCTGGCGATGCCTTGCAGCCACAGGCGGCCCCGGGCATTCGGATCGTTGAGGTTACGGGCTTCGGCGGGTACGCCAGTGGCGGCCAGTACGGGGGGGTCTTTTTGATCAAGGCCCACCAGCAATCCTGCGCCGCCGCCCAGTTGATGCATGGCGCTCAGCATGCTGTTGCCGACCTGGGCGCTGGCGCCGAGGGTGGCGCTGGTCAGGTTGGCGTTGCTGCTGCCCGCCAGTTGCTCGATGGCGGCACCGGCGCTGTTGTTGGTGGTGTTGAGCAGGGCGTTATACAGTGGGTTGTTGTTGCCCAGGCTCGCCAGGGCGTTGGCGGCGCGGGTGCCGTTGCCGGTGTTGGCGAACTGATTGAAGGCAATATCATTACGGGTGTAGGTCAGGCCAACCTGGGTAGGGCTGTAATCCAGGGTGGGGGTGAGGAAGGCATAGTCGCTGGTGACCTTGCCGAATGTGCCATGGATGCTGCCGGCTTGCAGCACCGTGTAGTGGCTCTGCCACGGGTAGGTGCCGGTGCCTGGGTTGACCGCCAGGGTCGCGCCATTCAGATAGGCAGTGCCTCCGATCTGAACCGGTGCACTGCTGCCGTCGGCATTCACGCCATAGGCCAGGGTCGAGCCACTGGTCATGGTCAGGTCGCGGGTGATTCTGGCGGTGCCGAGTGCAGTGTTGGTCTGCAACGTGCCTTTGACCAACAGGCTGCCGACGCTGCCGCCACCGGCATAAATACCGCCTTCATCGACGGTCACGTTGCCGGCGATCCCGCCTTGGTTGATCAGCTTGGCGCCGCTGAAAATCTCGCCGCCATCGCTGAAGTCACCGCTGCCGGTGAGGGTCCAGGTGCCTTGCTTCACGTCCAGCCATTCAAAGTTGCGGCTGTCGCCGAAACTGCCGCCGGCGGCGTCGTCCATGATCACGCGGTCATATCCGGTGCCGCCATCCACCACGCCGACAAAACGGCTGCCACCGAGCAGAGTCAGCTTGTCATCGCCGCCGCCCATATCCAGGGCCAGGCCGTTACTGCCGCTGATCAAGCCAGCGTTGACCACCGTGTCGGCAAACTCGCCGACGAACTTCACACCAAAGCCGTTCAAGCCCTGGATGGTGCCGTGGTTGATCAGGGTCGTGGCTGCCAGTCCCGGGCCGTCGCTGCCGTCGTCCACCAGCACCGCGTTATTGGCGCCGCTCACCAGCGCGCCGACACCGTTGAACACATAGCCACCGCCGAGGGCGATGCCTTCGCTGCCGTTGGCAAAGCCGTTTTTGTCGACGCCACCGGCGCCCACGCCCTGGATGACTCCGTAGTTTTCAATGTGGGCGATCTTGTCGATGTCCACGCCGTCGCCGTCGCCATCTGGCTGCAGTCCGGAGAATGCGCCAGTGATGGTGCCGTGGTTGATCACCGTGCCGTCGCCGTCGGAGCCAAAGCCCGAGCCGTTGCGGCCGATCACCGTGCCGTAGTTGGTCAGCGTAGCGCCCAGGTCGGTGGTGATGCCGTGGCGGCCGCCGGAGATGAGGCCGTAGTTGGTGACGGTCACGCCGGTGGCGGAGTCGATGTCGACGCCGTCGAATTTGTCATCGCGCGAGTGGGTGTCACCGGTGGAAATCTCGCCGTAGTTGGTGATCGTAGCGTTGCCGCCGGTCTTCATGCCGTCGCTGGCGTCGCCGCGAATCAACCCGCCCAGGCGGTTGATGATGGTGGTGCTGACGTTGGGGCTGCGGATCGCATCCAGGTCCAGCCCTTGGCCGGTGGCGGAGCGAATGGTGCCGCTGTTATCGATCAACAGGCTGCCGCTGGCGAAATTACTGTCGATGCGCAGCGCGTCGTTGGCACCCTGGATCACGCCGCCGGCGCGGTTGTAGATGCTGTAGTTGCGAGCGCCGGTGAGGTCGCCGCTGCTGTCGATCCCGCGGCCGCCGGTGGAGGCGATAGTGCCGGAGTTATCGATCCGCACGCCGTTGCCGCTGGTGCCATCTTTCAAGGTCACCGCGACTTTGGAGGTGGTGATGCTGCCCGGGGCCGAGATCGTCAACGAGTCACTGCCACCCAGGGTTTGCCCGGTGGTGGTGGGCGTGTCGATCTGCAGCGTCTTGGTTGGCGTGGGCGCCGCATCGACAAAACCGCTGCTGACCAGCAGGCCGAGAGTGAGCGCAAGGCGCTGGGGCGAAGGGGGCATGGCGGGCGACCTTGTTTTTGGAAAATAGTCGACCTGTATAGCGAAGGTTTTTTACAGAATGATGGCGGGGAGGTGACAGAAGAGTGCAATTTATTGCAGCTTTTGCAGCTTTATCATGCAATAAACGCAATATATTGCAGCTTGCCGTGTTCAGTCCGTTTGAATTGAAGGTGGGAGCGTTGAAGCTTCGTAGAAGCTTATAGGAAAAGGCGATCATGAGATTTTTGATCGTGGGCAAGTATTTTAAGGTATAGCCGCTGGCATATAGTCCGCCGGTTGCTGATTCGTAGGTGACCGATCTTAGCCGGTCGAAAGCAAAGTGAGACCTCTGAACTTCAATTACGAGTCTTTCTTCATGCCCAACTACACCGCTCTTGAAAGTAATATCAGCTGTGACCCCGTCCTGTTCCTCAACCCCGATGCCGACGCCCGCGGGCTACTCGAAACCGCCACCCAGCGCATCGAGGCTGCCCGCAATTTGCTCAATAGCGTGATCTGTCTGAGTACCGAGCGCGTGGAGGGCACGGACCTGCAACACTTCGCCTCGGCGGCGCATCTGTTGTTGCAGGATGGTTGTGACGCCTTGCAGGCGTTGGGGTGGAAAGAGGGCAGGGTTGGCTGAGCACAAGGCCCGGATACGCTGAAGATACAATGTGGGAGCCGGGCTTGCCCGCGATGACGGTGGGTCAGTTAATACATTTGTGACGGATACACCGCTTTCGCGAGCAAGCCCGCTCCCACATTTGTAAGGGGGTGGCAGGGTGGATTAGGTACGGCATTCCACCAGCGTTTTCAACTGTCCCGAACCGGTCTGGTTGGCATCTGACAGCCACCGCTCAAACCCCGCCCCAATCGCCGGCCATTCCCCATCCAGGATCGAATACCACGCCGTATCCCGGTTGCGGCCCTTGACCACGGTGTGCTGGCGAAACACCCCTTCAAAACTGAAACCCAAACGCTCGGCCGCATTTTTGGAGCGGGCGTTGGCGTTGTTGCACTTCCATTCCAGGCGACGATTGCCCAGCTCAAACGAGTGCTTGGCCAGCAGGTACACCGCCTCGGTGCTTTTCGGTGAGCGCTGCATCGGCGCGCCGAAGGTCACGTGGCCGATTTCGATGCGGCCTTGCTCGGGCACGATGGACATCAGGCTGAGGATGCCTTGTACGTCGCCGCTGGCCTTGTCGATCACGCTGAAGAAGTACGGGTCGCTGTGGGACGCGTGGTTGTTCAGCCAGGCGTCGAAGGCGGCGCGCTCAGGAAACGGGCCGTAAGGCAAATAATCCCATAACGTCGGATCCGCGCCGGGGCCTTGCAGGGCGTTGAACAGGTCATCGCCGTGGCGGGCCGGGTCGAGTTTTTCCAGGCGGATGAAGCGCCCTTCGATAACGGTGACGGTGGGCGCCGGGACGCCTTTCCAGTCGGCCAATGATGTCGTCATGCTGTGCTTCTCCTTAAAGACCTTTGCGAAACTGGATAAAGCCGGGGCGTTCGGCGATGCGTTCGTACAGCTGGATGGCGGTGGCGTTGGTCTCGTGGGTCAGCCAGTGGACCTTGCAGCAGCCGTCGGCCTTGGCGGTGGCGTAGACGAATTCGATCAGTTTGCGGCCGACGCCGGTGCCACGCTGGGCCGGGTCTACCAGCAAGTCCTGCAGGTAGCAGGAGTTTTCGATGCTCCAGTTGGAGCGGTGGTAGATGAAGTTGACCATGCCTACGGCCTTGCCGTCCTGCCAGGCCAGGGCCGAATGGGTCGGCTCATTGGCGTCGATCAGGCGTTGCCAAGTGTTCTGGCTGACGGCGTCGGGCAACTCGGTGTTGTAAAAACGCAGGTAGGCCTGCCACAGGGGCAGCCATGCGGCGTGGTCGGCGGCGCCGACCTGGCGGATTTCGATCTGGCTCATGATGGCTCCTTGGGGATAAAGCGGGCGAGGGTCTGGTCGCGCACATCGGTGCTGGCCGCAAGGCCGTCGCGAACCCCAGCGATGTCTGCCGGGCTGCGGTTCTGGCTTAGTTTGCGTTTGCCTTCCAGGCGCTGGATGGGCAGGGCAAAGCCGACGATGGCCTTGAGCATGCCGTCGATGTAATCGGCCGGGGCGTCGCTGACGTTCCAGGGTTGGGCGCGATTGCCTTCATGGCGGTCGGTGAGGGCACTGACCAACTCCAGCAGGCGCTCGGCATCGGTGAACACTTCGCCGGTGCCGTAGGCGTGTACCGCGATGTAGTTCCAGGTCGGCACCACTTTGCCGTGTTCGGCTTTGGCCGGGTAAAACGACGGGCTGACGTAGGCCTCGGCACCGGCAAAAATCACCAGGGCCTCGCCGCCATTTTGCAGGTCCTGCCACTGGCGATTGGCCTTGGCCATGTGCCCGTAAAGGGTGCCGTTGGGCCCTTCATCGGGGTTGAGCAGCAGCGGTAAATGGCTGGCTTGCAGGCCTTGCTCACCGAAAGTGACCAGTTGCGCCAAGCGCGTGTGCTGGATCAGTTGCTGGATTTCGGGCAAGTCATCGAGGGCAAAGGCGCGTGGTGTGTACATGAAGATTTTCCTTGGCGAATGCTTGCATCCTAGGCAGGCTATTGGTTCGTTGTAAGAGCCATCTACAGTCAATTTCATAGGTCCAATTCTATGCCTGCCTTAGAACCACCGCTCTCGTTCAACCCGGCGGGTATCGAGTTGGACCGTCGCCAGGGCCTCACGCGCCAGCTCTATCAGGCGCTGCGCCAGCGGGTATTGGATGGCCGGCTGGTCAGTGGCACTCGGCTCCCCGCCAGCCGCGACCTGGCAGCCGCGTTGTCGATTTCACGCAATAGCGTGGTCCGCGCTTACGACCAACTGTATGCCGAAGGATTTATCGAAGGCCGAGTGGGTGATGGCACCTATGTCGCGCAATTGCCACAGACACCGACTCCCGCAAAAAAACTATCCACAAAAGTGTCCACAGGGTTATCAACAGGCTTATCCCCAGGGTTATCCACAAAACGGCCGGATTTACCTGGGGTTTCGTCCAGTCAAGTTATCCACAGCGGTGCGTTGGCGCGGGTGGAAAACAATCATTTGGCACTTCCACCCGGCGGTCCGCCGAGGGCTTTCAGGGTGGGCGTACCGGCTTTTGATCTGTTCCCCTTCGACGTGTGGGCCAAGCTGAATGCGGCTTTCTGGCGCAAGCCGGACTTGCAGCAGCTGTGTTATGGCGACCCGGCAGGCGACGAGCGCCTGCGTGGATTGATTGCTGCCTATTTGCGCAGTTCTCGCGGCATGCAGTGCAGTGCTGAGCAAATAGTGATCACCAGTGGCGCGCAGCAGGCAATCAGCCTTTGTGCACAGTTGCTGGTGGAGCCCGGCGATGCAGTTGCCATTGAAAATCCGGGGTATCGGGCGGCGGGCCATGCGTTCGCAGTGGCGGGGGGCCAATTGCATGGCGTGACGGTGGACAGCGAGGGCATCGACTGCGCTGCCTTGAACGGCCTCGGCAGTTGCCGCTTGGCCTACGTCACCCCATCGCATCAATACCCCACCGGAGTGGTGATGAGCCTGGCCCGGCGCCTGGAACTGCTGGCCTGGGCCGAGCGTACGGGCGGCTGGATCGTCGAGGATGACTACGACGGTGAGTACCGCTACAGCGGCGCGCCCCTGGCTCCGCTGGCGGCCCTGGATCGTACGGGGCGGGTGCTGTATGTCGGGACCTTCGGCAAGGTGGCCTTTCCGGCGCTGCGCCTGGGCTACCTGGTGTTGCCGGTCGGCCTGGTCCAGGGCTTTGCCCGTCGCCGTGCGGTGGACGTGCGCCACTCGGAAGTCAGCACTCAAGCGGTGATGGCGGAGTTCATGGCGACCGGGCACTTTCAACGCCATGTGCGCCGGATGCGCCGAGCCGCGCAGAGCCGGCTCAATGCGCTGGTGGCCGAATGGCCCGCTGGTATAGATGGCGTTGGCCGCCTCCCGTCAGTGGCGGCCGGGCTGCACTTGACCGTGCGGGTCGACAGCCTGGCGCGGGAACAGGCGCTGATCGCACAGGCCGCGGCGGTGGGTGTGGAGATCAATGGCCTGAGCAGCTATTGGTTGCCGGACTCGCTTACACCGCAGGATCAACGTGCAGGATTGGTGTTGGGGTTTGCTGCCGTGCCCGAGGCGCAGATCAGCCAGGCGTTGAAGCGCTTGGGCCAGGTTTGGCGCGCGCCGGTTACGCGCTGAGGCGCAACCGGCGGCCACCGATCAGGTGCCGGACTTGATCTTGGTCCAGGCGCGGGTCCTGGCCCGTTCTGCATCGCGGCCCAGCGGTTTCAAGGTATAGAGCGTGGCCATCGCCGTTTCGGTGGGGTACAGGTTGGGGTTGCTGCGGATCGCCGGGTCGACCAGCGAGGTGGCGTCCTTATTGGGGTTGGGATAACCGACAAAGTCACTGATCGGCGCGATCACGCCCGGTTGCAGCAGGTAGTTGATAAAGGTGTAGGCGTCTTCCGGGTCCTTGGCGCCTTTGGGGATGGCGAGCATATCGAACCAGATTGGCGCACCTTCTTTCGGCAGGCGCATGTCCACGGTCACGCCGTTCTTGGCTTCCTTGGCGCGGTTGGCGGCCTGGGAGAAGCTGCCGGAATAGCCGACCGCCACGCAGATGTCACCGTTGGCAATGTCGGCCATGTACTTGGACGAGTGGAAATAGGTGATGTACGGACGGATCTTCATCAGCAGCGCTTCGGCTTTGACATAGTCCGCCGGGTTGCTGCTGTTGGGGTCCAGGCCCAGGTGCTGCAAGGCCAGCGGCAGGATCTCCGACGGCGAATCCAGCAGCGCCACGCCGCATTGCTTGAGCTTGCTGATGTTTTCGACGTTGAAGATCAAGTCCCAGCTGTCCACGGGCGCGTTGGCACCCAGCGCGGCCTTGACCTTGTCCGGGTTGAAGCCGATCAGGATGGTGCCGTACATGTAGGGCACGGCGAACTTATTACCCGGGTCGTTGGCCTCGATCAGCTTCATCAACTTGGGATCGAGGTGGTTCCAGTTGGGCAGTTTGCTGCGGTCCAGCGGCTGGAACACCGAGGCTTCGATCTGCTTGGCCAGGAACACGTTGGACGGCACCACCACGTCATAGCCGGAGTTGCCGGTCAGCAGCTTGGCCTCAAGGGCTTCGTTGGTGTCGAAGATGTCGTAGACCAGCTTGACGCTGGGGTTCTGCGCCTTGAAATCTTCCAGGGCCTTGGGGGTGATGTAGTCGAACCAGTTGTAGACCCGCAGGGTTCTTTCTTCGGCGTGCGCGGCCCCGCTCAGCACGGCGGCGCAGAGGACGAGATGCTTGAGCATGTTCATTGGACGAATCCCTCAAAACCTTCGAGAACGTTGACGGCATTGATGCCGATTTCTTCCACGGCGTAGCCGCCTTCCATCACAAACAGCGTCGGTTTGCCGAGGCGGGCGATTCGCGCGCCCATCGCCAGGTAGTCCGGGCTGTCGAGCTTGAACTGGGAGATCGGGTCGTCCTTGAAGGTGTCCACGCCCAGCGAGACCACGATGATGTCGGCGCCATAGCGTTCAATCTCCTCGCACGCCTGCTCCAGCGCGGCGCTCCAGCGGTCCCAGCCAGAACCTGCAGGCAGCGGATAATTGAAGTTGAAACCTTCACCGGCGCCTTCGCCCGACTCGTCGGCATAGCCCAGGAAGAACGGAAATTCCGCTTCCGGATGGCCATGGATCGAGGTGAACAGCACATCGTTGCGCTCGTAGAAAATCGACTGGGTACCGTTGCCGTGGTGGTAGTCCACGTCGAGGATGGCGACCTTCCCGTGGCCCTGGTCGAGAAACGCCTGGGCTGCGATCGCCGCGTTGTTGAGGTAGCAATAGCCGCCCATCAAGTCGCTGGCGGCATGGTGCCCGGGCGGACGGCACAGGGCGAAGGCGCTGTGGGCACCTTGCTGGATCGCCTGTTGCGCAGTCAGCGCGACTTGCGCTGCGCTGTAGGCCGCTTGCCAGGTGCCGGCGGTGATCGGCGCGCCGCCGTCGAAGCTGTAATAGCCGAGCTGGCCGTGCAGGCTGGTGGGGATGACCCGGCGCAAAGTGCGTGCGGGCCAGGTGTAGGGCAGCAGATCTCCGTCCTGGCCGAACGCGGTCCAGCGCTCCCAGGCGCCTTTAAAGAAGTCCAGATAGGCGGGGCTGTGAATGCGTTGCAGCGGCGCCAGGCCAAAATCGTTGGGCGCTTGCACCGGTCCCAGTTCGCGCTCCTTGACCCGTTGCAACACATGGTCGGCGCGCGAGGGCATTTCAAAACACGGCATCAGTTGCCCGTCCATCAACTCGCACCGGCCATGATGCAGGTGGTGATCGTCCGAGTAGATCGTCAGCATATTGTTGTTCTCCGCAGGCTGAATCGGTGAGGTCCAGTCTTGCGGCGGTCGGGATTTATGAGAATGGCAGGAGCGGCCAAAAGGGGATCAATATGGCCAAAGTGTGTGACCGCAATTCGCCCCGAAATGGCGCGGCCACGCCCCACCAAGTGGCTTCAGGGGCGGAACTGGCTGGGCGCTACGCCGCTCCAGCGCACAAAGGCGTGACGGAAACTTGCGGTTTCGCTGAAGCCCAGCGCCTCGGCAATTCGGTAAATAGGCAGTTCATCCTCGCCCAGCAACCGTTTGGCCCGCTCGAAGCGTAGCTCGTCCAGCAACTCCTGATAGCTGCAGCCCAAGTCATGCAGGTGCCGGCGTAGCGTGCGGGGGGAGCAGTTCATCTGCTCGGCCAGGCCATCGAGTCCCGGCGCGGCGCTGAGTTGGCTGGCGAGCAGGTGGCGAATCTTGCCCAGCCAGGCCTGGCGCCCGGTGAACTCGGTGTTTTGCTTGCGGCAGCGCTCGGCCATGGCCTGGTGGGTGACGGCGTCGGCTAACGGCAGGGGCTGGTCCAGCCAGCTTCGGTCGAAGGCAAACGCGTTGGCGGTGGCGCCGAATTGCAGCGAGCAGGCAAAGCTTTCGGCGTACCGCGCGCGGTAATCCGGGGCGTCATGTTCAAAGCGCGCACCCAGCAGCGGCAAGGCATGCCCCAGCAGGTCGTCGCAGATCACCTTCAACGAAGCCAGGCAAAGTTCGACGTTGAACATTTCCAGTGCCGGATTTTCTCGGTAATCCGCGGCGCTGAACCAGATGCGCGTGCCGTCTTCCTCGAGGTCCAGCTCGAAAAGTGTTCCCAGCAGCGCCGGATACCGCAGCGCCAGGCGCAAAGCGTCACCGAAGGTGGCACTGGTGAGCAGTGCGTAACCGAGCATGCCATAGGAAGAAACGTGCATTTGCCGGCCCAGCTCCAGGCCGATATCCCGGCGCAGTGCCACGGCGTTGGCGCACACGCGCATCTCCTGGTTGGTGGTGATGCGGGTGTCGGCGCGGCTCAAGTCCGCCGCGCAGATACCGCTGCCGGCCAGCAAGGCCTCGGCGGGTTGGCCTTCGGCCTTGAAGGTATTCAGCACCAACGAGACGGCATTGAGGGTGGTGAGGTGGGAGTGCAGCATGGGTGCTTCCAGCCAGGGGATGGCTGGAAGAGGAGCAAGTTATATGCCGGTCAGCTCAGTTCGCCGCACAGGTCGAGTTCGACAAGGCGGCGGACTTCGGCGGTGTCCAGCCCGGCGCCGATCAAGGCATTGAGCTTGCCGAACACGGCTTCCCGGGTCATCCCGCCACCTGACAACACGCCCACGCCACGCAAGCGGCTACCGGCTTCGTACACATCCAGCTCCACGCCGCCTTCATGGCATTGGGTAATTGCCACCACCACCACGCCGTTATCCTGCGCGCGCTGGAGGCTGGCGAGGAACTGCGGGTTGTCGCTCGGCCCGGTGCCGCTGCCGAAGCATTCCAGCACCAGCGCCTGGATGCCACTGTCGATCAACCCGTCCAATTGCGCGGCGGCGATGCCCGGCACCAGTGGCAGCACGCCCACATTGGCCAGCGCCTTGGCCTGGCGGTAATGCAGCGCTGCTGGCACCAGTTCGGCCTTGGCCACGCCGCCATTACGCCGTAACGCGGCAAACGGATGGCGACCAAAACTGCGGATTTTCGCGCAACGGGTCGGGGCCATCAGTGCACCGTGGAAGTACAGTTGCACGCCCGGCGCCAGGCCTTCGCCCAAGGCTGCCAACGCACCGCTGACGTTTTCCCAGGCATCGCTGTCGGGCACGCCGGCAGGCAGCATCGAGCCGGTGAACAGCACCGGTGCGGGCAGGCCCAGCAGTTGGAAACTCATGGCGGCCGCGCTGTAGGCCAGGGTGTCGGTGCCGTGCAGCACCAGTACGGCGTCGCAGCCCTCGTCCACCGCCTCAATCACGGCGGCGCGCAGGCGCTGCCAGTAGGCGGGGGTCATGTTGGCGCTGTCGATCAGCGGGGACATTTCCCGGAAGCGCCAGGCTGGCATATTCAGTTGGGCGAGGGCTTCGCTCATTCGCGCTTCAAAACCCGAAGCGGGGGCCAGGCCGTTTGCGCTGGCCTGCATGCCGATGGTGCCGCCGGTGTAGAGCACCATGACGTTGTTGGCTGGTTGCATTGAAGAATCTCCTGAACGAAAAACGCCGCCGGGCCCAGAGCATGCCCAAGGCCGGGCGGCGTGTCATCTATCTAGGTTTAGCGTTGCGTTTGAGTGCTCAGTTCAACCGATGCTTGAGCGGTTGGCTCAGCCTTCACCGGGTTCGCCGGCCAGGCCTTGCGGTCCAGGTCCAGGTCCGGGAACTTGCTGGAATCAAACACGGGCGTCTTGATGCCCGCAGCACGCTGGCCGTCGTAGTCATTCAGGATACGCATGGCGATCTTGAACAGGAACGCCAGGGCAAACAGGTTGACGAACGCGAGCATGGTCATGGTGATGTCGGCGAAAGCGAACACGGTGCCGAGGTTCTCGATGGAACCCCAGAAAATCAGCACCAGCACCAGCGCACGGTAGCCCATCAACACCTTGCGATTGTCGCCCACGATGAAGCGCAGGTTGCTCTCGCCGAGGTAGTAGTTGTACATGATCGAGGTGAACACGAACAACGCCAAGGCCACCGAGATGAACATCCGGCCCCAGTCACCGACCACTGCCGCGAGGGAGTTCTGGGTCAGGGCAATGCCGTCGCCTTCAAAGCCAGGGGTGTAGAAGCCGGAGAGCAGGATCAGCAACGCGGTGCAGGTGCAGATCACAAAGGTGTCGAGGAACACGCTGAACGCTTGCACCACGCCTTGGGCGATCGGGTGCTCTACCGACGCGACTGCCGCCACGTTAGGCGCACTGCCCAGGCCGGCTTCGTTGGCGAACACGCCGCGTTTCACGCCCATGATGATCGCGCTACCCACCAGGCCACCGAAGGCCTGATCGAGGCCGAAGGCGCTCTTGACGATGGTCGCGAGCATGGCCGGTACGTGGTCGAATTGCAGCACGATCACGTACAGGGTCACGGCGATGTAGACCAGGGTCTTGACCGGCACCAGCAGGTCGGCGATCGAGGCGATACGCTTGATCCCGCCAATGAACACCAAGCCCAGCAGCACAGCCAGGGCCAGGCCGGTGTAGGTGGTGTCGAGGCCAAACGCGTTGTTCAGCGAGTGGGTTACGGCGTGGGCTTGCAGACCGTTGAAGGCGAAACCGAAGGTCACCAGCAGCAGGAACGCCATCACCATGCCCAACCAGCGCTTGTGCAGGCCATGCTGGATGTAATACGCCGGGCCACCACGGTAGGTGCCTTCAGCGTCGGTGCGTTTGTAGAGCTGGCCGAGGGAGCACTCGATAAAGCTCGAGGACATGCCCACCAGTGCGGTGACCCACATCCAGAATACGGCGCCCGGGCCACCCAGGGTCACGGCAATGCCGACGCCTGCGATGTTGCCGGCACCCACGCGCCCGGCGAGGCTGAGCATCAGCGCCTGGAACGAGCTGAGCTGGCCGGCGCTGCTTTTCAGGCTGTCGCGAAATACCGAAAACATGTGGAAAAAGTGACGCAACTGAACGAAACGCGAGCGGATCGTGAAGTAACCACCGAGCCCGACAATGAGCACGATCAATACTTTCCCTGAGAGGAAGTCGTTGATGACTTCTAGCATGGAGTGTTCCTCGCTGATTTTTCTAATGGCAAACGCAGGACGGTCCGACGCATCGCTCGGCACCAGGCAGTGCACGACGCTTCGACCCCAATCCTTTTGCGGGTGTTGTTATTCATGCGGTTTCGCGCTTACCAGGGTCTCGTTACCGACGACCGCTGACGCGAAGAGGGGCGGCACTATACCTAGGAGTGTGTGATCCGTCTGCACGAGGCGATTAAAGGTTTGTAGGAGCGAGCTTGCTCGCGAAGGTCGTTAACGGTGATCTTGGCTGTCTGGATGATTGCGGTCTCCTTGCGTTTTTCGCGAGCAAGCTCGCTCCTACAAGCAAAAAAAAAGGGCCTGAAGAACGAGCCTTCAGGCCCTCAAAAGGTGAGAGGTGTCTAGTCCCTCAACCTGGTGAGCGGTGCAACAAACGCTTAGGCCTTCAACGGGACCAAACGTGGAGCGATCATGTTTTCGGGGCGCAGGATGTCGTCGAGCATGGCGTCGTCGAGCAAGCCTTCTTCGCGCACCAGTTCCAGCACGCCGCGGCCGCTTTCAAGGGCGATGCGGGCGATGCGGGTGGCGTTTTCATAGCCGATGTACGGGTTCAGCGCGGTGACCAGGCCGATGGAGTGTTCCACCAGTTCGCGGCAGCGGGCTTCGTTGGCGGTGATGCCGACGATGCAGTGCTCGCGCAGCATATCCATGGCGCGTTGCAGCAAGCGGATCGAGTCGAAGATCTTGTAGGCGATCAGCGGCTCCATCACGTTCAGTTGCAGCTGGCCGCCTTCGGCCGCGATGGTCAGTGCCAAGTCGTTACCGATGATCTGGAACGCTACCTGGTTCACGGCTTCCGGGATGACCGGGTTGACCTTGCCGGGCATGATCGAGCTGCCTGGCTGACGCGCTGGCAGGTTGATTTCGTTGATGCCGGTGCGTGGGCCGCTGGACAGCAGGCGCAGGTCGTTGCAGATCTTCGACAGCTTCACCGCGGTACGCTTGAGCATGCCGGAGAACAGTACGAAGGCGCCCATGTCGGAGGTGGCTTCGATCAGGTCGGCAGCCGGTACCAGCGGCTGGCCGCTGATGGTGGCCAGGCGTTGCACGGCCAGGGCCTGGTAACGCGGGTCGGCGTTGATGCCGGTACCGATGGCGGTGCCGCCCAGGTTCACTTCAGTCAGCAGCTCAGGCGCCAGGGTCTTCAGGCGAGCCAGGTCTTCACCGAGGGTGGTGGCGAAGGCACGGAATTCCTGGCCGAGGGTCATCGGCACGGCGTCTTGCAACTGGGTACGGCCCATCTTCAGGACGTGGCTGAATTCTTCACCTTTGGCAGCGAACGCCTGGATCAGGCTGTCGAGGCTGGCCAACAAGGCGTCGTGGCCCAGCAGCAAACCCAGGCGGATCGCGGTCGGGTAGGCGTCGTTGGTCGACTGCGCCATGTTCACGTCGTTGTTGGGGTGCAGGTATTGGTATTCGCCCTTGCTGTGGCCCATGGCCTCCAGCGCGATGTTGGCGATGACTTCGTTGGCATTCATGTTGGTTGAAGTGCCAGCGCCGCCTTGAATCATGTCCACCACGAACTCTTCGTGGAAATCGCCGCGGATCAGACGGGCACAGGCTTCGCTGATGGCAGCATGCTTGGCTTCGCTGAGCTGGCCCAGCTCGCGGTTGGCGTCAGCAGCTGCCTGCTTGACCATTGCCAGGCCGACCACCAATTTCGGGTAATGCGAAATCGGAACGCCCGAGAGGCGGAAGTTATTCACCGCTCGCAGGGTCTGGATGCCGTAATACGCTTGAGCGGGTACTTCGAGTACGCCAAGCAGGTCTTTTTCTGTGCGGAAAGATGCAGCGGAGGACATGACGGAAATCATCTCGATATGGACCCGGGCTAGGCCGGAACGCTGTGAATGCTAGGCTTGCAGGAGATTTTGGGCCAATGCTGTTAAACACTGGGCTATGCATAAACGGCATAATGTCGGTGTGACCCCGTTACCATAACGGTCGTGTGTGCCAAAATGGTGCATGCCCCGGGAGGATGTGATGAACCTTGAAAGCAAATGGCTGGAAGACTTTAGCGCCCTGGCTGCCACCCGCAGCTTCTCCCAGGCGGCGGAGCGGCGCTTCGTCACCCAGCCGGCGTTCAGTCGACGCATTCGCAGCCTGGAGGCCGCGCTGGGGCTGACCCTGGTTAATCGCTCGCGCACGCCGGTCGAACTGACGGCGGCGGGGCAGTTGTTCCTGGTCACCGCGCGTACCGTGGTCGAGCAACTCGGTGAAGTGCTGCGGCACTTGCATCACTTGGAAGGCGGGCAGGGCGAAGTCATGCAGGTGGCCGCGGCGCACTCCCTGGCGTTGGGCTTCTTCCCACGTTGGATCGCGCAGTTGCGCAACGAAGGACTGAACATCGCCACGCGGTTGGTTGCTACCAACGTGGGTGACGCCGTGCATGCCTTGCGCGAAGGCGGTTGCGATTTGATGCTGGCGTTCTACGACCCGGATGCGGCCATGCAGATGGACCCGGAAATCTTCCCGTCGCTGCACCTGGGCAACACCGAGATGCTGCCAGTGTGCGCCTCCGATGCCGATGGAAAGCCGCTGTTCGACCTGGAAGGCGAGGGCAGTGTGCCGCTGCTGGCCTACAGCGCCGGGGCTTTCCTGGGGCGCTCGGTAAACCTGTTGTTGCGCCAGCGGGCGCTGCGCTTCACCACGATTTATGAAACTGCCATGGCCGACAGCCTGAAAAGCATGGCCCTCGAAGGCCTGGGCATTGCCTGGGTGCCGCAGTTGAGCGTGCGCGCCGAGTTGGCCCGGGGCGAACTGGTGGTGTGCGGCGGCCCGCAATGGCATGTGCCGCTGGAGATCCGGCTGTACCGCTGTGCCTTGGTGCGCAAGGCGAACGTGCGGTTGCTGTGGCGCAAGCTGGAAGGTGGTGCGGCGCAGACACCGGTGGGAGAGCGTGGCCTTGCTTGATGATATAAATTGGATAGTTTTCTGATCAATATAGGCTATAAGGTCATATTTTGATCATGTTTCTAGCCAAAAGATATGACTTTATATGGCATCAGTTTTCAGTCAATTATTGGCTAGAATACTGATCAATATCCCGTGAAATACTGCCTATTGATCAGGAATCTATACAAAATGCGAATGACTACGATGAGTGAGCAAGCCATCGCACAGGCAATTGGTTTGCGCCTTGAAGCCTTGAGAGTAAAAAAGAACATCAGTCAGGCAGTCGTCGCCGAAGAGGCAGGCATTTCGCGTACGACATTACGTCAGTTGATGGCGGGCAAGGGCACCCTGCTCAACCTCATTTCGGTCCTGCGGGTGATCGGTGAATTGGATCGGTTGAGTTCTCTGGTCGAGGAGGTGCGTTCAAGCCCCATCCAGATGGCGAAGATGGCCGGGAAGAAGCGCCAGCGGGCCTATACCACTCGCAAGGATCCATTGGCGGCGACCGCAGTAACAGGCCAGAAAAAGCTCATCGTGCCTGACGCAACCAAGAAGGACATTAGTTGGTGATCGCACAAATCTACTTATGGGGTTTATACGTCGGCGCGCTTAATTGGGATGAGGCAACCGAAGTTGGCGAGTTCGAATTCTCCCCCGAGTTCGTGGCCACGGGTCTGGAAATCTCGCCCATTCATATGCCCGCCCGCGCGGGGTACACCTACGCATTCACCAACCTGAATCGGGAAACCTATAAGGCGCTCCCTGCGATCTTTGCCGACTCTCTCCCGGATGACTTTGGTAATGCGCTGATCAATGCGTGGTTAGCACAGCAAGGCCGTGACAAGCTTTCGTTCACGCCAGTGGATCGACTTCTTTACCAGGGTAATCGGGGCATGGGCGCGCTTGAGTATCGGCCGGCCATGAACACTGAGGCGAACGAGGCCCAGGTCGTAGAGATCGCGGCACTTGTTCAGTTGGCTGGGGAGGTTCTCTCGGGAAGAGAGAGCCTGGAGGATCGCCTGACCTCTAATGACCCCACTGTCGACGACGCTGCATTGCAACGTTTGATTCAGGTCGGCACAAGTGCCGGTGGCGCGCGTGCGAAGGCGATCATTGCGATCAACGCCGAAGGTCACATCAGGTCAGGGCAGGTGATCGCTCCTAAGGGTTATAGCTACTGGCTCCTTAAGTTTGACGTCGGAAAAAACACTGATGTGCTTGCCGATAGTCAAGGTTATGGCCGGATCGAATACGCGTATTACTTGATGGCCAGGCAAGCCGGTGTGGTGATGACCGAATGTCGCCTGCTTCAAGAAGGCGGACGTGCTCATTTCATGACCAGGCGATTCGATCGCACTGATGAGGGTGAAAAAATCCATACAGCGACACTATGTGCGTTGGATCATGCCGACTATAAGAAGCCTGGAGAGTATTCCTACGCTGAGGCGCTGAGCGTATTCAGGGTGCTGAAACTGGGCCGTAGTGAGGCAGAACAGTTTTTCAGGCGGATGGTGTTCAACGTTATCGCTCGAAACCAGGATGACCATACCAAGAACATCAGTTTCTTGCTGGATACCGACGGCACTTGGTACTTGTCTCCAGCCTATGACGTAACGTGGTCCTACCTGCCTGGAAACTTCTGGGTCGATAGCCATCAGATGAGCATCAACGGCAAGCGTGACAATTTTGTGGTGGATGACCTCCTCACTGTGGGAAGGCAGATCAAGGGATTGAAGGCCAAGCAGATCATTCGGGAGGTCCATGAAGCTGTGCAGCAATGGCCTTCTATCGCTGCAGAGGCAGGCGTCTCAAAGGTAATGATCGAGGCCATCGCCAAGACCCATCGCCTCGATCTTGTCGCTGACTTGTAAGTCAATAAAACCGCCGGTTTGACCTGTAAGACAGATGGTCACCCAAGGGGCTGTTTATCTGCGTTATTACGGTATACTGCGCGGCCTTCGGCCGGTCCAACCGGCCTTAATTCGTACAACAAGCCACGCCGGATTTCCCGCGTGGCTTGTTGTTTTTTGACGCGCCTGCGGGCGCCCAGAGAGAAGAGGCACGACGATGAGTGCATTGGTTGGCGTGATCATGGGCTCCAAGTCCGATTGGTCCACCCTTAGCCACACCGCCGATATGCTGGAAAAACTCGGCATTCCCTATGAAGTGAAGGTGGTTTCCGCCCACCGCACTCCGGATTTGCTCTTCCAGTATGCCGATGAAGCAGAGTCCCGTGGCATCGAGGTGATTATCGCCGGTGCCGGCGGTGCAGCTCACTTGCCAGGCATGTGTGCCGCCAAGACTCACCTGCCAGTACTTGGCGTTCCGGTGCAGTCGTCGATGCTCTCGGGCGTGGATTCGCTGTTGTCCATCGTGCAGATGCCCGCCGGTATTCCGGTGGCCACCCTGGCGATCGGCAAGGCCGGCGCGATCAACGCAGCCTTGCTGTCCGCCAGCATCCTCGGGGCCAAGCACCCGCAGTTCCACGCGGTGCTGAAAAAATTCCGTGCTGAACAGACAGACAGCGTCCTGGACAATCCAGACCCACGCATTGCCTGAGGTTGTTGACGATGAAAATCGGTGTAATCGGTGGCGGCCAACTGGGCCGCATGCTGGCCCTGGCGGGTACGCCGCTGGGGATGAACTTCGCTTTCCTGGACCCGGCGCCGGACGCCTGTGCGGCTGCGTTGGGTGAACATCTGCGGGCTGATTACAGCGACCCGGATCACCTGCGCCAACTGGCCGATGAAGTCGACCTGGTGACCTTCGAGTTCGAAAGTGTCCCGGCTGAAACCGTAGCCTTCCTGTCGCAGTTCGTGCCGGTGTACCCGAGCGCCGAAGCCTTGCGCATCGCTCGTGACCGCTGGTTCGAGAAGAGCATGTTCAAGGACCTGGGCATCCCGACGCCGGCCTTCGCCGACATCCAGTCCCAGGCTGACCTGGACGCCGCAGTCGCCTCCATCGGCCTGCCGGCCGTGCTGAAGACTCGCACCCTGGGTTACGACGGCAAGGGCCAGAAAGTCCTGCGCACCGCCGCCGACGTGGTCGGTACCTTCGCCGAACTGGGCAGCGTCGCCTGCCTGCTGGAAGGCTTCGTGCCGTTCACCGGCGAAGTCTCGCTGATCGCCGTGCGTGCCCGGGATGGCGAAACCCGCTTCTACCCGCTGGTACACAACACCCACGACAGCGGCATCCTCAAGCTGTCCGTGGCCAGCACCGACCACCCGCTGCAAGCCCTGGCCGAAGATTATTCGAGCCGTGTGCTCAAGCAACTGGATTACGTCGGCGTGATGGCGTTCGAGTTCTTTGAAGTCGACGGAGGCCTCAAGGCCAACGAAATCGCCCCGCGCGTGCACAACTCCGGGCACTGGACCACCGAAGGCGCCGAGTGCAGCCAGTTCGAAAACCACCTGCGGGCGGTGGCGGGCTTGCCCTTGGGCTCCACGGCCAAGGTCGGCGAGAGCGCCATGCTCAACTTCATCGGCGTGGTGCCGCCGGTTGATCGCGTGATCGCGATTGATGACTGCCATCTGCATCACTACGGCAAGGCGTTCAAGGCCGGGCGCAAGGTCGGCCACGCCAACCTGCGCTGCAAGGACCGCGCGACGCTGCAAGCGCAGATCCTCAAGGTCGAAGCGCTGATCGCTGAGCAATAACCCAAGGCCGGGCGGGAACCATTGGTACCCGCCACCCTCTGATTGCAGGAAGCCAAAGTCTGACTAGGCTTTGACTTAGCTCACTTCAATCAGAGGGAAATGCCATGGGTATCATTGGAACCATCTTTATCGGTTTGATCGTCGGCCTGCTGGCGCGTTTCCTGAAACCAGGCGACGACAGCATGGGCTGGATCATGACCATCCTGCTGGGTATCGCCGGTTCGCTGGTTGCTACCTATGGTGGCCAGGCACTGGGCATCTATCAGGCTGGCCAAGGTGCAGGCTTCATTGGTGCGCTGGTGGGTGCCGTGGTGTTGCTGGTGATCTACGGTTTGCTGAAAAAGAAGTAATTTAGCGACCAAGCCCTCTGCGCTGCGCAGGCGCAGAGGGCTAGAATGCCGGCACTGTAATCCTTGCCGAGCTTCTCCATGCGCCGTCTCCTGTTATCCCTTCTTCTATGCACCGGGTTGGCCCACGCAGGCGAACTGCCGGAAACCGACTGGCTGGAACTGATGCCCAAGTCGGACCAGAAAGCCCTCGAAGAAATGCCGGAAATCGACCACAACTCCCCGGAAGCCCAAGGCACGTTCACCGCAAAGGGTGGCCTGAAGCAGAGCAAGGGCTTGCCGGCGGTGATGTATTCCACCAAGACCGTGGCTGCCATGAACGGCAAGAACATCCGCATCGGCGGCTACCCCGTGCCACTGGAAACCGACGCGAAGGGCCGCAGCACGCTGTTCTTCCTGGTGCCTTACCCGGGCGCCTGCATCCACGTGCCGCCACCGCCGCCCAACCAGTTAGTGCTGGTGCGTTATCCCAAGGGTTTGAAGCTGGATGACATCTACACGCCGCTGTGGGTGACGGGCACGCTGAAGGTGGAGAAGGTCAACAATGACCTGGCCGATGCGGCGTATGCGCTGGATGCGGGGAAAGTGCGGGCGGTTAAAGAGTCGGATCTCTGATCTGACGCAGAACCTAATTTGGGAGCGGGCTTGCTCGCGAAAGCGGTGTGTCAGTCAGCACATACACTAACTGGAAAACCGCATTCGCGAGCAAGCCCGCTCCCACATTTTTGATTGGGTTTACAGGGCAATACCGGCGATGCTCACGCCCAAGGTATGGCTTTCACCCGGCGCCAGCGTCACCACATCGTCCAGCGCGTTCGCGGTCTCGATGCACAGCATGCCCTGCCAGCCATCGTCGGCCATGTCGCTGAAAGCCTTGGCACGTTCAGTCCACGGGTTCCAGATCACCGTCGAGCGCGAACCTGTGCTGGTGAGTTGAACGCGGCGCTGCCAGTCTTTATCGACAATGTTCAGTTGCGCTGGCGTGTCGAGGTAGATGCGGTCGGTCTCGGCGGTGAAGTGCAGAAGCCCGGATTGCTGCTTGTGGCTCCAGCCGTCGGCGGTGTCGATATAGGCTCGCCCGTCCAGGCCGTCGACCTGCACGTTGCGCACATCACTGACCGCAAAATAACTGTGCAGCGCCTGGCTGAGGCTGACGGTCTCGGTGCCACGGTTGTGGCTGGTCAGGCGGATGTGCAGTTGATCATCCAGCAGGAGGCTCATCTTCAGGTCAACTAGATGCGGCCAACCCGGGAAGCCACCTTCAGCCACCGGCAGTTCCAGTTCAACCCGCAACGCTGCGCCTTCAGCTTCCACGCCAGCCAACGTCCAGTCGGCGGTCCGTACGAAACCATGCGCCCCAGCCGGCTCGTCGCCCTGGTACATGGCCTTGACGCTTTGCGGATTGCGGTCGAACACGCCAAACCACGGCCAGCACACCGGCACGCCGGTACGAATGCCTTTGCCTTTCTTGAATACCACGGCGTCATTGGGCCAGATCAGCGGCTTCTCGCCGGTGCGCTGGTAACTGACGATGTGCGCGCCTTGCTGGGCGACCACCAATTCGGCCCCGTTATGGCGGATGCGCCAAGCGTTCAGCTCATCCAGTTTTACGGTTTCAACGTTGGGCGTAGACATAGGCGCGCGCTCTCAATGGCAGACAATGGGGCAATGGACCGTCAAAACGTCGCGATGTTTAACGCGCCCGCGACGGAACCGACCGGGTGCGACCGCTGCCATCGATGGCAACGAACACAAACACAGCCTCGGTGACTTTGCGCCATTCACTGGACAGCGGGTCGTCGCTCCACACTTCGACCATCATCTGGATCGAGCTGCGGCCGATTTCCAGGGCCTGGGTATAGAAGGACAACTGCGCGCCGACGGCCACTGGCACCAGGAATGCCATGCGATCAATCGCGACGGTCGCGACGCGGCCACCGGCAACCTTGCTCGCCATGGCTGTGCCGGCCAGGTCCATCTGCGCGACCAGCCAGCCGCCGAAGATGTCGCCGAAACCGTTGGTTTCACGCGGGAGTGCAGTGATTTGCAGGGCGAGATCGCCTTGCGGGATAGGATCTTCTTGTTCGAGTTCGATCATGCCGGTGCCTCTGACCCGTGACGCTTTATGGGTATTTCAAGTGGATAGCCGTCTTCTGGAAAAACGTTTCAGCACCAACATACACCGCTCGATGCGTTTCTCGTAAGGCGTACTAAAGGGAAACTCTGCCAAATCGGCTGGAGGACACCAACGGCGTTTTGGCACAGCAGCCCCTCAAGGATGCGGGTCTGGCGCTTGCAATGGGCGAGTATATCGAGCCGTCGGCGCCACGACGACCTCCCGTCGCTCATTTGGTCGGTAAATAGAAGCTGTATCGCGGCTTTTTCCGGCAACTGTGCTCCTGCTCATGTTAATTGCAGTTCTGCGACGGGAATATTTCGCTTATCTGAACTGTTAACGGCCCGACGCTGTGCTTTTTCAAGCGATTTGCTATCTTGCCAAACCTGCCGCAAGTCCCGGGCTTGCCGTCCTGACTACTATAAGAGAAGCCTTGCCATGTCCTCCGTGCCCGCAAGCAGTGCGCAACCTTCGCGCCCGCTGACCCGCAACGACTACAAAACCCTGTCGCTGTCTGCCTTGGGCGGGGCGCTGGAGTTCTACGACTTCATCATTTTCGTGTTTTTCGCCACAGTGGTCGGGAAACTGTTTTTCCCTGCCGAGATGCCCGAATGGCTGCGCATGATGCAGACCTTCGGCATTTTCGCCGCCGGCTACCTGGCGCGGCCGTTGGGCGGGATCATCATGGCGCACTTCGGCGACCTGCTGGGGCGCAAGAAGATGTTCACCCTGAGCATCTTCATGATGGCCGTGCCGACCCTGATCATGGGCCTGCTGCCGACCTATGCGCAGATCGGCCTGTGGGCGCCGATCCTGTTGCTGCTGATGCGCGTGATCCAGGGCGCGGCGATTGGCGGTGAAGTACCAGGCGCGTGGGTGTTCGTTTCCGAGCATGTGCCGCCGCGTCATATTGGCTATGCCTGTGGCACCCTGACCAGCGGCCTGACGGCCGGCATCCTGTTGGGTTCGCTGGTGGCCACTGCCATCAACACGCTCTACACCCCGGAGCAGGTGTCGGATTACGCCTGGCGGATTCCGTTCCTGCTGGGTGGTGTGTTTGGCTTGCTGTCGGTGTACCTGCGTCGCTGGCTGCACGAAACCCCGATCTTCGCCGAGATGCAACAGCGCAAGACCCTGGCGGCCGAGCTGCCATTGCGCGCGGTGCTGCGTGACCACCGTGGTGCCATCGTGTTGTCGATGTTGCTGACCTGGTTGCTTTCGGCCGGTGTGGTCGTTGTGATCCTGATGACGCCGACCGTGCTGCAAACGGTCTACCACTTCAGCCCTACGGTGGCGCTGCAGGCCAATAGCCTGGCCATCGTCACCCTGAGCCTGGGGTGTATTGCCTCCGGGGCCCTGGCCGACCGATTCGGTGCCGGGCGGGTGCTGATCATCGGTTGCGCGCTGTTGCTGGCAACGTCCTGGACGCTCTATCACAGCCTGGTGGCTCACCCGGATTGGCTGTTCCCGTTGTACGCCTTGACCGGCCTGTTTGTAGGCACCATCGGTGTGGTGCCCTATGTCATGGTGAAAGCGTTCCCGCCAGTGGTGCGTTTCAGTGGTTTGTCGTTCTCCTACAACGTCGCTTATGCCGTGTTCGGTGGCCTGACACCCTTGGCGGTGTCGCTGCTGATGAAGGAAAGCCCGATGGGTCCTGCTTACTACGTGGCTGTCCTGTGCGTGATGGGGATGGCCGTGGGTGGGTACCTGTGGAAGCGCGGGCGTTAACCCACTACCTGAAGATTGTTCCTACGCAGTAGCGTAGGAACAGTCATAGATTGCAGAGTATTTCTGAAACACCGCTTAACCCGCCTCAAACTCCCCGCAAGTCCCGGATTTATTGAAGTTTCTCCTTCCTGTCAGCTTTTTCATAAATGCTGGCCTTTCATCTAATTGTCATATTCCAGACATAGAGTGTTCACACGGCCTACCGATACTTGGCCCCGATCCAACTATCCCTATCTGCTAGGAGCAAGGCATGAAACTGAAACGTTTGATGGCGGCAATGACTTTTGTCGCTGCTGGCGTTGCGACCGCTAACGCGGTAGCCGCTGGTGTTGACCCGGCAATTCCGGCTTACGTGAAGACCACTGGTGTGTCGGGCAACCTGTCCAGCGTTGGTTCCGATACCTTGGCAAACCTGATGACCCTGTGGGCTGAGGGTTACAAAAAGGAATACCCGAACGTCAACATCCAGATTCAGGCCGCCGGCTCCGCCACTGCTCCTCCTGCGCTGACTGAAGGCACCTCCAACCTGGGCCCGATGAGCCGCAAGATGAAGGACACCGAACTGGCTGCCTTCGAGCAGAAGTACGGCTACAAGCCAACCGCTATCCCGGTTGCCGTGGATGCCCTGGCCGTGTTCGTGCACAAGGACAACCCGATCCAGCACCTGACCATGGAACAAGTCGACGCGATCTTCTCTTCGACGCGTCTGTGCGGCGCCAAAGCTGATGTCAAAACCTGGGGCGACCTGGGCGTGACCGGCGACCTGGCCAACAAGCCAGTGCAACTGTTCGGTCGTAACTCGGTATCCGGCACTTACGGCTACTTCAAGGAAGAAGCCCTGTGCAAAGGCGACTACAAACCTAACGTGAACGAACAACCAGGTTCGGCGTCGGTTGTGCAGTCCATCAGCTCTTCGCTGAACGGTATCGGTTACTCGGGCATCGGTTACAAAACCGCCAGCGTGAAGACCGTGGCCCTGGCCAAGAAAGGCAGCACTGACTTCATCGAAGACACCGAAGAAAACGCCCTGAACGGCAAATACCCGCTGTCGCGCTTCCTCTACGTCTACGTCAACAAAGCCCCGAACAAGCCTCTGGCCCCGCTGGAAGCCGAGTTCGTGAAGCTGGTTCTGTCCAAACAGGGCCAGGAAGTTGTAGTGAAAGACGGCTACATCCCGCTGCCAGCCAAAGTTGCCGCCAAGGCACTGGCTGACCTGGGCCTGAAAGAGGGTGGCAAATAAGCCGCCGGTAAACCTGCCTTGAACCTGGGTTCACCCACCGTTCAAGGCCTGGGCGGGGTCTGCAAGACCTGGACCTCGCCTCCCATTTTTTAATCCGCTGCCAGCCCTGCTACGCGGCGGATTTCTTGCGTCACTGCATTGTCATCTTTCTGTCATACAGGATCGCTAGGGTGTGCGCATGAATGATCTGGCCAATTCCACCATGACGACGACTTCTCCCCCCAAGCGCATTGATTTCAATACGCCTGAGCTGCAACGCAAGCGCCGCATCCGCGCGCTCAAGGATCGCCTGACCCGTTGGTACGTGCTGGTGGGCGGCCTTGCCGTCCTGGGCGCTATCACCTTGATTTTCTTTTTCCTCGCCTACGTGGTCGCCCCGCTGTTCCACGGCGCCAACCTGACCAAGGAAGACGCCCTGACGCCTGCCTGGATGCAGGACGCCGGCAAGCCGCTGATGATCTCCATGGAAGAACAGAACCAGGTCGCCATGCGGGTTTCCGACAAGGGCCAGGCGCTGTTCTTCAACGTTGACACGGGTGCCGAACTCAAGCGCGTTGACCTGCCGTTGCCGGCCGGTGTGACGGTCGCCTCCATCGGTGAAGACCAGCCCGGCAGCCCGCTGGTGATTCTCGGCCTGTCCAACGGCCAGTCTTTGGTGTTCCGCCACACGTATAAAGTGTCGTACCCGGAAGGCAAGAAGACCATTTCGCCCGCCGTCGAATACCCTTACGGCGAAACGCCGATCGTCCTCGACGAACAAGGCCGCGCGCTTGAGCACGTCGCTTTGAACGCGACCGACTCGACGCTGGTGGTGGCCGGTTCCAGTGGTGCTCATCTGAACGTGCTGTCCATCAGCCGTGAAGAAAACATGATGACCGAGGAAGTCACCACCGAGCAGAAGCGCATCGAACTGCCGCAAATGACCGAGCCGGTGAAAGCCATCTTCGTTGATCCGCGCCAGCAGTGGCTGTACGTGATCAACGGTCGCGCCCAGGCCGACGTTTTCAGCCTGAGGGACAACAGCCTCAACGGTCGCTACAAATTGTTGGACGACGGCGTTGCGCAAGTCACGGCCAGCACCCAGTTGGTGGGCGGCATCTCGCTGATCATCGGTAACTCCAGCGGCGGCCTGGCCCAGTGGTTCATGGCCCGCGACCCGGACGGCGAACAACGCCTGAAGCAGATCCGCACCTTCCAGATGGGCACCGCGCCTATCGTTGAAATCGCCGCCGAAGAGCGTCGCAAAGGCTTCACCGCCCTCGACGCCTCCGGCAAGTTCGGCGTGTTCCACAGCACCGCCCATCGCACGTTGCTGGTGGACCCGGTGGTCGACGGCACTGGCATCTTCGGCATGTCGCCACGGGCCAACCGGGTGATCGTCGAAGCCGGCGGCAAGCTGCAACCGCTGCTGCTGGACAACCCGCACCCGGAAGTCTCCTGGAGCGCGTTGTGGAGCAAGGTCTGGTACGAAAACTACGACGAGCCTAAATACGTCTGGCAATCGACCGCCGCCAACACCGACTTCGAACCCAAAATGAGCCTGGCGCCCCTGACCTTCGGTACCCTGAAGGCCGCGTTCTACGCCATGCTGCTGGCCGCGCCACTGGCCGTCGCCGCTGCAATCTACACCGCCTACTTCATGGCCCCGAGCCTGCGCCGCAAGGTCAAGCCGGTGATCGAGTTGATGGAAGCGATGCCGACGGTGATCCTCGGCTTCTTCGCCGGCCTGTTCCTGGCGCCGTATGTCGAAGGGCATTTGCCGGGGATTTTCAGCCTGTTGATGCTGCTGCCGGTTGGCATCCTGGTCGCCGGCTTCATCTTCAGCCGCCTGCCTGAGTCGATCCGCCTGCGGGTTCCGGATGGCTGGGAAAGCGCGATCCTGATCCCGGTGATCCTGTTTGTGGGCTGGCTCTCGCTGTACATGAGCCCGTACCTGGAAACCTGGTTCTTCGGCGGCGACATGCGGATGTGGATCTCCCACGACCTGGGCATTACCTACGACCAGCGCAACGCCCTGGTAGTCGGCCTGGCCATGGGTTTCGCGGTGATCCCGAACATCTACTCCATCGCCGAAGACGCCGTGTTCAGCGTGCCGCGCGGCCTGACCCTGGGCTCCCTGGCCCTGGGTGCCACGCCATGGCAGACCATGACGCGCGTGGTGATCCTGACCGCCAGTCCGGGCATCTTCTCGGCACTGATGATCGGCATGGGCCGCGCGGTCGGTGAAACCATGATCGTGCTGATGGCCACCGGTAACACGCCGGTGATGGAGATGAACCTGTTTGAAGGCCTGCGCACCCTGGCGGCCAACGTCGCGGTGGAAATGCCCGAATCGGAAGTCGGCGGCAGCCACTACCGCGTGCTGTTCCTCTCGGCGCTGGTACTGCTGCTGTTCACCTTCGTCATGAACACCCTCGCCGAGCTGATTCGTCAGCGTCTGCGCAAGAAATACTCGTCGCTTTAAGAAAGGTAGAAGTCTGTGAAACAGAACTCCCTGAATGGATGGTTCAAGAGCGGCGCCCCGGGCGTCTGGATCAGCGGTGGCGCGGTGTCCATCGCGGTCATCATGACCATTGGTTTGCTGGCCGTGATTGCCGTGCGTGGTTTGGGCCACTTCTGGCCGGCCGACCTCATCCAGGCCAGCTACAACGTGCCGGGCCAGGAAAACCATATCGTCGTCGGCGAAGTGGTGCAGAAAGAAGAAGTGCCCCGCGAGCGTCTGAAAAGCGCTGGCTTGCCGGTGCCGGACCAAGGCCCGGAGTTCATGACCCGCGAGCTGATCAAGGTCGGCAACCGTGACTTGAACGGCAACGACTTCACCTGGATCGTCGGCGAGTGGCTGACCAACCAGACCAAGCCGGTCGAACTGATGGCTATCGAGCGGCGTGAATGGGGCAACTTCTACGGCACCCTGGTCAACGTCAAGCAGGACGGCAAGGTCATCGCTGAAGGCGAGGCGGCCTGGCCGGAACTGCAAGCCCGCGTCGACCGCGTCAACAAGCTCGCGGCCCAGCTCAAGACCCTTGAGAAGTCCGACATCGGCGCAATCAACGCCGGCCTCGAACGCATCCGCCTGCACGGTCGCAAGCTGGAGCTGGAAGGCAAGCTGGACGCCACCGCTCAAGCCGACATGGACAGCGGTCGCGCCGAACTGAACAACCGCTACAAGGACATCGAAGCCCGCCTGGCGGACCTGCATGCCCAGTTCAACCGCGACAGCCTCACCGCCCGCGATGCCAACGGTAAAGAAATCGAAATCGGCATCGGCAAGGTGGTGCATGCCTACCAGCCGAACGCCATGGGTTACATGACCAAGATCGGCTTCTACTTCAGCAAGATCTGGGAATTCCTCAGCGACGATCCACGGGAAGCCAACACCGAAGGCGGGATTTTCCCGGCGATCTTCGGCACCGTGATGATGACGCTGATCATGGCGATGATCGTGACCCCGTTCGGTGTGCTGGCGGCGGTGTACCTGCGTGAATACGCCAAGCAGAACACCCTGACGCGGATCATCCGCATCGCCGTGAACAACCTGGCCGGTGTACCCGCCATCGTTTACGGCGTATTCGGCCTCGGCTTCTTTGTCTACGTACTGGGCGGCTCGGTCGACCGGCTGTTCTTCGCCGAAGCCTTGCCGGCACCGACCTTCGGTACGCCTGGCCTGCTCTGGGCGTCCCTGACCCTGGCGCTGTTGGCGGTACCGGTAGTGATCGTGGCCACCGAAGAAGGCCTGGCGCGGATCCCTCGCACCGTACGTGAAGGTTCTTTGGCACTGGGCGCGACCAAGGCGGAAACGCTGTGGAAGATCGTCCTGCCGATGGCCAGCCCGGCGATGATGACCGGCATGATCCTCGCCGTGGCCCGTGCCGCCGGTGAAGTGGCGCCGCTGATGCTGGTAGGTGTGGTGAAACTGGCGCCGTCGCTGCCGGTGGACGGCAACTACCCGTACCTGCACCTGGACCAGAAAATCATGCACCTGGGCTTCCATATTTATGACGTCGGCTTCCAGAGCCCCAACGTCGAAGCCGCGCGGCCGCTGGTGTACGCCACTGCCTTGCTGCTGGTGCTGGTGATCGCCACGCTCAACCTCTCGGCGGTGTGGATTCGTAACCACCTGCGCGAAAAATACAAAGCGTTGGACAGTTAATTGAAGTGAACGCGGACTAAATGTGGGAGCGGGCTTGCTCGCGAATGCGGTGTATCAGTAATACATGGGTCAACTGACCTGACGCCTTCGCGAGCAAGCCCGCTCCCACAAAACGAATTGGTAGCACAGGGAGCATCCCATGCAACATGAAACCCATTCCCACGGCATCAACATGTCAGCCCTGGGTCGCGACAAGCAGAGCCTGAGCCTGGCCCAGGAAACCGTGGCGATCGAAGTCCCGAGCCTGAGCCTGTACTACGGCGACAAGCAGGCGCTGTTCGACGTCAGCATGAACATCCCGAAGCAGCGCGTGACCGCTTTTATCGGCCCGTCCGGCTGCGGCAAGTCGACCTTGCTGCGCACCTTCAACCGGATGAACGACCTGGTGGACGGCTGCCGCGTCGAGGGCGCAATCAATCTCTACGGCACCAACATCTACCGCAAGGGTGAAGACGTGGCCGAGCTGCGTCGCCGGGTGGGCATGGTGTTCCAGAAGCCCAACCCGTTTCCCAAGACCATCTATGAAAACGTGGTCTACGGCCTGCGCATCCAAGGCATCAACAAGAAGCGCATCCTCGACGAAGCCGTTGAGTGGGCTTTAAAAGGCGCGGCGCTGTGGGACGAGGTCAAGGACCGTCTGCACGAATCGGCCCTCGGTTTGTCCGGCGGCCAGCAGCAGCGTCTGGTGATCGCCCGCACCATCGCCGTGGAGCCGGAAGTGCTGCTGCTCGACGAACCTTGCTCGGCACTCGATCCGATTTCCACGCTGAAAGTCGAAGAGCTGATCTACGAACTGAAATCCAAGTTCACCATCGTCATCGTGACCCACAACATGCAACAGGCAGCGCGGGTTTCCGACTACACCGCGTTCATGTACATGGGCAAACTGGTGGAATTTGGTGACACCGATACCCTGTTCACCAACCCGGCGAAGAAGCAGACCGAAGACTACATCACCGGTCGCTACGGCTAGCAGGTGGCTGGTTGCTCACTGAACTGATGCTGCGGTCGACCGCACCTTACTGGACGTTCCAAGGACGCCAACATGATTAGCAAAGAAGGCCTTACCCATCACATCTCCGCGCAGTTCAACGCCGAGCTTGAGGAAGTGCGCAGCCACCTCCTGGCCATGGGCGGGCTGGTGGAGAAGCAAGTCAACGACGCGGTCACCGCGCTGATCGAGGCCGACTCCGGCCTGGCCCAGCAAGTGCGCGAGATCGATGACCAGATCAACCAGATGGAACGCAACATCGACGAAGAATGCCTGCGCATCCTGGCCCGTCGTCAGCCGGCGGCGTCCGACCTGCGTTTGATCATCAGCATTTCCAAGTCGGTGATCGACCTGGAGCGCATCGGCGACGAAGCCACCAAGATCGCCCGCCGCGCCATCCAGTTGTGCGAAGAAGGCGAAGCGCCGCGTGGTTATGTCGAAGTGCGCCACATCGGTGACCAGGTGCGCAACATGGTCCGCGATGCCCTCGACGCGTTTGCCCGCTTCGACGCCGAACTGGCGTTGTCGGTGGCCCAGTACGACAAGATCATCGACCGCGAATACAAGACCGCCCTGCGCGAACTGGCGACCTACATGATGGAAGATCCGCGCTCTATCTCGCGGGTGCTGAGCATCATCTGGGTGCTGCGTTCGCTGGAGCGCATCGGCGACCACGCACGCAATATCTCGGAACTGGTGATCTACCTGGTGCGGGGCACCGACGTGCGGCACATGGGCCTCAAGCGCATGAAAGCCGAAGTTGAAGGCACGGTTGATCAAATCCCTAATGTTCCGGGCGTTCCTGACGATAAGTAAGATTGCCCGAGAAATAAACGCCCGGCCTTTGGTCGGGCGTTTTCGTTTGTGGCGTACGAATTTTGCGCGGCGGGGTAACGTAAAGTCCTGGCGTGACTGAAGAGTTTTGGCGAAATGCCATCAGCGAAGCGTTATGCTTGCCGGGGTTTTTATAGGATGAAGGGTCGATGAGCAAAGTCAGTGTATTGGTGGTGGATGACGCCTCGTTTATTCGCGACCTGGTGAAGAAGTGCCTGCGCAACTACTTCCCTGGGATCAAGATCGAAGATGCGGTGAACGGCAAAAAGGCCCAGGCCATCCTGATGCGCGAAACCTTCGACATGGTGCTGTGTGACTGGGAAATGCCGGAAATGTCCGGCCTCGAACTGTTGACCTGGTGCCGAGAACAGCCTCATTTGAAGGCCATGCCGTTCGTCATGGTGACCAGCCGTGGCGACAAGGAAAACGTAGTGCAGGCGATCCAGGCCGGGGTTTCCGGCTACGTCAGCAAGCCGTTTACCAACGAGCAGTTGCTGAACAAGGTCAAGCAGGCGCTGAACAAGATCGGCCGCCTCGACGCGCTGATCGCCAGTGCGCCGACCAAGATGAACTCGGCGTTCGGCAACGATTCCCTGAGCGCCCTGACCGGCGGCAAGCCTGAAGCGGTCAAGCCGGCGGCGGTGGCCGCACCGAGCAAAGGCTTGCTCAACAGCCCGCCGGTGCAGGCTGCTCCGGCAGCATCGCCAGCCGGCGGTCGTGGCCAGGGCCAACTGCGCCTGTCCAGTGGCACCCAGCAATGCGTGATCAAAGCCCTGAGCATCAAGGAGGCGCTGCTGGTGGTGCGTCGCGGCGAAATCCTGCCTCAGGTACTGGAAAGCGCCGTGCTCGACCTGGAGCAGGGCGAAAACGCCGAGGTGGCCCGTCTCAACGGTTACCTGCACGCCGTCGTGGCCTACGAGCCCAAGCCTGACAGTGACTGGCTGCAACTGACCTTCCGGTTTATCGACCAGGATGCGCAGAAGCTCGACTACATCTCGCGGCTGATCGCCCGCGGGACCGCACAGAAGCATTTTGTGCCGGGTGCGTGATCTCTCTTCCAATATCGGGAATCGACCAACCGTCTGATTCTCGGTGTTCGGCTTGATTTATATCGGTTTCGATATAGTCTCTCGTTAACGCACTGTCGTTATCGAGTGTTCGCTACGCCTTGAAACATACCGCCCGCTCCTTGAGCCGAATCGTCTATTACGCTTTTCCTTTCCAGAACAAGAGAAGTGGATGCCAAGGCATAAGGACGTGGTGTTTGTGGGAGGCTCGCTCAAGGATCTCAAGTCGTTTCCACTTGATGCGCGACGAGCCGTCGGTTTTCAATTGGACCTCTTGCAGCAGGGCGAGCAGCCTTTTGATTGCAAACCGATGAAGACTATCGGGCGCGGCGTCCATGAGATCAGGATTTTCGACGAGTCAGGAGCGTTCCGGGTTTTTTATGTGGTCAATCGGCCGGAGGCAATCTATGTGCTGCATGCGCTGCGCAAAACCACTCAGAAAACCGAAATGCGGGATATTGAATTGGCTCGCGCCAGACTGCAGGAGTTAGGTTAAGCCCATGACAGACCAAAAGTTTCAAACCGAACGTTTCAGCAGCGTTTGGGATGCGCTGGAAGATACTCCCCAGCAAGCAGCCAACATGCGTTTGCGCTCAAAGCTCCTTCAGGAACTGTGCAAAACCATTCGCAGCTGGGAGCTTTCCCAGAAGGACGCAGCCCATCGACTTCACATCAGTCAGCCGCGCCTCAATGATGTTCTGGGCGGCAAGATCGACAAATTCTCGCTGGATGCCTTGGTTAACCTGTCCGCTGCGGCTCATATGGACGTGGATATCTGCTTCACACCACTGCTGGCCTGAGGTCACATAGCACTGTCATGATCCCTTGTTAGCCTGCCATCCCGTCGTCTCTGGCAGGCCAACCCGATGCTCGTGCGCTCACTGCTGTTTTGGGGATTGTTCGCCGTCGTCATGCCGGTGATGTCCATGACCCTCTACAAATCCATCGACGCTGACGGCGTTGTAGTCTTCAGCGACCGGTACACGCCCGGGGCGCAGGCGTTTGTGTATCAGGTTCGGGTGATTCCCAAGCCTGTATATCCGTCGCAATCCGTTTCCTATCGTTATCCCTTGCCCTGGCGTGGCGGCCCGTTCCGTCTCACCCAAGGCCCCAACGGTACCTTCAGCCACTCCGAGCTCAAAAGCCGCTACGCGATGGACATCGCCATGCCCGAAGGCACACCGATCATTGCGGCACGCGCAGGTTTGGTGCTGAAAACCGAGAACACCCAATCCGGGCGCGGCAGTGATCCATCGGGCAATTTCGTGCGGGTGCAGCACGATGACGGCACGCAGGGCGTGTACCTGCACCTCAAGCAAGGGTCGGTCAGCGTCAGGGAAGGGCAGCGAGTGGCGGTGGGCAGCCCGCTGGCGCTGTCGGGTAATACCGGCAACAGCAGCGGGCCGCATCTGCATTTTGTGGTGCAACGCACGACGGCGTTGGGGCTGGTGTCGATTCCCTATGAATTCAACCAGCCGGTGCAGGCGTTGCCCAATTTTGCATTGGGCCCGCGATAAGGCTTTTGTAGGAGCGAGCTTGCTCGCGAAAAACCTGAGGGCGCTGCCGGGTGTCAGGATCCCAGCGTTATCGTTAACGTCCTTCGCGAGCAAGCTCGCTCCTAAAGGGGCGGCTAGTCGAGCAACAGCACCTTGGCCAACACGATCTTCGGCCCTTTCATCTTCTTGATGATGATCCGCAGGCCTTCGACTTCCAGCACTTCTTCCTCTTCCGGCACCCGTTTCAGGGTGTCGTAGATCAGCCCGGCGAGGGTTTCGGCCTCGATGTGGTCCAGGTCGACGCCCAGCAGGCGCTCCACCTTGAACAGCGGCGTGTCGCCACGCACCAGGAGCTTGCCCGGCTGGTAAGCGAGGATGCCGCGCTCGGCCTTGCGGTGTTCGTCCTGGATGTCACCGACCAGCACTTCCAGCACGTCTTCCATGGTCAGATAGCCGATGATCTTGCCGTCGGCTTCTTCCACCAGAGCGAAGTGCGCGCCGCCTTTGCGGAACTGCTCAAGCAACTGCGACAGCGGCATATGGCGCGATACGCGCTCCAGCGGGCGGGTCAGCTCGGCGAGGTTGAACGATTCGGGAATGTGGTCCAGGGCCGCCAGTTCCAGCAGCAGGTCCTTGATGTGCAGCAAGCCGACAAACTCGTTGCGCACCGCGTCGTACACCGGATAACGGCTGAACTTGTGGCGACGGAACAGCGCCAGGATTTCCTTGAGCGGAGCGTTGAAGTCCAGGGTCACCAGGTCTTCCCGGGAGTTGGCCCAGTCGACCACTTCCAGCTCGCCCATTTCCACGGCGGAGGCCAATACACGCATGCCTTGGTCGCTCGGGTCCTGGCCACGGCTGGAGTGCAGGATCAGTTTCAGTTCTTCACGGCTGTAATGGTGCTCGTGGTGCGGGCCAGGCTCGCCTTGGCCGGCGATGCGCAGGATGGCGTTGGCGCTGGCGTTGAGCAGGTAGATCGCCGGGTACATGGCCCAGTAGAACAGGTACAGCGGCACGGCGGTCCACAGCGACAGCAACTCAGGCTTGCGAATGGCCCAGGACTTGGGCGCCAGCTCACCGACCACGATGTGCAGGTACGAGATCACGAAGAAGGCGGCAAAGAACGACACGCCCTTGATCACTTCCGGCGATTGCACACCGATCGCGCCCAGCAACGGCTCGAGGATGTGCGCGAAGGCCGGCTCACCGACCCAGCCCAGGCCCAGGGAGGCGAGGGTGATACCCAACTGGCAGGCCGACAGATACGCGTCGAGCTGACTGTGTACGGTGCGCAGGATCTGCCCGCGCCAGCCGTTTTTGTGGGCAATGGCCTCGACCCGGGTCGAGCGCAGTTTGACCATGGCAAATTCCGCCGCAACGAAAAAGCCGTTGAGCAGTACCAGGATCAGTGCAAAAAGAATCATGCCGAAGTCGGCGAAGAGTGTCGCGAGGGTGATGCCAGGGGAAGGGTCCATGATGGGGTTTTGCGGGTTCCGTCTAATCAAAAAGGGTGAGCAGGTGGGCCTGAAAGGCAGGCGCAAGTCCGCCAATGTAGCGGCTGACGGGGCGCTTGCCTAGTGGCGGCTGCCGGGTGGAGGGTCACCCGTCCTGATGAATGACCCGTGAGCGTGTCATCTGGGCCGGCGGGAAATGGCAGGTAAAGGTACTGCCATGGCCGAGCACGCTGCTGATTTCCAGCCGCGCGCGATGGCGCAGCAGCACATGCTTGACGATGGCCAGGCCGAGCCCGGTGCCGCCGGTGTTGGAGTTGCGGCTGGAGTCGACGCGGTAGAAGCGTTCGGTGAGGCGCGGCAAGTGTTTGGCGTCGATGCCCATTCCGGAGTCCTGCACGCTGAGGTGTGCGCCCTGGTCATCGGCCCACCAGCGGATGCGGATATTGCCCTTGTCCTGGGTGTATTTGACGGCGTTGAACACCAGGTTGGAAAACGCGCTGCGCAACTCGCCCTCGCTGCCCTTGAGCAGGATCGACGGGTCGGCTTCGAGGGTAATCTGCTGTTCACGCTGCCCGGACAATGCCTGGGCGTCGCTCTTGATGGTCTGCAGCAGGCTTTGCACCGGCACCGGATGGTTGTCAGAGGGGTAATCGGTGGCTTCCAGCTTGGCCAGCAACAGCAGGTCATTGAGCAGGGTTTGCATGCGCCCGCCTTGCTGCTGCATCTGTTGCAGGGCACGGGTCCAGCGCGGGTTCACGTCCTCAACGTTATCGAGCAGCGTCTCCAGATAACCGCAAATCACCGTCAGCGGCGTGCGCAGTTCGTGGGAGACGTTGGCGACGAAGTCCTTGCGCATCTGTTCCAGCTGATGGATGCGCGTGACATCGCGCACCAGCATCAAATGTTCGTTATTGCCGTAGCGCGTCAGGTACAGCTGGATGCGCACGCGGTCGTTGGTAGGCGACGGAATTTCCAGGGCTTCTTCGAAGTTGTCCTGCTCGAAGTACTCCTTGAAACGCGGGTGGCGCACCAGGTTGGTCACCGGCTGGCCGCTGTCCTGGGGCGTCTTGAGGCCCAGCAGGGTTTCTGCGGCGCGGTTCCACCATTCCAAGTTGCCGTCGCTGTCGAGCATGATCACGGCGTCTTTCAGCGCGGCGGTGGACTCCTGGACCCGGTCAATTACCGCCTGCAGCCGCCCGCGTACACGTTGGTCGCGGCGTTGCAGGTGGTAGATGCTGTCGAACACCTCGCCCCACAGGCCGTAGCCATCGGGCGGTGCTTCATCAGGTTTGTGCTGGCGCAGCCACTCGTGCAGGCGCAGCAATTGCTTGAGGGTCCAGCCAAGATAGAGGCCGATGCCGACGGCCAGGCTCCAGCCGTAAAAGCCGCTGACCAGGCCCACCAGCAGGCAGCCGGTGATCAGCAGGAGCATGTGGCGGATCAGGGTGCCATGCCAGTTTTGGTTCACTTAAACACGCGTCCTTTCAGCTGTCTGGGCAGTTCGGGCTGGCTCAGCCTTTGGTGGAAAACCGGTAGCCAGTGCCGCGCACGGTTTGTACCAGATTCTCGTAAGCGTCGCCCAAGGCTTTGCGCAGGCGGCGGATATGCACGTCGACGGTGCGCTCTTCCACATACACATTGCCGCCCCAGACCTGGTCCAGCAGTTGGCCGCGGGTGTAGGCGCGCTCCTGATGGGTCATGAAAAATTGCAGCAGGCGGTATTCGGTAGGGCCCATCTCGGCGGGTTTGCCGTCGATGGTCACGCGGTGGCTGATAGGGTCCAGAATCAGGCCGTCGACTTCGATAGGCGCTTCGCCATCGGTTGGGCCGGCACGGCGCAGAACGGCTTTCAGACGGGCGACCAGTTCCCGTGGGGAAAAGGGCTTGGTGATGTAGTCATCGGCGCCGACTTCCAGGCCCTGGATCTTGTTGTCCTCTTCGCCCTTGGCGGTGAGCATGATGATCGGGATATCCCCGGTCAGCTCGTCACGCTTCAGGCGGCGGGCCAATTCGATGCCGGAGGTGCCGGGCAGCATCCAGTCCAGCAGGATCAGGTCCGGCTTGCGGTCGACGATAATGGCATGGGCCTGCTGGGAGTTCTCCGCCTCCAGGCAGTCATAGCCGGCCATTTCCAACGCAACGGCGATCATCTCGCGAATGGGCGCTTCGTCGTCAACGATCAGAATGCTCCTGCCAACCATGCTAAATCCTCTTGTCATTTAACTGTCTTGCGCCGCATTAGATAACGGAATTATTGCAGTCGTGTGACAGTAATTTAGTCGCTTAGGCATTCGGCGCCTCTCTGGACTACGCTTGGGGTCCGAATCCTGACAACCACAAAAGGAAGGTTCCCATGACTCACAGTACTTTTTCCTGGAAAACCCTGCTGGTAACGGCCGCGTTAACGCTGCCGACACTGGCGTTTGCGGCAGACCCGGCGATGACCAAGGACGGGATGCTGGTGGACCACAAAGGCATGACCCTCTACACCTTTGCCAAGGATGCTGATGGCAAATCCATGTGCAATGACAAGTGCGCCACCAACTGGCCGCCGTTGATGGCCGAATCCACCGACAAGCCCATGGGCAAGTGGACCGTCATCACCCGTGACGACCAGAAAAGCCAATGGGCCTACAGCGGCAAGCCCCTCTACACCTTCATTATGGACAAGAAGGCCGGCGATATGACCGGTGACGGCAAAATGGACGGGGCCTGGAAGGTCGCCAAGCCCTGAGTCAACCTGCTAGCGGTGAGGGGCGTGGCCCTTCACCGAAACCCGTAGTCCGCCACAATCCCGACAAAAATCGCCAACCCGGCCCAGTGGTTGTGCAAAAACGCCTTGAAGCATTTGAGGCGGTCCTTGTCCCGGGTGTACCAGAACTCCCAGGCAAAACACCCGGCCGCCGCCAGTAAGCCCAGGTGGAACCAGCCACCCAACTCAAAGCGCATCCCCGCCAGCCACAGGCAAGCCAGCGCCAGACCCTGCAAGCTCAGGATGATCACCCGGTCGGCTTCGCCAAACAGAATGGCGGTAGATTTGACCCCGATTTTCAGGTCATCGTCGCGATCAGTCATTGCGTAATAGGTGTCGTAACCCACCGTCCACAACAGGTTGGCGATGTATAGCAGCCACGCTGCGGCAGGCAGGCTACCGGTCTCTGCGGTGAACGCCATTGGCATGCCCCACGAGAACGCCGCGCCCAATACCACCTGCGGGTAGTAGGTGTAACGCTTCATGAATGGATAGCTGGCCGCCAGCGCGAGGCCGCCCAGGGACAGCCAGATCGTCATGGAATTGGTCAGCAGCACCAGCAGGAAACTGATGAACATCAGCACCGCGAAGAACACCAGCGCCTCTTTCGAGCTGATCTTGCCGCTCACCAGCGGCCGCTGTTCGGTGCGTTTCACGTGACCGTCGACCTTGCGGTCGGCCCAGTCATTGATGACGCAACCGCCGGCCCGGGTCAGTACCACGCCGAGTACAAAAATCACGATGTTAAGCAGCGATGGCGAACCCTTGCCGGCAATCCACAGCGCCCACAGCGTGGGCCACAGCAGCAGATAAATGCCGATGGGCTTGTCCATGCGGGTCAACTGGATGAAGTCCCAGGCCCTGGGGTTCAAGCGATTCAGGGATTTGAGCAGGCGCTGGTACATCAGCAATTCTCCGGATGGTCGTGCACGGCTTGCCACAGGGTCGGCAGGAAAATCTCCGCCACCAGCACGCTCAGCGGCCCGCGATCAAAGCGCGAGCGGCGCGCCCACAGGTTATCGACCTGGTCCGCAGTAGGCAGCCATTGCCGTGGATAGCGGCATACCTCGATCGGCTGGCGCGTGAAGGCATGGTCACAAAACAGCAACTCCCCCAGCGACCGGCTGCCCAACTCATCCATGTGCAAACCGTCGCCTTGCAAGGCGCTGCGGGCCGCCACGCTGCGGGCAAACACCCACGGCTGGCCATGGCCACGCAAATACACCTCGCGCACCCAGCCGATGCTGGCGGCGGGCAGGTCCAGGGCGGCGCATTCGTCGTCTCGCAGCGGTTGCCAGCCTTCGAACAGCGGCGTCACGCTGAAGCCATCGCTGGACAGACATGTAAGGCGCCGGGTCAGCGAACCTTCATCGAACAGCCAGTTGAGTGTCAGCGGCGCGGGCAGTGGGCTCAGAAGGCTCTGGGTCAGCCATCGGCAAGCATCGGGAAGGGCGTTTGAATGCGGCACGGAGGGTCATTATTGGCAGTTAATGAGGCGGCGAGCTTACCATGGTGCCCTGGACTTTTGCCGGGACGCGCCAGGCCCATGCGTCGATCATGCTTGCATCTGCGCCTGCTGATCAGTACAAAACGCCCTGAGCCGCACGGCAAGGTTTCATCTATCGACTGTCGGCCAACACGCCTGGACCCTGAGGAAGCAAGTAATGAAGAAGTGGCAATGTGTCGTCTGTGGCCTGATTTACAACGAAGCAGACGGATGGCCGGATGACGGTATCGCGCCGGGCACCCTGTGGCAGGACGTCCCCGAAGACTGGCTGTGCCCGGACTGCGGCGTGGGCAAAATGGATTTCGAAATGATCGAAATCGGCTGATTTAAGAAGCAATTCAAGAACCGTACTACAAGGAGAAAGGAATGAACGCACCTGTCGTGATCGTCGGCACGGGTTTGGCCGGTTACAACCTGGCTCGGGAGTTTCGCAAGCTTGATAGCGAAACCCCGCTGTTGCTGATCACCGCAGATGACGGGCGCTCCTACTCCAAGCCCATGCTTTCCACCGGTTTTGGCAAGAACAAGGAAGCCGACGGCCTGAGCATGGCTGAACCGGGCGCCATGGCCGAGCAACTCAAGGCCGAAGTGCGCACCCACACCCGCATCAGCGGCATCGACCCGGGTCACAAGCGTTTGTGGATCGGTGAGGAGGCGGTGATCTACCGCGACCTGATCCTGGCCTGGGGCGCAGAAACCGTGCGGGTGCCGGTACAGGGCGACGCTGCTGACCTGATTTTCGCGATCAACGACCTTGAAGACTACGCGCGCTTTCGCGCGGCGGCGGCCGGTAAGCGCCGGGTGCTGTTGCTGGGCGCCGGGCTGATCGGTTGCGAGTTCGCCAACGACCTTATCCTCGGTGGCTACGAGATCGACCTGGTGGCGCCGTGCGAGCAAGTCATGCCGACCCTGCTGCACCCGGCGGCGGCTGCAGCGGTGCAGGCCGGGCTTGAAGGCCTGGGGGCGCGCTTCCACCTGGGCCCGGTGCTCAATCGCCTGCAGCGCAACGCTGACGGCCTGGAAGCCCACCTGTCTGATGGCGAAGTGATCCAGTGCGACCTGGTGGTGTCTGCCATCGGCCTGCGCCCCCGTGTCGATCTGGCCGCCGCCGCCGGCTTGCAGATCAACCGTGGGATCATGGTCGACCGCCACCTCAAGACCTCCCACGCCAACATCTACGCCCTGGGCGACTGCGCCGAGGTAGATGGCCTGAACCTGCTGTACGTAATGCCCCTGATGAGTTGCGCCCGCGCCCTGGCGCAGACGCTGGCGGGCAACGCGACCGCTGTCAGCTACGGGCCGATGCCTGTCACAGTAAAAACCCCGGTCTGCCCGCTGGTCGTCTCGCCACCGCCACGGGGCACCGAAGGTGTGTGGAGCGTCGAAGGGCAGGGCGGCGACATCAAGGCCCTGTGCCGCGACGCCAGTGGCCGCCTGCTGGGTTACGCCCTGACCGGCACGGCCGTGATGGAAAAACTGGCCCTTAACAAAGAACTTCCGCCGCTGCTGGCGTAAATGCTGGTCGTTCTGTCGGAATAAGCATCATTTTGCCCACAGAAAGGTCGCCGTGAGACTGGCGCAGGCCCCGATGGCATGCCATCCTCACTCCCGTCTGCCGCAGAGTAGAGCCTGCGGCGCCTTGGGCGCTGCTCCGAAAGAGAGCAGCACGGACATAACAACAAAAAACCGTCAAAGAGGCTTCACTTATGCGTAAACCAGAACTCGCAGCCGCTATTGCTGAAAAAGCAGACCTGACCAAAGAACAGGCCAACCGCGTACTCAACGCCGTACTCGAAGAAATCACCGGCGCGCTGCATCGCAAGGACAGCGTCACCCTGGTCGGCTTCGGCACCTTCCTGCAGCGCCACCGCGGCGCCCGCACCGGCAAAAACCCGCAAACCGGCGAGCCGGTGAAAATCAAGGCGAGCAACACCGTTGCGTTCAAGCCAGGCAAGTCGCTTAAAGACAGCGTCAATCCGTAAGTAAAGAAGCCTGCGCTACGCACATGCGAGTGTGAGCGCGGGATAAAAAATGGGCACGCCGACTGGGTCGGGTGCCCATTTTTTGTGGCTTTTTGAACGTTGCGTCCGGTTAATGAGACCGGCTTAGTACTCGATAAACGCGTCATTCTCGAAATAGAAAACAAACGCTTTGAATAGGTCTGCAACACTTACTGTTGGCAGCTGATCTTTTGCATTGTCGACTACGTCCTCGATTGCTGAGGTTTCCAGCGTTGCAATCCAACCGTCCTCTTTCGCCTGTTTCGGCAAATAGTCGTCGGAGTCAGGCGGGAAATCCGAACTATCGAGTGAAAATACACCTAAGGTCTCAGCGCTCCACTGCGCGGCATCTGGAGGTAAGTAGAACCACCCTTGCGGGTTGTTCTCTGGTGAAGAGAGAGCATCGCGAATTGAGACCAATTTCATATCGCTTCCTCATATCAGGGTTAAGGGGGCGGATTATTCAATTTATCTAATGGTCATTTAATCTAAACAAATCTTTCCCTTTTATAATTTAAGCATCTTGAAGAAGTGAAATAAATCGTGAGGTGAATTCCTCGCCCTCATAATCTTCGAGGTTTTCAATATTGAAGACAGCTCCGCGTTGAGTTGTAAGTTTTAATAGTCGTCGCTTCAATATCTTATTGATCTGGCTTTCAGGTTCTGCAGATATGATAGTGAGTGCTTTTTTCGCACGAACTGCCACATCTTTGAAGAAAATGTGTTTGGCCTCGGCGGGTGGGGTTATATTTTCCAGGTTGCAGTTTTCAAAGGTTACATAATCAAGTTTGCAAAGTTCAAAGTCAGCAGAAAGTGGCGTGCTGGGTTGATCTGATATGAAATTAACTTCCTGGAGTTTTCCAGCGAATTTAATGGTGGATATATTTTTTACATTAAATGAATTATCAATAATTTTGCACTGAGAGAATGTGCAGTTGGCAAAAGTGCAATCCTTCAAGGACGCTTCTCGAAAGTCGCACTTCACAAACGTGCAGTTCTCAAATTTGCTATTGCTGAAACCTGATCCTTGAAAACTTGTAGTTTTGAACGAGCAATCGGTCAAGGATGTTTTATTGAAGAATCGCGAGCCGGAAAAGTCAGCTTTTTCAAAGTCGCAATTTTCCAAAATGCATTGGTCAAAAATCGGATCGCAGAGTTTTGCGTTTTTTAATTTGCAACCACTGATAAGCTCGTTTTCAAAACGCGTTTTTTTAGGCAAAACGAGTCCTTCCTGCGAAACGCCGGACAGTACTTTTGATGGAATTTTGTCACTCACCATAATATTCCTTCATAACCATTGCCCCAGTCCCCATAACGCCGCTGATGCGTTCCTCTTTTCCAGTCAGCCTTCGTCGTGAGATCCCACCAGGTTTTAGTTTTAGTTTCATACACATCGGGTAGACGTTGCCCTGATTTTGACACCTCCAAATGCCCAAGTGACGGATCATTTTTCACTCTGATTTTGAAGTCTGCATCTATTCGCTGCCCTACATACCGACGATAGCGTGAGCGTGCTTGTCCGAGATCGCCTCTGTCATAGGCTCGTTTTACTGCTGCTCTTTGTTTTGGGGTCAAAGACCTTTGAGGATTACTGTAAACGGCCTTTCTAGCGGCATTGGCGTGTGCCTGAAGCTTGCTAGTTGTTGCGCCGCAAGGTGCCCACCCCAACGGATCGATCCATCCCGAAGGGTTAGGAGAATACTGATAAAGGTTAAAACCTCCTGCCAGCCCGACAGGGTCAGGCGTTGTAAAACGGCCCACATCCGGATCATAAAACCGAAATGTATTGAAATGCAGCCCCGTCTCCCGGTCCAGGTACTGTCCCTGAAACCTTAGATTCTGCTCTTCAAGGTAGTAAGGCTCGCGCACCTCCTCCGACGTATTGCCCCACACTTGATAACTGGCCTGCCAGAGGTTGTGTCCATCGGTCTCGGTCAACTGCTCAGGGAGCCCGTTCAGATCATTGTGGTAGTAGCGAATTTTTTGCAGCGACCCGGTACCGTCTATTCGGGCTAGAGGCTCGTAGCTTTCCCCTTCATAAACATAAAGGCTGGTCTGGCTGTGTTTGTGTTCCTGCAATAGGCGTAAACCATCCCAGATGAAACGCGTCTGGCCCAGTGGATTGCCATTGTCGTCATGCTCTGTTTTTTCGACGCGTCGCCCCAGTGGGTCATAGCTCATCCTGACCACGTTGCCGCTCTCATTTCGCACTTCAACCAGGCGACTTTCAGCGTCGTAGGCAAAGCGCTGAAAACCCCGGATGCTACTGCGTTTTTCGATCATACGACCCAAGGCATCGTATCGATAACGCTTGTCCTGATAGGTGAGCAGCCGGTTATGCCGTACAAGGCCCCCCTGATGCGGGCTATCCAGTAGATTGGCTGCGGCGTCATAGGAGTAGGTTTCGCTCCTTCCCACTTGGTGGCAGACAAGAATCCGGTCGGTACTGTCGTAACCCAACTGCTCTTGACGATCATGAACACGGTCAACACGCCGACGCCCGATCAGGTTATCGCTGGGATCGTAGCTGTAGTCAGTCTCAACCAACGGCGGCAACTGCCACGGTTGGTCAATACTGCGGCGCTGGCGCGAGCGAACCCTTCCACTGCGGTCATACGCGGTGTTCGTTCTGAGTTGACCTTGAGTGCGCTGCACTTCGCGGTGCAAACGATCACGCTCGAAGTCGCTGATGACCTTTCCATCGAGATTCAACTGATGCAGGTGACCGCTGCCGTAGTAGAGGCGGTTCAGCCATCGACCGTCGGGCAACTGGGTCTGAATCAGGTTCCCCAATTCGTCGTAGTGATGCTGCAAGGAACCTGCTGTGCTTTGCTCCTCCAGCAGTTGCCCGAGCGCGTCGTAGCTGAAGCCGAGTCGCTGCTGCCGACCGTCAAGCGCGGTGAACGTGACGCCGACCAGTTGGTCGTTCAGATCATGTTCGTAAACGGTGGTGCCGTCGGCGGTGACTTTGCTGACCAGGCGTCCAACCGGATCTCGCTGAAATTGGTGTGACAACGGCGCTACCGGCTCGCCTTCCGTCCCCGGCAGGTAGTCCACGGCGACGACATCATCCATCGGGTCATAGGTGTAGCAACGCCGACTCTGGTCGAGGTCTTGCTGCCGCACCATGCGGTCGGACGCGTCCCACTCAAAGCGGTAGCTTTCGCCGTTCTCATTGGTCAGCTTGCGCAGTCGGCCATAGGCGTCATGGTCGAACATGACCGTGCGGTTATGCGCATCCCAGCGTTGTTTGACCAGACCACGCAGGTCATAGGCATAGCGCGTGGTGCTGCCGGCCGGGTCGACATGGGCCGTCAGGTAACCGCTGGCGCTGCGTTGGAACTGTTCCACGCGGCCATCCGGGAGCTGGCATTCCAGCAATAGCCCCTGAGGACCGTACCGGTAGCGAACCGACTCACCTTCCGCATTGGTCTGCACCACCAGATTGCCGAAGGCGTCGTATTGATAACGGGTGGGATAACCCGAGCAATCCACCGCTTCGACCAGTTGGCTCCATTCGTTCCAATGCAGCGTTTTGGTTTTTTCCGTGGCATCGATGATGCGCACCGGTTGACCGAACCCGTCGTAGACATAGCGCGTGCTATTGCCCAGCGGGTCGATTTCCTCGATGCAGTTGCCTCGCTGATCGTAGCGGTAATGCCAACTGTTGCCCGCAAGGTCGGTCTCTACTTGGGGCAATGCCCAGTGCGCGAGCCACTGCGTGCCGCTGGTTCTGGACAGCGGGTCGATCACCGCGCTCAGGTTGCCGGACTCATCGTAATTGAAGCGCCACTGACCGTTTTGCGGGTCAATCGCGCCGAGCAACTGGCGATCTTCGCTCCACTCGAACTGCCACGTATGGCCCAGGTTGTCGACGTAGCGAGTGATCTGGTACTGCGGGTTCCACTCTCGTGTGCTGACGCGCATCAGGCCATCGGTCACGCGGGTAATGCCTGCGTCGAGATCGTAGTCGAAGGTGTATTCATCGCCTGCATCTGTCCAGTGGCGGCTCACGCGCCACTCGTCACCGTGGGGTCCGGTCACTGCACTCCATTGATAGAAGCAGCGCAGGCCACTCGGCAACTGGTGTTCGACCATTCGCCGGCCATTGTCATAAGCAAAGCGTCGAAGGGTGGTACCTTGCACGTCCAACACTTCAGCCAGGTCGCCGTTGCTGTCATAGCGGTAGCTGACGAGCACGTCGCTGCGCGCATCGAAATGGTCCTGGCGCAGGTAACGCCGTTCGATGTGGCTCACGCGCCGTGGATATTCGGTCGAGTAGCTCAGCTCGACGTGCATCAAGTCATGAGTGTCGCGCAGGCGATACAGCCGCCCCTGAGTGTCGTAGTCGAGAAAGATCCGCCCTTCATTGCGATCACCCAGCAGCTGCAGACGCATCCGCGCGCTGTTCAGTGGGTCGGGCTCGAACAGGCGATACAGGCCGTCGATGCTCTCGATCAATACCGCGCCGTCGGCACTGCGCCTGACCGCAAGGCCTTCGCCCGGGTCGAATGCTCCGCCGGACAAGGGGATGTAGCCGATCTCCAGGCGGCGCCCTTGCTCATCGATGTAGAGCAGGTTTTCGTCTGCATCTATCTCAATCGACACTTCATACGCAACGCTCCAGCCCGCGCCGAAGAGACCGTCCTGGCGTGTGTCGAGGCTGCTGTAGAAACGCTGCCAATCTATCGGGAGCAAACCCGGCAGCACGAAATCCAGTTCCTCGTCCCCACCCAGGACCTTGGCCCCGGTCGCGCTGTGAACCGGATTGGGCGAGCCATTCATGGCGCTCTTGAGCGCAGAGGTAACCTTGCTGGTTGCATAAGAAATGGCACCGCCCACCACCAAGCCACCAACCAGGCACGGCAGCTTGGTCCAGAAACACTTCACGTTACCCCGCAACGCCATCACCACCGCAATCGCCAAACCCACGCCCGGCGTCTTGCCGCTACGAATCTCTTGCACCACGATGGTCCCGCCACCGATGCGCACATCCGGCGAGATCAGGCCCGGGGCTGTACCAATCTTGGCGTCGCACGTACTGCGATCGCCACTGCGTGCCGCAGGCTGCCCGTTGATGAACACCGAGCTGGACCCCTCGGCAATGAATTGCAGGGGCATGGGCGGGTGCTTGTTGCATGCCACAGTGTCCAGCGGGCAAGGCTCGGTGCCAGGGGCGGGGGAGGCGACGGTCGGGCGCCACATCTGTGAGAAAAACTCCCCGGCCATGTCCAGGAAGCTGGGGGCTGGCGGTTCGCTGGGTGCGACCGGAACAGCAGTCATCTTGCCAGCGGCGCGGGCAGCTTTTTTGCCATTGATGAAGACGTTGTCCGAACCGCTGGTGATGAAGGCATCGATCACCGGCGGGAAAACCCAGTTGGCGGCGGACTCGCACCAACTGGATATTTTCAGGTCGGCCCCTGTGAGCCCTGCGGTGATCCCAACGACTGCCCCCACTACCAAAACCAATGCAACGCCGCCTGTGGCGATGGTCGCACCGGTCGCGAGGAAAACCGCCCCTGCAACGGCCAGGCAGCCCACGGTAGTGAGTGCGGCATAGGCCGCCACTTCCAGCACGCCGCCGAGAATATCGGCCATCACCGAGGTGTGCAGCAGCGCGTCGCCTTCGCGGGCAGCCCAGAGGTCTTCACTCATTGTTCAGACTCTACTCAGGGCGTGGCGACGAAGTTAAGCGTGTTCTTGAGCGTTGCCCAATGTGCCGCTTCGGCAGGCCCCAGGGGCTGGGTCTTAACGTAGCTCAGGGCAATCAAGCGGCGTGTGCCGGGTATCTGCATCGCCAGCTGATATTGGTAAATATTGTCACTGCCTTTGTTGAAACGGTTCTGCACCTCAAAGGCGTCGATGTCCTGCGCTGGCCCCACCTTGACGGCTTGCGCCGGCGAATAACGAAGGTCTTTGACTTGCTGCTCAAGTTTTTTAAGCTGGCCCTCGAAGTTGCTGTGTAAGGTCTCGCCATCTGCCAACGGGCTGCGGCTGACCACCAGCGTGGTGCCCAGCTTGGCGAACTTGAGAATGTTGATCGAGGTGTCCTGCACCTCTGCATCGGGCAGGGTGAATTGGGCTTCGTTGATCAGGTAATTCATGGTGGAGAAATCTCGTTATTGACCAGCGCCGGGCTTGCCAGGGAATTTTGATTCGACGGCGGACTTGATCGTGCTTTGCACGCCTTGGGCACCGGGCACCGTGCCCTTTTCGTTGCCCAGGTTGATATCCAGTTTGCCCTTCGTCTGGATTTTGCTGCTGCCGGTGGAAAACAGGTTGAACGAGCCACAGGTCAGGTTGATGTCTCCACCGGCCTTGAGCTCAATCACACTGGCGCCGCACACCAGGCGAATACTGTCGCCCGCCTCGATGGTGTAGGTCGTGGCGGCACTGTCAGACTTGGCACCGCCCACAATCACGGTGTCGTTGTTGCGCACAACCCGCAGGCGGTTACTGCCAATCGTCACCGTCTCGTTATGCCCAATACTCTTGTTCCGGTCATGCCCCACCGAATGACTTTCATCCACCTCAACCACGATGTCCTGGTTACGCTCGGCATGGATGTACAACTGCTCCAACCCCTTCTTGTCCTCCATGCGGATTTCATTGAAGTTGGCCGGCGTGCCGCCTTTGCTGGAGCGGCTCTTCATCCCGCTTTGGGTGGCGTTTTCCGGCAAGTCGTAAGGCACCGTCTGCTCGGCGTTGTACACGCGGCCGGTAATGATCGGCCGGTCCGGATCACCCTCGAGAAAGCTCACAATCACTTCCTGACCAATCCGTGGAATCTGCATGGAGCCCCAGTTTTTACCGGCCCATGACTGCGATACACGAATCCAGCACGAGCTGTTTTCGTTGGACTGGTCGTGACGGTCCCAATAGAAATGCACCTTGACCCGGCCATATTGGTCGGTCCAGATTTCTTCGCCTTTGGGGCCCACCACCAGCGCCGTCTGCGGGCCTTTGACGATGGGCCGGTAGGTGTTGGCCAGCGGGCGGAAACTCTGTTGCGCGTCGATGCAGGTCAGGGTGCTTTCGAACTGGGCCGAGGCTGCGCCACCGCCGCTTTCGAGGCTTTCCTGGGAGATGTAGTAGCGGGCGCCGACGATCAGGTATTCGCGGTTCTGGTCGCGGCGGCTGAAGCCGGTGAGGCTGAACAGGTGGCCGGAACCCAGGCCCCGTGCGTTGCCGCTGAACTCCACTTGTTCGTGCAGGGTTTGCAGGGCTTCGATGCGGGTGCGTGCGTAGTGTTCGCCGTCTTCGCTTTTGACGTAGGTGCCGGGGTAGTCGTACAGCGGGTAATCGCCGGCGGTGTGCGGGCGCGGCATGGCCGAGCGTACGTCGATGCTGGCGCTGGGGCGCTGGAAGTCGTAGTCGTTGAGCTCAAGGGAACCAGGCTGTACTTCCTGCGCCAAGTGCCAGTTGTGCATATGGTCGCGTTCGCGCTGCTGCTCGTCCTTGGGGTAGTAAGGCACCGAGGCGTAGCCGGGCACGTTGGCGTGGGCACCGTAGGCATCGGCCAGCACCAGCACGTGGCGGTCCTGCTCGTGGCGGAAGAAGTAGTAGATGCCTTCCTGTTCCATCAAGCGGCTGACGAAATCGAAGCTGGTCTCGCGGTACTGCACGCAGTATTCCCACTCGCGGTACGGCCGGCTCAAGGCGTCTTCGAAGTCGGAAAAACCCAGGTCGCGGAACACCTGCTTGATGATCTGCGGGATGCTCAGGTTCTGGAAAATCCGGCAGTCGGAGGTGCGGCTCAGCAGCCACAACCATGGGCGCAGGGTCACCTGGTAACTGGCGAACTGGCCTTGGTCGATGTTCTGGCTGCAGCGGGCGACGATGCCGTGGAAGTGCCGCTCGCCACCGTCCGCCAGTTGCAGGTTCAGGCTCATCGGCTTGCCCAGCAACTGGTTGAGGTCGATGTTGGCGTCCAGCGAGGTCAACTGCAGTTCAAAATTGAACAGCCGCCCCAACTCTTCACCGCCGCCCATTTCATTGAGCAGCAGCACATCCGGCCCCAGGGGGCTGGTGATCTTGGCCAGGCGTGACGATTGGTTGAATAGCATCGGTTAACCCGTAAATTGCGTAATAACTGTAGGAACCGGCTCCAACTGTGGGAGCGGGCTTGCTCGCGAACGCGGTGAATCAGTCACCGGATGCCTCAACTGATACACCGCTTTCGCGAGCAAGCCCGCTCCCACAGTTTTGATCGCATTCCGTCAGGTCAATCCGCGTCGTTGAAGTCGTAGTGCAATTCGTTATCCCGCGTGCTGATCCGCACCCCCGCCAGCGCCTTGCCTTCGAGCATGCGGGTGAGGAATTCGCGGCTCATGTCCGGCAGCAGGCTGTTGGTCAGGAGGGTGTCGATCATCCGCCCGCCGCTTTCGGTTTCGGTGCAGCGGGACACGATCAGGTCGACGACTTCGTCGTCGTAATCGAAGGCGACTTTGTGGGTGTTCTCCACGCGCTTCTTGATGCGGTTGAGTTGCAGGCGGGTGATCGCTTTCAGCATCTCGTCGCTCAGCGGGTAGTACGGAATGGTCACCAGGCGGCCGAGCAGCGCCGGCGGGAAAATCTCCAGCAACGGTTGGCGCAGGGCCTTGGCGATTTCCTCGGGCTCTGGGATGTTCGCCGGGTCTTTGCAGACCCGGGAAATCAGCTCGGTACCGGCGTTGGTGGTCAGCAGGATCAAGGTGTTCTTGAAGTCGATCACCCGGCCTTCGCCGTCCTCCATCACGCCCTTGTCGAATACCTGGAAGAAGATCTCGTGCACGTCCGGGTGGGCTTTTTCCACCTCGTCCAGCAGCACCACGCTGTAGGGTTTGCGCCGCACGGCTTCGGTCAGCACGCCGCCTTCGCCGTAGCCGATGTAGCCCGGTGGCGCGCCCTTGAGGGTCGACACGGTGTGGGCTTCCTGGAACTCGCTCATGTTGATGGTGATGACGTTCTGCTCACCGCCGTACATGGCTTCGGCCAGGGCCAGGGCGGTTTCGGTCTTGCCCACGCCGGAGGTGCCGGCGAGCATGAACACGCCAATCGGCTTGCTTGGGTTGTCGAGGCCGGCGCGGGAGGTCTGGATGCGCTTGGCGATCATCTGCAAGGCGTGGTCCTGGCCGATGATGCGCTTCTTCAGGTGCTGGTCGAGGTTGAGCACCGTCTCCAGTTCGTTGCGGGCCATGCGGCCCACGGGGATGCCGGTCCAGTCGGCGACCACCGAGGCCACGGCCTGGTAATCCACGGTCGGCAGGATCAGCGGGGTTTCGCCTTGCAGGGTGGAGAGGCGCTGTTGCAGATCGACCAGTTGCGCACGCAGCTCGTCGCTCTCGTTATTACCCGCATCACTGTCAACCACACCGGCTTTTTCACGCAACGTCGCACGGGTGGCGAGCAACTCATCCACCAGGGTTTTCTCTTCGGCCCAGCGGGTTTCCAGGGTGGCCAGGCGCTCGCGTTCGGCACCCAGCAGCGCTTCGCTGTTGGTCTGGCGCGCACCGATGGCGATGCCGATCGCATGCTCGCGGGCGATGATTTGCAGCTCGGTTTCCAGTGCCTCGATTCGACGGCGGCTGTCGTCGACTTCCGCCGGCACCGCGTGCAGGCTGATGGCGACGCGGGCGCAGGCGGTGTCCAGCAGGCTCACGGATTTGTCCGGCAATTGACGCGCCGGAATGTAGCGGTGGGACAGCTTCACTGACGCTTCCAAGGCTTCATCGAGGATCTGCACCTGATGGTGTTTCTCCATGGTCGAGGCCACGCCGCGCATCATCAGCAGCGCCTTGTCTTCCGACGGCTCGGCCACTTGTACCACCTGGAAGCGGCGGGTCAGGGCCGGGTCTTTTTCGATGTGCTTCTTGTACTCGGCCCATGTGGTGGCGGCCACGGTACGCAAGGTGCCACGGGCCAGGGCAGGCTTGAGCAGGTTGGCCGCGTCACCGGTCCCGGCGGCGCCACCGGCACCTACCAGAGTGTGGGCTTCGTCGATAAACAGGATGATCGGTTTCGGCGAGGCCTGGACGTCTTCGATGACCTGGCGCAGGCGCTGTTCGAACTCGCCTTTCATGCTGGCGCCGGCTTGCAGCAGGCCGACATCGAGGCTGCGCAGTTCCACATCTTTCAGCGCTGGCGGCACGTCGCCGGCGACGATGCGCAGGGCGAAGCCTTCGACCACGGCGGTCTTGCCGACGCCGGCTTCACCGGTAAGGATCGGGTTGTTCTGGCGGCGACGCATTAGGATGTCCACCAGTTGGCGGATCTCTTCGTCACGCCCGACGATCGGGTCGAGCTTGCCGCTACGGGCTTGTTCGGTCAGGTCGACGGTGAAGCGCTTGAGGGCTTCCTGCTTGCCCATCGCGCTCGGGGCCATGGCGCCGCTGGCTTCGCCGGGTACGGCGCCGGCATTGAAACCGTCGCTGGCACTCAGTGCATTTTCGGGCGAGTCGCCGACGTACTCGTCAAAGCGTTCGCTCAGGGCTTCGGCCTTGATCTTGTCGAACTCTCCAGACAACCCCAGCAGCGCATGGCGCAGGCTTGGCGTCTTGAGGATCCCCAGCACCAGGTAGCCGGTGCGCACCTGGGTTTCGCCAAACATCAGGCTGCCGTAGACCCAGCCACGCTCGACCGCTTCTTCCACATGGGACGACAGGTCGGTGATCGACGTCGAACCACGGGGCAGGCGGTCCAGGGCTTCGGTCAGGTCACGGGCCAGGCGCGCCGGCTCGACGTTGAACTGCCGGATGATGCGGTGCAGGTCTGAGTCCTGCAGTTGCAGCAACTGGTGAAACCAGTGGGCCAGTTCCACATACGGGTTGCCCCGCAGCTTGCAGAACACGGTGGCGGCTTCGATGGCCTTGTAGGCCACGCTGTTGAGTTTGCCGAACAGTGCGGCGCGACTGATTTCACCCATGCTCTGGATTCCTTGAGGTGTTGGCGTGTTCGGCGTAATGCCGGGCCAGGATTAGGTCGTTGGCGTCATGCTCGGGTTGGCCGAGCCAGGTGTTGAAACCGAGGCGGAACTGGCCGTTGAGTTGCAGGGCCGGCACTTCCGGTTGTTGCAGGATCAGGTTCAGGTCCCAGTCCAGTTCATGGCCCAGGTACTCGGCGACCCACGCCACCAGCTCGTTGAACGGCTGGCTGCCAGGCAGCATGCCCATGTAGTCATCGAGCTTCAGCGGGCCGAGGCGGATACGGAATTTGTGCTGGCGGTCCCACACGTGGCTGCCCAGGCAAAAGTCCACGCCCAGCTGGTTGGCGCTGACACTCACGCGGCTGCGCTCGGGCAGTTCCAGCCATTGGCCGACGTATTCTTCGATTTCCACCGGCAGGCCGAAGTACTCGCCGAGAATCGCCTTCAGGCCATCCGGGTAGCGGGTTTGCGCCGACAGGTGGCCGCTGTAATGCAGCTTCGCCGTGTCGGGGATCAGGCCTTGGTTGAGCAGGCTCGGTGTACCGCGACCACTCAGTGCCGCGAGGCGCGCCGACCAGTAGTCATCGTCCGGGCGGTCATGGCTGACGGTCGGCCGTGCCTCGGCCCATGCGCGATAAAACAGAGTCAGCAGGCGGTGGTGGAACACATCCAGGAAGCGCTTGCTGGTGCTGTCGGCGTTGTTGCGCTGGCGCTCACGCACGTACTCGGTGATGTGCAGCGGCAGCGGGCCGTTGGGGCCGCCGAGGCCGAAGAAGAACTGCTCCAGCCGTGCCGGCTGGCCTTCAGCCCCAGGTTCGACCGAGGCCAATGTGGCCGGCGCAAAGGTGCAATCGGCCTGCTGCCCGAGACGCAATGGGTCATCCGCCAGGCGCAGGGAATGTCCCAGGCGTGGCAGGTCCGGCGATTCGCACTCGATACGACGCAGCGCCTGGAAGAAGTCATATTCCCAGGGCTCCTGATGCATCGCATCCAGAGTACTCACAGGGTCGGACGGCGTCCGGGCTTGGCTTTCCATCGCATGATCTCGCCGCGTTCGGTGGTACGGATCACCGTCTCGGTAAAACTGTTGATCGACACATAGCGTGCCAGGAACCGTTCAAACACCGCACCGAGCAGGAACACGCCGGTGCCGCGGAACGCGTTTTCATCAAACTCCAGGGTGATCTCAAGGCCCCGGCCAAACACGATCGGGCCGGGCATCGGCAGGCGGCGGGTCACCGCTTTGCTGCTGACTTCCCGCAGGCCTTCGATCTGCAATTGCAGGGCGGCGTCGTTGCTGTCGCCATACAGGCGCAGCAGTTCGCGTAACGCGGCGGCGCCCTGGCCTTGCTCGCTCAGCGACAGGTAGTTCAACGACAACTGGCTGATCAGGCGCCAGGCCTTGGCGTCATGGGCATGGCTGGCGCGCGGGCGGCTTGGCCCGGCGACGCAACGCACGGCCAAGACCGGCGCACTGTCGGCCAGGGTGAAGTCGGTCTTGCCGTTGCCCACGCTCATGAACAGCGGCAAGTCGCGGTTGGTGCACAGCGCGGTAACGCCCAGTTGGCGCAGGTCATGGCGGTACGGCGCTTGCTGGGTGTCCACCAGGCTGACGAAGGTTTCGCTGCCCACATAGGTGGAGCGCGGCCCGTTGCGGCGCTGGTCGCTGGACAACACGCGGGGTTCGCGTCGCACCGTGTAGTAAGCCTGGTCACGGCCATAGCGCGACGGATCGCGTACGGCGTAGAACGGCAAGAACGGTTGCTCCGGTCCGGTGCCGTGGCCCGTGATGCCACTCAAGGAGTGAATCTCGAAATCCATCGGCCGCGTGCGGTCGGCGATCACATGGTGTTCGTTGACCCGCTCGGACAGGTGGATCCGGTCCACGCGCTTGGGAAACAGGTTGATTGCCGGGGTGCAGAACGGCACGAACTGCGCCTTGCCGACGCTGCCTTCCAGGCTTGGATCGTGGCGGTCGAACAGCACGATCAGTTCCAGCTCCTGGCCGTCACAGCGCTTGACGGCGCGGCTCAGCTCAGCGAATTCAACGAATAGAAAACGGTGGGGCAGGGCGAAGTACTCCTGGAGCAAGCGATAGCCCTGGAATGCCCGAGGCACCACCGGCATTGCCGCATCGGCGTCGTCGAAACCCCGGGAGCGCAAGGCATCCTGCGGCAGGCGTTCAACCCAATCGCCACCAGGCTTGCGCGCGAACACCGCACAGGCGTTGCCCAGCAGCTGTTCGTAGAGGCGGAACGGTTGCTCGTCGGCACCGCTGAGGTACAGCGGCAAGTTATCCAGCGCCAGGCTACTGAACGGCAGCTCGGCGCCGGTACGCAAGGTCAGGCGCAGGCCGGCCTTGGCCTTGGGTTCGCTGGCGGCCAAACGCCCGAGCACCGTGGACGGGTTGCCGAAGTACTCGGCCTGGGCGACCTGCAACGGCCACAGTGTCACCGGGTGCGCGGTGCGGTACTCGCAGCAGGTCTGGGTTTCGCGGCCCAAGGCGGCGCGCAAAACGGTGTCGCGGGGCAGTGGAAAACCACTGGCCAGGGAGCCTTCATCGGGATCGGCCTGCAACTGCACCACGGTCATCGACGGGGTCGGCGCCAGGTAGTGCGGGTAGGCGATCTCCAGCAGGTTGTTGGTGAAGGTCGGGTACTCGGCGTCGAGTTTGAGCTGCACCCGGGCCGTGAGATACGCAAAGCCTTCGAGCAAACGCTCGACGTACGGGTCGGCGCAGTCCATGCCGGACAGGGTCAGCCGACTGGCGATCTTCGGGTATTCCTTGGCGAACTCGGCGGCGCTTTCGCGCACGTGGTGCAGTTCCTGGTTGTACAGCTCCAGCAGGCGCGGGTTCATGGGCGTCTCCGCTGGTCGGCGTTGACCACGCGCACATGGCCGGATTCCAGGTCCAGGTCGGTTTGCAGCAACAGGCGCAATGGCACCGGCTGCGCCCACAGGTCGCCCTCGATCTCGAAACTCAGGGCGTTATGGTTCATCTCGCCATGGCCGACGCGCGCCTTGACCCGCAGGGTATGACGCAGGATACGCGGCTCGAAGGTGGCGATAGCTTGTCGAATCAAGGCTTCCAGGGCACTGACGTCGACACTGGAGACACTGTTGCCCGCCAGGGCAGGCAGCCCGTAATTGACCACCGACGTACCGGCCGGCGTGTGCAGCGTGGCATCGGCGTTGAGCAGTGAAGTGGTGTTGAGCAGCCACGTCAGGTCACGCAGCACCGAGGCTTTCAATTGGCTCAGGGACAGCACGCGTTTGTCGGCGCTTTCCTTGGGATTGGTCGGGTCATCGTCGGTCAACCGGTCCAGCAGGGACGGTTGCAGGCGATCGCGGGAAGCAATTTCAGTTACCACCAAAGCAGCTCCACGGACGGGTTGCGAGAGGAACAGGGGGCTTGCAGCCGCCACTTGGGGTGGCGGCTACAGGGGCAATCAGCGTTTGGTGTTGGAGCGAATGTTCCAGCCAAACTTGATCGCGCCGCCGTCTTTGGTGCCGTCGGCTTTCTGTGGCTGGTAGTCCACCATCACCTGGGCAAAGTTCAGGGTCACGTTTTCGGTGAGGCGATCATCGCTGCCCGAACCGCCGGTGCTCAGGGAGGTGACCAGCACTTCTTCCAGGTTGATGATCATGTACTCGACCTGGCTTTCACCACCGGCCTTGCGCACGGTCAGCGTGACCTTGTCGATGTGCTTGCCGCTGGCGCAGTGCATCATCAGGTTAGGCGAGGCCTTGTCGACGTACTTGGTCAGCGACAGGTCCTGGATGTTCACCTTGCCCGCGCCGCCGCCACCGCCAACGTGCATGTTGCCGGACTGGGCCATGCCCCAGCTCCAGTTCAACACGTCGATTTCGTCCTTGTGGGCCTTGTCCATGGACTCGCCCTTGATGTCGCCGATCTTGATGAAAATATCAACAGCCATGTTTTCTCCCTGTGTGGACTCAGCCACGATATTTGGTTAACCCAAGGGCGGTGCTTTTCTGTGGGAGCCGGGCTTGCCCGCGATGGCATCACTGCGGTCTGAATGACAGACCGCGTCGCCTGCATCGCGGGCAAGCCCGGCTCCCACAAAAAGCCCGATCCCGGCGGATCTTTATTACGCGCCTTTCGCCGAAGGCAGTTTCGATACCAGGCGCAGCGACACCGTCAGCCCTTCAAGCTGGTAGTGCGGGCGCAGGTAGAACCGGGAGTTGTAGTACCCCGGGTTGCCTTCAACGTCTTCCACGATCACTTCGGCAGCCGCCAATGGATGCTGGGCCTTGGTGGTTTCGGTGGAGTGCGCCGGGTCGCCGTCCACGTAGTTGAGGATCCAGTCCTGCAACCAGCGCTGCATCTCGTCCTTCTCTTTGAAGGAACCGATCTTGTCGCGCACGATGCACTTCAAGTAGTGAGCGAAACGGCAGGTGGCGAACAGGTACGGCAGGCGCGCGGCCAGGTTGGCGTTTGCGGTGGCGTCCGGGTCATCGTATTCGGCCGGTTTCTGCAACGACTGGGCGCCGATGAAGGCGGCAAAGTCGGTGTTTTTCTTGTGCAGCAGCGGCATGAAACCGTTCTTCGCCAGTTCCGCTTCACGGCGGTCGCTGATGGCGATTTCGGTCGGGCACTTCATGTCCACACCGCCGTCATCCGTCGGGAAGGTGTGGGCCGGCAGGTTCTCGACTTCACCGCCAGACTCCACGCCACGGATGCGCGAGCACCAGCCGAAGTGTTTGAACGAACGGTTGATGTTCACCGCCATCGCATAGGCCGCGTTGGCCCAGGTGTACTTGGAGCTGTCGGCACCGTCGGTGTTTTCTTCGAAGGCGAAGGCTTCCACCGGGTCGGTCTTGGCGCCGTACGGCAGGCGCGCCAGGAAGCGCGGCATGGTCAGGCCGATGTAGCGCGAGTCTTCCGATTCACGCAGGGAGCGCCAGCCGGCGTATTCCGGGGTGGTGAAGATTTTGGTCAGGTCGCGCGGGTTCGACAGTTCCTGCCACGAGCCCATGCCCATCACAGTCGGCGAAGCCGCGGCAATGAACGGCGCGTGCATCGCGGCGCAGACTTTCGACAGCTCGCCCAGCAGCTCCACGTCGGGAGGCGACTGGTCGAAGTAGTAGTCGCCCACCAGGCAACCGTAAGGTTCGCCACCGAACTGGCCGTATTCTTCTTCGTACATCTTCTTGAAGATCGGGCTCTGGTCCCACGCGGTGCCCTTGAATTTCTTCAGGGTCTTGTGCAGGTCCGGCTTGGAGATGTTGAGCACGCGAATCTTCAGTTGCTCATCGCTCTCGGTGTTGTTCACCAGGTAGTGCAGGCCACGCCAGGCGCTTTCCAGTTGCTGGAAATCCTGGTGATGGATGATCTGGTTGACCTGGGCGGTGAGCTTGGCGTCGATGGCGGCGATGATCGATTCGATCGACTTGATCGCGTCGTTGGACACCAGGTCCGTCTGGGCCAGTGCCTGCTCGGCCAGGGTGCGCACGGCGGTTTCCACGGCTTCGCGGGCACGCTCGGTCTTGGGTTTGAATTCTTGCAGCAGCAGCGACGCGAACTCGCTGGTTTCTTCGGTAGCGCCCAGGTTCTGGGCGCCTTCGCGGGCGGTATGCTCGGTCATGATTACTGGTCCCCTGCCGGCTTCGGCGCGCTCGCAAGGGCCTGCAGCAATGCCGGGTCCTTGATCGCTTTCATGATGATTTCTTCAGCGCCGGTCTTGCCGTCCATGTAGGTCAGCAGGTTGGCCAGCTGCGTGCGGGCTTCGAGCAGCTTGTTCAGCGAGTCGACCTTGCGCGCCACGGCGGCGGGGCTGAAGTCGTCCATGCTTTCGAAGGTGATGTCCAGGCTCAGGTTGCCTTCGCCGGTCAGCTCGTTGGGCACGTGGAACGCGACGCGTGGCTGCATGGCCTTGAGGCGCGAGTCGAAGTTGTCGACGTCCACTTCAAGGAACTTGCGGTCGGCCACCGGCGCCAGAGGCTCGGCGGGCTTGCCGGCGAGATCGGCCATCACACCCATGACGAAGGGCAGCTGGACCTTTTTCTCGGCGCCGTAGAGCTCGACGTCGTACTCGATCTGCACCCGAGGCGCACGGTTGCGCGCGATGAATTTCTGAGAACTTTGCTTCGCCACGTTGCTGCTCCTGGTCGCTTGAGCGACGGTGTTGTAACTGCGCGATCCGTACGCTTATTCGCTGTCCGGCCCGCGCAGATTTTCAAATTGGGACATGCCGTCGGGAATCAGGTTGCGCACGATGGCCGCAAAGTCGGCGTGCACCAGATTCTTCGCTCGGTTCAACAGCACCGGCAGCGGGCTCGAAGGCTCGTGGCGGGTGTAGTACGCAAGTATTTTGTCGAGGCTGCGCAGCACTTCATCGCGGCTCGCGATGTCGCCGGTCGGGCGTGCTGCAACGGGCGCGGCGGCGTATTCAACCGAGGGGGCATTGTCGTCACTGACAACCTCGGGCTCGCTGGCGGCGCCGCTGTGTGGGGCATATTGGTTGAGTATCTGCACGGCCTGCTTGAGCAGTTGCTTCAAGGGGCCGAGGTCCACGCCCTGGGCGGAACCGACCTGGTCGCTGACGTATTGTTCGATGGCATCACAGGCGGCGCGGGCGGCGTTCAGCGCGTCGCGGGTGGCTTGCAGTTGCTCGGCATCGCTGTCGAGGAACGCGCCGTTGAGCTGTTCGGCGCCGAGGCTTTCGCCGGGGAAACTCTGCAGCCCGCTGGCATTCAGCGCGGCGCGCAGGCTGACGGGGCCGAAGGTGCGCGAACGGGTAAGAATGGCTTCGCGCAGCAGGCGGATGTTCGCGTCGCTGGTCACGCCGCTGAGGGCGTTGATGCGCACGGTGGGGTCGTTGTCGTCATCGGCATCCAGGCGCGGATGCAGGTCGGCCCAGTATTCGCGCAGCAGCGCGTTGATCAGCGTGAGCGCGTCGGCAAGCCCCGCGATGCCCTGGAGGGCGAGGGCGCTTTGCAACAGGAAATGGGTGATGCGCAGGTCTTTGCTGCGTTGCAGGAGGTCGAGGCTTTGCTGCTGGATGCTGCGCCATTCCGGAGGTTCGGCGGGCAGGATCGAGTCGCCCATGCTGCGCTCGGGTTGACCCTGTGCGGCACGCTCAAGATGCAAATAATCGGCGTCATATTCCAAGTCTTCGCCACAAGGCGAAGTCGCGGAAACGGCGGCGAGCAGCAGAGGCACATCCACTAAATTCGATCTCCCTATCAGCCCGTTAGATGACGGGCAACTCATGCATTAGTTGCGCGAGGAACTTTGCATGTTTTCTTGGTCATATTTAGCGCTTTGACATCATGCTGATTTCAAAGTGCCATCATTGGTGTTCAAGAAGTTGTGCATTTTTGGTGTAGTACTTATGCCTTGTCAAGGTAAGCTATTCGCCCTCTATGACAGATGTGCGGTGCTTAACATCCTGCGCGACCGATCAGTCGAAGCAGGTGCCGAGGCAGGATTTTTGTCATACAGGCCGGTTAAGATCAGCTATTACGCGGGTTGAAGCAGGCTTTCAAGGTGTTGAAAGGATCTGTCGTGGATCCCTCGGGAGCATTTCTCCCAGGGAACGGCCGCGCGCGAAGTATCAGCAAGGAGGCATGATGTCGCTGTGTTTGACTATCACTAGTTATCACAAGATTACCCCTGGCCAGTGCCCTGAAAAGTCCATGGATCAGGGAGCGATGGCTATTGGCCGCGGTTCCGAAAATGACTGGATACTGCCTGACCCGGAGCGCCTGGTTTCCACGCAGCATTGCGTTATTCAATACAAAGATGGTCGTTATTATTTAACCGATAACAGCACTAACGGTGTTGAGCTAGTCAACGCCGGCATCCGTTTGCGCCGGGGAAACAGCGAGCCATTGCAAGACGGTGAGCTGATCCGCATCGGTGATTACGAAATCCAGGCGCGTATCGATTTCAACCTGAAAGTGACAGATACCCCGTCTTTCACCGGTGACGCCTCCAACAGCTTCGAAGCCCTGATGGGCGCCGCCGTGAGCACCCCGACGCCGCACCCGGTGATCGCGCCGCAGTTCCAGGGCGCCTCGTCGATGGACACCCTGCCGGACCTGTTCGACTTCCTCGCGCCCACCAGCGTACCGCCGGCCACCGTGCACGACCACGTACCGGCCGAGCAACACGACTTCCGTCCGCCGACACCGCTGCCCGTGGCTGAACCGCCTGCGCCTGTGGTCTCGGGCTCAATCATTCCCGACGACTGGGATTTGTTTGGCGATGCACCGGCACCCCAGCCTGTTGCGCCGCCGCCACTACCTCCTCCAACACCGATTATCGAGCCTCCCAAGGTTGAGCAGCCGCTCCCTGTGGCCGACGCCAACCCACCCGATTTGCTGCAAGCCTTCCTGCGCGGTGCCGGCCTCGATCAGTTGCGGCTGGACAAGGCCCAAGCCGAAGCCCAGATGGAAAGCATCGGCCGCAGCTACCGGTTGATGGTCGAAGGTTTGATCGACGTATTGCGTGCCCGCAGCAGCCTCAAGGGTGAGTTCCGCATGCAGCAGACGGTGATTCAGCCGGTGGAAAACAACCCGTTGAAATTCGCCCCCAACGCCGATGAAGCGTTACTGCTGCTCCTACGTCACAGCAACCAGGCGTTTATGGCGCCGGACGTGGCGGTTCGCGACAGTTTCGACGATCTGCGCGCACACCAATTGGCGGTAATGGCCGGGGTCGAAGCCGCCATCAAGCACCTGCTGACGCGCTTTGAACCGGCGCAGCTCGAAGAGCGCATGGGCAAGCCCGGCGGGCTGTCGAGCATTTTCAACGGTTCGCGCCAGGCCCAGTACTGGCAGCAGTTCACCGAGCTCTACAGCAATATTTCCCGCGAGGCCCAGGAAGATTTCCAGGACTTGTTCGGGCGTGAATTCAGCCGTGCCTACGAAGAGCACAGCAGCCGACAGCGTCACTAACAACGCAGTACATGGAACAACGGATAGCTAAGTACGTCATTGAGGACGCAGGATGATTCCCAGGTTTTTACTCGCAGCCGCCACCGCGCTTCTGCTGACGGCGTGTGCCAAGGATGCGGCCAAGCCCGAAGCCCCCGAGGCTGAGGCAGACACCGCCGCCGTCGAGCTGCATTTCCACGCCATCACCGGGCTCAACCCCGGCGCCAATGGCCAGGCAGCCCCGGTACGGGTGCGGATTTTCGAACTGAAAAACGCCGCCACCTTCAGCCGTTCCGACTACTTCGCCTTGGCCGATCGCGCCCAGTCGACCCTCGGCCTCGACCTGCTCGACCAGGACGAAGTGGTGATCCAGCCCGGCCAGCAATTGAGCATTCAGCGCGACCTCGACCCGTCCACCCGCCAGATCGGCCTGCTGGTGGGCTATCGCGAACTGGACCGCGCCGTGTGGCGCACCGTGCTTAACGTGCCGGCGCGCCAATACACCGAATACCAGATCAGCCTCGATGTGCATGCGGTGCGTGCCGACGTCGTGGTTCCCCCATCCAGCCCTGCCCAATAAGAATCGGAGCCCCCATGTCCTGGAACAATCGCGTGGTCTGGTCGGAAGGCATGTTCATCGGAACGCAGCACTTCCAGCAGCATGACCGTTACCTGGAAAACCTGATCGATGCGCGCAGCCGCCCGTTGTCGGCAGGGGCCTGGGGCTTCTCCGAATTGTTGATCGACCAGGGCCTGTTGGCCCAGGGCAAGCTGGCGATTGTCTCGGCACGCGGTTTGTTGCCCGACGGTACGCCGTTCAATATCCCCCAGGACGACCTGGCGCCGAGCCCGTTGAACATCGACGACCACCTGCGCGATGGCCTGGTCTACCTGGCGCTGCCCCTCAAGCGTGCGGGCGCCCGCGACACCGTCGACGAAGGCGAAGCCCTGGAAGCGGCGCGCTACGTCAGCCAGGTGCGCGAAGTGCGCGACGACAACGCCCCCTTTGAAAACCGTGCGCCGGTGGCGGTCGGTTCCCGTGCCCTGCGGCTGTTGACTGCCCAGGATGGCATCAGCGATTACGCAGCCATCGGCCTGGTGCGCATCAAGGAAAAACGCGCCGACCGCGCCCTGGTGCTGGACGACAGCTACATCCCGCCGGTACTCGACGTGGCTGCCAGCAAACCGCTGACCGCGTTTCGCAGCGAACTGCTGGGCCTGCTGCACCAGCGCGGCGAAGCGTTGGCCGGGCGCGTAGTGGCTTCGGGCGCCGGTGGAGCTTCGGAAATTGCCGACTTCATGCTGTTGCAACTGGTCAACCGTGCCCAGCCGCTGATCCAGCACCTGAGCCAGTTGAGCCCGCTGCACCCAGAGCGTTTCTTCAGTGAGCTGGTGAGCCTGGCCGGCGAGTTCTCGACCTTCTCCACCACTGGCCGCCGCCCCCAGGAATACCCGCAATACCAGCATGACGACCTGGCCCTGAGCTTCACCCCGGTGATGCAGGCGCTGCGCGAAGCACTGTCGATGCTGATCGACAGCAAGGCCACGCCGATCCCGATTGTCGAGAAAGCCTACGGCGTGCACGTGGCGATGCTGGCCGACAAAACCCTGATCGACAGCGCCAGTTTCATCCTGGTGGTGCGCGCCGATGTGCCGGGCGAAACCCTGCGCGCGCGCTTCGGCCAGCAAAGCAAAGTCGGGTCGGTGGAACACATTCGCGACCTGGTCAACCTGCAACTGCCGGGCATCGGCCTGCTGCCGCTGCCGGTGGCGCCACGGCAGATTCCGTACCACGCAGGCAGCACCTATTACGAGCTGGACCGGGGCAGCGAGCACTGGCAGCAACTGAGTAATTCCGGCGGCTTTGCGTTCCACATCGCCGGCCAGTTCCCGGGGTTGAACCTGGCTTTCTGGGCCATCCGAGGATAATCCGCGATGCATCCCAATGACGATGACCGCACCCAGTTCATGCCGCGCCCGGGTGGCCGCGCACCGGAGCCGGTTCGCGCAGAGACGGCGCCGCTGTCGATGCCTGCCGCGCCGATCCTGACCGGCAAGGCCCAAGGCCTGAACCCACTGGAAAGCGCCGCCGGCCCGCTGCTGTCGCTGCTGACACGCCTGCGCAACACCATTTCCCACCCGGCGCCGTCGAGCCTGCGCGCGCAATTGCTGGCCTACCTGCGCCAGTTTGAAGAGCGTGCCGAGGCCGCCGGCGTGGCCCGCAATGACGTGCTGCTGGCGCGTTACGCGCTGTGCACCGCCCTCGATGAAGCCGTGCTGAGTACGCCGTGGGGCAGTGCCAGTGACTGGGGCAAGCAGAGCCTGCTGATCACCGTGCACAACGAAGCCTGGGGCGGCGAAAAGGTCTTCCAGTTGCTGGATCACTGCCTGCAAAGCCCGCGGGAACGCCTGTACCTGCTGGAACTGCTGTACCTGTGCCTGTGCCTGGGTTTCGAAGGTCGCTACCGCGTGATGAACGACGGCCGCAGCCAGCTGGAAGCCTTGCGCGAGCGCACCGCGGCGGCGATTCGCAGTGCCCGTGGCGAGCATGAACGCGAGCTGTCGCCCCATTGGCGCGGCGTGACCGTGGCCCGTGATCGCCTGGCGCAATTCATGCCGCCGTGGATTGCCGTGGCGATCGGCGTGGCGCTGTTGCTGGCGTTGCTGTTCGGGTTGCGGATGAAACTGGCGTCGGATGCCGAGCCGGTGTTCAAGAATATTCATGCCCTGGGCGAGATCCCGGTGCAGGCCATCGACCGTCCAGTCGCCCAGCCGAAAATCATTGAGCGACCACGCCTGGCAGGCTTCCTGGTGGAAGACATCAAGGCCGGTCGCGTGGCTGTGGAAGATGCCGTCGACCGCTCCGTGGTGACCATCCGTGGCGATGAACTGTTCGCCTCGGCCAGCTCCAGCATCGTCGATGACTTCCAGCCGCTGATGCTGCGCATCGCCGACGCCATCCGCAAGGTCAAGGGCCAGGTGCGCGTCACCGGCCACAGCGATAACCGTCCGATTGCGACCCTGCGTTTCCCGTCCAACTGGGCGCTGTCCGAGGCGCGGGCCAAGTCGGTGCTGGAGATTCTCGCGGCCAAGACCGGCCAGGCGGAACGCTTCAGCGCCGAGGGCCGTAGCGACACCGAGCCGGTGGCGACCAACGCCACTGCTGAAGGCCGTGCGCGCAATCGCCGGGTAGAAATCACCGTATTGGCGGAGGGGGTCGAGTGAAGGCGTTTTTCAGTTTTTTGATTCGCTGGGTGATCCCGTTGCTGGGCCTGATCGCCTTAAGCCTGATCATCTGGTTCGTGGGGCCGTTGCTCGATGTGCTGGTGCCGGAAGGGCGCCGCTGGGCGCTGATCATCCTGGTGTTCGCGGTGTGGATTGCCTACCGCGTGTTCCGGATTATCCAGGCCCGCCGCCAGGCCGCCGAAGTGATGCGCAGCCTTGCCGCAGAAACCCCGGCAGACCCGGCCAGTGTCGCCACTGCCGAAGAGCTGGCAACCCTGCGCCAGCGGATGGACGAAGCCCTGGCCCTGTTGAAAAAGGCCAAGCTGGGCGGTGACGAGCGCCGCAACCTGTATGAGCTGCCGTGGTACGTGATCATCGGCCCGCCGGGTTCGGGCAAGACCACCGCGCTGGTCAATTCCGGCCTGCACTTTCCCTTGGCTGCGCAGTTGGGTGCCGGTGCGGTAAGGGGCGTGGGCGGTACGCGCAATTGCGATTGGTGGTTTACCGACCAGGCCGTATTGCTCGACACCGCTGGCCGCTACACCACCCAGGACAGCAACTCCACTGTAGATAAAGCCGCCTGGCTGGGCTTTCTCGACCTGCTGAAAAAGCAGCGTTCCCGGCGCCCGATTGACGGCGCATTTATCGCCATCAGCCTCTCGGACCTGCTGCTGGGCAGCGACGCCGAGCGTGCCGCCCATGCCGCCGCGATCCGCCTGCGCATCCAGGAGCTGTACACCCAACTGGGCGTGCGCTTCCCGATCTACCTGATGCTGACCAAGCTCGACCTGGTGCCGGGCTTCATGGAGTTCTTCGACAACCTGAGCAAGGAAGAGCGCGCCCAGGTGTGGGGCATGACCTTCGCCCTGGACGACGGCAAGAACAGCGACAGCCCGTTGGCTCATTTGCAAAGCGAATTCGCCGGCCTGGAACAGCGGCTCAACGAGCGCCTGGTGGAACGCCTGCAACAGGAGCGCGACCCGGCCCGGCGCGACCTGATCTACGGCTTCCCGCAGCAGTTCGGCGCATTGAAGGATTGCCTGCAAAGCTTCCTCGAAGGCGTGTTCAAACCCAATGCCTTTGAAGAGCGCGTCTTGCTGCGCGGCGTGTACTTCACCAGCGGCACCCAGGAAGGCAGCCCGATTGACCGCTTGATCGGCGCCATGGCCCAGAGCATGAACCTGGACCGCCAGCACCTGGCGCGCCAGACCGGCACCGGGCGCAGCTATTTCATCGAAAAACTGTTCACCGCCGTGGCGTTTGCCGAGCGTGGCCTGGTGGGCGTCAACCCGAAGGTCGAGCGCCGCCGCAAGTGGATTGCCCGTGGCGTGCTGGCCGCAACCGTGGCGTTGGTGCTGGTCGTCAGCACGCTGTGGTGGGTGAGTTATCGCGCCAACCAGGCCTACATCGCCCAGGTTGACCAGAAGGTCGCACCGCTGGGCCAGACCGTGCAGAACCTGAGCCCGGCGCAACGCGAAGTGCTCGCGGTATTGCCGTTGCTCAACGCCGTGAAGAACCTGGCGGGCGACTCGCCGAGCTGGTCCGAAGGCTTGGGCCTGTATCAGGGCGACATGCTCGAAGCCGAATCCGCCAGCGTCTACCGCAAGCTGTTGATTGCCGTGTTCGCGCCCCGTTTGGTGACGCGCATCGAAGAGCAACTGCACGGCGGCGGCAATTCCGACTTCCTCTATGAAGGCTTGAAGGCCTACCTGATGCTCGCTGACAGTGAGCATTACGACCCGGACTTCATCAAGGCCTGGATCGCCCTGGACTGGGACCGCAACCTGCCGCGCGACCTGCCGGCGGACCAGCGCCAGGCACTGATCGGGCACTTGCAGGCCTTGTTCGAGCGGCATCCGCCCAGCGCCCGGCTTGACCCGCGCTTGATCGACGACCTGCGTCGGCAACTGCAGCAACTGCCGGTGGCCCAGCGCGTCTACGACCGGATCAAGCGCCAGAAATTGCCGGAAGGCGTGCCGGACTTTCGCATCAACGAAGCGGCGGGCCGCGATGCCGCGCTGGTGTTCAGTCGCAAAAGTGGCAAGCCGTTGGGTGAGCCGTTGAGCGGCTTCTTCACCGCCAAGGGTTATCGCCAGGGCTTCCTGCTGACCAGCCTGAACCAGACCGGCACCCTCGCTGAAGAGCAATGGGTGCTGGGCCGCGAGCCGGCGGATCAACAGAATGTGGTCAGCCTCGCGGCCGACGTGCGTCGCCTGTACTTCCAGGACTATCAACGCCAGTGGGACGCCTTGCTGGCCGACATCGACTTTGTGCCGATCACCAGCGTGGCCCAGGCGGCCGACGTTTTGCGGGTGATTTCCGGACCGACCTCGCCGCTGAAGAAGCTGCTGGTGGCGGTCTCCAAGGAGACCGACTTGCAGGCGGAAGAACGCCTGCTGGCCGCCAAGGGCGCGCCGGTGGAAGGTGGCGTGGACAAGCTCAAGGAACGTCTCGGCAGCCTGCTTGGCCAGGACCAACCAACCGCGAATGCACCAGCGGCCAGTGAAGATCCGGTGACCGCGCACTTCGCCGAACTCAACAGCATCGTCAGCAAGAACGAAGGCGAACCGGCGGCCATTGATGGCCTGCTGTCGGACATGAATGCGTTGTATGTGCAGGTCAGCGCCATGGTCGGCGCCAGCGGCGATGCGTTGCTCGGCGAAGCGAAAAACCAGGCAGCGGCTGCGGCCACGCGGGTCAGCCTGAATGCCGAACGCCAGCCGCCGCTGGTGCAGGGCATGGTCAAGTCAGTGGTCAACTCCACCACCAACAGCATGATGGGCGGGGTGCGTAACCAGTTGAATGCGGCGTGGGTCAGTGAAGTGGTGAACGTGTATCGCCAGTCCCTGGCCGGGCGTTATCCGATGTCGCCCGGCAGTGCGCGGGACGCGACCCTGGATGACTTCGGGCAGTTCTTTGGGGTGGGCGGGGTGATGGACAACTACTTCCGCAAGTACCTGCAACCTTACGTCGACACCTCCACGCAAACCTGGCGCTGGCAGCCGGGCGCGGCGCAGAAGCTCGGCATCGCGCCGGGCGTGCTGCAAACCTTCCAGCGCGCGGCAACCATTCGTGACGCGTTTTTCCGCGCCGGTGGCACTCAGCCGATCGTGCGCTTTGAACTCAAGCCGGTGGCGATGGACGCGACCATCACCCAGTTCCTGTTGGACCTGGACGGCCAGCAACTGAGCTACGACCACGGCCCGAGCCGCCCGGTCGCGATGCAGTGGCCGAACCCCGGCAGCATTGGCGTGGTGCGCATCTCCATCATGCCGCCGTCGGCCAGTGGGCGCTCCGGTGTGACGCTGGATGGCCCGTGGGCATGGTTCCGGTTGCTGGAACAATCGGACCTGACCGCCGGCAATTCGCCGGACCGTTTCAACCTGCGCCTGCGGGTCGACGGCGCGAGCATCTCCTACGAGTTGCGGGCCAACAGCGCCTTCAACCCGTTCAAGAGCCGCGTGCTTAACGGCTTCAGCCTACCGGAGCGGCTATGACCACGCTGGGTTTCTACGGCAAGTTGGCCAGCCGCGGCGACTTTGTCAGTCGCGCGCTGCCGCAGAGCTTTATCGGTCCTTGGGACAGTTGGCTGGCGTCCGGGCTGCTCGCCAGCCAGACCCGCCTTGGGGCTGACTGGTTGAACGCTTACCTGGTCAGCCCGCTGTGGCGTTTCGTGTTGGCACCCGGTGTGTGCGGGCCGGACGCGGCGGTGGGCGTGGTGATGCCGAGCATCGACCGGGTAGGGCGCTATTTCCCGCTGACCGTGGCTGCGCTGTTGGATCACGACAGCGACCCAGCCTCCGTCGTCAGCGGCCCGGACGCTTGGTTTGAACAGGTGGAAGAACTGCTGTTGAGCACGCTGGATCCCGGTGCCACCTTCGAAGGTTTCAGCGACGGGATCGAATCCCTCGGCGCTCCAGCCTGCCAACCACGCACCTTGGGTAGCCGCTTTGCCGGCCTGCAACGCGTCGCTGCCACAGACCCGCAAGCGCGGATGACTGCGCTTGCCGAACAGGCCTGCGAAGGCGCGAGCCTGTGGTGGGGCCGTGGTTCGCAACAGATTTCCCCCGGTTTATTGCGGTGTCAGGGCCTGCCTGCCGCCGACGATTTTGCGCAATTTTTGCTTGGCCAAGAAGGTGTTGTGTAGATGCGGTCCACGTTCAAATCCGCCAGCAAAAGCCATGTCGGCATGGTTCGCCAAGTCAATGAAGACGCCTGCCTCGACCTGCCGGAAAACGGCCTGTGGGTGGTGGCCGACGGCATGGGCGGGCATGCGGCAGGGGACTACGTCAGCAGCCTGATCGTCGACAGCCTGCGCAGCATTCCCGTCGGCCGTTCCCTTGAGGAATACACGGCGGCGTTGCGCAGCGACCTGTTGCGGGTCAACGGCGCAGTACGCGAAGAAACCGCCCACCGTGGCGTGAGCATGATGGGCAGCACCGTGGTGTTGCTCGCCACCCGAGGCTTGCGCGGTGTGTGCTTGTGGGCCGGCGACAGTCGCCTGTACCGCCTGCGGGATGGCGTGCTGGAAGGCATTTCCCGCGACCACAGTTACGTACAGGATTTGCAGGACAGCGGCCTGCTCAGCGAAGCCGACGCCCGGGTGCATCCACGGGCGAATATCGTCACCCGCGCGATTGGCGTGGAAGCGCAGTTGGCGTTGTCGTCGGTCGACCTGTTGATCGCCCCCGGCGACAGTTACTTGCTGTGCAGCGACGGCCTGAACAAGACCGTCGAGGACCACGAGATTCGCGAAGTGTTGAGCCATGCCGAGCCCGACGAAATCGTCCGCAGCCTGGTGCACCTGGGGCTCAATCGCGGCGCGCCGGACAACATCACCGCCATCGTTGTGAAGGTGTCGACATGAACATCGTCATTCCCGGCTACGACATCGAAGGCGAAATTGGCGTTGGCGCCATGGCCAGCGTGTACCTGGCGACCCAGCGGTCCCTGGAGCGCAAGGTGGCGCTGAAGATCATGGCGGCGGCGCTGGCGGCCGACCCGAGCTTCTGCGAACGCTTCCTGCGCGAAGGCAAGACCCTGGCGCGCCTGTCCCACCCGCATACCGTGACCATCCATGACATCGGCAATGTCGGTGAGCTGTATTACATGGCCATGGAATACCTGCCCAATGGCACGCTCAAGGAGCGCATCGCCGCTGGCCTGACGCCGGAGCAGGGGCTGACGTATATCCGCCAGATCGCGTCGGCGCTGGGCTATGCCCACGCCCAGGGGTTGGTCCACCGTGACGTGAAGCCGGCGAACATTCTGTTCCGCGCGGATGGCACGGCGGTGTTGTCGGACTTTGGTATCGCCAAATCCCTGGATGACCGCACGCAGTTCACCCAGGCCGGATTTGCCGTTGGCACGCCGAGCTACATGAGCCCGGAGCAGGCGCGGGGCCAGGAGATTGATGGCCGCGCCGACCTGTATGCGTTGGGCGTGGTGCTCTACGAAATTCTGGTGGGCAAGCTGCCTTATAACGGCACCGATGCGCTTTCCACTGCGCTGGCGCACCTGACTGAACCGCTGCCGGAATTACCGGTGCATCACGGGCGTTATCAGGAGGTACTGCGCAAGCTGCTGGCCAAAGACCCGGCGGAACGTTTCCCGGATGCGGCGGCGTTGCTGGCGGCGCTGGATCAGTTGCCGAAGGAGGCCGAGGTCGAGGCGACGTTAATTCGGCCTTTGCCGATTCCGCTTTCGGTCACGAATGACCTGGCCGGATTGACGCCGGTATCGATCGAAATTCCGACTGAAAAGCCGCAGCCACAACCCGTGCGCCAGCCGGTGGTAGCACCGACGCAACACTCCGCCGTGTCCGAACAGAACCGTGGGCCGATGATGGCGTTGGCAGCGGTTGCCGTAGCGGTCGCGCTGGCGATTGGTGGCGCGAGTTACTGGTGGTTGAAAGATGACGCACCCGCCGCGTCGCCGGTTGCCGACGCGGTCAAGGCCGTCACGCCGCCTGCCACGCCGCCTGCCGCGCAACCGGTTACGGCGCAGGCCGATGGCGGCCAACGGCCGTTGCTGATGGCAGGCAAGAAAACCCTGTTCCAGCGGGTACTGAGCAAGCCCGGCGCGAAATTGTCGAGTGACGCGGGCGGCACGGCAGGCGAGGGTTTGCCGGCGTTTTCGGTGCTCTACGTCTACCAGCGCAAGGACGTCGACGGCAGCCCGTGGCTGCGGGTTGGCGCTGCCACCGACGGGCGCAGCGACGGCTGGTTGCCGGCGGCGCAAGTCAGCGACTGGAAGCAGAGCCTGGTGCTCAAGTTCACCGAGCGATCGGGCCGGGCGCCGGTGATGTTCCTGCGCCAATCCGCAGAAGTGGAAAAACTGCTGGCTGATCCGGCGGCGGCGAAAAACCTGCTGCTCAAGGTGCAGAAAAACAGCGAGGACAACCAGCAAGTGCTGGCCCTGGAACCCACCGCCAGCGCCGTCCCGCAGAACCAGTTCTACTTGCTGCCGATCTTCGACTCCAAAGAGAGCTTCGACGAAAACGGCCAGCCGGTGCAGTTGCTCAACGTCGCCTCCATCGACCCCGGCAGCACACCGAACACCATTGCCAAGGCCGTCGGCCGAACCCCGGTGACCGACGCCCACGCCGATGCCTTCCGTACGGCCGTGGTGCTGGTGGTCGACACCACCGTGTCCATGCAGCCGTATATCGACCAGGTCCGCGACGTGGTCCACGAACTGCAAACCCGTATTGCCGAACGTGGTGAGTTGGACAGTGTGAGCTTTGGCCTGGTGGGCTTTCGCAACAGCATCAGGAAAACCCCGGGCTTGGAATACGTGGCCAAGACCCTGATCACCCTCGACCAGGGCCGCGACCCGCAACGCTTCCTCGACATGGCGCGGCAGGTGAAGGCGTCCACTGTGTCCAGCCACTCGTTCAACGAAGATGCGTTCGCCGGTGTGATGCAGGCGGTGGAAGGCATGGACTGGTCCGGCTACGGCGGGCGCCTGATCCTTCTGGTGACCGACGCCGGTGCGCTGCGCAAGAACGACCCGTTCGCCACCACCCAGATGAACGAAGCCGAAGTACGCCAGGCTGCATTGGGCAAGCAGATCAAGATCTACGCCCTGCACCTGCGCACCGACGCCGGCAAGAAAACCCACAGCGGCGCCGAAACCCAGTACCGCACACTCACCGCCGACGCCAACCCGCAGATCGGCGACCTGTACACGCCGGTGCCCGGTGGCGATGTGCGCAAGTTCGGCGAGCGGGTCGACGAGATCGGTACGGTGTTCGCCAACCTGGTGCATCAGGTGCGCAGCAACACGCCGCAGGCGGTGCCGCTGCTCAGCACCGCGCCGACCCTGGCGGACAAATCCGCCGCCGTCGGTTATGCGATGCACATGGATTTTCTCGGCCGCAAAACCGCGAGCCAGGCGCCGCAACTGGTGAGTGCCTGGACCGCCGACCGCGACCTGACCAACACCGCACTGCCGGCCTTCCAGGTGTGCGTGATGTTGACCAAATTGCAGCTCAACGACTTGCAGCAGTCGCTGAAACTGATCGTCGACGCGGCGCGTAAAACCCAGACCTCACCGAAGGATTTCTTCCAGGAAATCGCCAGCGCCTCGGCCTACATGAGCCGCGATCCACAGGCCTTGAAAAAAGGCGGCAACCTGGCGGACGGCGGCATCCTTGGTGAATACCTCGAAGGCCTGCCGTACCGCAGCAAGTCGCTGAACATGACCCAGGATTTGTGGCTGTCGTTGAGCGTGGCCGAGCAGGAAGACTTTATCGACGAGCTGGACTCGAAGATCCGCCTCTACGAAACCTTCCACAACGACGTGGCGAACTGGGTCCGTTTCGGCGATGCCGAGCCGGGTGATGCGTTGTACCGCGTGCCGCTGTCGACGCTGCCGTAATGCTGAACTTGAGCGCAGTGCACAAGAGCCGGGGCGTTGGTGCCCAGCGCTACAGCCTGGTGATTCCGGGCCTGCAACTGCGTGCGGGTGAACAGTTGGCGGTGGTTGGGCCGAGCGGCTGTGGCAAGAGCACCTTGCTGGATTTGCTGGCGTTGGTGCTGGCACCGGATCAGGTCGGGCAGTTCGATTTCAACCGCGTCGACATCGCCGGGCTCTGGCGCGGCGACCAGCAAAGCACGCTGGCGGACCTGCGCAGTCGGCACCTGGGTTATGTACTGCAAACCGGCGGCCTGCTGGGTTTTCTCGATGTGCGCGGCAACATTGCGTTGTCGCGGCAACTGCTGGGGTTAAAGGATGACGGCAGTGTGGCGCGGCTGGCCGAGCAGTTGGAGATCACTGATCAACTGGATAAGAAACCGGCGGCGTTGTCCGTCGGCCAGCGTCAGCGGGTCAGCTGTGCGAGGGCACTGGCTCACGGTCCGCAGCTGTTGCTGGCGGATGAGCCCACCGCTGCGCTTGACCCGTTGAACGCCGAGCGGGTGATGCAGGCACTGTTGGCCCAGGCCCGGAATAACGGCGCGTGCTGCGTGATCGCTACCCATGATGAACCCCTGGCCCGGGCCAGTGGCTTGCAGGTGCGGCGCATCAGTTGCCGTCGCGACACCGACGGCGGTGTCACCGCGACCCTCGGGGAGGCCTGCTGATGCGTATCGCACTGGTGGCTTCCCTGGCCTGGCAGGATTACCGCAACGACGCGTGGCTGTCGGTGTGTTCGGTGCTCGCGCTGGTGGCGGTGATCGCACCGCTGTTGGTGTTATTCGGCCTGAAATATGGACTGGTTAGCAGTTTGACCGAACGTTTGGAAAACGACCCGGCCACCCGGGAAATTATTCCGTTGGGCGGTGGTCGATTCAGCAGTGAGTTTGTCGAGCAGCTCCGCCAGCGCGGCGACGTGGCGTTTGCCTTGCCACGCACTCGGCAAATTGCGGCGACGGCGCAGTTGGGCGCCGTGACGGTAGAGATGCTGCCGACCGCCGACAACGATCCATTGCTGGCCGGTATGCCGATGCCCAAGGGCCTGGATCAAATCGTGCTGAGCCAGACCGCCGCCGAGAAGCTCGGGGCAAAGGCCGGGGATTGGCTGGAGGCGGTTTTTGGTCGCCAGGTGGCGGGGCGGGTCGAGTCGCAGCGCACTCGGGTTCAAGTGCTGCAGGTCTTGCCGTTGGAAGCTTTCGCTCGGGATGGACTGTTTGCGCACTTGGGCTTGCTGGAAGCGGCGGAAGACTATCGCGATGGCCGCGCGGTGCCGGCGTTTGGCTGGGACGGCGATGCGGTGGGTGTGAGTGAGCAGCGGGTTTACCCGGCGTTTCGTTTGTATGCGCGGCGCCTGGTGGATGTGGAACCGCTGCGGGTGTATTTCGCCGGGCAGAATCTGTTGGTGTCGACCCAGGCCCAGACCATCGCACAGGTGCAGTCGTTGAGCCGCAACCTGTCGATCGTGTTCTGGATCATCGCCGGGCTGGCGTTGGCGGGCGCGTTTGCCGCGATCTTTGCCGGGGCGCTGGCAGCGGTAGAGCGCAAGCGTCGGGAGTTGTCGGTGTTGCGGCTGTTGGGGTTTTCCACCGCCGGGCTGTTGCTGTTCGTGGTGTTGCAGGCGCTCTACAGCGCCGGGTTTTCCGCTGTATTGAGTGGCGTGTTGTATGGCCTGGCGCAGTCCGGCCTGAACCAATTATTCGTGCAGGTGCCGGGCGAGTACGCCAGTCACCTGCTGGCGCGTCACTACGGCCTGGCCTTGGCCGCTGTCCTTGGCGTCAGCGCCGTGGCGGCGGCCTGTGGCGGTTGGCGTGTGGCGCGGATCCAGGCTTCTGAAGGAATCAGAGATGTATAAGTTACTGGGCGCCGCCGTGGCGCTGACCCTGTCCTGCGTGGCCTGGGCCGATGAGGCGAGCGACAAGCTGGACAACCCCAAGCCGTTGCCGGACGACGTCAGCCTGCCGCTGCCCTGCGAAGGCAACATGGTGTTCCGCTACGCCTATGTGCTGGCCCAAGGCACCCTGGATGACCGCGAGATCAGCCTCGGCTACCCGTTCAGCGAGGGCGAGGCGGGCTACCAGCAGTCGTTCATTTCCGGTTATCGCCGGGACTTCATCAACGGCCAGTTCACCCTCAAGGACCTGCCCAAGGACTGGAACAAGGTCATCGCGCCGCTGATGCCCAAGACCGACGCCAAGACCCCGCTCAAGCCGATGCTGTACTTCATCGGCAAGTACGAAGTCACCGCACGGCAATACGCGCAGGTCATGTCCCAGGCGCAGTCCCTGGCCAGTGGCGAGCCGGCCCCGGCGTGCGACGTACCCACCGGCATGGCGGCGCGCCTGCCCAAGGTCAAGCTGTCGCGCTTTGAGGCGGAACGCTTCTCGGCGGTGTACAGCGCGTGGCTGATGAAGTATCACCGCGAGCTGCTGCCGGTGAGTGGTCGCGGTGCTTCGGCGGATGACGGCGGCCTGGGTTTTGTGCGCCTGCCTACCGAGGTGGAGTGGGAGTTTGCCGCACGCGGCGGCCAGGCAGTCAGCCGTCAGGACCTGGAAGGCCGGCTGTTCCCACGGCGCACCGAGGGCAGCGAAAGCGACGGCCCCCTCGCCGATTATGCGGTGTTCAATCAGGTCGCCGGTGGCACCGGCCAGGCCGCACGCTTGATGCCCATCGGCACCAAGTTGCCCAACCCGATCGGCATGTTCGATGTGATCGGCAACGCGGCGGAAATGGTCCAGGAGTCCTTTCAACTGGTGCACGCCGGGCGTCGTCAGGGCACCTATGGTGGGTTCGTGGTCAAGGGCGGCAACTACCTGGAAGGCGAGGGCACGCTGTTCACCGGCATGCGCCGCGAGTACCCGTTGTTCGCCGCTGACGGCACCGAACAAAGCAACGAGACCACCGGCTTTCGCGTAGCGATTGGCGCCTTGTCGGCACCGCGCTCGCGCTACAAGGAACTGTTCGCCCAGTGGCAGAAAGAAGGCCGCCTGGCCTCGCTGACCGACGCCATCGACGACGCCCAGGACCCGACCAAGCGCCTGGACAGCATCATCGCCGCGAGCGTCGACCCGCGCCTGCAAGCCGAACTTGGGTTGGTCAACGAAGAGCTCAAGCGCAACGTCTCGCTGATCGCCCAGCAGCGCGAAGAAGCGGCCGGTAACCTGATTCAGTCTGCAGCCCTGGTGGCCGAGACCATCAACAACTACAACATCCGCCTGATCAATTTGCAGAAGAGCCGCCAGCAGGCTATCGACGCCAAGGATGAAGCCAGCGCGCAGCTGTTCGCCACGGCCATCACCAATGGGCGCAGCGCGCTGGATGGCGCGGTCGCGATCTATATCGACAACCTGGCCACCGGCACGCGCTACACCGATGCCGTGATCCAGGCGCAGTTTCAACGGATCAAGGAAGAGTTGGATCGCAAGCCGGTACTGGGCAAGAGCCTGGTGACGCGCGCGACGTTATTCGTTCGCCATGTAGGCAACTACCGCAAGCAACAGCGGGCCGACCCGGCGACGATTTTGAAGGAATTGCTCGCAGCGAGCGGTCAGCGGTCTTGACCGTTGGTTGTATGGCGAGCTTGGAAAGGACTCAGGCGGCGGTGGGCCGTGCTGGGCAAGTCAAACTTAAAAGAGAACACAACGATGATTTTTTCCCGTAAGGCGGTTTCCAAGCGTCATCTGCTGTTGATCGCAGCTGGTTTCAGCACCGTGCTGACTGGTTGCGCAACGTCGCCGACCAACAAGGTCGCCTCGACCACCAAGGTCGAGTACTACCCGAACTGCTACGAGCCGGTGCAGCACCTGCGCGCTACCGATTCGGACCTGACCAAGTCGGTAGTCACCGGCGCTGCAATCGGTGCGGCCGGTGGTGCTTTGCTGGGCGCCCTGACCGGCGACTCCGACAAGCGTGGCCGCAACGCCGCGATCGGCGCAGCGGGCGGCGCCCTGGCCGGTGGTGCAGCGGGTTACTACACCGAGCGCCAGAAGCAGATCACCGATGACAACCAGCGCATCGCCTCCTACGCCACTGACGTCAACAAGCGCGCTTCCGACATTGATCGCAGCACCGCGTATGCCAAGGCGTCCCAGCAGTGCTATCAGAGCGCATTCACCAAGCTTGTGGCTGACCGCAAGGCCAAGACCGTTAACGACACCGAAGGCCGCAAGCGCCTGGCAGAAATCGTCTCGGGCCTGAAAGAGTCCAACGACCTGATCGTCGCGGTAAACGGCAAGGCCAGCGAAGACCTGAACAACTACACCCAGGCGTACGAGCAGGATCTGCAACAAGTGGGCGTACAACGTGCCGACGTCGTAACCGTTGCGACTGCCGATACCACGCCGGTGGTGACGCCAGCCAAAGGCAAGAAGCCGGTAAAAGTCGCGAAGAAGCCGGTGCTGCCAACCGTGCCGAAAGAAGCCGTAGCGACCGAGAAAACCATCCAGACCGCCCAAACCAAGCAAGCTGAAAGCAAGCAGGTTGCCAGCGCCGGTAAAGCGCAGATCGAAGGCACTTGCCGCGATCCAAACCTGGCGGATTGGGCACCGGTTCCTTGCCCTAACGTCTAAGCAAAGTTGTTGCTATAAGCGGTAAACGCCAGCCGATCTCCTGCTAAAACGGGAGATCGGTAGCGTTATTTGCGCAAATCGTTAAACTGCTGCGGCCACCCAATAATTACACTGAGGCCGTGTGCATGAAATTTCGTTTTCTTCTCTGGATGCTTGGCCTGTTGATGGGCAAAGCCAGCCGCACCAACCCTGCGTTCCAGCAGCAGTTGGGTGACAAGGACCTGGCGTTCCAGCTGCAGACCCTCGACGGCAAGGTTGCTCGTCACTTCATCGTCAAAGACCAGCGCATCACCAGCCGTTCGGGTGTTCATCCCGCGCCTGCGTTTGCTATTGCCTTCAAGGACGCCGCCTACGGCTTCGCCACGATGCAGGCGAAGAACAAACAACTGGCGTTCATGACGGGGATTCAGGACAAGTCGATCCAGATCAAGGGCAACCCGGCGCTGGTGATCTGGTTCCAGGGGTTGACCAAGTATTTGAAGCCGAAGAAAAAGCCGAAGGCTTGATGGCTGCACCACAACTTATGCGGTGAAAATGCTTGTTGTGGCGAGGGAGCTTGCTCCCGCTGGGCTGCGAAGCGGCCCCCGGCTTTTTTGGGAGCGCTGCGCACTCCAGCGGGAGCAAGCTCCCTCGCCACATTGATCTGCTGAGGTTTTAGCCTTGGCTGAACTGCGACGCCAACTCGCGCAACAACGTTTCCGCATCCAGCACTTTAGCCACCACATCCTCTGCCTTGTCCCGGGTCAGCCCCAGGCGCTCAAGCAGTTCGTCCGGGATGTCTTCGTCCGGCCCGGAGCCGATCCCCCGGCTGCGCAACAAGCGCACGGCCAGGCACACCAGGTTCGGGTATTCCGCATATTGCCCGTCGTAGGTCGGGTCGTGCTGGAAGCGCAGGGCCGTGGACAGTTCGTCCGGCATGTCCCAGTAACGCATCAACCACGCACCAATCTGCTCGCGGCTGATACCCAGCAGGTGCTGTTCGATGTAGCTGTGGCACAGGTGCGGGTTGACCTCCAGGTGCCGGCAGATCAGCGAGAAATGCGGCGGGAAGACGTGGGCCAGCAACAGGTAGCCGAAGTTGTGCAGCAGGCCGGCCAGGTAGGTCAGGCCGGCTTCCGGGCGCTGGGCGCGGGGCATGGCGCGGGTCAGGCCTTCGATCACCGCGGCGGTGTAGATCGACTGGTGCCAGTACGGCGTGGCCTGTTGCGGGTGGTCCTTGGGCAGGCTCAAGGTCTTGCCCAGGGCCAGGCCCAGCGCAAGGTTGATCACCAGGTCAAAGCCCAGCACGCGCACGATGGCGTCTTCCACCGAGCGAATCTTGCCCGGCGAGGCGTAGTAGGGCGATGCGGCCCAGCTCACCACTTGGGCGGCCAGGGCCGGGTCGGTTTCCACCACACCGGTGATGTCGTCGATGGTGGCGTTGGGGTCGACCCGCAGCTTGATGATCTTCTGCGCCGTGTCGGCCAGCGGGGGAATCTCGATGGTCGCTTCCAGGCGCTGCTGGATACGGCGGGCGGTGAACGCCTGCATCGCCTGGGTGATTTCCTCGCGGTCGTCGTTGGGGCGATCCAGGTTCGGCCGGATGCTGCTCAGCGGCTCGCCGAAATGCGCGGCGCTGGCCTTGGTCAGCATGCTCTTGAAGGCGTCGCTGGAAATCTCCAGCAGCAGCCCGGCCTCGCCCGAGTGCACCAGCACGGTTGGCTCACGCAACAGGCTTTCTTCGTACAGGCACGGCGAGCTGGTGAGCGGCGGCAGGCCAGGCAGCAGGCTCAGGCTGTGTTTGCCGAGCATGCGCTCGAGGCGCTCCGGCGACACGGCCGTGAGGCGGCGGCCGGTAAGTTCGGCCAGGCGATTGAGGTCCAGCAGCTGACTCTGTGGAAACAGCACCATGAGTGCACCCACGGCATCATCGAGCAACACTGCCTGAACCTTTTGTGCCGGGTTCAGGCCAGGGCGTTCGGCAACTTCCGTGTAGCTGATAGCGAGCTTTGCAAGCAGCGTCCGAATCACCGAAGGGGCGGTCGGCGGCGCTGTGGCGAGGGCAACTTCTGACATGGCCTGAATCCAATTTCCTACAGTCAATGGAGTATAACCAGCTTGATAGGAGTGAGGGTCGTCTAAGTGCGGTTTGTGACACTGTCGGCTATTGCAGGCCTGTGTAGGCGCGAGCTTGCTCGCGAAGGTCGTTAACGATGATGCGGGCATCCTGATTCAACGCGGCGCCCTCAGGTTTTTCGCGAGCAAGCTCGCTCCTACGGTGGGCCAGCGTCACACTTGGCCGTATTGCTGCCCATGCCTGAGCCAGCGATCCAGTAACGGGCTGACATGCTCCGGCCAGCGCTCGATCAACGCTTGGGCAGCATCGCGCACGGCGGGCAATAGGTCGGCGTCGCGCATCAGGTCGGCGACCTTGAATTGCAGCAGGCCGGTCTGGCGGGTGCCGAGCATTTCGCCGGGGCCGCGCAGTTCGAGGTCTTTTTCGGCGATCACGAAACCGTCGTTGGTCTCACGCATGATGCCCAGGCGCTGGCGGCCAATCTGCGACAGCGGCGGGTGGTACAGCAGCACACAATGGCTGGCAGCGCTGCCCCGGCCGACACGGCCACGTAATTGGTGCAGTTGGGCCAGACCGAGGCGCTCGGGGTTCTCGATGATCATCAGGCTGGCGTTGGGCACGTCGACGCCGACTTCGATGACGGTGGTCGCCACCAGCAATTGCAAATTGCCGGCCTTGAACTCGGCCATCACCGCGGCCTTTTCCACCGGCTTCATGCGGCCGTGGATCAGCCCGACCTTGAGTTCGCCCAAGGCGCTGGTGAGGTCTTCATAGGTGGTTTCGGCAGCCTGGCAGGTCAGTTCTTCGGACTCTTCGATCAGGGTGCACACCCAATACGCCTGACGGCCTTCGGCACAGGCACCGCGCACCCGTTCGATCACTTCGACCCGGCGAGTGTCGGTGACCAGCACCGTGTTGACCGGCGTTCGGCCCGGCGGCAGTTCGTCGAGGATCGAAGTGTCGAGGTCAGCGTAGGCGCTCATGGCCAGGGTGCGCGGGATCGGTGTGGCGGTCATGATCAACTGGTGCGGGCTCATGCGGCCGCCCACGCCTTTCTGGCGCAGGGCCAGGCGCTGCTGTACGCCGAAGCGGTGCTGTTCGTCGATGATCACCAGCGCGAGGTTCTTGAACTTCACTTCGTCCTGGAACAGCGCGTGGGTGCCCACCACCATCGGGGCGCCGGCGGCGATTTGTTCCAGGGCCGATACGCGGTTCTTGCCCTTGAGCTTGCCGGCCAGCCACGCGACTTCCAGGCCCAGTGGTTCGAGCCAGCGCTTGAAGGTGATGAAGTGCTGTTCGGCAAGAATCTCGGTAGGCGCCATCAGTGCAACCTGATAACCCGCTTCGAGGGCCTGCAGCGCGGCGAGTGCGGCGACCACGGTTTTACCCGCGCCTACGTCGCCCTGGATCAGCCGCAGCATGGGTTCTTTCTGGCTCAGGTCGTAGGCGATTTCGTTGCCGACCCGTTGCTGGGCGCCCGTCGGTGCAAACCCCAGGTTGGCCAGATATTGAGCCGGAAGACGTGTGGCCTTGGGCATCGCCGGCGCGCGCAGGGAACGCATGCTCTCGCGCAGGCGTTGCTGGGACAGTTGGTGGGTCAGCAGTTCTTCGAACGCCAGGCGATGCTGGGCCCAGTGATGACCGAGGGCCAACTCGTCGACATCGGCGTCGGCAGGCGGGTGATGCAGATAGCGGATCGCATCATCCAGCGGTGCCAATTGATAGTCGCGGGCCAGTTCCTGAGGCAGCCAGTCGGGCAGGCTTTTTGGCCCGAGCATCGTCAGGGTTTGCATGCACAACTGGCGCAGGCGCTGTTGGGTCAGGCCTTCGGTGAGCGGGTAGATCGGTGTGAGGGTGGTGTCCACTGGCGGCGGTTCGTCGCCGGTAATGGCGCGGTATTCCGGGTGGTAGATTTCCAGCCCCGAAGCGCCGGGCCGGGCTTCACCGTAGCAACGCACGCGGGTGCCACGCTTGAGGCCTTCCTTCTGGGCGTTGCTGAAATGGTAGAAGCGCAGGCTCAGGCCGCCAGTGCCGTCTTGCAGGCGCACGACCAAGCTGCGGCGCTTGCCCATCACCACATCAGCGCCGCTGACGGTGCCTTCAACCACCGCGTCCTGCCCCGGGCGCAGTTGGCCGATGGGCACCACGCGGGTGCGGTCCTGGTAACGCAGGGGCAGGTGGAACAACACGTCCTGGAGATTTTCCAGGCCGACCTTGGCCAATTTCTCGGCCATGGCCTCCCCGACACCCTTGAGTGCCGTCACCGACACCTGCGACAGCTCAGTCATACCGTTACTTAGCTCGCAGCAGGCGGCTTGGCCACCGAACACAGGCGGATCGAGTCGGCGAGGATTTCAATCGCTTTCGGTCGCGGAAAGCTGGCGCGCCAGGCGATCGCCACGGTACGGAACGGCACCGGCGGCGTCAGTGGGCGCACGGCGATCACGCCGGGGGCGTAGTGATGGCTGTCCACCGCCGACAGCGGCAGGATCGAAATACCCAGGCCGGAAGCGACCATATGGCGAATGGTTTCCAGGGAGCTGGATTCCACGGTGGTGTGCTTGGCGCCGTCATTGCCCTTGGTCAGGGTCGGGCAGGCTTCCAGCACCTGGTCGCGGAAGCAGTGGCCTTCGCCCAGCAACAGCAGGCTCTTGTCGTTGAGCAGGGCGGCGTCGATGGTTTCTTTTTGCGTCCACGGGTGGGACGCCGGCATCAGCACGTAGAACGGCTCATCGTAGAGCGGCAGGGTCAGCACGTCTGCCTCGTTGAACGGCAGGGCGATGATGATCGCGTCCAGTTCGCCGTTACGCAGTTTGTCGCGCAGCACGTGGGTGAAGTTTTCTTCGATATACAGCGGCATCTGCGGCGCGACGCGGTGCAGTTGCGGAATCAAGTGCGGAAACAGGTACGGGCCGACGGTATAGATGGCGCCGACTTTCAGCGGGGCGGTCAGCTGGTTTTTACCGGCCTGGGCCAGCTCGCGAATGCTTTGGGCCTGTTCCAGAACCTTCTGGGCCTGGGCGACGATGCCTTCGCCGACGGGCGTGAGGCGCACGGCGCTTTTGCTGCGCTCGAAAATCAGCACACCGAGTTCGTCTTCAAGCTTCTTCACACCCACCGACAGCGTCGGCTGGCTGACGTGGCAACGCTCGGCCGCGTGGCCGAAGTGCTGCTCTTGGGCGAGGGTAACGATGTAGCGTAATTCTGTAAGAGTCATAGCGGGCGTCCATGAGGTTGCGGGCCAAGCATACCGGCTGCAATCGATAGACGCACGTTATCAGACAGCGTAGGGGCCACGACACTGGTTAATCGAGTATCACGGCCCGGTATTTCACTTCTGCGGGTACTTGAAGGTGAAGGTTTCGGTGAAGGGAGCCCACCAGTCAGGCACGCCGGTTTCCTTGTCCACATGGTGGAAGAAACCTTTGATTTGCGGGCTTTCATAGCGCAATACCACGGTGTAGGTGCCGGGGCCGTCCATCTTCACGTTGTTCGCGTAGTGAGCGCCGTCTTTGGCCACCATCGGCAGCAACGTACCGATTTCCTTGTAGTCGGGCGAACCTTGCTTGACCAGCGAGTAGCTGATGGTCAGGTAGGGCACCCACTCACCGTTGGACAGGCCGTACTTGTTGTCGGCGGTGGCGTGCACGTCCGTTTCAAGGTGCACCGAGTCCTTGCTCATCACCATGCCCGGCGGCATGGGCGCCATTTCGATGCCCACCAGATAGGAAGAGGCGATCTCCATATCGTTGATCTGGACTGGCCCGCCGATCGGGTATTCGCGGGCCTGGGCGAGGGAGGAAGCGGCCACGGCGCTGACAAGCAGCAGTGCGGCGGCCAAGGGATTGCGCAGAGGTTTCATGGTGGGGCTCCTGGGGCGGTTAAGGTGATTGTGTCGCGCGTGAATGCAGTAAGCGGTTACCCAGCACCAGGAGCGCGAGGGTGACGGACCAGGCAACCAACTGGACGCCCAGTGGCCGGTCGGTGTAGCCCACCAGCGCGGTCAGTGCCCGGCCTGTGAGGCTGCCATCGGAGACCAGCCAGGAGGTGTCCCAGAGCTGGTAGCCACAGGCGGGAATCAGGTCGATACCGGCAAGGATCGCGGCGGCCCGGCCGGCCATGCCGGCGGCGAGCAAGGCGATCATCCAGCCGGTAATCGAGAACAGGCGCTTGAGGCTGATGGCGACCAGGCCGCGGTACATCAGCCAGGACAACGCGGCCCCGGCAGCGATGCCGAGCACGCCGCCGGTCAGCATCGAGAGCGGGTCTGCCTGGCTCGACGCGGCGATGCCGTAAAGGAACAGCACGATTTCCGAGCCTTCGCGCAGTACGGCGACGGTAATCACTACGGCCAGGGCCCAGAGTGATTTTTCGCCGTTGAGTACGGCATTGCCGGCGCTGCGCAGTTGGGTCGCCAGCTCGCGACCGTGGCTGGCCATCCACAGGTTGTGCCAGCCCAGCATCACCACGGCGACCACCAGAATGGCCGCGTTGAAAATTTCCTGGCCGAAGCCTTGCAGCGCCTGGGTGATTGCGCCGGTAAAGAGCGCGAGGACGCCGGCACCGAGTACGCCGGCCGCGATTCCACCACCAATGAACAGCCCGCGTCTGGCCAGGCCTTGGGTGGCGGCCATCACAATCCCCACCACGATCCCGGCTTCCAGCACTTCTCGAAACACGATTAACAGACAGGCCAGCATGGCTTACTCCTTGGCCGCGACCGCAGTGACCGTGCCTTTGGCCTGGTCCGGGTGGTAGTCATCGAAGAAGGTGTAGGTGCCGGGATGCAGCGGGCCGGCGAACACCGTAACGGTGTTGCCGGGGACGATGATTTTTTCGAATTTCATGTCATAGCTTTCGAACTCATCGACGCTTTCGTCATGGCTGGTGAGTTGAATACGAAAGCGTTCCCCGGCCGGCACCTCGAACGTCGAGGGGCTGAAGGTGTGGTTTTGAATGACCAGGGTGACCAACTGATCCGCTTGCGCTGCGACGGGAAAAGCCAGTAGGAGAAGAGCCAGCCGGGCAAGGTTGGGCATGCCGAATGTCCGCTAATGAGAACGATTCGCGGATGATTGGCTTTGTCTTTAAATGTTACAAGTGAAGATAAAGTTAGGTTGAGGCCTGTTCAACTGGGGTTCAGCTTGCGGCGATAGGCAGGGAGACGTAGCAGCCGTGGGCACCCGAGAGTGCCCACGGAGAGGATTACCGGCGACGTTTTTCGATGTTGTAAACGAACGGCGCAACGATCTCGATGCTGCCGCCTTTCAACATGTCGGCCGGCGGCTTGGGCAGCGGCTGGGCGCGACGAATCATGTCGAGGGTGGCGCGGTCCAGATCGGCGTTGCCAGAGCGGCCCACCAGTTCATAGGACAGTACGTTACCGTCGGCATCTACCACGAAACGCAGGCGGTTCAGACCTTCCTTGCCACGCGCCTGGGCGCCCGGCGGGTACTTCTTGTACTTCTGCAGGTGGCCCAGCAGGGTACTTTCCCAGGTGGCCTTGGCCGCGATCTGCTGCGGTGAAGGGCCCGGTTGTGGCTGAGCGGACTTCTCCGTAGGCGCGTTGTTCTGCGGAGTTTCGCTCGGTGGCTCCTCGGAAGGTTTCTCCTTGGGCGGATCGGGCTTCTTCTCCACAGGCTTGGGCGGCTGTGGTTTTGGCTTGGGTTTGACCGGCTTTGGCACCTGGATCGTCGGCTTCGGTGCCTCGGCCAGTTTCGGCAATGGCAGCTCTTCCACCGGCGCGGGCGGTTGCGGCGGCGTTACCACCTTCGGCGGGGCCGGAGGTGGAGGCGCCGGCATCGGTGCCAGGTCGATAACCATGGCCGCCGGAGGCAGCTGGACCATATGTGGCGCCGACCACTGGAGCGCGATGATGATCGCGACGGCGTGGACGCCCAGCACGACGGCGAGGCTGGTGCCATAACGCGTCAGTTTGTGGCGCGTCGTGATCATTTCTTGGCTGCCGTCTCAAGTCCGACCAGGCCTACCTTGAGGTAGCCGGCTGCCCGCAGGGCATCCATCACGCTCATCAGGTCGCCGTAGTCCACGCCCTTGTCGGCCTGGAAGAAGATCGTCGTGTCTTTCTTGCCCTGGGTCTTGGCGTCGAGCACCGCGCCCAGGGTTTCGGATTTGACTTCTTCTTCGCCCAGGAACAGACGTTGGTCCGCCTTGACGCTGAGGAATATCGGTTTCTCCGGCCGCGGCGCAGGTTTCGCGCTGGAGGCGGGCAGGTCGACCTTGATGTCCACAGTGGCCAGTGGTGCGGCCACCATGAAGATGATCAGCAGCACCAGCATCACGTCGATAAACGGCGTGACGTTGATTTCGTGGTTCTCGACGAGCTCGTCGTCGCCTTGATTCAAATGCAGGCCCATGGCCGATTACCCCACTTTCACCATATGCGGTTGCGAGCTGCGCTCGGTAGGCAGGTGATCGAGGTCACGGCTGACCAGCAACAGGACTTCTGCCGAAGCGTCTGATACCTGGGCCTTGTAGCCGGCGATCGAACGGGCGAAGACGTTGTAGATGACTACCGCAGGAATCGCGGCAACCAGGCCCAGTGCCGTTGCCAGCAGGGCTTCGGCGATGCCGGGAGCCACGACGGCGAGGTTGGTGGTCTGGGTTTTGGCGATGCCGATGAAGCTGTTCATGATGCCCCACACGGTACCGAACAGGCCGACGAAGGGCGCGGTGGAACCGATGGTGGCCAGCACGCCGGTGCCGTTGCTCATGTTGCGACCGCAGGCGGCAACCAGGCGCTCAAGACGGAAGCTGACACGCTCCTTGATGCCTTCTTTTTCACGGGTGTTGGCGGACAGGCGCATCTCTTCGAGTGCGTCGTGAACCAGCAGGTGTGCCAGGGTGCCCTTCTTCGCCGCGCTTTCGCTGGCTTCTTTAAGGGTGGTGGCTTTTTTCAGGTGGACGATTTCAGTGCGCAGGCGACGCTTGGCGCCCAGCAGCTCGAAGCCCTTGGCGATCCAGATTGTCCAGGTGATGATCGAGGCGATGGCCAGGCCGATCATCACGATCTTCACGATGATGTCAGCGTTCTGGTACATGCCCCAGGGCGACAGGTCGTGGGCCATGCCCAGGCTGTTGTCTTCTTCCAGCACGACGCCGGAATCGTCAGCCGGTGCGCCTTCGGCGGCCAGGGCTGGGTCGGTGGCAGCGGGTGCGGCGGCTGGCGCAGGAGCATTTTGCTCGGGGGCTGGCGCAGTGGCAGCAGGCGGGGTGGCTGGTGCGGTGTTATCGGCGAACGCGGCGGTCGGAGCCAGCAGAACGCTGAACAGCACTGCAGCTATCGCACGCCAGGCGCGGGATGGGCTGTGAGGCTTGGTTGGCGAAGCGGGGAATTTATTGCGTGTCATGCTGGCCGGACCTGAGAGAAAGAATGAGTGGGTGTCCTTCCAGACCGTATCGGGTCGAGGACAAAAGGGCGGTTATTATTGCAAGTAATTCTTGTTAACAGAAGCAATACGGATACTTTATTTGTCGTTTTGCTGGCCGCTGGTCATCTGTGGGGGCTAATCTTGACCTTTAAGAATGGAGTTTTGTGATGTCTGCGCCTTCTGTGGTGATTGCCGGTTGCGGCGATGTCGGTAGCCGTCTGGCCACCCAATTGCTGGCCAAGGGCTGGGAGGTTCATGGCCTGCGGCGGGATGTCTCGCGCCTTCCCGAGGGCGTGATCGGGATTGCCGGCGACCTGTTCAAAGAAGATTGCCCCGACACCTGGCCGGTGGGCGGGGTGGATTACCTGGTGTATTGCGCGGCGGCCACCGATCACGACGAAGCAGGCTATCGCGCCGCGTACGTGCAAGGGTTGCAGCATGTGCTGGAATGGTTGAACGACTACGGCCAAGAACCTAAGCACTTGCTGTTTGTGTCCAGTAGCAGTGTGTATGGGCAGCAGAACGGTGAGTGGGTCGACGAAAGCTCCGCGACCCAGGCGGGCGGTTATTCCGGACAAGTGATGCTGGAAGCCGAGCAAGTGGCGTTGGATAGCGGGATTCCCGCCAGTGTCGTGCGCCTTACCGGTATCTATGGGCCGGGCCGTGAACGGTTGTCGACCCAGGTGCGTGAAGGCTATCGCGTGACGATTGACCCACCTTTATATGGCAACCGGATTCACGTTGACGATGCAGCAGGCCTGCTGGCGTTTTTGTTGCTTCATGTGGAGCAGGGTGGCGCACTGGACAACTGCTACATCGGCGTCGACGATGCTCCCGCACCATTGGCCGAGGTGGTGGACTGGCTGCGTGAGTACCTCGGCGTAACCGAATGGGCCGCAGACGCCAGCGTGCGACGGGCCGGCAGCAAGCGGTGCAGTAACGCCCGGGCGAAGGCGTTGGGCTGGGTGCCGCGATACCCAAGTTATCGCGAAGGGTACGCAGCGATTCTTGAAGGTTGATCGCGACCTAAAGAAAAAGGAGCCCAAGGGCTCCTTTTTTTGCGTCACTGTTTTTCCAGCAGCCATTGGCGTGGGCCTGGAGTGAGCTGTGGGATTTCATCCGGTTGCGACTGATTGATCGCCTGGAGAATCTCCAGTTGTTTGCCGTAGCGGACAAAAATCCAGCTGTGTCCCACATCGCCCTTGCCCAGGTAGAGGGTGTCATTGCCAGCCCCTTGAGTAGCACAATCGCCTCCCAGGCATAACTCGTACCGGTTGTTTTGCGCCAGGCCGGATACGCTGCCGTCAGCGTTGAACACTACGATGTTCCCGGTGCCCTGGCCTTCAATGATTTTCCACTGGCCACCCACATAGGCCGAGTTCAACGCACGTCTGAACGTCGTACCCCACTGGGCGTCCACTGCGGCGGGTTGGGCGGGGCGGGTGAAGCGTTGGGCTGCGTAATTTTTTGTGGTCTGCTGAATCAGTTGGTTGCCATCCAATTGCAGTTCATCGGTGCCATGACCGTTGTAGTCGACGGTCCATACACCCGGCGCCGTTTGCTGCAATTGCCCTTCGCCCAGTTCGAACGCATTGCTGACTTGCGCCTTGTTGCTGCGGGTGTCGATGTTCCATTCCAGATTTAAGCCATGCGCATCAATGGCTCGCAGCAAGGGCCTGCCTTGGGCAGCCGAATCGATGGCTGCCTGGTTGATCCATAGTCCGCTGATGTCGGTTGGCTGCGGCGCATGGGTGCAGCCGCCCAGCAGAATCAGGCTAAGGACAAGTAATGTGCGCATGGGGCAATCCCTGGACGGTAAAAAACATGGGGCCTGATGTAGGAGCGAGCTTGCTCGCGAAAAACGCAAAGACCCCGCGTTAATTCAGGATGCCAGCGTTACCGTGGACGTCCTTCGCGAGCAAGCCAGCTCCTACAGAAAGCAGGAGCCTGTTTCTGTATCACTGTTTTTCCAGTAACCACTGTCGCGGCCCGGGGGTAAACGAGGGTACTTCGTCGGCCTGGGCGGTGTTGATCGCCTGGAAGATCTCCAGTTGCTTGCCCTTGCGCGCAAAGATCCACGGGTTGCCCTGGCCGTTCAGTTGCAGCCAGATGCTGTCGTAGCCGCCACTCATGGAGGCGCAATCGCCCGCCAGGCACAGCGAGTACTGATCAGCGCCGGGCAAGCCGGTTACCTGGCCATTGGCCTGGAACTGCACGGTCGCGCCTTCGCCATTACCGCTGCTGATTTTCCAGGTGCCGCCCATATAGGCTGCGTACAGGGTGCGCTCGAAGTTAGCACCGAGCGGCGCGCCTTCGGGAGCTGGGTCCTTGGCACGGGCAAATAGCTGCTCGGGCTCGTTGTCATTGGCCCCTTGCAGCAGTTGTTTGCCTTTACGCTTGAGTTCAGTGGCGGAGCTGCCGTAGAAATCGACGCTCCAGGCGCCGGATTTTTCACCCAGCAACTTGCCTTCAGCTACTTCAAAACCGTTGTAGTAGCGTGCCTGAGACGCTTTGGTGTTCACCTCCCATTCGAGGTTCGGACCGTAGCTCTGCAGGGCTTCACGCAAAGGGCCGCCCTTGGCTGCTGCGTCGATGGCGGCCTGGTTGATCCAGGTGCCGCTCACATCCAGGTCGGCGGGATTGCTGGCGCAGCCGCCGAGCAACAGGGCGAGCAACGAAGAGGCAACGAGCGCTTTGCGCATTACGAAATCCTTCCAAAAACCAATTCGGCGCAGCCTTCCCGTGGAAGCGCTGCGCCGGATGTTTTATTCGATGACCAGAATGGCGTCCATCTCAACCTGCGCGCCCTTTGGCAGGGCGGCAACGCCGATGGCGGCGCGTGCTGGGTACGGCTGTTCGAAGTACTTGCCCATGATCTCGTTGACCTTGGCGAAGTGGCTCAGGTCGGTGAGGAAGATGTTCAGTTTGACGATGTCCTTGAACGAACCGCCTGCAGCTTCGGCAACCGACTTCAGGTTTTCGAAGACCTGGATGGTCTGGGCTTCAAAGCCTTCAACCAGCTCCATGGTTTTTGGGTCCAGTGGAATCTGGCCGGACATGTAGACGGTATTGCCCGCCTTGATCGCCTGGGAGTAAGTACCGATTGCTGCTGGTGCCTTGTCGCTGGTGATAACAGTCTTGGTCATGAATGACTCCTTGTAATGAATGGGCTAGGCGCGCATGCGGGTGATGCGGATGACCCCGGTCAGGGCGCGCAGTTTCTTGATCACGCGGGCCAGGTGCACGCGGTCGTGCACGCTGACCACCAGTTGGACCACGCTGATGCGACCATCGCGTTCGTCCATGCTGATTTTCTCGATATTGCCGTCGGCCGCATTGACGCTGCTGGCCAGCAGGGCGATCAGGCCGCGCTGGTGTTCCAGCTCGACCCGCAGCTCGACGTTGAATTCGCCGGTGACATCCTTGGCCCACGAAAGCTGGATGCATTTCTCGGGGTTATGGCGGATTTCACTGATATTGCGGCAGTTGTCCAGGTGCACCACCATGCCTTTGCCGGCGGACAAATGGCCGACAATCGGGTCACCCGGGATCGGCGTGCAGCACTTGGCGTAGCTGAGCACCAGGCCTTCGGTGCCGCGAATCGCCAGCGGGCCTTCGGGGCTTGGCAGCTGTTCGCCTTCGCCCAGCAGGCGACGGGCGACCACATAGGCCATGCGGTTGCCCAAGCCGATGTCTTCCAGCAAGTCTTCGATCAGTTCCTGGCGGTACTCGTGGAGCATCGCCTGCACGCGCTCGGTCGGGATCTTGTCCAGGGAGCTGTCGAAGCCGTTGAGCACCTTGTTCAGCAGGCGTTCGCCCAGGCTGATGGACTCGGAGCGGCGCTGCAGTTTCAGGGCGTGACGGATATGGGTGCGGGCCTTGCCGGTGACCACAAAGTTCAGCCACGCCGGGTTCGGGCGTGCGCCCGGTGCGCTGACGATCTCCACCGTGGAGCCGCTTTGCAGCGGTTCCGACAGCGGGGCCAGTCGACGATTGATCCGACAGGCTATGCAGCTGTTACCCACGTCGGTGTGCACCGCGTAGGCAAAGTCGACCGCGGTGGAGCCTTTGGGCAGCTCCATGATCCGGCCTTTGGGCGTGAACACGTAGACCTCGTCCGGGAACAGGTCGATCTTCACGCTTTCGATAAATTCCAGGGAGTTGCCGGCACGTTGCTGCATTTCCAGCACGCCCTTGACCCACTGGCGGGCGCGGGCATGCGTACCTTTCGGCTGCTCGTCGCCGGTGGATTTGTACAGCCAATGGGCGGCGATGCCGTTGTTGGCCATCTCTTCCATTTCGCGGGTGCGAATCTGGATCTCGATTGGCACCCCGTGCATGCCAAACAGCGTGGTATGCAGCGACTGATAGCCGTTGGCCTTGGGAATTGCGATGTAGTCCTTGAAGCGCCCCGGCAGGGGTTTGTACAAATTATGCACAGCGCCCAGCACGCGGTAACAGGTATCGACCTTGTCGACGATGATCCGGAACGCGTACACGTCCATGATCTCGTTGAAGGCCCGACGCTTGCCGCGCATCTTCTTGTAGATGCCGTAGATGTGTTTCTGCCGGCCGCTGACTTCGCCCTCGATCTCATCGATCGCCAGGCAGTGGCTCAGGGACTCTTCGATCTTGTTGACGATTTCCTTGCGGTTGCCCCGGGCGCGTTTCACTGCCTGGTAGATGCGCGCAGAACGCATCGGGTGCATGGCTTTAAAGCCTAGGTCTTCGAACTCGATACGAATGGCGTGCATGCCCAGCCGGTTGGCGATGGGCGCGTAGATTTCCAGGGTTTCCTTGGCGATGCGCCGGCGTTTTTCGCCGGAGAGCACTTCCAGCGTGCGCATGTTATGCAGCCGGTCGGCCAGCTTTACCAGGATCACGCGGATGTCCCGGGCCATGGCCATGGCCATCTTCTGGAAGTTTTCCGCTTGGGCTTCGGCCTTGGTTTCGAAGTTCATCTGGGTCAGTTTGCTGACCCCGTCGACCAGTTCGGCCACGGTTTCGCCAAATTGCGCGCTGAGCGCTTCCTTGGCAATGCCGGTGTCTTCGATCACGTCATGCAGCATCGCGGCCATCAAACTCTGATGGTCCATGTGCATGTCGGCAAGAATGTTTGCCACGGCAAGAGGATGCGTGACATACGCCTCGCCACTGCGGCGGCGTTGGCCGTCGTGGGCTTGTTCGGCGTAGAAATACGCTCGGCGGACCAGGTTGACCTGGTCTGGGCCGAGGTAGGTCGATAAGCGATCGGCGAGGGCGTCTATGCTCGGCAAAGTATTAACTCCTGCCGTTGGCTGTGACCCCGCGCCGTGCTACGTCGACCAGGCATAGGCTTAGACGGCCTCGTTGGACTCGTCCTCGAACGCTGCAAACAGCGGTTCGTCTTCAACGATTTCGGCGTTGGCGATGAACTCGTAGCTCATCAGGCCTTCAGCGATTTCACGCAGGGCTACAACGGTAGGCTTGTCGTTTTCCCACTGGACCAGAGGCTCTTTGCCGCCAGTAGCCAGTTGACGGGCACGCTTGGTAGAGAGCATGACCAGCTCAAAGCGGTTATCCACGTGTTCTAGGCAGTCTTCAACGGTTACGCGGGCCATGGTATTCCTCGGAGCGAATGCAATATGCGCGCTGCCCGGTTGGGCGAGCGGACTGAACAGTTTAAAAAATCACCAGCGTTTAGGGAAGCGCTGATTTTTCGCAGGCCATCGCAAACGCGCTACAAGTGCCAATGTAAAGCCCTTGCAGCGGTTTTGGGAAGAGCCAATCAGCCGAGCAGTTCGGCCAACAATTTGCCGAAACGCTGCTGCTGACGCTTTTGCTGGAGCTGATTGGCGCGGAAAATCGCCTTCAGATCGTCCAGTGCGTGAGCGAAATCGTCGTTGATGATCAGGTAGTCGTAGTCGACGTAGTGGCTCATTTCACTGACGGCTTCGCGCATGCGGCCTTCGATGATCTCGTCGCTGTCCTGGCCGCGATTGGTCAGGCGCTGGTGCAACGCTTCCAAAGACGGCGGCAGGATGAAGATCGAGCGGGCTTTGGGCATCAGTTGGCGCACTTGCTCGGCGCCCTGCCAGTCGATTTCCAGGATCAGGTCGTGGCCTTCGTCCAGGGTCTGCTGCAGGTGGCTTTGGGAGGTGCCGTAGAGGTTGCCGAAGACTTCGGCGCGCTCGAGGAAATCACCGTGCTCGATCATCTTGACGAACTCGGTGCGCTCGACGAAGTGGTAGTGCACGCCGTTCACTTCACCCGGGCGCATGGCGCGGGTGGTGTGGGACACCGAGATGCGGATCTGCTCGTCAGCGTCGGTCAGGGCTTTGACCAGGCTGCTTTTGCCCGCGCCCGATGGGGCAGAAATGATGTAAAGGGTGCCGGTGCTGTGGGTCATGTCAGGGTGCCTTACTCGATATTCTGTACTTGTTCGCGCATTTGCTCGATCAACACTTTGAGGTTGACCGCAGCCTGGGTGCTGCGCGGATCAAAGGCTTTGGAGCCCAGTGTATTGGCTTCGCGGTTGAGTTCCTGCATCAGGAAGTCCAGGCGCCGACCGGCGGCACCGGCAGACTTGAGCACGCGGCGCACTTCCAGGATGTGGGTGCTCAGGCGGTCGAGCTCTTCGGCGACGTCGCTCTTTTGTGCCAGCAGCACCATCTCTTGCTCCAGGCGCACCGGGTCCAGCTCGGCCTGCATGTCGGCGAAGCGATCCAGGACCTTCTGGCGCTGGGTAGCAAGCATCTGCGGCACCAGTTCGCGCAGGGTGACCACGTCTTCTTCGATGGAGGTCAGGCGGTCGCTGATCAGGCGGGCCAGTTCGGCGCCTTCGCGCTCGCGGCCGGCCTTGAGTTCTTTCAAGCCTTGATTGAACAGGGCCAGGGCCTCGGCGTTCAGCGCCTGTGGGTCAGTGGCGTCGGCCACCAGCACGCCGGGCCAGGCCAGGACTTCCAGCGGATTGATGGCGGCAGGCTGTTTGATAAGGCTGGCGATGGTTTCGGCGGCGGCGACCAATTGGGCGGCGCGCTCGCGATCCACCTGCAATGGCTTGCCGGTGGTTTCCTCGGTGAAGCGCAGGGTGCATTCCAGCTTGCCGCGGGAAATGCCCTGGCGCAGTGCTTCACGGACCGCGCCTTCGAGGTCGCGAAACGATTCCGGCAGGCGCAGGTGCGGCTCCAGGTAGCGGCTGTTGACCGAGCGCAATTCCCAGCTCAGGGTGCCTTGGACGCCGGCTTTTTCGACGCGGGCGAAGGCGGTCATGCTGTGCACCATGGAGGTACCTCGCGATGCAGTCCCGCAAACAGGCGGGCTGATGGGTAGATTGGAGCCGACAGGCTGCGAAGGCGCAGGATTGTAGCTCAACGGGACGGGTGGCCCCAAACAGTGGCTTCGGGCCCCGGGTTTGTAACAGGATTTTTTAGAAGTGCCGATCAGGGCTGGCGGCTCTATAATGCTCGGCAGTTTTTCGTCCTCCGTACAGGTATCCCCTATGAAACGTCCAAGTGGTCGCGCTGCCGATCAGCTCCGCTCGATCCGCATCACCCGCAACTACACCAAACACGCCGAGGGATCTGTACTGGTCGAGTTTGGCGATACCAAGGTTATCTGCACCGTCAGCGTCGAAAACGGCGTGCCGCGTTTCCTCAAGGGCCAGGGCCAGGGTTGGTTGACCGCCGAATACGGCATGCTGCCGCGCGCCACCGGCGAGCGTAACCAGCGTGAAGCCAGCCGTGGCAAGCAAGGCGGCCGCACCCTGGAAATCCAGCGCCTGATCGGTCGTTCCCTGCGCGCTGCGCTGGACATGTCCAAGCTGGGCGACGTGACCCTGTACGTCGACTGCGACGTGATCCAGGCCGACGGCGGCACCCGCACTGCATCCATCACCGGCGCCATGGTTGCCCTGGTCGATGCGCTGAAAGTCATCAAGAAGCGTGGCGGCCTGAAAGGCGGCGATCCGCTCAAGCAGATGATCGCGGCTGTATCGGTAGGCATGTATCAAAGTGAGCCCGTGCTGGATCTGGACTATCTTGAAGATTCGGCTGCCGAGACCGACCTGAACGTGGTGATGACCAGCACTGGTGGTTTCATCGAAGTGCAGGGTACCGCCGAAGGCGCGCCATTCCAGCCGGCGGACCTGAATGCCATGCTGGCATTGGCCCAGAAAGGCATGACCGAGATCTTCGAACTGCAGAACGCCGCATTGGCCGACTGATTCATCCCCAAGGAGCTACGCCATGAGTGACAGTCAACTTCCGCTGCCGACACCGTCCAAGGAAGTTCGCCAGTGGGCGATGCTCTGTCACTTCGCGGCGTTTTTCGGCTTGATGTTCCCGTTCGGCAGCCTGCTGGGGCCTTTGATTCTCTGGCAGGTGAAGAAGGACACGGACCCGTTCATTGATGATCAGGGCAAGGAAGCGCTGAATTTCCAGATCACCGTGGGCATAGCCTGGGCGGTCTGCTTCCTGCTGGGTTTTATCGTGATCGGCTTCGTGTTGATGACCGTCCTGGTGATCGGCGCGGTGGTGATGACGATCATTGGGGGCATCAAGGCCAACAAGGGTGTGGCTTATCGTTATCCGTGGACGTTGCGGTTGATCAAATAACCACCGCCCACAAAAAAACCGACAGCGATGTCGGTTTTTTTGTGCCTGGAGAAAGACCTTAGATGGTCAAGGTCCAGTCGTAGTCCACGATCAGCGGCGCGTGCTGCGAGAAGCGCGGCTGGCGTGGCAGGCGTGCGCTGCGCACAAAGCGTCGCAGGCCTGGCGTCAGCAGCTGGTAGTCAAAACGCCAGCCGAGGTTGAGCATCTCGGCCTGTTCGTTATCCGGCCACCAGCTGTACTGGTCGCCTTCGCGGCTGACTTCACGCAGGGCATCGACATAGCCCATATTGCCGACAATCTCGTCCATCCAGGCCCGTTCCGGCGCCAGGAAGCCCGGTGATTGCTGGCTGTCGCGCCAGTTCTTGATATCCAGCTTCTGTTGCGCGACGTACAGCGAGCCACAGTAAATGTACTCGCGACGTTTGCGCCGCTGTTTATCCAGATAACGGGCGAAGTCGTCCATTAGCTTGAACTTCTGGTTCAAGTCTTCATCGCCATTCTGCCCTGATGGAAGCAGCAAGGTCGCGATGCTGACCTTATCGAAATCGGCTTGCAGGTAGCGCCCGTAGCGGTCGGCTGTCTCGAAGCCGAGGCCGCTGATGACCGCCTTGGGTTGCAACCGCGAATACAAAGCCACGCCGCCTTGGGCGGGAACTTCGGCATCACAGGCATAAAGGAAGTAGCCATCCAGTTGGAAGGCTGGGTCGTCCAGTTCAAAGGCGGAGGCGCGGGTGTCCTGCAGGCAGATGACGTCGGCATTCTGGGCTTGCAGCCAACTGAGCAAACCACGCTCGACTGCAGCCTGAATACCATTGACGTTCACACTGATGATCCGCATAAATGGCCCCAAAAATCGCGTGCGTGTATGATACACGCCGTCTACCTAATTAGCTAAATCCGTGGTATCTGAGGCTTTTTTCATGCAGGCGTATCAACGCGATTTCATTCGTTTTGCCATCGATCGCGGCGTATTGCGCTTCGGTGAGTTCACCCTGAAGTCCGGGCGCACCAGCCCTTACTTCTTCAATGCCGGCCTTTTCAACTCGGGTTCTGCCCTGGCGCAGTTGGGTCGTTTCTATGCGGCCGCCATCGTTGAAAGCGGTATTTCCTTCGACGTGCTGTTCGGCCCGGCCTACAAGGGCATTCCCCTGGCCGCCGCGACCGCCGTGGCGTTGGCTGAACATCACGGGCTGGATTTGCCTTGGTGCTTCAACCGCAAGGAAGCCAAGGCCCATGGCGAAGGCGGTAGCCTGGTGGGCGCGCCGCTCAAGGGCGACGTGCTGATCATCGACGACGTGATCACTGCCGGTACGGCGATTCGCGAAGTGATGCAGATCATCGCTTCCCAGGACGGCGCCAAGGCAGCCGGTGTGCTGATCGCGCTGAACCGCCAGGAGCGCGGCAACGGTGAATTGTCGGCGATCCAGGAAGTGGAACGTGATTTCGCGATTCCTGTGGTGAGCATCGTGTCGCTGAACCAGGTGTTGCAGTTCCTGGAAGATGACCCGCAGCTCAAGCAGCACTTGCCAGCGGTCAAGGCCTACCGCGAGCAGTTCGGCGTTCAATAATCGCCGACCAATAAAAAGGCCCCGTTCAATCGAATTGAACGGGGCCTTTTTGTTTGCCAGCGCTTAGGGGCGCTTGCGATTGCTGATCAGCGTACCCACACCGGTGTCGGTGAAGATTTCCAGCAGGATCGCATTCGGAACCCGGCCATCCAGGATCAACGAGCTGCCGACACCACCTTGCACCGCTTCCAGTGCGCAGCGGATCTTCGGCAGCATGCCGCCGTAGATGGTGCCATCGGCGATCAGGTCGTCCACTTGCTGGGTCGTCAGGCCGGTCAATACCTTGCCTTCCTTGTCCATCAAGCCGGCGATGTTGGTGAGCAGCATCAGCTTCTCGGCCTTCAGCGCCTCGGCCACCTTGCCGGCCACCAGGTCGGCATTGATGTTGTAGGACTCACCGTTGGCACCGACGCCGATTGGCGCGATCACCGGAATGAAATCGCCCTTCACCAGCAGGTTCAGCAGATCGGTGTTGATGCCGATCACTTCGCCCACCTGGCCGATGTCGATGATTTCCGGCTGAGTCATCTCCGGGGTCTTGCGGGTCACGGTAAGCTTCTTCGCCCGGATCAGCTCGGCGTCCTTGCCGGTCAGGCCGATGGCGCTGCCGCCATGGCGGTTGATCAGGTTGACGATGTCTTTGTTCACCTGGCCACCCAGGACCATCTCCACCACGTCCATGGTCTGGGCGTCGGTCACACGCATGCCGTCGATGAAGTGACTCTCGATAGACAGGCGTTTGAGCAAGTCACCGATTTGCGGGCCGCCACCGTGTACCACCACCGGGTTGATCCCGACGGCTTTCATCAACACGATGTCGCGGGCAAAGCCGGTTTTCAGCTCGTCGCTTTCCATGGCATTGCCGCCGTACTTGATCACCAGCGTCTTGCCGACGTAGCGTCGAATGTAAGGCAACGCTTCGGAAAGGACCTTGGCGGTATTGGCGGCGGCTTCGCGTTCGAGGGTCATTCAGGGCTCCGGTACAAAAAATCAGAACGGTAATTGGAGATCAGGGGCAACACGTTTCAACTGGGCGTGGAACACGTCCTTGATGCGTTGCAACTCAGCCTCGGAATCCGCCTCGAAACGCAGCACCAGCACCGGTGTGGTGTTGGATGCGCGAACCAGGCCCCAGCCTTTGGCGTAATCGACCCGCACGCCGTCAATGGTGGTCAGGTTGGCGCCTTCGCCCCATTGCGCATCGTGCAGTGCGTCAATGATGCTGAATTTGCTCTCTTCGGTCACATGGATATTGATCTCTGGCGTAGAAATATCATTCGGGAAGGTCTCAAACAGGTCTTCCGCGGTGGATTTTTCCTTGCTGAGGATCTCCAGCAGACGGGCGGCGCTGTAAATGCCGTCGTCAAAACCGAACCAGCGCTCCTTGAAGAACACGTGGCCGCTCATTTCACCGGCCAACAGCGCACCGGTTTCCTTCATTTTCTTTTTGATCAACGAGTGACCGGTCTTCCACATTAGCGGACGACCACCGTATTCCTTGATCAGCGGCGTCAGGCGGCGGGTGCATTTGACGTCGAAGATGATCTCGGCGCCCGGGTTGCGCGCCACGACGTCGCGGGCAAACAGCATCAGCAGGCGGTCCGGGAACACGATATTGCCGGTGTTGGTCACTACGCCGACGCGGTCGCCGTCGCCGTCGAAAGCCAGGCCGAGGTCGGCGCCGGTTTCCTTGACCTTGGCGATCAGGTCCACCAGGTTCTCAGGCTTGCCCGGGTCCGGGTGGTGGTTAGGGAAGTTGCCGTCGACCTCGCAGAACAGCGGGATCACTTCGCAATTCAGGGCTTCGATCAGTTGCGGGGCGATCACGCCAGCCGCGCCGTTGCCGCAGTCCACCACCACTTTCAGGCGGCGGGCGAGTTTGACGTCGCGGGTGATTTCGTCCGAGTAGCGATCGAGAATCTCAACCTTGGTAATGCTGCCGGTGCCGCTGGTCAGGTCGTTGGTCTTCAGGCGGGTGTGCAGGGCCTGGATCTGTTCGTTGGCCAGGGTATCGCCGGCGATGACGATCTTGAAGCCGTTGTAGTCCGACGGGTTGTGGCTGCCGGTGAGCATCACGCCCGACTTGCCGGCCAGTACGTTGGCCGCGTAGTACAGCGCAGGCGTTGGCACCAGGCCGACGTCGCTGACATGGCAGCCGCTGTCGGCCAGGCCCTGGATCAGTTGCTCCACCAGCTCGGGGCCGGAGAGGCGGCCATCACGGCCAACGGAAACATTGGGCTCGCCCTGGGCCAGGCTCTGGGAGCCAATGGCACGGCCGATCCAGTAGGCGGTTTCGGCGGTCAGGGTCTTGGGGACCACGCCACGGATGTCATAGGCGCGGAAAATGCTGTCGGGAAATGTCGGGGCGACTCGGGCTGCGTTGCTCATTGCGGGGGGGGAACTCCATCGATAAGGGGCGGGGCTGGCCTCAGGGGTGCTGACCGGCAGGCTCAAACTGAAGGGTAAGACGGCGTTTTTGGCATAGAGTTCGTGGTGCAAAAGTGCCATCGGCGCCGAAGCACCGCCCTTTCGCCCGCCTAATGCCCTGATTTCACTGGGGAAATCTTGCTGATAAGTTCCGCGCATTCTTCATCCTGAAAGGCCATGCGTTGGCGTCAGGCCGGGTGAGGCACCCGGCTTGTCCGGCTGAGTCAGTTCAGCTTAGTCAGTGGCTGCCGGAATGTCCGAAGCCGCCTGCACCGCGCTGGGTTTCGTCGAACTCCTCGACCAGTTCGAAGTGCGCCTGCACCACCGGCACAAGCACAAGTTGGGCAATGCGCTCGCCGACGGCGATGTTGAACGCGGTCTGGCCACGGTTCCAGCAGGACACCATCAACTCGCCCTGGTAGTCCGAATCGATCAGGCCTACCAGGTTGCCGAGGACGATCCCGTGTTTGTGACCCAGGCCGGAGCGCGGCAGGATCAGCGCCGCCAGGCCAGGGTCGCCCACGTAGATCGACAGGCCGGTCGGAATCAGAATGGTCTGGCCCGGCTCAAGCACGGTGTCCTGCTTGAGCATGGCGCGCAGGTCGAGGCCGGCGGAGCCTGGAGTGGCGTAGGCCGGCAGCGGGAATTCGTTGCCGATGCGTGGGTCGAGGATCTTGGCTTGCAAAGCGTGCATGGAAATTAAACCTGGTTCAGCCGTAGGGCGATAAAGGAGATCAGTTGGCGGGCAATCTTGCCCTTGCTGGTCTGGGCGAAAACGGTAGCGTGCAACTCGCGGTCGATCACGCTGATGGCATTTTCCTCGCTGTTGAAGCCGATGCTCGGGTTGGCGACATCGTTGGCGACAATCAGGTCGAGGTTCTTGTCTTTCAATTTGCGTGCGGCGTAGTCCAGCAAATGCTCGGTTTCGGCAGCGAAGCCGACGCTGAACGGGCGGTCCTCGCGGGTGGCTATGGTCGCCAGAATGTCCGGGTTACGGACCATTTGCAGGAGCAGGCCGTCGCCGCTTGTAGGGTCTTTCTTGAGTTTCTGCGGTGCAACTACTTCGGGGCGGTAGTCCGCGACCGCTGCCGAGGCGATAAACAGGTCGCAGGGAATCGCCGCTTCACAGGCCGCCAGCATGTCGCGGGCGCTGACTACGTCGATTCGGGTGACACGATCCGGGGTCGGCAAATGCACCGGGCCGGTGATCAACGTCACACGGGCGCCTGCCTCGACCGCCGCTTCAGCCAGGGCAAAGCCCATTTTTCCTGAGCTATGGTTGGTGATGTAGCGCACCGGGTCGATGTTTTCCTGGGTCGGGCCGGCGGTAATCAGCACGTGCTTGCCGGTCAGGGCCAGGTGCTGGAAGCAGTCGGCGGCGCATTGGGCGAGGTCGGTGGCTTCGAGCATGCGGCCCATGCCCACGTCGCCGCAGGCCTGGCTGCCGGAGGCCGGCCCGAAGACCTTGAGGCCGCGGCTTTGCAAGAGTTGGGTGTTGGCCTGGGTGGCGGGGTCGCGCCACATGGCCTGGTTCATGGCCGGGGCGATCGCGACGGTGGCGTCGGTGGCCAGCACCAGGGTAGTCAGCAGGTCGTCGGCAATGCCTTGGGCGAGGCGGGCGATCAGGTCGGCGGTGGCCGGGGCGATCAGCACCAGGTCGGCCCACTTGGCCAGCTCGATGTGGCCCATGGCGGCTTCGGCCGCGGGGTCCAGCAGGTCGAGGTGAACCGGGTGGCCGGACAGGGCCTGCATGGTCAGTGGGGTAATGAATTCACTGCCGCCACGGGTCATCACCACGCGCACTTCGGCGCCTTGGTCGAGGAGCCTGCGAACCAGCTCTGCGCTCTTGTAGGCGGCAATGCCGCCGCCGACGCCGAGAACGATGCGTTTCCGATACAGACGCTGCATTGGCTTGCCTTTCCAGTTCAGTGATGGCGTTGCGATGCCCCCTCCCCAGGTGAAATCGCACGCAAAAAGATGGCCTAAGATACCACAGCGTCCGCCATGCAACAGCGGCGCACATGCACACGGAGGTGCCATGAGTATTCGCGATTGGCCTGCGGCAGAGCGTCCGCGGGAGAAGCTGTTGGAACTGGGCGCGGAGAACCTTTCCGACGCTGAATTGCTGGCGATTTTCCTGCGCACCGGGGTGTCCGGTAAAAGTGCCGTGGACCTGGCGCGGCATCTGCTGGCGCAATTTGGCAGCCTGCGCGCGCTGATGGAGGCCCGGCAGACGGTGTTCAGCCAGCACCTGGGCCTGGGGCCGGCGAAGTTCGCCCAGCTTCAAGCCGTACTGGAAATGGCCCGTCGTCATTTGGCCGAGCGCTTGCGCAGCGATTCGGTGCTGGAAAGTCCGGAGGCCGTGCGCGACTACCTCAAGGCGCTGCTGCGCCATGAGCCTCACGAGATATTCGGCTGCCTGTTTCTCGACTCCAAGCATCGGGTGCTGGGCTTCGAGAAGCTGTTTCAAGGCACCATCGACAACGCCACGGTTTATCCCCGGCAAGTGGTCAAGCGCGCCCTGGACTACAACGCCGCGGCGCTGATCCTGTGCCACAACCATCCTTCCGGCAGCGCCGAGCCCAGCATCGCTGATCGAAAACTGACCAGAGTGCTGCAAAAGGCGTTGGAGATGGTGGACGTGCGTGTGCTGGACCACATCATTGTGGGGGAGGGTGATCCGCTGTCGATGGCGGAATTTGGGTGGATGTAGGCTCTGTAGGAGCGAGCTTGCTCGCGAAAAACCTGAGGGCACCGTTGGGTGTCAGGTTTCCCGCGTTATCGTTGACGACCTTCGCGAGCAAGCTCGCTCCTACAGGGGACATGCTTATGGCTTGACGCTGACCTTGGAGTAATCCTGGCGCCCGAACGGGCTCACCTGGTATCCCTCGACATTTTTGCGCGTCAGCGCAAACGCCGTCGGGTGCGCCAGTGGCAGCCACAACGCCTGTTGCTGGATCTGCGCCTGGGCCTGCTGGTACAGCTTGCTGCGCACGCCTTGTTCGCTGGTGGTCTTGCCGGCGCTGATCAGCTTGTCCAGCGCAGGGTCGCAATAGCGGGCGAAGTTGGTCCCGGACTTTACGGCCGCGCAGGAGAACTGCGGCGTCAGGAAGTTATCCGGGTCACCGTTATCGCCGGCCCAGCCCATGAACAGCAGGTCGTGCTCGCCGGCCTTGGCGCGACGGATCAGTTCGCCCCATTCGATCACGCGGATTTCAGCCTGGATGCCGACCTTGGCCAGGTCCGCTTGCAGCAGTTGTGCGCCGAGGCTTGGGTTGGGGTTCAGCAGGCTGCCCGACGGTCGGGTCCAGATGGTGGTCTTGAAGCCATCCTTGAGCCCGGCACGATCCAGTAGCTGTTTGGCCTTGGCAATGTCCTGCGGGTAGCCCGGCAAGTCCTTGGCGTAGCTCCAGGTATTGGGCGGGTATGGGCCATTGGCGGCTTCGGCGGTGCCTTCGAATACCGCCTTGAGGTAGCTGGCCTTGTCGAAGGCCAGGTTGATTGCCTGGCGAACTTCCGGCTTGTCCAGCGGCGGATGCTGGCTGTTGATGGCGACAAACGCGGTCATGAAGGCCGCTGTTTTCTCGATCTTCAAGTCGGCGTCTTTCTGTGCAGCATCGATATCCAGGGGCTTGGGCGACAGGGCGATCTGGCACTCATCGCGACGCAACCTTTGCAGGCGCACGTTGGCGTCCGGGGTGATCGCAAAGATCAGGTTATCCACCGCAGGCTTGCCGGCGAAGTAGTCCGGGTTGGCCTTGTAGCGAATCGTTGCATCCTTCTGGAAGCGCCCGAAAATGAACGGCCCGGTACCGATAGGCTGGCTGTTGAGTTTTTCGGGTGTGCCGGCCTTGAGCAGTTTGTCGGCGTATTCCGCCGGGTAGATTGAGGCGAAGCCCATGCTCAATGCGGCGAGGAAGGTCGAATCGGCGTGGTCCAGGGTAAAGCGCACGGTCAGCGGATCGAGGGCGTCGATCTTCTTGATCAGCGTTGGCAGCTGCAGCGATTGGGCGTGGGGGAAGCCGCTCTGGGCAATCTTGTGCCACGGGTTGGCCGGGTCGAGCATGCGCTCGAAGCTGAAGCGCACGTCTTCGGCGGTCAGGGTGCGGCTTGGAGTGAAGTATTCGGTGCGATGGAATTTAACGTCCGGGTGCAGCTTGAAGGTGTAGGTCAGGCCGTCCGGCGATACATCCCAGCTGTCTGCCAGGCTCGGGACCAGCTTGCCGCTGGTGGCGTCGAAGTCCACCAGGCGGTTCATCAATACGTCTGCCGAGGCATTGGTGGTGGTCAGCGAGTTGTATTGCACCACGTCGAAGCCTTCGGGGCTGGCTTCGGTACAGACGCTCAAGGTGGTGGCCGCCTGGGCGTGTGCAGCAATAAAAAGAGGGGCTAGCAATAGCGGTAGGGCAGCGAGGCGCATATTCGGTTTCCTTTGCAGATCGAAGGCCCATCTGCGAGTGCAGTCTGGAAAAGTCCTACCGTAGTGGGCTGATTGACAAATGACTAGCCCATTTTTGCCTGTGCTTTTGCCTCAAATACTGTTTTGATGGCGCCTCAGGTCGTTTTGCCGGGCACTTTGCAGTGCGCGCGGGCGCTGTAAATCATTCTGTGCGACGAGCGGTTAGCTTCTATAGCGGCCCACCCTGGCAACGGTTCAGGCGTCCATAGCCTGGATTTACGCGTGTAAAAACACACGGCCTGTTGTTGCACTGGGGTCTTTCTGGTATAAAGCAGCGCTCTTTTCTAGGGGCCCGGTTCCTTCGCTAGTAGGTGTAGCCGGTAAGACCCTAAAGAAACGCGGCGCCTGGCGCCAAATGACTGAGAGATTAAGCGGCCAACCCATGCCGGGTTGGGCATGTGGTTTTAGAGGGCTGAGGCATGTCGAGAGTCTGTCAAGTTACCGGTAAGGGTCCGGTGACTGGGAATAACATTTCCCACGCAAACAACAAAACCCGTCGTCGTTTCCTGCCAAACCTGCAGCATCATCGCTTTTGGGTTGAAGAAGAGAAACGTTTTGTCCGTCTGCGCGTATCTGCCAAAGGCATGCGTGTTATCGACAAGCGTGGCATCACTGTCGTGCTGGCCGAACTGCGCCGCGACGGCAAAATCTAAGGAGCTAAATCATGCGTGAATTGATTCGAATGATCTCTAGCGCCGGTACTGGTCACTTCTACACTACCGACAAGAACAAGCGTACTACCCCGGACAAGCTCGAAAAGAAAATGTTCGACCCGCGCGTTCGCAAGCATGTGATCTACAAAGAAGGCAAAATCAAGTAATTGGTTTTCTTTCTTGTGAAAAAAAGCCCGTATCTCACGATGCGGGCTTTTTTTTGTGCCTGAAGAATTGATCAGGCCTTTTCTTCGAACACCACGTAGATTTTGCGGCACGGTTCCAGCACTTCCCAGGTGCCGCTGAAACCCGCCGGAATGACGAAGCGGTCACCGGCGCGCAAGGTCTTGGCGTTGCCATCGGCGTCGCGCAATACAGAGACGCCCTGCACGATCTCGCAGTATTCATGCTCGGTGTAGTTGACCTTCCACTGCCCGACTTCACCTTCCCAGACCCCGGCGCTCATCTGGCCGCATGGACTGTTGTAATGGTTGTAGACGGTTTGCTCAGGGTCACCCTTGAGGATTTTCTCCGCGGCCGGACGGTAGCGGTCAGGCTCGGTCCTGGCCTGGCTGAAGTCGACGATATTCTGGATGTTCATGGGCGTGTCCCGTCTGGCCTGCGGTTGGAGAGCTCAAAGTCTATGTTTATTAAAATGAACATCGCAAGGGCGTTTGCTGCAGTTATGTCAAATATATTGAAACATCCATCGCCGCTGGTTTAGGGTGGCAGCTGCCTTGAGCCGAACAGCTGGCTGGCCGGGCAAGCATTCTTCGAAGGTGCCTGGGTACATCGCCCGGCCCTTGTATTCAATAAGAGGAGGACACTCGCATGACCACCCTGACCCGTGCCGACTGGGAACAACGCGCCAAGGATCTGAAGATCGAAGGCCGCGCCTACATCAATGGCGAATACACCGCCGCGGTTTCCGGCGACACGTTCGAATGCCTCAGCCCGGTCGATGGCCGTCTGCTGGCCACCGTTGCCAGCTGTGACGTCGCCGACGCCCAGCGCGCTGTTGAAAACGCCCGCGCCACCTTCAATTCCGGTGCCTGGTCACGCCTGGCTCCGGCCAAGCGCAAAGCCACCATGATCCGTTTCGCCGGCTTGCTCAAGGCCAACGCCGAGGAGTTGGCACTGCTTGAAACCCTGGACATGGGCAAACCGATCAGTGACTCCCTGAACATCGACGTCCCGGGAGCGGCGCAAGCCCTGAGCTGGAGCGGTGAGGCCATCGACAAGATCTACGATGAAGTCGCTGCCACGCCCCACGACCAACTGGGCCTGGTGACCCGCGAGCCAGTGGGCGTTGTCGCGGCTATCGTGCCGTGGAACTTCCCGCTGATGATGGCCTGCTGGAAACTCGGGCCGGCGCTGTCCACCGGTAACTCGGTGATCCTCAAGCCGTCTGAAAAGTCGCCGCTGACCGCCATCCGCATCGCCGAGCTGGCGGTTGAAGCCGGTATCCCGAAAGGCGTGTTCAACGTGCTGCCGGGCTATGGACACACCGTGGGTAACGCCCTGGCGCTGCACATGGACGTCGACACCCTGGTGTTCACCGGTTCGACCAAGATCGCCAAGCAACTGCTGATTCGTTCCGGTGAGTCGAACATGAAGCGCGTCTGGCTGGAAGCTGGCGGCAAGAGCCCGAACATTGTGTTCGCCGATGCTCCGGATCTGCAAGCCGCTGCCGAATCCGCCGCCGGCGCCATCGCCTTCAACCAGGGCGAAGTGTGCACCGCCGGTTCGCGCCTGCTGGTGGAGCGTTCGATCAAGGATAAATTCCTGCCGCTGGTGATCGAGGCCCTCAAGGCCTGGAAGCCGGGCAACCCGCTGGACCCGGCCACCACGGTCGGCGCGCTGGTGGATACCCAGCAGATGAACACTGTGCTGTCGTACATCGAAGCCGGGCATGCCGATGGCGCCAAGCTGGTGGCCGGCGGCAAGCGCACGCTGCAGGAAAGCGGTGGCACCTATGTCGAGCCAACGATCTTCGACGGCGTGACCAACGCCATGAAGATCGCCCAGGAAGAAATCTTCGGCCCCGTGCTGTCGGTGATTGCCTTCGACAGCGTGGAAGAAGCCATTGCGATCGCCAACGACACCCAATACGGCCTGGCCGCTGCGGTGTGGACGTCGAACATCTCCAAGGCGCACCTGACCGCCAAGGCACTGCGTGCCGGTAGCGTTTGGGTCAACCAGTACGATGGCGGCGACATGACTGCACCGTTCGGTGGTTTCAAGCAATCGGGTAACGGCCGCGACAAGTCGCTGCACGCGTTCGACAAGTACACCGAGCTGAAGGCGACCTGGATCAAGTTGTAAGTAATCCCGGCGACTCCCTGTAGGAGCGAGCTTGCTCGCGAAGGACTTGAACGATGACGCGGGCATTCTGAATGCACGCGGTGCTCTCAAGTTTTTCGCGAGCTAGCTCGCTCCTACAGTTCGTTTGCGGCCCTGAAAAATAATGATCCACAGGAGCGTGGAAATGCGTTGGGCGACCTATTTCGCCGTGTTGGCGTCGGTCTTGAGCGTGGGCCTGGCCTTGGGCGTGAGCATGCCGCTGGTGTCCCTGCGCCTGGAAAGCTGGGGCTACGGCAGCTTCGCCATCGGCGTCATGGCGGCGATGCCGGCCTTCGGTGTGCTGCTTGGTGCCAAGGTCTCCAGCGGCCTGGCTTCGCGCCTGGGCACGGCGAACCTGATGCGCCTGTGCCTGTGGGCCGGGGCGATTTCCATCGGTTTGCTGGCGGTATTGCCCAGCTACCCGGTGTGGCTGGTGCTGCGGCTGATGATCGGGGTGATCCTGACCATCGTGTTTATCCTCGGCGAAAGCTGGATCAACCAACTGGTAATCGAGCGCTGGCGCGGCCGTCTGGTGGCGCTGTATGGCTGCAGCTATGCGTTGAGCCAACTGTCAGGCCCGTTGCTGCTGGGCGCGCTGGGTACGGATAACGACATTGGCTTCTGGGTGGGCGTTGGTCTGCTGACGTTCTCGCCGATCCTGCTGCTGGGCCGTTCCGGTGCGCCGACTGCCGAGTCCTTCAGCGTGACCTTCGGCGACTTGCTGCGCTTCTGCCAGGGCTTGCCGGCGATTGCCTGGGCAGTGGCGTTATTCGCCGCGTTCGAGGCGATGATTCTTACGCTGTTGCCGGTGTACTGCCTGCAACAGGGCTTCACCGCCGAGATTGCCTTGGCAATGGTCAGCACCGTGGTGGTCGGTGATGCGTTGCTGCAACTGCCGATTGGTGCGCTGGCGGACTACCTGCCTCGGCGCACGCTGTTTCTCGGCTGCGCGCTGATGCTGCTGGTGACGAGCCTGGCGATTCCGCTGTTGCTCGATACGCTGATGATCTGGCCGGTGTGGGTGCTGTTCGGGGCCAGTGCCGGTGGGTTGTTCACCCTGTCACTGATCCTGATTGGCGAGCGCTACCGCGACGACGCGCTGGTGCGCGCCAATGCGCATATCGCGCAGCTGTGGGGCATTGGCTGCTTGATCGGCCCACTGGTGGCCGGTGCCGGCAGCCAGTGGATCAGCGGGCATGCGTTGCCGCTGTTGATGGCGGCGGGAGCGCTGGGATTGGTGATTCTGCTGCTTCGCCAAGGTGCATTCGGCGCGACACAGCCCGTGTAGGAGCAAGCTTGCCCGCGATGGTCGTCAACGATAACGTTTGCTGCCTGAAAGAACGCGGTGCTCTCGGGTTTTTCGCGAGCAAGCTTGCTCCTACAACATGCGCTCCAGGCCGACGCTGGTAGCAAACCAGGCATTGAACCGGCGCCACCAACTGCCGGGTTCACGGGTCAGGGTGTGCAGTTGGCCGTTGTCTTCGGTCACCCACACCACCTGGCCGTCCTGCAGTTTCGCCTGATAGCTCAACGGGGGCGCCATGCCCTCCAGTGCCAGGTTGCGCACGTGCTCCGCCAGCTCGGGGCTGTCCACCAGCACCCCGACTTCGGTGTTCCACAGCACCGAGCGCGGGTCGAAGTTGAATGAGCCGATGAAGGATTTCTCCCGGTCAAAGATGATCGCCTTGCTGTGCAGGCTGGAATCCGAGCCGTGGAAAGTGCCCTTGCGGAACAGATGAGGGCCGCTGCCGCCTCCGTCTCCCGGCTGGCGGCGCAATTCGTACAGCTTTACCCCGTGCTCCAGCAATGCCTTGCGATAGGGCGCATAACCACCGTGCACGGCCGGCACGTCGGTGGCTTCCAGGGAGTTGGTCAGCAGACTCACCGATACCCCGGCGTCCGCGCGCCCGGTCAGGTACACCAGCCCGGGCTGCCCAGGCACGAAGTAAGCCGAAATCATCATCAGCTCATGGCTGACACCTTCCAGCTCCGGCGCCAATTGGGTGGTCAGGAGCAGTCGCGGATCCGGATCGGCCTTGGCCAGTACCTTGCTCGGCGCATCCCACAGCGCCTGGTTCCAGGCCCAGATCAGCTCGCGGCGCCAGATGTCCATGCGCGGCTGAGTCTTGTAAGTGCGCAGGCGGTTGTACAGCGCATGATTTTGCTGGCGCGATTCGGCGAGGGATTCCTCGAGGCGTATGCGGGCGCTGGCCAGGTCGCCTTTGGTGGCGCTGCTGACGAAGTCACCGATGGGTTTGCTCAGGGCGCTGTTCCAGTACTGATCGAAACTGTGGCCCAGTTGCTCGGCCACCGGCCCCACGCTGAGCATGTCGATATCGGTAAAGTTGAGGTTGGGTTCGGCGTCGAAATACTCATCCCCCAGGTTGCGCCCGCCGACGATGGCGACGCTGTTGTCCGCCAGCCACAGTTTGTTGTGCATGCGCCGATGTTGCAGCGACAGGTCGAACAGCCGCGCCATGGCACGGGTCACGCCGGTGCTGCGGCCCAGGTGCAGCGGGTTGAACAGGCGAATCTGGATCTGCGGGTGGGCGGCGAGGGTGGCGATGATCTGGTCCAGGCCGTCGCTGGTGGTGTCGTCCAGCAGGATGCGCACGCGCACGCCACGGTCGGCAGCCTTGAGCAATTCATCCACCAACATCCGCGTACTGATGCCGTCGTGGACGATGTAGTACTGCAAGTCGAGGCTGGTCTGTGCGTTGCGGATCAGTTCGGCACGGGCCATGAAGGCTTCGCTGCTGTTGGGCAGCAGGCGGAATCCGGAGCGGCCTTTGTACGGTGCGGCCTGGGCCAGGATCGAGCGGCCGAAGGACGACTCGTTGGCCGGCAGCGCCTCGCTGGGCGTGCGTGGCGCGTTGATGGTGGCGCAGCCGCCCAGGGTCAGCATGCCCAGCAGGAAAAACGGTAATAGCCGTTGGGTCATCAATGACGTGGGTTCCGAATCAGGGCGGTTGTCGGCATATGACGGCTATTTCCCGAGAAAGGTCAGTCCGCGGCTTCGGCCAGCAACTTGATGGCCGTTGCGCCGACCTTGCGCACGGCCTCTTCAATCTGCGGCGTTGGTTTGGCAGCGTAGTTCATGCGCAGGCAATTCCTGTACTTGCCGGAGGCGGAAAAGATACTTCCCACAGCAATCTGTACACCTTCATCCAGCAACAACCGGTTGAGCTTCAGGGTGTCGAAGCCTTCCGGTAATTCCACCCACAGCATGAAACTGCCCTGTGGACGGCTGGCGCGGGTGCCGGCCGGGAAGTAACGGCTGACCCAATCGAGCATCAGGTCGCGATTACGCTGGTATTGCGTACGCATTCGCCGCAAATGCGGTTCGAAATGCCCGTCTTTCAGGAATTCGGCAATCGCAATCTGCGGCTGCGTTGCGGTGGAGCCGGTGCTGATGTATTTCATGTGCAGCACGCGCTCCAGGTACCGACCGGGTGCTACCCAGCCGATCCGCAGGCCCGGCGCCAGGGTCTTCGAGAAGGAGCTGCACAGGACGACGCGGCCATCTTCGTCGAAGGACTTGATGGTGCGTGGGCGCGGGTAGCTGTAGGCCAGTTCGCCATACACATCGTCTTCGATGATTGCCACGTCAAAGCGCTGGGCCAGGGTCAGCAGCGCGCGTTTACGCGACTCCGGCATGATGTAGCCCAGCGGGTTGTTGCAGTTGGGGGTCAGCTGTATGACTTTGATCGGCCACTGTTCCAGCGCCAGCTCCAGCGCATCCAGGCTGATACCGGTGAGCGGGTCGGTGGGGATTTCCAGGGCTTTCATGCCCAGGCCTTTGAGGGTCTGCATGGCGCCGTGGAAGCTTGGCGAGTCGACGGCAACGATGTCGCCCGGCTCGCAGATGGCGTGGATACTGGCGGACAGCGCTTCGTGGCAACCGGTGGTGATCACCAGGTCCTGGGGCGTCAGTTGGCAGCCTGAATCGAGCATCAGGCGCGCGATCTGTTCGCGCAGCTCCAGGTTGCCGTGGATGGTGTCGTAATACAGTCCCGGCATGTCCTGGCGCCGACTGATCCGGGCGAGGCTGCGCAGCAGCGGTTTCATGGTCGGCGACAATACATCCGGCATGCCCCGGCCCAACTGTATGGTGTCTTTGCGTGGCACCGCGCGGATCAGTTCCAGCACCTGGTCCCATTGGGAAATCTCCACCGGGCGCTGGGCCGGGCGGCCTACTGCCGGCAGTGCCGGTAAGTCGCGGCCTACCGGTACGAAGTAGCCGGATTTGGGTTTGGGCATCGCCAGGCCGTTGTCTTCCAGCATCCGGTAGGCCTGCTGTACGGTGCTCAGGCTCACCCCGTGCTCCACGCTCAAGGCCCGCACCGACGGCAATCGATCGCCCGGGCGATAAAAGCCCTGCTCGATTCGCGTGCCCAACAGTTCGGCGAGGTTGACGTATAGGGTCATGGCGATGCTTCCCGATTACCAGTACAGATAGGCTGAAAATACAGGATTCAGCCGCCAATAGGCAGTATCTGTATGGATTTAATACTGGGTGGTTGAATCTGTCATGGTTTTGCGCGCCGGCTCATCCTACGTACTCATGGCAATACGTAAATGAGGGGCAGGAAAATGAGCGGTTTGAGCGATGTGCGGTTGGCGTTACACAGTCAGGAACTGGAAGCCGGGCAGGAGCGGCGAATGGCGGCGCGTCACAAGGCCCCGGCACTCCGCTCCTGGGCGTTGTTCTGGCACCGCATGCACACGCGCAAGACCTTGCTGGAACTGACCCCGGAGCAACTGCGTGACGTGGGCTTGAGTGTCGAACAGGCGCGCCAGGAAGGCTTGAAACCCTTCTGGCGCGGTTGATTCAGACCAGTTCTTTCAACCGGTGCCAGAGCATTCCCAGCGCCAACAGCGGCGAGCGCAAATGCTTGCCGCCCGGGAAGGTGATGTGCGGCACCTTGGCAAACAGATCAAAACGCCCGCTTTGCTGGCCGCTGATGGCTTCGCCCAGCAGTTTGCCCGCCAGGTGGGTGGCATTGAGGCCGTGACCCGCATAGGCCTGGGCGAAATACACGTTGGGTTGGTCGGCCAGCCGGCCAATCTGCGGCAGGCGGTTGGCGCCGATGCCGATCATGCCGCCCCATTGGTAGTCGATTTTTACGTTGGCCAACTGCGGGAACACCTGGAGCATCTTGGGGCGCATGTAGGCGCCAATGTCCTGTGGGTCGCGTCCGGAATAATGGCAGGCACCGCCGAACAGCAAGCGTCGGTCGGCGGACAAGCGGAAGTAGTCCACTGTCACTCGCTGATCACACACCGCCATGTTCTGCGGCAGCAGCTCGGCCGCCTGGGCTTCGCTTAACGGCTCGGTGGCGATGATGTAGCTGCCGGCGGGCAGCACCTTGCCGCTCAGGTGCGGGTTAAGGCCGTTCAAATAAGCATTGCAGCCCAGCACCAGGGTCTTGGCGCGCACGTTGCCCTGGGCGGTGTGAACGTTGACCTCCGGGCCGTAATCAATCCGCACCGCCTCGGAATGCTCGAACAACTGGACGCCCAACTGCTGTGCCGCTGCTGCCTCGCCGAGGGCCAGGTTCAGCGGGTGCAGGTGGCCGGAGCCCATGTCGATCATGCCGCCAACATAGCGGTTGGAGCCGATCACACTGCGCATCTCGCTCGCTTGCAGCAGGCGCACTTCATGGCGATAGCCAAGGCCTTGCAGCTCTTCGGCGTCGGCGGCCAGGTGTTCCAGGTCGCGGGGTTTGTTGGCCAGGTCGCAGTAACCCCAGGTCAGGTCGCAAGCGATCTGCGAACGCTCGACACGCTGGCGCACGATCTCTACCGCTTCCAGGCCCATCAGTTTCATCTGGCGCACGCCCTCGGTACCGATGACGTTGGTGAACTGGTCCAGTCCATGGCCGACACCACGAATCAGCTGCCCGCCATTGCGCCCGCTGGCGCCCCAGGCAATCTTGCGGGCTTCCAGCAACACCACGCTGAAACCACGCTCGGCCAATTCCAGGGCGGTGTTAAGCCCCGAAAAGCCGCCGCCAACCACGCACACATCGGCCACGATCTCACCTGTCAGCACCGGATAATCAGGCTGTGGGAAACTGCTGGCGGCGTAGTAGGAATTGGCGTGCCGGGCGCTGGCGGTCATGGGGAGCATCCCTGTTTGGAAAATTTGACGCAGGATACAGCGGTCGGGCGAAGCTGTCTCACCGAGGGCTTTTAGGGCAGAATTCACGCCTATTCGCCGTTCGGTCCCTGTGTCGATGAGTTGCAACAGTCAGAAAGTCAACGCGCTGCGCCGGCAGATTCCCTCGTTCGAGTGCGTTCCGGGTTGCCACGACTGCTGTGGGCCGGTAACCACGTCCACCGAGGAAATGTCGCGCCTGCCGCGCAAGACCGCTGCCGAGCAGGAAGCGGCGATGGACGAACTCAACTGCGTGCACCTCGGCCCCAACGGCTGCACGGTGTATGACGAACGCCCGCTGATTTGCCGGCTGTTCGGCACCACGCCGACCTTGCCATGCCCCAACGACCGCCGCCCGGTGGAGTTGATCCACCCGCGGGTGGAAAAGCAGATTCACGCGTACATGGCGAGCACGCGGCAAGTGCTGGTCTAGCCCTCAGTCCGGGATCGGCAGGTTCAAACTCTCCTTCACCTCTTCCATCACGATATAGCTCTTGGATTCCCTTACGTGGGGCAGCTTGAGCAGGATATCGCCGAGCAATTTGCGGTAGGACGCCATCTCGGAGATGCGCGCCTTCACCAGGTAGTCGAAATCCCCCGACACCAGATGGCACTCCAGCACGTGGGGCAGTTTCAGCACGGCGCGTCGGAATTCTTCAAAGGTGTCGCCGGACTTGTAGTCGAGGCTGATCTCGACAAACACCAGCAGGCTGCCCTTCAAATGCTGCGGATTGAGCCGGGCGTTGTAGCCCATGATGATCCCTTCGCGCTCCAGGCGCCGGACACGCTCGGTGCACGGTGTGGTCGACAGGCCGACCTTTTCCCCCAGCTCAGTAAACGAAATTCGCCCGTCAGCCTGCAGGATGCGCAGGATGTTACGGTCGATCTTGTCCAGCTCCCGCTTGGTCTGAGTGTTGGTCCGCATAGGGGATGCTCCTCCGTGAAAAGGGTTTTTGCCGAGAATTGTCGCCAAATATAGGCAGTTATATAGTGAAATGCACTGGTGATTGCTTTTTATACTGCCCACATCTTTGTGCTGAACAACAAACGTCAGCGGTCAAGCCGTGATGAGGGAATAAAAATGCGCGTTCTGGTCTTGGGTAGCGGTGTCATTGGCGTGGCCAGTGCCTACTATTTGGCACGAGCTGGTTTTGAAGTGGTCGTGGTCGACCGTCAGCCGGCTGTGGCCATGGAGACCAGTTTCGCCAACGCCGGGCAGATCTCGCCGGGCTACGCCTCGCCATGGGCTGCACCAGGTGTGCCGCTCAAGGCCATCAAATGGCTGCTGGAGCGCCACGCACCCCTGGCGATCAAGGCCACCGCCGATATTGATCAGTACCTGTGGATGGCGCAGATGCTGCGCAACTGCACCGCCAGCCGCTATGCGGTGAACAAGGAGCGCATGGTGCGCCTGTCCGAGTACAGCCGCGACTGCATCGATGAGCTGCGCGCCGAGACCGGCATTGCCTACGAAGGCCGCACCTTGGGGACCACGCAGTTGTTCCGTACCCAGGCCCAACTGGACGGTGCCGCCAAGGACATCGCCGTGTTGAAAGAGTCTGGCGTGCCTTACGAGCTGCTGGACCGCGCCGGCATTGCCCGCGTCGAGCCGGCCCTGGCCAGCGTTACGGATATCCTCGCCGGTGCCCTGCGCCTGCCGAACGACCAGACCGGCGACTGTCAGATGTTTACCACCCGCCTTGCCGACATGTGCAAGCAACTGGGTGTCGAATTCCGCTTCGAGCAAGATATCCAGCGCCTGGACTACGCCGGTGACCGGATCAACGGCGTATGGATCGACGGCAAGCTGGAAACCGCCGATCGCTACGTGCTGGCTCTCGGCAGCTACTCGCCGAAACTGCTCAAGCCACTGGGGATCAAGGCGCCGGTGTACCCGCTCAAGGGTTACTCGATGACCGTGCCGATCACCAACGCGGCGATGGCCCCGACTTCGACCATTCTCGACGAGACCTACAAGGTCGCGATCACCCGTTTCGACAACCGCATTCGCGTTGGTGGCATGGCTGAGATAGCCGGTTTTGACCTGTCGCTGAACCCTCGCCGGCGGGAAACCCTGGAGATGATCGTCAACGACCTTTATCCTCAGGGCGGTGATTTGAGCCAGGCCAGTTTCTGGACCGGCCTGCGCCCGACCACGCCAGACGGCACGCCGATTGTCGGTGCTACTCCGTTCAAAAACCTGTTCCTGAACACCGGTCACGGCACCCTCGGTTGGACGATGGCCTGTGGCTCTGGTCGTTTGCTGGCCGATTTGATGGCGAAGAAAACCCCGCAAATCAGTGCCGAAGGCCTCGATATTTCCCGTTATGGCAACCATCAGGAGTCCGCAAAACATGTCAATCCAGCGCCAGCTCACCAATGAGCGCATGAGCCAGATCGTTGTTCACAGCGGTACCGTGTATCTGGCAGGGCAGGTCGGCGACGACATGAGTGCCGGGATTGAACAGCAGACCCGCGAAACCCTCGTCAATATCGAGCGTTTGCTGGACCTGGCCGGTACCGACAAGACCAAGCTGCTGTCGGTGACCATCTACCTGAAAGACATCGACGCTGATTTCGCCGGGATGAACGCGGTATGGGACAAGTGGCTGCCAAAAGGCGTCGCGCCGGCCCGTGCCACGGTTGAAGCGAAACTCTGCGAACCGGAAATCCTGGTGGAGCTGTCGGTTGTGGCCGCTCTGCCTTAAGCAAAACTCCTCTCCCGGTGCCCGCGCAGTCAGTGGGTGCCGGTTTTTTCTTCTCACTGCCGCCTAGAAGCCCGCCGCCATGCGTCCTGCCCGTGCCCTGATCGACCTCCAAGCCCTGCGCCACAACTACCAACTGGCCCGTGAAGTCACGGGTGGGGCCAAGGCTCTCGCCGTGATCAAGGCCGATGCCTACGGCCACGGTGCCGTGCGCGTTGCCCAGGCGCTGGAAGCCGAGGCGGACGGCTTTGCCGTGGCCTGCATCGAGGAAGCGCTGGAACTGCGGGCCGCCGGAATTCGCGGGCCGGTGCTGTTGCTCGAAGGTTTTTTCGAAGCCGACGAACTGCCGCTGATCATCGAGCATGATTTCTGGTGCGTGGTGCATTCGCTGTGGCAGTTAGATGCAATTGAACAGGCGCAGCTCAGCCAGCCGCTGACCGTCTGGCTCAAGCTTGATTCGGGCATGCACCGTGTCGGCTTGCACCCCAAGGATTATCACGACGCTTACCAGCGGCTGCTGGCCAGCGGCAAAGTCGCGAAGATCGTGCTGATGAGCCACTTCGCCCGTGCCGATGAGCTCGACAGCACCAGCAGCGAAGAGCAAGTAGCGGTGTTTGAAGCAGCGCGCAAGGGCTTGTCGGCCCAGGTCAGCCTGCGCAATTCGCCGTCGGTGCTGGGCTGGCCGAACGTTTCCAGTGACTGGGTGCGCCCGGGCATCATGCTCTACGGCGCCACGCCATTTGGCGAAGACCAGGCCATCGCCGCGCGTTTGCAGCCGGTGATGACCCTCGAATCGAAAGTCATCTGCGTACGTGAACTGCCGGCCGGTGAGCCGGTGGGTTACGGCGCCAGGTTCATCACGCCGAAACCGATGCGCGTCGGCGTGGTTGCCATGGGTTATGCCGACGGATACCCGCGCCACGCCCCCACCGGGACCCCGGTGCTGGTGGCCGGCCAGCGCAGTCAGTTGCTGGGCCGCGTGTCGATGGACATGCTGTGTATTGACCTGACCGACGTGCCCCAGGCCGGGCTTGGTTCCACCGTCGAATTGTGGGGCAAAAATATCCTCGCCAGTGACGTTGCCACCGCCGCCGACACCATTCCGTACCAGATCTTCTGCAACCTGCGCAGGGTGCCACGGCTCTATTCCGGCGCTTGAGCGGCACCCACGAATGGCAGATTCCGGGATTTAGGCCAAAGTGTTGTAAATACTGAACGCTGTCGCCATGATAACGCTCAATTACAACAACGCCTGAATCCTAGGAGGCTCCTGCATTGGACGTCGGCGAACGACTGCAATCCATCCGTAAACTGAAAGGTCTTTCCCAGCGTGAGCTAGCCAAGCGCGCGGGCGTCACCAACAGCACCATTTCGATGATCGAAAAAAACAGTGTCAGCCCCTCCATCAGCTCCTTGCGCAAGGTGCTGGGCGGCATTCCCATGTCGATGGTGGAGTTCTTTTCCGAGGAGATCCTCCAGGAAAAACCGACCCAGATCGTCTATAAAGCCAATGAGCTGATCGATATCTCCGACGGCGCCGTCACCATGAAACTGGTGGGCCGCGCGCACCCGAGCCGGGCGATTGCGTTCCTCAACGAGATCTACCCGCCCGGTGCTGATACCGGCGAAGAGATGCTCACCCATGAGGGCGAGGAAACCGGGATTCTGGTGGAAGGCCGCCTGGAACTGGTAGTCGGCCTTGAAACTTTTGTGCTCGAAGCCGGCGATAGCTACTACTTTGAAAGCACCAAGCCGCACCGTTTTCGTAATCCGTTCGAAGTGCCGGCGCGACTAATCAGCGCAGCCACACCCGCGAACTTTTAAGAAAAGAGGCGTCCTGCCTATGTCGCAGAGACTCCCGTAGCAGCATTCCGCCCTGCTGAATCTCCCCTTGGTTAATAGGGTTGTTTCGGCCGGGCGGGCTAACCGTTATACTTTCGCCGCCTGCGAAACCGTGGCCGCAGGCGTGAATAGCCACCATTGAGGGTGAACGCGTGAACCTAATTATGAAAATGCTGGCTGCACCAGCAACCGTACTGGCCCTATGGGCTGTCAGCGCTCAAGCTGCGACGAATGATGAAATTGCCAAACGCCTGGAGCCTGTCGGCCAGGTGTGCGTCCAGGGCCAAGAGTGCAAGGGGATGGAAGTAGCAGTGGCTGCTGGCGGCGGCGGTGGCGCGAAATCGCCGGATGAGGTAATCGCCAAGCACTGCAACGCTTGCCACGGTACCGGCCTGTTGGGCGCTCCGAAAATTGGCGACACCGCCGCCTGGAAAGACCGCGCGGATCACCAGGGGGGCCTCGACGGCCTGCTGGCGAAGGCCATCACCGGCCTGAACGCCATGCCGCCAAAAGGCACCTGTGCCGACTGCTCGGATGACGAGCTTAAAGGTGCGATCGAGAAGATGTCGGGTCTTAAATAAACCGATCTTCGCCAAAAAAGCCGCTGATCAGCGGCTTTTTTGTGCCTGAAATTTGCCTTTTGAGGCTGTTCTTTGCAGCAAAGACCCGGCAAGCTCGGTCCAACCCCAATTCATGGAATGTTCGGGAGAAGTCGGATGGTGCAGTTGTGTTCAATTGAGCAAGCGGTCGACGACGTACTGGCACGGCTGCCGGCGCATATTCACATGGGCATGCCCTTGGGCCTGGGCAAACCCAACCTGTTCGTCAACGCGCTGTACCGGCGTATCGCCAAGCTGCCGGACCGGGCGCTGACCCTCTACACCGCCCTGGCCCTGGGTCGGCCCACCTTGGGCGACGGTTTGCAGAAGCGCTTCCTCGAACCCTTTATCGAACGGGTCTTCGGTGACTATCCCGAGCTGGATTTCCTCGCTGCCCTGCACAAGGACAATCTGCCGGCCAACATTCATGTGCAGCAGTTTTTCATGCAGCCTGGCAGTTTGTTGCACAGCGCCTCGGCCCAGCAGGATTACGTCAGCAGCAACTACAGCCACGCCGCCCGCGACATCAATGCCGCCGGCCTGAACCTCGTCGCGCAACTGGTGGCCAGCAGCGCCGAACATCCGGACCGCCTGAGCCTGAGCTGCAACCCCGACATCACCCTCGACCTGTTGCCGATGATCGCCAAGCGCCGCGAGGCCGGCGAGACCATTCTGGTGGTGGGCCAGGTTCACAGCGATTTGCCCTACATGCCCGGCGACGCTGAACTGGGCATGGATGAATTCGACTTCCTGATCGACGAGAAGGACAGCACCACGCTGTTCTCCACCCCCAACATGCCAGTGGGTTTCCAAGACCACTTTATCGGTTTGCACGCCAGCACCCTGGTGCGCGACGGTGGCACCTTGCAGATCGGCATCGGCTCCATGGGCGACGCGCTGACCGCCGCCTTGCTGGCGCGCCAGGCGGACAACGAGGCGTATCGCCTGTTGCTCACCGACCTGGATGTGTACCAATGGGCGCCGCTGATCAGCCATGAAGGCGGCGTCGCGCCCTTCGCCCGTGGCCTGTACGGTTGCAGCGAAATGTTCGTCAACGGCTTGCTGGTGTTGGCCGACGCCGGGATTGTGCGGCGCAAGGTGTACCCGGACGTGGCGACCCAGGAGCGGGCCAACGCCGGCACCCTGGACGAAGCGGCGCAGACCGACGGCATTTCGGTGCACGGCGGCTTCTTCCTCGGCCCGCAAAGTTTCTACGAGCGCCTGCGGGATTTGCCCCAGAGCAAGCGCCTGGAATTCAACATGACCCGCATCAGCTACATCAACGAGCTGTACGGCCAAGAAGAACTCAAGCGCTTGCAGCGCCTGGATGCGCGGTTTATCAACAGCGCGTTTACCGTGACCCTGTTGGGCGCGGGCGTGGCCGACCAGTTGGAAGACGGCCGGGTGCTCAGCGGTGTCGGCGGGCAATACAACTTTGTCGCCCAGGGCCATGCGCTGGAAGGCGCGCGCTCGATTCTGATCCTGCGCAGCTGGCGCGAATCGGGGGGTGATGTCAGCTCCAATATCGTCTGGGAATACGGCCACTGCACGATTCCCCGGCACCTGCGGGACATCGTCATCACCGAATACGGGATCGCGGATTTGCGTGGGCAGACTGATGCCAAGGTGATTGAGCGGCTGCTGAATATCACCGACTCACGATTCCAGGAAGACTTGATCGAACAGGCGCAGAAGGCTGGGAAGTTGCCGAAGGATTTCCAGCTGGATCCGCGGTTTGCCGACAACACGCCGGAGCGTTTGCAGGCGATTCAGGCGCGGCATCCCCGGTTGTTCCCGGAGTATCCGTTGGGCTGTGACTTCACCGATGAAGAGCGGGATTTGCTGCGGGCGTTGAACTGGCTCAAGAGCAAATTCAAGCTGACGGAGATTCTGGAATTGGGCAAGGCGGCGCTGGATGCACCGGAGCCGGAGGCGTTTCCCGAGCATTTGGTGCGGATGCGGTTGGATAAGCCGGAGGGGTTGAAAGAGGACTTGTATCAGCGCCTGCTGCTGGCAGGGCTTCGGGCGACGTCACTGTAGGAGCAAGCTTGCTCGCGAAAAACGTCCAGACAACGCGTTCATCCAGAATGCCAGCGTTATCGTTAACGTTCTTCGCGAGCAAGCTCGCTCCTACAGTATGTGGGTGTCGGTTACTCGATGAAGGTAACTACACCACCCGCCAACGACTGCACCCGCGCCAGCGACTCAACCCGATAACCCTGCGCATCCAGCTCCGCACGGCCACCCTGGAACGACTTCTCGATCACAATCCCCAAACCCGCAACGGTCGCGCCGGCCTGTTTGATGATCGAAATCAGTGCTTGGGACGCCTTACCGTTGGCCAGGAAGTCATCGATGATCAGCACGCGGTCGCTGCTGGTCAGGTGGCGCGGGGAAATCGCCACGGTGCTTTCGGTTTTCTTGGTGAAGGAATACACCGTTGCCGACAGCAGGTTCTCAGTCAGGGTCAGGGACTGTTGCTTGCGCGCGAAAATCACCGGTACGCCGAGGTTCAGGCCGGTCATGATCGCCGGCGCAATGCCCGAGGCTTCGATGGTGACGATCTTGGTAATGCCCGAATCCTTGAACAACGCAGCGAATTCGTCACCGATCAGTTTCATCAGCGCCGGGTCGATCTGGTGGTTCAGAAAGGCGTCGACCTTGAGTACCTGATCGGAAAGCACGATGCCTTCTTCGCGAATTTTCTTGTGCAGTGCTTCCACGAAAGCTTCCTCTGTTGGCGCAACACGCGCCGAAAGTAGATTAAAAAGTAGTCGATTCTAGCGCTTTAACATCGCGCGTATATCCGCCAGTGCGGTATTGCCGCGAACGGCTTTGACTTCGGTTGGTGTGTCGTCGTTGCCTTCCCACGCCAGGTCATCCGGCGGCAGCTCGTCGAGGAACCGGCTGGGGGCACAATCGATGATCTCGCCGTACTGCTTGCGTTTCGCGGCAAAGGTGAAGGCCAGGGTCTGACGCGCGCGCGTAATGCCCACGTAGGCCAGGCGCCGTTCTTCTTCGATGGTGTCGGCTTCGATACTGGAGCGGTGCGGGAGGATTTCCTCTTCCATGCCCATGATGAACACGTAGGGGAATTCCAGGCCCTTGGACGCATGCAAGGTCATCATCTGCACGCCTTCGGCGCCGTCTTCCTCTTCCTGCTGGCGTTCAAGCATGTCCCGCAGGACCAGCTTGCCGATGGCATCCTCGACGGTCATCTCGCCTTCTTCGTCCTTCTCGAGGGTGTTTTTCAACGCCTCGATCAGGAACCACACGTTGCCCATGCGGTAATCGGCGGCCTTGTCGCTGGAGCTGTTGGCGCGCAGCCAGTTCTCGTAGTCGATGTCCATGACCATGCTGCGCAGGGCGCTGATCGGGTCTTCGCCGGAACATTGCTCGCGCACCTTGTCCATGAAACGCTTGAAGCGCGCCAGGCGATCGGTGAAGCGGGTGTCCAGGTGTTCGCCCAGGCCGATTTCGTCGGTGGCGGCGTACATCGAGATCTTGCGTTCGGTGGCGTAGTTGCCGAGCTTTTCCAGGGTGGTCGAACCGATTTCCCGGCGTGGGACGTTAATCACCCGCAGGAAGGCGTTGTCGTCGTCCGGGTTCACGATCAGCCGGAAGTAGGCCATCAGGTCTTTCACTTCCTGGCGTCCGAAAAAGCTGTTGCCGCCCGACAGACGATAAGGAATCTGGTGGTGCTGCAGCTTCAACTCGATCAGCTTGGCCTGGTAGTTGCCGCGGTACAGGATCGCAAAGTCGCTGTAGGGCCGGTCGGTACGCAGGTGCAGGGTGAGCAGTTCGACGGCCACGCGTTCGGCTTCGGCGTCTTCGTTGCGGCAGCGGATCACGCGGATCTCGTCGCCGTGGCCCATCTCGCTCCACAGTTGTTTTTCAAACTCGTGGGGGTTGTTGGAGATCAGTACGTTGGCGCAACGCAGGATGCGGCTGGTGGAGCGGTAGTTCTGCTCCAGCATCACCACTTTCAGGGACGGGTAGTCCTCCTTGAGCAGCATCAGGTTTTCCGGGCGGGCGCCGCGCCAGGCGTAGATCGACTGGTCGTCGTCGCCCACCACGGTGAACTGGTTGCGCGTGCCGATCAGCAGCTTCACCAGCAGGTACTGGCTGGCGTTGGTGTCCTGGTATTCGTCCACCAGCAGGTAGCGGACCTTGTTCTGCCACTTTTCGAGGATGTCGGCGTGTTCCTGGAACAGCTTCACCGGCAGCAGGATAAGGTCGTCGAAGTCCACCGCGTTGAACGCCTTGAGCGTGCGCTGATAGTGGGTGTAGACGATGGCGGCGGTCTGTTCCTTGGGGTTACGCGCATTTTCGAGGGCTTCGGCGGGCAGGATCAGGTCGTTTTTCCACGAGCCGATCATGTTCTTGATCTCGTCGACGCCGTCGTCGCCCGCGTATTCCTTTTGCATGATGTCGGTCATCAGCGCCTTGACGTCAGTCTCGTCAAAGATCGAGAAGCCCGGCTTGTAGCCCAACCGCACATGCTCCTTGCGGATGATGTTCAGCCCCAGGTTGTGGAAGGTACACACAGTGAGGCCACGGCCTTCGCCACCCTTGAGCAGGGTGCCGACGCGCTCTTTCATTTCCCGCGCCGCCTTGTTGGTAAAGGTCATGGCGACGATGTACTGGGCGCGGATGCCGCAGCTCTGGATCAGGTGCGCGATCTTGCGGGTGATCACGCTGGTCTTGCCGGAACCGGCACCGGCGAGCACCAATAGAGGGCCGCCGACGTAGTTCACGGCTTCTTGCTGCCGGGGATTGAGTCGGGACATACAGAATTCAGGGAGTCATTGATCAAAAGGGCGGGCATTTTAACAGGCTGGCAAGATTCTGCTGCCTCTGAACGACAGTGTGACGTACCACTCGATCTAAATTTGCCGGTTTTGTTACTTTGCCGCAGGATGTATAGGGTATTTAGGACTATTGTTCGGTCTAGAGCCGCGCAGTGCGTATTTGATAACCCATATCATTGGTCATTATCTGGCCGCACGTCATAATGCCCGCCGCCAACGAAATTTTGCAGAGTCTAGGGAGCTAGCTTGTCTACGCCTGTCGAACCCTTGCGTTTGCTGCTACTGGCCGATGAGCCAGCGTGGGCAGCGTTATTGCGCGAGTGCCTGGCGCCGATGGGCGACGGAGCTGTGCTGATCAGCGCGCCAAACTGGGAGTCTGTGAGCAATCTGTTCGACGACGATCACAGTGCGGTGTTGTTGACCACGGCCAGCCTTCAGCCCGGCCCCGGTCGTTGCAGCTTGCCAACGGTATTGCTGTTGGAAGAGGAACCTCTGGTTTCGCCCCTCGGCGTCAGCGACTGGCTGATCCTGAATGCATTGGATGTCGATACATTGCGCCGTTGCCTGCGGCATGTGCGCGAGCGCGGTGTGCTGGAAAACACCCTGCAACGCCTGGCCGAGCAGGACCCGCTGACCGGTATCGCCAACCGCCAGGGTTTCCAGACCCTGCTGACCGCCCGCCTGGCGGAAAACGAAGGCCGTGGCGTCGCCCTCGGTCACCTCGACCTGGACAACTTCCGCCACGCCAACGACGCCCTCGGCCACCAGGCCGGCGACCGGCTGATCCTGCAAGTAGTCTCGCGGCTCAAGAGCCAGCTGGAGGCGGGTGATCAACTGGCGCGCCTGGGCAGCGATGAATTCGCCCTGCTGATCGACACCCGCCGCGCGCCCCAGCGCGCCGAATGGATGGCTGAACGCATCATCGAAGCCATGGCCGAACCGTATTGGGTCGATGGCGAAAGCCTGCTGATCGGTTGTAGCCTCGGCGTGGCACATGCCCGGGCCAGGGCCGGCGCCGACCCGCTGATGTGGCACGCCCATATCGCCATGCAGCAAGCCAAGAGCACCCAGGGCTGCACCTTTCATATCTTCAACGAACGCATCAACCGCAACGCCCGCAGTCTCGCCGACCTGGAAAGCGAACTTCGCCGGGCGTTGCGCCGTGACGAGCTGGAACTGCATTACCAGCCGCGGCTGGACCTCGACGACGGGCATATCGTCGGCCTTGAAGCGTTGGTGCGCTGGCGCCACGGTGAGCGCGGGCTGTTGCCGCCGAGCGAGTTCGTGCCCCTGGCCGAGCAGAGCGGCTTGATCGTGCCGCTGGGCTACTGGGTGATTTCCCGGGCCCTGCGCGACATGCAGGACCTGCGCGAACGCGGGATTGCGCCGTTGCACATGGCCGTCAACCTGTCGTTCCGCCAGTTCCAGGACAGCCAATTGCTCAGCACCCTCAGCCGGCTGATTGCCGAGCGTGGCGTGGAAGCCCAGTGGCTGGAATTTGAACTGACGGAAACCGCGGTGATGCGCCGCAGCGACCTGGTCAAGCAGACCATGGACGCCCTTGGCCGCCTGGGCGTGCGCTTTTCCCTGGATGACTTTGGCACCGGCTTCTCGTCGTTCGTGCACCTCAACAGCCTGCCGATTGCCTTGCTGAAGATCGACAAGAGCTTCGTCGGCGGTATGGAAGAGCGCGAAGAGAACCGCAAACTGGTCCACGCGATGATCAACCTGGCCCACAACCTGAACCTGGAAGTGGTGGCCGAGGGCGTGGAAACCGCAGAGCAACTGGCGTTGCTGCGGTTGTTCGGCTGCGATCAGGCCCAGGGTTACCTGATCAGCAAACCGTTGCCGCTGTCGGAACTGGTGGACTACCTGACGTTTGGTGACAGCCAGGAGTTGGTGGGCGGCGTGATCTAATATTGTGAACCCGATCAGAAATGTGGGAGCGGGCTTGCTCGCGAATGCGGTATTTCAGGCAACCAATTCATAGCTGACCCACCGCATTCGCGAGCAAGCCCGCTCCCACATTTGACCGAGTACAGCCGTTACTCAGGCTGCGCGCCTTGAAATCCGCGTTGGGTTTCAGGCTCCTGGCGAATCATCCGCTTCATCTTCCGTTCAAACGCCCAGGTAAGGCTGACTGCCGCGCACGCCAGGCCCAGAGCCAGGCCCCACCACACGCCAGTCGGCCCCCAGCCGAGATTGAACGCCATCAACCACGCAGCCGGTGCGCCGATCAGCCAATAGCAACCCAACCCGACCAGGAACGTGGTCTTGGCATCCTTGAGCCCGCGAATGCAGCCCATGGCGATGGTCTGCACGCCGTCGAACAGCTCAAACCAAGCGGCCACCGCCAGCAGGCTGACCGCGAGGTTGATCACGTCGCGAAACGCCGGGTCATTCTGGTCGAGGAACAAGCTGATCAACTGGTGCGAGAACAACCACAGCACCGCTGCAAAGCCCAGCATCACCAGCGCGCCAAAGCCGATGCCAACCCTTCCGGCCAGCCGTGCGTCCAGCAGGTTCCCGGCCCCGTAATGCTGGCCGATGCGCATGGTGATCGCGTAAGACATGCCCGCCGGAACCATGAACGCCACCGACACAATCTGCAGGGCAATCTGGTGCGAGGCCAATTGCGTGCTGCCCATGGTGCCCATGCACAGCGCCGCGAACGCAAACAGCCCGACTTCCACCGCATAGGTGCCACCAATCGGCAGGCCCAGGCGCCACAGTTCCCGCAGGTAATGCAGGTTGGGCCGCAGCAGGCCCTTGCGCAGCGGATAGGCGTCGTAGGCGCGGTTGTATTTGATGTACCAGATCAGCGCCAGGGCCATGCAGTTGGCGACGATGGCCGTGACCAGGCCAATGCCCACCAGCCCAAGTTTCGGCAGGCCGAACATGCCTTCAATCAACGCGTGGTTGAGCAGGTAGTTGATCACCGTGCCGCCCAGGCTGATAACCATCACCGGCGTGGCCTTGCCGATGGCGCTGGTGAAGCCGCGCAGGGCCATGAACGTCAGGTAGCCGGGCAGGGCGAACGGCAGGATGGTCAGGAACTGGCCGGCCGACGCGACGTTGGTTTCGGTCTGGCCGAACATCAGCAGCACCGGCTTGAGGTTCCACAGCAACAAGCCGGCCACCAGCGCCATCAACCAGGCCAGCCACAGCCCGGCCTGGGTCAGGCGCGTGGCGCCTTCAATGTCGCCCGCGCCCTGGCGGATCGCGACCAACGTGCCCACGGCGGCGATCACGCCGATGCAGAAAATCGACACGAACGAATAGCTCGCCGCACCCAGGCCACCGCCGGCCAGGGCCTCGGGGCTCAGGCGGGCCATCATCAGGGTGTCGGTCAGCACCATCAGCATGTGGGCCAACTGTGAGGCAATCAACGGCCCTGACAGCCGCAGAATGGCCCAGAGTTCGGTACGTGCCGGATGCTGCATGATCATCACGCTCAAAAAGTCAGGGAAGGGTGGAAGGGTTGATTCTCGGCGCTCACAGCGCGTTGCACAAAGGGATAAATCCGATGGCACGCATGATTAAAACTCATGCCTGAATGATTCTGGTAGGGTTTCGAGATTGCGCCGTCGGAGCTTTCGCCATGTCTCGTCGTCTTCCTCCTCTTTACGCCTTGCGCGCGTTTGAAGCCGCATCCCGCTACAACTCGTTCACCCGGGCGGCGGAAGAGTTGTCGATCACCCAAAGCGCGGTGAGCCGGCACATTCGTACCCTGGAAGAGCACTTCGCCTGCCGCCTGTTCCAGCGCAGCGGCCGCACCTTGCAGCTCACCGAGGCGGCGCGCCTGTTGCTGCCGGGCGTGCGCGAAGGCTTCGCGGCCCTGGAGCGCGCCTGTCACACGTTGAACGCAGAGGACGACATCCTGCGCATGAAGGCGCCCTCCACCCTGACCATGCGCTGGCTGCTGGCGCGGCTCAGTCGCTTCCGGCATTTGCAGCCGGGCAATGAAGTGCAACTGACCAGCGCCTGGATGAGCATCGATGAAGTGGACTTCAACCAGGAACCGTTCGATTGCGCGGTATTGCTGAGTAACGGCCATTTCCCGCCGGACTGGGAAGCCAGTTACCTGTTTCCTGAGCTGTTGATTCCGGTGGGCGCGCCGAACCTGTTGAGCGACGGGCCCTGGGATGTCACACGGCTGGCAACCGCCGAGTTGCTGCATCCGACACCCGACCGGCGTGACTGGCGCTATTGGCTGGAGCGCATGGGGTTGTCATCCCAGGTTTCGCTCAAGGGCGGGCAGGTGTTCGACACATTGGAATTGGGCATGATCGCGGCCGCACGGGGTTACGGCGTTTCCATGGGCGACTTGCTGATGGTGGCTGAAGACGTTGCTCAAGGCCGCCTGAGCCTGCCATGGCCAACCGCCGTGGCCAGTGGGGAAAATTACTATCTGGTGTGGCCGAAAACCCGGCCCGGTGGTGAGCGTTTGCGCCGGCTGGCGGACTTTCTCCAAGGCGAGGTCCAGGCGATGGAATTGCCCGAGGTAGAGCGGCTGGATTGAGCGGATTACGCATTTGCGAGCAATCGTTTGCGTGATACCCCTGTGATTCGCTCAAGTATTGAGCCTGCCCGCCGAAGTAGGGTTGTTGGAACTACCGTTCTACAACGTTTCCCCTATTAGAATTTTGCCGAGCAGCGCTATGAGATCAGGATGATCCTGGCCTCGGCCAGGAGCCTTCATGTCTCAACCTCGCGCCCGGATCGCCTCTCAACTGGGGCTTGCCCTCGCCGTGATACTGGCTGTCGTCATCAGCGGCAGCACGGTGTTCGCCTTGCGTTCGCTGGACTCAGCCAACCTCGACACCCGCGAGGAGCATCTGGCCAGCGAGGCTCGCTTGCTGGCCGACCAACTCAATACCTTCCACAGCACCTTGCGCGAGAGCACCCAGCGTTTGAGCGGGCTGTTTGAAAAGCGCTTCAGCGCCGGCTTGAGCACGCGTCCTGAACAACCGGTGACGGTGGCGGGCGTGCAGACCCCGGGCCTTTACCTGGGCGAGGAAGTGCTCAACAACAATTTCGCTGAAGTTGATGAGTTCAAGCAGATGTCCGGCGGCGTGGCGACCGTATTCGTACGCAGCGGGGAGGACTTTATCCGCGTCAGCACGTCCCTGACCAAGCAGGACGGCAGCCGCGCCATCGGTACGGCGCTGGATCATCAGCACCCGGCCTATCAACGCTTGCTCGGCGGGCAGGGCTATGTCGGCCGCGCGGTGTTGTTTGATCGCTCCTACATGACCCAGTACAGCCCGGTGCGTGATGCCAGCGGCAAAGTGATTGCGGTGCTATTTGTCGGCTTCGACTACACCGACGCGCAGAACGCCCAGTTCGACAACCTCAAGCGCTTCCGCATCGGCCAGACCGGTTCCCTGGCGCTGCTGGACGAGCAGAAGCACTGGCTGGTCCCGCCAGCTGGGGTGCAGGCATTGGATCAGTCGATTCCGGTCATGCTCGACCTGGCCGCCAAACCTGGAAAAGGCCGTTTCTGGAGCGACAAGAACGAAGACTTCTACAGCGTCGCGGTGCCGTTTGAAGGCGGCCCGTGGTCGGTGGTGGCGAGCATGCCGAAAGCCGAAATTCGCGCGGTGACCTGGTCGGTGGGGATTCGCCTGGCGATCGGCAGTTTGCTCGCGATGCTGCTGGCGGTGGGCGCGGCGGTCTGGCTGCTGCGCAGCAAATTGCAGCCGTTGGGCGACCTGGTGCGTCAGGCTGAAGCCCTGGGCGCCGGTGATTTGAGCGTGCGCTTGAACGTTTCCAGCCATGATGAAATCGGCCAGCTAGCCCGCAGTTTCAACCAGATGGGCGAAGCCCTGTCGACCATGGTGTCGCATATCCGCAAGGCGGCAGAAGACGTTAACAGCCGTGCCCAGGCGTTGTCGGGTTTGTCCGGCGGTGCGTACGAAGGCATGGAGCAACAGTCCGGCGAAATCACCAGCATGGCCGGCGCGGTAGAAGAGTTCAGCGCCACCTCGCTGAACATCGCCGACAACATGGGCAACACCGAGCGCCTGGCCCAGGACAACGCCCAGCAAACCAAGATCGGCCGCACCTCGATGCAAGAAGCGTCGTCGTCCCTGGAACACATCGCCACCGCGCTGAACAGCACGGCCACGGTGGTCAATACCTTGGGCCAGCGCTCCCAGGAAATCGGCGGGATCGTCGGTGTGATCACCGCGATTGCCGAACAGACCAACCTGCTGGCGCTCAACGCCGCCATCGAAGCGGCGCGGGCCGGTGAGCAAGGGCGCGGGTTCGCGGTGGTGGCCGATGAAGTGCGCAACCTCGCGTCGCGCACCCGTCAGGCCACGGATGAGATTTCCGGAATGATCCAGAGCATCCAGCAGGAAACCGGCAACGCCATCAGCACCATGGAACAAGGCAACGTGCTGATGCAGGAAGGCCTGGCACGCAATGCTGACGTGGCATCAGCCTTGGCGCGGATCGACGAGCAAAGCCGCTCGGCGGGCCAGCAGTTTGCGGCGATTACCACCGCTACCCAAGAGCAGAGCAGCACCGCGACCTTGCTTAGCAGCAACTTGCAGAGCATCGCCCTGGCCAACAGCGAGCAGCGTGAAGTGGTGTCGAACCTGGCGATTACCGCCAAGGAACTGGAGACCCTGGCGGCGGGCTTGCGGCATGAGGTGGACCGTTTTCGTTGATTGACTGTTCGGGCCGCATCGCGGGCAAGCCCGCTCCCACAGTTGACCGTGTTCAATTGAAGAAACCGGTTCGATGTGGGAGCCGGGCTTGCCCGCGATGACGGACGATTCGACGCCTCAAAGTTCGGATCGGTCGCCCAGCCCCGGGTCCACACGCTTGCCAATGTCCTTGAGTCGCGCCAGTTGGTCGACCATCCCTGGCGCTTCATCCAGGCTGCTGACAAAGGTCCACAGGTAAGTCATCACCGCATACACGTGGCCGGCCTTGACTGCCGGCGACAGCGCCAACTGGCTGATCGCAACCACAAACAGCAGTGCCGCCAGCGTGCCGATAAACAGGAACGCTGCGGCCTCGCGGTCCGACAGCCAGATGCGCAGGCGTGACAGCACCTGGTAGTGCCGCTGCAAGGTCTGCGCGCCGACCTTTTCCACCAGGCCGATTTCCTTTTCCAGGCGGTCATTCAAGCGCTCATGCAGCTCCTGATTGCGCCGGGCGAAACGTGGCAGCAAGGTCGTGCAGAGCACCAGCGCGGTCAGGCAGGCCAGGCCGATCCACGGTTCGATCACCAACAACATCACTGCCGCACCGACGATCGACACCAGCGCCGTCGCGATGATTGGCACGTGTTTTTCGAAGAAATCCACAAAGTCCCGCGCCAACACCACCCGCGCCGCTGCCCGTGAGGTGCTGTGGTTTTGCAGGCGCTGGTTGAGAATCACCGGTACCGCGAGGTCGGCGTAGATGCGGGTGAAGGTGCGCGTGTCCAGCGCCCGTCGCGCCGCCCCGACCACCCAGAACGCCAGCACCACGGCGGCGTAGAACAGCGCGCTGCCGGCGTCGCCGCGGATAATTGAGTCCACCGCGAACCCGGCAAACAGCGGGTAGGCCAGCAGCAACGCGTTCTCCAGCGCCACCAGCGACAAGGTGCAGAACAGTTTCCCGGGATAGGCCCTGGCGATCGCCTTGAGGGTTTGGCTGGCGGATTGTTGCCCGATCTTTTTGCTTTCTTCGATCAGAATCTGCGGTGTTACGGATGACATGGGGTGCACCAAGGGTGAGATAAGCGCTAGTATTGAGCGACTGCTCAAGTATCCTTGAGCGACCGCTCAAAAAGCAAGCGCCGTCGATCTGCCGGTGCCTGAAGGAAAAGCCTCATGTCGCGTATCGACCGTAAAGACCAGATTATCGCCGCCGCCTTGGAGCTGTTTCGCAGCAAAGGCTTCGCCGATGTCTCCACCCGCGATCTGGCGGAGCATGCCGGGCTGTCCCGCAGCCATGTCTATCACTACTTCAGCGACTGGAAAGACCTGCGCCGCGAAGCCTTTGTGCGGTTTGCCAACGAGCAACTGGACGAGGTGCGGGTGCCGTTGGAAGGTCTGCCGCCGCTGCAAGCGCTCGAAGGTTTCCTGCGTGACTGCTTGCCCTCCACGGCAGACGCCGGCTGGGCGCTGTGGCTGGATGCCTGGGATGAAGCCATGCATGACGAGCCACTGGCCCAGGCTTACCTGGTGATCAACGCCCAATGGCAGGCCATGCTCGCCGAGATCATCGAGCAAGGTGTGGCGGCCGAGGTGTTCCGCTGTGAGTCGCCCAAACGCGCGGCGCGGCAGTTGTTCGCCGTCGCCATGGGCTATGCCGATGACTTGATGCTCAAACCCTCCGTTGAATCCGCTGAAGCGGTAATGGATGAGGTGATGGAAGTGGCGGGGCTGCTCCTGGCGTTGCCTAAGAAGCGCTAGCCGGCCGGTACTGCAAGGCTTCCGCCAGATGATGGCGGGCGATGGCCTCCACCTGTTCCAGGTCGGCCAGGGTCCGCGCGACCTTGAGCAAGCGATGGGCTGCCCGCAATGACAGTGTCAGTCGTTCGCACGCGCTCTCCAGCCAGCCTTCATCGGCCTTCGCCAGTTTGCAGTGCTGGCGTAGCCCCGGCAGGTCGAGAAAAGCATTGGCGCAGCCCTGGCGCCGTTGTTGGCGTTCCCGGGCCTCGGCGACGAGCATGGAAGCGCTGGCGGTATCGTCACCTGACTGTTTGCCGGGGTTCAGCGCGGTGCTTTCCCGGGCGACGGTCACGTGCAGGTCGATCCGGTCCAGCAGCGGACCCGAGAGCTTGTTGCGATAGCGCTGGATCTGCTCCGGCGTACATCGACAGCGCCCGCTCGGCTCGCCCACATAGCCGCAAGGGCATGGATTCATGGCCGCCACCAACTGAAAGCGCGCCGGGAAACTCACCCGGTCGCGGGCGCGGGAAATCACGATATGCCCGGATTCCAGCGGCTCACGCAGCACCTCTAGTACCTTGCGATCAAACTCCGGCAGCTCGTCGAGAAACAACACACCATGATGGGCCAGAGTAATTTCCCCTGGCTGCGGTTTCGAGCCACCGCCCACCAGCGCCGGACCGGATGCCGAATGATGCGGCTGGCGAAACGGCCGGTGTGGCCAATGGCTCAGCGGCGCCAGGCTGACCACCGACTGAATCGCCGCCACCTCCAGCGCTTCCTGCTCACTCAAGGGCGGCAACAACCCCGGCAGACGGCTGGCCAGCAAGGTTTTGCCCGTTCCCGGTGGCCCGCTGAGCAACAGGTTGTGGGCACCCGCCGCAGCGATCAGCAGCGCGCGTTTGGCTGCGAGCTGGCCTTGGACTTCACTCAAGTCCGGGTAGGGTTTGTTCAGGTACATCAGGCCACTGGAAACGAAGGGCTCGATCGGCACGTGACCGTTCAGGTGCGCCACCACTTGCAGCAGATGATCCACCGCAATCACCTTCAACCCCGAGGCCAGGCACGCCTCTTCCGCATTGGCCCGAGGCACGATCAACGTGCGCCCGACCTTGCGCGCCGCCAGGGCTGCCGGCAACACACCTTTCACCGCCCGCACCTCGCCGGACAGCGCCAGCTCGCCCAGGCATTCCACGTTGTCGAGGGTCAGCGTCGGCACCTGCACACTGGCGGCAAGAATCCCCAAGGCAATCGCCAAATCAAAACGCCCGCCGTCCTTGGGCAGGTCGGCGGGCGCGAGGTTGAGGGTGATGCGGCGGGACGGGTATTGCAGCGCAGAGTTGAGAATGGCGCTGCGCACGCGGTCCTTGCTTTCCTTGACGGCGGTCTCCGGCAGGCCTACCAGCGTCAGCGAAGGCAAGCCGTTGGCCATGTGCACCTCGACGGTGACTGCGGGGGCTTCAACGCCAATCTGGGCGCGGCTGTGGACGATGGCGAGGGACATGCTCGTTCCTTGAAATGAGTGGCCGCTTCCTGCGGTTTTTCAAGGGTAGTTCAGCGCTGGCGCAGCGCAGCGGCGAGGTTTTACAGAACGTATCGGGCTACTGGCTGGGCGGTGGCACACACAAGAACTCCTTCGCCAACGTCAACCACGCCTGCGCCGCAAACGACAGCTTGCACTGCCTACGCCACGCCAGCATCAGTCGCCAGTTCAGGGCCGGCGATTGTATTTCCGCGATGCTGAATTGGCTGGCGTCGAGGGTGTCGCAGAACGCCCGGGGCAGCAGGGTGATGCCCACGCCCAGGCGCACCAGGGAGGCAATAAAGTCCCATTGGCTGCTGCGGCCACTGATACGCGGCTCAAAACCGGCCAGGGCGCAGGCATCGAGTACAAATTGGTTAAGGGTGAAGGTGTCATCGTAAAAGATGAATTCGCAGGCTTGCAGCTCGCTCAGTTCAACTGAGCTGCGCCCCTGCCAGGGCGAGTCATGGGGCGCGAGCAGGCACAGTGGCGATTCGAACAAGGGCATGGATTCAAATTCGGACCAGATGTCCGCCACGCGCGGCGAGTCCAGGATGGTGCCGAACTCCAGGGTGCCTTGGCGCAGGTCCTGAATGGTGACGTTGCCGCCGCTTTCGAACAGTTTCAGTTCGATCTTCGGATAACGGGCGTGATACGCCGCAAAGATCGGCGCCAATGCGAGGTGGGTGGAGGGCGAAAGCCCCATGCGCAGGGCGCCGCGCTCGACCTGCTGGAGGTCTTGCAGCTCCACGTTCATCTCATCGTGCAGCGCGATCATTTCCCTGGCGCGCTTGAGCACTATTTCCCCAGCGTCCGTCAGGGTGAAGCGTTTCCCCATACGATCCAGCAGCTTCAGCCCAAGGCTCGCCTCCAGTTGCTGCACCATTTTGCTGACCGTTGGCTGGGTCAGGTGCAGCTTCACGGCGGCTTTGGTGAAGCTCTGCTGGTCCACGACTTCTACGAAATAACGAAGCGCCCTGATGTCCATCTTGCATTCCAATTTCGCATGGTTTTCATAAGATTAATTCATTATATCTTTAAAAAATGGCTGGATAAGATTTGTTACATCTGTTCCCAGCCAGCGTACCCGGTGATGCCGTAAGGGCCTTGCCAGACGCTTCCATGGCCAGATTTCTCGCAGTGTATGAATCAAAGGCAACGCTATTTCTGGAGAGCAATTGTGCTTAACAAAACGCGTCATTCTTTTTCCGGTTCTGATGAGATGTCTCAGGGAGCGCGCTTCGTTAAGGAGTTGCTGGCGCAGGCGCAGATCGAGGTCAACGGGCCGTCGGCTGCGGATATGCAGCTGTACCACGGTGGCACGTTCGACCTGGCCCTGGCCAAAGGCAACCTTGGTCTTGGCGAGGATTACATGGAAGGCGGTTGGGACGCCGAGGCGCTGGATGAGTTTTTCTACCGGCTTATGCGTTCCGGGGTGATCGACCAGGCCAACCCGGCCACCTTGTTGTTTCACGCGTTCAGCTCCCGGTGGTTGAACCTGCAAAACAAGAAACGCGCCTGGCAAGTCGGCGAGGCGCATTACGACCTTGGCAATGAGTTCTACGCGCGCATGCTCGACTCGCGCATGACTTACACCTGTGGCTACTGGAAAGACGCCACCACCCTGGAGCAGGCGCAGTTCGCCAAGCTGGACCTGATCTGTAAAAAGCTCGGACTCAAGCCGGGCATGCGCGTGCTGGATATCGGCTGTGGCTGGGGCAGTTTCATGAGCCATGCTGCCGAGCACTATGGTGTCGAGTGCGTTGGCGTGACCATTTCCAAAGAGCAGGCGGAGTGGGGCCGCGCCAAGTACTCACATCTGCCGATCGAGTTTCGTCTGCAGGACTATCGGGATATCGACGAGCAATTCGACCATATCGCCAGCGTCGGCATGTTTGAGCATGTGGGGCGCAAGAACCATCGGGCGTATATGGAGGTGGCCAACCGCTGCCTGAAGGACGACGGGCTATTCCTGTTGCACACCATCGGCAAGAACCAGCGCAACAGCACGCCGGATCCGTGGATCGACAAATACATCTTTCCCAACGGGGATTTGCCCTCGATCGGGCAGATTGGCGACGCCATGGACGGGTTGTTTGTTGCCGAGGATTTGCACAACTTTGGCGCCGACTACGACAAGACGCTGATGGCCTGGTGCGAAAACTTCGAACTGGCTTGGCCGGATTTCGCCGAAACCTTCGGCCGGCGTTTCTACCGGATGTGGCGCTATTACCTGCTGTCGTGTGCAGGGGCGTTTCGCGCGCGGGATATCCAGTTGTGGCAGTGGGTATTGTCGAAGAAGGGGGTTGTCGGCGGGTATCAGCGGGTGAGCTGAAGGTTACAACGGTTTAACGGGGACAGGCGAAGCCTGCCCCGGTTGGGCCGGTTTATTCGGCGGCCGATGTCAATCGCGCTTCCAGTTCCGCCACCTTGGCCTCAAGGCTTTCCAATCGCGCCCGAGTGCGCGCCAACACCACCATCTGGCTATCAAACTCTTCCCGGCTTACCAGGTCCAGCTTGCTGAAACCGCTTTGCAGCAGCGCTTTGAACTGGCTTTCAATTTCATTGCGCGGCAGCGGCGTGTCGCCGCTGAACAGGCGGGAGGCGTGGCCGCTCAGGGCGTCGAGGAGGTCTTTGGGCGCGAGCATGGGAAGTAGTCCGGAAAATCTGTTGGCCGGCAGTGTATCACGCAGCGTCTATAGTCATTTCCAGCAGCGGCGGCGCACGCTTTTCGCGCATGGGGACGGGCGGTCGCGCACCGTTTTCGTGCGTATCTTCGCCGTCGTAGCGCCCGGTAGGTGGGCGCGAGCGAACAAAGGACTGATTTCAGTGATTTTTACGGAGCTGGCAAGCTTTCTGCTTAGACGATCATGACCCATGCACTGATGCAGTCGCTGTGACGATGCAGTGCGCCGACGGAGCGGGGTAGGTTTCGTCACCAGTGGTTAGCGAGCGTCGCAATGGCAAATGCCAAGGCGACGAAGCGTTACAAAGCCAGGCACTGCGCTTAGACTTGAGACGGGTTTGTTTTCCTGGGGCAAGTCCACCAATTCGGGAGAGAGTTTTCATGAAGCTAGTCACTGCCATCATCAAGCCGTTCAAGTTGGACGATGTACGCGAGTCACTGTCCGAGATCGGCGTGCAGGGCATTACCGTTACTGAGGTCAAAGGCTTCGGTCGGCAGAAGGGTCACACCGAGCTGTATCGCGGCGCGGAATACGTGGTCGATTTCCTGCCAAAGGTGAAGATTGATGTCGCCATTGACGACAAGGATCTTGACCGGGTTATCGAGGCGATAACCAAGGCTGCCAACACCGGCAAGATCGGTGACGGCAAGATCTTCGTGGTCAATCTGGAACAGGCTATTCGCATCCGTACCGGCGAAACCGATACCGACGCAATCTAAGCCGCCAAACCCCAACGCCCCAGGAGAAAACAATATGACTCTGCGTAAATTCGCAGGGCTCGGAGCCCTGTTGTCCATCGTAATGCCAAGCCTGGCCATGGCGGCAGACGAAGTGGCTGCTCCAGTCCTCAATTCCGGCGACACCGCTTGGATGCTCACATCCACTGCGTTGGTGCTGTTCATGACCATTCCAGGCCTGGCGCTGTTCTACGGCGGCATGGTTCGCTCCAAAAACATTCTTTCCGTGATGATGCAGTGCTTCGCCATCACCGGCTTGATCACCATCCTGTGGTTCGTCTACGGCTACAGCATGGCGTTCGACACCACCGGGATGGAAGCAGGCGTCGTCAACTTCAACTCGTTTGTGGGTGGCTTGTCCAAACTGTTCCTCTCGGGTGTGACCCCGGCCAGCATCACCGGCCCGGCGGCGTTGTTCCCTGAAGCCGTGTTTGTGACCTTCCAGATGACGTTCGCGATCATCACCCCGGCGCTGATCGTCGGTGCGTTCGCCGAGCGCATGAAGTTCTCCGCGATGCTGATCTTCATGGGCGTCTGGTTCACCCTGGTCTACGCACCGATTGCCCACATGGTGTGGGGCGGTCCGGGTTCGTTGCTGGGCGACTGGGGCGTGCTGGACTTCGCAGGCGGCACCGTGGTGCATATCAACGCCGGTGTGGCTGGCCTGGTGGCGTGCATCGTGCTCGGCAAGCGTAAAGGCTTCCCGACTACCCCAATGGCACCTCACAACCTCGGTTACACCCTGGTGGGCGCGGCCATGCTGTGGGTTGGCTGGTTCGGCTTCAACGCTGGCTCCGCTGCTGCGGCCAACGGCACTGCCGGTATGGCGATGCTGGTGACCCAGATCGCTACCGCGGCTGCTGCGCTGGGCTGGATGTTCGCCGAGTGGGTCACTCACGGTAAGCCAAGCGCTCTGGGCATCGCCTCGGGTGTGGTCGCTGGCCTGGTGGCAATCACTCCAGCCGCTGGCACCGTGGGCCCGATGGGCGCCCTGGTGATCGGCCTGGTTGCCGGTGTGATCTGCTTCTTCTGCGCCACCAGCCTCAAGCGCAAGCTGGGCTACGACGACTCCCTGGACGCGTTCGGCGTTCATGGTATCGGCGGTATCGTGGGTGCGATCCTCACGGGTGTGTTCGCAGCCCCTGCACTGGGCGGCTTCGGCACTGTGACTGACGTGGCGGCGCAGGTCTGGATTCAGGCCAAAGGTGTCGGCTTCACCGTCATCTACACCGCTATCGTGACCTTCATCATCCTCAAGGTGCTGGACATGGTGATGGGCCTGCGGGTGACCGAAGAAGAAGAGGCGGTTGGCCTCGACCTGGCGCAACACAACGAGCGCGGCTACAACTTGTAAGTACGCGAAAAAAAGATGCCCGGCTTGCCGGGCATTTTTTTGCCTGGGGTTTGTCTGTGGCTAAAGGTGTATGGGTTTTTTGGCGACTTTGTGATGGGATCCACACCGCACTTTTCGGTGTGCGAATGTCTTACAGGCATGTAGGCGTATTCGGCACTTTGTTTTTTTCCTGAGCGCGCTAGAATGCGCGCCGATAGGCGGAGAACTGTATGTGGCAACAGACCCTGATTACCCTGCGGGCCAAGCCCCGGGGCTTTCATCTGGTGACGGACGAGTTGCTCGCCGGCCTGCCCGAATTGAAGGCCTGTCGGGTGGGCCTGTTGCATTTGTGGCTGCAGCACACCTCGGCCTCGTTGACGGTCAACGAGAATGCCGACCCGGCGGTTCGCCGTGACTTCGAGCGTTTTTTCAATGCGCTGGTGCCGCAAGGCATGGCGGGATATGAACACAACGACGAAGGTCCGGATGATCTGCCGGCGCACTTCAAGGCCAGTCTCCTGGGCTGCCAGCTGAGTTTGCCGGTAAGGGCCGGCCGCTTGGCGATGGGGACCTGGCAAGGTGTTTATCTGGGCGAGCACCGTGATCATGGCGGTGCTCGTAAAGTCCTCGCCACCTTGCACGGTGATGGGGCATAAGCCACTGGTTATCCGGTGGATGTTGATTTTTTCCCGGCGGCCGTCGACAGGTGGCGAAGCTGGGCTATAACTAATCTGCTTTTCGCAAGTCATGAGGTAGAACATGAGCGACGATGATCTGGAAAACGACGACCTCGAAGTAGGCGACGACGAAACCGAAGAAGGTCTTGAGGCGGCTGCCGAAGACGTGGCTGACGACGACGGTGGCGACGATGCACCGGCCCCGGCAGCCAAGGGCAAGGCCAAGGCTGCGGTGTCGGTCGACGAACTGCCGAGCGTAGAAGCCAAGAACAAAGAGCGCGATGCGCTGGCCCGTGCGATGGAAGAATTCCTCGCTAAAGGCGGCAAAGTGCAGGAAGTCGAGGCTAACGTGGTGGCAGATCCGCCGAAGAAGCCTGATAACAAGTACGGCAGCCGGCCTATCTAAGGTCAGCTGTTCGCTTGCTGAAAAAGCCCGCCGTCGCTGCGGGCTTTTTCATGGGCGCTACAAAATGGTTAGGGCCAACACACATCTAAGGATGAAGAGCGTGTGTGGCGAGGGAGCTTGCTCCCGTTGGGGCGCGAAGCGGCCCCTGGTTGGGTCGACGCGTTCTTTCAGAAAGGCCGTCGTGGCTGGTTCAGGGGCCGCTTCGCAGCCCAGCGGGAGCAAGCTCCCTCGCCACAAAAGCCCTTCATCATCAGGTTACGCGTTCCAGCGGGCGAGGAGTGCTGGCAACTCGGTCAGGCTGCGAATCTCGGCATCCGGGCGTTTTTCTGCTTCCCAGGCCTTGCCCGCCGGGTTGAACCACACCGCCCGCAGCCCCGCCTGCTGCGCACCGGCAATGTCATCCCCCGGATGATCACCCACATGCACCGCCGCGCCCGGCTCTACGCCACCGCGCTGCAAGGCTTCCTGAAACAACCGCGCATCCGGTTTGGCGATACCAATGTCTTCAGCCCTCAGGGCAAAGTGAAAGTAATCCGCCAGCCCCACACGCTGCACGTCGGCATTGCCGTTGGTAATCACCCCCAGCAGGTAGTGCTGGCGTAGCGCGTGGAGCATCGGCTCGGCCTCGGGGAATACCGTGAGCTGGTGCCGGGCGTGGATGAACGCTTCAAAGCACACATCCGCCATCTGCGCCGCTTCCGGCAGCGGATATCCAGCCTCCTCGAAAGCATATTGCAGCACCTTGTGACGCAGCACGCTGATGCGGTATTTCAGCTCAGGATGCCGCTCCAGCACCTGTTGGCGCAGGCTGGCAAACTTCTCCAGGGGCAAGTCGCCCACCTTGGTGGCATGGGTCGCCAACCACTCGCGCATTGACGCCTCGGCGCTGACGATGACCGGCACGTTATCCCAGAGCGTATCGTCCAGGTCGAAGGTGATCAGCTTGATGCTCATGAGTCACTGCCCTTAATGCGTTTGGCCCGAGGATGGGCGCTGTCGTACACCGTTGCCAGGTGCTGGAAGTCCAGGTGGGTGTAGATCTGGGTGGTCTTGATGTCGGAGTGCCCAAGCAGTTCCTGCACCGCGCGCAGGTCCTGTGACGACTCCAGCAAGTGGCTGGCAAAGGAGTGCCGGAGCATGTGCGGGTGCAGGTTTTGCCCCAGCTCGCGCTCGCCGGCGGCCTTGACCCGTACCTGAATGGCCCGGGGCCCGAGGCGCCGGCCTTGCTGGCTGATAAACACCGCGTCATCCGCCGGGTTGGCCAGCGCACGCAGGGGCAGCCACAGCAGCAAGGCTTCGCGGGCCTTTTTGCCCACCGGCAACACGCGGGTCTTGCTGCCTTTGCCGAGCACTTGCACCAGGCCATCTGCCAGGTCCAGTTGATCGAGGTTAAGCCCGGTCAGCTCCGACAGGCGCAGGCCTGAGGAGTAGAACAGTTCGAGGATCGCCTGGTCGCGATGGGCCAGGAAGTCATCTTCCACCGCGCCATCGAGCAACTGAAGGGCACGATCGGTGTCGAGGGTCTTGGGTAGGCGACGTTCACCCTTGGGCGGCGCCAGGCCGTTGGCCGGGTCGTGGTCGCACAGGCCTTCGCGGTTCAGGTAGTGATAGAGGCCGCGCACCGCCGACAGCAGGCGCGCCAGGCTGCGGGAGGATTGGCCTTGCTGGTGCAGGCGGGCGATCAGGCTGCGCAGACCCTGGATATCCAGGGCCTTCCAGCTGCTGATGTGTTGTTTCTCGCAGAACGCCAGGACCTTGTTCAAGTCCCGCCGGTAGGCTTCCAGGGTATGCGGTGACACCTGGCGCTCGCTGCGCAGGTGAGCGCAGTAGGCGTCCAGTTGTCGTTCCATGGCTAGCGCACCGCGCGCAAGGCGGTGGTGAAGCGCGGCAGGACGCGGCCCAGCACTTCGGCGATGTAGCTCAGGAACAGCGTGCCCACCGAGCTTTTGTAGTGCTGCGGATCGCGGCTGGCGATGGCCAGCACTCCATGCAGCCCTTGATGACTCAGGGCAACCACCGCCGTGGAGCCGATCTGCTGGCGCTGCTCGGCACCAAACAGGAAGTCCAGCTCATGCTCACGCAGGGTGCCGCTGATGGTCTTGCCTTCGGACAGCAAGCCGCCAATGGCAGTCTGGGCATCGCTGCCGCTGACCCAACGCCCTACCGGCATCGGGTTGTCGCTGAACAGGATCAGGCTGACAAAAGGCACCTGGAAGTCCTGGCGCAGGCTGTCTTCGACGGCAATCACCGCTTCTTCCAGGCTGGCGGCGTCCATCAGGGTCAGGACCAGGCGGCGGGTCTTGTCGAAAAGGCGGTCGTTGTCGCGGGCCACGTCCATCAGCTGCGAGAGCCGATGACGCATCTCGATATTGCGCTCGCGCAGGATCTTCATCTGCCGCTCCACCAGCGACACGGTATCGCCGCGCTGGTGGGGAATACGCAGGGCTGGCAGCAGCTCTTCGTGTTCGACGAAGAAGTCCGGATTAGCCTCCAGATACGCCGCAACGGCTGCGGCCTCCAGACTTTCGCTTGGGGATGCTTGCGCGGGTACTTGAGGCTTATCAGTCATTAGATTTGCTCACTCATAGACGGACCTGTCCTTCGTAGACGCGGGTGGCCGGGCCGGTCATTTTCACCGGTTGGCCGGGGCCTGCCCATTCGATGGACAGACGTCCGCCGGGCAGGTCGATCAGCAGCGGCGAATCCATCCACCCTTGGCTGATCGCGGCTACGGCAGCGGCGCAGGCGCCGGTACCGCAAGCCTGGGTTTCGCCGGCACCGCGTTCCCAGACGCGCAAGAGCGCACGGGAGCGGTCGATGACCTGCAGGAAACCCACGTTAACCCGCGCCGGAAAGCGCGGGTGGTTTTCGATCTTCGGCCCCAGTTCGTGAACCGGTGCGCTGTTGATGTCATCGACCCGCAGCACGGCATGGGGGTTGCCCATGGACACGGCGGCCAGGTTGACGGTCTTGCCGTCCACGTCCACGGCGTAGCTCAGCGCTTGCTCGGTGGCCTGGAACGGAATGTCCGCCGGCACCAGCCGTGGGGCGCCCATATTGACGCCGATCTGGCCGTCGCTGCGAATATCCAGCTCGATAATGCCGCTTTTGGTCTCGACGCGAATCTGCCGCTTGGCGGTCAGGCGCTTGTCCAGCACAAAACGGGCGAAACAGCGGGCACCGTTGCCGCACTGTTCCACTTCTGAGCCGTCGGAGTTGAAGATCCGGTAACGGAAATCCACTTCCGGGTTGCTCGGTGCTTCCACCAGCAACAATTGGTCGAAGCCGACACCGGTGTGCCGGTCGCCCCACAACTTGGCGTGCTTGGGCAGGATGTGCGCGTGCTGGCTGACCAGGTCGAGAACCATGAAGTCATTGCCCAGCCCGTGCATCTTGGTAAAACGCAGCAACATGGCCTTACTCCGGCAGCAGGCTTTCGCCAGCAAACAACTCGGCTACCGTCTCGCGGCGACGCACTTCAAACGCTTGATCACCGTCCACCAGCACCTCGGCGGTACGTCCGCGGGTGTTGTAGTTGGAGCTCATGACAAACCCGTAGGCACCGGCCGAATGCACCGCCAGCAGGTCGCCTTCTTCGAGGGCCAGCTGACGCTCCTTGGCCAGGAAGTCGCCGGTCTCGCAGATCGGACCGACCACGTCGTAGGTGCGGCCTTCGCCCGCGCGTGGCTTGACGGCCGTCACATCCATCCAGGCCTGGTACAGCGCCGGGCGGATCAGGTCGTTCATCGCCGCGTCAACGATGGCGAAATCCTTGTGTTCGGTGTGCTTGAGGTACTCGACCTGGGTCAGCAGCACGCCGGCATTGGCGACAACGTAGCGGCCCGGCTCGAACATCAGCGTCAGGTCGCGGCCTTCGGTGCGCTCGCGCACGGCCTTGATGTAGTCGCAAACCAGCGGCGGCTCTTCATCGCGATAACGCACGCCCACGCCGCCACCGAGGTCGATGTGGTGCAGGTAGATGCCGCATTCGCCGAGACGGTCGATCAACGCCAGCAGGCGGTCGAGGGCGTCGAGGAACGGTGGCAGGCTGGTCAGTTGCGAGCCGATATGGCAGTCGACGCCCAATACTTCCAGGTTCGGCAGTTGGGCGGCGCGGATGTACACGTCCTCGGCGTCGGCAATGGCGATGCCGAACTTGTTCTCTTTGAGACCGGTGGAAATGTACGGATGAGTGCCGGCATCTACGTCCGGGTTGACCCGCAGGGAGATCGGCGCGCGTACGCCCATCTCGGCGGCCACCACTTGCAGGCGCTCCAGCTCGTCGGTGGATTCAACGTTGAAGCAGTGCACGCCTACTTCCAGGGCGCGGCGCATGTCTTCGCGGCTCTTGCCGACGCCGGAGAACACGATCTTGTCAGCCTTGCCACCCGCCGCCAGCACACGCTCAAGCTCACCACGGGACACGATGTCGAAACCGGCGCCCAGGCGCGCGAGGACATTCAGTACGCCCAGGTTGGAGTTGGCTTTTACCGCGTAGCACACCAGGCTTGGCGTGCCTTCCAGCGCGTCGGCAAAGGAGCGGTATTGCGCTTCGATGTGGGCACGGGAGTACACGTACGTCGGGGTACCAAAGCGCTCGGCAATGGCGGACAGCGCGACACCTTCCGCGAACAGCTCGCCGTCCCGGTAGTTAAAAGCGTCCATGATGTTCCCTTAGTAGGTGTCGTGCTTGTGCGCTTTGGTTTGCGACGATTGCGCCTGTTCATTCGGGTCTTTGCTGTCATCGGGCAGATACAGCGGGCCTTTTTGACCACAGGCACTAACGAGGCAAGCGACCGCGACGAGCGCAGCAAGGGAAGAGATCAGGCGCTTCATGGCGAAATCCTTGAATATGCATTAATTGCGCCCGAGTATACCGACCACCCGCCGGATTGCCTATGTGCCGAAATACCCGTCCGGCGGGGCTTTGCCGAGTTTGTCGCGATTGCGCTTACGCTAATCAGGGATAATTCACGCGGCTGCGGGTAATGAAATCGGTATCCTTTGCAATCATGATGGCGCGTCCGTATTGTGCGGCGCTTGAGCGAGACCAGACACTTTTCGAGGTTCCCACAATGAGTTTGACCGAAGCCCGTTTTCACGACCTGGTGGATTCGACCCAGCAAGCGCTGGAGGATATTTTCGACGACAGCGGTCTGGATGTGGACCTGGAGAACTCGGCCGGTGTGCTGACCGTCAAGTTCGAGAGCGGCCAGCAACTGATCTTCAGTCGCCAGGAACCGCTGCGTCAGCTGTGGCTGGCTGCGCGTTCCGGTGGCGTTCACTTCGACTACGACGAAGAAAGCGGCAAATGGCAGTGCGACAAGAGCGAAGAGTTGTTGGGCGAGATGCTCACGCGCCTGGTCCATGAATATACCGGCGCCGAGCTGGACTTCGACGAGATCTGATCGTGACGCAGCCCGCACCCGTACGCCCGCCCAAGCCGCTGTTCAGCAATGTCAGCCCGGCGGTGCCGTCACCTTGTATCAGTTTATGTCGGCTGGATGAGCACAAAGTCTGCCTCGGCTGCTTCCGCCATGTAGAAGACATCCGCGAATGGCGCTCCGCCGATGATGCGCGGCGCCGCGTGATCGTCGCCCAGGCCGAGCAGCGCAAGGCCTGCGCCTGAGGCCGTCTTGTTTATTTATTGTGCTGTGGTAGTGTCCGGATACACCTCAACTCATCGAGGTCCGTGAGAACCCCGCCTTTTCCTGGCGGGGTTTTGCTTTTTTGTGCAGAAAAAAGGAGTCTGCCTGAATCATGACCGCACCTTCCATCATCCTCACCCGTCTTGACGTGCAGCGTCTTGAGCAACTGATCGACCGTGTCGGCGAGGCGTCGCCGGGCGTTGAAGCCCTGCAACACGAACTCGACCGCGCCGAAGAAGTGGTTGGCCACGATGAAGTGCCTGCAACGGTCGTGACCATGAACTCCAGCGTGCATTGCCGTGAACAAGGCAGTGGCAAGGACTATCACCTGACCCTGGTCTACCCCAAGGACGCGAACGCCGACGAAGGCAAAATCTCGATCCTGGCTCCAGTGGGCAGTGCATTGCTGGGCCTGCAAGTCGGCCAGCACATCGACTGGCCAGCACCGGGTGGCAAGACTCTGAAGCTTGAATTGCTCGGCGTCGAAGGCCAGCCGAAAGACGGTGGCGCCTTTCCTCTCTAAACCTGGTTCAGCGCCTCATTGAGCGCCAGTTCCAGATCAGCCTTGTAGCGCAGGTACAGATTGCTCGGGCTTTGAACATCACCGAGCAGGCCGGACAGGTCCAGATCGGTGATGTAGCAGCGGTAGCGCTCAGCTTCTCGGCGTTGCCCGACGATTTGCTGGGCGACCACCGCAAACAGTTGGTCGCCAAATTCCAGCTCGGAAAACTCCCGTTGATTGCAGTACAAGGTGATCCCCACCTGGCCCGGCGCTGCCTTGCCGATAATCGCCTGCACGTCGTAGAACGGTTTATTGGCCGGGGTTTGCGGCGCAGGGCGCGGTTCGGCCCTGCGTGCCCGGCCGGTGCCAGACGGCAACAGCTGGTAATACAGAATTTGCACCGCGCCGAGGGGCTGTTGCGGGTCCAGCGGCAGCAGCGCGTCACGGCGATAAATGATCGACTGCAGGAAGCGTTGCAGCGGCACCAACAGGCTTTGCTCGTCGTGAAACGGCAGGCGCTGCTGCCAGAGCGCGTTGAATTCATCCAGCACGTACAGCTCGGCAACCCCTTCGTTGATCCGGTAGAACACCTGCACGCAGTCGGGCAGGCCCATCGGCAGCAACAGCGCCAGGTCGTGGTCTTCGAGGGCCATGCTGTCCAGGTGCAGCGGGCTGTAGCTGGCCAGCTCTTCGCTGAGGTAGGCGATCAACGCGTCCTGGGTCGCCAGTGACACATGGTTCGCTTGGCCGGGCGTCAACTCCATCACGTGGTAGTGCTGTTGTACCTGCACCAGGTAGCGATGGTTTTCCTGGCTGAGCAGCAGGTTTTGCGCGGTGTCGAAGATCTCTTCCACGCGCTGGGCAATGAATTGCGCGCGGTTGTGGCAGAAGCAGCGCACGCGCAATCTCGGCAAATGATTGGCCGGCAGTTGATTGAGGTAGTCGCGCAGGCAGTCGAGCAGCGCGTGGGGGCCGTCGTAGCGGCTGACCATCACCTCGTTCCAGCTGTTGAGGATGACCTGGTCCAGGGTCAGCACCAGGTTTTCCCGCACACCCGCATAACTCAGGGAGTCGGTGCGCTCGGTGGTCATCAAAATATTCAGGTCGCGGTGGTGCTTGAGTGGGTCGACGCCGACGTTGATCAACAGCAGCACTTCCTCGGGCACCGCCGAGCGCAACAGGCGTTCTTCATCGACGCTGGCCAAGGGCAGGACGACGGTCTGTTGCAGGCCGCCCAGCAGGTTGAACAGCTCGAATTCGGTCATGTCGCTGCTGCCGGGGTGCAAAGCCAGGCGGGTGCTGCTGTCGATCACGCCGTTGCGGTGGCACCAGGTGAGCATTTCCAGCAGGTCGCGGCTGCGCTTGATCGGCGCGAAGTGCTCCCATTCCAGGGCGGTCAGGCTGCCGTTGTACAGGCCCCAATGATGCTGGCCCGGCTCTTTGCGGTTGGGCGACTGCACCAGGGTCAGGGTGTCTTCGGCAAGATCGGGCGCAATGCCGGGGTTGATGAACTCGACCTTGCCGGCCTTGCGCTCAAAAGCGGCGTACAGGCGCCGGCCGAGCACATTGAGGTCGCGCTTGTTGATCAGGCTGACGGTCTGTTCGGTGCGGGCAAACTGGGTCAGGAAGCGATAGCTGTAGTTAAGCTCGTTCACCAGCGCCCGGCGCTCGGAAGCCACCTGGCGGACTTTCCATTGGCTGCGGCTGTCCAGCAGGGCCAGTTGGCGCTGGTCCCAACCCCATTCACGGGCCAGGCGCTCCAGTAGCAAGCGTTGCCAGCGGTCGGTGCGTTGGCCGGCCGTGAGTTTGCGGTTGACCTTCAGGTACAGGGCGCGCCGCACCAGTTCCAGGCGCTCCGGCTCGTTGCGGGCCTTGAGGTATTCCTCGATGCGGCGGTAGACCACGATGTACGGGTCCAACTCGTCGAGGTCCATCTGGTTGGCAAACACCGCGCGTTTGAAGCGCAAGCTCAGGCACTGCACCTTCGGGTGTTCGCTGGCGTAGACCTCGGTCAGCAGGAGTTTGAGTACCGACTTGTAGGGCGATTCGATGCCCTTGAACAACTGCCACAGGCCGGCGCCGATAAATTCACCCGGTGGGATGTGAGCCAGATGGCCCAGGTCGAGGGTTTCATCGGCGCGGATAAAGCGCTTGGAGATCAGCGCGTGGGTGAATTCTGCATAGCGGGTTTCTTCATACACCGGCACCAGCCACCAGATCGGCGTGCGCCCGGCCAGCCAGATGGCGGTGCGGTAGAACTCGTCCAGCAGCAGGTAATGCTGGCTGGTGCCGCAGTCTTCGGAGCTGAGCTGGGTGTCACGCTCGCCCTGGATAAACCGCGTGGGCTCGATCAGGAAAAAATGCGCCTCGGCGCCCATGCTCAAGGCCCAGGTTTCCAGCAACTGGCATTTTTTGCGTAGCTCGGCCAGCTCGTTCTCACTGAGATCGGCAGCGTGGCAGACCCACACGTCCATATCACTTTGATCGGCCTGGGCCAGCGTGCCGAGGCTGCCCATCAGAAACAGGCCATGAATCGGCCGCGGTGGGTTGCCGTGTCGGGGCTTGTAGGAAAACGTGCGGGTCAGGCGCTGAGCCTCGGCCAAGGCTTGTGCGTCGGGTTCAAAATTCGACAGGCCGGCCGGCGTGCTGCCCGACACATAGCCCGGCAGCAGCGGATGGTTGACGTGAAAGAACAGCGGCAGCAGCGTCAGTACGCTTTGCTGGCGTGGCGTCAGCCCTTCGACGGCCCGGGCCATGCGGCCCTCGTTCAGGGCCAGAAACCGCGCGCGCAACTGGGTCAGCACCTTGCGGTCGATGCCTTCGTCCAGGTCGGGGCGGATTTCGTGGGTGCGGGTCATGTCGAACTCGGTGGCTCGCAGGGCCCGACATGGGCGGCCGTGTAGGAGTTTACAGCCAGTAGCGTAGGAGGTTTAGCGGGATTTTGTTTTTGGCGCCAGAATTTTATCCCGGGCGCAGAAATGCCCGCGGAATCCGTGAAAAGAGGATCCCGTGGGCGATACGAGGTGTCAGGCGGCTTCTTTGCTGGTCGTCAGGATAATCAGCAGGCTTTGTGCGTGTTCGGCAGCATCCCGGCCAAGGCTGGTGAGGTAGCCACCATCTGGCTGGTCGATCAGGTCTTTATCAAACAGGCGCCGGGCAGCGGCAATGGCAGTAGGAGCGGCAGTCTGATGAACTTTCAGACCTTCCTGGGAGCTGCCCAGGTTGAAGAGTGCAAGGATTTCCAGTTCGGCAACCAACTCAGGGGTATACGACATAAGGACTCCAGACTTTCTAGGAATTTTTAGACGTTAGCAGCCATAAGGTGAACGCACTTTGGCGAGCTGTCCAGTCGGAACTCATGCAGTGTTGATGTGGGGCAGGATTGTGGCCAGCAAGCGCTTGCTGGCCAGCGCGGTGTCGGGCTTATTGCTTCTCGGGCGGTAGCTCTGGCAGGGCGCGCAAGGCAGTTTCATACCATTCGGTATTGAAGGCGCGGTCTTCTTCGAGCAAGGCGTCGATTTCGATGGCGAGTACGTGGGCCATCATTTGCAGGATGTCTTCGCGCTCGTAGCCCACCAGGGTCAGCTTGTTGAACGTGGCCTTGGCGGCGGGCGGGTTGTCGCTTTCGAGCTGGTTTTCGATCGCTTCAATCAAGGTGGTCTCGGCGAACTCTTCTTCGTCGTTGTCGATATCGGTTGGCTCGCTCATGGCAGGCTCCTGAAGGAAAGGGCGCCAGTCTACCCCCATTCACTCGGCTGATGCTGCTGGTCAGGCGTGGCATCCCGTTCTATAACCACTGCTGCCAACCCCGTACACGGCCTGGAGGCTTTGTGATGCTCAAGCTTTATGGATTTTCGGTCAGCAACTACTACAACATGGTCAAACTGGCGCTGCTGGAGAAAGGGCTGCCCTTCGAAGAGGTGCCGTTCTACGCAGGCCAGACCCCTGAAGCATTGGCCGTGAGCCCGCGGGGCAAGGTGCCGGTGTTGGGTGTCGAACAAGGCTTTATCAACGAAACCAGCGTGATCCTCGAATACATCGAACAGACCCAGGGCGGTCGATCGCTGCTGCCCAGCGATCCGTTTCAGCGGGCCCAGGTGCTGGCGTTGTGCAGGGAAATCGAGCTGTACATCGAGCTGCCGGCCCGGGCATCTTTTGCCGAGGCGTTTTTCGGGATGCCGGTGCCGGAGGCGATCAAGGAGAAGTCCAGGGCGGAGTTATTGCTGGGGATCGCATCGTTGGGGCGGCACGGGAAGTTCGCGCCGTATGTGGCGGGGGACAGTTTCACGATTGCGGATTTGTACTTTGTGTACAGCGTGGACCTGGCGTGTGCCGTGGCTGGGAAGCTGTTTGGGCTGGACCTGTTGGCTGAGTTGCCGAAGGCCAGGGCGTTGCTGGAGCGCTTGCAGGCGTTGCCGAATGCCCGGCGGGTAGCGGCGGACAAGGAAGCGGCGATGCCGGCGTTTATGGCGATGATTGCCGCCAAGAAATAAAGACTGCTTTTGTGGCGAGGGAGCTTGCTCCCGTTGGGCAGCGAAGCGGCCCCAAAAATGGGACTGCTGCGCAGTCCAACGGGAGCAAGCTCCCTCGCCACAGGTTCAGTGTTCGCCCCTATTTGCCGGGGTACTTACCTTTGGGTTAGCGGCTGGCGAGCAGTTCCTGGCCGCGAACCACGGCAGCCTTCACCTGCGCCGGCGCAGTCCCGCCGATATGGTTACGAGCATTCACCGAGCCTTCCAGGGTCAGTACCGCAAACACGTCCTGCTCGATCTGGTCGCTGAACTTACGCAGCTCTTCCAGGCTCATTTCCGCCAGGTCCTTGCCGGTGTCCACACCGTATTTCACGGCATGCCCGACGATTTCGTGGCAGTCACGGAACGGCAGCCCACGGCGTACCAGGTAGTCGGCCAGGTCGGTGGCGGTGGAGAAACCACGCAGGGCCGCTTCACGCATGATGGCGTGCTTGGGCTTGATCGCCGGGATCATGTCGGCAAAGGCCCGCAGCGAGTCGCGCAGGGTATCGGCGGCGTCGAACAGCGGTTCCTTGTCTTCCTGGTTGTCCTTGTTGTAAGCCAGTGGCTGGCCTTTCATCAGGGTCAACAGGCCCATCAGCGCGCCGAATACGCGGCCGCTTTTGCCGCGTACCAGCTCAGGCACGTCGGGGTTTTTCTTTTGCGGCATGATCGAGCTGCCGGTGCAGAAGCGGTCCGGCAGGTCGATGAACTGGAATTGCGCACTGGTCCACAGCACCAGCTCTTCGGAGAAACGCGACAAGTGCATCATCGCGATGCTGGCCGCGGCGCAGAATTCGATGGCGAAGTCACGGTCCGACACGCCGTCCAGGGAGTTGCCGCCCACGGCGTCGAAACCCAGCAACTGCGCGGTGTATTCGCGGTCGATCGGGTAGGTGGTGCCGGCCAATGCGGCGCTGCCCAGAGGCATGCGGTTGGCACGCTTGCGGCAGTCCACCAGGCGCTCGTAGTCGCGGCTGAGCATTTCGAACCAGGCCAGCAGGTGGTGGCCGAAGGTCACAGGCTGGGCGGTTTGCAGGTGGGTGAAGCCGGGCATGATGGTACCGGACTCACGCTCTGCCTGCTCCAGCAGGCCTTTTTGCAGGCGGGTGATTTCGGCCAGGATCAGGTCGATCTCGTCCCGCAGCCACAGACGGATATCGGTGGCCACTTGGTCGTTACGGCTGCGCCCGGTGTGCAGTTTCTTGCCGGTCACGCCGATGCGGTCGGTGAGGCGGGCTTCGATGTTCATGTGCACGTCTTCCAGGTCGACGCGCCAGTCGAAGGTGCCAGCTTCAATCTCACCACGGATGGTGGTCAGGCCGTCGATGATGCTGTCGCGCTCGGCGTCGGTCAGTACGCCGACCTTGGCCAGCATCGTGGCGTGGGCGATCGAGCCCATGATGTCGTGGCGGTAGAGGCGCTGGTCGAAGGTGACGGAGGCGGTGAAGCGCGCGACGAAGGCGTCGACGGGTTCACTGAAGCGGCCGCCCCAGGACTGGTTGGTCTTGTCGGTGCTCATGGATTCGCTCGTGATCTGCTGGAAAGAGGGCATGAAAGTGTGGCGCCGATAATAACAGGGTTGCCCCCGGAGGCGAGGATGCGGGGGCGCGGCATTTTTATTTGTTTCCAAGATGGCTAAGTGCCTTGCCGCCGGACTCGCGCAGGACGAGACTGGAGCCAGGACCGAACGGGGGTTTAAAACTTGCGGTCTTGGGTAAACAAAGCGTGTTTATTGAAACGATATTTGACGATTGAGCAATATCGTCTTCACGAGCGTCTACAGTGCACTGATAGAGCGTCGCGCTGACAGACGGTGCATTGCACCAATGCCGGGCGATGAGGTCGAACTCCAGGCTAACCATTAGAGAGGGGGTGTTCGTATTGTGTATCAGCAAACCCTACGACGATGCCCAAAGGCAGCAGGCTTTGGGCGCGATTGAACAGGTCCGGGTAAATATTGGTGCCACTCTCGGGGCACTTTTTGCCGCTCGCGCTAGTCTTAGCGTGGATCGCCGTGACGGAAGTCACCGCACCTGTCTACGCTATCCTTGTGCGAGACTCACGCAGGAATCCAGCGCAATATGAATGTCCTGATCGTTGATGACGAACCCCAAGCCCGCGAGCGACTGAGCCGTTTGGTCAGTGAACTCGAGGGTTACAGTGTCCTTGAGCCGAGCGCCACCAGTGGCGAAGAAGCCTTGGCCCTTATTGACAGCCTCAAGCCGGACGTCGTGTTACTCGACATCCGCATGCCGGGCCTTGATGGCTTGCAGGTAGCTGCCCGCCTGAGCGAGCGAGAATCGCCGCCTTCGGTGGTGCTGTGCGCCTCCCAGGATGAGTTCTCCTCCGAGGCTCTGGATGCCAGTGGCGCCAGCTTCCTGGTCAAGCCGATCAATGCCGATGCGTTGCTTCGGGCCTTGAAAAAGGCCGAGCGTCCCAATCGCGTCCAGCTCGCTGCCTTGACCCAGCCCGCGGCCCAGGGCGGCAACGGGCCGCGCAGCCATATCAGTGCCCGCACCCGCAAGGGCATCGAACTGATTCCCCTGGATCAGGTGGTCTATTTCATCGCCGATCACAAGTACGTGACCTTGCGTCACGAGGCCGGTGAAGTGCTGCTCGATGAGCCGCTCAAGGCCCTGGAAGACGAATTTGGCGACCGCTTTGTGCGCATCCACCGCAATGCGCTGGTGGCACGCGAGCGTATCGAACGTCTGCAGCGCACGCCGCTTGGGCACTTTCAGCTGTTCCTGAAAGGCCTCAATGGCGACGCCTTGATCGTCAGCCGGCGCCACGTCGCCGGCGTGCGCAAGATGATGCAGCAGCTTTAGCCCAAGGGCTGACGCGAGCTTCACCGCCCATATCCCGGTGCGACGCGGCCAGGGAGGCCCCGCACTTGCTGATTCAAATCAAAGCGCATTTGCCTGAGCTGTTATTATCTGCCGTATCTATTCAGTACGGATTGATCCATGTCCTCTCGCGAAATCCGCATCGCCACCCGTAAAAGTGCCTTGGCCTTATGGCAGGCCGAGTACGTCAAAGCACGTCTTGAGCAGGCTCATCCTGGCCTGAAGGTGTCCCTGGTGCCCATGGTCAGTCGCGGCGACAAGCTGCTTGATTCGCCATTGTCGAAAATCGGCGGCAAGGGCCTGTTCGTCAAGGAACTGGAAACCGCTCTGTTGGAGAACGAAGCCGACATCGCCGTGCATTCTATGAAAGATGTGCCCATGGACTTCCCCGAAGGCCTGGGCCTTTTTTGCATCTGCGAGCGCGAAGACCCGCGCGATGCTTTCGTTTCCAATACCTACGCCTCTCTTGATGAACTGCCGCTGGGCAGTGTCGTCGGCACCTCCAGCCTGCGTCGCCAGGCACAGTTGCTGACCCGCCGCCCGGACCTGCAAATCCGCTTTTTGCGGGGCAACGTCAATACCCGCCTGGCCAAGCTCGACGCCGGTGAATATGACGCGATCATCCTCGCGGCAGCCGGCTTGATTCGCCTGGGTTTTGAAGACCGCATCACTTCGGCCATCAGCGTCGAAGACAGTTTGCCGGCTGGCGGGCAGGGCGCCGTGGGGATCGAATGCCGCACCGTCGACAGCGAAATTCACGCGCTGCTCAAGCCACTGGATCACCAGGACACCGAGATTCGCGTCACCGCCGAACGCGCCTTGAACAAGCACCTCAACGGTGGCTGCCAAGTGCCGATCGCCTGCTACGCGGTGCTTGAAGGTGAGAACCTCTGGCTGCGTGGGCTGGTGGGCGATCCGAGTGGTGGGTTGCTGCTCACCGCAGAGATCCGCGGGCCACAAAGCGAAGCGACCAGCCTGGGGATCAAAGTCGCCGAGGAACTGCTGGAGAAAGGCGCCGGTGCCATTCTGCAAGCGGTGTACGGCGAGGCCGGGCCGCAGTGACGCAATGGCGTGTGCTGCTGACGCGGCCTGCCGAGGAGTCGGCAGCGTTGGCCGCGACGTTATCTGAAGAAGGTATTTTCAGCAGCAGCCTGCCGTTGCTGGAGATCGAAGCGCTGCGCGTCACGGCTGAGCAACACGCGATCTTTCGCGAGCTGGACCGTTATTGCGCGGTGATCGTGGTGAGCAAGCCGGCGGCGCGCCTGGGTTTGCAGTTATTGGCTCAACACTGGCCACAGCCACCGGCATTGCCGTGGTTCAGCGTCGGTGCTGCTACGGCGCAGGTGCTGGCTGACCACGGCCTTGATGTCAGCTATCCCAAGGAAGGCGACGACAGTGAAGCCTTGCTTGAACTGGTCGCCTTGCGCGAGGCTATCGCCCGGCCTGGGGCCCGGGTGCTGATCCTGCGGGGCGAGGGCGGGCGCGAGTTGCTGGCTGAGCGTTTGCGCGAGCAAGGTGCTAGTGTCGACTATCTGGAGTTGTATCGCCGTTTCCTGCCGGATTACGACAGTGCAACCCTGATCCAACGCATAAACGTGGAACGCTTGAACGGCGTGGTGGTCAGCAGTGGGCAGGGTTTTTTACACCTGCAAGCCCTGGCCGGCCCGGATTGGCCCCTGGTGGCACAGCTGCCATTGTTCGTGCCCAGCCCACGAGTCGCCGAGATGGCCCGTGTCGCTGGTGCGCAAGAAGTTGTGGATTGTCGTGGCGCCAGTGCCGCGGCTTTGTTAGTGGCGTTACGGAGTTTCTCCGTTCCCACTCTCTAATACGCAAAGGATGGATACGTGAGCGAAACAGCCTTGCCTAAAGATGAAGCTCCGCCCGCGCTTGATGCGCCTGTTGAGACACCGGTTACCACCGCCCCGCGCCGTGGTAACGGCCTGGCTATCGTGGCCTTGTTGCTCGGCGCTGCCGGTGTTGCCGCCGGTGGTTGGGGGATCTGGCAGGTCCGTGCACTGCAGGCGAGCAGCCAGCAACAGCTGGGCCAAGTGCAGACCCTGGACGACCAATCCCAGAGCCTCAAGCAGAGCCAGCAGCAGCTGTCGGCACGCCTGGGGCAACTGCCGGGTGCTGAGGAACTGGAAGAGCGCCGTCGGTTGGTGGCGCAATTGCAGGGCGATCAGCAGCGATTGAGCCAACGCCTGGAAACCGTGCTGGGTGCCAGCCGCCAGGACTGGCGCCTGGCCGAGGCCGAACACCTGATCCGCCTGGCCAGCCTGCGTCTTTCCGCCTTGCAGGACATCAACAGTGCCCAAGCGCTGGTCCAAGGCGCTGACGAAATCCTCCGCGAACAAAGTGATCCCGGCTCGTACGCCGCCCGTGAGCAGTTGGCCAAGAGCCTCGCCGCGTTGCGCAATATCGAACAGCCGGACCGTACCGGGTTGTACCTGCAACTGGCGGCATTGCGCGATCAGGTCGTGCAACTGTCGGCCATCGCCCCGGAATACCAGCTCCCGGAAGCCGCCAATGGGGGCCGTCCGACTGCCGATACGGAGAGCCGCTGGAGCCAGTGGTGGGAGCAGATCTCGCGGTATTTCCGCATCGACTTCAACCCGGATGACAACATTCGTCCGCTGCTGGCAGGGCAAGGTCTGAGTCAGGTGCGCCTGGCGCTGAGCCTGGCGCTGGAGCAGGCGCAATGGGCGGCGCTCAACGGCGAGCCGGCTGTGTATAGCCGATCCTTGGGCGAGGCGCGCAGCGTCCTGCAGGACAACTTCAATCAAGACAACCCGCAAAGCAAAAACATGCTGGCCCGTATTGCCGAGCTCGAGCCCAAGGCTGTCTCGGTGGTAACGCCGGACCTGGCCGCAAGCCTGGCCGCCGTGCAGGCTTACCTTGACCGTCGCCACCTGTCTGCCGAAGAAGCCAAGGTTTCTGCTGGCAAGCCGGCGACCCAGGAGTAAAGCCGATGAAGCGTTTCTATGTGATCCTGGTGCTGGCGATTGCGATCGCCCTGGCACTGGCTGTGGGCATTTCGAAACACACCGGTTACGTGCTGATTACTTATCCCCATGTGCTGCATTACGAGTCCGGACTTTGGTCGACGCTGGTGGCGGTGTTTGCCATTGGCTTGGTGATCTATCTGGTCAGGGTGCTGTTGAGCCTGGTGCTGACTTCCGGTGGTGTGGTCAACCCATGGTCGCGGCGCAATCGTAGTCGTCGTGTTCAGATCGCCATCGAACAGGGTCAGATGGACCTCGCCGAAGGGCGGTGGGCCAGTGCCGAGCGTCACTTGCACCGTGCGGCCGAAGCGGAACGCCAGCCATTGCTCTACTACCTCGGTGCTGCCCGCGCGGCCAACGAACAGGGCCGTTATGAGGAGGCGGACGGCCTGCTGGAGCGGGCGCTTGAGCGCCAGCCCCAGGCAGAACTCGCGGTGGCCTTGAGTCATGCGCAGTTGCAGGTGGACCGTGGTGACACCGAGGGTGCCCTGGTCACCTTGCAGGCCATGCATGAGCGGCATCCGCATAACGTCCAGGTATTGCGTCAATTACAGCGGCTTTATCAACAGCGCGGTGATTGGTCTTCGGTCATTCGGCTGTTGCCGGAACTGCGCAAAGACAAAGCGCTGCCGCCTGCCGAGCTGGCCGACCTGGAGCGTCGTGCATGGGGCGAGAACCTGACCTTGGCTGCCCAACGCGAAGAGCAAGGCGAGGCTGGTCAGCAATCCCTTGAGCGGGCGTGGCAGCAATTGACTTCGGCCCAGCGCCAGGAGCCGCAACTGGTGCTGGCCTATGCCGAGCAACTGCGTCAATTGGGCGCGGATGCCAAGGCTGAAGAGGTGCTGCGTGGTGCGCTCAAGCGTGAGTACGACAGCCATCTGATCAGGCTCTACGGCTTGCTGCGAGGCAGCGATTCGGCGAAGCAGTTGAAGTTTGCCGAAGGCTGGCTCAAGGACCATCCGGGCGATGCCAGCCTGTTGCTGACCCTCGGCCGCCTGTGCCTGCAAAACAGCCTGTGGGGCAAGGCGCGGGACTACCTGGAAAGCAGCCTGCAGGTGCAGCGCAATCCCGAAGCCTGCGCCGAACTGGCACGCCTGCTGGCGCAATTGGGCGACACCGAGCGCAGCAATCAGTTGTTTCAGGAAGGGCTGGGCTTGTTGGACAGGCGTCTTCTGGCGTCACCTCTGCCTGTGCCGGCACGGGTTTGAAGTAGGAAATGGCGTAAGGGTTGCCTCAGAGTTGTCTCGTGGGCAACCCTTCAATAGCGCTCAATAGCTGTAGGCAATACGGCTTGTAGTAAACTCCTACGCAGGCGTGCGTTTAATCGTTCACCTTCTGACGGGATATCCCTACGCTCTCGCGGAATCGTCTGCTCTGATGCGTATTGAAAGGGGTAAGGCCTTTCCTCTACCGTAACTACCTATCTCTTGCGTTGCGGATAAACAATGTCTTTGGCCCCCTCACGCTCCTTGTTCCTCCTGGCGTTCCTGGCTGGTGCGCTGACGCTGGGCGCGTCCTTTTACCTGGAATATGCCGCGCTGTTGCGGCCTTGTTTCCTGTGTCAGGTGCAACGAATTCTTGTGGCGGCCTTCACGCTGATCAACCTGGTGGCGGCGATTCATGGGCCCAAGCGTTCCGGGATCTACGTGTATTGGGCGGCGAGCATGGGCTGTGCCGTGCTGGGCGCCATCACCGCCGTACGCCAGGTGCTGCTGCAAAATACGCCGCCGGATCAGCTGCCGACCTGTTGGCCCGGCCTTCAATCCATGATCGAAAACCTGTCCATACGAGAAGCGTTGGCCCTGATGTTCAAGGGCAGCGTTGACTGCGTGGAAATCAACTGGACGCTGTTCGATTTAAGTATTCCCGAGTGGAGCCTGCTGTTCTTCGTGGCGATGCTGATCCTTGGTGTAGCGCAGTTCTCGCGGTTGGCGTTGAGTCAGCGTTTTGGCCTTGCACGGCACTGACAGGTGCCCGCGGGTTGTAGGAAGGGATTAAACACTTGTATGAACTTTCTCTCCTGCGTACCTTGATGCCATAGTCGTGCGGGCATAATCTGGCCCGCACGCGTTAGTGAAACAGACTGTTCGATGCACGTCTGCCCGGTTGCCGCTTTAACCTTGAAGTGTTGCGCGGGCAGCGGGCGGCGCCCCTATAGGGAAGAGAGATCATCATGTTGGAAAGTTGTCAGAATGCTCAGGAACGCTGGGGTGGGGTGCACAAACTGATCGATGGTTGGTTGAAAGCGCGTCACGAACTGGTTCGGTCCTTTGATGCTCTCGGTGCCAAGCCCGAAGCGCTGAGCGAGAACCGCAAGCCGTTGCAGGAATTCTGCGGTGTATTGGTGGATTACGTCTCGGCGGGGCACTTCGGTGTCTACGAGCAGTTGACCAAAGAGGCCGAAGCCTTCGACGATCAACGTGGCTTGGACCTGGCAGAAACGATTTACCCGCGCATCGATGTCATCACCGAGAAGCTGCTGGCCTTCAACGACCTGTGTGATGCCGGCAAATGTGTCGCAGAAAAATTCAAAGAGTTGGGCGGTTTGCTGCATGAGCGTTTCGAGCTGGAAGATTGTCTGATCGAAGTGCTGCACAATGCTCACAAGGAAGAGTTGGCGGCCAAAGCCTGACTCGCCGCAACACAAAAAAACGGTGCGCATTGCGCACCGTTTTTCGTTTGGGTTCAGGCACTCGCGCCGAGTAATTCGATCTCAAATACCAACGGTGTGTAAGGCGGGATCAACTCGCCGGCACCGTCAGCCCCATAGGCTTGGTCGGACGGAATCACCAGACGCCATTTCGCACCCACCGGCATCTGTTGCAACGCGCTTCGCCAGCCGCTGATCACACTGTCCAGGCGAAACCACTGAGGCTGCGTGCTTTTGTCGAAGACAGTCCCGTCGGGTAAACGCCCAACGTAATTCACTTGCACGCGATCATCGGCCGCAGGTTTTTTTCCGCTGCCAGAGGTCAGTTCGGTCATCAGGATGCCGCCTGCCAATTCGCGCACACCACTTTTGGATTTCTCACTGGCTAAAAATTGTTGCTCGGCAGCCAGAGCCTTTTCACTTTGTGGTGCTCGATTGTCCGGTGCGTTTTGCGCTTCGTGCTGGGCAAGTATCTGTTCGATGCGTGTGTCGTCCAGCGCCAGCGGCTTGCCCTGGTAAGCCTGTTTGAGGCCGTCGATCAGTGCCTCGAGTTGCAGGCCCGGCATCTCCTGGCGCAGGCGCTCACCCAGGCTGGCGCCCAGGCTGTAGGCCAGGTCGTGGTCATCTTTGGACGGGGATTTCTCACTCGCATTGGCCACTGAAAACGCCAGGCCCAACACTAAAAAAAGGTAACGCGACATGGGCGTTCTCCAGCCGAAAGTGCGATGGATTATGCCAGTGTGAATGCTTAAAAAGTGGCGTGGATTTTCGTTATATCAATAAGAATTTTCGTGCGGTGCAACGCAAGCCAATCGATACTGTCAACATGCCCTAGCGGCGGTAAGAGCAGAGGGCTAGTATGAGCCGCACCCACGTCAGCCAGGAGGTAAACCATGTCGGCCAAACAGAAGCCTGTAAATACCCCGTTGCATTTGCTCCAACAACTTTCGGGCAGCCTGCTCGAACATTTGGAAACTGCTTGTTCCCAAGCCTTGGCTGATGCTGAGAAGTTGCTCGCCAAGCTTGAAAAACAACGCGGCAAAGCTCAGGAAAAACTGCACAAATCCCGTACCAAACTGCAAGGCGCCGCGACCGCTGGCAAAGCCAAGGCACAAGCCAAAGCCAAGGACGCCGTCAAAGAACTTGAGGACTTGCTCGACGCCCTCAAGGATCGTCAATCTGAAACCCGCACCTACATTTCCCAACTCAAGCGTGATGCTTCCGAGAGCCTGAAACTGGCTCAGGGTGTTGGTCGTGTGAAGGAAGCTGTAGGCAAAGTGCTGAGCACCCGTGCTCCGGCTAAAGCTGTTGCAGCCAGCGCAGCGAAGAAGCCAGCCAGCAAAGCAGTCGCCGCCAAGGCACCTGCGAAAGCTGCGGCCAAACCTGCGGCAAAAGCACCGGCTAAATCGGCTGCCAAGCCAGCCGCTAAAACTGCTGCTGCGAAACCAGCCGCCAAGCCAGCTGCTAAAACGGCTGCTGCAAAACCAGCCGCCAAGCCAGCTGCTAAAACGGCTGCTGCGAAACCAGCCGCCAAGCCAGCTGCTAAAACGGCTGCTGCAAAACCAGCCGCCAAGCCAGCTGCTAAAACTGCTGCTGCGAAACCAGCCGCTAAGCCAGCTGCTAAAACCGCTGCTGCGAAACCAGCTGCCAAGCCAGCCGCTAAACCTGCTGCTGCAAAACCAGCCGCCAAGCCAGCTGCTAAACCTGCTGCTGCAAAACCAGCCGCCAAGCCAGCTGCTAAACCTGCTGCTGCAAAACCAGCCGCCAAGCCAGCCGCTAAACCTGCTGCTGCGAAACCAGCTGCCAAGCCAGCCGTTAAACCTGCTGCTGCGAAACCAGCCGCGAAGCCAGCTGCTAAAACCGCTGCTGCAAAACCAGCCGCCAAGCCAGCTGCCAAGCCAGCCGCTAAACCTGCTGCTGCAAAGCCAGCCGCAAAACCAGCAGCCGCCAAGCCTGCACCGGCCAAACCAGCTACCCCAGCTGCAAAGCCTGCGACACCGGCCGCACCGGCTGCCAGCACCGCAGCGCCAACCGCTCCGGCCAGCAGCACGCCTGCACCGGCAGCGCCAAGCGTCACCCCAACCAGCGCTTCCTAAGTGCTGGTGACTGCGGCGCGCAGCTGATGCAGCGCGTCGTGGTCAAGGTTGGCGGTTTCGGCCGCCAGTCCTTCAAGCCACGCTTGAACGCCCGCCTCGGCCATCGGCCAACCCTGCGCAACGCCTTCCAGGCGCGATAACAGCAGCCGCTCAGCTTCCAGCTCCAGAGCCTTGACCCGTTCCCGTAACGCTCCCAGCTCAGCATCCTGCTGCGCCATGGCCCGCCATTGCGTGCGCACTTGCCGCAGCGGCTCGACCACCTCCGCCTGCCACGGCTCGGCGACCTGCCGAAGTGCCTGCAAACGCGACGTTTCCGGCGCCACGCCACGCTGCTCCAGCCACAACCCGCACAACATCAGGCACACATCAGCCCCTTGCGCCTGCAGGCGCAGGCACGCGTCCTCGACGCCCGGCCGGGCGTAAGTCGAGAGGGCAAAGCTCCACAGGTCAGCGCACATATTCACACCCAAGCCAGCGGCCAACGAAGCTGGTAGACTCCGCCGCCATTATGATCCGACTTCAAAGCCTAACATTACAGCGTGGCCCGCAACGTCTTCTCGAAGACGCCGAGCTGACCCTGCACGCCGGTCACAAAGCCGGCCTGATCGGTGCCAACGGCGCCGGCAAATCCACGTTGTTCGCCTTGCTGCTGGGTGAGCTGACGCCTGATTCCGGGAACTGTCTGCTGCCGGCCGACTGGCGCATCGCCCATATGCGCCAGGAGATCGACACCCTCGACCGCATTGCGATCGACTACGTGCTCGATGGCGACCTGCGCCTGCGCCAGGTGCAACACGACCTCGCCGAGGCCGAGAAAGCCCAGGACGGCGCCGCACAGGCCCGCCTGCACTCGGAACTGGACAGCGCCGACGGCTACACCGCCGACGCCCGCGCCCGCAAGATGCTTGCCGGCCTTGGCTTTACCAACGAACAGATGGACCGCCCGGTCGCCGACTTCTCCGGCGGCTGGCGCATGCGCCTGAACCTGGCCCAGGCGCTGATGTGCCCCTCGGACCTGTTGCTGCTCGATGAACCGACCAACCACTTGGACCTCGATGCAATCCTGTGGCTGGAAGACTTCCTCAAAAGCTACCCGGGCACTTTGCTGCTGATTTCCCACGACCGGGATTTCCTCGACGCCGTGGTCGACAACATCGCCCACGTCGACCAGAAGAAAATCACCCTTTACCGCGGTGGCTACAGCGCCTTCGAGCGCGCCCGTGCCGAACGCCTGGCCCAGCAGCAGCAAGCCTACGAGAAGCAGCAGGCGCAACGTGCGCATATGGAAAGCTACATCGCCCGGTTCAAGGCCCAGGCCACCAAGGCCCGTCAGGCCCAGAGCCGGATCAAGGCCCTGGAGCGCATGGAAGAACTGTCGGCGGCCCACGTCGATTCACCGTTCGACTTTGTGTTCCGCGAGTCGGTGAAAATCTCCAGCCCGCTGCTGGACCTGTCCGACGCCCGCCTGGGTTATGGCGACAAGACCATCCTCGAGAAGGTCAAGTTGCAGCTCACCCCCGGCGCGCGGATCGGCCTGCTCGGCCCCAACGGTGCGGGCAAGTCGACCCTGATCAAAAACCTCTCGGGCGAATTGCAGCCTTTGGCCGGCCGTCTGGTGCGCGGTGAGAACCTGGTGGTGGGCTATTTCGCCCAGCATCAGTTGGACTCCCTCGACGCCAAGGCCAGCCCGCTGCTGCACTTGCAGCGCCTGGCGCCGACCGAACGCGAACAGACCCTGCGAGACTTCCTCGGTGGTTTCGACTTCCGCGGTGCGCGCATCGACGAGCCGGTGTTGAATTTCTCCGGTGGCGAAAAGGCCCGCTTGGCCCTGGCGTTGATCGCCTGGGACCGGCCAAACCTGTTGCTGCTCGACGAACCGACCAACCACCTCGACCTGGAAATGCGCCTGGCGCTGACCATGGCCCTGCAGGAATTCAGCGGCGCGGTGTTGGTGGTGTCTCACGATCGGCATTTGCTCAAGAGCACCACGGATAACTTCCTGCTGGTGGCTGACGGCAAGGTCGAGGAATTCGACGGCGACCTGGAAGACTACGCGCGCTGGCTGTCGGACTACCGCCTGCGCAACGCGCCGGTCAGCAACACCCCGGTCAACCCGGACAAGACCGACAAGAAGGCCCAGCGCCAGGCCGCTGCTGCATTGCGTCAGCAGCTGGCACCGCACAAGCGTGAAGCCGACAAGCTGGAAGCCGAGTTGGGCAAGATCCACGAGAAGCTGGCGAAGATCGAAACCAGCCTGGGTGACAGCGCCGTGTACGAGCCGGCCCGCAAGGATGAATTGCGCGACCTGCTGGCCGAACAGGCCAAGCTCAAGGTGCGTGAGGCACAGTTGGAGGAGACCTGGATGGAAGCCCTCGAACTGTTGGAATCCTTGCAAGCGGAGCTGGAGGCGTTGTCCTGATGGACGCGCTGCAACTGCCGCTGCCGGCCCAATGGATCGCGCCGATCTGGGTGGCCGTACAGATTTTGCTGATCTTGCTGGGCGGCTATCTCGCCCAGCGGTTCGTCGCCAAATGCCTGAACCGCCTTGGGGAGCGTTATCCGTTCCCGCCGCAGTTGCTGATGCCCCTGCGCGGCGGCCTGCGCTGGCTGATCATGGGCAGTGCGCTGATCTTTGTGCTGGAGCGCCTGGGCGTGTCCGCCACGGTGCTGTGGACGGCGTTGTCGGGCTTTGTGGCGGTGGCTGCGGTGGCGTTCTTCGCCATGTGGTCGGTGTTGTCGAACCTGCTGTGCGCCATTCTGATCTTCACCGTTGGGCCGTTCCGCTTGGGCGACGTGGTCGAGTTGGTGGACACCGTCGACAAGCCCGGCGTCAAAGGCCGGGTGGTGGCGATCAATCTGCTCTACACCACGCTGATCGAAGTGGAAGAGGCCGGCACGGGCAGTGTCATGGTGCAAGTGCCCAACAGCCTGTTCTTCCAGCGCTCGGTGCGCCGTTGGCGCGACAGCGACGTACTGCCTTAACCTGTGGCGAGAGAGCTTGCCGTGGCGAGGGAGCTTGCTCCCGCTGGGCTGCGTAGCAGCCCCAAAAAAAGCCGGGAGCGCTACGCACTCCAGCGGGAGCAAGCTCCCTCGCCACAAAGGCCCGGCCCAAAATTTTTGTAGCCATTTCTCGGCCAGCAGCGTTAGCTTAGAAACATTAAGCAAACTCAGCTCTGAGGTGTGTAATGGCTCTCGACACATGGCTGGCCTTTTTCCTGGCCAGTTGGATCATCAGTCTCTCTCCTGGCGCCGGCGCCATCGCGTCGATGTCCAGCGGCCTGCAATACGGTTTCCTGCGCGGCTACTGGAATGCCCTGGGCCTGCAACTGGGCCTGGCGATGCAAATTGCCGTGGTCGCCGGCGGCCTGGGGGCGATCCTCGCGGCATCCTCCACGGCGTTCTACGCGATCAAATGGTTTGGCGTGGCGTACCTCGTGTACCTGGCCATCAAGCAATGGCGCGCGCTGCCAACCGACCTTAGCGATGACGCGGCGATTCGCCCGATCGGCAAGCCGATGGCGATGATGTTCCGTGGATTCCTGGTCAACGCCAGCAACCCCAAGGCCCTGGTGTTCATGCTGGCGGTGCTGCCACAGTTCGTGAACCCGCAAGCGCCGCTGCTGAACCAGTACCTGATCCTGGGTGCGACAATGATCTGCGTGGACATGATCGTGATGGCCGGCTACACCGGGCTGGCGTCGAAAGTGTTGCGCTTGCTGCGCACACCCAAGCAGCAGAAACGCATGAACCGCACGTTTGCCGGGCTGTTTGTTGGTGCGGCGGGGTTCCTGGCCAGCTTGCACCGCGCAACGGCATAACTGACGAAACCGGATAAAAAATGTGGGAGCGGGCTTGCTCGCGAATGCGGAGTGTTAGTCACCAGATGTATTGACTGATCCACAGCATTCGCGAGCAAGCCCGCTCCCACATTGGTTTTGTGTTGCATGTACTTCCAGTGATCAGCGCAAGATCTTCGGCGCTTCATCCCGTGGCAGGTTATTGCGCAATGCAGGCTGCCCCGGTTGCTCCTGATAACCACCGCCAAGTTGTTCGGCCAACTGCCGCGCAACATCCTCGCCCAACGCCTTCGACACTTCCCGCACCACACGAGGCCGGTTCAGGCTCACGCGCACGTCACGGTTGTTCACCAGCTTGGTGTCCTGGCCTTCGCCCATGGCCGTAAACGCCGAGGTGATCTCAAAGGTGCGGGTGTTGATCAGGCTGAAGTCTGCCACCAGCGTCAGGCCCAGCACCGCCGAATAGCTGTTGGTGTGGTCCAGCGCGTTGACGTCCTGGGTGAAGTCGATGTCCGACAAGGTGCCGAACAACACGTAGTCCGCGCCCTTGAAGTTACCGGCCTTGATCCGCTTGATCACGTCATACACATCGCCCTTGGCGTCAGCGGTGTACGGCGTGCCCTGCACCAGTTGGAACTGCCGCGACTTGAGGATTTCACCCTTGATGTCGCCGCTGAACTTGCGCAGTTCGGTCTGCTCGATGTAGCTGTTGCGGCTCTCGTACTCGCTGTAACTCGAGCCGCCGCTGGCGCTATAGGCGCTGGCGTGGAAGTTGTTGCTGGCCGCGACCTGATGAATGTACTCCTCCACCCGGGCCTCGTAGGCCAGGTCGGTCACCGCGATCTTCGGTGCGGCCGAGGCGCCAAAGGCGCACAACAGGCCGATCATGCCGATCCATGCACGCATTGCTTAGCGCTCCGTGGTCTTGCGGATTTCTTTTTCGTCCATCCATTCGGCCAGGCCGCTTTCCACGTCAATCAGTTGCAGGCTGAACTTGTAGAACACGTCCTTGTAGTCCGAGCTGCGCTTGACGATGGAGCTGATGGAGCCTTCCAGACGGTACTTGGCGGCGACCATGTTGCCGGTCTTGCTGACGGTCGACTTCTTGTACAGGCCGCTCTGGTTCTGCAGCTTCAGTTGGTCGACCTGGCTTTGCATGTCGGTGTTGTCGCTGGCGAAGCGAGCGGTGCCGGTCTTCATCAGCTGGGTCTTGATCGACGTGGTGATCTCGCGGGTATCGATGTACTCGCTGGTCTTGTTCTTCACGTCATATACCTGCACCACCGGGCGGCCCTGGAGGATGCCGGACTGGGCCAGGGAGCGGGTCATGCTTTCGGCGATCATCTGCAGGTCGGTGGAACCGAACTCGTTGGTCACCAGTTCCACGGCCTTGGTGTCGCCGTAGCTGATGTTTTTACCGCCCAGTACCGGCGAGGTGTTGGCGCAGCCGCTGGCCATAACGGCGACCACGGCGAGGAACGAGAAGCGTGCAAACATGGGGATGTCTCTCTGAAACTGAATGAGTGGGCGGATCAAGGCGTTTTCACTTCAAGGCGGAAGTCGGCAGCCTGGGGCAGGTTGGCGATGGCCGGCAGGAAGGTCGCCTGGTTTGCGTAGAGGTTCAGCACTTTCCAGGTTTCTTCGTCGCCCACCGGGAAGCCGTCGGCGCCCAGCCAGGCGAAGCGGTAATACATCATCTGGTTGCTGCTGGTGATATTGCTCAACTGCACCTTGGCGGTCAGGAAACCGTTTTCCCGGGCGACGCGGATCGCGCCGACGGCGATGCCCTTGAACTTGCCCATCACCACGATTTTGCTCGCGGCGCTGCCAGGTTCCGGCGGTGGCGGGGTGGCGCAACCGGCCAGCAGGATCAGCGCCAGGGCGCCGAGGATGAAATGACGCATAGCGTGCTCCTTAAGGTTGTTTGAGAGTGGCGACGGCCTGGGGCGGATTACTCTGCACCACATGGGCCGCAAGACCGCCGGCGAATACCTGGTTGCCGACCACGCGCAAGGTGATCACTTGGTAGCGCTGGTCGGCCTTGACCGTTACCAGCGTGCCGCCCAGGGCGTTGGGCAGGCTGACCTGGTGCTCGCCGTGCTTGAGGCGCAGGCGTGTCACTTGGGTCATGTCCGGCAACGTGCGCCAGGTGCGGGTGTCGGCGCCTTCGGTGACGGCCGAAGCGATACCGAGTACCAGGCCCGCCATCGGGTTGGTCTTGTTCAGGTTGTTCTGGGTGACGCCGCGAGTGACGGCCCGCACGGTGGTGCGCAGGATGATGCCCGGCATGTCATCACGCAGGGCGCGGCGGGACATGGCGGTGGTGCTGTTGAGGGCCGTGAGGTTCTGCTGCTGGCCATCGACCCCAATCTGCGCGAAGGTCGCGGTGGAGGTGTCGGCCTTGATCACCGGGAACGACAGCGGGGTGATCACCAGGTGGCCGTCGATGGGGATCGGCAACGGCAGGCGAATCGAGTCGCGGGCCGGTGCCAGGCCGCTTTGCACCACGATCAGCACGTCGGTCTCGCCGGCACCGACTTTGGATTTATCCAGGTTGAGCAGCGCCTGTTCCAGCAGCGGAGTGTTGGGGCGCAGTTCGGCGGCCTTGCGGTAGCCCGGCGCGGCCAGGTCTTTTTCGCCCAGGGCTTCGTAGACGAAGCCGGCCAGGTAATGGCTGAACGCGCTCTGGTAGCTGTTCTTCAGGCCCACCACTTCCGGGGCATTGAGGCTTTCCACCGGGTAGCCGCGCAGGTCCTTGAACTGGGTTGCGATGCCCTGGCGCTCGGCTTCGTTTTCGCTCTTGAGGTATTCCTTGTCCCGTAGGTCGGCAATCACCGCTTCGCGTTCGTGGGTCTTCTTGATCTCGGTGCGGGCACCGTCGAAGTCGTTCAGCGCCAGCAGGTTCAGGGCCATCTGCGTGGTGAGCATGACTTTTTCGTAGTCGTAGCCTTCGTAGCGGCGGACCTTGTCATTGACCAGAAAGGAGCCGAACTGCGCGAGGTACTTATCGGTGTCGAACTTGACCGACTCTTCCCATTTGTAGACTTGCAGGTCGGCGCTGCGCCAGGCGGTCTGGCTGCCGGTCAGGTCGCCCTTGGCCCGCAACAACTCGCCTTTTTCGAAGTAGTAGAGAAGGTCCTTGTCGTCGCCGGTGTTGTTCTTCTCAAGCAGGGTCAGCGCGCCGTCGACATTGCCGGTGGCCAACTGCTGATTGGTGGCTTGCAGCTCGGTGTCGTAGCTGCGGAACATCGAACAACCGGACAACAAGGTGACTGCTGCGAGCGCGAGCGAGGTAAAGGCGCGAGATGCCATCGAGGAGCTTCTTCCCTGAACGTAATCGGCCGAAGGTGCTGGTCGGACCGAATCACCAATGGCAGGAAGGCGTTGCATCCTGCCAATTCCTCATAAAAAGAGGAGCGAAAATGCCAGTTCGCAATAACGAAGGCGCGGCATTATAAGCCCGATTACTGGCAAAACAATGGCCTTTTGGATCCATTTTCCGGTATTGAGGCCAGCATCAGCCCTTGGGTAAACCCAGCCCATATCACTAACAACTTGAGTCAAACCCCGTAAGGTTTGACAATGTGTTACTTCGTATTTCCATTTGAGATCCATTCATGATTGCCCCCTTCCGTTTTTTTGCCTGGCTGGTGCTGCCGGCGTTGATGTCGTGCAGTTTCAACCTGCTGGCTGCAACTGCCGAGGGCGCGCCCCAAGCCCTGCATTTACTGGACTACATCGGTGCGGACTACCCCCCGACAGTGGAGGCGGGCAAGGTTATCGATGATTCCGAATACCGTGAACAGGTAGAGTTTCTCGGGGTGTTGCAGGGGCTGGTGGCCGATCTACCGGAAAAGCCCGAGCGCGCCGAGCTGATAAAAGGCGTGGATGAACTGCTGGCTGCCGTAACGGCCCATCAGGATGGCGCGTTGGTTGCTCACCAGGCCCGGCAATTGGGCGCCAAGCTGGCGGTGGCATATGAAGTCAGCCAAGCCCCGGCCATTACGCCCGACCCGACGCGTGGTGCGCCGCTGTACGCGCAGAATTGCTCGGTGTGCCACGGCGCCGCGGGCGCCGGCGATGGCCCTGCCGCTGTCGGCATGACCCCGCCGCCAGCCAACCTGCGAGACGCTGCACGCCTCGACCGCTTGAGTCTCTACGCGATCTACAACACCCTTGGGCTGGGCGTCGAAGGCACCGACATGCCGTCTTTCGCCGATCAAATGGACGACCGCCAACGCTGGGACCTGGCCACCTATATCGCCGGCTTCACCGCCGACCCGGCTGCGGCGAAAAGCGAAAAGTCCTTCAACCTCGCTGACCTTGCGCGCCAAACCCCCAATGAAGTGCTCGCCGCCGAAGGCCCCGACGCCGTCGCCACCTTCCGTGCCCAGCGCGCCCAGCCGCCGCAGGTCAAGCGTGGCCCGGTGCAGTTGCTCGATTACACCGCGACCACCCTCGACAAAAGCCTCGCCGCTTTCCGTAACGGTGAGCACGAGCAGGCCTACGACCTGTCGGTAGCGGCTTACCTGGAAGGTTTCGAGCTGGTTGAAAGCTCCCTCGACAACGTCGACGCCAACGTGCGCAAGGACACCGAAAAGGCCCTGATGGCCTACCGGCAGTCGTTGCAGGACGGGTTGCCGATCGAGCAAGTGCAGCAGCGCCTGGACGTGGCCAAGGGCAAGCTCACCGAGTCGGCCGGCCTGCTGGGCAGTGATGGCTTGAGCTGGTCCCTGAGTTACATCTCCGGTTTGTTGATCCTGCTGCGCGAAGGCCTGGAAGCGATCCTGGTGCTGGCGGCGATCCTCGCGTTCCTGCGTAACACCGGCCAGCAATCGGCGGTGCGCAGCGTCAACGTCGGCTGGGGCCTGGCGCTGTTGGCCGGCTTGGCCACCTGGGCGTTGGCGGCTTATGTGATTGACGTCAGCGGCGCCCAGCGCGAGTTGCTGGAAGGCTGCACGGCGCTGTTTGCCAGTGTGATGGTGCTGTGGCTCGGGGTGTGGATGCACGACCGCCGTCACGCAGCCGCCTGGCAGGACTACATCAAGAGCAGCCTGGTGGGCGGCGGCGGGCGCTTCGGCTTTGCGATGCTGGCGTTCTTCTCGGTGTACCGCGAGCTGTTCGAAGTGATCCTGTTCTACGAAACCCTGTGGTTGCAGGCAGGCCCCGCCGGGCACAACGCGGTATTGGCCGGCGGTGCCACGGCGCTGGTGCTGTTGGTGGGCCTGGCCTGGGTGATTCTGCGGGGTTCGGCGAAGCTGCCGCTGGCGCTGTTCTTCGGTATCAACGCGGCGTTGCTGTGTGCGCTGTCGGTGGTGTTCGCCGGGCACGGCGTCAAGGCGTTGCAGGAAGCCGGGATCTTTGGCACCCGGCCAGTGGCGTTCTTTGACTTCGACTGGCTGGGCATTCACGCCGATGCTTATTCGTTGAGTGCCCAGGCCGTGGCGATCCTGGCGATTGTGGTGCTGTACGGCCGCAGCCGGCTGGCTGAAAAGCGCCGGGTGGTGGCGTAACCATGCGCGTGTGGATCGATGCAGACGCCTGCCCACGGGCGGCCAAGGACCAGGTGGTGAAGTTCGCCCTCAAGCGCCAGTTCGAAGTGGTGCTGGTGGCAGGGCAGAGCCAGATCAAGCCGAGCTTCTCGTGTGTGAAGCTGATTGTGGTGCCCAGCGGTCCGGATGCGGCCGATGACTACCTGGTGGAGAACGCGGTGCCCGGCGAACTGGTGATCTGCAGCGATGTGCCGCTGGCCGACCGTTTGGTAAAGAACGGCGTGGCAGCGCTGGACCCGCGAGGCAAGGAGTTCAGCCCGCAGAACATGAGCGAGCGGCTGGCGGTGCGCAACCTGTTCACCGATCTGCGGGAGCAGGGCCAGATGGGCGGTGGTCCACCGCCCCATGGGGACAAGGACAAGCAGGCGTTTGCCAACTCACTGGATCGGATTCTGACGAGGCTGATGAAGGCCTAATCGTTCTCGTGGGTCAGCTCCAGCACTCGGTCCACCAGCTTGTTGATGCCTGACGCCACTTCGCTGATGCGCTTGCCCAGCATGTAGGCCGGGGTGCTCACCAGTTTGCGTGCCTTGTCTTCGACAATATCGTCCACCGCACACACCTGGTGGGTGGCGCCCATCTTGTCCATGGCGGCCGCAGTGTCGGCATCGTTACCGATGGTGCAGGTCACGCCGGGGCCATAGATCTTCGCTGCCAGAGCCGGCGAGATGCAGATCAGGCCGACTGGCTTGCCCGCTTCGGCAAAGGCTTCGGCCAGTTCCAGCACCTGCGGGTTGACCGTGCACCCGGCGCCTTCCACGGCAAAGTTCGACAGGTTCTTTGCCGCGCCAAAACCGCCGGGCACGATCAGTGCGTCGAAGTCCTCGGCGTTGGCCTCACGAATGTCCTTTACCTCGCCACGGGCAATGCGCGCCGACTCCACCAGCACATTGCGCGACTCAGGCATCTCTTCGCCGGTCAGGTGATTGATCACATGCAGTTGGGCAATATTCGGCGCAAAACACTGCACCTCGGCGCCGCGCTGGTCCAAGCGCAGCAGGGTGATCACGCTTTCATGAACCTCGGCGCCGTCGTACACGCCACAGCCGGAAAGGATCACTGCAATCTTTTTGCTCATGGGCATTTCTCCTGATTCATGGCGTTAAATGTCTACCAATTTGTAACTCGATGCCAATGGGATATTTCGCGGTTACACCTAATCTTGATGTAACAATAATTGACCGGACTTGCCCATGGACTTCGTCCCTTACGCGGTACCGTTTTTCATTGCCTTGATCGTGGTCGAGCTGCTGGCCGACTACCGGCGTGGCCAACGCAACTACCGGGTGGCCGACGCCATCAACAGCCTCAGCACCGGCGTGCTGTCCACCACCACAGGGTTGCTGACCAAAGGTGTGGGCATCCTGACCTACGCCTTCGCGCTCAAGCACCTGGCGATCATCGAGCTGTCGGCCCAAAGCGTCTGGACCTGGGTGTTCGCCTTTGTGTTCTATGACTTCTGCTACTACTGGCTGCATCGCATGGGCCATGAGCGCAACATCCTCTGGGCCGCGCATTCGGTGCATCACCAGAGCGAGGACTACAACCTCAGCACCGCCTTGCGCCAGACCAGCACCGGCTTCCTGCTGAGCTGGATCTTCTACCTGCCGCTGGCCGTGTTGGGCGTGCCGCTGGTGGTGTTTATCAGTGTGGCTTCCCTCAACCTGCTGTATCAATTCTGGGTGCACACACGCCATGTGCCGAAGCTCGGCTGGTACGAGTGGTTTTTCGTTACGCCGTCCAATCATCGGGCCCACCATGCACAGAACGCTCTCTACATGGATCGCAACTACGGCGGGGTGTTCATTATTTGGGACCGTCTGTTTGGCTCCTTCCAGGAAGAAGACGATAACGAGCCGGTGATCTTTGGCGTGACCACGCCATTGGCCAGTTGGAACCCGCTGTGGGCCAACCTGCAGTTTTATGCGCAGTTGTGGAGTGATGCACGGCGTGCTGAGAGCTGGTGGGACAAGCTGCGCATCTGGTTCATGCGCACCGGCTGGCGCCCGGCGGATGTGGCGGCGAAGTACCCGATGGCCAAGCCGGACTTGAGCCAGTTCCGCAAGTTCGAGGTGCCGCTGGACGGGCGCCAACAGGTTTACATCGCCCTGCAGTTTGCCGCGTACGTTGGCTTTGGCAGCTATTTGATGAATTTCGGCGAGGGCTTGCCGACCGCCGCCCTGGTGTTGGGCTGGAGCGCAATGGCGTTGGGGTTGTTCACCCTGGGGGTGGCGCTGGAGAATCGCCCATGGGCGTTGAAAGCCGAGCTGGCACGCCTGGCGCTGAATGTGCCGTTGGTGTGGCTGGCGCCGCTGGTGGGGCTGTGGCCGGCCAGCTCGTTGGGCTGGCTGGGCCTGGTCAGTTACAGCTTGCTCAGCGGCATCGGCCTCTACTGTTGCAGAGACCGGCTTACTCGACTGGCGTCGTAGGCTTTTCGGCTTTTTCAGGTTCGCCGGCCGCCAGGCGAACCTTCTCGGCGGCGCAGGCTTCGCGGGTCAAGCGGGCGTTCTTGACGCGCCGGCGGATCCACAAGCCCAGGCCCAGCACCAGCAGTGCGCCCAGTACCCACAGCTCATATTTCTTGACGCTGCCCAGCATGCCTTCCAGTACCGCGCCGAAATGGTAAGCCGCAGCCCCCAGCGCCGCAGCCCACACGGCGGCGCCAATCCCGTTCAGCAACAGGTAGCGGCCCGGCGGGTAGCCCGACAAACCAATGGCCACCGGCATCACCGTGCGCAAACCGTAGACAAAACGGAAGCTCAGCACCCAGATGTCCGGGTGCTTGCGGATGTGCTCCAGGGCCTTGTCACCCAGTAGTTGCCAGCGCGGCTTGCGTGCCAACAGTTTGCGGCCGTGCTTGCGCCCCAGGAAGTACCACAACTGGTCACCGGCGTAGCTGCCGAAAAAGGCAACGACCACCACCAGGTTGATATCCATGTATCCACGGAACGCCAGGAAGCCTGCGAGAACCAGAATGGTTTCGCCTTCGAAGAAGGTGCCTAGGAACAGCGCAAAGTAGCCGAAGTCATGCAGAAATTGTTGAAGCATGGTCTGGGTGCTGGCGAAATGAACGCGCAGCCTACGCCTTCGTGAACATTCATGAAAGTATCGAGATGTGTCACGAAGTGAACAATTCCTACATAAACGACGAATGCGACTAAGGGTCGCATGCCGGTTGCCTTACGGTGCATGAGCTCACCACAACTGTAATTCCTTCGTCATAATGGCCGCTTATAACTGTCACGCTCGCCCGTCAAGCCGGGCTCAGGAGTCTGCCGTGAGCTTTACCCCCGCCAACCGCCTGTTTCCCGCCACCCGGCTGCGTCGCAACCGTCGCGATGATTTTTCCCGTCGCCTGGTGCGTGAAAACGTGCTGACGGTGAATGATCTGATCCTGCCGGTGTTTGTACTGGACGGTGAAAATCGTCGGGAAGCGGTGGCGTCGATGCCGGGCGTGGAGCGCTTGACCCTTGATTTGTTGCTCGAAGAGGCCGCGAACTGGGTTGAACTGGGGATCCCGGCGCTGGCGCTGTTCCCGGTCACGCCGTCTGAACTCAAGTCCCTGGACGCCGCCGAAGCCTGGAACCCGGAGGGTATCGCCCAGCGCGCCACCCGCGCCTTGCGCGAACGCTTTCCGGAACTGGGAGTGATCACCGACGTGGCCCTGGACCCGTTCACCACCCACGGGCAGGATGGCATTCTCGACGAAGAAGGCTATGTTCAGAACGATATCACCGTTGATGCGCTGGTCAAGCAGGCCTTGTCCCACGCCGCAGCGGGTGCCCAGGTAGTGGCACCGTCTGACATGATGGACGGTCGTATCCAGGCGATTCGCGAAGCCCTGGAGCTGGCCGGCCACGTCAACGTGCGCATCATGGCTTACTCGGCCAAGTACGCCAGCGCCTATTACGGCCCGTTCCGCGATGCGGTGGGCTCGGCGCTGAACCTGGGCAAGGCCAACAAGGCCTCGTACCAGATGGACCCGGCCAACAGCCACGAAGCCCTGCACGAAGTGGCGGCGGACCTGGCTGAAGGTGCCGACATGGTCATGGTCAAGCCCGGGATGCCGTATCTCGACATCCTTTATCGGGTCAAAGAGGAATTCAAGGTGCCGACCTTTGTCTATCAGGTCAGCGGTGAATACGCCATGCACATGGCCGCGATCCAGAATGGTTGGTTGAGTGAAGGGGTGATCCTTGAATCCCTGACTGCCTTTAAACGTGCGGGTGCCGATGGCATCCTGACTTACTTCGCCGCCCGCGCCGCCCAATTGCTTAGAGAGCAACACTAGCCCTCACAGGAACACTCGATGAATACCGAAGGACTCACAGCAGTTGCCGTAAAAGACGCTCACCCGGTGGTTGAACAAGTCACCGAGACCCCGCCGGAGCTGGAGCCGGCACCGCCTGCCGTGGTGGCCGAAACGCCTGCCGCCGCACCGGTGCCGGTGGTTGCGATTCCCAACCTGGATGACAGCAGCCTGTACATCCATCGCGAGCTGTCACAACTGCAATTCAACATCCGCGTGCTGGAACAGGCACTGGATGAGTCCTACCCGTTGCTGGAGCGGCTGAAGTTCCTGCTGATCTTCTCCAGCAACCTGGACGAGTTCTTCGAGATTCGTGTCGCCGGCCTCAAAAAGCAGATCACCTTCGCCCGTGAACAGGCCGGCGCCGACGGCCTGCAACCGCATCAGGCCCTGGCCCGCATCAGCGAGCTGGTGCACGGCCATGTGGACCGCCAATACGCGATCCTCAACGACATTCTGTTGCCGGAACTGGAAAAGCATCACGTCCGCTTCATCCGGCGCCGTCACTGGACCACCAAGATCAAGACCTGGGTGCGCCGCTTCTTTCGCGACGAAATCTCGCCGATCATCACCCCCATCGGTCTCGACCCGACGCACCCGTTCCCGCTGCTGGTGAACAAGAGCCTGAACTTCATCGTCGAGCTGGAAGGTATCGACGCCTTCGGTCGCGATTCCGGCTTGGCGATCATCCCGGCGCCGCGCTTGCTGCCACGGATCATCAAGGTACCGGAAGAGGTAGGGGGCGCTGGCGATAACTATGTATTCCTTTCGTCGATGATCCACGCCCACGCCGATGACCTGTTCCAGGGCATGAAGGTCAAGGGCTGCTACCAGTTCCGTTTGACCCGTAACGCCGACCTGGCGCTGGACTCCGAGGACGTCGAAGACTTGGCCCGCGCCCTGCGCGGCGAGCTGTTCTCCCGTCGCTACGGTGACGCCGTGCGCCTGGAAGTGGCCGATACCTGCCCGAAACACCTGTCCGACTACCTGCTCAAGCAGTTCAACCTGAGCGAGACCGAGCTTTACCAGGTCAACGGCCCGGTGAACCTGACGCGCCTGTTCAGCATCACTGGCCTGGACAGCCATCCGGAGCTGCAATACACGCCGTTCACCCCGCAGATCCCGAAACTGCTGCAGAACAGCGAGAACATCTTCAGCGTGGTGAGCAAGCAGGACATCCTGCTGCTGCACCCGTTCGAGTCCTTCACCCCGGTGGTCGACCTGCTGCGCCAGGCCGCCAAGGACCCGCATGTATTGGCCGTACGCCAAACCCTGTATCGCTCCGGCGCCAACTCCGAAATCGTCGATGCGCTGGTAGACGCCGCGCGTAACGGCAAGGAAGTGACGGCGGTGATCGAATTGCGGGCGCGGTTCGACGAAGAATCCAACCTGCAACTGGCCAGCCGCCTGCAAGCGGCCGGTGCGGTGGTTATCTATGGCGTGGTCGGCTTCAAGACCCACGCCAAGATGATGCTGATCCTGCGCCGTGAAGCCGGCGAGATCGTGCGTTACGCCCACTTGGGCACCGGCAACTACCACGCCGGCAACGCCAAGCTCTACACCGACTACAGCTTGCTGACCTCTGACGACGCCTTGTGTGAAGACGTCGGCAAGCTGTTCAGCCAGTTGATTGGCATGGGCAAGACGCTGCGCATGAAGAAGCTGCTGCACGCGCCGTTCACCCTGAAGAAGGGCATGCTCGACATGATTGCCCGCGAGACCCAGTTCGCCCTGGAAGGCAAGCCGGCGCACATCATCGCCAAGTTCAACTCGCTGACCGATCCGAAGATCATCCGCGCGCTGTACAAGGCCAGTCAGTCGGGTGTGCGTATTGATTTGGTGGTGCGTGGCATGTGCTGCCTGCGTCCGGGCATCGCCGGGGTCTCCCATAACATCCACGTGCGTTCGATCATCGGGCGCTTCCTGGAGCACACGCGGGTGTTCTACTTCCTTAATGGCGGCGAGGAGCAGATGTTCCTCTCCAGCGCCGACTGGATGGAGCGCAACCTCGACAAGCGTGTGGAGACTTGCTTCCCGGTCGAAGGCAAGAAGCTGATCATGCGGGTCAAGAAGGAGCTGGAGAGTTACCTCACCGACAACACCCACAGCTGGAGCCTGCAGTCGGACGGGCGCTACGTGCGCAACACGCCGACCGGCAACCAGAACCCGCGCAGCGCCCAGGCGACGTTGTTGGAGAAGTTGGGCAGCCCGATTCTGACGGTGAACTAAAAACCGACGCGGTCAAAAATGTGGGAGCGGGCTTGCTCGCGAAAGCGGTGGATCAGTCGATGAATCTGTTGACTGACACTCCGCCTTCGCGAGCAAGCCCGCTCCCACATTTGTTTTGTGGCGTTTGATTGTTCCCACGCTCTGCGTGGGAATACATCCTGTGACGCTCCGCGTCACTCACCCCTATCAGCGTACGTTCAGCGTCAACCCAACCCGCGTCAGCCATTCGGCTTCCTGGGCGAAATCCGCCTGGGTCAGCTGGTTTTCATCCAGCCAGTTCTTCGGGAACACCACGTCCAGGCTGTCGGCATTGGCGCGCAGCACCACTTGCGGCATTTCCTGGGTACCACGGATGTGGTGGAACAGGATCGCGAAACGCAGCAGCGCACACAGGCGAATCAGCTTGATGCCCTCGGCGCCGAATTCGGCAAACTTGTCCCGGGGGATATTGCGGCGGTGGCCGCGTACCAGCAACGCGAGCATCTGCTGGTCTTCCCGAGAGAAACCCGCCAGGTCCGAGTGCTCGATCAGGTAGGCGCCGTGCTTGTGGTAATGGTAGTGGGCGATGTCCAGCCCCACTTCATGGACCTTGGCCGCCCAGCCCAGCAGTTCACGCCAGACGCCGTCTTCCAGGTCCCAGTCCTCGGCCACCTGGTCAAACGCGTGCAGCGCTTTGCGCTCAACCCGCGCCGCTTGTTCCAGGTCGACGTGGTAACGCTCCATCAACGAGCTGAGGGTGCGTTCACGGACGTCCTCGTGATGATGGCGGCCCAGCAGGTCGTACAGCACGCCTTCACGCAGGGCGCCGTCGCAGTGGTCCATGCGCTGCAGTTCGAGGGCGTCGAAAATAGCTTCGAGAATCGCCAGGCCTGCGGGGAAAATCGTGCGGCGGTCAGGCTTGATGCCGTCAAAATCGATCTTCTCGGCATCTCCCAGCTTGAATAGCTTGCGCTTGAGCCAGGCCAGGCCTTCGGCGTTGACCTCGCCAGTGCCGTGGCCGCCGGCCTTGAGCGCCAGACCGATGGCGCGAATGGTACCGGACGAGCCGATGGCCTCATCCCAGGTCAGGCGGTGCAGGGCGTGCTCGATGCTCATGATCTCCAGCCGCGCTGCCGTATAAGCCTGGGCGTAGCGGGCCGGGGTGATCTTGCCATCCTTGAAATAGCGCTGGGTGTAGCTGACGCAGCCCATCTGCAGGCTTTCGCGCAGCAATGGTTCGAAACGCTGGCCAATGATGAACTCGGTACTGCCCCCGCCGATGTCGGCCACCAGGCGTTTGCCCGGTGTGTCGGCCAGGGTATGGGACACGCCGAGGTAGATGAGGCGCGCTTCCTCACGGCCGGAGATGACTTCTACGGGGTGGCCGAGAATGTCCTCGGCACGGCGGATGAATTCGCCGCGGTTGCGGGCTTCGCGCAGGGCGTTGGTGCCGACGATCCGCACGGCGCCCGGGGGCATGCCGTTGATCAGTTGGGCAAAGCGCTTCAAGCAATCGAGCCCGCGCTGCATGGATTCTTCATTGAGCTGACGCTCATCGTCGATCCCGGCAGCCAGTTGCACTTTCTCGCCGAGCCGCTCAAGGATGCGGATTTCGCCGTTCTGGGCCTTGGCCACGACCATGTGAAAGCTGTTGGAGCCCAGGTCGATGGCGGCGATCAGGGACAGATTCTTGGCTTGGGATTGCGGCATGGTTAAGGGGTCTCGGTCGATAACCTCGACATCGTGCCACGATCAACCGCTGACGCCAACGCGTAGTGCCAGAGTAATTTTTCCAAAACCGCTATGAGACCGGCGAGTTGTCGTTGTAGGAAATGTGCGTTCATCTCGTATTACTAAGTTAATAGTTGATGTGGTCCATATTTGTTCAACCAAGCACCTATTGGGGTAACTGATAGTTCCTACGCGTATTCGTATTCATCCTGAGCGATTTTACGCACGCTCGCACAACGGCGCAGGAAGGTTCAAGGCGATATGCCTGATGGTTCATACGAGGATTGAAATTTTTTCCGGCTTTATTGTGGAATTGATATGCCGATACTTCGATTCGGCATTTGTGCCGTGGCGGTATTTATTTATGGATCAGAGCATCGTGCTGCATAAGTTTGTCCGCATGAACGCGGGCAATGATCGTTTCTGGCCATCTGTAATTAGCCGTTTCTCTCATTGAAAGGTAACTATCTGATGAAGAAAAATATTGCTGTATTGGTGGGCATGTTCCTGGCTGTTGCAGGTCTGAGCGCGCAAGCCGCCGATCTTCGTGTCAAAGGTACTATCGCGCCTTCCAGCTGCAGTTTTACAATCACTAACTCTGTTATTGATTACGGCGCTATCAATCCCAGCACCTTGAGCCCTACCAACTATACCAAGTTGGCCACCAAGACTACTCCTTATGCAATCAGGTGCAGCAGCGGCGTAAAGACCAAGGTGGGTATCAAGGCAGTGGATAACCGCGCCAGCAGCCGGATCCCGAACCTGATGGTTAGTCAGATTGGCGGGAGTTACACCGATACCTATAACTACGGCTTGGGCACAACCGCAAGAGCGCAGAAAATAGGCGGTTACGTTGTACACCTGCGTAACTCTGTGGCTGATGGCAGGGCGGTAAACGTTCTTACCAGTATCAATAATGGTACAAGTTGGGTGCAGGGTGGGCCGGCTTTGGGGCAAGGCGCGAACATTGCTGCATGGCACACTGGCACCAACACGCCAATCCAACTGAATACACTGGCCGGGAATCTGGAAATTCAGGCAGTTATCAATAAAACTTCTGAGCTTGATATGACGAGTCAAATCGCTCTTGATGGTCAAGCAACCTTGGAACTGCGTTACCTCTAAGCATTATTTGAATTGGGTCGGTGCAAGTTAGGGCTGAGTGTTATTTTGCCAGAGCTTGCGTCGACTGGTTTGTATTCTTGAGGTAATGGGAAGGTCGTTCGATGACTCAGTTGAGATTCAAGGTTCTTGCACCTTTGTATGTTTGTTTGAATATGGTGTTCGCTGCTGGTGTATGGGCAGATGGTATGCGTCCTGAAACAACCGTTATTGTGCTGAACGAGTCGGAGGGTGAAGTCAGCATCAACGTAACCAATACCGATGGAGGCCCCGCCTTACTTCATTCGACGATCGAAGATATTCCTGAAGACCTTGAGCCGTTGGTGCTTATAACGCCGCCTGTTGCACGAGTCGATGCAGGGGAGCAGCAGATGGTGAGGTTCCTGGCGATTGGCAAGGAGCCGCTCAAGACACAGCGTTTGAAGCGCGTGTCTTTCGAGGGCGTTCCTCAGACGCGACCCGGTTCGGGTGCGACCATCGGTATCAGCCTTCGGCAGAATTTGCCCCTGATCCTGCACCCCAAAGGCTTGCCTCGAAATGAAGCACCCTGGGAGCTACTGACCTGGCAACTGCAGGCCAGCACTCTGATCGTGCGCAACGACAGTCCTTATGTGGTCCGACTGGGTACTGAAGTGAAGGTCAATCCGCAAAAAATTCAAGCCATCCTTCCTCGCGCCTATATCTTGCCGGGCGAAGTGTTGAGGGTTGACCTGAAGAAGGCCCTACCGGACGCCACTTCAGTGACCCTCGAGCCGGCCACCATCTATGGATTTACCGTCGACAGCTACGACGCATTACTCCTAGCCAATGCGCCTTGACCGGTCATGAGAAAAGTCAAAAGAGTTACGGGTGCAGTCAGTAAAAAGCTATCTAAAACCAAGCGTGACGATGAGCGATTCAGGCGTAATGGCCTGGTGTGTGTGGCGATCCTGTCGGGGATGGCTGAGCAGGCTTACGCTGCCCAGCCCGGCACCCAGTTGCTGGGGTTCGACCTGGCGACCTTACAGGCTCGCGGCATTGACCCCGGCGTCGCTCGTTATTTCCGTAGCGCTGCGCGTTTCACCGAAGGCGTGCGCGTTGTCGGGCTGACGGTGAATGGTGACCGGGTCGGGCTGGCGGATGTGCGTTTCAATCATGAAGGCGAGTTGTGTTTCACCCGTGGTTTGCTCGACCGAGCGGGCTTGCAAGTGCCTTCCCGGGTACTGAACAAAGACGCAGCGGTTGACCAGGCTTGCCATGATTTCCTCTCTGAGTATCCCAATACGGTCGCAACGTTACGCCCGGGAAGCGAGGAAGTATTCCTGGTGGTGCCTACCCAGGCGTTGCGCGAACTGCAACGCGGGTCTGGCCACTACTCCCGGGGCGGTACCGCAGGGATGCTCAACTATGACCTGCAGGGCAGTAATAGCCATTCGCGGGAGGACACCAGCCGTCATCTCTCCGCTTCGACTGAAATAGGCTTCAACTTCGGCGACTGGATTGCCCGTAGTCGCCAGTTGTATGTCTCCAGCGATGGTCGCTCCACTACTGAGCATCTGTTTGCCTACGCACAGCGTGATTTAGTGCCGTTGGCATCTACGCTCCAATTGGGGCAGATCTCCGGCACCAGCCCGGTATTTGGCGGTGTGCAACTGTTGGGTGCGCAGTTGTTTCCCGACGGGGTCGCGAGCGGTTCGAGCGGTGCAGGCGTCGTGGTTGAGGGCGTGGCCGTCAGCCAATCACGGGTTGAGGTACGCCAATCAGGCGCCCTGATTTACACCACGGTGGTGCCCGAAGGTCCCTTTTCATTGAACAATTTACCTTTGCTCAATGGCACAAGTGACCTTCAGGTCAGTGTCATCGAAACGCGAGGAGGAGGGCGACGTAGCTTCGTGGTGCCGGCGGCGTCTTTTCGCGCGGCAGTACCGGTCAGGACGGGTTATACGGCTGGGCTGGGCAAGGTGCGTGATGTGAACCGTAGTGGCGCCAAAGAGCCTGTGCTGGGAATGGCCAGCGGAACGTGGGCATTAGGCAAGCGCAGCGCCTTCAGCTCCGGGGTGCAGGGTACCGACAACTACAACTCGGTGGGCTTTGCGCTGGACACCGGTTTTGGCGAACGTTTTTCCTTGGGGCTGCGGAACAACCTTGCGCGCGACCGAAAAAAAAAGCTCCAGGGCGCGCGCAACAGCGTTTCCCTGGGAAGCACGTTGCCAGGCAATGTGCAGGTGTCGCTGAGCGCGACTGCTCAAACCCCAGGCTATCGTGAGGTGCTCGACACCCTGCGTACTGCCGCCGCCGAGGCCGGGGACGCGCGGTTTAAAACCCAGTACACCGCGGGCTTCAGTTGGGCTGTCCGAGAGGTTGGCGAGTTTTCGCTGGGCTATTCCCGGGCGGCTCATTTCAATAGCAGGACCACCCAAAACGTCTATGGCTCATGGAGCAAGGACTTCAGGTACGCGAACGTGGGTGTGACGGTGGACTCGCAAGTGGGTAAGTCGGGTGACACCAGGGGCGACAATGATGGCGTCGGGGTTCGCTTGCAGGTCACTGTACCGCTGGGCCGTGAGCGGTCCCTCAGCTCTGTTGCACGGCATCAAGGTCGTCGATCCAGTATTGGCACCACGTACAACGAACGTGTGGATGAAACCCTCAACTATGAGCTTCGTGGCGAGAGAGACTTGAGAGGCGATCATGAGCAGGCCGTGGGCGGCTGGGTCAACACCATGTCGCGTTATACCCAGGCGGGCGCGGGCATTGACCGGGATGGCTCCAGCACACGCTATAGCGGGCAATTGCAGGGCGCCGTAGTGGCCCATGACCGGGGCGTGACCTTTACGCCGTACCGGGTCGAGGATACGTTTGGCGTCGCCTCGGCCGGTGATATAGCCGGGGCCCGCATCAGCACCCCTCAAGGGCCGGTGTGGACTGATCACTGGGGCATGGCGGTGCTTCCCGGGCTGCCCGCCTATCAAGTCAGCCAGCTTGAAATCGAAGGCAAGTCCTTGCCGCGGCAGGTGGATATCAAGAACGGTACGAAAGTGCTGGAGGCCGGGCGAGGTTCATTCAGCAAGGTCGACTTCGAGGTGGTTAAAGTTCGACGCGTGCTACTGAGGGCCACGGATACAGCTGGCGAGCCTCTGCCCCAGGGTGCATCGGTGCTGGGTGCAGGTAATGCATTCCTGACCAACGTAGTCGCAGACGGCATGATTTTCCTGAGCAATATCGATAGCGCGCAAACCCTCATGGTGTCATCGCCAAGCGGGGCTTCGTGCACACTTCAACTCGACCTGGCGGAGCAATCTTATGATGAGCGACCCTACGAAACCGCCTCAGCGACCTGCCGTTAAGGTAGGCGCTGCAGGCGTGCTGTCCTGCCTGTTGATGGCGGGCGAGGCCTATGCCGCAGAATGTCGTCTGTCGTTGAGCCGGCCAGAGGTTGATCTTGGCGCCTTGCGCCATGGTGGGCAGGCTGCTGCGCAAGGCGTACTTTTTGGTAAGCGCACGGTGCATTTGAATGTGGTGTGCCCGCAGGACACGCTCATCGCCCTGCGTTTTCGAGGCGTACCCGCTGTGGGCCAAGGCTTCAAGTTTGGCGAGCAGGGGTATTTCAACCTTAGCCTCCAACAGGCGGTGCTGGACGGCAGGCCCGCGGAGTTGGCCCCGATGCATAATCGGGCCGAGCGAAGCGGCCAACTGCTGCCGGACCAGACCATGGTGGTGCTGGCAGCCGGACTGCCCCTCGTGGGTCGGGTGTTTTCGGCTCAGGTGCAGGTCGACACTTATCTCTTCGACACGACCACCGCCGTGCGCGACAAAACCGTGCTGGAGGGCGGTGGGCGTTTTGAGTTGGTGCCGGCTGGCTGACGGCTCAGTCGGGTGTCTCTGTCGAGCCGATAAAGTTGGCCAGTTCGGCGGTCTGCGGGTTGGCAAACAGGATTTTCGGGTCACCCACTTCATGCACCTTGCCCTGGTGCATGAACACCAGCTTGTCCCCCACTTCCCGGGCAAAACGCATCTCGTGGGTGACCATGATCAGTGTCATGCCATCCTTGGCCAATTGGCGCACCACGCTGAGTACTTCGTTGACCAGTTCCGGGTCCAGGGCCGAGGTGATTTCATCACACAGCAATACCTTGGGTGACATGGCCAGCGCCCGGGCGATAGCTACCCGCTGCTGTTGGCCGCCGGACAGTCGATCAGGGAAGGCGTCGAACTTCTCTCCCAGCCCGACCCGCTCCAGCATCTGCCGCGCCAGTTGCGCGGCCTTGGCTTTCGGCACTTTCTGCACCACTTGTGGCGCAAGCATGACGTTTTCACCCACCGTCAGGTGCGGAAACAGGTTGAACTGCTGGAATACCATGCCGACCTTTTGCCGCAAGCTGCGCAGGTCGGCGCGGGCGGCGTCGAGGTATTCGCCGTCGACTTCAATCACTCCATCGTTGATCGACTCCAGGCCATTGAGGGTGCGCAACAAGGTGGATTTACCCGAGCCGCTTCGACCGATGATCGCCACCACCTGGCCTTCTTCGACACTCAGGTCGATGCCCTTGAGTACATGGTGATCGCCGTAATACTTATGCAGGGCGGAAATTCTAAGCAGAGGCATGCAGTCTCCTTTCCAGGTAGCGCGCACTGAGGGACAAGGGGTAGCAAAGCAGGAAGTAACCGAGCGCCACCAGGCCATAGACCATGAAGGGTTCGAAGGTCGCGTTGGCGAGCATGCCGCCGGTCTTGGTCAGCTCGGTGAAGCCGATGATCGAGGTCACGGCGGTGCCTTTAACCACCTGCACCGAGAACCCCACGGTCGGCGCCACGGCAATGCGCAGGGCTTGGGGCAGGATCACGTAGCGCAGTTGTTCAAGCGGGTTGAGGGCCAGGCTCGCGGACGCTTCCCATTGCCCGTGGGCGATGGAGTCGACACAGCCACGCCAGATCTCGGCCAGGTAGGCGCTGGTGAACAGGGTCAAGGCAATGGCTGCCGCCAGCCAGGGCGAAATGTCCACGCCGAGCAAGGCGATGCCGAAGAACACCAGGAACAGCTGCATCAACAGCGGCGTGCCCTGGAACAGTTCGATGTAGGTGCGTGCAACGTTGCGCGGGAAGGCTTTGCTGCTGATACGCATGGTCATCACCAACAAGCCGATCACGCCGCCGCCGATAAACGCCACCAGCGACAGCAACAGCGTCCACTGCAAGCCGGTGAGTAGGTTGCGCACGATGTCCCAGAACGAAAAATCACTCATCGGGCGTTCCTCATGACATAGCGCCGGCCGATCCAGTTCAGCAATTGGCGGATCATCAGCGCCATGCACAGGTAGACCAACGTGGTCAGTGCATAGGTTTCAAAAGCACGGAAGTTGCGTGACTGGATAAAGTTGGCGGCGAAGCTCAGCTCTTCTGTGGCGATTTGCGAACAAACTGCCGAGCCGAGCATCACGATGATGATTTGGCTGCTCAGGGCCGGCCAGACCTTGCCCAGCGCGGGCAGCAACACCACATGGCGGAACGCCTCGAAACGCGTCATCGCCAGCGCGGCCGCCGCTTCCAGTTGCCCACGCGGGATCGCCTGGATGCCGGCGCGGATGATCTCCGTGGAGTACGCCCCCAGGTTGATCACCATCGCCAGCACCGCCGCCTGCCATTCGGTGATTTTCAAACCGAGGGACGGCAGGCCGAAGAAGATGAAAAACAACTGCACCAGGAACGGCGTGTTGCGGATCAACTCGACGTACACCCCGAAGATCCAGCTGAACGGCTGGATCTTCCACGCCCGCACCACGGCGCCGACGATTCCCAGCGCCACGCCCAGTACTGCACCGATGGCGGTCAGCTCAAGGGTGAACAGCGCGCCGCGCAGCAACAGATCGGTATTGGCCAGAACCGGCACAAAGTCGAATTGATAGGCCATAGCTAACCCTCGTTACCGCGATCAGAGATCAGCCGGCAGCGGCTCTTTAAGCCACTGCATTGCGTTCTTTTCCAGGCTGCCGTCAGCTTTTGCCGCGACCAGAATCTGGTTGACCTTGTCCAGCAGCGCCGGCTCGTTCTTGTTTACGCCCACATAGACCGGCGAGTCCTTGAGCTTCACTTTCAGTGCCGGTACGCGCTTGGGGTTGCGCTCGCTGATGGCCACCATCACCACGTTGCCGCTGGCGATCAGGTCCACCTGGCCGGCGAGGTAGGCGGCGATGGTCGAATTGTTGTCTTCAAAGCGCTTGATCGTTGCCTCTTTAGGCGCGACGGCGGTCAGCTCGATGTCTTCGATGGCACCGCGGGTCACGCTGATGGTCTTGCCCTTGAGGTCGTCAACGGTGCTGATCGGCGCATCTGGCGGGCCAAATACGGCGAGGTAGAACGGCGCGTAGGCCTTGGAGAAGTCGATGACCTTTTCGCGCTCGGCGTTCTTGCCGAGGCTGGAAATTACCAGGTCGACCTTGCCGGTGGTAAGAAACGGGATGCGGTTGGTGCTGTTGACCGGGGTCAGTTCAAGCTTGACCTTGAGCTGGTCGGCCAGCAGTTTTGCGGTGTCGATATCCAGCCCGCGAGGCTTCATGTCCGGGCCGACCGAGCCGAACGGCGGGAAATCCTGAGGCACGGCCACCTTCAGGGTGCCACGGGCGACGATATCGTCCAGACCGTTGGCCTGGGCGGGCGCCTGGCTCAGCATCAGGCTGGCAAACAGGGCAGTGAGCAGGGCGCTGCAACGCTTGGTCATGGCAACTCTCCGAAAGGGACGAAAGGATTTTCTGAGTTTTGCCAGTGCACAGCCCATGCCAGCACTGTCTTAATTCGCTGGAAGGCCGGTAGCTGTTGAGTTCTGGCGGTCTTACTGGTCTGAACAGTTTCCGCGTTTTCTGCACCCTTTTCGAGCGCCTTCAAAACCCCGCGAGCCCCTTTGGGGCGTGGCTTGCCGGGCGCTGCGAATAGCTTTACAACTATTCGCTCAGTTGACGAAAACTCGAGTTTTTATGAATTCAATCGCCCAAGCCGTACCGGAAGTGGCGCTACAGGCCATCCGCAAGTTGATCGCTGACGAAGGCTTCGGGCCGGGCGATGCATTGCCCTCCCAGCGCGAGCTGGCGCTGCAATTGGGCGTGAGCCGGGCCTCGTTGCGCGAAGCCTTGTCGTCGCTCAGTGCGTTAGGCGTGGTGAGTGTGCAGCCGGGAAAGGGCGTGTTCGTGCAAGCGCCCGAGGAGCTTCCGGGTTTGGCCTGGCCGTTTACGGCGCAGGCAACGCCGCTGGATATCTTCCAACTGCGCTACGCCCTGGAAGGCTTTGCCGCGGGGCTGGCGGCGGTGACGCTGACCACCGATGAGCTGGATAGCCTGGAAGACAATGTCGAGGCGATGCGCAAGGAGCTCAAGGCCGGCGACTTTGAAGCCGCGGCCCGGCTGGACTTCGAATTCCACCAGCGCATCCTGCTGGCCAGCGGCAATCAGGCGATGGTGAATATTCTCAGTGCCAGCGCCGAGGTGTTTCTGGAGAGTCAGAAGCTACCGTTCATCCGGCCGGAGCGGGCCATGGAGACCTGGCAGGAGCACCGCAAGATCCTCCGTGCGCTGGCCCGGCGCGCCAGCGGGGCGGCCCAGAAAAGCATGCAGGAACACGTACGTAACGCAGCGCTGCGCACCGGCATTGCGTTCATGACTCCCGTGACCCCATGAATTGGGCTATACCCAAACTCATGCACCACCATAGCAAGAGTCAATCAGCTGCGGCTTCCTGAACGCGGGAAGGGCGGCTATGATGGGCAACGTTTTTTTTGCTTACAACCCGGAGACATCCATGAGCAACGATCTTATCAAGCACGTCACCGACGCGACCTTTGAGGCCGAAGTACTGAAGGCCCAGGGCCCGGTGCTGGTTGACTACTGGGCTGAGTGGTGCGGTCCTTGCAAAATGATCGCTCCGGTCCTGGACGACATTGCCACCACTTACGAAGGCAAGTTGACCATTGCCAAGCTGAACATCGACGACAACCAGGAAACCCCGGCCAAGCACGGCGTGCGTGGTATCCCAACCCTGATGCTGTTCAAGAACGGCAATGTCGAGGCCACCAAGGTCGGCGCGCTGTCGAAGTCCCAGCTGCAAGCTTTCCTCGACGCCAACATCTAAGCGTCCTCAAAAGGCCCCGCAAATTGCGGGGCTTTTTCGTGAGACAGGGCTAGACGCTCTGAAATTCAGGTGGTACATTCGGCCCCGCACTGGTTTCTCCACTGCCCCCTGCAAGCCGTCGCCGACGCTCTCCTTTTCGATTAGTACGCGATCCTGTCGCCTTCTCTGCGGCGCGGCCTCATTAAGCCAAAAGCTTAATTTCCCCCCCTCCATAAATGATTACGTCATTCCTATATGAATCTGACTGAACTCAAGCAAAAGCCGATTACCGAACTGCTCGAATTGGCCGAACAGATGGGCATAGAAAATATGGCCCGTTCGCGCAAGCAGGACGTGATTTTCTCCCTGCTCAAAAAGCACGCGAAAAGCGGCGAGGAAATCTCCGGTGATGGCGTGCTGGAGATTCTCCAGGACGGCTTCGGCTTCCTCCGCTCTGCAGACGCTTCCTATCTCGCCGGCCCAGACGATATTTACGTCTCGCCGAGCCAGATCCGTCGCTTCAACTTGCGCACCGGTGACACCATCGTTGGCAAGATCCGCCCTCCAAAGGAAGGTGAGCGTTATTTCGCCCTGCTCAAGGTCGACACGATCAACTACGATCGTCCCGAGAACGCGAAAAACAAGATTCTCTTCGAGAACCTGACCCCGCTGTTCCCGACCGTGCGCATGAAGATGGAAGCCGGTAACGGTTCCACCGAAGACTTGACCGGTCGTGTCATCGACCTGTGCGCCCCGATCGGCAAAGGCCAGCGCGGCCTGATCGTGGCCCCGCCGAAAGCCGGTAAGACCATCATGCTGCAGAACATCGCAGCGAACATCGCCCGTAACAATCCTGAAGTTCACCTGATCGTGTTGCTGATCGATGAGCGTCCGGAAGAAGTAACCGAAATGCAGCGCACCGTGCGCGGCGAAGTGGTTGCCTCGACGTTCGATGAGCCGCCAACCCGCCACGTGCAGGTTGCCGAAATGGTGATCGAGAAGGCCAAGCGCCTGGTCGAACACAAGAAAGACGTGGTGATTCTGCTCGACTCCATCACTCGTCTGGCGCGTGCCTACAACACCGTGATCCCGAGCTCCGGCAAAGTGCTCACCGGTGGTGTCGATGCCCACGCCCTGGAGAAACCGAAACGTTTCTTCGGCGCTGCGCGGAACATCGAAGAAGGCGGCTCGCTGACCATCATCGCCACCGCGCTGGTTGAAACCGGCTCGAAGATGGATGAAGTGATCTACGAAGAGTTTAAAGGTACCGGCAACATGGAACTGCCTTTGGACCGCCGTATCGCTGAAAAGCGTGTGTTCCCGGCCATCAACATCAACCGCTCCGGCACACGCCGTGAAGAGTTGCTGACCGCCGACGACGAACTGCAGCGCATGTGGATCCTGCGCAAGCTGCTGCACCCGATGGATGAAGTGGCTGCCATCGAGTTCCTGATCGACAAGCTGAAAACCACCAAGACCAACGACGAGTTTTTCCTGTCGATGAAGCGCAAGTAACACGACGCTTCGGTCAAAAAGGATGGCGCCCCATGGGGCGCCATTTTTTTTGTTTCTGAAAAAGGAGGTTTGGCCTTAGTGTGTGTCTGTTTAGAAACAAATTTGCGGGTGTGACTACACTCGCTGTCAATCTGATCAGGCAAACAACAAGATTTATGACCATTCTCGCTTATCGCAGGGACATTGACGGCCTGCGTGCCATTGCCGTTCTCGCTGTTGTGCTGTTTCATTTTGGTGTACCGGGCTTCACCGGCGGCTTTGTCGGTGTTGATGTATTTTTCGTGATCTCCGGTTACTTGATCACCTCGATCATCTGGCGTGAACGTGAGGCCGGGCGCTTCAGTTTTGTCGGCTTCTGGGCCCGGCGAGCGCGGCGTATCCTGCCAGCACTGTTTGTGATGATGCTCGGCACGCTGGTGGTGGGCTGGTTTTTGCTGGCGCCCAAGGATTACAGCGAGTTGGGGCGCTCGATTCACAACCAGGTGGTGTTTATCTCCAACCTGTTTTTCATGCGCCAGGACGGCTACTTTGATGTGGCCTCCGACATCAAGCCGTTGCTGCATACCTGGTCATTGTCGGTTGAAGAACAGTTCTACATTCTTTTTCCTCTGTTGCTGACAGTACTGTCGAGCCGGCTCAAACACTGGCGTGCGGCGCTGTTTGTGTTGTTGCTGGTGTCGTTCGGGATGAGTACGTGGGCGGTGGCCCACGCTCCGGAAAGAGCCTTTTTCCTGCTGCAGATGCGTGCCTGGGAACTGTTGGCGGGCGCAATGCTGGCGGTTATGCCTGTACGCCAGTACCGCGCGAGCCCGGCATTGGCGCAGGTCGTCAGCCTTGCCGGTCTTGGCCTGATCCTGCTGGCGGTCTTCGCCTATGACCCAAGCACGCCGTTTCCCGGCGCCGCAGCGCTGTTGCCGGTGGTGGGCGTGGTCTGCCTGATTTGGGCCAACGGCCAGCAAGCCACCCTGGCGAGCAAGCTGCTGGGCAGCCGATTGCTGGTGGGGATCGGCCTGATCTCCTACTCCTGGTACCTGTGGCATTGGCCGGTCTACGTGTTCGGCAAGTACGCCAGTGTCGATGGCCTGGGGCCGTGGGAGCTTGGTGCGCTGTTTGTGTTAAGCCTGTTGCTGGGCTACGGATCCTGGCGATTCGTCGAGGCGCCGTTCCGTGAGCGTCGGTTGTTGGCAGGGCGCAAGCAAATCCTGGTGGTGGCGGGTATCGCGCTGCTGGCGGTGGGGCTGCTCGGCAAAGGCCTGGTCTGGACAAAGGGGTTGCCTTGGCGCCTGTCGCCCGAGGCGCTGCAATTTGCCCAGGCGCGCGAGTGGAGCCCGGACCTCATGGCCTGCCTGGTGGACGGCGGTAAAAATCGCCATCATGGATTTTGTCATTTCGGACCTCAGTCCGCGCCGACACGCGCGTTGGTATGGGGCGATAGCCATGCCACGGCGCTGGTTCCGGCATTGCAAGACGGCGCGAGCAAATACGGTGTCAGCGTCACTCAGGCAGGGTATGCCGGCTGCCTGCCGTTTAATCGCAAGGAAAGCGTTCCGGGCTGCTTGACCTTTAACCAGCAGGTCACGCAACTGCTCGGCAAGGAAACCTTTAGCGACGTGGTGCTGGTGGCGCGCTGGAGCCTGTATGTCTATGGGCAGCGCGATGGTGACACCGAGGCTTCGTTGCTGGACCCGGCGACCGGAACCTATGACCGCGCCTTCGCCGAGCGGCGCTTCGCTGAAAGCTTGGGCGCCCTTGTGCAGCAATTGCGCGCCAGCGGCCATCGGGTGTGGCTGGTCAAGGAAGTCCCCCTGCAGGAATTCAATCCGCCTTACCGCCTCAGTCGCCTGGCGATGCTTGGCCGTCCCACCGACAAAGAAGGCATGCCCCTGGCTGAGCACCTTCAGCGTCAGGCCTATATCAGTCAGGTATTCGAGCAAATCGCGGCGGCGGATCCCGGGGTAAAGATAATGGATCCGGCGCCTAAGCTATGCAGTGCGAATGAGTGGTGTCGCGTGGAACTGGACGGTCAGTCGCTGTACACCGACGACAATCACCTCTCGGCGGTCGGCTCGCGGTATGTCGAGGCGTTCCTTGAACCGTTGTTCAAAGCCTTGCGCAATGAAACCCAGGCATCCGCTCTTTGAGTCTGTGTCGTCGGCAATGCTGCTCAATAAGCTGCCAGCGACCGTAAGAGCAGGTAGGATGTACGCCTATTTTACGGGTGGCATGGTTAATGAAATTCAAGGATCTTCGGGATTTCGTGCAGCAACTTGAGCAGCGCGGAGAGTTGAAACGTATCCAGGTGCCGATTTCCCCGGTCCTGGAGATGACTGAGATTTGCGACCGCACCTTGCGTAACAAGGGCCCGGCGCTGCTGTTCGAAAACCCGGTGGGCTTTGATATCCCGGTGCTCGGCAACCTGTTCGGCACCCCCGACCGTGTTGCGTTTGGCATGGGCGCCGAGTCCGTCAGCGAACTGCGGGAGATCGGCAAGCTGCTGGCCTTCCTCAAGGAGCCTGAGCCACCCAAGGGTCTGAAGGACGCCTGGTCGAAGCTGCCAATTTTCCGCAAGATCATCGCCATGGCCCCCAAGGTCGTGAAAGACGCGGTATGCCAGGAAGTGGTCATCGAAGGCGATGACGTCGACCTCGGCATGCTCCCCGTGCAGACCTGCTGGCCTGGAGACGTCGGCCCGCTGATCACCTGGGGCCTGACCGTCACCAAAGGCCCAAACAAGGACCGCCAGAACCTCGGCATCTACCGTCAGCAAGTGATTGGCCGCAACAAGGTCATCATGCGCTGGCTGAGCCACCGTGGTGGCGCACTGGATTTCCGTGAGTGGTGCGAAAAGCATCCGGGCAAGCCATTCCCTGTTTCGGTGGCCCTGGGCGCTGACCCGGCGACCATCCTCGGCGCGGTCACGCCAGTGCCCGACAGCCTTTCCGAGTATGCTTTCGCCGGTCTGTTGCGCGGTAACCGCACCGAGTTGGTGAAATGCCGTGGTAATGACCTGCAAGTGCCGGCCACCGCCGAAATCATCCTTGAAGGCGTGATTCACCCCGGCGAGATGGCCGATGAAGGCCCGTACGGCGACCACACCGGCTACTACAACGAAGTCGACAGCTTCCCGGTGTTCACCGTCGAGCGCATCACCCATCGAATCAAGCCGATCTACCACAGCACCTACACTGGCCGTCCACCGGATGAGCCGGCGATCCTCGGCGTGGCGTTGAACGAAGTGTTTGTACCGATCCTGCAAAAGCAGTTTCCGGAAATCACCGACTTCTACTTGCCGCCCGAAGGCTGCTCGTACCGCATGGCCATCGTGACGATGAAGAAGTCGTACCCCGGCCACGCCAAGCGGGTAATGCTGGGTGTGTGGTCGTTTTTGCGACAGTTCATGTACACCAAGTTCGTTATTGTCACCGACGACGATATCAACGCCCGGGACTGGAACGACGTGATCTGGGCCATCACCACGCGCATGGACCCCAAGCGCGACACGGTGATGATCGATAACACGCCGATCGACTACCTCGACTTTGCCTCGCCGGTATCGGGCCTCGGCTCGAAAATGGGCCTGGATGCCACCCATAAGTGGCCGGGTGAAACTACCCGAGAATGGGGCCGCGTGATCGTCAAGGACGAAGCGGTAACTGCCCGTGTGGATGCGCTCTGGAAAGAATTAGGAATAGATTGATGCGTGTAACCCTGCAGCCTTCCGGTGCGGTACTTGAACTGACGCCCGGCGAGCGGATTCTCGAGGGCGCGCGACGCCTGGGCTACGATTGCCCCCAGGCGTGCCGCAATGGTGTGTGCCACGTATGTGCAGCGCTGCTGGTAGAAGGCCGGGTGCAGCAAGCCGGTGAGGTGCGTGACCATGGCGAGTTTTTTACCTGCATTGCCGAACCGCTGGAAGATTGCATTGTGTTGTGGGATGGCGTGCTGGCGCCGGGAGAGTTGCCGGTGCGCAAATTGTCTTGCCAACTGAGTGAGTGCGTTGGAGTGGGCGGTGACGTGTGGCGCGTGCGCCTGCGGGCTCCGGCCGGCAAGGCAGTGCGTTACCACGCCGGGCAATACCTGATGATCGAACGGGAAAACGGCGAGAAGTCGGCGTTCTCCCTGGCTTCGGCGCCCCACGCCGGGCGCGAGCTGGAATTGCACGTACTGGCCCGTGAAGACAGTGCCCGCAGCCTGCTGGAGCAGTTGCAGCGCAACCAGATGGCCCGCATCGAAATGCCGTTTGGCGATACCCACTTGGCCGAACTGCCCGACGGGCCGCTGGTGCTGATCGCCGCCGGTACCGGCATGGCGCAGATGCACAGCCTGATCGAACACTGTCGCGCCAGTGGCTTCAAGCACCCGGTGCATCTGTATTGGGGTGTACGTCGACCGGAAGATTTCTACGAGATCGAGCACTGGGACCAGTGGCTGCAACTGCCCAACCTGTTTCTGCACAAAGTGGTCAGCGACCTGTGTGGCTGGGAAGGGCGCTGCGGGTTGCTGCATGAAGCGGTGTGCGAAGACATCAGCGACCTCAAGGCCGTGCACGTCTACGCCAGCGGCTCACCGGCGATGATCTATGGCACCCTGGATGCGTTGGTCGAGGCCGGCATGGATGCGCACCAGATGCGTGCCGATGTGTTTGCCTACGCACCCCGTCCGTAACATGTGGCGAGGGAGCTTGCTCCCGCTGGGCTGCGTAGCAGCCCCAAAACAGTCGCTGGGTTCTATCTGAAAGACCGCATGAACTTCAGGGGCCGCTTCGCGCCCCAGCGGGAGCAAGCTCCCTCGCCACAGAAGCCCTTCAGCGGCTCAATTAAAACCGCACGCCCGTCGTCACCATCGCCGCATTAAACCCGAGCAACACCAGCTCGGCGGCAACCGGCCCGTAGTGAGTGCCCACGGACGGGATGATCACCGGCGCCACTCCCAGTCCATTCAGCGGAATCTTGTCGCGGTACTTGCCGCGATAGCCCTGGATCACGCCGCCAGTGAGCTTCAAGTACACCGGATAATCGGTCATGTCGTAGCGTTTGCCGGCGTAGGCGTAGTACGACCGCTGTCTGAACGAGTTGCGAAATGTCGCCCCGCCATACACCAGGCCTGACGCTTCATTGCGCTCCAGGCCGATCAGGTCCTGATTGTTGTTGTGGTCCTTGTCTGGCGCAAAATGCCGGGTGTAGACGCTTGTCTGGGCGTACCAGAAGCCTTTTTCGTCCTGGGTGGGTGCTTCCATCGCCATGGCGGTGGTGGCCTGTGCCAGGAGCAGCAGGCTGGAAAGTCGGTATTTCATGGTGCGACCTCGATAGTCGGTTCGGTTGTCGGCTAAGTGGGTCGTGATGAGTGCGTATTTTGACGGCTCCCAGCGCCTCTAGGCTGAACGTGCGCTGAAACTACAGGGATTGAGGCGGCCAATCCTGATGAGCGGAGCGGCCCGGGCTTATGCATTCGCTTATTCTTTAAAGGTATTTAATTTGTTACATAAATATCATTAAGCTATATGACAACGGACTACCGACTTTCTGCCAATAACCAATAAATGACCGCCACCGTCCGCCACACGGATCGATCGTATGAGCTCAGAGCATTGACGTTCTGGCTTTTGATTCCAAGGGGAGCGGTATGGGGAGCAACAAGCAGCACCTGCTGTACACGGCGATTTTGTCGGCTAACTTGCTGACCGCTGTGGGATTCAGTCCAGTGGCAGCCGCTGAAACGGCCACTGCCGATGTACCCAAACTCGACACAGTCATCGTGACCGGCACCCGCGCCCAAGAGCGCACGGCCAGTGCTTCGCTGTCGCCCATCGATGTGATTTCCGGCGACACCTTGCGCAGCACCGGCTCTGATGAATTGGGCGCGGTGTTGGCCCGTCTGATTCCGTCCATCAACTTTCCACGCCCCAGCCTGGTAGACGGCGCCGAATTGGTACGCCCGGCGCAACTGCGCGGCCTGTCACCGGACCAGGTGTTGGTGCTGGTCAACGGCAAGCGCCGCCACACCAGTGCCTTCGTCAACCTCGGCGGCGCAGTGGGCCGCGGCTCGGCACCGGCGGATCTGAATGCGATCCCGCTGTCGGCGGTTGACCATATTGAAGTGCTGCGTGACGGCGCATCGGCCCGTTACGGCTCCGATGCGATTGCCGGGGTGATCAACGTGATCCTCAAGCATGACGACCACGGTGGCTCGATCACCAGCAAGTTCGGTGAGTACAAGAAGGGTGACGGTATCCAGCGCAATCTCAGCGGCAACACCGGTGTGGCGCTGGGCGATAACGGCTTTATCAATATCTCGGCCGAAGGTGCCGACAACGATTACACAAACCGCGCCGGCAAGGATCTGCGTCCGGGCAGCGTCGGTTCGACGACCTATGGCCAGCGAGTATTCCGCCAGGGCGAGCCGGCTACCGACCAGGGCAAGCTGTTTCTCAACTCGGAATACTCCTTCAACGAAGCCGCCGAATTCTACGCGTTTGGCGGCTACAGCAAGACCCGCGGCGAGACGGCGGCGTTCTACCGGGCCAGCAACGCGAGCAACAATATTCCTGCGCTCAACCCCAACGGCTACTTGCCACTGATTCGCGGCGACGTGGAAGACACGTCCCTGGCGGTCGGTCTGCGCGGCCTGTTGGCCTATGACTGGCACTACGATGTGTCGGTCAACTATGGCAAGAACCAATACCAGATCGGTACCGAAACCATCAACACCTCACTGGGCCTGGCGACGCCGCGCAAGTTCGACAACGGCACTTTGGTCAATGATCAGAAGCAACTCAGCCTGGACCTGTCGCGGGAGTTCAGCCTGGGCTGGTTGCCGTACCCGGTGTCGGTAGCGTTTGGTGGCGAATACCTGGACCAGGGTTACCAGATCAAGGCGGGTGACCCGGCGTCCTACTACCAGACCGGCAGTTCGGGCCTGGGCGGCTTCCGGGATTCCGACGCCGGCACCAGCACGCGCCATAACTGGGCGCAGTACCTGGACCTGGAAACCAACTTCACCGAAAAACTCAGCGCCTCGGCTGCCGTGCGTCATGAGGACTACAGTGATTTTGGCTCCAACGTCAGCGGTTCGCTCTCGGCCCGCTACGACTTCACCCCGCAAGTGGCCTTGCGCGGCAGTGTATCCAACGGTTTCCGCGCGCCGTCCCTGGCGCAGCAAAACTTCGCCTACACCTCGTCGCAGCTGATCGGCAACACCATCCAGGAAGCCGGTACGTTCCCGGCCAACAGCCAGGTGGCGCGCCTGCTCGGTGCTGACGACCTGAAAGCCGAGAAGTCCCGCAACTACAGCCTCGGCCTGGTGCTGGAGCCTACCGACAACCTGACTGTGACCGCCGACGTCTACCGTATCGACATCAGCGACCGCATCAGCCTGTCCTCCAATCTGGACCTGAGCAAGAACCCGGCTGCGCTCGCGTATCTGCAGGCCAATGGCGTCGGCAACATCAACTACACCACGGTGCGCTACTTCACCAACGCCACCGACACCACCACCAATGGCGTCGACCTGGTGGCCAACTATCGCTACCAACTGGACAACGGTGTGCGCTGGAACAGCACCGTGGGCTACAACTACAACCACACCAAGGTCACCGACGTAAAAGCCAACCCGGCTGTACTGGATAGCCTGGGTGCGAGCCTGGTCCGGGTGGATCGTCGCGAACGCATCGGACTGTTGGGCGACACCACGCCCCAGCACAAGTTGAGCCTGGGTAACGACCTGAGCTTCGGCAATTGGGCGCTGCACAGTAATTTGGTGCGCTATGGTTCATTTACCAGCTACCAGGCCGACCCGGCCAACGACCAGAGCTTCAAGGCCGCTTGGCTGTTGGACCTGTCAGCCGACTACAAGCTGAAAAACTGGACCTTCACCGTTGGCGGCGACAACGTCACCGACAAATACCCGGAAAAACTCAATGCCTACGCCAGCAGTGGTGGCAATTTGGCCTATAGCACTTTTTCGCCGTACGGTTACAGCGGCGCGTTCTATTACGGTAAAGTTGCTTACAACTGGTAACAGCTTCTCGTAACAACAAAGGAGACCTAAGCGATTTGCCATGACCGCCATTGAATCTGATCTTTTGCAATTGGCTTACCCTCCGCGGCTCGATCTGGGGCCGCAACTCACTCACGAACAGTTGATGAGCTCGATGCAAGCCACCATGGCTTTGCATAAGGGTGGGCCGGTCTGGCTATTCGCCTATGGTTCGCTGATCTGGCGGCCTGAATGTTCGTCCACACAACGCATGCGGGCGCGGGTCCACGGTTATCACCGGGGTTTGTACCTCTGGTCCCATGAGCACCGGGGCACGCCGGAAACACCGGGGTTGGTGTTTGGCCTGGATCGTGGTGGCTCGTGCAGTGGGTTTGCCTACCGCTTGCCGGAAGATCAGCTGGAGGCTTCGCTTTATGCCTTGTGGCAGCGCGAGATGCCTTACCCGTCCTACCGGCCACACTGGCTCACCTGCCGTCTTGAAGATGGCAGCCAGGTGCAGGCATTGGGATTTGTTTTGGAACGGCACCTGCCCAGCTATGCCGGGAATTTGCCCGATATCGTGCTGAATCACGTGTTGCAAAGCGCTTGCGGGCGTTACGGTACCACTCGCGATTATGTCGAGCAGACCGTCAACGCCCTGCGTAGCCACGCCATGCCAGACAAGAATCTGGAGGCGCGGCTCAAGCGGTGTTCCAAAGGCTGTTCCGACGATTAACGTGCGGTACTGACGCTATTGGTGTGCCACAAGGTGGGGATCAGGAATGCAATCGCCAGCAGGCACGCGCCGATCAGCAGCACAAAACCGCCGTCCCAACCGAAATGGTCAACGGTGTAGCCCATGGCCGCACTCGCTGCCACCGAACCACCCAGGTAACCGAACAGGCCCGTAAAGCCCGCCGCAGTACCGGCGGCTTTCTTCGGTGCCAGCTCCAGCGCCTGCAGGCCGATCAGCATCACCGGGCCGTAGATCAGGAAGCCGATGGAGAACAGCGCGATCATGTCGACCATCGGGTTGCCCGGCGGGTTGAGCCAGTAGACCAGGGTCGCGACGGTCACCAAGGCCATGAACACAATGCCCGTCAGGCCTCGGTTGCCACGGAAGATCTTGTCCGACATCCAGCCGCACAGCAGCGTGCCCGGAATGCCCGCCCACTCGTAGAAGAAGTACGCCCACGAGGTTTTATCCACGTCGAAGTGCTTGGCTTCCTTGAGGTACGTCGGTGCCCAGTCCAGTACGCCGTAGCGCAGCAGGTAGACGAAGACGTTGGCGAAGGCGATGTACCAGAGCATTTTGTTGCGCAGCACATACTTGACGAAGATTTCCTTGGCGCTGAATTCGTCTTCGTGGCTGGCGTCGTAGCCTTCCGGGTAGTCATTCTTGTACTCCTCGATAGGCGGCAGGCCCACCGATTGCGGAGTGTCGCGCATGGTAATGAAGGCAAATGCCGCCACCAGCAGGGCCACGGTGGCCGGGACGTAGAACGCCGCGTGCCAGTCGTTGAACCACGCCATGCCCAGCAGGAACAGCGGGCCGATCAAGCCACCACCGACGTTATGCGCCACGTTCCATACGGAAACCACGCCGCCGCGTTCCTTCTGCGACCACCAGTGCACCATGGTCCGCCCACTTGGCGGCCAGCCCATGCCTTGGGCCCAGCCGTTGATGAACAGCAAAATGAACATCATGGTCACGCTGGACGTTGCCCAAGGCGCGAAACCGAAAATGAACATCACCCCGGCGGACACCAGCAGGCCGAAAGGCAGGAAGTAGCGCGGGTTGGAGCGGTCGGACACCAGGCCCATGAGGAACTTGGACAGGCCGTAGGCAATCGCAATCGCCGACATCGCCAGGCCCAACTGGCCACGGGTGTAACCCTCGTCGATCAGGTACGGCATGGCGAGAGAGAAGTTCTTGCGCAGCAAGTAGTACCCGGCGTAGCCGAAGAAAATACCGGCGAAGATCTGCCAGCGCAGGCGTCGATACGTGCTGTCTATTTTTTCTTCAGGCAGGGGCGCCTGATGTGCGGCAGGACGGAAGAAAGCAAACATTCAAGAGCTCCAGATTTCTTGTTTTGACTGCGGATGCGAATGTTACAGTTTCGTTACCGAAAATAGCACCGCCTCTTATCTGCGGGCATAGGAATAGAGTGCAATTGCATGTTCTTTTACGAACATGTCGCTTAGAGGCAAGTGAAGGACGTTTTCAGGAGGGAATGCCAAGAACCTGTGGCGAGGGAGCTTGCTCCCGCTGGACTGCGCAGCAGGCCCATCTTTGGGGGCCGCTTCGCGACCCAGCGGGAGCAAGCTCCCTCGCCACAGACAGTGATTCGGTTCAGATGCCGTTGGCGGCTGCGATATCACCTGGAAGCAGGTGTTCCTGGACTTTCTGGCTGCGTGACTCCACCAGTTGGCCCTGTTCGTCGAAGCGCAACACGATCAGCCAGTCATACACATTTTCCGGCCATTTCTTCATGCCGGTGAGTGCCGGGCCGTCGCCGCCAAAGGCTTCGATCAACTTGTCGATATGCCCGTGGTGCCACGCGATCAGCACGGTTTGGGCCTGGTTGGACTTGCGCAGCGACTTCACCAGCTTGCCGACTTGATCGTCTGAGTAGGGTGTTTCAAGTGGGAGTTGCAGGCGCTGGGCCAGCGGCGTCAGGGTCAGGCGAGGGCGGGAGCTTTCCTTGCTGTCGCTGGTAGCGATCAGCCGCTGGGGCACCACAGAGACTCCATTCAACAACAGTGGGTCGAAATAACTGGCATAGGCTGCCGCCCTTTGTTCGCCCTTGGGGCTTAGCAACGGGCCTTCATCGGGTTTTTCTGCATGACGCACGATCAGCACGGTCACGTTGTTTAGCCTACGCACATCCTTGTCCTCTTTATGGGCAAAGGCTTGAGCCGAGATCACCATCAACAACCCCAGCAGCAGCGCGCGCAACCGTGTGACCATTATTTTTCCTGCCAATGAATGAGTGCCTCGGCCGATCATGGGCCCAGGCACCTCGCCGACAAAATGAAACAATCGTCAGCGTAGCTGCACCACGACCTTACCGACGGCCTTGCGCTGGCCGAGGTCATTGATTGCCTGCGCCGCTTGCTCCAGCGGGTACACCTGAGACACCAGCGGCTTCAGCTTGCCTTCGGCAAACCAGTTGAACAGTTGCTGGAAGTTGGCGGCATTGTCCTGAGGCTGGCGCTGGGCAAACGACCCCCAGAACACCCCGACCACCGACGCGCCCTTGAGCAGCGCCAGGTTTACCGGCAACTCAGGAATGCGCCCGCTGGCAAAGCCCACCACCAGCAGCCGGCCATTCCAGGCGATGCCGCGAATAGCTTGGTCAAACAAGTCGCCGCCCACCGGGTCGTAGATCACATCCACACCGTTGCCGCCGGTAAGGCGTTTGATTTCGTCCTTGAGGCTGGCTTCGCTGTAATTGATCAGCTCATCGGCACCGGCCGCCTTGGCCACCGCCAGCTTGTCGGCACTGCTGGCCGCGGCGATCACCCGGGCGCCCATGGCCTTGCCGATTTCCACCGCAGCCAGGCCGACACCGCCGGAAGCACCGAGCACCAGCAGGGTTTCCCCAGGCTGCAGGTTGGCCCGCTGCTTCAGTGCGTGCATCGACGTGCCGTAGGTCATGCTGAACGCGGCGGCGGTGTTGAAGTCCATGCTCGGCGGGATTGGCAGCACGTTATAGCCTGGTACCGCGACCTGCTCGGCGAAGCTGCCCCAGCCGGTCAACGCCATCACCCGGTCACCGACTTTCAGGTGGCTGACGTTTTCCCCGACTTGGCTGACCACGCCCGCCGCTTCACCGCCTGGCGAAAACGGGAAGGGCGGCTTGAACTGGTATTTCCCCTCGATGATCAGGGTGTCCGGGAAATTGACCCCGGCGGCATGCACATCCAACAGGATTTCGTTCTTCTTGATCGCCGGGCTTTCGACGTCTTCCAGCACCAGGGTTTCGGCGGGGCCGAAGGCTTTGCACAGCACAGCTTTCATCGGACTATTCCTTTTGGCGTGTTGGCCGATAAGTGTAGGTGGGCAGGGCGACGGGTCAACGAGCATGCCCCGGCCTGATAAGTCGCCATAAGCTTGTGCTCAGGGCTGCTAGCGTTATGCTACTGGGCAACCGAATTGAGGAATGAATTGTGAAAGCGTGGATCCTGTTGATGCTGGCCCTGACACTGCCGATGGCCGCCCAGGCCGAAGAAGCCAAAGAAGGCGACGCGCCGAAGGTCAGCTATATCAGCCTGAGCCCGCCGTTCGTCGGTAACTACGGCCTGGACGGCACTGCGAAGCTGCGGGTGTTCAAGGCGGATATCGCCCTGCGGGTGACCGGCCCCGAGGCGGCGGCCGCCGTCAAAGCCAACGATGCGTTGATTCGCAACCAGTTGGTGGCGCTGTTTACCCAGCAAACCAACGACGCCATGAGCAGCGTCGACGGCAAGGAAAAGCTGCGCCAGGAAGCCCTGAAGCAGACTCAGCAAGTAATGAACGACGAGACCGGCAAGCCGCAGGTTGAGGATTTGTTGTTCAACAACCTGATCATCCAGTAAGCCGGTCGCTTCGCGCCCTTCGCGAGCAAGCCCGCTCCCACACTTGACCGAGTTCTAAAATGAGAATGCGGTTGAATGTGGGAGCGGGCTTGCTCGCGAAGAGGCCCTGACAGACACCTCAGGAAGCCAGGCTCTTCCTGAACCGCGCCAACGCCACCGCAAAGAACAACAACCCAATCCCCGCCAGTGCCAGCAAGTCCGGCCACACCACAGTCACGCCTGCATCCCTGAACAATATCGCCGCACTCAGGCTCACAAAATGCGTCGACGGCGAGCCCTGCATCACCCATTGCAACCATTGCGGCATGCTGTCCAGTGGCGTGCTGCCGCCGGATAACAACAGCATCGGAATAATCACCGGGATCGCCAGCAGTCCGAACTGCGGCGTCGAGCGGGCGAGGGTGGCGAGGAAGATGCCGAGGGCAGTACTGGCAAACAGGTACAGCGCTGTCACCAGCAAAAACAACGTCAGCGACCCGGCCAGCGGCACGCCGAGCAAGCCTTTCACCACCACTTCCAGCGACAGCCAGGTGCACAGCACTACCACCAGCATGTTGCTCCAGATTTTCGCCAGCATGATTTCCAGTGCCGTCAGCGGCAGCACCAGCAGATGGTCGAGGGTGCCGTGTTCACGTTCACGCAGCAGCGCGGTGCCGGTCAGCACGATGGCGAGAATGGTGATGTTGTTGACGATCTGAATCACCGCCAGAAACCAGCCGCCTTCCAGGTTGGTGTTGAACAACGCCCGGGTGGTCAGCAGCGCCGGCGCTTTTTGGGCCGCATCGGCCTGGCCGCCATAGGTCAGCAGTTCCCGCTGGAAAATCCGCCCGATATACCCGGCGCCCATGAACGCCTGGCTCATGGCCGTGGCATCGACGTTGACCTGCACGCCCGGCTGGCGCCCGGCCAACAGGTCGGCCTGGAAATTCGCCGGCACGTTGATCACGAAGGTGTACTGGCCGCTGTCCATCACCTTGTCCAGCTGGTCATACGGCAACGGCACCGCCGCCTGGAATTCCGGTGGTTGCAGTGCTTCGGCCAGTTGTCGGGACAGCGCGCTGTGGTCTTCATCCACAAAGGCCACGCTGGCGTTGTGCACGCCGATCACCGAACCGGCGGCGGGCATGTAGATGGCGACGGTGAAGGCGTAGAACAGGAACAGCAGCAACACGCTGTCGTGGCGCAGGCTGGTCAGTTCCTTGATGCCGAGGCGCAGGATATGGGCGAACTTGTGCATCTCAGGCCTCCTGCTTCTTGAGCATGATCAGGCTAAGCCCGGTGAACCCCAGGAAGAACCCGAACAGCGCCAGGCACTGCGGCCACAACTGGCGCAGGTCGAGGGCTTTGGTAAAAGTGCCCACCGCAATGTCGAGGAAGTAGCCCGCCGGGAACAGCATGCCCATCAACGCGGCGGCACCTTCCAGGGACGAGCGCGGCACGATCAGCCCGGAGAACTGAATGGTCGGCAGGCTGGTGATGATCATGGTGCCGAGAATCGCCGCGATCTGGGTGCGGGTGAACGCGGAAATCAGCAGGCCCATGCTGGTGGTGGCCAGCACATACAGCAGGCCGCCGAAGGCCAGGGTCACGCCGCTGCCCTTGAAGGGCACGCCGAATAGCCAGCGGTTCATTGCCACCAGCAGCCCGAGGTTGATCAGGCTCACCGCCAGGTACGGTGCCTGTTTGCCCAGCAGGAACTCCAAGCGAGTCAGCGGTGTGGCGTAGAAGTTGGTGATCGAGCCCAGTTCCTTTTCGCGCACGATCCCCAGGGCCGTGAGCATCGCCGGGATGAAGGCGAGGATCAGCGCCATCACGCCCGGGCCGATGGCGTTCACGCTGACCACGTCCTGGTTGTAGCGAAAGCGGGTTTCCAGTTTGGCGGTGGCTTGCTGATTCAGTGGCGTGCTGTTTAGTTCGGCCAGTTGCTGGAGATTGGCCTGATGCACCGCTTCTACATAATTGCGGCTGGTTTCCGCACGGAATGGCATGCCGCCATCGAGCCAGGCGGCCACGGCGGGTTGGCGGCCGGCGTAGAGGTCACGGCCGAAACCCGGCGGGATCTCCAGAGCGAGTTTGATTTCCGAGCGTTGCAGGCGTTTGTGCAGTTCGTTGGAGTCAGTGATCGGCGGTTGCTCGGCGAAATAGCGCGAACTGCGGAATGCTTCCAAGTAAGCACGGCTTTGCGGCGTTTGATCCTGGTCGTAGACAGCGAAGGCGAGCTTTTCCACGTCCAGGGAAATGCCGTAGCCGAAGATCACCATCATGAAAATCGCACCCAGCAGGGCGAAGGCCATGCGCACTTTGTCCCGCAGCAGTTCCTTGCCTTCGCGGCTGGCGACGGCCAATAGGCGGGCGATGCTGAACCCGCGTTTGCTGACGGGCGGCGCCATGGGTTCGCTGACGGTTTCGGTGGGTGCGGTAGTTGCTTCGGGCGCACCTTGGGCCTGTTCCAGGCAGGTGACGAACGCTGCTTCCAGGGTCTCGCCGTGGAATTGCTGTTGCAGCGCATCTGGTGTGTCGCAGGCCAGTACCTTACCCGCGTGCATCAGCGAGATCCGATCGCAGCGCTGGGCCTCGTTCATGAAGTGCGTGGACAGGAAGATCGTCACGCCCTGCTCCCGGGACAGCTCAATCAACAACCGCCAGAAATCATCCCGCGCGGCTGGGTCGACGCCCGAGGTCGGCTCATCGAGGATCAGCACTTCCGGGCGGTGCAGCACCGCCACCGCCAGGGACAAACGCTGACGCAAACCCAATGGCAGCTCGCCGGAAGGCTGCTCGGCAACGTCGCCCAGGTCAAAACGCTCGATCAACTCATCAATGCGCTGGCCGCTTTCAGCCTTCGGCAGGTCGAACAACTGCGCATGCAGCACCAGGTTCTGGCGCACGCTGAGTTCGCCGTACAGCGAGAAGCTTTGCGACATGAAACCCACGCGCTTGCGGGTCGCCAGGTCCTTGGCGTTTACCGGGTTGCCCAGCAGGGTCGCGGTGCCCTCGGTGGCGGGCATCAGCCCGGTGAGGACTTTCATGGTGGTGGTTTTGCCGCAGCCGTTGGAACCGAGGAAACCGAAGATCTCGCCTCGGCCAATGCCGAAGCTGACCTTGTCGACCGCCGTGAAGTCGCCGAAGCGCAGGGTCAGGTCGTGGGCTTCGATGGCGATGTCGGTGTTGTCGCTTTGCCGTGGCGGAATCACCAGCGGCCGGTTGTTGTGGGCGCTGTCACCCTGGAAATGGGTGAAGGCTTCGTCCAGTTTGCCGCTGGGTGTCGCGGCGGCGAGTTCGCTGCTCAAGCCGTCGGCGATCAGCTTGCCGCGGTCGAGCATCAGGCAGTGTTCGAACTGCTCGGCTTCTTCCATGTAGGCAGTGGCTACCAGCAATGTCAGCTGCGGGCGTTCGCTGCGTACGGTTTCCACCAGCTCCCAGAAGCGCCGACGGGACAGCGGGTCGACGCCGGTGGTGGGCTCGTCGAGGATCAGCAGGTCCGGGTCGTGGATCAGCGCGCAGCACAGGGCGAGTTTCTGTTTCATGCCGCCGGAGAGTTTGCCGGCGGGGCGCTCGGCGAAGCGCGCAAGGTCGGTGGCCAGCAGCAGGTTATGCATGCGCTGTTCGCAGTCGGCTTTCGTCAGGCCGAACAGCGTGGCGAAGAACCGGATGTTCTCGCTGATAGACAGCTCGGGGTACAGGTTGCCGCCCAGGCCCTGGGGCATGAAGGCGATGCGCGGGTACAGGCTGTTGCGATGGCGGCGGTCTTCGATGGAGCCGCCGAGTACTTGCAGTTCGCCTTGTTGAAGCTTTTTGACCCCGGCAATCAGGCCCAGCAGGCTCGACTTGCCGGCGCCGTCCGGGCCGATCAGCCCGCAGCGTGTGCCGGCGGGCAAGCTGAAGGCGATGTCGATCAGCGCCTGTTGCTTGCCGTAGCGATGGTTGATGCCCGTGGCGTGCAGCGCCAGGCCGCTCATTGCAGGTTGGCCGGCCAGTCCAGTTCAGCGGTGCGCACATAGCCGGCGCCGGGCATGCCCGGTTTGGCTTGGGGCACGGCGCTCGGTTGGGTCAGGCGCAGTTTGACCCGGAACACCAGCTTCTGGCGTTCGTCGCGGGTTTCCACTTCCTTGGGGGTGAACTGCGACTTGGCCGCGACAAAACTGATTTTCGCCGGCAGCGGTTGCTTCGGCAGGGCGTCGAGGACGATCCGCGCGTCGCTGCCCACGGTCAAAGCGCCTGTGACTGAAGCGGGCAGATACAGGTTCATGTATTGGTCGTTGGGGTCGATTAGCAGCAACACGCGACCACCGGCACCGAGCACTTCGCCGGGTTCGGCCAGGCGCAGCTGGATGATGCCGTCGATGGGCGCCCGCAGGCTGCTGTCTTCGATTTCGCTGGTGAGCTGCGCGACCTGGGCCTGGGCGGCGCCGATGGCGGCCTTCACCGAATTGACCTGGGCCTGCGCGGCGACCACGGCGGCGTTGCCGGTGTTTTGCCGCGCCTGCTGCTGGTCGATCAACTGGCCGCTGGCGAAGCCCCGTTTGTACAGCTCCTGGGTGCGCTTGAGTTCCTGGCTGGCCAGCAGTTGTTCGCTCTGGCGCAGTTGCACATTGGCTTGGGCGGCGGCGAAATTCTCTTTGGCGCGCAGCACTTCGGCTTCAGCCTGGGCGCGCTGGGCTTCCAGAGTGCGGGTGTCCATGCGCGCCAACAGTTGGCCCTTGAGCACCTTGTCGCCTTCGTCCACCCGCACTTCGGCGAGGCGCCCGGGGATTTTGGCGGCGATCTGCACTTCGGTCGATTCCAGCCGGCCATTGCCCATGCTCAAGCCTTCGGGCAGGCGGTCCTGGGTGGATTGCCAATAGCCAAAGCCGCCGGCGGCCAGCAGCAAGACAATCAATGGAATGGCGAAAAGATGGGAGGTGCGGTGGTTCGTCGACATGGGTGCATCCTGCGGCGTTAGCGTCCTAGTTTGACCGATCCTGCCCGAAGGCCCTTGATGCGGGTCAAATGAACTGTAGGAACGAGGGGGGCGCCTAGCCCTTGCTCGCGAAAAACGTCAACGATAACGCGACCTGTCTGGATAGTCGCGGTGCCTTGGAGTTTTTCGCGAGCAAGCTCGCTCCTACAGTTAAAGCAGGCCGAGTACGGCGGCCCATTGCTCAGGGGTGACCGGCATCACCGAAAGGCGGCTGCCTTTTTGCACCAGGGGCAGTTCGGTGAGGGCGGTTTGCTGTTTCAGATAGCCCAGCCCCAGAACCTTGGGGAAGGTCTCGACGTGGGCGACGTTGATCGCGCTCCACGGGTTTTTCTCAGGGCTGGCTTTGGCGTCGAAATAATGGCTGTCAGGCTCCAGCGCGGTCGGGTCCGGGTAGGCCGCCTCGACGATTTTGCCGATGCCGGCAATCCCCGGTTCCGGGCAGCTGGAGTGATAAAAGAAGAACTGGTCACCCACCGCCATTGCCCGCAGGAAGTTACGCGCCTGATAGTTGCGCACCCCGTCCCAACGGGCTTCGCCGAGCTTTTCCAGGCCCTTGATGGACAGTTCATCGGGCTCGGATTTCATCAGCCAATAGGCCATGTTTTCGCTCCTCAAAAGACGATTGGGAAAGTTGTCCGGCAATTTTATGACAAACCGACGGTCGGTTGGCGTCAAGGTTTGCGTGTTGGTCCACGTTAACGCAGAATGCCGGGGTTTTGAGCTTGGCGCAGCTGGCACGGACTACTAATGGAACGTTGCTGTCATCGTGTGCAAGATGCCTGAAGGGGGGCAATCGATGAAACGCAAACCGGATTTACTATGGATATTGGTTATTTTGTTCGGTCTGGGCGTCGTGACCACCGGCTATGCGCAGAGCTTGTGGTCGAACAAGACTGACGCACCGATTGAACTCGCACAGCAACAACCGCAACCGTTCAAACGCTGACCTGTCTTTAAGGCGCTGCTGGTTCCAGTAGCGTCTCTGCTATATACCAATCCTTATCGGTGACTGTGCCCTCAAGCGGTACATCCCAGCTCGCCTGCGCCAATCGTTCGACCTTCTGGCATTCATGGGCCAGGCCCAACAGTGTCGGCTTGCGCCAGGATTTCCGGCGGGCCATGTAGGCCAGGCTGCGGTCATAGAAACCGCCGCCCATGCCCAGCCGTCCGCCCACATCATCGAATCCCACCAGTGGCAACAGCACCAGGTCCAGCGCCCAGACCTTGCGTTGCCGGCTGACATTCACCTGTGGCTCAAGGATGCGAAAACGGTTGGGGCTCAGCTTCTCGCCGGGCCGTACCCGCTGAAACACCATCTTGGTTCGCGGCCATGCGCTGAGCACCGGCAGGTAAGTCGCTTTGCCCCGGCGTTGCGCGGCGCGCAGCAGCAGGCGCGGATCGATTTCACCGTCCGTCGGTAGATACAAGGAGATGTGTTTGGCTCGGCGAAACAGCGGGTGCTGTGCCAGTTGCCGATACAGGCCCAGGGCGGCCTGGCGTTGCTCGCTGGGCGTCAGGGCGCGGCGGGCTGTGCGCAGCATGCGTCGAAGTTGCGGGCGGGAAAGCGGCGCAGGTTCGGTCATGGTTTTCGGCTCATAAAACAATGCCAGTCCTAAGACTGGCATTGGATTTGGGAATCAGGCTCCCCGACAGAACCGCTGTCGACTAAGCCCTTGAACCCGAAAGTTCAAGGTGGAAGAAGCAGTAGGCTTTAAGGCTTTCCGTCTAGCGGACATGCACACCAGCCCAACGTGCAACTTCCAGGGTAGTGCGAATCGGCTCCGGGACATCGCCGACTGGCAAGCACGCCAGGGAGTGGGGCGAGTATACCCGAAACCGACGCCGCAATCAGCCCTTGGGTGGCTCTGGATCGGTAGAAAGTACCAGATCAACCCGCTCCAGCAGGTCGCGCACTTGCTCGCGCGTCGAGCCGCTGGCCTGCACGTCAGGCCGTTCCTGCTTATGCAGCAAATCGTGGGTAATGTTCAGTGCGGCCATCACCGCGATGCGATCGGCGCCGATGACTTTGCCGCTGCTGCGGATTTCACGCATCTTGCCGTCCAGGTAGCGGGCAGCGCTCACCAGGTTGCTGCGTTCTTCCTGTGGGCAGATGATCGAATATTCTTTGTCGAGAATCTGCACGGTGACGCTATTGCTTGAACTCATGAGTCTTGCTCCAGGGCCTTCAGGCGCGAAATCATCGATTCGACCTTACGCCGGGCGATTTCGTTTTTTTCAATGAGGTGAGCGCGTTCCTCGCGCCAGGTCTTTTCCTGAGCTAATAGGAGTCCGTTTTGGCTCTTAAGTTGCTCGACCCGGTTAATTAGCAGCTCGAGTCTGGCCATCAGCGCTTGCAGGTCGGTGTCTTCCATTGGGTTCCACTGGATTTGTCTGATGAATGGCAACTGCTGGATAAACGATCTGACGCCCTCGATAGTCTTGGTACGTCTGCCGATGCTAGGATACAGCGCTTCATTCTAGACATTGCGCCGCCTGGCGCCTAGCTCACCATGCCCATTCAGAATTCCCCGTACGATGCTTTTTCCAAACTGCTGAGCTCCAGCGGTCATCCTTGCTCGCCTGCCGAGCTGCACGGCGTGCTGCTGGGCCGCAGTTGCACCGGTGTCGGCTTTGATGCCGACAACTGGCTGGCCGACGTCGCCGAGCTGCTGGAAACCGAGCCCACCGAAAACGTGCGCAACGCCCTCATCGGCTTGCAAGAGATGGTCAAAGGCGAACTGACCGGTGATGACGTCACCGTCGTGTTGCTGCTGCCGACCGATGACGCGCCGCTCACCGAGCGCGCCGCCGCGCTGGGCCAATGGTGCCAAGGCTTCCTCCACGGTTTTGGCGTGAACGCCGGCGGCCTGGACCTGAGCACCGATGCCCAGGAAGTGCTGCAAGACCTGGCCGCCATCTCCCAGGTGCAAGACGCCCTGGAAGAATCCGAAGACGGTGAAAGCGACTACATGGAAGTCATGGAATACCTGCGCGTCGCGCCGCTGCTGCTGTTCACCGAGACCCGTAAATCGGCTGAGCCCGCTGCACCCAAGCCGTCGCTGCACTAAGAAAGGAAGCCCATCTGCCCATGATCCATATCCCCAAAGCGGAATACACCCGGCGCCGCAAGGCGCTCATGGCGCAGATGGAACCCAACAGCATCGCCATCCTGCCGGCGGCTGCGGTGGCCATCCGCAACCGTGACGTCGAGCACGTCTACCGTCAGGACAGCGACTTCCAGTACCTGAGCGGCTTCCCCGAACCGGAAGCGGTGATCGTGCTGATGCCCGGCCGCCAGCACGGCGAGTACGTGCTGTTCTGCCGTGAACGCAATGCCGAGCGGGAATTGTGGGACGGCCTGCGAGCGGGCACCGAAGGCGCGATCCGCGAATTCGGTGCTGATGACGCTTTCCCGATTACCGATATCGACGACATCCTGCCCGGCCTGATCGAAGGCCGTGACCGGGTGTATTCGGCGATGGGCAGCAATGCCGAATTCGACCGGCACCTGATGGAGTGGATCAACGTGATCCGCTCTAAAGCGCACCTCGGCGCCCAGCCGCCGAATGAATTTGTTGCCCTGGATCATCTGCTTCACGACATGCGCCTGTATAAATCGGCGGCAGAAGTGAAGGTGATGCGCGAGGCCGCGCGGATTTCCTGCGCGGCCCATGTGCGGGCCATGCAGGCCAGCCGCGCCGGGTTGTATGAGTTCAGCCTCGAGGCGGAGCTCGACTACGAGTTTCGCAAGGGCGGGGCGAAGATGCCGGCCTATGGCTCCATCGTCGCCTCGGGGCGCAACAGCTGCATCCTGCATTACCAGCAGAATGACGCGGTGCTCAAGGATGGCGACCTGGTGCTGATTGACGCCGGTTGCGAGATCGACTGCTACGCCAGCGACATCACCCGCACCTGGCCGGTGAGCGGCAAGTTTTCGGCTGAGCAAAAGGCGATTTACGAAATCGTGCTGGCTTCCCAGGAAGCTGCCTTTGCCGAAATCGCCCCGAACAAGCATTGGAACCAGGCCCATGAGGCGACGGTGCAAGTGATCACCGCCGGGCTGGTGAAGCTGGGATTGTTGCAGGGTGACGTCGACGAGCTGATCGCCAGCGAAGCCTATAAAGCCTTCTACATGCACCGCGCTGGCCACTGGCTGGGGATGGATGTGCACGATGTGGGCGAGTACAAGGTAGGCGGCGAGTGGCGGGTGCTGGAAGTCGGCATGGCGCTGACCGTGGAGCCGGGGATCTACATTTCCCCGGACAACCAGAACGTGGCGAAGAAATGGCGTGGCATTGGCGTACGCATCGAGGACGACGTGGTGGTGACCAAGCAAGGCTGTGAAATTCTGACCGGTGGCGTGCCCAAGTCCGTCGGCGAGATCGAAGCGCTGATGGCGGGTGCCCGATGAGTCGGGTCAACCTAGCGATTATCGGCGGCGGCCTGGTGGGCGCCAGCCTCGCGTTGGCGTTGCAGGCCGGGGCCAAGGCCCGTGGCTGGAAGATCGTGCTGATCGAGTCGTTTGCGCCTGGCGACAGTTACCAGCCGAGTTATGACGCGCGTTCTTCAGCGCTGTCCTTTGGCGCTCGGCAGATTTATCAACGGTTGGGTGTCTGGCAGGAAATCTCCCGTCGCGCCGAGCCGATCAAGCAGATTCATGTGTCGGACCGTGGCCGTTTCTCCACTGCGCGCCTGTCGGCCATGGAAGAAGGCGTGCCCGCCCTCGGCTACGTGGTGGAAAACGTCTGGCTCGGCCAATGCCTGTGGCAAGGCCTGGACAAGGAAGTCGTCAGCTGGCGTTGCCCGGCGGAAGTCACCCGCATGGAGCCGCTTGCCGATGGCTACCGCCTGACCCTCAATGACGAAACCGTGCTGGAGTGCGACCTCGCGGTGCTGGCCGATGGCGGCCGCTCCGGCTTGCGCGAGCAACTGGGCATCGGCGTCAAAAAGCGGCCGTATAACCAGAGTGCGCTGATCGCCAACATCACCCCAAGCGAGGCCCACAACGGCGAGGCGTTCGAGCGGTTCACCGACGAAGGGCCGATGGCCTTGCTGCCGCTACCGGACAACCGTTGCGCGCTGGTCTGGACCCGCATCGGCATGGACGCCCAGCGCCTGGCCGAGCTGGACGATCGCAGCTTCCTCAGTGAATTGCAGGGTGTGTTCGGCTACCGCCTGGGCACCCTCAAGCAAGTCGGTGCGCGCCACTTGTACCCGTTGGCCCTCGTGGAGGCGGAAGAACAAGTGCGCTCCCATCTGGCAGTGCTCGGCAATGCCGCCCACAGCCTGCACCCGATTGCCGGTCAGGGCTTCAACCTGTCCCTGCGGGATGCCTACGCGTTGGCCGAGGCGCTGCTGGCCGGGCCTGAGATCCCGGGCGACCTGGCGACCTTACAGGCATATCGCGAGCGCCAGCGCATGGACCAGAAACTCACTGTCGGTTTTTCCGACCAAGTCACCCGCCTGTTTGGCAGTGCGCAACCGTTGGTAGCGCTGGGCCGCAACATGGGGTTGCTGGGTCTGGACCTGCTGCCGCCGGCCAAGCGCTGGTTTGCGCGTCAGGCCATGGGCCTGGGTACCCGTCCCGATGCGTGAGTGGCTGACCCAACGCTTGGGCAAGGCGCGGCTGTTGCGCTGGATCATGACCCTGTACCCGCCGTACCTCGGGGCCGGAGTTCGGGTATTGCACATCGGCAGCGATTTTCGCGAGGTCAAGGTGCGCATGGGCCTGGGCTGGTACAACCGCAATTACGTCGGCACGCAGTTTGGCGGCAGCCTGTATTCGATGGTCGACCCGTTCTACATGCTGATGCTGATGGAGAACCTGGGGCGCGACTACATTGTCTGGGACAAGGCTGCGGCCATCGATTTCATCTCCCCGGGCAAAGGCCCTGTGTTTGCCGAATTTTCCATCGACCAGGCGTTGCTGGACGAGATTCGCCAGCACACCGCCGGCGGCGAGAAGTACCTGCCGCAGCTCAAGGTGCAGATTCATGACGGCTCCGGCACCCTGGTGGCGCGGGTCGACAAAACCCTTTACGTGCGGCGCAAGCCGCAAGCGAGACAGGCTTAAAGCATGGACATGCGCGCAGATGTGCTGATTGTCGGGGCCGGAATGGTCGGAAGCGCCCTGGCGCTGGCGTTGCAGGGCAGTGGCCTGCAGGTGCTGCTGCTGGACGGCAGCCCGCTGAGCGTCAAACCGTTCGACCCGGACGCCGCGTTCGAGCCGCGGGTGAGCGCCCTGTCGGCCGCCAGCCAACGCATCCTCGAACGCCTCGGCGTGTGGGACGGCATTGTCGAGCGACGTGCCAGCCCTTATGGCGAGATGCAGGTGTGGGACGGCAGCGGCACCGGGCAGATTCACTTCTCGGCAGCCAGTGTGCATGCCGAGGTGCTTGGGCATATCGTCGAAAACCGTGTGGTTCAGGACGCCTTGCTCGATCGCCTGCACGACTGCGACCTCGGGTTGCTGGCCAACGCGCGCCTGGAACAGATGCGCCGCTCCGGCGATGACTGGCTGCTGACCCTGGCTGATGGCCGCACCTTGCGCGCGCCGCTGGTGGTCGCGGCGGACGGCGCCAACTCGGCCGTGCGCCGTCTGACCGGCACCGCCACCCGTGAGTGGGATTATTTGCACAACGCCATCGTCACCAGTGTGCGCAGCAGTCAGTCGCATCAGCGCACGGCATGGCAACGTTTTACCGACAACGGCCCGCTGGCGTTTTTGCCGCTGGTGCGCGATGGGCAGGAAGACTGGTGTTCGATCGTCTGGTCGACCACCCCGAGTGAGTCCGAGCGCTTGATGGCGCTGGACGATGAAAGCTTCTGCCGTGAGCTGGAACTCGCCTTCGAAGGACGCCTGGGCACCGTGGTAAGCGCCGATCCACGGGTGTGCGTGCCGTTGCGCCAGCGCCATGCCAAGCGTTACGTCGCCGAGGGCCTGGCATTGATTGGCGATGCGGCCCACGTCATTCATCCGTTGGCGGGGCAGGGCGTGAACCTGGGCTTCCTCGATGCGGCGGTGCTGGCCGAGGTGTTGTTGGCCGCCAACGAGCGCGGTGAGCGCCTGGCGGATGCGAAGGTGCTCAGCCGTTACGAGCGCCGGCGCATGCCGCACAACCTGGCACTGATGGCGGCGATGGAAGGCTTCGAGCGGTTGTTCCAGGCTGATCAACTGCCGCTGCGCTGGCTGCGTAATGCCGGGCTGAAGGTGGTTGAGCAGATGCCGGAGGCCAAAGCGTTGTTTGTGCGTCAGGCCTTGGGCTTGTCCGGCGATTTGCCGGAGCTGGCCAAGGCCTGAGGGGGCTGCGCAACATTTGGTAACGGCTCCGTCGAGCGTTACCAAATGTGAGTCCTTATCATTTGCCCTCTTTTCGCAAATGAGAGACCGCACCCATGTTGGCACCCAAGCGCCTCCTGACTGCCCTGGCACTCACCCTGATCGGCAGCACCACCGTGCAGGCGGCCGATGAGGTCGTGGTCTACTCCTCGCGCATCGACGAATTGATCAAGCCGGTGTTCGACGCCTACACCAAAAAGACCGGCGTGCAGGTGAAGTTCATCACCGACAAGGAAGCGCCGCTGATGCAGCGCATCAAGGCCGAAGGTGAAAACGCCACCGCCGACCTGCTGCTCACCGTCGATGCCGGCAACCTCTGGCAGGCCGAGCAGATGGGCATCCTGCAACCGTTCACCTCTGCGGTGATCGACAAGAATATCCCCCTTCAATACCGCTCTTCGGCCCATGCCTGGACCGGCTTGAGCCTGCGCGCGCGGACCATCGCCTACTCGACGGATCGCGTGAAGCCGGGCGACCTGACCACCTACGAGGCGCTGGCCGACAAGCAATGGGAAGGCCGCCTGTGCCTGCGCACTGCGAAGAAGGTCTACAACCAGTCGCTGACCGCCACCCTGATCGAAACCCACGGCGCGGCCAAGACCGAAGAAATCGTCAAGGGTTGGGTCAACAACCTGTCCACCGACGTGTTCTCCGATGACATCGCCGTGCTCGAGGCGATCAATGCCGGGCAGTGCGACGTCGGTATCGTCAACACCTATTACTACGGCCGCCTGCACAAGCAGAAGCCGGACCTGGCGGTGAAACTGTTCTGGCCCAACCAGGGCGACCGTGGGGTGCACGTCAACCTGTCGGGCATCGGCTTGACCAAGCATGCACCGCACCCGGAAGCGGCCAAGGCGCTGGTTGAATGGATGACTACACCGGAAGCGCAGAAGATTTTTGCGGATGTGAACCAGGAATTCCCGGCCAACCCGGCCGTGCCGCCGTCGGCTGAAGTCGCGACCTGGGGCAAGTTTGTGGCCGATACGTTGCCGGTGGAAGTGGCGGGCAAGCGTCAGGCCGAGGCGATTCGCTTGATGGATCGGGCTGGCTGGAACTAGATACAATTTGTAAGGCACCGCCGATCTAAATGTGGGAGCGGGCTTGTGTGGGAGCGGGCTTGCTCGCGAAGACGGTGTATCAGTCACCTGTGCGTTGACTGACACGCCGCTTTCGCGAGCAAGCCCGCTCCCACACAAGCCGCTCCCACATTGGTTAGCGGTGGCTTCAAGCTATTCATTCTCTGAGAATTAACCTTTGGCCCATCCCGCCCAACGCCGCTGGTACCTGCCGGTCTTCACCGTCGCCGCCCTGGTGCTGCTGCCGCTGAGCGTGCTGTTGCTGTCGTGGCAGAGCATCGATCACCAGATCTGGTCCCACCTGTGGGAAACCCAGATGCCACGCCTGCTGGGCAACACCTTGACCCTGGTGCTGGGCGTCGGTGTGGGCGTTACGCTGCTGGGTGTCAGCCTGGCCTGGCTGACCAGCCTCTGCGAATTCCCCGGCCGGCGCTGGCTGGACTGGGCGTTGATGCTGCCTTTCGCGATTCCTGCCTATGTGCTCGCCTTCGTCTTCGTTGGCTTGCTGGACTTCTCCGGTCCGGTGCAAACCCTGCTGCGCGAATGGTTCGGCACGGGGTTGCGCCTGCCTCGCGTACGGTCCACCAGCGGCGTGATCATCGTGCTAATGCTGGTGTTCTATCCCTACGTCTACCTGTTGGCGCGCACCGCGTTTCTCGCCCAGGGCAAAGGCCTGATGGAAGCGGCGCGGGTATTGGGGCAGTCACCGTGGCAAGCGTTCTGGCGTGTGGCCCTGCCCATGGCGCGCCCGGCCATCGGTGCGGGTGTGGCCTTGGCGCTGATGGAGACGTTGGCAGATTTTGGCGCCGTCTCGGTGTTCAACTTCGACACCTTTACCACCGCCATCTACAAGACCTGGTACGGCTTTTTCAGCCTCTCCAGTGCTGCGCAACTGGCCAGCCTGTTGCTGCTGGTGGTGATGCTGGTGCTGTACGGCGAGCGCCGTGCCCGGGGTGCCAGCCGACCCAGCAACGAGCGACCTCGCGGCAAGGCGCTGTACCACCTGCGCGGGTTCAAGGCGGCGTTGGCCAGCGGTTGGTGCGGCTTGGTATTCGCCTGCGCGTTCGTGATTCCGATGCTGCAACTGGTGGCTTGGTTCTGGCAGCGGGGTCGCTTCGATCTGGACGAGCGCTACGCCGGCTTGATCGTCCATACCCTCTACCTCGGTGGTATGGCGGCCCTGATCACCGTCAGCGTGGCCCTGGTGCTGGCGTTCGCCCATCGTTTGGCGCCCACTCGGGCCATCCGCTCCGGCATCAGCCTGGCCAACGTGGGTTACGCGCTGCCGGGCTCGGTGCTGGCGGTGTCGATCATGTTGGCGTTCAGCTACCTGGATCGTGAGTTGGTGATCCCGGTATCAGGCTGGCTGGGGGGCGCCGGCAAACCGCTGTTACTGGGCAGTTTGTCGGCCTTGCTGCTGGCGTATCTGGTGCGCTTCATTGCGGTGGCCTACGGGCCGCTGGAAAACAGCCTGGCGCGAATCCGCCCGTCCTTGCCGGAAGCCGCCCGCAGCCTGGGCGTCAGCGGGCCGCGACTGTTTTGCAAAGTGTATCTGCCGCTTTTGCTGCCGGGCACCCTGAGCGCGGCGTTGCTGGTGTTTGTCGATGTGCTCAAGGAAATGCCCGCCACCCTGCTGATGCGCCCGTTCGGCTGGGACACACTGGCGGTCCGGATTTTCGAGATGACCAGTGAAGGGGAGTGGGCGCGGGCTTCGCTGCCGGCCTTGACCCTGGTGTTGGTGGGCCTGTTACCGGTCATCGGGTTGATCCGACGTTCGGCGAGACGAATCGGTTAGGTGCCAGTCCTACGGCATGAGGCTACAATGCGCGGCATTCGGTGCGGTCGATCTTTCAGGTCGGGTTGCTGAACGCGGCTACAGGCCTTGTATTTCAAGGCGTGCGGCCCGAACGGCGACCGTCCGCACCTTCGCCACGCCCGGAAGGAGAAACCCATGGGACAGCGCACGCCTCTGTATGACCTGCATCTCGCCCTTGGCGCGAAAATGGTCGATTTTGGCGGTTGGGATATGCCTTTGCACTACGGCTCGCAGGTTGAGGAACACCATCAGGTGCGACGCGACTGCGGGGTGTTTGATGTATCCCATATGACCGTGATCGATATCAAAGGCCCCCAGGCCAAGGAATGGCTTCAGCATCTGCTGGCCAATGATGTTGACCGACTGCACGGCTGCGGCCGTGCGTTGTACAGCGCCATGCTCAACGAGCAGGGCGGCGTGGTGGACGACATGATCGTGTACCGCACCGAGACCGGTTACCGGCTGGTGGTCAACGCTGCCACCCGCGACCAGGACATGGCCTGGATGCAGGCCCGGCTCGGCAGCTTTCAGGCCCAGATCCACGAGCGGCCCGAATTGGCCATGCTCGCTATTCAGGGCCCCCATGCCCGGCAAAAGATCGCCGAACTGGTCACCCAATCACGCGCCACCTTGATTCACCAGCTCAAGCCCTTTGAAGGTTTTGCCGACGGCGACTGGTTTATTGCACGCACCGGTTATACCGGTGAAGACGGCCTGGAAATTGTCCTTCCGGCCAACCAGGCCCCGGCGTTTTTCAACGATCTGGTGGGCGCAGGTATTTCGCCCATCGGCCTCGGCGCCCGCGACACGCTGCGCCTTGAGGCCGGCATGAACCTCTACGGTCAGGATATTCATCAGGACGTTTCGCCCCTGGCAGCCAACATGGCCTGGAGCATCGCCTGGGAGCCGGCCGAGCGCGATTTCATCGGCCGCGCCGCCCTGGAAGCCGAAAAGGCTGCGGGCGTGAAGTCCAAGCTGGTCGGCCTGGTACTGGAGGAGCGCGGGGTTTTACGCGCTCATCAGGTGGTTCGTATCGCCAATGTTGGCGAAGGAGAGATCACCAGTGGTAGTTTCTCTCCTACGCTAAGCAAATCCATTGCCCTGGCGCGTGTGCCGTCGGCGACTGCTGACCGGGCCGAGGTGGAAATCCGCGGCAAGTGGTACCCGGTTCGGGTGGTCAAACCGACCTTCGTGCGTCATGGCAAAACATTGATTTAACTTTTCCGGCGGGCCAATGGCCGCTGACATTTTTTCTTGAGGACACAGACTATGAGCGATATCCCTGCCGACCTGCGTTTTGCCGAAAGTCACGAATGGGCCCGTCTGGAAGCTGACGGCACCGTGACCGTCGGGATCTCGGACCATGCCCAGGAAGCATTGGGGGATGTGGTGTTCGTCGAGTTGACCGAAGTCGGCAACGTATTTGAGGCGACTCAGCAGGCGGGTGTAGTTGAATCGGTTAAGGCCGCTTCAGATATCTACTCGCCAATTGCTGGCGAAGTGATCGCGGTGAACGACGCCTTGAGCGGCGAGCCAGAGCTGTTGAACTCCGACCCTTACGGCGCCTGGATCTTCAAGCTCAAGCCAAGCAACCCGGCTGAGCTGGACAAGCTGCTGGATGCTGCCGGTTACAAGGCTGCCATCGGCGAGTGATCCTGCTGCGGGAGCCGGCAATCGGCTCCCGCTAAGGTTTTATCAGCGCTTCAATACCGCTTTGACTGCCGCTACCGAACGCTCTACATCCGCCTTCGTCATCGCCGTGAACATCGGCAACGACACAATCAAGCGCCCCACTTTTTCCGCTACCGGAAACATGCCTTCCTTGAACCCCTGCGCCTTGTACAAGCTCAGCAGGTGGATCGGCGGGTAGTGATAGCCAATGCCGACGCCGTGGGCCTGCATCTGCTCCATGAACGTGGCGCGTGCCGGCAACCCGTCCTGGCGCTCCGGCAGTACCAGTTGGAACAGGTGCCAGTTGCTGTTTTCGAAGTCTGCCGGTGGCAATTGCGCGCCGTACTCTTCTTCAAAATCACTGCCGAAGCATTCGAAATAGTGCCGCGCCAGCTCCTGGCGATGGGCAGTGATCTTCTCGATATGGGCGAATTGGCCCAAGCCGATGGCCGCTGCGATGTCGGTCATGTTGAACTTGCCGCCGAGTACATCCACGTCCAGGCCGTCGAAGCCGGTGCGGGTCACGCCTTGCAGGCGATATTTTTCTGCCAGGCGCGCTTCTTCAGCGTTGTTCAACACCAGGCAGCCGCCTTCGGATGACGTGATGTTCTTGTTCGCCTGGAAGCTGAACGACACGAAATCGCCGGTAGCGCCAATGCGCTGGCCATCCCAGCTGGAGCCCAAGGCCTGGGCGGCGTCTTCGACGATGCGCAGGTTGTACTTGTTGGCCAGCGCGTAGAGCAATGGCATGTCCAGTGGCAGACCGGCCAGGTACACCGGGATGATCGCCTTGGTGCGCGGCGTGATCGCGGCTTCCACCTGGGCCAGGTCGATATTGCGGGTAACCGGGTCGATATCAGCGAACACTGGCGTGGCGCCGACTTCCAGAATCACGTTGGCCGTGGCGACCCACGAAATCGGGGTGGTGATGACTTCATCTCCAGGGCCGATTCCGGCGATGCGCAAGGCGATCTCCATGGTGCAGGTGCCCGAGTTGAAGGTGCGCACCGGGCGCCCGCCAAAGTATTCCGACAACTGCGCTTCGAACGCCTGCACTTTCGGCCCGCTGGTGATCCAGCCGGAGCGCAGTACGTCGCCCACCGCCGAGATAGTGGCTTCATCAATGGTGGGCTTGGAGAACGGCAGAAAGGGCAGTTGGCTCATGACGTTGAAGGCATCCGTTTCAGAAAGGCGCTGAGAAAAAAGCATATCAATGCCGCGCATGGTTGCACGGCTCGACTGAATATAGCCTGTCGCCTGTGAATGAATCGTCCCCCCTTAAACAAAAATGCCGCCTTGGGAGCGGCATTTTCAGCATCGGTGTCAGAAGGCGACGCGTGCCTCAAGAAACACATTCTGTTCCTTGAGCTTGCCTTTGAGCTGTTCGTCCAGGGCATTTATCCGGTTTGCGAACGTGTTGTAGCCGGTTTCGATCCTGCCCATGTCCACGTAACGCCAGCCGGTGCCCAGGGTCAGGGTTTTGCTGACCTTGGCATCCAGCCCCAGGCCCACGCTGTAGGCGAAGTTGTGTTGGCGATGGCTGGCGAAGCGACGGGTTTCGTTGGCCTGATAGCCATTGGCGTCAATTTGGGCCAGGCCCACCCCTGCCATGCCGTAGAACGACAGCCACTCGTTGATCGGGATATTTTTATAACCGTTGAGCATCAAGCGCTGGCTGTCGGTCTGCAGGCTGTTGACGTTGGCATTGAACGGTGCCCAACGGGATTTGTAGTTTGATTGGCTGGGCATGGTGTATTCACCTTCAACGCGCCAGCCATCAGCCAAGGCATAACCCACGGCAAATGAACCGGTGAATGTCTTGCTGTTGTCTGGCGCTTCTACCCGGTGGGTTACCCGTGGGCTGGTCAACAGGGAGCTTGAGAGATTCTGGCGGGCGCTGTTGAGCTTTGCCGACCCGTACCAACCTTCTGCCTGGGCGTAAGGGGTGACGATCGCGGCAAGCAGCAGGGCGCAGGAGAGTTTTTGCATGGTCATCGATTCACTTGATCTAAAAAGGGAGTCGATAGCTTGTTGCTGGGGGGACGGGCCGCTCGACAGGAGTTTTCCTGATCAAATCCTGAATCGTCAGCGTCGGGTGTAGGAAGGCGGGGCAAAAAAATGCCGCTCTCGAAGAGCGGCATTTTTTATGCGGCGGTATTACTCGGAAGCAATGGCGTTTTTCGCCAGGATAGCGTTGGCCAGGTCCATATCCGTGGCCTTGAGGCCAGGGTTATCAGCGCGCACCTTCTGCATCGCAGCTTCCAGGTACGGGCCACGGATGCTGCCGTCGCTGGCGACGAAGCTACCGGCGTCGTCCTGGGCGGCGACCACCATTTTGTGGTCCTTGAAGGTCAGGTACGTCGAGCCGGTGGTGGCACCCGATGAGATGACATTACGCCAGAAGCTGTCGGCCATGGCTGAACCGACAGGAAGGGAAAGCACAGCGAGGGTTGCGACAGCATATTTTAGACGCATGATGGGTGACTCCGACTGGGTTATCTGAACAGTTTGATTGTAGATAGCCCAGTCGAGTTCCATGGATGACTAAACAGTTTCAACCTGCAAAATCACGCCTTCCTGACCAGTGACACGTACGTGTGCCCCAACCGGCGCGTCAGGCCCGGATGCCATCCAGACACCGTCCCCAACCTTGATCTTGCCACGTCCCTCGATAATGGCCTGATGCACCACAAAGGTGCGGCCGATCAGCTCCGAACCGCGCATGTTCAGCCCTGGCTGGTCGCTGACTTTGGCGCTGCTACGTTGGCGTCGCCACCAGTACACCGCCGTCAGGATCGATAACACCGCGAACAGCAGCAGTTGCCATTCGAGGCCCAGGCTCGGGATCAGGAATTTGATCACGCCCACGGCTGCCGCGGCGATGCCCATCCACAGCAGATAACCGCCGGCACCGAACACTTCAAGGATCAACAGCACCGTGCCCAGTGCCAGCCAGTCCCAAAACGACAGGTGCTGCAGGAATTCCCACATGGCGCGTGCCTCAGGCTTTCTTGTTGTCGAAGGTTGCCTTGACGATCTCGCCGATACCACCGACGGCGCCAATCACCTGGCTGGCTTCCAGCGGCATCAGGATCACCTTGCTGTTGTTGGCCGAGGCCAGCTTGCCCAGTGCGTCGATGTATTTCTGGGCGACAAAGTAGTTGATGGCCTGCACGTTACCGGTGGCGATCGCCTCCGATACCACTTGAGTGGCGCGGGCTTCAGCTTCGGCCTGACGCTCACGGGCTTCGGATTCCAGGAACGCCGCCTGACGACCACCTTCGGCCTCAAGAATCTGCGCCTGCTTCTTGCCTTCGGCGGTCAGGATCGCGGAGGCTCGCAGGCCTTCGGCTTCGAGGATCTGTGCACGCTTGATCCGCTCGGCCTTCATCTGGCCGGACATGGCGGCCATCAGGTCGGCAGGCGGGCTGATGTCCTTGATCTCGATCCGGGTGATCTTGATGCCCCACGGTGCGGTGGCTTCGTCGACGGTGCGCAGCAGTTTTTCGTTGATGCCGTCACGCTGGCTGAGCATTGCATCCAGCTCCATGGAGCCGAGCACAGTACGGATGTTGGTTTGCAGCAGGTTGCGGATGGCGTGTTCGAGGTTGTTCACCTCGTAGGCGGCCTGGGCGGTATTGACCACCTGGAAGAAGCACACGGCGTCGATCTGCACCGTGGCGTTGTCGGCGGTGATGACTTCCTGGGGTGGAATATCCAGCACGCTTTCCATCACGTTGATCTTGCGACCGATACGGTCCATGACCGGGATAATGATGTTCAGGCCCGGCTTGAGGGTGTTGGTGTAGCGGCCGAAGCGCTCGACCGTCCACTGGTAACCCTGCGGAACGACCTTGAAGCCCATGAACAGTATGGCGACGGCCAAGCCTACAAAAAGAAGCAGTACGGTTCCGATCTGCATAACGATTCCTTGTCTGGTGTGGGCGGTAAAGCGAGGTTTTTCCGATTGTAACGGTGTTGTCACGGATAAGAACGGTTTACCGGCCCATCAATCAAAGGATTTGTTTCTGAATCCCCAGGCGTCACTCGCAGCACCTCTTCCATCGTCGTCAGCCCTGCCATTACCTTGCGCGTACCAGCAGACCGCAAGCTGCACATGCCTTGGTCAAGGGCCGCGCGGCGCAAGGCCTGGAGGTCGGTGCCCGGGGTGATAAGAGCCTTGAGGCGGTCGTTCATCAGCATGATCTCGTAGATCCCGGCCCGTCCTCGATAACCACTTTCCCGACATTCCCCACAACCCACGGCCTGATAGACCTGCCCGGCAGGCTGCTTGCAGTGCGGGCACAACAGACGCACCAGACGCTGGGCCATCACTCCCAGCAATGTCGCATTGATCAGGTAATGAGGAATGCCCAGTTCCAGCAAGCGACTGATGGCGCCGGGTGCATCGTTGGTGTGCAGCGTCGACAGCACCAGGTGCCCGGTCAGGGCGGCCTGGATCGCCATTTCTGCGGTTTCCAGGTCGCGAATCTCGCCGATCATGATGATGTCCGGATCCTGGCGCATCAGGGCACGGATGCCGCTGGCGAAGGTCAGGTCGATGTTGGGTTGGACCTGCATCTGGTTGAAGGCCGGCTCGACCATCTCGATCGGGTCTTCGACGGTGCACAGGTTGACCTCGCGGGTGGCCAGTTGCTTGAGCGTGGTGTAGAGGGTGCTGGTCTTGCCCGAACCGGTGGGCCCGGTGACCAGGATGATGCCGTTGGCCTGGACGGTCATGGATTGCCAGCGTTGCAGGTCGTCGTCGGAGAGCCCCAGTTGCTGGAAATCCTTGTGCAGCACCTGAGGATCGAAAATTCGCATCACCAGCTTTTCGCCGAAGGCCGTGGGCAAGGTCGACAGGCGCAGTTCCACTTCACCGCCCGCCGGGCTTTTGGTCTTCACCCGGCCGTCCTGGGGTTTGCGTTTTTCCGCCACGTTCATCCGCCCGAGACTTTTCAGGCGGCTGACCACTGCCATCGTCACTTGGGACGGGAATTGATAGACGTCGTGCAGCAGCCCATCAATGCGAAAACGCACGCGGCCCTGGTCGCGACCGGGTTCGATATGGATATCACTGGCCCGTTGGCCGAAGGCGTACTGCAACAGCCAGTCGACGATATTGACGATGTGCGCGTCATTGGCGTCGGGTTCCTGGTCGCTGGCGCCAATGTTGAGGAGTTGCTCGATGTTGGGAGCGCTGGACGTTTTTTGATCAATAGCGCCGTTGACCGATTTCGCCAGCCGATAAAACTCCACGGTGCAGCGTTGAATGTCCTCAGGGTTGGCCACCACGCGCTTGATGGAGCGTTTCAACACTTGGGCCAGGCCAGATTCCCAGCTGGTCACGTAGGGCTGGGCGCTGGCGACTGTAACGCTGCCGCCATCGACCGCCACCGCGAGGATCCTGTGCCGCTGGGCAAAGGCGTACGACATCAGCGGCACCACTGCGGCGACATCGATTTTCAACGGGTCGATACGCAGGTAAGCCTGCCCACAGTGACGGGCGAGCCATTCGGTCAGCATTTCCAGGGACGGCCCATGGCTGGCAATGCATTCCAGGGGATGCAGCTCGCTGTTCGCCGGAACGATCAGGTTGGCAGGCACCAGGCCCTGGTCGATCAGGGCAGGCAACAACTGATGGATTTCCAGCCAGCGATCCTGGGTGTTTGGCGCAACGGACATGATGACGTTCCTGGGCAACGGTTAGGCGTAGACCTCAGGCTAGTCACCCGTTGCGCTTCGGCTTCCGGGGTTTATTGCAGGCTTTTACTGACCGGCTGCCTTTACCGCCAGAGGCCGCGCAGTATCAGCCGGTTGCAGTTCCAGCGAGCACACACTGATCAGGTTACGAAGTTTTTCGCCGATCACTTGGGCCCGATGCCAGCTCAGGCCGTCCATCACGATATCGATCGCCAACAGGTCGTCTTCGCGCTGCACGTTCACCTGGCGAGGAACCAGGAACTGCAGGGCAAAATAGTTGAGCACCCTGCACAACACATCGGGTTCAGCCTCGGCGAGGATTTGATAGTGCGCCTGGCAGTGAGCATTGCTGACGGCCCAGGCATCGACGCGTGGGGCGGGGCTGGCGGATTCGACGACGTGCATGATGATTCTCCGGATTCGACTGGAGAAATTTTTACATGCGGCGCAGGAGATTTCTTATCTAAAAAAGCCCGTATTGGCTTATAAGAGAATCATTCAATTCCGTAAAGTACGATTAATGGGTATTTCTATGCACAGTGAGTTGGACGTGTACGACCGGCGCATCCTGGCGCTGTTGCAGGAAGACGCTTCGCTCTCCAGCGCGCAGATTGCCGAGCAGGTCGGCCTGTCGCAGTCGCCGTGCTGGCGCAGGATTCAGCGGCTGAAAGAGGAGGGTGTGATCCGCGGCCAGGTCACCCTGCTGGACCGCAAAAAAATCGGCCTCAACACGCAGATCTTTGCCGAGGTGAAACTCAACGCCCACGGACGTTCCAACTTCACTGAATTCACCGAGGCGATTCGCGGTTTTCCGGAAGTGTTGGAATGTTATGTGCTGATGGGGGCGGTGGACTTTTTACTGCGTATCGTCACGTCGGACATTGAAGCGTATGAGCGGTTTTTCTTCGAAAAACTCTCGATGGTGCCGGGGATTCAGGAGGTCAACTCGATAGTGGCCTTGTCGGAGATCAAGTCCACCACGAGTTTGCCGGTGTTGCGCTGATAGTTGTCATGGCCTGATTTTAGTGGCGAGGGAGCGTGATCCCAGGATTAGGGGCTGCTACGCAGCCCAGCGGGAGCAAGCTCCCTCGCCACAAGGGGTTTACAGGCGCAGCAGGGTCTTCCAGGCGCGATTCTGATACACCGCGATTGCTTGATGCATCCGCGCATCCAGCGACTCATCGGTAATCGGCTGGTTGGCCAGGTGCGCCAGCTTGTTCAGCTCGCCATACAAACGGTCCAGCTCGGCGATATCCAGCACTTGGCGTGCATGGTGCAGCCAGGCCAGGATGCGTTCGATACGCGGCAGTTGCTCGGCCAGGTCTTCCGGCTGTTGCTGGTAGCGCGGCAGTTGCAGGGCGACGGCGTCGTCGGCCAGCAGGCGCGGCAGCCAATTGGCGAGCTGTGCAGCGCCCTGGCGATTGCCACGCACGTTGCGCTCCGCTGCCCAGGTACGGGCCAGCAGCCAGCGGGAAGTGGTCAGCGAGAAGAGGCCCCAGCGCACGTCTTCCAGTTCTTCAGCGAACTGTTCTGGCGCGGCCTTGCGGATGTCTTCATCGTCGTCACCCGCCTGGACCAGCGGGCGCCAGTCTTCCAGCAAGGCGTCCAGTGCGGCGCGCAGTTCGCTGGTGGATTGGCGTGGCGCGGCCTGGCCGAGGCTGCCGAGCAGGGCACGCAGTTCGCCGAGGTTTTCTACCCAGTCTTGCAGCAGACGCCAGTGGCCATTGAAACGGTATTGCTCGGCCAGGCGCTGGCTGCTGCCCAACAGGTGCCACATGACGGCGGCAAACGCGTCGTCCAGCGGCATTTCAGCGTGCAGCACCGGCGTTGGCAAGCTCAGGGAATAGCTGTTGGCGTCGAACAGGCGATAGCCACGCTCAGCCTTGCTGATATCGCACGGCATCAGGGCCAGGGTTGCGGCCAGTTCAGCGGCCAGCTCCAGCAGGGCGGCCGGGTCGCCTTCGCGCAGTTCCAGTTCCAGTTCGCAGATTTCTTCTTTCTGCTTGCCGGCGACCACGTGGCCGAGGTCCAGGGCGGCTTCGATCACCACCTTGGCCTTGCCGCGGCCCCAGGCAATTTCGGCGCGTTCGCGGACGAAATCGGTGGTGAAGATCGGCTTGAGGGTCTTTTTGTCCAGCTCGGCCAGTTGCTCTGGCCAGCATTCGCCGTCGAGCTTCTTCACGTCGAGCTTGGCTTTGGCCAGGTCCCAGTTGTACTCATTGCGTTCCGACAAGCCGGCAACGCTCTGGCCACGGGTCTTGAGGGTCTGGATCACTTCGTCGCCGTCTTTGCGCAGGCGCAGGGCCACTTTGGCCTGGGCCAGGTCGCGTTCCGGGGTGTCGAAGTACTGGTTCATCAACTCACGGCGTTCCCAGCCACTTTTGTTGCGTTTTTTCAGTAACGGGTGCTCACGCAGCGCGGCGAGGGTTTCGCGGCTGACGCGGAGCTTGATTTCGGTTTCTTTCTGCATGGCCGGAAAATCCAGGATCGGGAGCGCAGCCGGGGAAATGAGTGGCTGCCAAGGCCGTGCAGTGTACAGGACTGAGCCCGGCAACGCGCCGCAACGGTTTATTGTGTCGTGCAGATGGCTCTATGATGGGGTTCATCCGGGAAGTTGAGAGACCGCGCATGCCTTTACCGTCCATGAAAGAACAATTCGCCGCGCTGATTGCCGCGCCTTCGGTCAGTTGTACCCAGGCTTCTCTCGACCAATCCAACCGCCCGGTGATCGATTTGCTCGCCACCTGGCTGGGGGACTTGGGCTTTGCCTGCGATATCCAGCAGGTCAGCCCCGGCAAATTCAATCTGCTGGCCAGTTTCGGCACGGGCCCCGGCGGCCTGGTGTTGGCGGGGCACAGCGACACCGTGCCGTACGACGGCGCGCTATGGCAGACCGATCCGCTGAAGCTGACGGAAGTCGACGGCCGCTGGGTAGGACTGGGCAGCTGTGACATGAAAGGTTTTTTCGCCCTGGTGATCGAAGCCGTCCAGCCGTTGCTGGACCAACCCTTCAAGCAACCGCTGCTGATCCTTGCCACCTGCGATGAAGAAAGCTCCATGGCCGGCGCCCGTGCGCTGGCCGAGGCGGGCCGTCCTTTAGGTCGCGCGGCGGTGATCGGCGAGCCGACTGGCCTCAAACCCATCCGCCTGCACAAAGGCGTGATGATGGAGCGCATCGATATTCTTGGGCGCAGCGGCCATTCGTCGGATCCAAGCCTGGGCCACAGCGCGCTCGAAGCCATGCACGACGCCATCGGCGAGCTGCGTGGCCTGCGCCTTGCCTGGCAGCGCGAATACCGCAACCCGCAGTTCAGTGTGCCGCAACCGACCATGAACTTCGGCTGCATTCACGGCGGCGATAACCCCAACCGCATTTGCGGCCAATGCTCCCTGGAATTCGACCTGCGGCCCTTGCCCGGCATGGATCCCCAAGTGCTGCGCGCGGCCATCCGGCAGAAGCTTGAACCCCTGGCCGAGCGGCATAAGGTGAAGATCGACTACGCGCCGTTGTTCCCCGAAGTACCGCCGTTCGAGCAGGCCGAGGATGCCGAGTTGGTGCGGGTGGCTGAACGACTTACCGGTCATCGCGCCGAAGCAGTAGCGTTCGGCACCGAAGCGCCTTATCTTCAGCGCCTTGGTTGCGAGACCCTGGTGCTCGGCCCTGGTGATATCGCCTGCGCCCACCAGCCCGGCGAGTACCTTGAAATGTCACGCTTGACGCCTACAGTGCGTCTATTGCGGGAACTGATTCAACATTACTGCCTGACACCTGCATAAATTAACCCCTGCCCATCCGTACATAGAAGGAGAGCGAGCGTGTCGCCAAGCCTGTTCCGACGATAACCAACAGCCCGCTGTGCGTTTTCATGATTCATCCCTTTTTGGCTGCTTTTTATTACAGGCCCAGGTTTATGCCCGAATACGTCAATTGGCTTCGTCACGCTTCGCCTTACATCAATGCCCACCGCGACTGCACCTTTGTGGTCATGCTGCCGGGCGATGGTGTGGAACATCCGAACTTCGGCAATATCGTCCACGACCTGGTGCTGCTCCACAGCCTGGGCGTGCGTCTGGTGCTGGTCCACGGTTCACGTCCGCAAATCGAAACCCGCCTCGCCGCCCGCGGCCTGACCCCGGCTTACCACGAAGGCTTGCGCATCACCGATGCCGCGACGCTTGAGTGTGTGATCGACGCCGTCGGCCATCTGCGTATCGCCATCGAAGCGCGGCTGTCCATGGACATGGCCTCCTCGCCGATGCAAGGCTCGCGCCTGCGGGTGGCCAGCGGCAACCTGGTGACCGCGCGCCCGATCGGTGTGCTCGAAGGCGTCGACTATCACCACACCGGCGAAGTGCGCCGCGTCGACCGCAAGGGTATCAACCGCCTGCTGGACGAGCGTTCCATCGTGCTGCTGTCGCCGTTGGGTTACTCGCCCACCGGTGAAATCTTCAACCTCGCCTGCGAAGACGTCGCCACCCGCGCCGCCATCGACCTTGGCGCTGACAAGCTGCTGTTGTTCGGCGCCGACCTCGGCCTGATCGACGAACACGGCCGGCTGGTGCGTGAGCTGCGGCCGCAACAGGTGCCCGCGCACTTGCAACGCCTGGGCAACAACTACCAGGCCGAACTGTTGGACGCGGCAGCCGAGGCGTGCCGTGGCGGCGTAGGCCGCAGCCATATTGTCAGTTATGCCGAAGACGGTGCCTTGCTGACCGAGCTGTTCACCCGGGACGGCGGCGGTACGCTGGTGGCCCAGGAACAGTTCGAGTTGGTACGCGAAGCGGCGATTGAAGACGTCGGCGGTTTGCTGGACCTGATCAGCCCGCTGGAAGAACAGGGGATTCTGGTACGTCGTTCCCGGGAAGTGCTGGAGCGGGAAATCGAGCAGTTCAGCGTGGTGGAACGTGAAGGCATGATCATCGCCTGTGCGGCGCTGTATCAGATCGCCGACTCGGACGCAGGCGAGCTGGCGTGCCTGGCCGTGAACCCGGAGTACCGTCATGGCGGTCGCGGTGATGAGCTGCTGGAGCGCATCGAGACCCGTGCCCGGGCCCAGGGTTTGAAGACGTTGTTCGTGCTGACCACCCGTACGGCCCACTGGTTTCGCGAGCGTGGTTTTGTACCGAGTACGGTCGACCGCCTGCCGTCGGCGCGGGCGTCGTTGTACAACTATCAGCGTAATTCGAAGATTTTCGAAAAGGCGTTGTAAGCCTGAAGAGGCGAGGGGGCAATCCTCTCGCCTGTCACTTTGGCGAGTCTTGCATCCGGGCCGGGTGCAATGATGCCACTCGCCGGGTTTGCAGAATTATCCACACAACTGACATCAAAGTGACATTATCGCCAGGTACGGTGAGGTGCATTAGCGGGACGGCAGAAAAGTTTCATCGATACAAAAACTGTAACAAATTGACGGAATGATGTGCGTTTGGCCATGATGGCGTCGCGTTTTTGATCGTGAGTGACGTATGACCCCATCTGGTCAACACAAAACGATCTAAAAAAACGTAGAGACATACTCTTCAGGAACAACCTTATGGAGCGGTACTGCCTCAATGGCTTGACTGCCCCATGGAAAGCCTTATTCCTGAATCGTATGAAAAAGAATGAAACAATTCTTTTTGGGTGTATGAAAAACTCATTACCCTGCAGGGACCAAATCAACTGCGGTTAGACGAAAGTAGTAGACACACAAGGTTACGATTGACTTGTCAGTCACTATCCGGCGCTAATCGCGCATCTGTGGATCAAGGGCGTCAGACCCGAGACCTAAGAAATACAAAAATTAGAAATGAGAGGAGCGGTACATGAAGAAGTCAACATTGGCGTTGGCCGTAGCTTTGGGGGCAATCGCTCAACAAGCAGGCGCCGCAGGTTTTATCGACGACAGCAAGGTCACTCTTGGCCTGCGCAACTTTTATATCAATACCGACAACCGTGATGGCGTTCCTTCGAGAACGTCCAACACCCGCAGCAAAAACGCTGAATGGGGCCAAGGCTTCGACCTGCGCTTCATCTCCGGCTTTACCCAGGGCACTGTAGGCTTCGGTCTTGACGCCATCGGCCTGTACGGCGTGCGTCTGGATTCCAGCCGTGAAAACCACGGTAACTACACCGGTACTGCTTCCGGCGGCACCGTGTTCCCAAGTGATGGCAACAAGGCGGTCAACGATTTCGCCAGCCTGGGCGTGACCGGTAAGGTCAAGATCTCCCAGACCGTGCTGAAGATCGGTACCCTGCAGCCGAACAACCCGGTCATCAAGACCAACGACGGTCGTCTGCTGCCACAAACCTTCCAGGGCGGCGAGATCTCTTCGAACGAGATCAAGGACCTGACCCTGACTGCCGGTCAGATCGAGCACTCCAAAGGTCGTAACTCCAGCAACAACGAAGGTTTGTCGCTGGCAGGCGCCAACGGCAGCTCGAACTATGACGCAGGTAACTTCGTCAACAAGTTCTACTACGCCGGTGCTGACTACAAAATCACCAAAGACCTGACCGCTTCGTACTACTACGGCGAGCTGAAGGACTTTTATGCTCAGAACTTCCTGGGCTTGGTCCACAACTGGGCGATCGGTCCAGGCACTCTGAAAAGTGACCTGCGTTACTACCGCAGCCGCGACAACGGTGCCAACGGTGACACTGCCGGTTACTACACCACCGGTTTCTACGGCAACACGACTACCAAAGGTAAAGTCGACAACGACCTGTACAGCTACCTGGCGTTGTACTCGGTTGCTGGTCACACCTTTGGTGCTGGTTACCAGTACACCAAGGGCGACAGCGACTTCCCTTGGTTGAACCAAGGTGACGGCTCGTCGAACAGCACCACTACCGACATGCAAATCCAGAAGTTCGCCCGTGCTGGCGAGCGTACCTGGCAAGCCCGCTACGCGTATGACTTCGCCAAGGTTGGCGTACCTGGCCTGACAGCCGGTGTGATCTACCTGCGTGGCAGCAACATCGACACTGCCGTCGGTGAAAAGACCGAGTGGGAGCGTGACTTGACGCTGGCCTACGTTATTCCAGAAGGTCCGCTGAAAAACCTGGGCGTCGCCTGGAAGAACGCCATGTGGCGTACCGACCTGGCCAGCACTCGCGACCAGGACGAAAACCGCCTGATCGTCAGCTATAGCTACGCGTTCAAGTAAGAGCGTAAAACCTTGCCCGGCGCAATGCCGGGCAGGGTGCTTTACTTTTCAAGTCGGGCTCAACCCCCGCAAGCCCGTCCTGAACCCCTCTTTGTACAGCGTCTCAAGGCCTTCTCGAACCTTGAAATGGATGTTGATCCTCGCCTGTCGCCAAGTCCAATGAACAGATTTTTAATATTCTTTTATCGTCTAGATAAATCGATATTTATTCTTTTTAAATAATCCACAACGCAGGCACAGTGGGCTCCATAAGCACTCATCAGGAGCCACACCATGAGCCTCAGACTGGGCGACATCGCCCCCGACTTTGAACAGGATTCCAGCGCCGGCAAGATTCGTTTCCACGAGTGGCTGGGCGATAGCTGGGGCGTGCTGTTTTCCCATCCGGCGGACTTCACCCCGGTGTGCACCACAGAGCTGGGTTTTACCGCCAAGCTCAAGGATGAATTCGCCAAGCGCGGCGTCAAGGCCATTGCCCTGTCGGTGGACCCGGTGGATTCCCACCACAAGTGGATCGAAGACATCAACGAAACCCAGAACACCATCGTCAACTTCCCGATCCTGGCCGACGCAGACCGCAAGGTCTCCGACCTGTATGACCTGATCCACCCGAATGCCAGTGACACCCTCACCGTGCGTTCGCTGTTCGTGATCGATCCGAACAAAAAGATTCGCCTGACCATCACCTACCCAGCCAGTACCGGGCGCAACTTCCACGAAATCCTGCGGGTGATTGACTCGCTGCAACTGACCGACAGCCACAAAGTCGCCACCCCGGCCAACTGGCAGGACGGTGACGAGGTGGTGATCGTGCCGTCGCTCAAGGACGAAGAAGAGATCAAGAAGCGCTTTCCGAAGGGTTACCGGGCGGTGAAGCCGTACCTGCGGCTCACCCCTCAACCGAATCGCTGACACAGAACCAAATGTGGGAGCGGGCTTGCTCGCGAACGCGCACTGTCAGTTGACGCCTCTTTGAATGACACACCGCTTTCGCGAGCAAGCCCGCTCCCACACTTGATCGCAATTCAAGTCTCACAAAGCAGGGGTTTTAAGGCCGTTTCGACGGCCTTTTTTTACGCCTGGAATTTAGTCAGCGGTATATGCATTTAAAGAATAAACAAATGAAAAAATAAGATTTATAGATATATAAATTGGCTGATATGGTCTGTCCCATCTTGGCGCCATCGCCACAAAGCGAACCGCCGACACTTTCCAAAGGAATTGCCTACATGCTGGTCGTAACACTTGGTGGTAGCCCCAGCCAACGTTCCCGGTCCGGGATCTTGCTGGATCACTCCCGAAACTGGTTGCAGCAACAAGGCGTGGAAGTGGTGAGTTATCAGATACGGGACTTCCCGGCCGAAGACTTGCTGCACGCGCGGTTCGACAGCCCGAAAATCATCGACCTGCTGCAGCAAGTGGCAAATGCCGATGGCTTGGTGATTGCCACGCCGGTGTACAAGGCTTCGTTTTCCGGTGCGCTGAAAACCATCCTTGACCTGCTGCCCGAACGCGCCCTGGCCCACAAAGTGGTATTGCCGATGGCCACCGGCGGCAGCATCGCCCACATGCTCGCGGTGGACTACGCGCTGAAGCCAGTGCTGTCGGCCCTGAAAGCCCAGGAATTGCTTCACGGGATTTTCGCCGAAGACAGCCAGATCGCTTACGGCGAAGGCAGTGCCCAGGCGCAGTTGGTGCCGGTGCTGGAACAACGTTTGAGTGAGGCCCTGGAGCAGTTCTACAGCGCCATGGCCCGCCGCCCGAAACCCCTTGATCCCAATGTGTTGAATGAACGTCTGTTGAGTGCTCGCTGGAGCATTTAAGCCTTACCGAGCTTTACCTGAATTCGACAAGTACTACTCACCTTACTCAGCCGTCAACGGCCAAGCAGGTGCAGCCAACCCCCTCATCGTATAGTTGGAGAGAGCGCCATGCGCACTGTCATCTTGCGTCGTGGACTGGTCGCACTGTTTGCTGCGGCTGTGTCGTTCGGCGCCATTGTTCAAGCCCAAGCCGCCGAAACCCTGCGGATCGGCTATCAGAAATACGGCACCCTGGTGCTGCTCAAGGCCAAGGGCTCGCTGGAAAAGCGCCTGGCCGAGCAGGGCGTGCAAGTGCAATGGACGGAGTTCCCCGGCGGCCCGCAACTGCTGGAAGGACTGAACGTCGGCTCCATCGATTTCGGAGTGACGGGTGAAACCCCGCCAGTGTTCGCCCAGGCTGCCGGTGCCGATCTGCTCTACGTCGCCTACGAACCACCAGCGCCGACCAGCGAAGCGATCCTGGTACCGAAAGACTCGCCGATCAAATCGGTGCAAGACCTCAAGGGCAAGAAAGTCGTCCTCAATAAGGGCTCCAACGTGCACTACCTGCTGGTGCGTGCCCTGGAAGATGCCGGCCTGAAATACACCGACGTGCAGACCGTATTCCTGCCGCCCGCCGATGCCCGCGCCGCGTTCGAGCGTGGCAGCGTCGATGCCTGGGTGATCTGGGACCCGTACCAGGCAGCCGCCGAAAAACAACTGCAAGCGCGCACCCTGCGTGACGGCACCGGCATCGCTGACAACCATCAGTTCTACCTGGCCACCAAGCCTTACGCCGAAAAACACCCTGATGTGATCAAGGCATTGGTGGAGGAAGTGCGCGCCGTGGGCGAATGGTCCAAGGCCAATCCGGAGCAAGTCACCGAACAAGTTGCACCGCTGCTGGGCTTGCCGGCCGACATCACCCTCACCTCGGTGAAACGCCAGGGCTACGGCGCGCTGTTCCTGACCCCGGAAGTGGTCGCCGCGCAGCAGAAAATTGCCGACAGCTTCTACCAACTCAAATTGATCCCCAAACCCTTGAACATCAAGGACGTGATCTGGACGCCACCCGCCGCCGTTGCCAAAGCGCCGTAATCCGACTTCTTCAGGAGACAACTCCATGAGCCTCAATATTTTCTGGTTCCTGCCTACCCACGGCGACGGCCATTACCTTGGCACCGCCGAAGGCGCTCGCGCCGTTGATCACGGTTACCTGCAGCAAGTGGCCCAGGCGGCCGACCGCCTTGGCTTCGGCGGGGTGCTGATCCCTACCGGCCGTTCCTGCGAGGATTCGTGGTTGGTGGCGGCGTCGCTGATCCCGGTGACCCAACGTTTGAAATTCCTTGTCGCGCTGCGCCCCGGGATCATTTCCCCGACGGTGGCTGCGCGTCAGGCGGCAACTCTGGATCGTCTGTCCGGCGGCCGTGCGTTGTTCAACCTGGTGACCGGCGGTGACCCGGAAGAATTGGCCGGCGACGGGTTGTTCCTGAGTCATGAAGAGCGGTATCAGGCGTCGGTGGAATTCACCCGCATCTGGCGCCGCGTGCTGGAAGGCGAAACCGTCGATTACGATGGTCAGCACATCAGCGTCAAAGGCGCGAAGTTGCTCTATCCGCCGATCCAGCAACCGCGTCCGCCGCTGTATTTCGGGGGTTCCTCCGAAGCGGCGCAGGATCTGGCAGCTGAACAAGTGGAAATGGTCCTGACCTGGGGCGAGCCGCCGGCCGCGGTGGCGGAAAAGATTGCACAGGTTCGCGCCAAGGCCGCCAAGCTCGGGCGTACCCTGCGCTTCGGCATTCGCCTGCATGTGATCGTACGTGAAACCAACGCCGAAGCCTGGCAGGCCGCCGACAAACTGATCTCCCACGTGGACGATGAAACCATCGCCCGCGCCCAGGCCTCATTGTCGCGCTTCGATTCCGTAGGCCAGCAGCGTATGGCTGCCTTGCACGGCGGTAGCCGCGACAACCTGGAAGTCAGCCCCAACCTGTGGGCCGGCGTAGGACTGGTGCGCGGCGGTGCCGGCACTGCCTTGGTAGGTGATGGCCCGACCGTAGCTGCACGGGTGAAGGAATACGCTGACCTGGGCATCGACACCTTTATCTTCTCCGGTTATCCACACCTGGAAGAGTCGTACCGCGTGGCCGAGTTGCTGTTCCCGCATTTGGACATCGAACGTCCCGAGCTGCCGAAAGGTGCCGGCTACGTCAGCCCGTTCGGCGAAATGGTCGCCAACGACATTCTCCCCAAAGCTGCGTCCCAGAGCTGAGGCGCCGCCATGAATCTTGAAAAGTTAAGTCATCGATTGGCGCCCTGGGCGCTGCCGATTCTGTTGCTGGCGGTATGGCAGTTGTCCGTTTCGGCAGGTTGGTTGTCGACGCGGATTCTGCCGGCACCCAGCGCGGTGATCGAAGCGGGCGTCAGCCTGGTGCGCAGCGGCGAAATCTGGACCCACCTGGCCATCAGCGGCTGGCGCGCGGGCCTGGGTTTTGTGATCGGCGGCGGCATCGGCCTGGCCCTGGGCTTTATCACCGGCCTGTCGACCTGGGGTGAACGCCTGCTGGACAGCTCGGTGCAGATGATCCGCAACGTGCCGCACCTGGCGCTGATCCCACTGGTGATCCTGTGGTTCGGGATTGACGAGACCGCGAAGATATTCCTGGTCGCCCTCGGCACGCTGTTCCCGATCTACCTCAACACCTACCACGGCATCCGCAACGTCGACCCGGCGCTGGTGGAAATGGCCCGCAGTTATGGCCTGTCCGGTTTCAGCCTGTTTCGCCAGGTGATTTTGCCGGGCGCCTTGCCTTCGATTCTGGTCGGCGTGCGCTTCGCGTTGGGCTTTATGTGGCTGACGTTGATCGTCGCGGAAACTATCTCCGCCAGTTCCGGCATCGGCTATCTGGCGATGAACGCCCGGGAATTCCTGCAAACCGACGTAGTGGTACTGGCGATCGTGCTGTACGCGGTACTCGGCAAGCTGGCAGACCTGGCGGCGCGCGGTCTGGAGCGTGTCTGGCTGCGCTGGCACCCGGCTTATCAAGTGAATAAAGGAGGTGCGGCATGACTGCTCAACAACCTCCACGCCTGCTGCGGGGCATTCCCCTGGCAGTGCGCAAGTTGCGCAAGGCTTTCGGCGCGCGGGAAGTGCTGAAGGCAATCGACCTGCACATTCCTGCCGGTCAATTTGTTGCGGTCGTGGGCCGCAGTGGCTGCGGCAAAAGTACCTTGCTGCGCCTGCTGGCCGGCCTGGACAAAGCCAGCGGCGGCGAATTGCTCGCCGGCTCCGCACCGCTGAGCGAGGCGATTGAAGACACGCGCTTGATGTTCCAGGAAGCGCGCCTGCTGCCGTGGAAAAAGATCATCGACAACGTGGGCCTGGGCCTCAAGGGCAACTGGCGTCCGCAGGCGTTGGAAGCGCTGGAAGCGGTCGGCCTGGCCGAGCGCGCGAATGAGTGGCCGGCGGCGTTGTCCGGTGGCCAGAAGCAACGCGTGGCCCTGGCCCGCGCCTTGATCCACCAGCCACGCCTGTTGCTGCTGGACGAACCGCTGGGGGCCCTGGATGCCCTGACCCGGATCGAGATGCAGCAACTGATCGAGAACCTCTGGCAGAAACACGGCTTCACCGTGTTGCTGGTGACCCACGACGTCAGCGAAGCCGTGGCCATTGCCGACCGGGTGATCCTGATCGAAGACGGCGAAATCGGCCTCGACCTGCACGTGGAACTCCCACGCCCGCGGGTGCGCGGCTCCCACCGCCTGGCGGCGCTGGAAACCGAAGTGCTTAACCGTGTGTTGTCGCTGCCCGGCACCCCGCCGGAACCCGAACCTGTTTCACCGCTGCCTACGCAATTGCGTTGGGCTCAATAACTCACTTGTCTTACACAGGAAGAACGACCATGACTATTAAAGCCATCAACGTGCGTAACCAGTTCAAAGGCACCATCAAGGAAATCGTCGAAGGCGACGTGCTGTCGGAAATCGACGTGCAGACCGCATCCGGCATCGTCACTTCGGTGATCACCACGCGCTCGGTGAAAGAGCTCGAGCTGGTGATTGGCAGCGAAGTGATTGCCTTCGTCAAATCCACCGAGGTATCGATCGCCAAGCTGTGATCGATGGTTCGCCCAAAACCCCGAAGGTGAAAGCTTGTCGGGGTTTTTGTCGTTCTTGAGATAGCTTTCGCGAGCAAGCCCGCTCCCACATTCGACCGCATTCCAAAGTTAAAACTCGGTCAAATGTGGGAGCGGGCTTGCTCGCGAAGAGGCCCGGACAGGCAACAAAAAATCAGAGCGCAGCCACCCGCTTGGGCAAGAACGCCGGCAGATAAAGCCCCACATACGCGTCAAACACCCGCATGCCTTCCTCGGCCATGCGCGGGGTGATTTGCCCGTGCTGATGCACCGAGCGCGCGTAGACGCGGTCGCTCAGTTCCAGGGCCAGGGCAAACACGTCGACATCGGCGGGCAGGCTCGGCACCTCGAAGTGCCGGTTGAACACTTCATGCATCAGGTTTCCCAGCTCCAAATCGTGCTGGCGGTCGGCCTGTGTCACTTCGGTCAGCCCGTGCTGGGCCAGGATCAATTGCCGGGCGGCGGCGTCGTTGCTGTAGATGATGAGCATGCGCTGCTCCACCACGCAGGACAGATCGCGCCAATGCTTGAGTGAGTCGTGATCGATTGGCGCCTGAATGGCCGCGCGGAAGGCTGCATGGACGTCAGCGGTCAGCGCCTCCAGCAAGGCAGGCACGCTGGCGAAGAAGTGGTACACCGATGACGGTGGAATCTGCGCCCGCTCGGCCACGCTGTAGATCGACAGGCTGGCCACGCCTTCGGCGGCCAGCAAGGTGCGGGCGGCGTCGAGGATCGCGTCGATCCGGGCCTGGCTGCGGGCGCGGGGTTTGCGAGGGGTGGCAGGGCGATTCATTGAAGTCTCCTACAGGGCAGCGGGCATTGTACGAGAGACAGCCTGTGATCCATACCATGTAGGAGCGAGCTTGCTCGCGATGGTCGTAAACGATGACGCGGGCATCCTGAATCAACGCGGCGACCTCAGGTTTTTCGCGAGCAAGCTCGCTCCTACAAACAGGCATAAAAAAACGCCGCAAGCCAAAAGCCTGCGGCGTTCCTTCAATCAAGCAACCGCTTACACGGTATGCAGGTACCAGTTGTACTCAAGGTCGGAGATGGAGTGTTCGAACTCTTCCAGCTCACTTTCCTTACAGGCGACAAAGATATCGATGTATTTAGGATCGATGTACTTGGCCATCACCTCGCTGTCGTCCAACTCGCGCAGGGCATCACGCAGGTTGTTCGGCAGACTCTGTTCGTTCTGCTCGTAGCTGTTGCCTTCCACGGGTGCGCCAGGCTCGATCTTGTTGGTCAGGCCGTGATGCACGCCCGCCAGGACCGAAGCCATCAGCAGGTAAGGGTTGGCGTCGGCGCCGGCCACACGGTGTTCGATACGTACGGCGTCGGACGAGCCGGTCGGTACGCGAATCGCTACGGTGCGGTTATCCAGGCCCCAGCACGGCGAGTTCGGCACGTAGAACTGTGCGCCGAAACGACGGTAGGAGTTGACGTTAGGGCACAGGAACGCCATTTGGGCGGGTAGGGTCTCCAGCACACCGCCGATCGCGTGACGCAATGCGGCGTTCTGCTCGGGATCCTCGCTGGCAAAGATGTTCTTGCCGTCCTTGTCCAGGATCGAAATGTGTACGTGTAAGCCGTTGCCTGCCTGGCCCGGGTAAGGCTTGGCCATGAAGGTGGTGTCCATCTCATGGTCGTAGGCGATGTTCTTGATCAAGCGCTTGAGCAGTACCGCGTAGTCGCAGGCCTTTATAGGGTCGGCAACGTGGTGCAGGTTCACTTCGAACTGCGCCGGGGCACTTTCCTTGACGATGGCGTCGGCAGGGATGCCTTGCTCTTTTGCACCTTCCAGAATGTCCTGGAGGCAGTCGACGTATTCGTCGAGGTCGTCGATCAGGTAGACCTGTGTCGAGTGCGGGCGTTTGCCGGAGATCGGCGAGCGGGGCGGTTGTGGCCGGCCATTCACGTTCTCCTGGTCAATCAGGTAGAACTCCAGCTCGAATGCGGCGCAGATGGTCAGACCGAGGTCGTCAAATTTGCTTACAACTTGGCGGAGTACTTCGCGAGGATCGGCGAAGAAAGGTTCACCTTCGAGTTCGTGCATGGTCATCAGCAATTGCGCGGTTGGGCGCTTTTGCCAGGGCTCATTGCACAGGGTGTCGGGGATTGGATAACAGATTCGGTCAGCATCACCGATGTCCAGACCCAGGCCGGTGCTTTCCACCGTTGAGCCATTGATATCCAGGGCAAATAGAGAGGCAGGCAGGTTAATGCCCTTCTCGTAAACCTTGTGGAGGCTGGTGCGTTCGATGCGCTTGCCGCGCACCACACCATTCATATCCGCAATTAGAAGGTCTACGTACAGAACCTCAGGATGATCCTTAAGGAACGCGTTCGCTTCGTTAAGCTGAACGGCACGCGGGGGTACCGACATGATGCAACACCTTTGTTGTTAAAAATATCAATCATTGATCTCTTCGGGTTTCAGTCAACCCGAACGGCATGCCGAAGTCAAGCGAGGCCTTTTTTGCCCTAAAAAAGCGCCTTGAGGGCTTTTTTGGGGCTTTTTGGGGCGGTTTTTTGGGATTGGTGCTCTTGGAACCAGCACGTTTGAGCGGGCCGTGTTGTATTTTTTACGGGGGTGTTGTGTAAAAAAATGAACAAGGCTAAGCTCGATTCAAACCCATAACAGCAATAATACCGGGGTGCTTCATGTCTCGCCTGCCGTTAATCGGCGTCACCGCCTGCTCCAAACAGGTCGGTCTGCATGCTTATCATATCAGTGGCGACAAATACGTCCGTGCAGTGGCCACCGCTGCCAAGGGCTTGCCATTGATTATTCCGTCCCTGGCGGATGTGCTCGACCCGGCCAATATTTTTGACGGTCTGGACGGCATTCTCTTTACCGGCTCACCTTCCAATATCGAACCCTTTCATTACGACGGTCCGGCCAGCGCGCCCGGGACTGCTCATGATTCTGCACGGGACCAAACCACGCTACCGCTGCTGCGTGCCGCGATTGCGGCAGGCGTTCCGGTGCTGGGGATTTGCCGTGGCTTCCAGGAAATGAACGTGGCGTTTGGCGGCAGCCTGCACCAGAAGGTTCACGAAGTGCCGGGCATGATGGATCACCGCGAAGACGACACCCAGCCGCTGGACATCCAGTATGGCCCGGCGCACGCAGTGGCCATCTCCCCGAATGGGGTATTGGCAAGCCTGGGCTTGCCGTCGACGATCCAGGTCAACTCGATTCATTCACAGGGCATCGATCGCCTTGCGCCGGGTTTTCAGGTCGAGGCCACCGCGCCGGACGGCCTGATCGAAGGCTTTTCGGTTCCCGCGGGCAAGGCTTTTGCTTTAGGAGTGCAATGGCACCCCGAATGGCAGGTAAGCTCTAACCCGCACTACCTCGCAATCTTCCAGGCATTTGGCAATGCTTGTCGAAAGCGGGTGATGCAACGCGACGCGGATGCTGCGTCAACTTACGCCTGACCTTTAATGGATGTCAGGAAACACAGCCCAGAGGCATTTATGAGTAACAACCTCGACCAGCTCACCGATTGGTTGAAAGACCACAAGATCACAGAAGTCGAATGCATGATTGGCGACCTCACCGGCATCACCCGGGGCAAGATCTCGCCGACCAACAAGTTCATCGCCGAAAAAGGCATGCGCCTGCCCGAAAGCGTTCTGTTGCAGACCGTGACCGGCGACTATGTCGAAGACGACATCTATTACGAATTGCTCGACCCGGCCGACATCGACATGATCTGCCGCCCGGACGAGAACGCGGTGTACCTCGTGCCCTGGGCCATAGAGCCTACGGCCCAGGTGATCCACGACACCTACGACAAGCAAGGCAACCCGATCGAACTGTCGCCGCGCAACGTGCTCAAGAAAGTCCTCAAGCTCTACGCCGATAAAGGCTGGCAGCCCATCGTGGCGCCGGAGATGGAGTTCTACCTGACCAAGCGCTGCGAAGACCCGGACTTCCCGCTGCAACCGCCGATTGGCCGTTCCGGTCGCCCGGAAACCGGCCGCCAGTCCTTCTCTATAGAAGCAGCCAACGAATTCGATCCGTTGTTCGAAGACGTCTACGACTGGTGCGAGCTGCAGGAGCTGGACCTCGACACGCTGATCCACGAAGACGGCACGGCGCAGATGGAAATCAACTTCCGTCACGGCGACGCCCTGTCCCTGGCCGACCAGATCCTGGTGTTCAAGCGGACCATGCGTGAAGCGGCGCTCAAGCACAACGTGGCGGCCACCTTTATGGCCAAGCCCATGACCGGCGAGCCCGGCAGCGCGATGCACCTGCACCAGAGCATCATCGACATCGCCACCGGCAAGAACGTGTTCTCTAATGAAGACGGGACCAAGAGCGAGCTGTTCCTGCACCACATCGGTGGCCTGCAGAAATTTATCCCTGAGCTGTTGCCGCTGTTCGCACCGAACGTCAACTCGTTCCGCCGCTTCCTGCCCGACACCTCGGCGCCGGTCAACGTGGAGTGGGGCGAAGAAAACCGCACCGTAGGCCTGCGCGTACCGGACGCCGGCCCACAAAACCGTCGGGTGGAAAACCGCCTGCCGGGTGCCGACGCCAACCCGTACCTGGCGATTGCCGCCAGCTTGCTGTGTGGCTACATCGGCATGGTCGAAGGCATCAGCCCAAGCGCGCCAGTGGTGGGTCGTGGTTACGAGCGCCGCAACCTGCGCCTGCCGCTGACCATCGAAGACGCCCTGGAACGCATGGAAAACAGCAAGACCATCGAGAAATACCTGGGTCACAAATTCATCACAGGCTACGTCGCGGTCAAGCGGGCCGAGCATGAAAACTTCAAGCGCGTGATCAGTTCGTGGGAGCGGGAATTCCTGCTCTTCGCCGTCTGATGCGCCGGGCGCGCCCTTCAAACGGCGCGTCCTCACCTGAAACATCTAGGAGATTGGTATGTCCAGCAACAACCCGCAAACCCGTGAATGGCAAGCCTTGAGCAGCGATCACCACCTGGCGCCGTTCAGCGATTTCAAGCAATTGAAAGAGAAAGGCCCACGGATCATCACCAAAGCCCACGGCGTTTACCTGTGGGACAGCGAAGGCAACAAGATCCTCGACGGCATGGCCGGCCTGTGGTGCGTGGCGATCGGTTACGGTCGCGATGAACTGGCTGATGCGGCCGCCAAGCAGATGAAAGAGCTGCCGTACTACAACCTGTTCTTCCAGACCGCCCACCCGCCGGTGCTGGAACTGGCCAAAGCCATCTCCGATATCGCCCCGCAAGGCATGAACCACGTGTTCTTCACTGGTTCCGGCTCCGAAGGCAACGACACCATGCTGCGTATGGTCCGCCACTACTGGGCGATCAAAGGCCAGCCGAACAAGAAAACCATCATCAGCCGCAAGAATGGCTATCACGGCTCCACCGTGGCCGGCGCCAGCCTGGGCGGCATGACGTATATGCATGAGCAGGGCGACTTGCCGATCCCGGGCATCGTTCACATCGCCCAGCCTTACTGGTTCGGCGAAGGCGGCGACATGAGCCCGGAAGAATTCGGCGTGTGGGCGGCTAACCAGCTGGAAGAGAAGATTCTGGAACTGGGCGTGGACAACGTCGGTGCCTTTATTGCCGAGCCGATCCAGGGGGCCGGTGGCGTGATCGTGCCGCCTGCCAGCTACTGGCCGCGCATCAAGGAAATCCTCGCCAAGTACGACATCCTGTTCGTGGCCGATGAAGTGATCTGCGGCTTTGGCCGTACCGGTGAGTGGTTCGGTAGCGATTTCTACGACCTCAAGCCCGACATGATGACCATCGCCAAGGGCCTGACCTCCGGCTACATCCCGATGGGCGGCCTGATCGTGCGCGACGAAGTGGTCGCCGTGCTAAACGAAGGCGGCGATTTCAACCACGGCTTCACCTATTCCGGTCACCCGGTTGCAGCGGCGGTAGCCCTGGAAAACATCCGCATCATGCGCGATGAACAAATTGTTAAGCGTGTGCACGACGAAACGGCACCCTATTTGCAAAAGCGTTTGAGGGAACTGGCTGATCACCCGCTGGTGGGTGAAGTTCGCGGTGTGGGCATGCTCGGTGCAATCGAGCTGGTTCAGGACAAGGCAACGCGCAAGCGTTACGAAGGCCGTGGTGTTGGCATGATCTGCCGCACCTTCTGCTTCGAGAATGGCCTGATCATGCGCGCCGTGGGCGACACCATGATCATTTCGCCGCCGTTGGTGATCAGCAAGGCCGAGATTGACGAGTTGGTGACCAAGGCGCGGCACTGCCTGGACCTGACTTTGGCGGCTTTGCAGGGCTAAGTGCTAGGCTCAGAGCGCAGCGCCGATTGGGCGCTGCTTCTGGGATGTTAGAAAAGGCATTTATAAAAAGAGCGCTTTGGTTGAAAGCCGGCCTCGGAACTTGCCAGACTGTCGCCCTGTTTTGTTGCCCCTTAGACGGGCTGCGAAACACGTTGTACTTAAAGAACGAACGTGGCCCAAAAAAGAAAAAATTGGAGCATGACCGAATGAAGGCATTAGGTTTGAAGAACGCTGGCAAGACCCTCCTGGCCTTGTCCCTGATGGGGGCCATGGCAGGCGCGGCGCACGCCGACGATAAAGTGCTGCACGTTTATAACTGGTCCGACTACATCGCACCGGACACCATCGCGAACTTTGAAAAAGAGTCCGGGATCAAGGTGGTCTATGACGTGTTCGACTCCAACGAAACCCTGGAAGCCAAGTTGCTGGCAGGCAAGTCCGGCTACGACATCGTCGTGCCGTCGAACAACTTCCTCGCCAAGCAGATCAAGGCCGGTGTTTACCAGGAACTGGACAAGTCCAAGCTGCCGAACTACGACAACTTGAACAAATCCCTGCTTAAAGCCGTGTCCGTCAGCGACCCGGACAACAAGCACGCCTTCCCGTACATGTGGGGCTCCATCGGCATCGGCTACAACCCGGAGAAGGTCAAGGCCGCACTGGGCATCGACAAGATCGACTCGTGGGACGTCATTCTCAAGCCGGAAAACCTCGCCAAGCTCAAAGGCTGCGGTGTGAGCTTCCTCGATTCGCCAACCGAAATGCTGCCAGTGGCACTGCATTACCTGGGCCTGCCGACCGACACCCAGAAGAAAGAAGACCTCAAGCAAGCCGAGGCGCTGTTCCTCAAACTGCGTCCTTCGATCGGTTACTTCCATTCGTCCAAGTACATCTCCGACCTGGCCAACGGCAACATCTGCGTAGCCGTGGGTTATTCGGGTGACGTGCAACAGGCCAAGTCCCGCGCGGCTGAAGCCGGTGGCAAGGTCACGGTTGCCTACGACATTCCGAAAGAAGGTGCCGGCAGTTTCTATGACATGGTCGCCATCCCTAAAGATGCCGAGAACGTCGACGCCGCCTACAAGTTCATGAACTACCTGCTCAAGCCGGAAGTCATGGCGAGCATTACCAACAGCGTGCGTTTCCCGAACGGTAACGAGAAGGCCACCGCATTGGTCGACAAAGACATCACCAGCGACCCAGGCATTTATCCGCCAGCGGACGTGCAAGCCAAGCTGTATGCCATTGCTGACTTGCCGGCTGCTACTCAGCGGGAAATGACCCGCAGCTGGACCAAAATCAAATCGGGCAAGTAAAGCCGCTTTGATACCTGTTTTGCTAACTGCCGCGATGCGCGCGGTGGTTAGCGAAACAATTAAATGACAGAAAGTTTTGCCGGATCGGTTTATCGAGGGTAAGTTGCGCGCCGGTTTTGTTGCCGGGCAACAACTTCGGGCCCAACTATTTAAGAGGACCTCCACTTGCCAATTTCTTTATTTCGCAAAGCCTTGCTGGTGGGTGCAGGTATCACGCTGGCTGTCAGCGTGCAGGCCGCCCCGACTGTGCATATTTATAACTGGTCGGACTACATCGGCCCGGACACCCTGGCCAACTTTGAAAAGGCCACCGGCATCAAGCCGGTCTATGACGTGTTCGACTCCAACGAAACCCTGGAAGGCAAGTTACTTGCCGGGCGTACCGGGTATGACGTGGTAGTGCCGTCGAACCACTTCCTTGGCAAGCAGATCAAGGCCGGGGCGTTCCAGAAAATCGACAAGTCGCAACTGACCAACTACGCCAACCTCGACCCGGCGCTGCTCAAGCGCCTGGAAAAGAACGACCCGGGCAACCAGTACGCCGTGCCGTATCTGTGGGGCACCAACGGCATTGGCTACAACGTCGATAAGGTCAAGGAAGTGCTGGGCGTCGACAAGATCGACTCCTGGGCCGTGCTGTTCGAGCCGGAAAACATGAAGAAGCTGGCGAGCTGCGGCGTGTCGTTCATGGACTCGGCGGACGAAATGCTGCCGGCGGTGCTCAACTACATGGGCTTGAACCCCAACAGCACCAACCCTGAAGACTATAAGAAGGCTGAAGAGAAACTCTTGAAAGTGCGTCCTTACGTGACCTACTTCCATTCTTCCAAGTACATCTCGGACCTGGCCAACGGCAACATCTGCGTGGCGGCCGGTTTCTCCGGTGATGTGTTCCAGGCCAAGGCTCGTGCAGCCGAGGCGGGCAAAGGCGTGAACATCGCCTACGTGATTCCGAAAGAAGGCGGCAACCTGTGGTTCGACGTTCTGGCCATCCCCAAGGATGCCACCAACGTCAAAGAGGCCCTCGCCTTCATCAACTATTTGCTGAAACCTGAGGTGATCGCTCAGGTCAGTGATTACGTCGGTTACGCCAACCCTAACCCAGGGGCGGACAAACTGATGGAGCAATCGATACGCACCGACGAAGCGGTTTACCCACCGCAGGCGGTTCTCGACCGGACTTTTGTCAACTTCGAGCTACCCCCGAAAGTGCAACGTTTGATGACCCGTAGCTGGACCAAGGTCAAGACGGGCAAGTAAAGCTCAAAATATCCTGGGCTCGTCTGTGTTGGGCGAGCTGCACTCTTTTTTTCTGGGAGTTTCGTAAATGGCAGTTGCCTCCGGCGCCTATAAGAAAGCCCTCGAGGGCGACCAGACACCTAAAAAGGTGCTGGTCAAAATCGACCGGGTCACGAAGAAGTTCGACGAGACGATTGCCGTGGACGATGTGTCCCTGGAAATCAAGAAAGGCGAAATCTTCGCCTTGCTCGGCGGATCGGGTTCGGGCAAATCCACCTTGCTGCGCATGCTTGCAGGCTTCGAGCGCCCAACGGAAGGACGCATTTACCTCGACGGTGTGGACATCACCGACATGCCGCCGTACGAGCGGCCGATCAACATGATGTTCCAGTCCTACGCCTTGTTCCCCCACATGACCGTGGCCCAGAACATCGCGTTTGGCCTGCAGCAGGACAAGATTCCCAAGTCGGAAGTCGACGCCCGCGTGGCCGAGATGCTCAAGCTGGTGCAGATGAGCCAGTACGCCAAGCGCAAGCCGCACCAACTGTCTGGCGGTCAACGCCAGCGGGTGGCACTGGCGCGTTCCCTGGCCAAGCGTCCGAAACTGCTGCTGCTCGATGAGCCGATGGGCGCACTGGACAAGAAGCTGCGTTCGCAGATGCAGCTGGAACTGGTTGAGATCATCGAGCGCGTAGGCGTGACCTGCGTGATGGTGACCCACGACCAGGAAGAGGCCATGACCATGGCCGAGCGCATCGCGATCATGCACCTGGGCTGGATTGCCCAGATCGGCAGCCCGATCGACATCTATGAAACACCCACCAGCCGCCTGGTGTGCGAATTCATCGGCAACGTCAACATCTTCGAAACCCAGGTGGTGGACGACGCCGAAGGCCATGCGGTACTCAAGTGCCCGGACCTGGACCGCAACATCTATGTCGGCCACGGCATCGCCACCTCGGTGGAAGACAAGTCGGTGACCTACGCCATCCGCCCTGAAAAGCTGCTGGTGACCAGCGAAATGCCGACCTGCGAGCACAACTGGTCCAGCGGCAAGGTGCACGACATCGCCTACCTCGGCGGCCATTCGGTGTTCTACGTCGAATTGCCGAGCGGCAAGCTGGTGCAATCCTTCGTGGCCAACGCCGAGCGCCGTGGCCAGCGCCCAACCTGGGGCGACCAGGTGTACGTGTGGTGGGAAGACGACAGCGGCGTGGTACTTCGCTCATGAACATGAAGAAGTTCAAACGCCAGCTGCAACGAATAACCCCCGGTGGCCGGCATGTGGTCATCGGGATCCCTTTCCTCTGGCTGTTCCTGTTTTTCGCGCTGCCGTTCTTCATCGTCTTGAAGATCAGCTTTGCCGAAGCCGACGTGGCGATCCCGCCTTACACCGAGATCTACACCTTCGTTGAGCAAAAGCTGCAATTGGTGCTCAACCTGGGCAACTACGCGATGCTCGGCGACGATGAGTTGTACATCGCCGCGTACCTGGGCTCGCTGAAGATGGCGTTTTTCAGCACCATCCTCTGCCTGCTGATCGGCTACCCGATGGCCTACGCCATTGCCAGCGCGCGCAAGGAAATCCAGACCGTGCTGGTGCTGCTGATCATGATGCCGACCTGGACGGCGATCCTGATCCGCGTCTACGCGTGGATGGGCATCCTCAGCAACAACGGTTTGCTCAACGGCTTCCTGATGTCCATCGGGCTGATCAACGAACCGCTGCAGATCCTCAACACCAACATCGCGGTGTATATCGGCGTGGTCTATTCGTACCTGCCGTTCATGATCCTGCCGCTGTACGCCAACCTGGTGAAGCACGACCAGAGCCTGCTGGAAGCCGCATCGGACCTGGGTTCGAGCACCTTCAACAGCTTCTGGAAAATCACCGTGCCGCTGTCCAAGAACGGCATCATCGCCGGCTGCATGCTGGTGTTTATCCCGGTGGTGGGCGAGTTCGTGATCCCGGAACTGCTGGGCGGCCCGGAAACCCTGATGATCGGTAAAGTGTTGTGGCAAGAGTTCTTCAACAACCGTGACTGGCCGGTGGCGTCTGCCTTGGCGGTCGTGATGCTGGCGATCCTGATCGTGCCGATCATTCTGTTCAACCGCAGCCAAGCCAAAGAGATGGAGGGCAAGATATGAAGCGCGTCAGTTTCTCAAGCTTCATGCTGGTGGCGGGGTTGCTGTTCATCTACCTGCCGATGCTGATCCTGGTGATCTACTCGTTCAACGAATCCAAACTGGTGACGGTGTGGGGCGGTTGGTCGGTGAAGTGGTACGTCGGCCTGTTGGACAACACCCAGTTGATGGGCTCGGTCGGTCGCTCCCTGGAAATCGCCTGCTACACCGCGATTGCCGCGGTGGCGCTCGGCACCTTGGCGGCGTTCGTGCTGACGCGTATCAGCCAGTTCAAGGGCCGCACGCTGTTTGGCGGCCTGGTGACGGCACCGCTGGTGATGCCGGAAGTGATCACCGGTCTGTCGCTGTTGCTGCTGTTCGTGGCCATGGCGCAGATGATCGGTTGGCCTCAGGAACGTGGCCTGGTGACAATCTGGATCGCTCACACCACATTCTGTTCGGCGTATGTGGCGGTGGTGGTGTCGGCGCGCTTGCGTGAGCTGGACCTGTCGATTGAAGAGGCGGCGATGGACCTGGGGGCGCGGCCGTGGAAGGTGTTCTTCCTGATCACCATCCCGATGATCGCGCCGTCGCTGGCGGCGGGCGGCATGATGTCGTTCGCGCTGTCGCTGGATGACCTGGTACTGGCCAGCTTTGTGTCGGGGCCGGGTTCGACCACGTTGCCGATGGAAGTGTTCTCGGCGGTGCGACTGGGGGTTAAACCCGAGATCAACGCCGTGGCCAGTTTGATTCTGCTGGCGGTGTCGATCGTGACGTTCCTGGTGTGGTTCTTCAGCCGTCGTGCGGAAGAGATGCGCAAGAAAGCGATCCAGCAGGCGATTGAAGAAGCGGCTGCGGATGGCTGGGAGAAGCCGGCGGATTCGCGTCGGGCACCGGCACCGGTCTAATCAGATCTATCTGAAGAAACCGGATCAAAAATGTGGGAGCGGGCTTGCTCGCGAAAGCGCAGTGTCAGTCACCGGATGTATTGACTGATCCACTGCCTTCGCGAGCAAGCCCGCTCCCACAGTTGATTGCATTTCAAGTCAGCTATGCGTTCCAAGGCGACTTGCGAATCACCTCGACAAAGTTCATCGGCTTGAACCCCGGCTCCTGATCCACCAGCACATCGGTCTTCACGTTGCCGAACGTGGTCTGCGGACGATGGCGCAGGCCGTCGGCAAACGCGCAGATGATGCACTCCTTGAACCCTTCACCTCGTGGATGCGCATGCACCACTGCTTCGCGCTGCACGCTGGTAAACGCCGCGTACTCCATCCCCAACACATCCATCTCCACGCCCGCCGTCACCAGCGCCACAGTCGGACGTAAATGCTTGGGCACGCCCGGCGTGGTGTGCAGGGCAATCGACAACCACACCTGCTCGATGTCGTCATCGCTCAGCCCGTAAGGCTTGAGGAAATCCGCTGCCGCGTTGGCGCCGTCCACTTCAAAGCGTTCGTCATCACTGCGGTGACCTTCCACCAGGCCCAGGTCGTGGAACATGGCGCCGACGTACAGCAGCTCCGGGTTATAAGCCAATTGCTGGCGCTCACCGCTCAAGGCGCCGAACAGGAACACGCGGCGGGAGTGGTGGTAAAGCAGGTCGGATTCGATGTCGCGGATGTATTCAGTGGTGGCCTTGGCCAGGGCGCTGTCCGGGATCTTGATGCCGGCGATGGTGGTGCTCATGGTCGTTGTCCTCAAGAAAGCGCCGGGTTGGCGCCGATGAGTCCAGTCTGGTCGTGCGCTCGCGAGGGGGCTACCGTGGTGAGGGAGTGATCCCGGCCAATGTGCCGCGATATCGTGCCAAGCGGACTAGTCTCTTGAAACCTGTGAAGATCAAATGTGGGAGCGGCGGTGCGACGATTCGACTTGCTCGCGAAAGCGGAGTGTCAGTCATTGGATTTGTCGACTGATCCACCGCTTTCGCGAGCAAGCCCGCTCCCACAGGGGTTGCATTTATTCAGTTGAAAAAAGGTGTGTTTATCCATGGGCAAAACCGTCGCCATCCTGATCTTCCCCGGCGTCCAGTCACTGGACGTGACCGGCCCTCTGGATGTGTTCTGCGAGGCCAACCGTTTTCTGCCGCCCGAGGAGCATTACCAACTGGAGGTGATTGGCCTGGGGCACGGCAACATGGCCTGTTCCAACGGCTTGTCGTTGCAGGCGCACCGGCATTTCAGCGAAGCCGTCGAGCCCTACGATTTGCTATTGATGGCCGGCGGGCCGCAGTTGCCTTTCGAGGATTTCGGCTCGGTGTTCAATCAATGGCTGCGTGATGCCAGCGCGCGAGCCAAACGTTTCGGCTCCATCTGCAACGGCGCCTTCATGCTCGCCCGTGCCGGTCTGCTGGACGGGCGGACCGTCACCACCCACTGGGGCGACGCGGCCGGTCTGGCCAGTTTGTGCCCATCGGCCCAGGTCGACGCCGACCGCCTCTATGTGCAAGACGGCAACCTCTACACCTCGGCCGGGGTGACGGCGGGCATCGACCTGTCGCTGTACCTGCTGGCCCAGGACCACGGCCCGGAAGTCGCCCTCAGCGTGGCCAAGCGTCTGGTGGTGTTCACCCAGCGTTCAGGCGGGCAGTCGCAGTTCAGCCCGTTTCTGACACCCCACGCCGAAGCCACGTCGGCGGTGGCGCTGGTGCAGCTCTACGTATTGGCCAACCTGACAGGCGACCTGACCATCGCCGACCTCGCCAAGGCCGCCAACATGAGCGCGCGCAACTTCTCGCGGGTATTCGCCCGGGAAGCGCAGATCACCCCGGCCGAGTTTGTCGAGCGGGCGCGGGTGGACGCGGCGCGGGTGATGCTGGAAAGCACCCACGCACCGCTCAAGACCGTGGCCTATCAATGCGGCTTTCACGATGCCCAGCACATGCGCAGTGTGTTCAACCGCCGGCTGGGCGTGACGCCGCAACAGTTCCGGCTTAACTTTGCGGCGCCGGTTTGAGCGTGTCGTAGGCTTCCAGGGCACGCATCGAGTCGATCGTTCCCACGCGGAGCGTGGGAATGATCATCACCGGGCCGGCAACAGCTTGAGCGTACTACGGGTATTCGCCGTCACTTCCTCATCATTGAAGTGCGCCTGCTCATACCCGCCTTCGATATAGGTTTCCGCCTGGTCGGAGTAGTGCTTGTCGAACGGCACGCCACTTTGCCCGACCGGGTTGATGGTCAGCGCATGCGCCGCATCGGCGAAGTCGATCAGGCGCCGGGTCGATGGACCATACGTCACCGGCCATGGCGCCGGGCCGATCTGTGCGGATTGGTTGTTAGGCACTTCATGAGTACCGGGAGCGGCAAACGGGCCGACGTTGACGATCTTGTCCAACGGCTTCTGCGAGCCCAGCGGATGGCCGTGGGTCAGGGTGTGGGCCTTGCCCCATTGCCACTGCGACGGGTCGTCGCCGAAGGTCGCCTTGAGGTGTTGCAGGCTATTGTCCCACGCGAGCTTGACGGTCTCGGCGCGGTGGCCATCCCACCAAGGCGAATCCGCTGAAGCGGTCAGGCGCGGTAAGGCCGCATCCACCACCCGGGTGGTGAGCAAGGTCTTGAACATCGCATCGCCCAGCTTTGGGTGGAACGCGGCGTCGGTGAGGTTGAACAGGAACTGGTTGAACAGCGTGGCACTGGTGGAGTCCAGCGGGTAATCGCCTTTCCACGTTGCCAATTGCTCCACCAGTTTCAACTGTGCCGGGTCCTTGACCACTTCACGCAGCACCGGCAGCAACGGCGCCAGCAGCCGTGGGCCGTAGGCGGTGGTGGTGCCGAGCTGCAAGGCCTGGCTGTTGTCCACATCCCATTTCACGCTGTTGTCGCTCAACTGGGCATTCAACTGCTGGCCACGGTCCGCCAGGTTGTAATAACCGGGAATCGGCATGCCGGTGGGGGATGCCGGCTGGGCGTTGGCAGACACCACGTAACCGCGCGCCGGATTTTCTTCCTGGGGGTTGGCGCTGAACGGGTAGAAGCCGAGCTTGTCCGCCTGGGCGGTGCTGCCGTCGAGGATAAAGCCCGGGTTGACCCCGGCCGGGCGGATCGGCAGTTGCGCCGCTGCCCACCAGCCGATATCGCCCTTGGCATTGGCCCACACGATATTCAAGCCAGGCGCCTGGACCTTGGCCGCCGCCGCACGGGCCTTGGCCAGCGTGTCGGCACGGTTGAGCTGATAAAAGCCATCGAGGATCGGGTTCTCGGTGTTGAGGAACGCCCACCACATGGCAATCGGCGTCTTGCCAGCGTTTTCGCCGAGCACGTCGTTGATGATCGGGCCGTGGGGCGAGGTGCGCAGGGTCATGGTCACCGGGTCCTGGCCCTTGACCGGGATCTGTTGCTCGCTGCTGGTCATGTCCACCCAGTTGTCGTGGTACCAGACCTGGTTGGGGTTGTCCGGGTTGACCTTTTCGGCGATCAGGTCGAGGTCATCGTTCTGGAACATGGTCAGGCTCCAGCCGAAATCCTTGTTGTGGCCCAGGAACGCCACCGGCACCAGCGCGTTGTGATAACCGTAAAGCTCGAAACCCGGCGCTGACAGCTGCGCCTCGTACCACACCGATGGCACCGAGAAGCGGATATGCGGGTCGCCCGCCAGCAACGGTTTGCCACTCTTGGTACGGCTGCCGCTGATGGCCCAGGCGTTGCTGCCTTCGAGCTGCGGCAGGCCGTTGTCGGCCAGGGCTTGTTCGCTCAACTGGGCCATGGCGCCCAAATCCTTCCAGTCACCGGCCGCCAGGTTCAGTGCGCCCTTGGGCTGCCAGTCGAGGTCGAAGACCTTCAGGTAATCGTTGCCCAACTGATCGCGGACGTAGGTCAGCAAAGGTTCGGTGCGAAAGGCGGCGGCAAAGCTGTAGGCCAGGTAGCCGGCGACGCTGATGGTGTCTTCGGCGGTAAACGGACGCTTGGGGATGCCCAGTACGTCGAACTCCATGGGTTTGGCGTGGCTGTCCTGATACTGGTTGACCCCGTCCAGGTAGGCTTGCAGGGCCTTCCAGGACGCAGACTCATGGTCCATGTGTTCGACGTAGCTCAAGGCCCGCTCGCGAATGCGCAGGCTGCGGAACAGTTTGTCGGTTTCCAGCAACTTCGGCCCCAGCACCTCGGCGAGCTCGCCACGGGACAGGCGCCGCATGATCTCCATCTGGAACAACCGGTCCTGGGCATGCACGTAGCCGAGGGCGCGGTACAGGTCGGCCTCATTTTCGGCGCGGATATGCGGCACGCCTCGGTCGTCGTAGCGCACGGTGACCGAGCCTTGCAGGTGGGCCAGCTCCACCGTGCCCTGGCGGGTCGGCTGCTTGCTGTACACGTACCAGCCGGCGCCAACCATAAGGGCTACGAGCAGGATGGCCAGCGCGGTCAGGATGCGTTTCATGGGGTGTCCCTTATTAGTCGGTCGCCGTGAAGATTCGGGCAGTTTAGTGGGTTTGGCGAGCGCTGCGGAAAATGCTCTCGGGTTCGTGCTCCCTGAACCTGAGCTGCATGAAGTCGGGGTTCTGAAGTGGGCCGCGGGTGGGCGGAGTATTATGTTTACTCTGTTACATGACACCAGCGGCGCGATGATTCACCCCGTCATCCGGGCGCGCCTTTGCTATCACTTTCGGAATGCAATTTATGACAGATCCCAGCCGTGCACAGGTGCCTTATGCCTGCTGCATGGAAACGCCATCGCTGATCAGCCACTTTTTGCGATACCCGCCGGTGGGCTTCAACGCCCAGCTGTCAGCACAGGGACTGCCGTACTTTTTCACCCGGTTCGACCTGCAAACCACCGCCGACGATGAGCTGCGTGCCCGCCTGCGCAGTTGGCCGGGGTACCGTTTGTGGCAGTCGTGGCTGCAAGTCGACACCTGTTTTGTCGGCACCACGGTCAGCGAGTATTCGCCGTTTCCGCTGAGCGTACCGCCACAGGACATGGCGCAATGGCTGCAACAGGAATGTGCGCCGCAACGCAAACTCACCATCGTCAAAGATGTGCCGCTGGATTCTCCGCTGCTCAGCGTCGAGGACAATCGCTACGCACACGCGTTGATTGAGGCCTGCACCCAGCGCGGATTCATCAGTGTGGAGGGCCAGGCGCTGGCCTATGTGCCGATCGACTTCAGCTCGACGGACGAGTACCTGTCGCGGCTGTCCCACAGCCGTCGCCGCAATATCCGCCGCAAGCTACGCAGCCGTGATGAACTGCGCATCGAGATCCTGGACACCGGCGATGCCCGCTTCAGCGATGAGCAATGGCAGCAGGAACTGTATCGGCTGTACAAGGCGGTGTACGCACAGAGCGAGATCCACTTCGACTTGCTCACGCCCGAGTTCTTCATCCAGTTGCTCACCGATGCCGACAGCGGCGGGCATGTGTTCTGCTACTGGGACGAGGACGAGCTGGTTGGCTATAACCTGTGCTATCAGCAAGACGGCAAGTTGCTCGACAAGTACATCGGCCTGAACTACCCACTGGCACTGGAGCACAACCTGTACTTCGTCAGCTGGTTTGTGAACCTGGAGTTCGCCCTGGAAAAGGGCCTGCAGTTTTATGTCGCGGGGTGGACCGACCCACAGGTCAAGTCCAGCCTCGGCGCCAAGTTCACTTTTACCCGCCATCTGGTCTGGGTGAGGAACCCGCTGCTGCGCAAAGTGTTGAACCGTTTCCGTCACCATTTTGAAAGCGATATGCAGTGGCAGCAGGAGCAAACCGCATGAGCCAGGCCCGTCCCGCTTTGATCCTCGATTTTGACGGGGCCGTGAATAACATTCCCGGCGCCATTACCCTGCCGCTGCAAGCCTGGCAGGAGAAGATCCGGTTCGGTTGCCGCTGGGCGCAGTTCAAGGAGCTGGAACGTGCGCTGCAAACACAGATGCCCAGTGACTACGGCTGTGTGTTCACCGGCAGCGGCGACTATCACCATCTCAGCCAGTTGCTGTTGAATCGCCTCCCCACCCAGCAAAAAATCCAACTGATCATCTGCGATAACCACCCGGACAACATGCGCTATCCGTTTGGTATCCATTGTGGGTCCTGGGTCTACTGGGCCAGCCGTTTGCCGCAGGTCGAGCATGTGCATGTGCTGGGCATTGGCTCGCCGGACATTTCCCTCAAGCACGCCTGGGAGAATCACTGGTCGCCGTTGGTGAAACGCAAGCTGACCTACTGGAACACCAACGTCGATACCCGCTGGTTGAAGTGGATCGGCGCAGGCCGCAGCAATCGTGCATTCGCCAACGCGGACGAGCTGATGAGCGCGTTCCTGGCGCAGCTCGACCGGTCGTTGCCGGTGTATCTCTCCATCGACAAAGACGTGCTGAGCCCGCAGGTGGTGAATACCAACTGGGACCAGGGCGAGTTTCTGGAGACGCATTTGAATCAGCTGATCGATGCATGCCACGGCAGCATCATTGGCGCGGACATTACCGGCGACGTGTCTGCCTACCACTACCAGAGCAAGTTCAAGCGCTGGCTGAGTGCGTCGGATGGCCAGGAAGAGCTGCCGGAGAACCAGGTCGTCATCTGGCAACAGCAGCAGAATGAGTTGAATGCGCGCTTGTTGACCCGTATCGATCAAAGCTGGGCTTAGCGTTTAAGAATCCGCCGTAGATGATCCAGCACTTGCTCGAACAGCTCGTCCGTCAGCCAGTGGCTGTTGCTGATCGACAGGGTTTGGGCGGCGAAGCATTGTGCGTGCGGGGTAGCGACGCCTTGCTGCAAGAGCGGGGTGAGTGCCGGGTAGCCCGGCAATACGTGGATGAACAGGCGGGTGACGCCCAGGCCCGATGTCCACAGCTGCGCCATGGCGGTATCGCGGGTTTGGGCGCTGGGCATCACCACCATCAGGAACGGCCAGGTGCCTTGCTGGCCTGGGCCGTCGGTCAACACCGAAACGCCGGGCAAGCCGTTGAGCAACGCCACGCGGCGCAACGCCCGCAGGCGCCCTTGCTGCAAATGTTCGGGCAGGCGTGTCAGCGCTGCAGCACCTACTTTTTGGCGATAGCCGCCCAGACGGTGCAACGGAATATCGTTGACGGAAAAATCGTCGCCGACCGCCGCCACTTCATCGCCCCGCGCCAGCGCCGCCCGCAGCGGCTTGCCGTACACGTACTTGAGCCCGCGAGGCTGATACGCCGCGGCATAGCCCCACAGCTCGGCGCTGCGTTGCACTTCCCAGCGCAGGCTGAACGGCAAGTCCTGCCGGCATTGCTGGTGCAAGGCCTGATGCAGCGCCGGGTCCCGGCTGAATAACACGCCGCCTTCGGCCGTCGTCAGGCCTTTGCCCAGCGCCATGCTGAAAAAGCCAATATCGCCTTTGAGCCCGACGCTTTTTCCGTCATCCATCGCGCCCATGGCTTGGGCGGCGTCTTCGATGATTGCCACGCCAAGCGGATCGGCAATGCGCTTGGCGGCATCCACATCCGCCACACGCCCGGCCAGGTGGGTGACGACGATCGCCAAGGTGTTTTCGTTGCACAACTGCGCCAGCTGTTGTTCGTCCAGGTCAATGCTGCCGGGCTGTAAATCGCACGGCACCACCCGTAGAGGCGGGCAGTGATGGGCAGCCAGGGCCACCAGCGGGCAGGTGTAAGCCGGGACGATAAGCTCGGTGCGCCCAGGACTTCGTTGCTGCAACACCCGCAGCGCCATGATCAGGGCGGCAGTGCCGGAACAGGGCAGGGCCGGCAGCGGGATATCGAGTTGCTGGGCCAGCGAGCGGGCCAGGTCGCCCGAGAGGTTGAACACATCCCGCCAGCGCAGGGGAAGTCCCGCTGTTGGCGGAATCTCCCGGCCGGCAACGCGGGTCATGACGCCAGCGTCTGCGAGGGCTCGGCCTCGACGGTCTTGCTCTCTTTTTCTTCGCTGCGCGCCAGGCACAGGATGCCCGCGATGATCAGCGCGCCACCGACGATTTTAGGCAGGGTCAAGGTGTCGTTGAACAGCCAGACGGAGATCAGCGTCACGCTGATCAGCTCCAGGTGTGACGCCGCAAATGCCGGGCCGACCGGTGCGTATTTCAACAACGTCATCCAGGTAAAGAACGCGCCGATGTAGCCAACAAATGCGCCGTAGATCCACGGCGCTCCGAACACGCGTATCAGCCACGCGGCGTCCATCGTCAACGGCTCGGCGTGAATCGAGGCGAACTTAAAGCTGACTTGCGCCAAGGTATCGAAAACGATCAGCGACAGAAAACCCAGGATATAAAACCGTTTCATTACTCAAACCCCACGACGGTCACGCCACAGGCGATCAGCAGGATGCCGATCAACCGCCATTTGGTCAGGCTTTCCTTAAACAGGAAACGCCCGGCAATCATGATCACGACAATATTGATGGAGCCCAGCATCACCCCGACCGACAACGGCACCAGCGTCAGGAAGGCCAGCCACAGCACGAATTCGAAGACATAGCAGATGATGCCCAGCCAGATCCACGGACGCTTGAGCATATGGCGCCAGTGGGCCATGCCGTCATGCTCGGCGCTGGCTGAGGCAGCGGCTTTAAACGCCAACTGGCCGGACGTATCAACGATGACGTTGAGTATCCAGAGGATGATGGTTAATTGGCTCATGTGTTCCCATATCGTCTGCTTGTGCGCCTGGCACCGACGACTCAAACGCCGTCCGCCCCACTAGCTGCTCACGATACAGGAGCATGCCGATACAGTTATTTGAGTTTGCCGAATGAACAGCGTCTGTTCAGCTTGGCGCGCCGCCTCAGGGTGGAGGTGCGGCCGCGCTCCACTCGCAATAACAGCCTACCGCCAGGGTGTGGGTCGCATTGACCTCGCGCCCGACTCCGAGGGCTTGCAGGATGGGCTCGATAAAACTGTTGCTGGAGTTACACGTCAACCCTTCGCTGTAGGGCCCGAAGTAGGCCAGCTTGCCGCTGCGGTCCCAGATGCCTACGGCGGGGCTGGCAGGCAGGTGTTGGGCGCCTGGCACGGCTTTGAGGGCCTTCATCGCGCCGAGGGTGGCGGGCAGCTGGCCGTGGCTGCCGGACTTTTGCAGGGAATAAAACTCTACGCCTTGGGGCGCGTACTGCTCGATCAGCTCGCTGAGGTGCTGTTGGTTGCCGACATTGCACGGGCAGGCCGGGTCCCAGAAGTGCACCAGGCGGATCGGGCCCGGGCCGGCAAGCTCGGCCGGCAGGCTCAGGCTGTCACCGGAAAACACCGCCGTATGCTCACTGAACGCCCGCAGGTAACGTCCCTGAAACCAGTCATACGCCGCCCATAGCACCCCGGCGCAAATGATCACGATCAGGCTGGCGAAGAGGGTGGTGCGGTAGGGCTGTCGCATTTGGATCGATCCTCGGAGGACGCGTAGCTTGCCATGCTTGCCCTGACAGATGAATATCGCGGCTCGATATTCATCTGTTCAACGCGTTGAAGCCACAGTCTGGAAGTTCTTATGCCCGTTACGTTTGACCCTGATCATCTACGCGAAAGCTTGCGGCCCCTGGTGGACGCGCAGCCGCTTTCTGCCGAGGCCCGGGTCTACCAGCGCTTCTACGGCCTGGACCTGCCCGCCCGCACAGTGCCCGCAGTGAGCCGCCTGGGGCGGGTTGCGGTGGATGGGTTCGAGGTGGTCTGCCAGGTGTGGTGGCCGCCCGTTCCGGTGGCGACGATGTTCCTGTTCCATGGCTTCTACGACCACATGGGGTTGTACCGCAATGCCGTGGATTGGGCGCTGGACCAGGGCTTTGTGGTGATCGCCTGCGACTTGCCGGGCCATGGTTTGTCCAGCGGCGAGCGGGCCAGTATCGATGACTTTGCGGTGTACCAGGACGTGGTGCAGGCGCTGTTTGAACAGGCCAGGGCGTTGCAATTGCCGCAGCCGTGGCACCTGTTCGGGCAAAGCACCGGCGGCGCGATTGTGGTGGATCACCTGCTTAACCATGGCGTCGACAGCCCGGCCCAGGGCAAGACCTTTTTGCTGTCACCGCTGGTGCGCCCTCGCGCGTGGGGTTGGTCGCAGCTCAGTTATTACCTGCTCAGGCCGTTCGTCAAAGGCATCGCCCGGCGTTTCAGCGATAACACCAACGACCCGCAGTTCAAGCCGTTCCTGGAGGCCGACCCGTTGCAGCCCCGGCAACTGCCGACCGCGTGGGTGGGCGCCTTGGCGCGCTGGATCAAACGCATTGAAGCAGCGCCACGCAGTACGCGGCGGCCGATGATCGTGCAGGGTGAGGAAGACATGACGGTGGACTGGCAGCACAACCTGAAGGTGCTGCGCAGCAAGTTCGACCAGCCGGAGATTTTGATGCTGCCGCGTGGCAGGCATCATTTGGCGAATGAGATTCCGGAGATTCGACAGGTGTACTTCAAGTTTCTAAGTGATCACTTGTAGGAGCGAGCTTGCTCGCGAAAAACCAGAGAGCACCGCTGAGTGTCAGGTTCCCCGCGTAATCGTTGACGACCATCGCGAGCAAGCTTGCTCCTACAGGCTGATCACGGCGCCAGGCTTGAGGTGCTCTGCCCGACCGCCAGCCCGGCCCGGATCGCCGCCAATGCCGCCTTGTAGTACGCCTTGCCATCCGGCGACTCCGCGAACGTCGCGAACTCCTCCAGCTCCGGGTCAGACAGATCCCGGTAGACGTACAGCAACGTGTTGTTCAAATCATTGCCAATCTGCTGCATCAAGCGCTCACGCTGGCCGTTCAACATGCCTTGCGCCTGACCGCCGCCCAACAGGCCGGGGATCATCTGGCTCAAGCTGTCGGCCGCCACACCGGCAATCGCCAGGCTGACTTCAGCCCCGGCTTCCCGCGCAGGCAGCGCCTGGGCCAGGTGGCCGATGATCAGGCTGCGGGTGGCGTCGGCTTCCATATGGGGCAAGCCCTGGGCATTCTTCGCCAGTTGATCCCGGCGCGTGGCCAGCAACTCGGCGGCGACAATCTTGCGGCCAAGGGGCGATTGGAAAAAGGCCAACGCCGGCTTCGGGTCCGCCAGATTCTTGCGTAGCTGTGCTTCGGCGCGCTGGTCTACCGACTGCGGCGCAAAGCGTTTATTGCTGTTGTCCACCAGCGCTTGATACACCGCCGGCGGCAGGCTATTGCGGTAGCGTTGCTGGGCGGCACTGAGGGCGTCATTAAAATGCGCGCGCTGGTCTGCCCAGCCGGCGACCTTGTACAACTGGTCATGGCTGTCTGCCCAGGCGGGCAAAACGCAGAGCATCAGCAAGGAAAAAAACAAACGACGCATAGGGACTCCTGTCAGTCGGCCACTATTGTCCGTGTCGGGCGTAGGATTTGTCGAGAAATCCTATCGGTCACCTGACTAAAGTGTATTCAGACGCTCGGCGGCTCTGTCGGATTCACAGGCGTATGGATACTATGCGCGCCATGCCCATACCCTCCGATCACCCGCTGCTGTTACGCATTGTCGATGACCTGGCCGCACAAGGCTGGTCGCAGCAGAATATCTTCCTGCCCGAGGCTCTGACCCTCGAACTGGCGGCTGAGTGCCATAAACGCGCCGCCGAGGGTGAATTGGCGCCGGCAGCCGTCGGGCGCGGGCCGTCCCAGGAGATTCGCGAGGGCATTCGGGGTGACCATATCCAGTGGCTGGAGCCGGGTGAAGTAGTCGCCTGCGACACCTACCTCGAGCTGATGGACAGCCTGCGGGTGGCGATGAACCGGGGCCTGTTCCTGGGCCTGGAAGACTTCGAAAGCCACTTCGCGATGTACCCGCCGGGGGCGTTTTACCTCAAGCATGTCGACCGCTTTCGCGATGACGACCGGCGCATGGTGTCGGCAGTGATCTACTTGAACAACGCCTGGCTGCCGGAGCATGGTGGCCAGTTGCGCATGTACCTCAAGGGCGACGTCGAATACGATGTGGTGCCCATCGGCGGTTGCCTGGTGGTGTTCCTGTCGGGGGAGATCCCCCATGAAGTCATGCCCGCCACCCGCGAACGCCTGTCCCTTACCGGCTGGTTTCGCCGGCGGGGTAACGAGCCGTTCTGATGATGCAAAAGATTCTGGTCAGCCGCTGCCTGTTGGGGCACCGGGTACGCTACGACGGAGGCGCCAGCGGGCCTTTCGACCAACTCGCCGCATGGCAGGCGGAAGGCCGGGTGGTTGCCGTGTGCCCCGAGGTTGCGGGAGGTTTGCCGACGCCACGGCCGTCCGCCGAGATCCCGGGCGGGCAGGGGATTGACGTGTGGGAAGGCCGCGCCCAGGTGCTGACGGCCCAGGGCGAAGACTTCAGCGAAGCTTTCCTCGAGGGTGCCCGCCAGGCGTTGGCCTTGGTGCAGCGTCACAACATCCGGGTCGCCGTGCTCAAGGCCAACAGCCCGTCTTGCGGCAATCTGCTGACCTATGACGGCACCTTCACCGGTGTGAAGGTCACGGGCGAAGGCGTGACGGCGGCATTGCTCAAGCGCCATGGGGTGTTGGTGTTCAGTGAGCTGGAACTGCCCGAAGCGGCAGCGGCCCTGGCAAAACTCTCCAGCCCGACATAGATCAACATGTGGGAGCGGGCTTGCTCGCGAAAGCGCAGTGTCAGTCACCCGATGCTCAAGCTGACCCACCGCATTCGCGAGCAAGCCCGCTCCCACATTGACCGAGTCGTTTATTCGGCCTTTTTGACCGGCTTGCTCGCATCCATTCCGAACCACTTCTCCGACAACGCCGTCAGCCGGCCATCGGCCTTCACCCGTTGCAGGGCCTTGTCCAGGCTGGCCTTGAACGCCGGGTTACCCTTCTGGAACGGAATCGCCAGGCTCAGCGTAGGGCCAACGTCTGCACCCTCTTTCACCGGCAACTGGCTGTCGCGAATCGCGTAGGGAATCAGCAACCGGTCACTGATGGCGGCATCGATCTGTTGGTCTGCGACGTCCTTGATCGGCTGCTTGGCATCGGCATAACTACGCAAATCAACGCCCTCGGCGGTGCGCGCCTGCTCCACAAACTGACTGCCCTGGGCCACGCCCAGCGCCTTGCCCTTGAGCGCCGCGAAGCTGCCCAGCGGGCGTTGTTCCTGCTTGCGCACGATCAGCTGTGCACTGGAGTAACTGTAGGGCTCGCTGAAGTCGAAACGATCCGCCAGTTCAGGAGTCATAGCGATATGGTTGATGGCCACGTCGTACTTGGCGCTTTCCACGCCCGCCAGCAACTCGGCGGCATCGACGGTGATAAAGGAGGGGCGTACGTCCATTTCCTTGGCCAGTAACTCACCCAGCTCCACTTCAAAGCCGGTGAGTTTGTCGCCTTCCTTGAAGTTGAAGGGCGGGGTGTTGGCTTCCAGGGCGATGCGCAATTCCCCACGGTCAAACACATCGTCGATCAGTTCGGCGTGGGCCAAGGGGCTCACAAGGGGAAGTAAAAGTAACAGGCCAGGCAGGAAGCGCATGGTCTCTCCTAAAGAATTCGAATGAGCGAGGCGCTGTTCCGGCTCGCTTTGCTATGGTGTTGAGTGCCTTGGACAGCAATTTGTCGCGAAGTTGTCATAACCCTACAGATTTCACCGAAAAACTGGAGAAGTGAATGAAAGCCTTTTTGACCCGTGCAACCCTGGCCAGCCTGCTGCTGGGTGCTTCGATGTTGGCGACCGCTGCTGATGGCATTCCGCGCAGCGCTCCACCAGAAGGTGCCAAAGTGTTCATCGTGTCGCCGAAGGATGGCGCCACTGTCGATAAAACCTTCACCGTGAAATTCGGGATGGAAGGCCTGAAACTGGCCCCGGCCACCAGCCAGGATCCTGGCACCGGCCACCACCACCTGTTGATCGACCAGAAAGCCCTGCCTGACGCCAGCGTGCCAATCCCGGCCACCGACACCGTGATCCACTACGGCAAGGCCCAGACCGAAACCGAGCTGACCCTCACCCCAGGCAAGCACACGCTGCAACTGGTAGCCGGCGACAAGCTGCATATGCAGTTCAACCCGACTGTAGCGTCAAAAGTCATCACGGTTAATGTGAAATAAAAAACGGGAGCCCCTTGCGGGGCTCCCGTTTTTTATTTGTAGGAGCGAGCTTGCTCGCGAAAAACCTGAGGGCACTGCGTGCATCCAGGATGCACGCGTTTTCGTTAACGTTTTTCGCGGGCAAGCCCGCTCCTACGGGATTAAAACAACACGCGGCTACGGATAGTGCCTTTGATGTGTTGCAGCTTCTCTTGCGCCAGGTCCGAGTATTCGGCGTCTACGTCGATAACCACGTAGCCGACTTTCTCGTTGGTCTGCAGGAACTGACCGGAAATGTTGATACCGTTTTCCGCGAAGACCTTGTTGATCTCCATCATCACGCCAGGGATGTTCTGGTGGATGTGCAGCAGACGGTGCTTGCCAGGGTGAGCCGGCAGGGCCACTTCCGGGAAGTTGACCGAGGACACCGACGTACCGTTGTCGCTGTACTTGACCAGTTTCTCCGACACTTCCAGGCCGATGTTGGCTTGGGCTTCAGCGGTGGAGCCGCCGATGTGCGGGGTCAGGATCACGTTGTCCAGGCCGCGCAGCGGGCTTTCGAAGATGTCGTCGTTAGAGCGCGGCTCTACCGGGAACACGTCGATGGCGGCGCCGATCAGGTGCTTGTCCTTGATCGCGTCGGCCAGGGCGTCCAGCTCAACAACAGTGCCACGTGCGGCGTTGATCAGGATCCCGCCCTTCTTGATGGCACGGATTTCCTTCTCGCCGATCATCCACTGGGTCTCAGCGGTTTCCGGTACGTGCAGGGTCACGATGTCGGACATGCCCAGCAGCTCGGTCAGGCTCGACACCTGAGTGGCGTTGCCCAATGGCAGCTTGGTCAGGGTGTCGTAGAAGAACACCTGCATGCCCAGGCCTTCGGCCAGAACCGACAGTTGAGTGCCGATCGAGCCGTAACCGACGATACCCAGCTTCTTGCCGCGGATTTCGAAGGAGTTGGCTGCGCTCTTGATCCAGCCGCCACGGTGGCAGGAGGCGTTCTTCTCCGGGATACCGCGCAACAGCAGGATGGCCTCGGCCAATACCAGCTCAGCCACGGAGCGGGTGTTGGAGTACGGTGCGTTGAACACCGCGATGCCGCGCTCGCGCGCTGCGTTGAGGTCGACCTGGTTGGTGCCGATGCAGAAACAACCTACAGCGACAAGCTTCTTGGCGTGATCGAAGATCTCTTCGGTCAGCTGAGTGCGGGAGCGAATGCCGATAAAGTGCGCGTCGGCGATCTTTTCCTTGAGCTGGGCTTCCGGCAGAGAACTGGTGATGTACTCAATGCTGGAGTACCCAGCAGCCTTCAGAACTTCGACGGCCGATGGGTGGACGCCTTCCAGAAGAAGGAACTTGATCTTGCTCTTATCGAGAGAAGTCTTGCTCATCTGCGTAAACCTGTATCCCGGAGAAAAATGGCAGGGAATCGAGCAGCGCAAGCTGACCCGGACGGCAGGAAAGCCGTCACCGCAGAACGCCCTTGGGCACTATCCTGCGGGGGCGGTATGCTAGCATACGTGCCCCGCTAAACACCCATTCCTGCGACGTGAAGCGTTCTCAGGATGACCATGAATTGTTCGAGAGTTCTGTCGATGACCCATCCTGCCCTGATTGATGAGCTGAAGACCCTGGTTGAGCCTGGCAAGGTCCTGACCGATGCTGACTCCCTTGAGGCTTACGGCAAGGACTGGACCAAGCATTTCGCCCCGGCTCCGGTGGCCATCGTCTTCCCGAAGACCACCGAACAGGTGCAGGCCATCGTCCGTTGGGCCAATGAACACAAGGTGGCGCTGGTGCCGTCCGGTGGCCGTACCGGCTTGTCGGCTGCTGCGGTAGCGGCCAATGGCGAAGTGGTCGTGTCGTTCGACTATATGAACCAGATCCTCGACGTGAACCTCACCGACCGCACCGCCGTGTGCCAGCCGGGCGTGGTCACCAAGCAATTGCAGAACGTCGCCGAAGAAAAAGGCCTGTATTACCCGGTGGACTTCGCTTCGTCCGGTTCCAGCCAGATTGGCGGCAATATCGGCACCAATGCCGGCGGGATCAAGGTCATTCGCTACGGCATGACCCGTAACTGGGTCGCCGGCATGAAAGTCGTCACCGGCAAGGGCGACTTGCTGGAGCTGAATAAAGACCTGATCAAGAACGCCACCGGCTACGACATGCGCCAGCTGTTCATCGGCGCGGAAGGCACCCTGGGCTTTGTGGTCGAAGCGACCATGCGCCTGGACCGGGCGCCTAAAAACCTCACCGCGATGGTGCTCGGCACCACCGATTTCGACTCGATCATGCCGGTGTTGCACGCCTTCCAGAGCAAGCTGGACCTGACCGCCTTCGAGTTCTTCTCCGACAAGGCCCTGGCCAAAGTCCTCGCGCGCGGCGACGTGCCGGCGCCGTTCGAGTCCGACTGCCCGTTCTACGCGCTGCTGGAATTTGAAGCGACCACCGAAGAAGTGGCCAACGACGCCCTGGCCACGTTCGAACACTGCGTGGAGCAGGGCTGGGTGCTGGACGGCGTGATGAGCCAGAGCGAAACCCAACTGCACAACCTGTGGAAGCTGCGCGAGTACATCTCCGAGACCATCTCCCACTGGACGCCGTACAAGAACGACATTTCGGTGACTGTGTCGAAAGTGCCGGCCTTCCTGAAGGAAATCGACGCGATCGTCGGCGAACACTACCCGGACTTCGAAATCGTCTGGTTCGGCCACATCGGCGACGGCAACCTGCACCTGAACATCCTCAAGCCGGAAAACCTGAGCAAGGATGAGTTCTTCGCCAAGTGCGCCACCGTCAACAAGTGGGTGTTCGAGACCGTGCAGAAGTACAACGGCTCGATCTCCGCCGAACATGGCGTAGGCATGACCAAACGCGACTACCTGACCTACAGCCGCTCGCCGGTTGAAATCGAATACATGAAGGCAGTGAAAGCGGTGTTCGACCCGAACGGGATCATGAACCCGGGCAAGATTTTCGCTGTTTAACAGTCCCTGAAGGAGTCGGTCCATGAGCTATCAGCACAAATATGTCGACGGCACCAATATTCACTTTCCGCTAGGGAAAGTGGTGTGCATCGGGCGTAACTACGCCGAACACGCCAAGGAACTGGATAACCCGGTACCCACCGAGCCGCTGCTGTTTATCAAACCCGGCAGCTGCGTGGTGGCGCTGGAAGGCGGTTTCGCCATTCCTACCGAGCGCGGTTCGGTGCACTACGAAGCGGAAATCGCGGTGTTGATCGGCAAGCCGCTGTCGACCAAGCCGAGCCGCGAGGAAGTGCTGGACGCCATCTCCGGCTTTGCCCCGGCCCTGGACCTGACCCTGCGGGACAAACAGGCCGAGCTGAAAGCCAAGGGCCTGCCGTGGGAAATCGCCAAGTCGTTTGATGGCGCGGCAGTGATTGCACCGTTCGTGGTCGGCAGTACCTTCCCGGACGTGACTGACATCGGCATTCGCCTGACCATCAATGGCGAAGTGCGCCAGGACGGCAACAGCGCGATCATGCTCAACCCGATCATCCCGATGATCCAGTACATGGCCGGTTGCTTCTCGCTGCAGGCCGGTGATGTGATCCTCACCGGTACGCCGGCAGGCGTGGGCCCGCTGAACGTGGGCGATGAGCTGGTGCTGGAATTGCCGGGTGTGAGCCGGTTCGAAAGCAGCGTTCGCTAATACCTGGCGAAACGCGATCAAAAATGTGGGAGCGGGCTTGCTCGCGAATGCGGTGTGTCAGTCGCCGGATGTATTGGCTGATCCACCGCCTTCGCGAGCAAGCCCGCTCCCACATTTGATCGGTGTATGGCTGCAAAATCGGTTTTTGCATTTTTTTCACACCCCATCCGGATAATCCTCAGCCTCCTGCGCGCGGACCTTGTGATCCTGTGCTATCCCCTAAAGCTGACTTTCTGGAAAGCGTAATGGCCGTGCCTCTCCCCTCCGTAAAACCCACGTTGCGTTCACGCCTTGCCATGCGCTGGTATTCCTGGCTGTTCCTGGCCGGCGCGATCATCTATGGCGTGGCCTGGGCCATGCATTGGGACGATCGCGGCGTGTTGTGGGTGGCGGAGGGCTTCGAAACCCCGACCGAGCGCCTGGAAAGTGTCTGGCTCCCGGACTGCCACGCGGTGATCGACGCCAAGCTGCTGCCCGGCATGGAGAAGGACGAAGCCTCGGACCTGGCGTATAACCCGCTGACCAAGACCCTGTTCTCGGTCATGGGTAAGAACCCGTTCCTGGTTGAACTGACCCTGCAAGGCGACGTGCTGCGCAAGATGCCGCTCAACGGCTGGAACAACCCGGAAGGCGTGACCATGATGGAAAACGGCCTGATGGCTGTGGTCGATGAGCGTCAGCACAGCCTGACCATCATCAAGGTTGACCCGCAGACCCAGCAGTTGAGCAAAGCCGACTTCCCGTCCTATGACCTCGGCCCCTCGAAGGACCAGAACAAAGCCTTCGAAGCGATCACCTGGGACAAGCGCAATCAACAGCTGATCCTCGGCGAAGAACGCCCGCCGGCCCTGTTTACCTGGAAAAGCGACGGCAGCCAGACGCTCACCGGTGACAAGCAGAAGCTCGCCAGCACCGAATTGGACATGCGCAACCTCTCGGCACTGACCGTCGACCCGCGTACTGGCCATATGCTGGCGCTGTCGGCCGATTCCCATCTGCTGCTGGAACTCGACGAAAAGGGCGAGCAAGTCAGCTTCATGACTTTGCTCGGTGGCTTCAATGGCTTGAAGAACACCATTCCCCGTGCCGAAGGCGTAACCATGGACGAGAACGGCACGCTGTACATGGTCAGCGAGCCGAACCTGTTCTACCGTTTCGAGAAACAGGCGCAGTAGTTCGATTACGTCAGATTTTTCGCTATTTGCGGCATCTGCCAGACACCCGGGGCGTTTAAGTTTAAATTCAGGCGACCGTGATATTCATTCGCCAGTTTTCACTTTGAGCCCCGCCCCGATGCGTCGACTTGCCCGTCCCAAACCTGCTTTTTTCATCCTGATCCTGATCGCCCTGGTGGCTTGCGGTGTGGTTGCCCAGCAATTGCGTCTGTTCGAGCGTGCCTGGTTCAACTGGCAATCCTGGCGCAATCCCGCCGGGGAACATTCCATTGGCCTTGGAGATTACCGGGTGGCCCTGGAGGCGCAGGTGATCGACGGCCTCAACGATGATGTCTCGGCCCTGACCTTTGATCCGGTGCGCAACAGCCTGTTTACCGTGACCAATAAGAATGCCGAGCTGGTGGAGCTGTCCCTGGAGGGCAAAATCCTGCGGCGCATTGCGCTGGTGGGGTTTGGTGATGCGGAGGCGGTGGAGTACATCAGCGACAACACCTACGTCATCAGCGACGAGCGCCAGCAGCGGCTGATCAAGGTCCATGTGGATGACGACACCCAATTCCTCGATGCCGCCGACGCCGAGCAAATGACCCTCGGCGTGCACCTGGGTGGCAATAATGGCTTCGAAGGCCTGGCCTATGACTCGGTGGGCAAGCGCCTGTTTGTGGCCAAGGAGCGGGACCCGATGCTGATCTACGAGGTGCACGGCTTTCCCCATTTCAAACCGGAAAAAACCTACTCGGTGCACGTGATCAACAACCCCAAGCGCGATGCCGGGTTGTTTGTGCGCGACCTGTCGAGCCTGCAATACGACGAGCGCAGCGGCCATTTGCTGGCGCTGTCGGATGAGTCATTCCTGGTGCTGGAACTGGATATCGACGGTCGTCCCCTGAGCAGTTTGTCGCTGCTCAAGGGGCGCCATGGCCTGAAGCAGCGAGTGCCTCAGGCCGAGGGGATTGCCATGGACAACGACGGCACGTTGTACATGGTCAGTGAGCCGAACCTCTTTTATGTGTTCAAGAAGCCCTGATCAGAACATCCACTGCACGCCCAGCGAATAGCCGGTCTGGCTACCCTCGGCATGGCCCAATCGGCCGTTCACTTCGGCATACACGCCTAACTGCGGAGTGATTGCCAGTTGGCTGCCGACCTGGGCGCGGCCGAAACTTTTATCTACTGACCCCAGCCGGGCCGTGCGTGCCTGGCCATCGGCGCGGGCGGTCAGGTCAAGGTCGTCCAGGCGGCCGTCGGCCAGTTCCTTGACCCAGGCGATGTCGGCGTAAGGCATCAGGCTCAGGCCATAAGGCAAGGCGACAGCACCGCGCACACGCCAGCCGAGGCTGGCTTCAAGTGAGTCGAACGACTGTTCTTCGTACTCAAGGGCGGTACGCAGGTCCTGCTTTTCATGGAATTTATCGATGCGGTAATGGGTGTAGTCCAGCTCGGCAAAGGGCCCGCTCTTGATCGCGCCGAAGTCGAAGTCATAGCCGCCCAGCACCCGCGCGCCCAATGCCAGCGCATCGGTTTTCCCAGTCAGGTGCTGATTGAGCAATACCGGCCCACCGTTGGCCTGGATCAGCAAATTGCGCCGGGAGTCAAAGCGACTGTGGCCCACGCTCAAGTCGCCGGCCAGCCAGCTCGGGCCGCCGTCATTCAACAGTGCGTAAGCGGCTGCCTGCCAGGTGTCGCTTTGCAGTTTGCCGCGATGCTCAAGCTTGTCGCGCCCATTGAGGTAGCTGAGGCTGGCGCCGAGGTTCAGGCTGGAACTCAACTGGTAGTCGCCCAGGGCATGCAGGCCGAGACTCCGCGCCTCGGGGTTGGGGGCGGCGTCGAAACCACTGTCGGGGTTGTATTCGCCGTCTACACCGATTTCGCCATCGAAGCTGCCGACCTCGCGGCTAGCCGACTGCAGGGTCAGCCAGCGGCGATCGTGCAGGCGCACCATCGACTGATGCTGGCGTTGCAGGTTGTCCTGCATGTTGCGCGCAACGGCGCCACCCGAGGCGGTGGAGGCCATCAAGTCGGCATTGGTCAACTCCAATACCAGCCGGCTGAGCAGCCGCGAATAGTCCCGCAGGCGCTGGTCAATACGTTCCTGGCCGAAGGCGTTGGTCAGCACGTCCTTGTTGTCCTCGGTAGGGTCGTGCCAGGTCGATCCGCCGGGGATGGCCGGGTTGTTGGTCTGGGTGTAACCATCCAGGTCGCCCAATTCCCAGTTGGTTGCTTCGATGTACAGGATCGGGATATTCAGCGGCTCGAAAGGTTCGCCGTCGCTGCAGCAGCCGGTGCCCTTGGGGTATTGCGGGTCGAGGCCGGGGTTGGTGAACAGCGGAATGTTCAGCTCCCTGGCGATCTGGAACGTGTGCTCGCGCAACGACGCCAGCGCCAGGTTGGCCGTGCTGTTCTGGCCGGCGTGGGCGTACATCATGTCGCCGGTGATCAGGCTGTCGAGGTTGATCATCGCCAGCATGTTGGCCTTCTGGCTGGCGCTCAATGAGTTGACGAAGGCTTTCGAGCCGCGCAAGCCTTCTTCCTCCGCGCCAAAGCCGACGATTTGCAGGCCGTTCTCCAACTGCAACCCGCCCAGGTTTTTTGCCACCTCGGTCAGCACACTGGCGCCGGAGCCGTTGTCATCGAGGCCTTGCAAGGTGGGGCGACCAAAGTAGGTGTCGAAGTGCGCGCCGATCACCACATATTGCGGCTTGGTGCCGGCGGCGTAGGCCACCACGTTTTGCGAACTGCGGGAGGTGCCACTGGCAGTCCAGGAAAAATCCTGGCGGCTGATGTTATAGGCGCTGCCCATCTGGCTTTGCATCCAATCGGCGGCCCCGGCGAAATTGGTGGTGCCGCGATAGCGACCGGGATAGTCGTTGATCAGCGTTTCCAGGGTGGTGTTGGCGTGTTGGCCGTAATCGTATGACTGGGCGCTGGTGGACAGCAGGGCACTGGCAACGCTGACAGCGAGGGCTAGAGGCTTTATCACAGGGTCTTCCTTGAAGTGATTGGAGTCGGGAGCCGAGACCTTTTGCACAATGCGCGCCTCATTCCATGGGCGGCGGCGAATTGGCGCATTGTTAAACGCACGAGTCGCCTGGCTGTAATTTGTAACAGATTTGATACGAAGCGCGGCGAGAGATGCTGTGGCGGGTGCTCGGTTTCGGCCGAGGGTGAGCGCAAATGCTGCTTGCAGGAGCACGCTTGCTCGCGAAAAACGTTACCGGTAACGCGGGTCGTCCTGAGCGGGCGAGGCGCTTGTTGGTTTTTCGCGGGCAAGCCCGCTCCTACAGCGGAGGAGCGGTTCAGGCTTTGAGGGTTTTCACGCCTTCCGGGGTGCCCAGCAGCAATACGTCAGCCGGGCGTGCCGCGAACAGGCCGTTGGTGACGACGCCGACGATGGCGTTGATCTGGCGCTCCAGCTCCACCGGGTTGGTGATCTGCATGTTGAACACGTCGATGATGATGTTGCCGTTGTCGGTCAGCACGCCTTCGCGGTACACCGGGTCGCCGCCCAGCTTCACCAGCTCGCGGGCCACGTGGCTGCGGGCCATCGGGATCACTTCAACCGGCAGCGGGAACGCGCCAAGTACGGGCACCAGTTTGCTGGCATCGGCGATGCAGATGAAGGTCTTGGCCACGGCCGCGACGATCTTCTCGCGGGTCAGTGCTGCGCCGCCGCCCTTGATCAGGTTCAGGTGTGCGTCGCTTTCATCGGCGCCGTCGACATAGAACTCCAGGTCGCTGACGGTGTTCAGCTCATACACCGGAATGCCGTGGCCCTTGAGCCGCGCAGCGGTGGCTTCGGAGCTGGCGACCGCACCGTCGAAAGCGCCCTTGTGCAGGGCCAGCGCATCGATAAAGCAGTTGGCGGTGGAGCCGGTGCCGACACCGACGATGCTTTTATCGTCGAGTTTAGGAAGGATTAAATCGACGGCGGCCTGGGCCACTGCCTGTTTGAGTTGATCCTGGGTCATGCGGGCTCCGGAACGGGCGGGGAGTAAAGAGGGGCGCGAGTATAACCCAACAAAACCTCGGTTTTCGTGTGGTCGCCCGGCCGAACGCTGGGTTAGACTCCTTGGCCCTGCCCAACCCGCCCAGTGATGCTTTCCGATGCTTGAACAGTACGTCAAAAAGATCCTCACCTCGCGCGTTTACGACGTTGCCGTAGAAACCCCGCTGCAGACCGCCCGCCAGCTCTCCGAGCGCCTGGGTAACAAGGTCTGGCTCAAGCGCGAAGACTTGCAGCCGGTGTTCTCGTTCAAGATTCGCGGTGCCTACAACAAGCTGACCCAACTGAGCGCCGAAGAACGTGCGCGCGGCGTGGTCACCGCTTCAGCGGGCAACCACGCCCAGGGCCTGGCCCTGGCGGCCAAGGTGCTGGGGGTCAAGGCCACCATCGTGATGCCCAAGACCACGCCCGAGATCAAGGTCGAAGGCGTGCGCTCCCGTGGCGGCAAAGTGGTGCTGCACGGGGATTCTTTCCCGGAAGCGCTGGCGTATTCGCTGAAGCTGGTCGACGAAAAAGGCTACGTCTACATTCACCCCTACGATGATCCGCACACCATTGCCGGGCAGGGCACGGTGGCGATGGAGATTCTGCGCCAGCACCCGGGGCCGCTGGACGCGATTTTCGTCCCGGTGGGCGGTGGTGGCCTGATCGCCGGGATCGCGGCGTACGTGAAATACCTGCGGCCTGAAATCAAGATCATCGGCGTCGAGCCGGACGACTCCAACTGCCTGCAAGCCGCCATGGCGGCGGGCGAGCGCGTGGTATTGCCGACCGTGGGCATCTTCGCCGACGGCGTGGCAGTGGCGCAGATCGGCCAGCACACCTTCGACATCTGCAAGGACTACGTGGATGAAGTGATCACCGTCAGCACCGATGAAATCTGCGCGGCGATCAAGGACATCTACGACGACACCCGCTCCATCACGGAGCCGGCTGGCGCCCTGGGCGTGGCCGGGATCAAGAAGTACGTCGAGACCCGTGGCATCACCGGGCAAACCCTGGTGGCCATTGATTCCGGGGCCAACGTCAACTTCGACCGCCTGCGCCATGTGGCCGAGCGCGCCGAGTTGGGTGAAGGCCGCGAAGCCATCATCGCCGTGACCATCCCCGAGAAGCCGGGCAGCTTCAAGGCCTTCTGCGAGGCCGTGGGCAAGCGCCAGATCACCGAATTCAACTACCGCTACCACTCTGGCCGCGAAGCGCACATTTTTGTCGGCGTGCAGACCCACCCGGAAAATGACCCGCGCAGCGCGCTGATCGCCAGCCTTACCAGCCAGGGTTTCCCGGTGCTGGACCTGACGGAAAACGAACTGGCCAAGCTGCACATCCGTCATATGGTCGGTGGCCATGCGGCGCACGTCAGCGACGAGGTGGTGTTCCGCTTCGAATTCCCGGAACGTCCGGGAGCGTTGTTTAACTTCCTCAACAAATTGGGCGGGCGCTGGAACATCTCGATGTTCCACTATCGCAACCACGGCGCCGCTGACGGGCGCGTAGTGGCGGGCCTGCAAGTGCCGGCGGACGAGCGCCACCTGGTGCCGGCGGCGCTGGAAGCCATTGGCTACCCGTACTGGGATGAAAGTGATAACCCGGCCTACCAACTGTTCCTCGGTTGAGCGACTACGCTGACTGAGCGGCCTTCAAGGAATCGAGAACATGGAAACGCTGACCACCCTTAAAGTTATCCACATCGCGGCCACGGTGTTGCTGCTGCTCAGCGGCGTCGCGCTGGCGGTGCTGGCCTGGCGCAAACGCAGCGCAGGGCCTGCCTATACCGTGCAGCGGCCGTGGGTGTTTGTGTGGTTGTTGATGGGGATTTGCGTGGTGAGCATGCCGTTCACCGGCTGGTGGCTGGCGCACTTGATCGGCTGGCCGCTGGGGCAAACCTGGATTCTGGGTTCGAGCGTGATCTACACCGTGGCGGCGCTGAGCTGGTTCTGGCTGGTGGCGCGGCTTAATCGACTGCGGTTGGGCGGGGCGGGGAGTGTGAACTTCACCGTGGCGCTGGCCGTGGTCAGTTTGGTGGGGTTTGTGGCGATTGCCGGGTTGATGGGTGCTAAACCCGTTTAAGGCTTGAAACCGGGTCGCCTTCATTCGCGAGCAAGCCCGCTCCCACATTCGACTGCATTCCAACGGTGGAACTCGATCAAATGTGGGAGCGGGCTTGCTCGCGAAAGCGTTATCAGCCGCGCAGGCTAATCACCGGCCAACCACGCTTCTCAGCCTCAGCCCGCAGATTCGGATCCGGATCCACCGCCACCGCGTTCGTCACCTGCTCCAGCAACGGCAGGTCATTCATCGAATCGCTATAGAAGTAACTGTCCTCCAGGCTATACCCGGTCTCTTCCAGCCAACGATTCAAGCGCGTCACTTTACCTTCGCGAAAGCACGGGATATCCGTGCTGCGCCCGGTGTAACGGCCACCTTCCATCTCGCATTCCGTCGCAATCAGGGTTTCAACCCCCAGCCGCTCGGCAATCGGTGCCGTCACAAAACGGTTGGTCGCGGTGATGATCACCAGCTTGTCGCCCGCCGCCCGGTGCTTGGCCAGCAATTCAACCGCCTGGGGCAGCATGATCGGCTCGATGCAGTCGCGCATGTAGTCACGGTGCCATTCATCCAGCTGGGCCATCTCGGTGCGGCCGAGGATTTCCAGGCAGAAGTTCAAGTACTCGGCGTTATCCAGCTTGCCGGCCAGGTAGTCCTGGTAGAACTCATCGTTGCGGGCCTTGTAGGCCACGGCGTCGAGAATCCCGCGTTCACAGAGGTAATCGCCCCAGGCGTGATCGCTGTCACCCCCCAAAAGCGTGTTGTCCAAGTCGAATAAAGCCAGGCGCATTGCAGTTACTCGCTGAAATGTCTGTAAAAAGGCGTCCAGAATACGGTCTTTTCACAAGAGTGCACATAAGGTAAGCAGCCTCGTTGCCGCTGTATCAATCTTTGTGGAACAATGCGGTGACATGCGTTTGCGAGGTTGTTGCCGTGATCGACCCCGATGGTTTCCGTCCTAATGTCGGGATTATTCTTACGAATGATGCCGGACAGGTGCTATGGGCTCGCCGTATCAACCAAGATGCCTGGCAGTTTCCTCAAGGCGGAATCAACCCCGACGAAACCCCTGAAGACGCCTTGTACCGTGAGTTGAACGAAGAAGTAGGCCTTGAACGTGAAGATGTGCAAATTCTGGCCTGCACCCGAGGCTGGTTGCGCTATCGTTTGCCGCAACGTCTGGTGCGTACCCACAGCCAACCGCTGTGCATCGGCCAGAAACAGAAATGGTTTCTCCTGCGCCTGATCTCCAACGAGCAGCGGGTGCGGATGGATTTGACCGGTAAACCGGAGTTCGATGGCTGGCGCTGGGTCAGTTATTGGTATCCGTTGGGCCAGGTGGTGACATTCAAGCGCGAGGTTTATCGTCGCGCTCTTAAAGAGCTTGCCCCGCGCCTTTTAGCGCGCGACTGACGACGGAGTTCGACCCCGAGCCATGCTCAATACGCTGCGCAAGATCGTCCAGGAAGTTAACTCCGCCAAGGATCTCAAGGCGGCGTTGGGGATTATTGTGTTGCGCGTCAAGGAAGCCATGGGCAGCCAGGTCTGCTCGGTTTACCTGCTGGACCCCGAGACCAACCGTTTTGTCCTGATGGCCACCGAGGGCTTGAACAAGCGCTCCATCGGCAAGGTCAGCATGGCGCCCAATGAAGGTCTGGTGGGCCTGGTGGGGACGCGTGAAGAACCCCTGAACCTTGAAAACGCTGCCGATCACCCGCGTTATCGCTACTTTGCCGAAACCGGCGAAGAGCGCTACGCCTCGTTCCTCGGTGCACCGATCATTCACCACCGCCGCGTTGTCGGCGTGTTGGTCATCCAGCAGAAAGAACGCCGCCAGTTCGACGAAGGTGAAGAAGCCTTCCTCGTGACCATGAGCGCGCAGCTCGCCGGGGTTATTGCCCACGCCGAGGCCACCGGTTCGATTCGCGGCCTGGGGCGCCAGGGCAAGGGTATCCAGGAAGCCAAGTTCGTCGGCGTACCGGGTTCGCCGGGCGCAGCCGTCGGTACCGCCGTGGTCATGCTGCCGCCGGCCGACCTGGACGTGGTGCCGGACAAGACCGTCACCGACATCGACGCTGAAATCATCCTCTTCAAGACCGCCCTCGAAGGCGTGCGCAATGACATGCGTACCCTGTCGACCAAGCTGGCCACCCAGCTGCGGCCTGAAGAACGGGCGCTGTTCGACGTGTACCTGATGATGCTCGACGACGCGTCCCTGGGCAGCGAAGTCAAGGACGTGATCAAGACCGGCCAGTGGGCCCAAGGCGCGCTGCGCCAAGTGGTCACCGATCACGTCAACCGTTTCGAATTGATGGACGACGCCTACCTGCGCGAACGCGCCTCGGACGTGAAAGACCTCGGTCGCCGTCTGCTGGCCTACCTGCAGGAAGAACGCTCGACCACCCTGGTGTACCCCGACAACACTATCCTGATCAGTGAAGAACTGACCGCCACCATGCTCGGCGAAGTGCCGGAAGGCAAACTGGTGGGCCTGGTCTCGGTATTGGGTTCGGGTAACTCCCACGTCGCGATCCTGGCCCGGGCCATGGGCATTCCGACGGTGATGGGCCTGGTGGACCTGCCGTATTCCAAGGTCGACGGCATCCAAATGATCGTCGACGGCTACCACGGCGAGGTCTACACCAACCCCAGCGAAGTGCTGCGCAAGCAATACGCTGAAGTGGTGGAAGAAGAACGCCAGCTGTCCCAGGGCCTCGACGCCCTGCGGGAGCTGCCGTGCGTGACCCTCGACGGCCACCGTGTACCGCTGCTGGTCAACACTGGCCTGCTGGCGGACGTGGCACGCGCACAACAGCGCGGCGCTGAAGGTGTTGGGCTGTACCGCACCGAAGTGCCGTTCATGATCAACCAACGTTTTCCGAGTGAGAAGGAGCAGCTGGCGATTTATCGCGAGCAACTGTCCGCCTTCCATCCGTTACCGGTGACCATGCGCAGCCTGGACATTGGCGGCGACAAGTCACTGTCGTATTTCCCCATCAAGGAAGACAACCCCTTCCTCGGCTGGCGCGGTATTCGCGTTACCCTCGACCATCCTGAAATCTTCCTCGTCCAGACTCGCGCCATGCTCAAGGCCAGCGAAGGCCTGAATAACCTGCGCATTCTTCTCCCGATGATCTCCGGCACCCACGAGTTGGAAGAAGCCCTGCACCTGATCCACCGGGCCTGGGGCGAAGTGCGCGACGAAGGTTCTGATGTACCGATGCCGCCGATTGGCGTGATGATCGAGATTCCGGCGGCGGTGTACCAAGCTAAAGAGCTGGCGCGGCAGGTGGACTTCCTGTCGGTGGGTTCCAACGACCTTACCCAATACCTGCTGGCCGTTGACCGCAACAACCCACGGGTGGCCGACCTTTACGACTACCTGCACCCGGCAGTGCTGCAAGCCTTGCAGAACGTGGTGCGCGACGCCCATGCCGAAGGCAAGCAAGTGAGTATTTGCGGCGAGATGGCCGGTGACCCGGCGGCGGCCGTGCTGTTGATGGCGATGGGCTTTGACAGCCTGTCGATGAACGCCACCAACTTGCCGAAGGTGAAATGGATGCTGCGCCAGATCAACCTGAGCCGGGCCAAGGAACTGCTGGCGGAGTTGATGACCATCGACAACCCGCAAGTTATCCACAGCTCGCTGCAATTGGCGCTGAAGAACCTTGGGTTGGCGCGGATGATCAATCCGGCGTCTGCAAAAAGCCTCTAGCCGGATTTCAGAGCCTGTCCCCAATCGAAATGTGGGAGCGGGCTTGCTCGCGAAGGCGGTGTATCAGTCAGCTTATGTATTGGCTGACACGCCGCCTTCGCGAGCAAGTCGAATCGTCGCACCGCCGCTCCCACATTTGATTTGCGTGACGTTCAGATTTTGAGTTCCACCTCGCCCAGCCTGCCGCCATGGGGCCCAAAACTGCGCTCCACGATATGCCGTGTCCCGTCGGCATTCACAATCAACGCCGTACTCGCCCGCGTCCCGTAACTGGGGCTGGCAATAAACACGCTCGACAACAGACTCTCTGTCGCCAATCCCACGCCGGTATCCGGCAAGTCGGCAAACGGCGCGGTCTGCGGGTCGCTCAAAATCCCCAGCAAGGCCTCGGGCTGAGGATCTTCCAGCACTTGCGTCAGCGCCGCCTTGGCCTTCAACAACTTCGGCCACGGCGTATCCAGCCCCGCGTTGGATAACCCATAAACCCCTGCTTCCAGGCGCGTCGGCGCTGATTCGCTGGCGTTGTAATGCCACAATTCGTCCCGCGTCCCCACCAACAGGTTAAACCCGGCATATTCAATCGATCTGCCGTTAACGTCGGCCAAGTAATCGTCAATCAGCAGCGAACCGCTGAGAAACCGCGCCACCAATTCGCCCCGCGACTTGCGCGCCGGCGGCTGGTGCGGGTCACGGATATTGGTCAGCGCCGCAAAGCGCCCATCCGCCCCGACCCCCAGCCAGGTCCCGCCGGCTTCCTGATCGCGCCCGGCGTAAACATGGGGCGCATCCAGCCACTGGGCCAACGGCAGACTGGGCCGGGCATAGAACTCATCACGGTTGGCCGCGACGATCAGCGGCTGGGCGTGGCCCGGCCGCCAGGCAAAAACAATCAGGCACATAAGGCGATCCCTTTGTGTTTTGCCCACTCTACCCATAGAACCCTGTGCTTTGCATCCGTTAACATGCCGGTCTGTTTTCGGGGGCTCCCATGGAATTTCTGCTGTATTTGCTGCTGGGTTCCTGTGCGGGCATGCTCGCCGGGCTGTTTGGCGTGGGCGGCGGGATCATTATCGTGCCGGTGCTGGTGTTCAGTTTCACCTTGCAGGGCTTCGATCCCTCGGTGTTGACCCACCTCGCTGTCGGCACGTCCCTGGCGTCTATTATCTTCACCTCGGTCAACGCGGTGCGCGAGCATCACCGCCGGGGAGCCGTGCGCTGGCCGATCTTTGTGTGGATGGCCGTGGGCATTCTGCTGGGTGCAGGCTTCGGTGCGCTGACTGCCGAGGCGATTTCCGGGCCGCATTTGCAGAAGATCATCGGTGTGTTCGCCCTGGTGATCGCTGTGCAGATGACCCTGGAGCTCAAGCCCAAGTCCAGCCGCCAGGTGCCGGGCAAGCTCGGCCTGACCTTGGCCGGCGGCGTGATCGGCTGGTCGTCGGCGATTTTCGGCACCGGTGGTGGTTCGTTGACCGTGCCGTTCCTGACCTGGCGCAGCGTGCCGATGCAGCAGGCGGTGGCCACTTCGTCGGCTTGCGGCTTGCCGATCGCCCTGGCCAGTGCATTAAGTTTCATGATTCTGGGCTGGCATGACCCGCTGCTGCCCGAGCATAGTCTCGGCTTTGTGTATTTGCCGGCGCTGCTGGGCATTGCCCTGACCAGCATGGTGGCGGCCCGTTTCGGCGCGCGCCTGGCGCATCGGTTGTCGCCGCGCTTGCTCAAGCGGCTGTTCGCCGGCTTGCTGTTTTGCGTAGGTTTGAATTTTTTGTTGTAACGCAGGCTTAATCGCGCAACGGCATGGTCCGATGCGCCATGACTATTGATTTAACGAGGAGTCGCAATGCTGCCTTACCCGCAGATCAACCCGGTGGCCTTGGCCATCGGTCCGCTGCAAATCCATTGGTACGGGTTGATGTACCTGATCGGCATCGGCGGTGCCTGGCTGCTGGCTTCCCGGCGCCTGAACCGTTTCGACCCGACCTGGACCAAGGAGAAGCTCTCCGACATGGTGTTCTGGATGTCGATGGGGGTCATCGTCGGCGGACGCCTGGGGTATGTGCTGTTCTACGACCTGTCAGCCTACATCGCCAACCCGACGCTGATCTTCGAGGTGTGGAAGGGCGGCATGGCGTTCCACGGCGGGTTTGTGGGCGTGATGATCGCTGCCTGGTGGTTTGGCCGGCGTAACGGCAAGTCGTTCTTCCAGCTGATGGACTTCGTCGCGCCGTTCGTGCCGATTGGCCTGGGTGCCGGGCGTATCGGTAACTTCATCAATGCCGAATTGTGGGGCAAGCCGACTGACGTGCCGTGGGCCATGGTGTTCCCGCCGTTCAGCGACCCGGCGCAGTTGCCGCGTCACCCGTCGCAGCTGTACCAGTTTGCCCTGGAAGGTGTGGCGCTGTTCCTGATCCTCTATATCTTCTCGCGCAAGCCACGCCCAACCATGGCCGTGTCGGGCATGTTCGCGCTGTTCTACGGGATCTTCCGCTTTATCGTCGAGTTCGTGCGGGTGCCGGATGCGCAGCTGGGCTACCTGGCGTGGGGCTGGTTGACCATGGGTCAGATTCTCAGCCTGCCGATGATCATCGCCGGCCTGGGTCTGCTGTGGTGGGCTTACAATCGCCCGCAAGGCATCAAGAACACCGCGCTTTAAATTCGAACGCCGGGGCCCGAGGGTCCCGGCTTCAACGAAACAGGTATAGACATGAAGCAATATCTCGAACTACTGAACGATGTCGTGACCAATGGCCTGACCAAGGGCGATCGCACCGGCACCGGCACCAAGGCGGTGTTTGCCCGTCAGTTTCGGCATAGCTTGGCCGACGGCTTCCCGCTGCTGACCACCAAGAAGCTTCACTTCAAAAGCATCGCCAACGAATTGATCTGGATGCTGAGTGGCAACACCAACATCAAGTGGTTGAACGAGAATGGCGTAAAAATCTGGGACGAATGGGCCACCGAAGACGGCGACCTGGGCCCGGTGTACGGCGAGCAGTGGACCGCCTGGCCAACCAAGGACGGCGGCAAGATCAACCAGATCGACTACATGGTCGAGACGCTGAAGACCAACCCCAACAGCCGCCGCATCCTGTTCCACGGCTGGAACGTCGAGTACCTGCCGGACGAGACCAAAAGCCCCCAGCAAAACGCCCGCGACGGCAAGCAAGCGCTGCCGCCTTGCCACCTGCTGTACCAGGCTTTTGTGCATGACGGTCACCTGTCGATGCAGTTGTACATCCGCAGCTCCGATGTATTCCTCGGTCTGCCGTACAACACCGCGGCCCTGGCGTTGCTCACCCATATGCTGGCCCAACAGTGCGACCTGATCCCTCACGAGATCATCGTCACCACGGGCGACACCCATGCCTACAGCAACCATATGGAACAGATCCAGACCCAGCTGGCGCGCACGCCGAAGAAGCTGCCGGAACTGGTGATCAAGCGCAAACCCGAGTCGATCTACGATTACAAATTCGAAGACTTTGAAATCGTGGGCTACGACGCCGACCCGAGCATCAAGGCCGACGTAGCCATTTAAAGGCGGTCTCGGTCTAAATGTGGGAGGGGGCTTGCTCGCGAATACGGTGTATCAGAAACACATTCAGTGGCTGACACTCCGCTTTCGCGAGCAAGCCCGCTCCCACATTTGTTCTGTGTACACATTCAATGGCCGTGGCTTCTGCCCACATGTGAGGGCTCAGCCTCGCTGGCCGCGACACTCCCGCTGACTTCCAGCCGCTGCAAAATCCCGCACTGGTCCAGATCCGGCCCGCCGCCGCAGCGTTGGCGCAGGTCGAGCAACTGTTCCTGCAACGCCAGCAGCCCGTCGATCCGCGCTTTCACGTGGTGGATGTGCTCGTCAATCAATGCATTCACGCTTTCGCACTGATCCTGAGGACTGTCCCGCAGGCCCAGCAGGCTGCGAATTTCCTCAAGGGTCATGTCCAGGCTGCGGCAGTTGCGGATAAACACCAGCCGTTCGGTGTGCGCCTGGGTGTACAGGCGGTAGTTTCCGTCACTGCGCGCAGGCGGCGGCAGCAGGCCTTCCTTCTCGTAATAACGGATGGTTTCCACCTGGCAATCCGTCAATTTTGCCAATTCGCCGATCTTCATCGCAGCAATCTCCAAAAGGGTGCTTGACCCTATAGTGGCTACAGGGTCTTTACTTGGCAACAGGCACCTTTACGGACGCGACAGAATGAGCGACTCCATCCACACCCCGCACAAGCACGACCATGATCATGACCACGCGCACGATCACGGCCCCAAGCTGAAACCTGTACAGAAGCACGACCATGGCAGCCATGGCGATTCCTGCTGTTCCAGCAAAGCGGCGCCTGCGCTGGTGAAGCTGACTGAAGCCCCGACGGCGGGCTCGCGGCTGAGCACCTTCCGCATTGAAGCCATGGACTGCCCCACCGAGCAGACGCTGATCCAGAACAAACTGGGCAAGCTCGCCGGTGTGCAGCAACTGGAATTCAACCTGATCAACCGCATCCTCGGCGTGACCCACGACTTGCCGACTACCGCGCCGATCATCGACGCCATCAAGTCCTTGGGCATGCAGGCGGATCCCATCGAAGAGGGCGTCGCCCCGGCGGAACCGCCGGCGAAGAAGCACTGGTGGCCGCTGGCCCTGTCTGGCGTTGGTGCGTTAGGCGCCGAAGTGCTGCACTTCACCAACGCAGCCCCGACGTGGGTGATCGCCCTGGTCGCGCTGATCTCGATCTTCAGCGGCGGCCTCACCACCTACAAAAAGGGCTGGATTGCCCTGAAAAACCTCAACCTGAACATCAACGCCCTGATGAGCATCGCCGTCACCGGCGCGATCCTGATCGGCCAGTGGCCTGAAGCCGCGATGGTGATGTTCCTGTTCACCGTGGCCGAACTGATCGAAGCCAAGTCCCTCGACCGTGCTCGCAATGCCATCAGTGGCTTGATGCAGATGACCCCGGAACAGGCCACGGTTCGTCAGGCCGACGGCAGTTGGGTTGAACAGGATGTCAAAGTCATCGAACTGGGCGCCATCGTGCGGGTTCGCCCCGGCGAGCGCATTGGTCTCGACGGTGAAGTCACCTCCGGCCAGTCCACCATCGACCAGGCGCCGATTACCGGTGAAAGCCTGCCGATTGAAAAGACCCTGGGCGACAAAGTCTTCGCTGGCACCATCAACCAGGCCGGCTCCCTGGAATACAAAGTCACCGCCGCCGCCAACAACTCGACCCTGGCGCGGATCATCCACGCCGTGGAACAGGCCCAAGGCGCCCGTGCGCCAACCCAGCGTTTTGTCGACACCTTCGCCAAGGTCTACACCCCGGCGGTGTTTATCTTTGCCTTGGGCGTGGCGCTGATTCCGCCGCTGTTCATGGCAGGCGCGTGGTTTGATTGGATCTACCGTGCGCTGGTATTGCTGGTCGTCGCCTGCCCTTGTGCGCTGGTGATTTCCACCCCGGTGACCATCGTCAGCGGCCTGGCCGCCGCAGCGCGCAAAGGCATCCTGATCAAGGGTGGCGTGTACCTGGAGGGCGGTTACAAGCTCGACTACCTGGCCCTGGACAAGACCGGCACCATCACCCACGGCAAACCGGTGCAAACCGATTACCTGTCGCTGTTCCCGAACATGGAAGACAGCGCGCCGGCCCTGGCCGCGAGCTTGGCCGGGCGCTCCGATCACCCGGTGTCCCTGGCCATCGCCAACGCAGCTGTGGATAAGAATCTTACCGTTCACACTGTGGATAACTTCGAAGCCCTGGCGGGTCGCGGCGTACGTGGTGAAATCAATGGTGAAGTCTATTACCTGGGCAATCACCGTCTGGTGGAAGAGCTGAACCTGTGCTCGCCGGCCCTTGAAGAAAAACTCTTCGCCCTGGAAAAACAAGGCAAGTCCGTGGTCCTGCTGCTGGACAAGTCCGGCCCATTGGCGCTGTTCGCCGTGGCCGACACCGTGAAAGACACCAGCCGCGAGGCCATCCAGCAGTTGCATGATCTGGGCATCAAGACCCTGATGCTCACCGGCGACAACACCCACACCGCCAAGGCAATCGCCGATCAGGTCGGCATCGACCAGGCCCAGGGCGACCTGTTGCCCACCGACAAACTGCAAGCCATCGAAGCGCTCTACGCCAAGGGCCACCGGGTGGGCATGGTTGGCGACGGCATCAACGACGCCCCGGCGCTGGCCCGTTCCGAGATCGGGTTTGCCATGGCCGCCGCCGGTACCGACACCGCCATCGAGACCGCCGACGTGGCGCTGATGGACGACGACCTGCGCAAGATTCCGGCATTCATTCAACTGTCGCGGCGCACGTCGAGTATCCTCAAGCAGAACATTGCCCTGGCCTTGGTGATCAAGGCGATCTTCCTGGCGGTGACCTTCCTTGGGATGGCCACCATGTGGATGGCAGTGTTCGCCGACATGGGCGTGAGCCTGCTGGTGGTGTTCAATGGTCTGCGCCTGTTGCGCAAATAGTCGATGAGAGGGTGGTGTGCTGAGTGCCGAGCTGAAGGCGTTTTACATGGTCGCCCGCCTGGGCAGTATTACCCAGGCGGCGAAAAAGCTCGGGCTGAGCCAGCCCACGGTGACCACCCAGATTCGTCACCTGGAAAGCCAGTACTCGGTGGAGTTGTTCTACCGTGGCGGGCGCCGCCTGACCGTCAGCGACGAAGGCGCGCGGCTGTTGCCGATGGTCAAGGCGCTGTTGCAGCAGGAAGCGGACATCGAGTTTTTCCTGCGTAACAGCGGCCAGGTGCAAGGCGCGTTGAGGATTGCCGCGACGGCGCCTTATTACATTCTCGACCTGGTCAAAACCTTCCGTGAGCGGCTGCCGCAGGTTGAGGTTTCGGTGGAAATCGGCAACTCCCAGCAGGTGCTGGAAGCGCTGGATGACTACCGCGTCGACGTCGCTGCTTCATCCCAGTTGCTTGAAGACCCGCGCCTGATCCGGCGGGTACTGGGCATGGACCCGCTGGTGCTGGCGGTGCATCGCAATCATCCGCTGGCAGTGCTCGACCATGTGCCGTTGACCGCGCTGGCCGGGCACACCTTGCTGATGCGCGAGCCGGGCTCCACCACCCGTCGGTTAACCGAGGAGATGCTGCAGGGCGCCGGTGTGAGTTACGGGCCGTTGCTGGAGATCGGCAGTCGGGAATCGATCCGTGAGGCGGTGTTGCGTAACATCGGCATCAGCATCATCGCCCGGCAGGAAGTGCCCCACGATCCGCAACTGCGTGTGCTGACCATCGAGAATGCCCCGCAGATTCCCGAATATTTGTACTGTCTTAAAGAGAGAAAGGGTGCCCGATTGCCGGCGGCTTTCCTGGGGTTGGCGCAGGAAATGTCTCCGGCAGGCTAACTTGCTTCCATGGCGAGCGGGCTTTTGTGGCGAGGGGGCTTGTCCCCCGTTGGGCTGCGAAGCAGCCCCAATAAGGTCACTGCATTTTTCCTGGCAGATCGCGCCAGCAGGGTTTAGGACTGCTGCGCAGTCCAACGGGGGACAAGCCCCCTCGCCACAAGCGCTAGGCTTTAGATACGGGGTAAACCTTACCCAAATCCACCAATACCACTATCGCCACGTTTTGCCTTTCTGCCACAAGAGGGACGCATTGCCTGCATAGGATGACCTTCATCAGTTTGATGAGGTGCCTCCATGAACACAGCACAGACCCGCCCCGGCGCGCCAATGAAGGTGCGCGGTGTGCAGAAACGCTTCGGCGCCTTTACCGCGTTGGATAACGTGTCCCTGGATGTCGCCGCCGGCGAACTGGTGTGCCTGCTGGGCCCGTCAGGCTGCGGCAAGACCACCTTGCTGCGCTGCATCGCGGGCCTTGAACGCCAGGACAGCGGCGAGTTGTACCTCGGCGACCGCGACGTTTCCCTACTGGCACCCCAGGCACGGGACTACGGCATTCTGTTCCAGTCCTACGCGCTGTTTCCCAATCTCACCGTCGAAGCGAACATCGGCTACGGCCTCACTGGCAGTGGCCGCGATGAGGTGCGCAAGCGCGTCGGGCAGATGCTGGAACTCGTAGGCCTGGTGGGCAGTGAAAAGAAATTCCCCGGTCAACTCTCCGGCGGCCAACAACAGCGCGTCGCCCTGGCCCGCGCCCTGGCACCGGCGCCGTCCTTGTTGTTGCTGGACGAACCCATGTCGGCCCTCGACGCCCGGGTACGCGAGCATCTGTGCACCGAGCTTCGCCAACTGCAACGCCGCCTGGGCATTACCACCCTGATGGTCACCCACAACCAGGACGAGGCCATGCTGATGGCCGACCGCATTGCCGTGATGAACAACGGCAAGGTCGAGCAGTACGCCACGCCCCAGGAAATCTACGATCGCCCGGCCACGCCGTTCGTGGCCGAGTTCGTCGGCCAGGGCAACTGGCTGCCGTTCAGCCGCAACAGCGACAGCCACGCCCAGGTCGGCGGGATGAACATGCGTCTTGCGGAAAACTCGGGTGCCGCAAAATCGGGTCGCCTGTTCTGCCGCCCGGAAGCCATCAACGTCAACCCGCCGGTGCATGAAGAAAACCTGTTCCCGGCCAAGGTCCGCGAGATCACCTTCCTCGGCAACCGCTGCCGCATGAGCTTTGAGCTGGACCAACTGCCCGGCCATCCGCTGCTGGCCGAACTGGCCCCGGAAGCCATGCCACGCCTCGGCGCCCAGGACATCTGGGTCGCGCTGCCCCCGCGCAGCCTGCAGGTGTTTGCCTGAGATGGCCCGCGATATAACTCTGCCGATACCCGGTAACGTGGCTCGTCAGGTTTCCCGTGCCGAAGTCGGCGACCGTATTTTTGTTATCGGCGGCAAGCTGCTCTGGCTGTGTTTGCTGGGCGTCGCGGTACTGCTGCCGCTGCTGGCCATCTTCTGGCGCGGCTTCAGCAGTGAAGCCGGGCAGGGCGGTGGCCTGGTGGCTGCGCGGGAACTGGTCACCAGCGATAACTTCCACTGGTTGCTGGGTAACAGCCTGAAGGTTTCCCTCAGTGTGGCGGCCATCGTCGTACCGCTGGCTTACCTGTTTGCCTACGCTTTGCAACGCACGCTGATTCCCGGCAAGGCGATCTGGCGCGGCATGTCGCTGCTGCCATTGATGGCGCCGTCGATGCTGCCCGGGATTGCGCTGGTCTACCTGTTCGGTAACCAGGGCATGCTGCGCGGGCTGCTGTCGGACAACATCTATGGCTTCTGGGGCATCGTCCTCGGTGAAGTGATCTACACCTTTCCCCATGCCCTGATGATCCTGTTGTCAGCGCTTTCCCTGGCGGACGCACGATTGTTTGACGCCGCATCGAGCATGGGCGCGAGTCCCGCCCGGGCGTTCCGCAGCATCACCTGGCCGGCGACGCGTCAGGCTGTCTTCGCTGCATTTTGCCTGGTGTTCACCTTGACCATCACTGACTTCGGCGTGCCCGTGGTAGTCGGTGGCGACTATCAAGTACTGGCCCTGGAAGCCTACAAAGCCGTGGTCGGGCAGCAACAATTCGGCCGGGGCGCCTTGATCGGCATGGTCCTGCTGCTGCCGGCACTCTTCAGCTTCGGCGTCGACGCCTGGCTGCGCCGCCGTCATGGCGACTCCATGAGCGGCCGCGCCCAAGTGTTCCAGCCGGCACCGTCGAAGCTGCGGGATGGCTGCTACCTGGCCATCGTCCTGCTGATCTGCGCGATCCTGTTGCTGGTGTTTGGCATGGCGGTCTACTCGTCGCTGGTGAAATTCTGGCCCTATAACCTGTCGCTGTCCCTGGCCCATTACCAGTTCGAGGACACGGCCGGCGGCGGTTGGCTGGCCTACCGCAACAGCATCACCATGGCCCTGTGCACTGCATTGATCGGCAGCGTGCTGATCTTTACCGGCGCCTACCTGATGGAAAAGACCAAGGGCCAGAAGGGCCTGAACCTGGCGTTGCGCATGCTCAGCTTCGTGCCGATGGCGGTGCCGGGGTTGGTGCTGGGCCTGGGCTACGTGTTCTTTTTCAACCTCAACGGCAACCCGCTGCATGTGCTCTACGGCACCATGACGCTGCTGGTGGTGTGCACCATTGCTCACTATTTGACCACCGCACAAATGACCGCCACCACGGCCCTGCGCCAGTTGGACGCCGAGTTCGAAGCCGCCGCGCTGTCCCTCAAGGCGCCGCTGTACCGGCATTACCTGCGGGTCACCGTGCCGATCTGCCTGCCGGCGCTGCTGGACATCGTGCGCTACCTGTTCGTCTCGGCGATGACCACCGTCTCCGCCGCGATCTTCCTCTACAGCCCCGACACCATCCTCGCGGCAGTCGCCGTATTGAACATGGACGACGCCGGCAACGTCGGCGGCGCGGCGGCCATGTCGACCCTGATTCTGTTCACCTCGGCGGGCGTGTCCTTGCTGCTGGCGTGGGCCTCACGCGGCTTGTTGCGCCGCTCCCAGGCCTGGCGCCAAACCGCGCCCGGTCAATAAATCATCCATAAAGGAACTGCACCATGTTCAAGCCCCTGGCGTTAGCCGCTGCTGTGCTCACTGCGTTCAGCCTGAATGCCTTTGCCGCCAAGACCGAGTTGACCGTGTACACGGCCCTCGAAGCCGAGCAATTGAAGACTTACAAACAGGCCTTCGAAAAGGCTAACCCGGACATCGATATCAAATGGGTACGCGATTCCACCGGCATCATCACCGCCAAGCTGCTGGCCGAAAAATCCCGCCCGCAGGCTGACGTGGTCTGGGGCCTGGCGGCTTCCAGCCTGGCGATCCTCGACCAGCAGGGCATGCTGCAAAACTACGCACCCAAGGACCTGGGCAAGATCGGTGCGAACTACCGCGACGCCGCCAATCCGCCGGCCTGGGTCGGCATGGACGTGTGGGCTGCGACTATCTGCTTCAACACCGTTGAAGCCGAAAAGCAGGGCCTGAGCAAGCCGCTGAGCTGGCAAGACCTGACCAAGCCTGAGTACAAAGGCAAGATCGTGATGCCCAATCCGGCCTCGTCCGGCACCGGTTTCCTGGATGTGAGCGCCTGGCTGCAGACCTTCGGCGAGAAGCAGGGCTGGCAGTACATGGACGACCTGCACCAGAACATCGGCCAGTACGTTCACTCCGGTTCCAAGCCGTGCAAGCTGGCGGCCTCGGGTGAGTTCCCGATCGGCATTTCGTTTGAATACCCGGCCGTTCAACTGAAGCGCCAGGGTGCACCGCTGGACATCATCCTGCCGAAAGAAGGCCTGGGCTGGGACATCGAAGCGACTGCCGTGATCAAAGGCACTGCCCACGCGGACGCGGCACAGAAACTCGCCGACTTCTCCGCCAGCCCGGCGGCGATGGAGCTGTACAAGGAAAACTTCGCGGTACTGGCCCAGCCGGGCATCGCCAAACCGCAGACCGAATTGCCGGCTGACTATGAGCAGCGGCTGATCAAGAACGACTTCGCCTGGGCGTCGAAAAACCGCGACAGCATCCTGACCGAATGGCGCAAGCGCTATGACGGCAAGTCGGAAAAGGTGGCGGGTCAGTAATTTTTCGGGTTGGGCTGATGGCCTCTTCGCGAGCAAGCCCGCTCCCACATTTTGAATGTGTTCACAAATCAAAATGTGGGAGCGGGCTTGCTCGCGAAGGCGGTCTCGAATTCAGGACATCACTTCATGACACAACTGCTGATCATCGGCGCCGGCATCCTCGGCCTTTCCCACGCCTACGCGGCCGCCAAACGCGGCCTCAAGGTCAAGGTCTTCGAGCGCAGCGCCACTCCATTGGGCGCTTCCGTGCGCAACTTCGGCCAGGCACTGGTCACCGGCCAGCCGCCCGGGCCGATGCTCGACCTGGCGCGGGAAAGCCGCGAGATCTGGGGCCAGTGGGCAAAGCTCGCCGGTATCCAGCTCAAACGCAACGGCTCCTACCTGTTCGCCCGTACCGAGGCCGAAGAGCACTTGCTTGAAGCTTTCTGTGCCGGTCGCGCCAAGGAGCACGGTTATCGCGTCGAGTTGCTGCAAGGTGCCGACCTGCACGACCTTTACGGCGGCCAGTTCAAGCATCACCGCGCCGCGCTTCACGGGCTGGACGATCAGCAACTGTATTCCCGCGAAGCCATCCCGGCGCTGATCAACTACCTGAGCCGCGAACTCAACGTGGAGTTTCACTTCTCCACTCTGGTCCGCGACATCGAACCCGGGCAGGTGCACACCACTGCCGGTTCCTTTCGCGGCGAGCAGATCATTGTCTGCTCCGGCCACGACTACCAGACGCTGCTGGCCGAGCAGATCGCCGAGCTCAACCCGCAAATCTGCCGCCTGCAAATGCTGCGCGCCCGGCCTGCGGTGGAATTGAACCTGCAACACGCGCTGCTGACCGGTCTGAGCTGCGTCCACTACGGCGCCTTCGCTGATTTGCCGGAAGCCGCGCCGGTGCAGGCCGAAATCCTGCGGGATGTACCGCATCTGCACGAAAACGGCATTCATCTGCTGATCAGCCCAACGCCTTATGGCGAGCTGATCATCGGTGATTCCCACCATTACGGCAGCGACCCTTCACCGTTCAACGCTGAGCAGGTGGACACCTGGATGATCGAGTTGGCCGAAGAGACGCTGGGCTGCAAGATCCAGGTGGTGGAACGCTGGCAGGGTGTCTATGGTTCCCGTGGCCCAGGGCCGTTTTCGTTCCTGCGGGCGGCACCGGGGGTGAGCGCGGCGCTGATGCACACCGGCGTGGGCATGAGCGTCGGGCCGGCGATGGCCGAGCGCAATATCACAGAGCTGTGGGGGAGTGCTTGATGAACACTGAACAGGCAATCGCCGAGGTCTTCGGCCTGTATGAACTACACGGCACCGCTGACTACATCGGCGAACCGGTCTCGCAGATCGAGCACATGTCCCAGGCTGCGCAGTTGGCCATGGCTGAGGGCTTCGATGATGAAGTGGTGCTGGCGGCGTTCTTCCACGATATCGGGCATATTTGCGGCCAAGGTGGCGAGAACATGGGCGGCTATGGCGTGGTCAGCCATGAACGGCTGGGCGCCGATTATCTGCGCCGCGCAGGCTTCAGCGAGCGTATGGCCAAACTGGTGGAGTACCACGTGCAGGCCAAGCGTTACCTGACCTTCAGCCAGCCGGATTACTACGCACGCTTGAGCGAAGCCAGCCGCCGTACCTTGGGTTACCAGGGTGGCGTGATGACAGCCGAGCAAGCACGGGCGTTTGAGCAGGATCCGCTGTGCGCCGTCAGCCTGCGCATGCGCCACTGGGATGAACAGGCCAAGGAAATGCATGTGCCGGTGCTGGACCTTGAAGTGCTGAAGTCCAAGGCGCGGCAACTGTTGGCGGCTTAGGTCTCGTCCAGGCGCTGGGCCAGGGCTTCGATCTGTTCCTGGCGCTCGGCCTGGCTCAACTTGGGGTGCGGGTTAAGGGACGACCATTGCGGGTGGGCACGGGCCTTGTTCAGGGCTTCCGGCAGCTTGCCTTCGCGCCAGGTCTTGTCCTGGGGTGTGTCGACCTTGATGCTGTGGATCGCCGCGTGACCCCGCAGGTTAAGGGCCTTGAGCAGTTGCCGCTGGCGCAGGGCCAACAGGCGCAGCACGCTGTCGTCGACGGTCAGCTCGCGCTGGCCCTTGATCTTGCCCAGCAGGCGGCTGCCATAACTGCGAGCCGTTTGCAGTGCGCCTCCCGCGATGGCTCCGGCGAGCGCGGCGGCGCCGAGGGTCAGGCCGCCTACGAGTAGATCCACACCCGCACCGGCGGCCGCGCCGGCTGCGATACCGCCACCGACCCGCACGCCCAGTTGCTTGAGGGTTTCGGGGTTGAACAGGTCATCGCCCCAACGCCCGTCCAGCAGCGGTAAATCGCTGGCGGCGGCGTCTTGCGGGCGGAAGCCGAACAGCTTGAGCAAGGCCTCCACGCAACGCTGTTCGCGCTGGCGCACGGCTTTGCGCAGTTCGCTGATGGCTTGCTGTTCTACCTCGGCTTCGCTGACCACGCTGCGGCGGCAGGCGGCGCAGTCGACCAGCAGTTCGGCGATCAGCCGTGCAGCACTTTGCTGGCGAGCCTGGCGCTGGGCTTCCTGATCGAGGATCAGCCGCTCCAGTTGCCCACGGGAATTTTCCAGCAGCAGGGCGAGGCTTTCATAGAGGCGGCGCTCGCCGTCTTCCGGTGGCGCGACGCTGTCGAAACGCACCAGTGCGTGCAGGCCGAGGCGGGCGAGGGCTTCGCGCCAGTCCGGCTCGCGGTGGTCGGCGCTGCTGACAAAATTGAGCACCGGCAGCAACGGCTTGCCACAGCTGGCCAGCACTTGCAGCTCATCGCGGTACTTGGCCAGCACCGGCTCCCTGGCATCTATCACATACAGCCCGGCATCCGAGGCCAGCAGTTGGCGCAGCACCTTGGCTTCCTGTTCGAAGCGTTGCCGGGCCTCGCTGCCTTCCAGAAAACGCGCCAGCCGTGCCGGGCCGTCGAGGCGTTCGCCGGGGCGGTCCAGGCGCTCGAGGTAATCGAGCAGGGCGATGGCATCTTCCAGGCCGGGCGTGTCGTACAGCTCCAGCAAGGCTTCGCCGTCTACCGACAGCCGAGCACCTTCGACATGCCGGGTGGTGCTGGGCCGATGGGAGACTTCTCCGAAGCCGACGTCTCGCGTGAGGGTGCGCAGCAACGAGGTCTTGCCGACGTTGGTGTGGCCGACCACGGCGAGTTTCAGGGGCTTAGTCATGACCGGTCTCCAGCCAAGTGAGCGGCGCGCAATCAGCGAACGGGATCTGCAACTGCTGCAATGCTGTATGCCAATCACCCAAACGTTCCGCGTCCAGCGCCTGGCCCGCCGGCGCTTGCAGCAGCCAGACGCGGGTGGCGGTGGCGCTGCGGGCCAGTTCGGCAATCAGCGCGAGGCTGCCACGATCCGGCGAGCGCCGTGGGTCGCAGGCGATGGCCAGGCGTGCGGGCGGGAAGCGGGTGAGTTGCTCCAGCAGCTTGTTGCGGGATTCACGGCTGTCGAGGATGCCGGCGTCCTTGACGCTGGCCGGGAGCTTCGGAGGCCAGGTGCGTTGGTCATCGAGTTCAATGGCCACCAGCAGGGCGCCGTCGCTTTCCAATTCGCTGACGCCGCCGGTCACGTTGTGCAACTGTTCGGGCGCTGCATCGTTGACCCCAAGCCGTTCGCTGCTGGGCATCAGCCGCTCACGCAGTTGGCTGTAGCCGGGCAGGTTAAGGTCGAGGCTCAAGGCGGCGCGCCCGCGTTTCCAGCGCCACAGGCACAGCAGCGCGAGGATCAGGCGCGGCAGGATGCCGTAAACCAGCAGCACGCCCACCAGCCAAGCGGCCCAGGCCTGGCGGGCGCTTTCGATATTCAGGGCGGCATCGCCGCTGGCGCGGATCATCTCGACGGTGGGCACATTGAAGCCGAGCAAGGCGGGCAGGGCGCCGAGGGTTTGGGTCACGGCGACAAAGGTATCGGCCCGCAGGATGGTGGTTTCCCACACAAAACCGTAGCGCCGGGTGGCCAAGAGCGTCAGCAGGATCACCAGGGCGCTGAGCAGGGCCAGCAGCCACAAGCTGTTGACCAGCACACCGACGGCCCAGCGATTGAGTTTGCGCCGTTGCAGCAACAGCAGCAGGGCGGGCGCCAGTTGCGCGGCCTTGGCGTCGCGGGCGAGTTTTTCGCTGAGCCATAACCACAGGCGGCCGAGGCTCGCGCCGTGTTCACCGGCAAACAACAGGCCCAGGGCCCAGCTCAACAGCAGGATCAGGTTCAAACCCAGCAAGCTGCCCAGGGCCCAGAACACATTGACCGGCGCCAGCCCGTTGCCCAGCGCGGCAAAGGCCAGGCCGGCACCGCTGACGATAGCAACCACCGCCAGCAGGATCAGCGCCAGGCGTGCACCTTGCAGCCAGCGGGTCAGGGCGGCGGTCAGGCCATCGCGTTCAGCCAGCCACAGCGCGCGGTTTTGAATGCGCGTCGGCAAGTCACCGCCGCTGCTGCGGGCCAGGCGATTGGCTTCCTGGTCTTCCAGGGCGCCGGCGTGTTCCTCGCGCAAGCGCACGGTTTCGGTCAGCCAGAGTGTTTGCAGGGGATTCAGAGCTGTCACGCGCCGTCCTGTTGAGCCAGTGAGGTTGGAGCATAACCGCTGGAACGCCGGTTGGGGTATGCCGCGCGCGCCTCTGGTATTCTCGTCGCCATGAAAAAAACTCTCCCTTTAAGCCTGATCGCAGCCCTCGGTGAAAACCGTGTGATCGGCGTCGACAACAGCATGCCCTGGCATTTGCCGGGGGATTTCAAATATTTCAAGGCCACCACCTTGGGCAAGCCGATCATCATGGGGCGCAAGACCTGGGATTCCCTGGGTCGACCGTTGCCGGGCCGGTTGAACATTGTGGTCAGCCGTCAGACCGACTTGGCGCTGGAAGGTGCGGAAGTTTTTCCGTCCCTCGAAGCGGCAGTGGAGCGGGCTGAGCAATGGGCCAAGGCGCAGGGCGTGGATGAGCTGATGCTGATCGGCGGCGCGCAGTTGTATGCCCAGGGGCTGGAGCAGGCGGATCGCCTGTATTTGACGCGGGTGGCGTTGAGCCCGGACGGGGATGCGTGGTTTCCCGAGTTTGATTTGAACCAGTGGAAGCTGGTGTCGAATGTCGAGAATGCGGCTGAGGGTGATAAGCCGGCGTATAACTTTGAGGTTTGGGAAAAAGCCTAAAATTCATGTGGCGAGGGAGCTCGCTGTGGCGAGGGAGCTTGCTCCCGCTGGGCTGCGAAGCGGCCCTGAAAGCTGATCCCTCAATCTCTCAGAAAACTCGGTCGCCTGCTTTGGGGCTGCTGCGCAGCCCAGCGGGAGCAAGCTCCCTCGCCACAAAGTTCAGCCGTTAAGCCTGCGCCAACTCCGCATGCTCATCCGCATTCAACAACTCTTTATCCGTCTGCTGCATGATTTGGCTGGTAATCGCCCCGGCCGTCATCGAACCGTTCACGTTCAACGCCGTACGGCCCATGTCGATCAGCGGCTCAACCGAAATCAGCAACGCCACCAGTGACACCGGCAAGCCCATCGCCGGCAGCACGATCAGCGCGGCAAACGTCGCACCGCCGCCCACGCCCGCCACACCGGCGGAACTCAAGGTGACAATCGCCACCAGTGTTGCGATCCACAGCGGGTCCAGCGGGTTGATGCCCACTGTCGGCGCAACCATCACTGCCAGCATCGCCGGATAAAGGCCCGCGCAACCGTTCTGGCCAATCGTCGCGCCAAACGAGGCGGCAAAGCCGGCGATGGACTGCGGAATCCCCAGGCGACGGGTCTGCGCTTCAATGCTCAGCGGGATGCTGGCGGCGCTGGAGCGGCTGGTGAAGGCAAACGTCAGCACTGGCCAGACCTTGCGGAAGAACCGCAGTGGGTTGACCCCGGCCAGGGACAGCAGCAGGCCGTGCACCACAAACATCAGGCCCAGGGCCAGGTACGACACCACCACAAAACTGCCGAGCTTGATGATGTCTTGCAGGTTGGAGCTGGCGACCACTTTGGTCATCAGCGCCAATACGCCGTACGGGGTCAGTTTCATCACCAGGCGCACCAGGCGCATCACCCAGGCTTGCAGGGTGTCGATGGCGTTGAGGACTTTCTGGCCTTTTGCCACGTCATCCTTGAGCAGTTGCAGCGCGGCAACCCCGAGGAATGCAGCAAAAATCACCACACTGATAATCGACGTCGGCTTGGCCCGGGCCAGGTCGGCGAACGGGTTCTGCGGGATGAACGACAGCAGCAGTTGCGGGATATTCAGGTCGGCGACCTTGCCTGCGTAATCACTCTGGATCACTTGCAGGCGCGCCATTTCCTGGGTGCCGGCCACCAGGCCTTCGGCGGTAAGGCCGAACAGGTTGGTCAGGCCGATACCGATCAGCGCCGCAATCGCCGTGGTGAACAGCAGCGTACCGATGGTCAGGAAGCTGATCTTGCCCAGGGACGACGCGTTATGCAGGCGGGCTACGGCGCTGAGGATCGAGGCGAACACCAGCGGGATCACGATCATTTGCAGCAACTGCACGTAACCGTTGCCGACCAGGTCGAACCAGCCGATCGAGGCCTTGAGCACCGGGTTGCCGGCACCGTAGATCGCGTGCAGCACCACACCGAAGATCACGCCGAGTACCAACGCGAACAAGACCTTCTTGGCGAGGCTCCAGTTGGTTCGACGGGTTTGTGCCAGGCCCAGCAACAGGGCCACGAACACCAGTAAGTTGAGAATCAGGGGCAGATTCATTGAAGCTCCGTTGAGAAGGCAGCCAATCGCGTGAGCCTGCGATTGCGAACCGGAAATGCTAACAGCTTGAAATATAATGATTTAATACCTTTATGGAATGGTCACTGTCGTTTTTGGAATAAGCAAATGGCGCCCAGGCGTACGCGGGTGGCGCGATCACGACGAAAGCGGTCGCGCTCGGGCGATAACTGTCACACAGATTTGTTAGCGTCGATGTCTTTCACTCAGGGAGAAAACGCACATGAAGCTAGCGCCGAAACTGTTTGCCGCCGCGCTGTGCCTGGGCCTTGCGAGCCAGGCCTTTGCCGCCACCGAGTTGAAACATTGGCCTGCGGCTGCCGCGAAGCAACTGGACACGATGATTGCCGCCAATGCCAACAAGGTCAACTTTGCGGTATTCGACATGGACAACACCAGTTACCGCTACGACCTTGAAGAGTCGTTGCTGCCGTACCTGGAAAACAAGGGCCTGATCACCCGCGACACCATGGACCCTTCCCTGAAGCTGATCCCGTTCAAAGACACCGCCGACCACAAGGAAAGCCTGTTCAGTTACTACTACCGCCTCTGTGAAGTCGACGACATGGTCTGCTACCCATGGGTCGCGCAGATTTTCTCCGGCTTCACCCTCAAGGAACTCAAGGGCTACGTCGACGAGATGATGGCGTCGGGCAAGCCGGTGCCGGTCACCTATTACGAAGGTGACGTGGTCAAGAAGATGGAAGTGCAGCCGCCGAAGGTCTTCACCGGCCAGGCTGAGCTGTTCAACAAGCTGATGGAAAACGGCATTGAGGTCTACGTGATGACCGCCGCGTCCGAGGAACTGGTGCGCATGGTCGCGGCCGATCCGAAGTACGGCTACAACGTTAAACCCGAGAATGTCATCGGCGTGACCACCTTGCTCAAGGACCGCAAGACCGGCGAGCTGACCACCGCGCGCAAGCAGATTGCTGCAGGCAAGTATGACGAGAAGGCCAACCTCGGCCTGGAACTGACCCCGTACCTGTGGACCCCAGCCACCTGGATGGCTGGCAAGCACGCGGCGATCCTGACCTATATCGACGAGTGGAAAAAACCGGTGATCGTCGGTGGCGACACGCCAACCAGTGACGGCTACATGCTGTTTCATGACGTGGACGTGGCCAAGGGCGGCATCCACCTGTGGATCAACCGTAAAGACAAATACATGACCCAGCTCAACGGCATGATGGCCAAGCACGCGGCGGCCCAGGCCAAGGAAGGGTTGCCGGTGACAGCGGACAAGAACTGGGTGATCGTCAAGCCGGACGAAATTCAGTAAGTACGGATGTACTCGGTCAAAAATGTGGGAGCGGGCTTGCTCGCGAAGGCGGTGGATCAGCTAGCTTATTCAGTAACTGGCACACCGCAATTCGCGAGCAAGCCCGCTCCCACAGTTGATCTCCTTTGTTTGAGGAATTATCTCCAGGCAAAAAAATGCCCCGCACGTGACGGGGCATTTTTATGGGCGAGGTTTACAGACCGTCAAGCATCGCCTTGTTACGCACAGCACCTTTGTCGGCACTGGTGGCCAGCAGGGCGTAAGCCTTCAGCGCGGTGGTGACTTTGCGCGGACGCTTCTCCACCGGCTTCCAGCCTTTCTTGTCCTGCTCGACCCGGCGTGCCGCCAGTTCTTCGTCGCTGATCAACAGGTTGATCGAGCGGTTCGGAATGTCGATCAGCACCTTGTCGCCATCTTGCACCAGGCCAATGGCGCCGCCCGCAGCGGCTTCCGGTGACGCGTGGCCGATGGACAGGCCCGAAGTGCCGCCCGAGAAGCGGCCGTCGGTCAGCAAGGCGCAGGCTTTGCCCAGGCCTTTGGATTTCAGGTACGACGTCGGGTAGAGCATTTCCTGCATGCCCGGGCCGCCTTTCGGGCCTTCGTAGCGGATGATGACGATGTCGCCTTCTTTCACTTCGTCAGCGAGGATGCCGCGTACCGAACTGTCCTGGCTTTCGTAGATCTTGGCGCGGCCTTCGAACACGTGGATCGACTCATCCACACCGGCGGTTTTTACCACGCAGCCATCGAGGGCGATGTTGCCGTACAGCACGGCCAGGCCACCTTCTTGCGAGTAGGCGTGCTCGACACTGCGGATGCAGCCGTTTTCACGGTCGTCGTCGAGGGTTTCCCAGCGGGTCGACTGGCTGAACGCGGTTTGCGTCGGGATACCGGCCGGGCCTGCCTTGAAGAAGGTGTGCACGGCTTCGTCGTCAGTCTGGGTGATGTCCCACTTGGCGATGCCTTCAGCCAGGGATTTGCTGTGCACGGTCGGCAGGTCGGTGTGCAGCAAGCCGCCACGGGCCAGGGAGCCCAGGATCGAGAAGATCCCGCCGGCGCGGTGCACGTCTTCCATGTGGTACTTCTGGATGTTCGGCGCGACTTTGCACAGTTGCGGCACGTGGCGCGACAGACGGTCGATGTCCTTCAGGTCGAAGTCGATCTCGGCTTCTTGCGCGGCGGCCAGCAAGTGCAGGATGGTGTTGGTGGAACCGCCCATGGCGATGTCCAGGGTCATGGCGTTTTCGAACGCCTTGAAGTTGGCGATGTTGCGCGGCAACACCGACTCATCGTTCTCGGTGTAGTAGCGCTTGCACAGCTCGACGATGGTGCGGCCGGCCTGCAGGAACAGTTGCTCGCGGTCGCTGTGGGTGGCCAGTGTCGAGCCGTTGCCTGGCAAGGCGAGCCCTAAGGCTTCCACCAGGCAGTTCATCGAGTTGGCGGTGAACATGCCGGAGCACGAACCGCAGGTAGGGCAGGCGCTGCGCTCATATTCCGCGACCTTCTCGTCAGAAGCGCTGGAATCGGCGGCGATGACCATGGCGTCCACCAGGTCGAGGCCGTGGGAGGCGAGTTTGGTCTTACCGGCTTCCATCGGGCCGCCGGAAACGAAGATCACCGGGATGTTCAGGCGCAGGGAGGCCATCAGCATGCCGGGGGTGATCTTGTCGCAGTTGGAGATGCACACAATGGCGTCGGCGCAGTGGGCGTTGACCATGTATTCCACGGAGTCGGCGATGATCTCGCGGCTCGGCAGGGAATACAGCATGCCGTCATGGCCCATGGCGATGCCGTCATCCACGGCGATGGTGTTGAATTCTTTTGCCACGCCGCCGGCGCGTTCGATCTCGCGGGCGACCAGTTGGCCCAGGTCCTTGAGGTGGACGTGGCCGGGTACGAACTGGGTGAACGAGTTGGCAATCGCGATGATCGGCTTCTTGAAGTCGTCATCTTTCATCCCCGTGGCGCGCCACAGTGCGCGCGCGCCGGCCATGTTGCGGCCGTGGGTGGATGTTTTCGAACGGTAATCTGGCATGGAACACTCCGGGCGGCTAATCAGGTGCTAAAGGGGAAGTGAGCTTCTATCGACGTCTGGAACACTCAGAAAATGGCCGTGTGTCCGGAAGTTGCCACTCGCGTCGCGGGATCGCCGCGTGCTTGGGCCTCGAGCTCATAAACCCGCCGGGGGATGACTGGCGATGAATAGGTCCGATTCTACACCGTCTACCTGTAGGAGCGAGCTTGCTCGCGAAAAACGTCAACGATAACGCAGCGCTATCAGGTGGCCCGTGTCGCCTGTTGGTTTTTCGCGAGCAAGCTCGCTCCTACAGGGTTGCGTATTTTAAAGCCACATGGCGTCCCAGAGCGGATAGTCGCCGATACGCTCAACCAGCCCTGCTCTTAATGGATTGGCGACGATGTATCGGGCTGTTGCTTTCAGGTCATCTTCCCGGCGCAACGCGCGATCAAAGTAGCCCTTTTGCCAAAGTGTCCCGTGGCAACTCCTCGCTTTGTTAATGGCGTGGGCACTTCGCGACTTGGTGATTCGCATCAGCCTTGGCAAATCGCCGTTGTGCAATTCCACCAGCCAATGGAAATGGTCCGGCATCACGACCCAGGCAAGTGAAGTCGCCTCGCCGTCAACCTGAGCCTTTCTGAATTCGCGAACAAGCAGGCGGCCGATACGCCAGTCCTGGAAGATTAGCTGTCGTTGATGGGTGACAGCGGTGAGCAGGTAAATGCGGCCGGATTCTGAATAGCGGCCTGTACGCAGACGATGTGCGTTTTGGTGGGTGGACATTCCTTCGTCCTCTTCGTGTGGGTAGAAGAGAGACGGTAGGAGGCAGCGGTGTCTATTGGCGTTTAAACACTGGTTCTGAATATGTCATGCCTTTCTGTAGGAGCGAGCTTGCTTGCGAAGAACGTCAACGATAACGCAGCGCTATCAGGTGGCCCGTGTCGTCTATACGTTTTTCGCGAGCAAGCTCGCTCCTACAGTGGGAGGGCGTTAGTGTCCGACTCTAATGTTCGTCACCACGCCCCAGACGCTGAACACGATGAAGCTGATAGCGATGGTCATCAGCAAGTTGGCTCCGGCTTGGGCGAGCGCGGCGCTGCTGACGGCGGCGGTGATGAACATGATGCTGTTGCCGGCCGAGGCGGCGGTGCCGGCGCTGCTGGAGAACAGCAACATGGCCGCGGAAATTGCGGCGGGGCGAACCAGGGTCACGGCCAGGGCGCTGATCAGCATCGGGATCAGCAGGGTGACGGTGGTCATGGCCTCATAGTGAATGACCAGCGCCAGCAACACGCCGGCGACCCCCAGTAGGCCCAGCCCGAGGTTGATTTGCCGCGTGAGGGAGATATGTTTCTGCAGGGCGGTCGCTGCAACGCCGCCCAGCAGATAGGCAACGCCATACACCATCAGCACCACCGCGTACTGGTATTCAGACAGCTTCAACTCATCCATGAAAATCAACGGCGTGACGCTGATCAAGGCGAAGTAACAGGCGAATACCAACGCGGCGATCCACCAATAGCGGATGAAGTCCCGGTTCCCGGCGATGGATTTCAGCGTGGCGATGATCGAGACAGGGGCTCTTTCAGGGCTGGCCGCCTTGGACGGCAATATCAGCCAGGCGTGGATAAACATGCCCAGCGCCATCACCGCAAACCCGTAGAAGCTGCCCTGCCAATCAAATGTGGTTTGCAGCCAGGAACCGAGCAGCGGCGACAGCGCAACGAACGATCCGCTCAGGGTCATGTAATAGATGCGGATGCGGGCGCGATCCTGCTCTTCAAACAGGTCCTCCACCAGCGCATGGCCCAGTACGAAAAAACCACAGCCGATGGCCTGGACGGCGCGAAACAGCAGGAAGCTCGGGTAATTGGCCGCCAGTGCGCAGCCGATCGAGCCAAGGGTGGAAACCACAATGCAGCCCAGCAGGACTTCCTTGCGCCCGAACTTGTCTGAAAGCGGGCCGGCGATCAGCTGGGAAATCGCAAATACCAGGGTGAACAGGCTGATAGACAGCGCGACTTCAGCGGTTGAAGTGTCGAACTTCGCGGCCAGGGCTGGAAAGGAGGGCAGCAGGATATTGATCGGGAAGAAGCTGATCAGGGAGATGCAGGTGATGAGGATGAAGCGCGAGCGTTGTTGGCGTTTTACGTCGCCATGGGGTGGCGAATAAGAGGACTCAGACATTGTTTTTATTTTCCGGAGTAAAACCAGAAACCGATACTAGTCTGCGAAACGGGGAATTCAATCAAAAGTGTTGTGGGAGGCCAGCCCATGATGATGTTTGTTGCCGCTGTAGGAGCGAGCTTGCTCGCGAAGAACGTCAACGATAACGCAGCGCTATCAGGTAGCCCGTGTTATCTATTCGTTTTTCGCGAGCAAGCTCGCTCCTACAGTTGATCCGGTTCCAATTGGGCGTTAGCTATTCGGCAACAACCGGCAAGTAATGCTCTTGATATACCGGGTCTCGGCAATCGCCGGGTGCACCGGGTGATCCGGGCCCTGGCCGCCGCGTTCCAGCATCTGGATATTGCGGTCCAGGTGACGGGCGCTGGTCAGCAGGATGTTTTGCAGGTCATCTTCAGGCAAGTGCATCGAGCACGACGCGCTGACCAGGATGCCGTCCTTGCTGAGCAGGCGCATGGCTTGCTCGTTCAGGCGGCGGTAGGCGCCTTCGCCGTTTTTCATGTCTTTCTTGCGCTTGATGAAGGCAGGCGGGTCGGCCACGATCACGTCGAAACGCTCTTCGCTGGCTTTCAGCTCTTTGAGGGCTTCGAACACGTCGCCTTCGATGCAGGTCATCTTCTCGGCAACGCCGTTCAGTGCCGCGTTGCGCTCCACGCCGTCGAGGGCGAAGGCGGAAGCGTCGACGCAGAACACTTCGCTGGCGCCGAAGGCTGCGGCTTGCACGCCCCAGCCGCCGATGTAGCTGTACAGGTCGAGTACGCGCTTGCCTTTGGCATACGGGGCCAGGCGGGCGCGGTTCATGCGGTGGTCGTAGAACCAGCCGGTCTTCTGACCCTGGATCACTGGCGCTTCGAACTTCACGCCGTTTTCTTCCAGGGCAACCCACTCCGGCACCAGGCCGAATACGGTTTCGACGTATCGGTTGAGGCCTTCGGCATCACGCGCGGCGGAGTCGTTCTTGAACAGGATGCCGCTCGGCTTGAGCACTTGGGTCAGTGCGGCGATCACGTCTTCCTTGTGGGCTTCCATGGTCGCCGAAGCGATCTGCACCACCAGGATGTCACCGAAACGGTCAACCACCAGGCCAGGCAACAGGTCGGAATCGCCATACACCAGGCGGTAGAACGGCTTGTCGAACAAGCGATCGCGCAGGGACAGGGCCACGTTGATGCGGTGCACCAGCAGCGACTTGTCCAGCGGCAGCTTGATGTCGCGGGACAGCAGGCGGGCGCAGATCAAGTTGTTCGGGCTCATGGCCACGATGCCGAGGGTCTTGCCACCGGCTGCTTCCAGGATCGCCTGGTCGCCTGCCTGGAAGCCGTGAAGAGGTGTGGCCGCCACATCGATTTCGTTGCTGTAGACCCACAGGTGGCCGTTGCGCAAACGACGATCGGCGTTGGCTTTGAGACGCAGGCTTGGCAGGGACATGACGTCGCTCCGGAAAAAAGAGCGGGAGTATACCGTGTTGTTTACTACTTGGCGGCGCCGCCGGACATGTGGGAGCGGGCTTGCTCGCGAAAGCGGAGGATCAGTAAACACATTCGGTGGCTGACACACCGCTTTCGCGAGCAAGCCCGCTCCCACATTTGATCCGGTTCAGTTCGGGTTTTTGAGGTGTCAGCCGAGTCTTTATAAAGGTTAGAATCGCCGCCTAGTCCAGAGTGTGCCCCCTATGTCCCAAGAGCTATCCGCCGAACAGATCCAACAGAGCCTCCAAGGCATCAGCGTGCCGCCTCAACCGCAAATCATGGTGGATTTGCAGATGGAGCAGTACATGCCCGATCCGGACCTGGAAGTGATCGCCCGGCTGATCGCCCAGGACCCGGGCCTCTCCGGCTCGCTGCTGAAGATCGTCAACTCGCCGTATTACGGGCTGAGCAACAAGATCGTCTCGATCCAGCGCGCGGTGAACCTGCTGGGCAGCCGCTCCATCATCAACCTGATCAACGCGCAGTCGATCAAGGGCGAGATGAGCGACGACACCATCGTCACCCTCAACCGTTTTTGGGACACCGCCCAGGATGTGGCCATGACCTGCCTGGCCCTGGCCAAGCGCACCGGCAGTCAGGCGGTCGATGAAGCCTACGCATTGGGGCTGTTCCACGATTGCGGCGTGCCGTTGATGCTCAAGCGTTTCCCGAACTACATGAGCGTGCTGGAAGAGGCCTACGCCAACGCCGGCCCGGAATGCCGTGTGGTCGACACCGAGAACCAGGCGTTCAACACCAACCATGCCGTGGTGGGTTACTACACCGCCAAATCCTGGCGCCTGCCGGAACATGTGACCGATGCCATCGCCAATCACCACAATGCCCTGGCGATTTTCAGCGACGAGTCCAACCACAAGCCGCAGCTGAAAAACCTGCTGGCGATCCTGAAAATGGCCGAGCACATTTGCGCGTCCTACCGCGTGCTGGGTAACCAGGTGGATGACCATGAGTGGAACGCCATCGGCCCGCTGGTGCTGGACCATATCGGCCTGTCGGACTACGACTTCGAGAGTTTGAAGTTGTCGATCCGCGAGCTGGGCGCGCACTAACCCTTTCTCCTAGAGGTAAACATGCCCGAGTTACCGGAAGTCGAAACCACCCGGCGCGGAATTGCGCCGCATCTGGAAGGCCAGCGGGTCAGCCGTGTGGTGGTGCGTGAGCGGCGCCTGCGCTGGCCGATCCCGGAAGACCTGGATGTGCGGCTGTCCGGGCAACGGATCGTGCTGGTGGAACGGCGGGCCAAGTACCTGTTGATCAATGCCGAAGTCGGCACCTTGATCAGCCATTTGGGCATGTCGGGCAACCTGCGCTTGGTGGAGGCCGGCAGCCCGGCGGCCAAGCATGAGCATGTGGATATCGAGCTGGAGTCGGGCCTGGCCCTGCGCTACACCGACCCGCGACGCTTTGGCGCAATGCTCTGGAGCCTCGACCCGCTGAACCACGAACTGCTGATTCGCCTGGGGCCTGAGCCGTTGACCGACCTGTTTGACGGCGAGCGGCTGTTCCAGCTGTCCCGTGGACGCTCGATGGCGGTGAAACCGTTCATCATGGACAACGCGGTGGTGGTGGGCGTGGGCAATATCTATGCGACAGAAGCGCTGTTTGCCGCCGGGATTGATCCGCGCCGGGAAGCCAAGGGCATTTCCCGTGGGCGTTATCTGAAGCTGGCGATCGAGATCAAACGCATCCTGGCGGCGGCCATCGAGCGCGGCGGCACCACGCTGCGGGACTTTATCGGCGGCGACGGGCAGCCGGGGTATTTCCAGCAGGAATTGTTCGTCTATGGCCGTGGTGGCGAGGCGTGCAAGGTCTGTGGGACCGAATTGCGCAGTGTGACGCTGGGGCAGCGGGCAAGTGTGTTCTGCCCGAAGTGTCAGAGCTGAGAATTTGTGGTGCTGCTGATGGCCTCTTCGCGAGCAAGCCCGCTCCCACATTCGTTCGAGTTCCACCTTTGGAATGCAGTCGAATGTGGGAGCGGGCTTGCTCGCGAAGGGGCCTAACGAATCGCCAAGGGACTTAGGCCTTGCCGGTAATCAGCCGGTACTTCTCCATCAGTTGCTCTTCCGTCTCCGGATGAGCCTCGTCCAGGGGAATGCAATCCACCGGGCAAACCTGCTGGCACTGGGGTTCGTCGTAGTGGCCGACACACTGGGTGCACAGGTTGGGGTCGATCACGTAGATCTCCTCACCCTGGGAAATGGCAGCGTTCGGGCACTCGGGTTCGCAGACGTCGCAGTTGATGCAATCGTCGGTGATGATCAGGGACATGGAAACTCCTGCCAGGGCTGTCAGCCAAGGCATCTGAAAACTAATGCGCGCAATTGTGCCGCATTGGCGCCCCTGTGGCGAGGGGGCTTGTCTGTGGCGAGGGGGCTTGTACCCCGTTGGGGCGCGAAGCGGCCCCGAATCAGGCGATTGGGTTTTACCTGAAACTACGCGGCGTCTTTATTGGGGGCTGCTTCGCAGCCCAACGGGGGACAAGCCCCCTCGCCACAGACAAGCCCCTCGCCACAATAAGCCCAAAGACCAGAATTACTTCTTGAAGCGCAGCGTCAGCGCATCCGCCACAGCCGGGTGCACAAACTTGGTGATATCCCCGCCCAATGCCGCGATTTCTCGCACCAACGTCGAGGAAATGAACGAATAACGCTCCGACGGCGTAAGAAACAGGCTTTCCACGTCCGGCGCCAGTTGGCGGTTCATGTTGGCCAGCTGGAATTCGTATTCGAAGTCCGACACCGCGCGCAGGCCGCGCAGGAACACATTCGCGTTCTGCTCCTTGGCAAAGTGCGCCAGCAGGGTGGCAAAGCCGACCACTTCAACGTTGGGCAGATGCTTGGTGACCTCACGGGCCAGCTCCACGCGCTGTTCCAGGGGAAACAGCGGGTTTTTCTTGGGGCTGGCAGCGACCGCGATAATCACATGGTCGAACAAGCGCGAGGCGCGTTCGACCAGATCGCCATGGCCCTTGGTGATTGGGTCGAAGGTACCTGGGTACAACACTCGGTTCATCGCGTCGTCCTGGCGGAGTCCGTTGGGGAACCGGATGGTATCGCAGCCATCCCGGTCGGCCAAGTCAACTTATTCAGAAGAAAGCACTATAGACACCGCGAATACCCGGTTTTTTCAGGCCGTTTTCAGACGTTCGGCCAACGCTGTCGCCAGTTGCGCGGTCAATCCATACACCGATAGCTGCGGGTTAGCCCCAATGCTGGTAGGGAATAGCGAGCCATCGTGGATCGACAGATTACGCAGTTGGTGATGGCGCCCAAGGCTGTCGGCCACCGCATTTTTCGGTTCTTCACCCATGGCGCAACCGCCCATCACATGCGCGCTGCCGAGCCGCGTGCGATGCAATTCGAGGTTCAAGCCGTCAATCATGCTGCGGGCTTCGGCCAATGTGTTCACGTAGCGCGCATCCCCGTGCAGCGGCATCACCGACTTGGCGCCGCCGGCGAACTGAATCTCCGCCATGCTGTGGAAGGCCCGGCGCAGGCCGTCCCAGGCGTAGGGCGAGACCTGATAATCGAGCACCGGGGTGCCATCGCCGCGTAATTCGACCGTGCCGCCCGGGCTGTCGGGGTGAAAGCCGTCGCGCAACAGGGCAAGCATCGCGTGAGTGTTCGGCAGTTGGCCCATATCCAGGGCGTTCTGGGTGCCATAGCCGCCGAGCAAGGTGCTGGCCAGGCCGGGATGCAGTGGCGGCACTTCGAGCTTGTAAGACATTTTGCCGGTGGTGCCGTCCTGCCATTGGAAGTGATCGGAGTAAATCGACTGCGGCGCACCGTAGAACGGGTTGATCACCTCGTCGAACAGCCCGGCAGAAAAATTCACCAGGTGCAGAAAGGTCCGTTTGCCCAGGCGCGAATGGGGGTCGGGCGCATCGGAACGAAGCAGCAGCGCCGGGCTGTTGATGCCGCCGCCGGCCAGTACGTAGTGCTTGGCTTTGACCGTGATTTTGCGGCCTGTGGGAGCCACGCAATACTGATCCATGGCCACGCATTCGAGACAGGTGATGGTGTCGCCGCTGAACTTCAGGCGTTCGGCGCGGGCCAGGTACAGCAACTCGCCGCCTTTCTCCAGGGTGGACGGAATGGTCGTCACCAGCATTGATTGCTTGGCGTTGACCGGGCAACCCATGCCGCAATACCCCAGGTTGAAACAGCCGCGCACATTGCGCGGGATCACGTGCCAGCTGTAGCCGAGCTTTTCGCAGCCTTTGCGGATCACGTCGTTGTTGGCATTCGGCGGCATGGCCCAAGGGGCGATACCGAGGCGCTGTTCCATTTTTTCGAACCAGGGTGCCATCTCGGCGCTGCTGTGGCCCTTGACCGCGTACTCGCTGGCCCAGTGGGCGAGGGTCGGGTCCGGGGTGCGGAAACTGGAGGTCCAGTTGATCAGCGTGGTGCCGCCGACCGCTCGGCCCTGCAAAATGGTGATCGCGCCGTCCTTGCTCATGCGCCCGATACCTTCCTGGTACAGGCTGGCGTAGGCCTCGTCTTCCAGCAGCTTGAAGTCGTTGCTGGTTTTCAGCGGGCCTTCTTCGATCAACAGCACCTTGTAGCCGGCGGCGCTGAGGATTTCGGCGGTGGTGCCGCCGCCGGCACCGCTGCCGATGATTGCGACGTCAGCCTCCAGGGTCAGGTCCTGGTCGAGGGCGGCGCCATTGTGGGTTTTCCAGCCGCGGGCCATGCCATCGCGGAACAGATCAGGTACGGGCATCAGGGTCTTCTCTTGTTTTTATCGGGATGCGAATCAGATTTTCGGTGGGCCGGGGTAGCCGCAATGCGCCCAGGACTCGGGGCGGAAATACCAGGCCATGATCACCAGCTTGAGCAACGAGCCCTGGCCCATGCGCAGCAGGTTCAAGTAGCTGTTTTCCCAGCGGTGCAGGAAGTTGCGGATCTGCTCGCTGCTGGCGTTTTCCCAACTGCCCCACACCCCGGTCAGCGGCCCACGGGTGACCGCCATGCCCAGTACGTCGAACAGTTGCTGGGTGAGCTTGAACATCTCCGGCGACAGGTGTTGCAGGCTGAAGTCGAGCTTTTTCAGGGTGTCGTCGATGCCGGCTACCACCACCTCGGCGCTGGCCACACCTTCGAGCAGCACCGGAATCACCGCCCGCAAAAACGGCAGGTCACTGCTGCGCAACATCGCAAAGCCGCTGGCCGGGGTGCTGCTGGAGCAGCCGCTGAGGCTGGCGCCAAGCCCGGCGGTGGCCAGGAAGGCGCTGGCGCACAGGCCGAGTTTCAAGAAGCCGCGCCGTGACAGCGCGGGTGATTCAGTCAGGCTTGGGTTCATTCTTATTGTTATCCCGATGATGGGTTTGTTAGCGGACGAACAGCTTCTGGATCAACTTCTGGATGGATTTGCCATAGGGCGGGTAAATCAGCTTGGCCGCGTTCAGGCGCTGCTTGATCAACACACCCTTAGCCTTGCTGAAGGTCAGGAAACCTTCATGGCCGTGGTAATGGCCCATGCCCGACGGGCCGATGCCGCCGAAGGGCATGTCGTCCTGGGCTACATGCAAGAGGGTGTCGTTCAGGCACACGCCGCCGGAGTGGGTCTCGTGCAGTACGCGGTTCTGTTCCGCCTTGTTGTAGCCGAAGTAATACAGCGCCAGTGGGCGAGGGCGCTGATTGATGTAGGCGAAAGCCTGGTCGAGGCCGCGATACGGCACGATCGGCAGCACCGGGCCGAAGATTTCGTCCTGCATCACCGTCATGTCATCGCTGACATTCAGCAGCAGGCTGTGGGCCATGCGGCGTTCCTGGCCCTGGTCGTACAGTGGGATCAGGGTGGCGCCCTTGTCGGTGGCGTCTTTCACGTAGCCGTTGAGCCGGGCCAGTTGTCGTTCGTTGATGATCGCGGTGTAGTCCGGGTTGTCGGCCAAGGTCGGATAGAACCCGCGAACGGCTTTGCTGTAGGCCTCGACGAAACCGTCCACACGGTCTTCCGGTACCAGCACGTAGTCCGGCGCCACGCAGGTTTGCCCGGCATTCAGCGCCTTGCCGAAGGCGATGCGTTCGGCGGCGTCCTTGAGCGGTACGTCGGCGGAAACAATCGCCGGTGACTTGCCGCCCAGTTCCAGGGTGACCGGTGTCAGGTGCTCGGCCGCAGCGCGCATCACGTGTTTGCCGATGCTGGTGGCGCCGGTGAACAGCAGGTGATCGAAGCGCAACTTGGAAAACGCCATGCCGACTTCCGCTTCACCGAGCACTACACACACCAGGTCTTCGGGGAAGATCTTCGCCAGCAGCGCCTTGAGCAACTGGCCGGTGGCGGGGGTAGATTCGCTGAGCTTGAGCATCACCCGGTTGCCGGCCGCCAACGCGCCCACCAAAGGGCCGATGGCCAGGTACAGCGGGTAGTTCCAGGGCACGATTACCCCGACCACGCCCAGCGGTTGATAGATGACTTTGGCCGACGCGGGCTGGAAGGCGATGCCTACAGCGCGACGGGAAGGTTTCATCCAGCCTTTGAGGTGTTTGCTCGCGTAGTGAATGCCATGCAGGCTGGGCATCAGTTCGGCGAACAGGGTTTCGTCGGCGCTGCGGTGGCTGAAGTCACGGCTGATGGCGTTGATCAGCGCCTGGCGCTCATCGCTCAGCAGCTCGCGCAAGGCCTTGAGCCATTGCTGGCGCTGGGCGGCGGGCGGCATCGGGTTGGCCGCGTAGGCTTGGCGCTGAGCGTCAAACAGGACCTGGAGCTGGTCCAGCGCCTGGGAATCTTGCAGGTAGGCAACGTTGGCAGACATGGCGAAGTTCCCGATTGTTATTGGAATGCTTCAGTTTTTAGAGTCATTACTCTAAATTGTCAAATAACATTGCAAGTACATGCCGATTTATCCGGACAAGGATAGTCCGTAAGATGCCGTCATCACGGGTCTAGAAGTTGATTTCCCATGGCACCACGAGTCAAGACCAGCGAGCGCATTGTGCAAACCAGCCTGGAGCTGTTCAACCAGCAGGGCGAGCGCAGTGTCAGCACCAACCATATCGCCGCCCATATGGAAATTTCCCCGGGCAACCTGTACTACCACTTCCCCAACAAGCAGGCGATTATCGCCGTGCTGTTTCGCGAGTACGAAGCGTTGGTGGACAGTTTCCTGCGCCCGCCCCAGGGCCGCGCGGTGACCGTGGAAGACAAACGCTTCTACCTGCAGGCGGTGCTCGCCGGCATGTGGCGCTACCGCTTCTTGCACCGCGACCTCGAACACCTGCTGGAAAGCGACCCGGAACTGGCCACCGGCTACCGACGGTTTTCCCAGCGCTGCCTGATCCAGGGTGCGGCCATCTATCAGGGCTTTGTCGATGCCGGCATCCTGAACATGGACCCGGTACAAACCGAAGCCCTGACCCTCAACGCCTGGATCATCCTCACCTCATGGGTGCGCTTCCTGTGCACCACCAATGAAAAATCCACGCACCTGAGCGCCGAGGCGATCAAGCGCGGTGTGTACCAGGTGCTGGTGCTGGAAGCCGGGTTTATCACCCCAAAAGCCAAGGACGCGGTGGATGCGCTGTTCAAAGAGTTTTACGTGCCGTTGAATCAGGCGCTGGAAGAAGTGAAGTAGGATGTTTCCCGAACGCTAACGTAGCCACAGGAGTCAGTCATGCCGCTTGCCCAACTGATCAGCCCCCAGCAACTGGCCGAGCGCCAGAAGTCCGGCGGGCTGGTGATCCTCGATTGCCGCTTTGCTCTGGAAGACCCGGACTACGGCCTGTGCAGCTACGCCGAAGGGCATATCGAAGGGGCGCAGTATGCCGATCTGGAGCGCCACCTCAGCGGGCCGATAATCAAGGGCGTGACCGGTCGCCATCCGCTGCCTGCGGCGGATGCGTTTATCCGGCAACTGCGGGCATGGGGCGTTAGCGCCGACAGCGATATCGTTTTGTATGACGACGGCCCCGGTGCCTATGCCGCCCGCGCCTGGTGGCTGCTGGCCTGGCTGGGCAAGCGCGACGGAGTGTTTATCCTCGATGGCGGCCTGAAAGCCTGGCACGCGGCGGGCTTCCCCCTGAGCCTGGATGCGCCGGTGATTGAGCCCGGCACCTTCAGCGGCTCGCCGGACAACCACCTGCAACTGGATGCCGAACACCTGCAAAAACGCCTCGGCCAACCCGGCCTGACCCTGATCGACGCCCGCGCCCAGCCGCGCTTTCGCGGTGAAGTGGAGCCGATCGATCCGGTTGCCGGGCATATTCCCGGTGCGCAATGTGCGGCGTTCAATGAAAACCTGGGCAGCGACGGCCGTTTCCTGCCGGCGGACCAGCTCAAGCAACGCTTCGCCGCCAAGCTGCAAGATCGCTCGCCGGATGACCTGGTGGCTTACTGCGGCTCGGGTGTGACGGCGTGCCACAACCTGTTTGCGCTGTGTCTGGCGGGTTACCCGTTGGGCAAGTTGTACGCGGGGTCGTGGAGCGAGTGGATCACTGATCCAAAGCGGGAAGTTGCGACAGGCGACTGAGGTCTGCCTGACCCGGTCTGATCCAAAGTGTGGGAGCGGGCTTGCTCGCGAAGGCGGTGTGTCAGGCACAGATGTATTGGCTGACACTCCGCCTTCGCGAGCAAGCCCGCTCCCACATTTTTATCCGCGTTGTGTCAGCAGCCACTCCGGGATTCGTCGTTCCAGGTAGTAAGTCGGCTGTTTCAACGTGCCATCGACAAACCCCACATGCCCGCCCTTGGCCAGCAGTTCGAACTCGGTGCAGTCCGACAACTCGCTGGGCTCGGGCAGGCTGTGGGCGAACACGAAGGGATCGTCGGCGGCCTGGATGATCAGGGTCGGCGTGCGAATCGACCCGAGGTAATAGCGGCTTGAGGCCCGGCGGTAATAGTCCTCGGCGCTGAGAAACCCGTGCAGCGGCGCGGTGACGCGGCCGTCAAAGTCCCAGAACGTGCGCATCTTCTCCAGTGAGCCCAGGTCGGCCAGGGTTTTCAGGCCTGCCTCGTGGCCATCCTTTAGAAATCGGCTTTGTTTGACACGGATATAGGCCACCATTTCACGCATGAAATGCTTCTGATAAACCCGTGAAAACCCCAGCCCGATGCGATCTGCGCACTGATCCAGGCGAAACGGCACCGACACGGCTGCCGCGCCTTGCAGCCCGGAGGCTTCGCCAGTTTCCCCCAGATGCTTGAGCAGCACATTCCCGCCCAGCGAATAACCCACCGCATACAGCGGCGCCAACGGGCGCATGGCCCGCAAGTGAGCGATGGTTTCGGCCAGGTCTTCACTGGCGCCGGAATGGTAGCTGCGGGCGAGCAGGTTGGGTTCGCCGGAACAGCCACGCCAGTTCAGTGCCACGCTGGCCCAGCCTTGAGCCGCCAGGGCTTTTTGCAGGCCGGCTACGTAAGGCGAGTTGGACGAGCCGGTCAGCCCATGCAGTACCAGCACCAACGGGGTGGTTGCGTCATGGGGCCCGTGCCAGTCGAGGTCGAGAAAGTCCCCGTCTGCGAGCCACAGCCGTTCGCGCTGGCGTTCGATATGGGTGGTTTTGCGCCACAGCGGTCCCCACAACGTTTGCAGGTGCGGGTTGCCGAGGCCGAAGGCGGGGGTGAAGCGGTCGGACGTTTTTGACACGATGATTCTCGCGGCAGGTGGCAGAGCGGATAAGCAACCTGTGGCGAGGGAGCTTGCTGTGGCGAGGGAGCAAGCTCCCTCGCCACAGGGTTAGTGTTGTGTCGTGCGCTGCCACAACGCGTAATACACCCGCCCGGATTTCTGCTCGCGGTGCAGGCGCCAGGTGCCTGGCAGGCCGAGTGTGGACGGTGCGGTTTCGCTTTCAGTGTAGATCCAGGCATCCGGTGCCAACCACTGACGCTCTTCCAGCAACGCGCAAACGGTCGGCAGCAGGTTCTGGTTGAACGGCGGATCGAGGAACACCACGTCAAACTCACGGGCTTCCTGGGTTTCCAGGTAGCGCAGCGCATCAGCCGTCTGCACTTGCCCCGTGGTGCAACGCAGGGTGCCCAGGTGTTCCTTGAGGCTGGCAACCGCCACGTTGCTGGCATCCAGCGCCTGGCCCAAGGCAGCGCCACGGGACAGGCTTTCAAGGAACAACGCGCCGCTGCCCGCGAACGGGTCCAGCACCTTGGCCCCGGCGATATACGGCGCGAGCCAGTTGAACAGGGTTTCACGCACGCGGTCGGGCGTCGGGCGCAGGCCCACGACGTCAGGGAAGCTCAGCTTACGGCTGCCCCATTCTCCACCGATGATGCGCAGTTGGCCCACACCGTTGTGAACGTTGTGGACAGGTTTTTTGGGACGGGATGGACGGGCCATTAATGCTCCGGAACCCCGAGCGGCTGCTCGGCGGGTTTATCTGTGGGGGGCGGTAGTGGCTTTTGCGCAATCGTTGGGCCGGCGGTCACGATGACCAGCTTGTCGGCACTCAAATGTTTGTTCAAAGCAGCTTTGACCTGGTCAACGGTCAGCGCCTGGGATTGTTTCATGAAATCTTCCAGGTAGCTCAGCGGCAAGTTGTAGAAACCCATGGCGCCCAGCTGCCCGACGATATCGGCGTTGCTCGCGGTGGACAGCGGGAAGCTGCCGGCCAGTTCGCGCTTGGCGTCGTCGAGTTCTTTCTGTGTCGGGCCGGTCTTGAGGTAGTCGGCGAGTACGTCCTGCACCAATCGCAGCGTGCCGGCGCTCATTTCGGCGCGGGTTTGCAGGTTGATCATGAACGGGCCGCGCACCTGCATCGGTGAGAAGCCGGAGTATACGCCGTAGGTCAGGCCACGTTTCTCGCGGACTTCGCTCATCAAGCGGGTGCCGAAGCCACCGCCGCCGAGGATCTGGTTGCCCAGGGACAGCGCGGCGTAGTCCGGGTCGGCACGGTCGATGCCCAGTTGCGCCAGCAGCAGGGTTGTCTGCTTGGACGGGAACTCGATATGCGTGGTGCCCGCCTTCGGTTCGACCGGTTGGGCGATCTTCGCCAGCGCCGGGCCTTTGGGCAGTGAAGCGGAGACCTTGGCGGTCATGGCTTCGGCTTCGGCGCGAGTCAGATCGCCGACTACAGAAATCACTGCGTTGCCGGCGGCATAGGCCTTGGCGTGGAAGTCCTTCAACTGCGCGAGGGTCACCTTCGGCACGCTCTCGGCGTTGCCTTCGCTCGGATGGGCGTAAGGGTGGTCGCCATAGAGCTGCTTGAACAGCTCGATGCTCGCCAGTTTGCCGGGGTTCTGCTTCTGGTACTCGAAGCCCGCCAGCAGTTGGTTCTTGATGCGCGCCAGGGAGTCGGCGGGGAAGGTCGGCTTGCCGATCACGTCGTCAAACAGTGAAAGGGCCGCGTCACGCTTGTCGCTGGCGCTCAGGCTGCGCAGGGAAACCAGCGCCATGTCGCGGTAGGCGCCATTGCTGAAATCGGCACCCAAGCCGTCGAAACCGGCGGCAATCTGGCTGACGTCCTTGCCCGGCACGCCTTCGTTGAGCATCGCGTTGGTCAACAGCGCCAGGCCCGGTGTGTCGCCATCCTGGCTGCTGCCGGCGGCGAACAGGATGCGCATGTCGAACATCGGCAGTTCATGGGCTTCGACGAACAGCACCTTGGCGCCGTCGGCGGTGGTCCAGGTTTGCACGTCGAGCTTGCGGTTGGTCGGCGCCTTGTCGTCCAGCTCGGCCAGGGATTGCAGCTTGTTGGCGGACTTGGCCTGCTCCAGCGCCTGGCTGGCGACGGATTCGCTCGGGCGCAGGAAATACACCGCGCACGCGGCAGCCAAAGTGACCACGATCAAACCGGGCAGCACCAGACGGTTGTTTTTACGTTCACTCATGAGCGGTCTCCTCAGGCAAAACATGGGCGACGCTGAGACGTTCGCGGGTGAAATAGGTGCGTGCAGCTTTCTGGATATCTTCGGCGGTTACGCTTTGCAGTTCGGCAAGCTCAGTGTCCATGAGCTTCCAGGACAGGCCCACCGTCTCCAGGGAGCCGATGGCGGTGGCCTGGCTGGTGATCGAATCGCGCTGGTAAACCACACCGGCGATGACCTGGGCGCGGATACGCTCCAATTCCTCTGCGCTCGGTGGCTTGGCCTTCAGTTCATCCAGCAGGCGCCACAGGCCGGCTTCAGCCTGGGCCACGGTCTTTTTCTTCTGCAGGTTCGGGGTAGCGGTCAGGGTGAACAGGCTGTCGCCGCGGGTGTAGGCGTCGTAACTCGACGAACCGCCGGACACCAGTTCTTCGCCGCGCTCCAGTTGCGTCGAGATGCGCGCGCTGTAGCCGCCGTCCAGCAGGGCCGAGATCAGGCGCAAGGCGTTGACCGAACGCTTGTCTTCAGCGGTGGCGAGGCTGGGCACGTTGAAACCAAGGATCACGCTCGGCAGTTTGGTCTGTACGTGCATTGTCAGCAGGCGTTCGCCGGGCTCGGCCAGTTCCAGCGGGATTTTCGCCGGTGGCACGTCGCGCTTGGGGATCGGGCCGAAGTAGCGTTGGGCCAGGGTCTTGACTTCATCCGGGGTCACGTCGCCCACCACCACCAGGGTGGCGTTGTTCGGCACGTACCAGGATTGGTACCAGTGGCGCAGCTCTTCAACCTTCATGCGGTCCAGGTCGGCCATCCAGCCGATGGTCGGCGTGTGGTAGCCGCTGGCGGGGTAGGCCATGGCCTTGAAGCGCTCGTAGGCCTTGGACATCGGGTTGTCGTCGGTGCGCATTCGGCGCTCTTCCTTGATCACCTCGATTTCGCGGCTGAACTCGTCGGCCGGCAGGCGCAGGCTGGCCATGCGGTCGGCTTCCAGCTCGAAGGCAACGCCCAGGCGGTCACGGGCCAGCACTTGGTAGTAAGCGGTGTAGTCGTCACTGGTGAAGGCGTTTTCTTCGGCGCCCAGGTCACGCAGGATCAGCGAGGCTTCGCCGGGGCCAACCTTGGCGCTGCCCTTGAACATCATGTGTTCCAGGGCGTGGGACAAACCGGTCTGGCCCGGGGTTTCATAGCTGGAGCCAACCTTGTACCAGACCTGGGAAACCACCACCGGCGCGCGATGGTCTTCGCGCACGACGACCTTGAGGCCGTTGTCCAGGGTGAATTCGTGGGTGGGTTGTGGGTCGGCAGCCAAAGCTGAAAGGGGCAGACAAACTGTGCTGAGCAGCAGGCCTGCGGCGCGGCGGGCTAGAGCATTCATTCGTTTTTAAACCTGTTGAGCTGCCCGCTTGGTCTTAGCGTCGGCGGGCGAGGAGGTGCTAGGATACTGATCCGACCTAGGGACGGCCACTACGGCTGTCTTGTTGAGGCCCTATTTAGGCCTTACAAAATGTTGCGCATGAACGAGCTGGCTAAAAAACAGTCTGTTACGCATCGAATTTTATTTACCGACGCGCCCCTTGGCGCGTCGCTACCTTGAGATAGCCGTCTCCATGTTTGGTTCCAACGACGACAAGAAGACCCCAGCTGCGGCTGGCGAGAAAAAAGGCCTGTTCGGATGGCTGCGCAAAAAGCCGCAGGAAACCGTCGTCGAACAGCCGCAGGTTCAAGCAGAACCGATCCCTGAATCCCCAGTAGAAGCCGAACCGGTTGCCGAAACCCCGGCCCCGGTGGTGTTGCCGATGGCTGAGCCGGTGTTGCAGCCGGTAGCCGAGGTAGAGCCTGAGCCCGAGCCTGAACCCGAGCACACGCCATGGCCGGAGTTGCCGGTGGCTGAAGAGCCGGTGGCGCTGGTCGAGGATGTGCAGGCCGAGCATGTTGCACCGCGGATTCCTGTGGTTGTCGAGCCGCTGCAGGTCATCGTCGAGGCGCCAGCGCCGGTGGTGGCCGAGCCAGTACCGGCTCCTGTGGTGGTTGCCGCTCCTGCTGTCATCGAAGTCGAAGCACCTGCCGCGCCCACCGAAACCAGCAAGACCGGCTTCTTTGCCCGCCTCAAGCAAGGCCTGAGCAAGACCAGCGCCAGTATCGGCGAAGGCATGGCCAGCCTGTTCCTCGGCAAAAAGACCATCGATGACGAGCTGCTGGAAGACATCGAAACCCGCCTGCTGACTGCCGACGTGGGCGTTGAAGCCACCGCCGTGATCATCCAGAGCCTGACCCAGAAGGTCGCGCGCAAGCAGTTGACCGACGCCGATGCACTTTACAAGTCGCTGCAGGCCGAGCTGGCGGCCATGCTCAAGCCGGTGGAAGCACCGCTGGTGATCAATACGCAGAACAAGCCGTTTGTGATCCTGGTGGTCGGCGTCAACGGCGCCGGCAAGACCACCACCATCGGCAAGCTGGCCAAGAAGCTGCAACTGGAAGGCAAGAAAGTCATGCTGGCCGCCGGTGACACCTTCCGTGCTGCTGCCGTGGAGCAACTGCAGGTCTGGGGCGAGCGCAACAAGATCCCGGTCATCGCCCAGCACACCGGCGCCGATTCGGCTTCGGTGATCTTCGATGCGGTGCAGGCTGCCAAGGCCCGCAACATTGATGTGCTGATCGCCGATACCGCCGGTCGCCTGCACACCAAAGACAACCTGATGGAAGAGTTGAAGAAAGTTCGCCGCGTGATCGGCAAGCTCGACGCCGACGCGCCCCACGAGGTGTTGCTGGTGCTGGACGCCGGTACTGGTCAGAACGCTATCAGCCAGGCCAAACAATTCCACCAGACGGTCCAGCTGACCGGCCTGGCATTGACTAAGCTCGACGGCACGGCCAAAGGCGGCGTGATCTTCGCCCTGGCCAAGCAGTTCGGGTTGCCGATTCGTTATATCGGCGTCGGTGAAGGCATCGACGACCTGCGCACTTTTGAAGCCGAACCCTTTGTACAGGCACTGTTTGCCGAGCGGGAGCGTTCATGATTCGTTTCGAACAGGTCGGTAAACGCTACGCCAACGGGCATGTCGGCTTGCATGAGCTGAGTTTCCGGGTGCGTCGCGGCGAATTCTTGTTTGTGACCGGCCATTCCGGTGCCGGTAAAAGTACCTTGCTGCGCCTGCTGCTGGCCATGGAGCGTCCAACCACCGGCAAACTGCTGCTGGCGGGCCAGGACCTGGCCACCATCAGCAACGCACAGATTCCATTCCTGCGCCGGCAGATCGGCGTGGTGTTCCAGAATCACCAGTTGCTGTTCGACCGCACGGTGTTCAACAACATCGCCTTGCCATTGCAGATTCTCGGGCTGTCCAAGGCCGAAATCATCAAGCGCGTGGATTCGGCACTGGAGCGCGTCGCGCTTTCCGACAAGACCGACCTGTATCCGGGCGACCTGTCCACCGGCCAGCAACAGCGTGTCGGCATCGCCCGCGCCATCGTCCATCGCCCGGCCTTGCTGCTGGCGGACGAACCCACCGGTAACCTCGACCCGCGCCTGGCTGCAGAAATCATGGGCGTGTTCGAAGACATCAACCGCCTGGGCACCAGCGTGCTGATCGCCAGTCACGACCTGGCGTTGATCGCCCGCATGCGTCACCGCATGTTGACCCTGCAGCGCGGCCGCCTGATTGGCGACGGGGAGGCTGGGGTATGAGTGCTACACGCAGCCCTAAGGTTTCCGAGCGCGTCGCGCCAAAAGCGGCCGACCCGCAGCCTCAGAAGAAAAAACGCGACGAAGACGATGGCCCGGACTTCGGCACCCTGGTGCATGCCTGGATCGAAAGTCACCGTGCCAGCCTGGTAGACAGCCTGCGGCGCCTGGGCAAACAGCCGATCGGCAGCTTCTTTACCTGCCTGGTGATGGCCGTGGCCTTGAGCCTGCCGATGGGGTTGTCGCTGCTGCTCAATAATGTCGAGCGCCTTGGCGGCTCGTGGCAGCGGGCGGCGCAGATTTCCCTGTACCTGAACCTGGACGCCAGCGCCAAAGACGGCGAGTCCCTGCGCGACGAGATCAAAGAGCTTCCAGGTGTGGCCGAGGCTGAATACATCAGCCGTGACCAAGCCCTGGAAGAGTTCCAGCAACAGTCCGGCCTGGGTGAGGCGCTCAAGGAGTTGCCGCAGAACCCGCTGCCAGGCGTGGTGCTGGTAACGCCGAACGAAGTGGACAAGACCACCCTGGAAGCCCTGCGACAAAAACTCGCAGAGATGCCGAAGGTTCAGCAGGCCCAACTTGATCTAGTCTGGGTAGAGCGGTTGGCGGCAATTCTCAAGCTGGGCGACCGGTTTGTGTTCGGCCTGACGGTGTTGCTGGTTTCTGCATTACTTTTGGTGATAGGCAATACCATTCGTCTTCATATTGAAAACCGCCGCACCGAGATAGAAGTGATTAAACTCGTCGGCGGCACGGACAGCTATGTGCGTCGTCCATTTCTGTACATGGGCGCGCTTTATGGCTTTGGTGCCGGGATTTTGTCCTGGGGTGTACTGGCTTTTGGCCTTGATTGGCTGAACGACGCGGTGGTGGGGCTTGCCGGCTTGTACGGCAGTGATTTTGCCTTGGCCGGCGTGCCGGCAGCCGACGGTCTGTCATTGTTGCTTGGGGCAGTGCTCTTGGGGTATATCGGTGCGTGGATTGCGGTCGCACGGCATTTACGTGAGCTGGCACCGAAGTAGTTAATGTCAGGGTAATGTGGTTTCGTTTGTATTGACCGTATCAGTGGTTTAGGGAACTTGTCCTACGGTTCCCGGTCAATTTTCGCAGTGCTGAACTGCACGAGTTATGTGAGTCGGAGGTTTTTTCGTATGACCACTTCTTTGCAACCTGCTTATGCTCTGGTCCCGGGTGCGAACCTGGAGGCCTATGTGCACACGGTCAACAGCATTCCATTGCTGACGCCCGAGCAGGAGCGTGAACTGGCCGAGAGTCTCTACTATGAGCAGGATTTGGGGGCGGCTCGGCAGATGGTGCTCGCCCACCTGCGTTTTGTCGTACATATCGCCCGTAGTTATTCCGGCTACGGCTTGGCCCAGGCTGACCTGATTCAGGAAGGCAACGTTGGCCTGATGAAAGCTGTAAAGCGCTTCAACCCGGAAATGGGTGTGCGCCTGGTGTCGTTTGCTGTGCACTGGATCAAGGCGGAAATTCACGAATTCATCCTGCGCAACTGGCGCATCGTGAAAGTCGCGACCACCAAGGCCCAGCGCAAACTGTTCTTCAACCTGCGCAGCCAGAAGAAACGCCTGGCGTGGCTGAACAACGAAGAAGTGCATCGCGTGGCCGAAAGCCTCGGCGTTGAGCCACGTGAAGTGCGCGAGATGGAAAGTCGCCTGACCGGCCATGACATGGCCTTCGACCCGGCCGCCGAAGCGGACGACGACAGCGCCTTCCAATCGCCGGCCAACTACCTGGAAGACCACCGGTACGACCCGGCGCGTCAACTGGAAGACGCTGACTGGAGCGACAATTCCAATCACAACCTGCATGAAGCACTGGAAGTGCTGGACGACCGCAGCCGTGACATCCTCTACCAGCGCTGGCTGGCAGAAGAAAAAGCCACGCTGCACGACCTGGCGCAGAAGTACAACGTGTCGGCTGAGCGGATTCGTCAGCTCGAGAAGAGTGCGATGAACAAGCTGAAACTGTCGATCGCCGCCTGACACAGGCAGCCAGGACAGCGCGATCGAAATGTGGGAGCGGGCTTGCTCGCGAAGGCGGTGGATCAGTCACCTAAGATATTGACTGGCACACCGCCTTCGCGAGCAAGCCCGCTCCCACTTTTGTTTTATGGGGTGTCAGTCAGCCCAAGGCGCCTTGCGCGAGTTGTTCAGCTCATTCAGGTAGCTGTCGCCACCCAACTGGCTCATCTGCTGCCGAATCCACGCCGCCCGTCGCGCCACATACGACGTTGGATGACTGGCACTCCACACCCGCGGGTTAGGCAGCACCGCAGCCAGATAGCTGGCCTGCTGGCGGGTCAGCGCCTTGGCACTCACCCCAAAATGATGCCGCGCCGCCGCTTCTGCGCCGAACACGCCTTCATCCCACTCCACGCTGTTGAGGTACACCTCAAGAATCCGCTGCTTGGGCCATAAAATCTCGATCAGCCCGGTAAACCAGGCTTCCAGGCCCTTGCGGAAATAGCTGCGGCCGGTCCACAAAAACAGGTTCTTCGACACCTGCTGGCTCAACGTACTGGCGCCACGAATCGAACCGCCGCGCTCGTTATGCAGCAATGCCGCCTGGATCGCGCCAAAATCAAAGCCCCAATGCTGCGGGAAGCGCTGGTCTTCACCCGCCATCACCGCCACTTTAAGCTCGTCGGAGATCTGATCCCACGGCACCCACGTGCGCTGTACGTCAATCGGCTCGCCGTCGACCCAGGACTCGACCTTGCGCTCAACCATCAACGCGGTGCCCGGAGGCGGCACGAAACGGAACAGCAGCACCAGCAGCACACTGCCGATGGCAAACCACTTGAGGGCTTTGAGAACACGCTTGAAGAGAAGATGCAGCATAGAGATGGCTTGGCCGAACCCGTTGAGCGGGCCATTATACAGACCCTGTCCACTGAGTCTGACTGGAGTTCCTCATGTTGCGTGGCTTTCTGATGCTGGCTGCCTTTTTCGGTTTCACCGGCGTTGCCTTGGGCGCGTTTGCCGCCCACGGCCTGAAAAACCGCCTGAGCGCCGAATACCTGGCGATTTTCCACACCGGCGTGACCTACCAACTGGTGCACACCCTGGCGCTGTTCGGCGTGGCATTGCTGGCGGTGCACATTCCCGGTCGACTGGTGACGTGGGCGGGCGTGTCCTTTGCCGTGGGCATTCTGCTGTTCTCCGGCAGCCTGTATGTGCTGACCATGACCGGCATCAGCAAGCTCGGCATCATCACCCCGTTCGGTGGTCTCGCCTTCCTGCTGGGCTGGTTCTTCCTGGGCCTCGCGGCGTGGCGCCTCCAGGCCGCCTGAAGCTGGCGGTAGGTTGCTGACCGGAGGGCTTGGGTCATCAGCGCCGATCACGCTAGAATGCTGGCCCCTAAAAACGATGGCGGCCCGTGGCATGCGCATTCAGTTGAACGGCGAATCCTTTGAACTGCCCGACGGTGAAACCGTTTCGGCCCTGCTGACCCGTCTGGATTTGACCGGGCGTCGCGTCGCAGTGGAGCTCAACCAGGATATCGTCCCGCGTAGCCAGCACGCCGAGACCGCGCTCACCGAAGGTGACCAGGTCGAAGTGGTCCACGCCATCGGCGGCGGCTAGCCGCCCGGCGCTCAAGAGCGCCAAACCGCATTCTGCAGAACCTCACCCCAACTCGAGGATTTCCCATGAGCATCGTTCGTAGCGACAAGCCTTTTGTCCTGGCCGGTCGTACCTACCAGTCCCGTTTGCTGGTCGGTACCGGCAAGTACCGCGACATGGAAGAAACCCGCCTGGCCATCGAAGCCTCGGGTGCCGAGATCGTTACTTTCGCCGTGCGCCGTACCAACCTCGGCCAGATCGAGGGCGAGCCGAACCTGCTCGAAGTGCTGTCGCCGGATCGCTACACCTTCTTGCCGAACACCGCCGGTTGCTACGACGCCATCGAAGCCGTGCGCACCTGCCGCCTGGCTCGTGAGTTGCTCGACGGCCACAACCTGGTGAAGCTGGAAGTGCTGGCCGACCAGAAAACCCTGTTCCCCAACGTGATCGAAACCCTCAAGGCCGCCGAAACCCTGGTCAAGGAAGGCTTCGACGTGATGGTCTACACCAGCGATGACCCGATCATCGCCCGCCAACTGGCCGAAATCGGCTGCATCGCCGTGATGCCGCTGGCTGGTCTGATCGGTTCCGGCCTGGGCATCTGCAATCCGTACAACCTGCAGATCATCCTTGAAGAAGCCAAGATCCCGGTGCTGGTGGATGCGGGCGTGGGTACTGCCTCCGACGCCACCATCGCCATGGAACTGGGTTGCGATGCGGTGCTGATGAACTCGGCCATCGCCCATGCGCAGCAACCGATCATGATGGCTGAAGCCATGCAACACGCGATCGTCGCCGGCCGCCTGGCGTACCTCGCCGGGCGCATGCCGAAAAAACTTTACGCCAGCGCCTCCTCGCCGCTGGATGGTCTGATCAAGTAAGAGCCATTGATGACTGAATCAAACGAAACGCCGAACACCCTGGAAGAAGGCGACGAGTCCAAGCACCGCCGCATCAAGAGTTTTGTGATGCGCGCCGGTCGCATGACCGAGGGCCAGCAAAAAGGCCTGGAGCAGGGCACGCCGCTGTTCGTCCTGCCGCTGGTGGACGCACCGGTGGATTATGACCAGGTGTTCGGCCGCTCGGCGCCACGTTCCCTGGAAATCGGCTTCGGCATGGGCCATTCCCTGCTGGAAATGGCTGCGGCTTCGCCGGAGCAGGATTTTATCGGGGTTGAAGTACACCGTCCGGGTGTTGGCGCGCTGCTGAACGGCGTGCTGACTCAGGGCTTGACCAACCTGCGGGTCTACGACTGCGACGCGATCGAAGTGCTCAACCGCTGCATCGCCGACAACAGCCTTGACCGCCTGATGCTGTTCTTCCCGGACCCATGGCACAAGAGCCGTCACCACAAGCGCCGCATCGTCCAGGCTTCCTTCGCGGAACTGGTGCGCAGCAAACTGAAAGTGGGCGGCATCCTGCACATGGCCACCGACTGGGAGCCGTATGCTGAGTACATGCTGGAAGTGATGAACGTCGCCCCTGGCTACCGCAACCTGGCGGAAGACGGCAAATGCGTCCCGCGCCCGGCCGAGCGGCCGATCACCAAGTTCGAACGTCGCGGCGAGCGACTCGGGCATGGGGTTTGGGATTTGAAGTTCGAGAAGCTGGCGTAACTCGCCACAACCTTGAAATGCAACTCACTGTAGGAGCGAGCTTGCTCGCGAAAAAACAACAGGCGACGCGTGCTACCTGATAGCGCTGCGTTATCGTTGACGTTCTTCGCGAGCAAGCTCGCTCCTACAGTGGCTTGTGTCGTTCCTTGGGTCAGCGGCGATCCGCCACCACCCCAATCAACACCAGCACCACCAACAACACCGGCGCCAGGCTGTAGTTGTTGAACTGGCTCAACCCGCGAACAATCCACGGTGTGGCGTAGATCAGTGCCGCGCCGCTGCCGATCATGCACACCAGTGCCATCAGCGGCACGCGCAGTGCACCCGCGATGCTGCCCAGTCGTGATTCGATCCAGCCCTTGATGTCGGCGCCAAACAGCACCAGCAGGCAGCCTACCAACGCCAGGGAGATTTCCGACAGGTTGCTACGGCTCCAGCGGGATACGGTGGCGAGCAGGTCGAGTACCAGATCCATTCGATTTCCTTAAGAGCAATCAGCTCAAAAACTTCTGCAGCAGGTCATTGAGAAAGAGTTGCCCGCGGTCGGTGGCCGCCAGGCGTGACGGTTCGACCTGCATTAAGCCACTTTGTTCTGCATCCGTGCGGGCTTCATCGAGGCTCGCCAGCTCAAGGCCGGTGCGCTCGGCGTAAAGCCTGGCTTCGACGCCGTCGGTGAGGCGCAGGGCGTTCATCAGGAACTCGAACGGTAACTCTTCGTTGGTCAGTTCTTTCGCGCCGGCCTGGTAGTTTTTCGCCGGGTTGAGGTAGTCCTTCGGCGCCCGGGTTTTCCAGGTGCGCACGATGCGCCCATCCGGATGGCTGAGCTTGCCGTGGGCACCGGCGCCGATGCCGATAAAGTCGCCAAAGCTCCAGTAGTTCAGGTTGTGCCGCGCCGGCCGGCCCGGCTGGGCGTAGGCCGATACTTCGTACTGGGCGTAACCGTGCTCGGCGAGCAACGCCTGGCCGGCTTCCTGAATGTCCCACAGGGTGTCGTCTTCCGGCAGCACGGGCGGCTGGTTCCAGAATACGGTGTTGGGTTCCAGGGTCAGTTGATACCAGGACAGATGCGTGGGCTTGAGGGCAATGGCCTGGCGCAGGTCGCTCAGGGCGTCGTCCAGGGACTGATCGGGCAAGCCGTGCATCAAGTCTAGGTTGAAGTTGTCGAACCCGGCCTGGCGCGCCATGCCGGCGGCACGTACCGCTTCGTCACCGTTGTGGATGCGGCCCAGGGCTTCGAGTTTTTCCTGCTGGAAACTCTGGATACCAATCGACAGCCGATTGATCCCCAGCTTGCGGTACGCCACGAACTTCTCTTGCTCGAAGGTGCCGGGGTTGGCTTCCAGGGTGATCTCGATGTCGCTGGCAAACGGGATGCGCGCTTCTACGCCCTTGAGCAACCGGCCCAGCGCAGCGGCGCTGAACAGGCTCGGGGTGCCGCCGCCGAAAAAGATCGAACTCAGCTCGCGGCCATACACCGCATGCAGGTCCTGATCGAGGTCGGCCAGCAATGCGTCGACGTACTCTTCTTCCGGCAGCACCTTGCTGGCGGTGTGGGAGTTGAAGTCGCAGTAAGGGCATTTGCGCACGCACCACGGGATGTGGATGTACAGCGCCAGGGGCGGCAGGTGAGGCAAGGCCGCCCGAGGTGTTTGCGCGCCACCGAGGATCAGCGGCTGCGCAGAGGTGTTCTGAGTCATTTCAGGCCCAGACGCTGGCGCAGCAAATCCATTGCGCGGGCGCGGTGGCTGATCTGGTTCTTGTCGGCTGGGCTCAGTTCGGCGCTGGAGACATTGCGTTCCGGTACCCAGAACAGCGGGTCGTAGCCAAAGCCGTGCTCGCCGCTGGCCGCGTGCAGGATGCGCCCGTGCCACAGGCCTTCACAGAGGATCGGCAATGGATCATCGGCGTGACGCACCAGGGCCAGTACGCAGACGAACTGTGCGCCGCGCATCGCGTCGGGCACGTCCTTGAGGGCGTCGAGCAGCTTGGCGTTGTTGGCCGCGTCGCCTTTGCCGTCGGCATAACGCGCCGAGTAGATGCCCGGGGCACCACCGAGGAAATCCACGGCCAAGCCCGAATCATCAGCCAGTGCCGGCAGGCCGGAAATGCGCGCGGCATTGCGGGCCTTGAGGATGGCATTCTCGACGAACGACAGGCCGGTCTCTTCCGGCTCTACCTGGCTGAACTCGCCAATCGAGCGCAATTGCACCGAGTCGCCGAGCATGGCCTGGAGTTCTTTGAGCTTGCCGGCGTTATGGCTGGCGAGTACGAGTTGTGTGAGGTTCATCATTCGGCCGGAAACAGTTCCTGGTTGAAACTGAAACCGTGGGCTTTGCCACCGGTTTCAACGTTGATGGTGAAAATCTTGGTTTCCTGCTGCGGCACCGGGTACTGGGCGACGTAAAGCGTAGAACCTTTCTGGGTGATTTTCTTGAACGTCAGCATCTCGCTCTTGCCGCCCAGGTCTTTGATCGTGCCGGTGACGGTGGCGTCTATCGATTCGACGCCCTTGTTCACGAACACATTGATCATGCCCAGCTCTTTGCTGCGTACGATCCCGGCTTCCTGGGCCATTTCCGGTGTCAGGAAACTGGTGGTCAGGGTGTTGTAGTGCACCGTGATATCGCCGAATTCTTTCTGGCGATTACCATCGATAACATCCGCCGCCATAGCGCTGACGCTCAGGCACGCGGTGAGTAAAAAAGTAGCCAAACGACTCATGTTCGTCCTCCTTGAAAATGGTTAGACGGCAATCTGGTGGTCCGTCAGGCCCGGGCTGCTGACCCGGTAGATCCCGATCTCACCCAGCAGGTTGGGCCATAGCTTACTCGCCCAGCCGTGACGGTGCTGTTGATCGACGGCAAGACGGTTGATGACTTTGGCTTCGCGCTCGCTGCACAGGGCTTCGAAGTCTTCGAAGGTGCAGAAGTGGATGTTGGGCGTGTTGTACCAGGTGTAGGGCAGGAAATCCGACACCGGCATGCGGCCCTTGGTGGCCAGGTACCAGCGGCAGCGCCAATGGCCGAAGTTGGGGAAGGTGATGATGCACTGGCGGCCGACCCGCAACATCTCGTCGAGGATCCGGTCCGGGTAGTGCACGGCTTGCAGCGCCTGGGTCATGACCACGATGTCGAAGCTGTTGCTGGCAAAGTTGCCGAGGCCCTTGTCGAGGTCCTGCTCGATTACGTTGATGCCCTTGGCCACGCACTGGGCGATGTTGTCCGGGTCGTTTTCCAGGCCGTAGCCGGTGACTTGCTTGTTGTCGCGCAGCCAGCTCAGCAGTTCGCCATCGCCGCAACCGAGGTCGAGCACGCGGCTGCCGGCGGGGATCCAGTCTTGGATGATTTCCAGGTCGGCTCTCATGGCGTTCTCCCAAAGCGTAAGCAATTCATATAAGCGCAATTCGGTTCATGTAGTTGCTAAAGGCCTGCAAGTAACGCGGGATCGGGATCAGGAAGGCATCGTGGCCTTGCGGTGCGTCGATCTCCAGGTAGCAGACGTCTTTCTTCGCGGCCATCAGCGCATCCACCAATTCCCGCGATCGGGCCGGGGAGAAGCGCCAGTCGGTGGTGAACGACATCACGCAGAACTTGGCGGTGGCCGCCTCGAAGGTGCGCGCCAGGTCGTCGTCGAAGTTCGCCGCCGGGTCGAAGTAGTCCAGGGCCTTGGTCATCAGCAGGTAGGTGTTGGCGTCGAAACGCCCGGAGAACTCCTCACCCTGATAACGCAGATAGCTCTCGACCTGGAACTCGACGCTGTGGAAGTCGTAGTTGAGCTTCTCGCTCTTGAGACCACGGCCGAATTTCTCGCCCATGGAGTCATCCGACAGGTACGTGATGTGCCCGACCATGCGCGCGAGCATCAGCCCGCGCTTGGGGATCACGCCGGCTTCCTGGAACGAACCGCCGTGGAACTCCGGGTCGGTGAGGATCGCCTGGCGCGCCACTTCGTTGAAGGCGATGTTCTGCGCCGACAGCTTGGGGGCCGAGGCGATGGCCAGGCAGTGGCGCACGCGGTCCGGGTAGGTGATGGTCCATTGCAGGGCCTGCATGCCGCCCAGGCTGCCGCCGATTACCGCGGCCCATTGGGCGATGCCCAGTACGTCGGCCAGGCGCGCCTGGCTGTGCACCCAGTCTTCCACGGTCAATACCGGGAAATCGGCGCCAAACGGCTTGCCGGTTTCCGGGTTGAGGCTGCTGGGGCCAGTGGAACCGTTGCAGCCGCCGAGGTTGTTCAGGCTGACTACGAAGAACTTGCTGGTGTCGATCGGTTTGCCCGGGCCGATGCAGCTGTCCCACCAGCCGGGCTTGCGCTCGTCCATGCTGAGGTAACCCGCAGCGTGGTGATGGCCGGACAGGGCGTGGCAGATCAGCACGGCATTGCTGCCCGTGGCGTTCAGTTGGCCGTAGGTTTCATAGATCAGGTCGTAGGCGGGCAGCGAACGGCCGCAGGCCAGGGCCAGCGGTTCGCTGAAGTGCGCCACTTGGGGCACGACCAGTCCAACAGAATCGGGGGGGAAGGCAGCTGGCATCGACCCTGCTCTCGTTTAAATGAGGCGTAAGTCTAAAGACCGCTGCACCCAGCGGCAAGCAAAGGCCTGCTGCTGGTGTTTTTAAGGCTTTTTGTGGCGAGGGAGCTTGCTCCCGCTGGAGCGCGAAGCGGTCCCAAGCCGGCTGCCGCGATTTTGCAGATGCAACGCGGTCGGCCTTTTTGGGGCTGCTGCGCAGCCCAGCGGGAGCAAGCTCCCTCGCCACATTGTTGTCAGATCAGACCGAACAGTTCTTTGGGCATGAATGCGTAGAAAGCCAGGCGCGGAATCACCCAGCTTTGCAGCAGTTGAATCGCGATAAACGCGAAGATCGGCGAGATATCCAGGCCACCCAGGTTCGGTATCAGGCGGCGGAACGGCGCCAGCACCGGCTCAGTGATCTGCCCCACCAGCTCTGCGCCAGGGCTGCGGCTGCCGGGAGCGACCCACGAGAGGATCACGCTGATGATCATCGACCAGAAAATGATCTTCAAAAACAGCGAGAAAATCCCGATCAAGGCCCACGGCAGCAACAGCAGCGTGGTGGCCTGGTAGCCGTTGAGCAGCAGGATGACCGCGAACAGCAGGATCTGCAGCAGCAGCGCCAACACCAGCGAGGACATGTCCAGGCCGAACATGCTCGGGATTACCCGGCGCAGTGGCTTGAGCAGCGGCTGCGTAGCCTTCACCACGAACTGGCACAGCGGGTTGTAGAAGTTCGCCCGCACCAGTTGCAGGATAAAACGCATCAGCACGATCAGCAGGTACAGGCTGCCCAGGGTCTGGATGATGAAAATGGCAGCGTCATTGATTCCGAGCATGTTTAATTCCTATGTGGGGGACGACTATTTGCCCAGCTGCTCGGCCATTTCGGCCGAACGATGTGCTGCGGCACCCAGTGCTTTTTCCACCAGGGCTTCAAAGCCCCCGGCCTGGAACGATTCGATTGCCGCTTGGGTAGTTCCGCCCGGCGAGGTCACGCGACGGCGCAGTTCGGCGGCGTCGACATCACTGGTCACGGCCATCTGCGCGGCGCCCAGTGCGGTTTGCTCGGCCAATTGCTCGGCGACTTCCTGTGGCAGGCCGAGTTTCACGCCAGCGGCGGTCATGGCCTCGATCAGCAGGAAGAAATACGCCGGGCCGCTGCCGGACACGGCGGTGACAGCGTCCAGTTGCTGCTCGTGTTCCAGCCACACGGCAATACCCACGGCGGACAGCAGCTCTTGTGCCTGATCACGCTGTTGGGCAGTGACTTCGGACGTGGCGTACAAGCCGCTCACGCCCTTGCGCAGCAGCGCCGGGGTGTTGGGCATGCAACGTACAATTGGCTGGGCGCCGAGCCAGTGGGTCATGCTGGCGCAAGTGATGCCGGCGGCGATGGACACCACCAGTTGATGGGGTTTGAGGCTTGGGCGCAGGCTTTCGCACACGGCTTTCATGGCTTGTGGCTTGACCGCCAGCACCACCACGTCAACGCCTTCAATCGCTTCTGCGTTGTCGGCGAAGGTTTCGATGCCGTGCTCGGCGCTGACGCGGGAGCGAGTATCGGCGCCCGGGTCGCTGGCGCGAATCTGCTGTGCTTCCAGGCCCTTGGCCCGCAGGCCGCCGATCAGGCTGGCCGCCATGTTACCGGCGCCGATAAAGGCAATACGCGTGTTGCTCATGACAGGTCCTTACTCAGATGGAAGTCAGCCATTTCACGGCTGGCCGTAGTCGCGGGCACCAAACAGCGCGGTACCGATCCGCACCCAGGTGGCCCCTTGGGCAATGGCCGACTCAAGGTCGTGGCTCATGCCCATGGAAAGTGTGTCGAGACCCAGGTTCAGGCTCGCTTGCAGGTCGCGTACTGTCGCGAAGGCTGCGTCCTGTTCTGCGCGGTCGTCGGTTGGCTCGGGGATCGCCATCAACCCGCGCAGCTTCAGGCGCGGCAGGGCGCTGATGGCTTCGGCCAGGGCGGGCAGGTCGGCGGGTGTACAGCCGGACTTGCTGGCTTCGCCACTGACGTTGACCTGAATGCAGATATTCAGCGGCGGCAGGTCAGCCGGGCGTTGCTCGGAAAGGCGTTGTGCGATTTTCAGGCGGTCCACGGAATGCACCCAAGCGAAGTTCTCGGCGATCGCACGAGTCTTGTTCGATTGAATGGGGCCGATGAAGTGCCAACTCAAGGGCAGGTCGGTTAATTCGGCCTGTTTGCCCAGGGCTTCCTGCAGATAGTTCTCGCCAAACTCACGCATCCCGGCGGCATACGCCTCGCGTATGGCTTGTGCGGGTTTGGTCTTGCTCACGGCCAGCAGGTGCACGCTGTCCGCGTCGCGCTGCGAGGCTTGGGCCGCGGCTCGGATCCGCTCGGAAACCAGGCTGATGTTGTCTGCTATGGTCGACATTCAAGTTGCGCCCGTGGATATGGAGTCCGCGGCATTCTACTGGAAATGGAAAGCCCTATGGATATCACTGAACTGCTGGCTGCCGGCGTGCGCCTGGGGGCCTCGGACCTGCATTTGTCGGCCGGGTTGGCGCCGATGCTGCGAGTTGATGGCGAGGTCTGGCCCCTCGATTGGCCGGTGCTGCTCCCTACGCAATTGGCGGAGTTACTCAGCCCTTTGCTGAACAATCATCAGCAAAAGGATTTCGAAACATCTCTTGAAACGGATTTTGCCTTCGAGCTGCCCGAGGTGGCGCGGTTTCGGGTAAATGTGTTCCAGCAGCATCGGGGCATGGGCGCGGTGTTTCGCACCATCCCCTCGACGGTGCAGAGCCTGGAAAGCCTGGGGTTGGGCGAGGTGTTCCGGCGCATCGCAGACCTGCCCCGAGGGTTGGTACTGGTCACCGGGCCGACCGGTTCCGGCAAGTCCACGACCCTGGCGGCGATGATCGATTACCTCAACACCCATCGTCGCCAGCACATCCTCACCCTTGAAGACCCGATCGAGTTTATCCATCAACCGAAAAGCGCTCTGATCAACCAGCGGCAGGTGCATCGCGACACCCACAGTTTCTCGGCCGCCCTGCGTTCGGCATTGCGGGAGGACCCGGATGTGATCCTGGTGGGCGAGCTGCGGGACCTGGAAACCATTCGGCTCGCACTGACGGCGGCGGAAACCGGGCATCTGGTGTTCGGCACATTGCACACCACGTCGGCGGCTAAAACCGTGGATCGAGTGGTGGATGTGTTTCCGGCGGGGGAAAAGGCCATGGTCCGCTCGATGCTCTCGGAGTCATTGCAGGCGGTGGTGTCCCAGGTGCTGGTGAAGAAAGTCGGCGGCGGGAGGGTGGCGGCTCACGAAATCATGCTTGGCACGCCGGCGATTCGTAACCTGATCCGCGAGGACAAGGTGGCGCAGATGTATTCGGCGATCCAGACGGGTGGGGCGCTGGGGATGACGACGCTGGACATGAGTTTGAAGGCGTTGGTCAGCCAGGGGCTGATCAGCCGGGAGCATGCGCGGGAGAAGGCGAGGGTGCCAGGGGATATTTAAGATCGCGTGGGCGATGAAAAACTAATGTGGGAGCGGGCTTGCTCGCGAATGCGGTGTATCAGTCAAGCATGTATCGACTGACACTCCGCATTCGCGAGCAAGCCCGCTCCCACACAAGCCCGCTCCCACATCAGCCTGATATCAGCGCTGCACAATCCGCAGATTGTTCTGCTCTTTAGGCAGGACACGCTTGGCAATCACGTAGTTCTTGTCCCAGAACGGCTTCTTCAGGGTATCGATGCTCACGGACTTGCCACGACGCGGTGCGTGGATAAAGCGGTCGTTGCCCAGGTAAATGGCAACGTGGTTCACCTGGCGGCTCTTCAGTTTGAAGAACAGCAGGTCGCCCGGTTTCAAATCCTTGCGCTCAACCTTTTGCCCGTGGCCGGCGGCCATGGCGTTGGAAGTGCGCGGCAAATCCACGGCTTTTACGTCGTTAAACGCATATTTCACCAAACCGCTGCAGTCGAACCCTTTACTTGGGCTGCTGCCGCCCCAACGATAAGGAGTACCGAGCACGTTGACGGCGCGGCTGAGGACGTTGCTGCTTTGCTTGGTGTTGACGGCCATCAACCCTGGAACTGCCTTACCGTTGGCCTTGCTCAGTTGAGTCGGGCGCTTCACGGTCAGCTTTACCGATTTGGCGGAGCTGGTGGTGGCGTGAACTTTAGGGGTGAAACCGTTAACGTTTGGAAGTCGTTGCTCACGATTGGTGGCGTGGGCGGCCAGTGGCATTAATAGGCAAATGGTTAGCCATGTCTTGAAAAATGGTCGCATTAGGCGTGGCTCTTTTAGGTTTGCGCGCAACTTTATAACAGCTTTTTGTGTCGTTCTAAGGCCGTTTGTCGACTGAACCCTGGGGTCAAATTCAGGAAAAACGCGACGAATTGTCGCTATTGTCCGACTCAGGTCAGGTGGCATAAGGCTTTGCGGGAGGGAAGATACCATTTGCCGTGCGTCGGGCGCCCGTAAAAAAGTCACAAAGAAAATGAAAAAATTTATCTATCGAGGCGAAAGAGGTACTCCATGAACACCTATCGACAGGATGTTTCGCAACAAGACACCCACAGCAAGGTGATCGGTTACCTGCTCTGGATTTTCGGTTTTACCGGTGCTCACCGCTTTTATTACGGCAAACCGGTGACCGGGACGATCTGGTTTTTCACCTTTGGTTTGTTCGGGATTGGCTGGCTGATCGACTTGTTCCTGATCCCGGCGATGGACCGGGAAGCGGACCTGCGATTTACGGCCGGGCCGATTGAATACAACGTGGCCTGGATTCTGTTGGCGTTCCTGGGTGTGTTCGGGTTGCACCGCATGTATCAGGGGAAATGGATCAGCGGGATCGTTTACTTGCTGACTGGCGGGTTATTCCTGATCGGCGTGCTGTATGACTTCTGGACGCTGAATACGCAGGTTTCGATCCGTAATGCCGAGCGCAGCGGCGGTCGATAAGATTTGTGAAGATCCAAATGTGGGAGCGGGCTTGCTCGCGAATGCGATGTGTCAGTCGACATCTCTATTGACTGACCTAACGCTTTCGCGAGCAAGCCCGCTCCCACATTTACTGTGCCCGCTCTGAATCGGGTTTAAGCTTGGTAGCTGATCCGCCCATCCACCAGCGTGTACCGCACATTCGCCGGCAAGCTGTGACCAATGAACGGGCAGTTCTCGCCCTTGGACAGCCAGTGTTCCCCGGCAATCGTGGAACTGGCCGTATCAAACAGCACCAGGTCCGCTGCCGACCCCACCGCCAACTTGCCCGCCGGCAGGCGCAGTGCCTCGGCAGGGCCCGCACTGAGGCGTGCCAGCAGCGTCGGCAGGTCCAGCAAGCCATCCTCCACCAGCGTCATTGCCAGCGGCAGCAACAGCTCGACACTGCTGATGCCCGGCTCTGTCGCGCCGAATGGCGCCAGCTTGGCGTCCCGCTCGTGGGGCTGGTGATGGCTGGAAATCGCCGAAACCACCCCGGACTTCACCGCAGCCCGCAAACCGTCACGGTCAGCGCGGGTACGCAGGGGCGGCTGCACGTGATACAGGCTGGAGAAGTCGATCAGCGCCTCATCCGTCAAAATCAGCTGATACAACGCCACATCCGCCGTCACCGGCAAGCCGCGGGCTTGGGCCTGAGCAATCAGGGCCACGCCGCGAGCGCTGGTCAGTTGGCTGAAGTGCGCGCGTACGCCGCTTTGCTCCACCAGCAGCAGGTCCCGGGCCAGGGCCACGGTCTCGGCGGTTTCCGGGATGCCCGGCAGGCCAAGGAAGCTTGCCGTGGCGCCTTCGTGGGCCAGGCCACCTTCGGCCAGGTCACGGTCCTGGGAGTGGAAAATCACTGTCAGGTCGAAGGTCGCTGCATATTCCAGCGCGCGGCACAGGGTGCGGGTGCTGCGAAAGCTCTCCAGACCGTTGCCGAAGGCCACGCAGCCGGCGTCGCGCAAGGCGATCAGCTCGGCCAACTGTTCGCCGTCCAGGCCTTTGCTCAGGGCGCCGATGGGGAACACTTTGCAGTTGCCGGCTTCGCGGGCGCGGTCGAGGATCAGCTCGGTCACGGCCGAGGTGTCCAGCACCGGCTTGGTGTGGGGCGGGCAGCACAGGCTGGTGACGCCGCCGGCTGCGGCGGCGCGGGTTTCGCTGGCGATGCTGCCTTTGCGGCTGTAACCCGGTTCGCGCAGGGCGACGTTCAGGTCCACCAGCCCAGGCGCGGCGATCAGGCCTTTGGCGTCGATGGTTTCACTGGCGCTGAAGCCTGCGGGTGCGGCGCCGATGGCAATGATCTTGCCGGCTTCCAGGTGCAGATCGGTGACTTGATCCAGGCCGCTGGCCGGATCGATGACTCGGGCGCCGAGAATGCTGAGCTTCACTGGGCGTTCTCCTGCTCGAATTGACGTTGTGCGGTTTGCCCGCTCATGGCCATGGACAACACAGCCATGCGGACGGCGATGCCGTAGGTCACCTGGTTGAGAATCACCGACTGCGCGCCGTCGGCCACCGCCGACTCGATCTCCACGCCACGGTTGATCGGCCCCGGGTGCATCACGATGGCATCCGGCTTGGCGCCGGCCAGGCGCGCGGTGGTCAGGCCGAACAGGCGATAGAACTCGCCTTCGCTCGGCAACAGGCCGCCGGCCATGCGCTCGCGCTGCAAGCGCAGCATGATCACCACGTCCACATCCTTCAGGCCTTCGGCCATGTCGGTGTAGACCTTCACGCCGTATTGCTCGATGCCGATGGGCAGCAGGGTTTTTGGCGCGATCACGCGGATGTCCGGGCAGCCAAGGGCTTTCAGGGCCAGCATGTTCGAGCGCGCTACCCGCGAGTGCAGGATGTCGCCAACGATGGCCACCGAGAGGTTTTCGAAGCTGCCTTTGTGCCGACGGATGGTCAGCATGTCGAGCATGCCCTGGGTCGGGTGGGCGTGACGGCCGTCGCCGCCGTTGATGATCGCCACGTTCGGGCACACGTGCTCGGCGATGAAGTGCGCAGCACCGGAGTCGCCGTGGCGCACCACGAACATGTCGGCGGCCATGGCTTCCAGGTTGCGCAGGGTGTCGAGCAGGGTTTCGCCCTTGCTCGCCGACGAGGTGGACACGTTCAGGGTGATCACGTCAGCCGACAGGCGCTGGGCCGCCAGCTCAAAGGTGGTGCGGGTGCGGGTCGAGTTCTCGAAGAACACGTTGCAGATGGTCTTGCCGCGCAACAGCGGGACTTTTTTCACCGCCCGGCCGCCGACTTCGAGGAATGAGTCGGCCGTGTCGAGGATTTCGGTGAGCAGTTCGCGGGGCAAACCGTCGAGGGACAGGAAGTGTTGCAGCTGGCCCTGAGCGTTGAGCTGCAGCGGGCGCTTGGCATCTAGAGGCGTCATCGCGGGGACTCTTTACAAGGCGGTTTAAAGGGCAAGGTCTTGCAGTTCGAGTTCGAGCGGCGTGGGACCGGACAATTTTACCCGCTGGTGGGCTTCCAGGGACAGGGTTGCGCCGACCACGTCCGGGCTGATCGGCAATTCGCCGGCATCCAGGTCCAGCAGGCAGACCAGTGTCACGCTGGCCGGGCGGCCGTAGTCGAACAGTTCGTTCAGGGCGGCGCGGATGGTACGACCGCTCATCAGCACGTCATCGATCAGTACCAGATGCTGGCCTTCGATCTCGAACGGCAGGGCCGAAGGACGCACTTGCGGGTGCAGGCCGTTCTGGCTGAAGTCGTCACGGTAGAAAGACACGTCCAGGGTGCCCAGGGGCGAGTCGCTGCCCAGTTCTTCCAATAGTGCCTGGGCCACCCACACGCCACCGGTGCGGATGCCGATAAAGCGCGGCTCGCTGATAGCGCGGTGTTCCAGGTGCGCCTTGAGGCGGATCGCCATCTGGCTGATCAGGTCGGCGGGATTGGGCAGGCTCATGGTGGCTCCTTCAAGGCCTTGCGCAGGCAAGGTCCGGGCTCAAACGTAAAAGACACTGTAGGAGCGAGCTTGCTCGCGAAGAACTCACAGGCACCGCGTGCATCACTGGACGCGCGCGTAATCGTTGACGTTTTTCGCGAGCAAGCTCGCTCCTACAAAAAGCAATGCGGCAATTCAGGATTCAAATAAAGCGGTGTTTTCATCCAGCCAGCCCTGCAACAGCAGGGCCGCGGCGATGGCATCCACCGGGTTGTCGCGGTAGCTGCCTTTCTGCCCGCCACGGTCGCGGCGCTCGCCCTTGGCTTCAAAGGTGGTCAGGCGTTCGTCGTGGGTATAGAAGGGCAGGTTGTAGCGGCCATTCAGGCGGCGGGCGAATTTTTCGGCCCGCAGGCACATCTCGCTCGGGGTGCCGTCCATGTTCAAGGGCAGGCCGACCACGACGGCGTCGGGCTTCCATTCCTTGATCAGGGCTTCGACCTGGTTCCAGTCCGGCACGCCGTTCTGGGCTTTCAAGGTGCACAGCTCGCGGGCCTGGCCGGTGATGACCTGGCCGACCGCTACGCCGATCTGTTTGGTGCCGTAGTCAAAGCCGAGGATCAGACGCAAGGCCATCAGGCGTGCCCCGCCCGGCTGGTCAACAGGCTGAGGTTGATCCGCAGCTTGGCGGCGGCGGCTTCAAGGCGCAGTTCGCTGGGGGTGTTGAACAGGATGTCGGCGTCAAACGGGCACGTCAGCCAGGCATTGCTCGCCAGCTCGGCCTCCAGTTGCCCGGCTTCCCAGCCGGCGTAGCCCAGGGTGATCACGCTTTGATCAGGCCCGATGCCATCGGCGATGGCGAACAACACATCCTGGGAAGTGGAAAGCGACAGTCCTTCAAGGTCGACGGTCGCCTGGAATTTCGGCCCGGTAGGGTGCAGCACAAAACCCCGGTCAGTCTGCACTGGCCCGCCGATGTAGATCGGTACGTGCTGGCAGTTGGCGGGCGGGTCGATGTCCGGGCGCAGTTGCTCGAGGATATCGGCCAGGTTCAGGTCTTGCGGGCGGTTGACAACCAGCCCCATCGCACCATTGGCGGTGTGCTCGACGATGTAGGTCAAGGTCTGCGCAAAGTTCGGGTCGGCCATATGAGGCATGGCGATCAGGAATTGGTGCTTGAGGTAGGTCGGGCTGACATTTTTCATGTCCGCTAGTGTGGCGTTGGAGGGGCGAACTGACAAGCTGAGGATGCGCAGGAATTGGTTTGGCGTGTTGATTCTCTGTAGGAGCGAGCTTGCTCGCGAAAAACCGGAGAGCGCCGGGTTAAACCAGAAAGCTCGCGTTATCGTTAACGACCTTCGCGAGCAAGCTCGCTCCTACACAGAGCAGGGGCGGTTAGTTACTGGACAGTCGATCACCTTTGGCAAAGCGCCAGGTGCGAATGATTTCCAGGCGGTCGATGTCGTTCAAGTCCCCGGTAAACGGCGCAAAAGGCGCCGCCAGGCGCACGATGCGTTGCGCCGCCTGGTCCAGCAGCGGCTGGCCGGAGGACTCCAGCACCTGCACTTCATACAGGGTGCCGTCGCGGTTGATCGACACCAGCAGTCGCAAATTACCGTAGATCTGCTGGCGGCGCGCTTCGTCCGGGTAGTTCAGGTTGCCGATGCGCTCGACCTTCTTGCGCCACTCGTCCTTATACCAGGCGCCTTTGTCGCGCATGGTGGAGGCGGCGTTGAGGCGGTAGATCCGTGGGCGCTTGGCGTACAGCTGTTGTTCATGGGCCAGTTCGGCTTCCAGGCTGGAGATTTCACTGGAGAGTTGCGAGCTGTCAAACGTCGGGGCCGGCGGGGCAGGCGTGGGTTCAGTCTTGGCCTTTTCCCGTTGGGTGGGCGCTTTTTGCGGTTTGGGCGCAACGGTGGTCACGGCGGCCTTGGGTGCAGCCTGTTTCACCTCCGGCTTGGGCGCTGGCGGTGGCATGACCTTATTGACCTTATTGTCCTGGAACGGTGCCACTTCGGTGGTCTTGGGCACGGCCTTCTTGTCGAGGGTACCGCTGCCTTGCTGGTTGTCCTGGGCGAGAAAGTCAGCCTTTTCGGGCTTCTTTTCGCTCTTGAAGGTGGCGAGGGTGATTTCCAGGGTCTTGGTGATCTGCTTGGGTTCGGCAAAGGTGAAGCCCAGGCCGAGGATCAACGCCAGGTGAATCAACGCCGCGAGAAACAGGGTAAATCCGAGCCGATCAGCCGGGCGCACGCCGCTGTGGGAGAGTTCGGGGGGCAGATCGGGCGGGAGCGTCATGACAAGAAAACCAACATCGCGCGTTTCACAGGTGGCGCATGATAACGCAATGTTGGTTTGTGTCCGGCTGTTCTATGTCACTTGGCTTGTAGCTTGGAGGCAATGGCCGCCATCAGCATTTCGCCGATGTTCGTGCCAAATGCATTGTCGATCTCGCGAATACAGGTCGGACTGGTGACGTTGATCTCGGTGAGGTTTTCGCCGATTACGTCTAGTCCTACAAACAGCAGGCCCTTTTCACGCAGGGTTGGGCCGACTTGGGCGGCAATCCAGCGGTCCTTGTCCGTCAGCGGGCGGGCTTCACCCCGGCCACCGGCTGCCAGGTTGCCACGGGTCTCGCCGGCCGCCGGAATACGTGCCAGGCAATAAGGCACCGGCTCGCCATCGATCATCAGGATGCGCTTGTCGCCGTCCTTGATTGCGGGAATGTAGGCCTGGCCCATGATCTGCTGGGTGCCCAGCGCGGTCAGGGTTTCCAGGATCACCGACAGGTTCGGGTCGCCCGCGCGGTGGCGGAAGATCGACGTGCCGCCCATGCCGTCCAGCGGCTTGAGGATCACATCACCGTGCTTGGCGGCGAATTCACGCAGCACATCGGCACGGCGGCTGACAACGGTGGGCGGCGTGCACTGTGGGAACAGCGTGGCGAACAGCTTTTCATTGCAGTCGCGCAGGCTCTGGGGCTTGTTGACGATCAGCACGCCCGCGCGCTCGGCCTGCTCCAGCAGGTAGGTGGAATAGACGAACTCCATGTCGAACGGCGGATCCTTGCGCATCAGGATTACGTCGAGGTCGCTCAGGGGGCTGTCGATTTCGTCTTGCAGTTCGAACCACTTCTCAGGGTTGGCAAACACCTGCAGCGGGCGCATCCGCGCCCGCGCTTCACCGTCGCCCTGGTAAAGGTCCGGCTGCTCCATATAGAACAGGCTCCAGCCGCGGGCCTGGGCGGCCAGCAGCATGGCCAGCGAGCTATCCTTTTTATAGGAGATGCTGGCGATAGGGTCCATGACAATGCCGACGCGAACGCTCATGGGGTATTTCCTCTAGCAAATAAGGGCGCATAAAAGTGGCGTCAGAGTGGCGCTGCGGCTGTTGTGGGTCAAGGAAAAACCACCGCGCGGGTCGGCCGATAGATTGCGTTCTGAGACTGTGCTAAAAAGGCTGCCATGGCACATCAGCCCTTGAATTCCGAGGCTTTTGACGCTCGTCCTGTGCAACATCAGGCAGTACACACCGAAAACCTATTCGCTGTGGCGATGGTAGAGCAGATATGGAACAGCATTCCAACGCCTTGAAAGTGATGGTGATCGACGATTCGAAAACGATTCGCCGCACGGCCGAAACACTGTTGAAGAACGTAGGGTGCGACGTCATCACGGCCATCGACGGTTTCGATGCCCTGGCCAAGATTGTTGACCATCACCCGCACATTATCTTTGTCGACATCATGATGCCGCGCCTGGATGGCTATCAGACTTGCGCGCTGGTGAAGAACAACCCGGCGTTCAAGTCGATCCCGGTGATCATGTTGTCTTCCAAGGATGGTCTGTTCGACAAGGCCAAGGGGCGCATCGTCGGTTCTGATCAGTTTTTGACCAAGCCTTTCAGCAAGGAAGAACTGCTGAGCGCGATCAAGGCCTATGTACCGGGCTTCGCCGCAGTAGAACAAGCACACTGACGAGGGCCCCACGAGGGCTTGCGTCTACTAGATAAGTGGGGAAAACCATGGCACGTGTTCTGATCGTCGACGATTCGCCGACTGAAATGTACAAACTGACTGAAATGCTCGAAAAGCATGGTCATGAAGTCCTCAAGGCCCAGAACGGCGGCGACGGCGTCGCGCTGGCGCGCCAGGAAAAGCCTGACGCGGTATTGATGGACATCGTCATGCCCGGCCTCAATGGCTTCCAGGCCACCCGGCAGTTGACCAAAGACCCTGAAACCGGGCACATCCCGGTGATCATCATCACCACCAAGGATCAGGAAACCGACAAGATCTGGGGCGAGCGCCAGGGCGCCAAGGATTACCTGACCAAGCCTGTGGACGAAGAAACCCTGATCGCCACCCTGAACAAGGTGCTGGCCGGCTGACGGCACGTTCCCATGACCGAGTCGCAAACCGCCTTCGAGCTGCTGCTGGACATCGACCGCCGCTGCCGCTTGCTGGCTGCCGACCTGCCGTCCCAGGAAACCCGGCTGCACAGCTGGAGCGGGATCGGGTTTCGCCTGGGCGAGCACTGGTACGTGGCTCCCATGGGCGAGGTCGCAGAAGTGCTGCACGAACCGCGCTGCACCTTGATGCCCGGGGTCAAACCGTGGGTCAAGGGCGTGGCCAACCTGCGCGGGCGCTTGCTGCCGGTGATGGATTTGGGCGGGTTCCTCGGCCTTGAGCTGTCGGTGGCGCGCAAACAACGGCGGGTGCTGGTGGTGGAATATCAGGACGTGTTTGTCGGCCTGTTGGTGGACGAGGTGGTGGGCATGCAGCATTTCGCACAAGACGCATTGTCGACGAGCACTGCGGCCAGCGCGCCGTTTATCCAGGGCCAGTTCGACGGCGACCAGCTGTGGCAGGTCTTCAGCCCTTTCGCCCTGGCCCTGGCCCCAGGCTTCATGGATGTCGCCGCATGAGTACCGTCACTCCCGTCAAACCCCAGGAGGCTTCCCGCAGCCGCTCGCAGATCATCGTGCTGTTTATCGCGCTGATCGTGTTCATCATGCTGCTGTTCGCCAACTTCGCTTACCTCAACACCCAGTCCACCTACGACAAGCAGTACATCGGCCACGCCGGTGAGCTGCGGGTGCTGTCCCAACGCATCGCCAAGAACGCCACCGAGGCCGCCGCCGGCAAGGCGGCTGCGTTCAAGCTGCTGGGGGATGCGCGCAACGATTTTGCCCAGCGCTGGGGTTACCTGAAAAAAGGCGACCCGGCCACCGGCCTGCCCGCGGCACCTACCGCCGTTCGCGCAGAAATGCGCGCGGTGCAGACCGACTGGGAAGCGCTGCTGAAAAACGCCGATGCGATTCTGGCCAGCGAACAGACGGTGTTGTCGCTGCACCAAGTGGCTGCCACCTTGGCGGAAACGGTGCCGCAGTTGCAGGTCGAGTCGGAAAAGGTTGTGGACATCCTCCTGCAACGCGGCGCGCCGGCCAGCCAGGTGGCTTTGGCCCAGCGCCAGTCGTTGCTGGCTGAGCGCATCCTCGGTGCGGTGAACACCGTGCTGGCGGGCGACGAAACCGCGGTGCAGGCCGCCGATGCCTTTGGCCGCGATGCCAACCGTTTCGGCCAGGTGCTCAACGGCATGCTCCAGGGCAACCCTGGGCTGCGTATCTCTCAGGTAGAAGATCACGATGCGCGGGCGCGGCTGGCGGAAATCGCCGAGCTGTTCGAATTCGTCTCCGGCTCCGTGGATGAAATCCTCGAGACCTCGCCGCAACTGTTCCAGGTGCGCGCCTCTGCGAGCAATATTTTCAACCTGTCGCAAACCCTGCTGGACGAAGCCTCGCACCTGGCCACCGGTTTTGAAAACCTGGCCGACGGGCGCACCTTCGACACCATCGGCGGCTACGTGCTGGGCTTGCTGGCGCTGGCCTCGATCATCCTGATCGGCCTGGTGATGGTCCGCGAGACCAACCGCCAGTTGCGGGAAACCGCTGAAAAAAACGAGCGCAACCAGAACGCGATCATGCGCCTGCTGGATGAGATTGAAGACCTGGCCGACGGCGACCTGACCGTCACCGCCTCGGTCACCGAAGACTTCACCGGCACCATCGCCGACTCCATCAACTATTCCGTGGACCAGCTGCGCGACCTGGTGGCGACCATCAACCTCACCGCCGGCCAGGTGGCTGGCGCGGTGCAGGACACCCAGGCCACCGCCATGCACCTGGCCCAAGCGTCGGAGCATCAAGCGCAACAGATTGCCGAAGCGTCCACGGCGATCAACCAGATGGCCCAGTCCATCGACCAGGTGTCGGCCAACGCCGCCGAATCTTCGGCAGTGGCCGAGCGTTCGGTAGAGATCGCCAACAAGGGCAATGAGGTGGTGCACAACACCATCCACGGGATGGACAACATCCGCGAACAGATCCAGGACACCGCCAAGCGCATCAAGCGCCTGGGGGAATCGTCCCAGGAGATTGGCGACATCGTCAGCCTGATCGACGACATCGCCGAGCAGACCAACATCCTCGCCCTCAACGCGGCGATCCAGGCGAGCATGGCCGGTGACGCCGGGCGTGGTTTTGCGGTGGTGGCCGATGAAGTACAGCGCCTGGCCGAGCGTTCTTCAGCGGCGACGCGGCAGATCGAAACCCTGGTGCGGGCGATCCAGACGGACACCAACGAAGCGGTGATTTCCATGGAGCAGACCACCACCGAAGTGGTGCGCGGTGCGCGGCTGGCCCAGGACGCCGGCGTGGCGCTGGAAGAGATTGAAGGTGTGTCGAAAACCCTGGCGGCGTTGATCCAGAGTATTTCCAACGCGGCGCAGCAGCAGACGTCGTCGGCGGGGCAGATTTCGTTGACGATGAACGTGATTCAGCAGATCACCACTCAGACTTCCTCTGGTTCCACGGCCACTGCCGAGAGCATCGGCAACCTGGCAAAAATGGCCAGTCAGCTGCGGCGGTCGGTGTCGGGGTTCACCTTGCCGCCAGCCCCGTAGGAGCGAGCTTGCTCGCGAAAAACCCGAGAGCGCCGCGTTCATTCAGAATGCCCGCGTCATCGTTAGCGCTCTTCGCGAGCAAGCTCGCTCCTACAGGGCGTTATGTTCAAGCAACACGGCAACTCATGAATTCAGACGGGAGCAGTTATGGTTGATCGGCACGACTACGTGGCCCTCGAATGGGTCAAGGGCGAAATTGCCGAAACCCTGAAACAGGCCCGTTCGGCGCTGGACGCCTATGTAGAAGAAGGCAGCAGCGAAGCCATCGGCCAATGCCTGGAATGCATCCATCAGGTCCATGGCAGTTTGCTGATGGTCGAGTTCTACGGCGCAGCCCTGTTCGCCGAAGAAATGGAGCAACTGGCCCTCGCCCTGCAAGGCGCGCGCGTCAGCCAGCGCGACGAAGGTATTCGCCTGCTGCAACAGGGCCTCGGCCAACTGCCGCTGTACCTCGACCGCGTACACAGCGCCCGACGCGACCTGCCCTTGGTGGTGTTGCCGCTGCTCAACGACCTGCGCAGCGTACGCGGCGAAAGCCTGCTCTCGGAAACCAGTCTGTTCAGCCCGCAACTGCTGATTATCCCGCCACTGCCCGAGGAGGCGCTGGCCCAGCGCACGCCGGAGGGTTTCCCCGAGCTGCTGCGTCAGTGGCGGCAGATGCTGCAACAGGCGCTGGTCGGTTTGTTGCGCGAAGACCACGGCCCCAGCAACCTGGAAGACATGGCACGGGTTTTCGCCCGCCTCGAAGCCCTGTGCCATGGTGCGCCGCTGTTACCGTTGTGGCAGGTGACCTCGGCGCTGGTGGAAGGCATGCTCATTGGCGTGGTCGCCAACAGCCCGGCGTTGCGCAGTTTGCTCAAAGCCTGCGACAAGGAACTCAAGCGCCTGCTGATCCAGGGCATCAACGGCATCAACACCCCGGCCCCGGATGAGTTGCTCAAGAGCCTGTTGTTCTACGTTGCCAAAGTCACCCGACCGACTCCACGGATGCAAAGTTTGAAAGAACGTTATGGCCTCGATGAAGCCCTGCCCGACAGCGCCGTGGTGGACGCCGAACGCGCCCGCCTGGCCGGCCCGGACCGCGACGCCATGGGCTCGGTGCTCGGCGCGCTGTGTGAGGAGCTGGTGCGGGTCAAGGAACGCCTGGACCTGTTCGTACGCAGCGACCGCCAGCACGCCTCCGACCTTGAAGCCTTGCTGGCGCCCTTGCGCCAGATCGCCGATACCCTGGCGGTATTGGGTTTCGGCCAGCCGCGCAAAGTGATCATCGACCAATTGGCGGTGGTGCTCGGCCTGGCCCAAGGGCAGCGCGAGCCCAACGACGCGGTATTGATGGATGTCGCCGGTGCGTTGCTCTACGTCGAGGCCACGCTGGCCGGGATGGTCGGCACTGTCGAGCCGGAACGCCGCGAAGAAAGCCGCCTGCCCACCACCGATTTGACGCAGATCCACCACCTGGTGATCCGCGAATCCTGCCAGTGCCTGACCCAGGCCAAAGAGCTGGTGATCGACTGCATCGAAGCCCATTGGGACCGCCAGCGTCTGGAGTCACTGCCCGAGTTGCTGACCCAGGTGCGTGGTGCCCTGGCGATGATTCCGCTGCCGCGTGCGGCGAGCCTGATGCGCGGCTGCAATGACTACGTCAACGAGCAACTGATGGTCAGTGAGGCCGCGCCTTCCGAGGCGCAGCTCGAGCATTTTGCCGATGTGCTCACCAGTCTCGAGTATTACCTCGAACGCATGCTGCAGGACCACGACGCCCCGGGCGAACGGGTGCTGGAAGTCGCCGCCGAAGGCCTCGCTGCACTGGGCTATTTGCCGGCCGAGAAGCCGTGGCGCCAGGCGCTGCTCGCCCAGGATGACACGCCGGCGGAACAAACCCCGTTTCTCGCGGATGCGCTGGCCAGCCCCACCTCGCGCCTCAACCCGCCAGCCCTCCAACGCCCTGGCAGCCTGCTGCCACCGCCTGCCGGCGAAGAGCCCATCGACGACGAACTGCGGGAAGTGTTCCTCGAAGAAACCACCGAAGTCCTCGACGTGCTGCACCGCTACGTACCTACCGGCACCGCGAGCCTGGAAGACAAGGCCACCCTGAGCGAAATGCGCCGCGCCTTCCACACCTTGAAAGGCAGTGGTCGCATGGTCCGCGCGTTGGTGTTGGCGGAGCTGGCCTGGGCGGTGGAAAACCTGCTCAACCGCATACTGGAACGCAGCGTTGCGCCGGGCCCTGATGTGCAAGCGGTGCTGGATGACGTGCTGGAATTGCTGCCTGAGCTGATCACCGATTTCGCCGACGATGCCCAGCGCCAGCGCGACGACGTAGACGAACTGGCGGCGCGGGCTCACGCCCTGGCCAGCGGTGTCGAACCGTCGGCCACAGACCCGGCCACCCTGGACCCGCAGTTGCTGGAGATCTTCCGCAACGAAGCCCAGAGCCACCTCGACAGCCTCAACCATTTCCTGCAACAGGCCACCGAGCACCTGCCGCTGCAAGTCAGCGATGAACTGCAGCGCGCACTGCACACCCTCAAGGGCAGTGCCTACATGGCCGGTGTGTTGCCCATCGCCGAACTGGCGCGACCGCTGGATCACCTGACCCGCGAATACAAGGCCCATCGCCTGCCGCTTGACCTGGATGAAATCGAATTGCTGCTGGAAGCCGAGGCGCTGTTCCAGCGCGGGGTGCGCCAGCTGGACAGCGATCCCCATGCGCCCATCACCGGTGCGGCAGGGTTGATCGAACGCACACAGAACTTGCTGAACAGCCAGCTTGAAGCCTTGCTGAATGCGCCCAACACCGGCCTGCGGATCAAGCGCGACCCGCAGTTGATTGCCAACTTCCTGGCCCAGGGCATGGATATCCTGCTGGACGCCGAAAGCCTGCTGCGCCGCTGGCAACAACATCCCGGCGAGCGCCAGGAACTGAGTGCACTGCTGGACGAGCTGACCACCCTCGGCGAAGGCGCGCACCTGGCCGACCTGCACCCGATGGATGAGTTGTGCGAAGCCTTGCTCGACCTCTATGGCGCGGTGGAAGAAAGCAGCCTGGCGGTCAGCGAGCGCTTCTTCCACGAGGCTGAACAGGCCCACGAAGCGCTGATCAACATGCTCGACCAACTGGCTGCCGGCCAGGAAATCAGCGCGGCTCCGGCACGGGTTCGAGCCCTGCGCGAGCTGTTGGATGAAGGCCTCGACCCGTCCGCCACCGGCTTGATCAAAACCGATGGCAGCCGTGCGCTGAGCATTTCCGAACTGGGCGCCGCCACGGCGAAGTTGGACCAAGGTTTTGCGGTAGACGATGAGATCGTCGAGATCTTCCTTGAAGAGGCGGTAGACATTCTCGACAGCGCCGGCCAGTCCCTGAAACGCTGGCTGCTGGACCCGGATAACGCAGCACCGCTGTCGTCGTTGCAACGGGATTTGCACACCCTCAAGGGTGGTGCACGCATGGCTGAAATCGGTGCGGTGGGCGACCTGGCCCTTGAGTTGGAAAACCTTTACGAAGGCTTGGTGGACCGTCGCTACAGCTATTCCAGCGAGTTGGCGAACGTGTTGATGGCCAGTCATGAGCGACTGGCACTGCTGCTTGAGCAACTGCAACACCAGCAGCCGCTGAGCGACTCCACCGACCTGATCAGCCACTTGCGTGAGTTGCGCCAAGGCCCCGTACAAGCGGCGCCCGCAGCCGCCGCCGAAGTCGAGACACCAGGCAGTGATCCCGAGCTGCTGGATATCTTTCTCGAAGAAGCCGCCGACATCCTCGACAGCTCCGGCGCCGCGCTGTTGCGCTGGCAGGCCGAGCCAAAAAATCGCCAGGAAGTCGAGACACTGCTGCGCGACCTGCACACCCTCAAGGGTGGCGCCCGCATGGTCGAGATCGGCCCGATTGGCGACCTGGCCCATGAGCTGGAGTTTCTCTACGAGGGCTTGTCGGCAGGGTTGCTGGCGCCCTCGGCTGAACTCTTCGCGTTGCTGCAAGGCTGCCACGACCGCCTGGCGCAGATGATCGATGCAGTGGCGGCGGGAATGCCGGTGGGCTCGGTGGATCTGCTGATCGAGCGGATCAAAAGCCTGGTGCATCCGGCTGAAGTGACGGCCGCACCGGTGGCGTTGGCGGCCACCAAAACCGAAGCGGTGCCGGCCAGCGATCCGGCCGCCGACATGGTGAAGATCTCTGCCGACTTGCTGGATGACCTGGTCAACCTGGCCGGTGAAACGTCGATCTTTCGCGGGCGTATCGAGCAACAGGTCAACGACGCGAGCATCGCCCTGCACGAAGTGGAAACCACCATCGAGCGCATGCGCGACCAACTGCGCCGGCTCGACACCGAAACCCAGGGTCGCATTCTCAGCCGCCAACAGGCTGAGGCCGAACGCCTGGGCTACGAAGAATTCGACCCGCTGGAAATGGACCGCCATTCCCAACTGCAACAACTGTCCCGGGCCCTGTTCGAGTCAGCCTCCGACCTGCTCGACCTCAAGGAAACCCTCGAGCGTCGCAACCAGGATGCCCACAACCTTTTGCAGCAACAGGCGCGCATCAACACCGAGTTGCAAGAAGGCCTGATGCGCACGCGCATGGTGCCCTTCGAACGCATGCTGCCGCGCCTTAAACGCATCGTGCGGCAGGTGGCGGGCGAGTTGGGCAAGGATGTGGAATTTATCGTCGGTAACGCCGAAGGCGAGATGGACCGCAACGTGCTGGAACGCATGGTCGCGCCGTTGGAACACATGCTGCGCAACGCCGTCGACCATGGCCTGGAATCCCGCGATGCGCGGTTGCTGGCGGGCAAGCCTGAAAAAGGCCGGATCACGCTGGACCTGACCCACGAAGGCGGCGACATCGTTTTCGACATGCGCGACGACGGCGCCGGCGTGCCGCTTGAAGCGGTTCGGCGCAAGGCGATCAAGCGCGGTTTGCTCGACCCCAACCTGGAAATCAGCGACCGCGACGTGTTGCAGTTCATCCTGCAACCGGGGTTTTCCACCGCCGAAAAAATCACTCAGATTTCCGGGCGTGGCGTCGGCATGGACGTGGTGCATGAAGAAGTGCGCCAGCTGGGCGGTTCGATGGTTATCGATTCGACGCCGGGGGAGGGCGTGCACTTTCGCATTCGCCTGCCGTTCACCGTGTCGGTCAACCAGGCGTTGATGGTGCAGTGCGCGGACGATCAATACGCGATCCCGCTGAACACCATCGAAGGCCTGGTGCGGGTTATGCCCCATGAGCTGGAAGGGCACTATCAACTGAATCCGCCGCGTTACGAATACGCCGGCCAGCGCTACGAGCTGTTCTACCTTGGCGACCTGCTGCACACCGTTGGCCGCCCGAACCTGCTCGGCCAATACCAGCCGCTGCCGGTGTTGCTGGTGCAGTGCAACGAGCGGCGCGTGGCGGTGCAGGTAGATGCCATGGCCGGCACCCGGGAGATCGTGGTCAAGGGCCTGGGGCCGCAATTTGCCGGGGTGAAGGGCCTGTCGGGCGCAACCATCCTCGGCGATGGCCGCGTGGTGCTGATCATCGACCTGCTGGCGCATATCCGCGCGCGGCCACCGGCCTTGCCGGCCCAGGCGGTCGAGGCGCCCTTGATCCTCAACGACCCCCTGAAAAAGCGCCCGTTGCTGGTACTGGTGGTGGACGACTCGGTCACCGTGCGCAAAGTCACCAGCCGCCTGCTGGAGCGCAACGGCATGAACGTCCTCACCGCCAAGGACGGCATCGACGCCATGGCCGTGCTGGAAGAACACACCCCGGACCTGATGCTGCTCGACATCGAAATGCCGCGCATGGACGGCTTCGAAGTGGCGATCCAGGTGCGCGACGACCCACGGCTGATGCGCATGCCCATCATCATGATCACCTCCCGCACCGGGCAAAAACATCGCGACCGGGCCATGGCGATTGGCGTCAACGACTACCTCGGCAAGCCTTATCAAGAGTCGGTGTTGCTGGAAAGCATCGCTTATTGGAGCAAGTCCCGTGCTTGATCACCGCGCTACGCAACTCACTGGCTTGCTGCTGCCATTGGCCGACCGCCACCTGTTATTGCCCAACGTCGCCGTGGCCGAGCTGATCGACTTCCAGCGCGGCGAACCGGCCAGCGACGCGCCGCCGTGGTACCTGCGGCAAGTCACATGGCGGGATCGGCAGTTGCCGTTGATCAGCTTTGAAGCGGCGTGTGGCGAGTCGGGCGTGGTGGGAGAGCGCGCACGGATTGTGGTGCTGAACGCCCTTGGAGGACGGCCGACGTTGAAGTTTATCGCGTTGGTGATCCAGGGAATTCCGCGTTCGTACAAGCTCGATAGCCAGCTGAGTTATGTGGACGTACCGCTGTGCCCGCTGGAACTGGCGGCGGTGCAGGTGGGGGAGCATGTGGCCAGGGTGCCGGATTTGATGGGGTTGGAGGCGTTGTTGGTGGAGGCGGGGTTGGCCTGATCTACACATTTTCTATAAGCAATAACATACGCTCAACTGCGCACGAAAGCCTGAAGCGGGCCGTAGTCATTTATGTCGGCGGCACGCAGTGCATGGATATATAACGTGCGTACTTCACTGGCTGCCATCAGGTTCGCGCTTCCCCAAGAGAACGGAGCGAGCCCGTGCTGCCTCAGGAGGCAGTCGGCCATAAGGCGTGAGTGTCGTCCGTTTCCATTGGGGAATGGGTGCAACGACACGAGTTGGTGGTGGAAGCGCACAGCCACCTCTTCGGCAGGGAACACGTCGTGCTCCAGCCAGTAGGTCGTGTTATCGAGTAACTGGCGCAGGTTGACTGAGATTTTTGTCCAGTCGCAGCCAATATTTTTGTCGGACTTGCGAAACGTCCCGGCCCAGATCCAGGTATCGCTGAACATTTTGATGTGAAGTTGACGGCAGAAGTGTTCGTCCAGGACGTCCAACTTTTTTTGCCGCCCAAGCCAGCGTATGGCCTTGATGATGTTTGCCGCTTCCCATTCATCAAGTTCACCTTGAGTACCGATGTGCTTTGGCTTCAGGCCTGCGGCTTCATCAAGGTCTAACGGTGTTTGCCCAGGTTTGAGTTCAAGTTCTATCGCCATAGTCGAGCCCACGATCCGGAGAGCAGTTCTTTGCGTCGATCGTCCACTTGGCTTTCGATGAACGTATCTGAAGGCCGCTGATCTTCAAGGCTCATTGTGTGGGTGACCCCCATAATCTCTTGTCTGGCCAGCCACTCGGCGCGGGCTTCAACCGTCTGGTGCAGTGGTTTTCGCGGCACCAGGGCGTAAACGAGCTCGCAGTCCAAACCCGCCGCCAGCTTGCGTAATTGCGCGAGTGTGATCCGATCTTCGGCTTCGGCCCGTTCCGACTGTTGCAAGGTTGCGAAGGCCACGCCAACCAAGGCTGCTTGAGCCCTTAACGATCGACCCAGTGCTTCCCTGATGGAGCGCAGCCAGCCGCCCGGCGGCGTGGGCTTGCCCCGCAGTGCTTCAAAGGGTTCGAGTGCCCGCTCCACTTGGGTAAGGCGCAATTTAAAGAGATCGGACGAGGCCATGAGATGCCACCTTTTTTAGCCTGGAAATATTCGTATCCAGCTTATTGTATGCCCTTAAGCATACGTTTTAATATTAATTGATAGGTTATGACCATACATAATTATCTACTATGTATGCTCAAATGCGATCAATAATAGGAATCTAGTATGGCTATAGGCAATCGGTATGGATGAGTTCCTGTGATCCTTGTAGTGAGCGAGGTAAGCCCGCTCACTACAACTCCGCTTGGTCGTTGGCGCTTTGCATTCGGCCGCTTTCAGCGGCTATACGATTTGGAAATGAAGGCTAGATGGGACGATTCCGAGCAACAACCCGAAAAGTTCGTAGGAACAATCGGCGCGTGTTTGCCTTCGGATTTTTCCTGCAACCTCTCGCGCTGTGCATGAACTTGTTGTGCTCTGTGATCGCGCCTAGTCTTCGTCCGTCATCGCAAAAAACGGTGACACGGACGTGCAAGTCCGGTTACATATCGGCGCACTAACGCCCATAGCCATTCAACGGGCGTTTTTTATGCCTGCTGTATTTCTTATGGCGGCCGTGCGTGGGAGATCCCTTGGGGTCTGCCGGGGTCCGATATGCCCGGTCTTGCACACCTGCGCACAGCTGCCACCATAATTCGCGTGCAAGCGGACGGTGTCAGCTTCCCTAATACATATCGGAGCTGCACATCATGTTCAAACCTACCCCCAATCCGCCGCACAACACCGAAATCGAACACCGCAAACTCCAGGCCGCCGCCGAGCGTGCAATGGATCATTACTTTCCGACTTCCGCTTCATCTTCACTCTTTACCGTCACTCCCTCTCAATCCACCGAAGCCCTGCTGGCCAACGCTTCTGAAACCTTTGCCTCACTCAACGCCCTGACTTCCAACCTGGCCTTCGAATTGGAAGGCTCCCAGCGCGGCGTGGTGCTGGCCATTCAGCAGATGAGTGAGCTGGGGCAGTTGCTGGTTGATCAGGCTCTGGAGCAGGTGAGCCCAGCGGCTATGTGACGAAGTGAGATCAGTCCCAAAAAGGGACTGATCGTTCCCATTTTGGGACTTCTGCACGCGTTCTCACGAACAGCGGTGAGCTAATGTGGGAGCGGGCTTGCTCGCGAATACGGTGCGTCAGTACCAGATTTATCAACTGACCCACCGCATTCGCGAGCAAGCCCGCTCCCACATTTGAACTGCGCTTAGCTCGAGCCTCAGCGTTTGCTGGCGAACCATTACTCCAGTCGTAACGATCCACCGCGCAGCTTGATTGATGCCCCCCCAATACCCTCCTAAGGTACAGCCCACGACAGCAAATCCCGTGGAGCGACCATGACAACAACAACCTCCCCCGACTCGCGCTGGACGCGGCGGCGCGATGAGAAGCAGCGCCGGCTCGCATTGGTGCGATCCTTCGCCGATGGCGCCGTGCTCCCCAGCGAACGCATCGTCGAAGCCCTGGAAGCCCTGATCCTCCCTGGCGACCGTGTGGTGCTGGAAGGCAACAACCAGAAGCAGGCCGATTTTCTCTCCCGCTCCCTGGCAAAGACCGACCCCGCCAAGCTCCACGACCTGCACATGATCATGCCCAGTGTCGGCCGCTCCGAGCACCTGGACCTGTTTGAAAAGGGCATCGCCCGCAAGCTGGATTTCTCCTTCGCCGGCACCCAATCCCTGCGCATCAGCCAGTTGCTGGAAGACGGCCTGCTGGAGATCGGCGCGATCCACACCTACATCGAACTCTACGCGCGGCTGGTGGTGGACCTGACTCCCAACGTGGTCTTGTCCGCCGGTTTCATGGCCGACCGCGCCGGTAATATCTACACCGGCCCCAGCACTGAAGACACGCCAGCGCTGATCGAGCCGGCCGCCTTCAGCGATGGCATCGTGATCGTCCAGGTCAACCAGTTGGTGGATGACGTCAGCGACCTGCCGCGTGTCGACATTCCGGCAAGCTGGGTCGATTTCGTGGTGGTCGCCGACAAGCCTTTCTACATTGAACCGCTGTTCACCCGCGACCCACGGCACATCAAGCCGGTGCATGTGTTGATGGCGATGATGGCGATCCGTGGCATTTACGAGAAACACAACGTTCAGTCCCTGAACCACGGTATCGGTTTCAACACCGCGGCCATCGAATTGATCCTGCCAACCTACGGTGAATCCCTGGGCCTGAAGGGCAAGATCTGCCGCAACTGGACTCTCAACCCTCACCCGACTTTGATCCCGGCTATCGAAAGCGGCTGGGTCGAAAGCGTGCATTGCTTCGGCACCGAACTGGGTATGGAAAACTACATCGCCGCTCGGCCGGATGTGTTCTTCACCGGCCGCGACGGCTCGCTGCGTTCCAACCGGATGTTCTGCCAGCTGGCCGGCCAATACGCGGTTGATCTGTTTATCGGCGCCACCTTGCAGGTCGATGGCGACGGGCATTCCTCCACCGTCACCCGTGGCCGCCTCGCCGGCTTTGGCGGTGCGCCGAACATGGGCCATGACCCACGCGGTCGCCGCCACGGCACACCCGCCTGGCTCGACATGCGCCATGACGACGCCCCGGAAGCCTTGCTCGAACGTGGCAAAAAACTCGTGGTGCAAATGGTCGAGACCTTCCAGGAAGGCGGCAAACCGACCTTCGTCGAAACCCTCGATGCGGTGGAAGTGGCGCGCAAAAGCGGCATGCCCCTGGCGCCGATCATGATCTACGGCGATGACGTCACTCACCTGCTCACCGAAGAAGGCATCGCCTACCTGTACAAGGCCCGCTCCCTTGAAGAGCGCCAGGCGATGATCGCTGCCGTGGCCGGAGTGACCGCCATCGGCATGCGCCACAACCCCAAGGACACCGCGCGCATGCGCCGCGAAGGCCTGATCGCGCTGCCCGAAGACCTCGGCATCCGCCGCACCGATGCCACCCGCGAGTTGCTGGCCGCCAAGAGCGTGGCCGATCTGGTGGAGTGGTCCGGTGGCTTGTACAACCCGCCCGCCAAGTTCAGGAGCTGGTAAATGCACGCACTCAAACTGCACGACCTGACACTGGCCGAACGCCTGGCCGACATGGCCGTCGACGCCTTGATTGATGAAGCCGACCTGTCGCCGAAACCGGCCCTGGTGGACCGTCGCGGCAACGGCGCCCATACCGATTTGCACCTCGGCTTGATGCACGCCTCGGCGCTGTCGCTGTGGCCGGCGTTCAAGGAAATGGCCGAAGCGGCGGTTGAATGTGGCGAAGTGGGTTTGTCCTTGCGAGAAGCCCTTGGGCGGATCGGTCGCGAAGGCGAACAGGCGATGCTCGTTACTACCAGCGGCGTGAATACCCATCGCGGTGCGATCTGGGCGCTCGGCCTGTTAGTCGCCGCCGCCGCACTGCAACCCGAATTTTGCACGGCCAACGCAGTGACTTTGCGCGCTGCCCGCCTGGCCTTGCTCAACGACCGCTACGCTCCTCAACCGCTGAGCCACGGCGCCCAGGTCGCACAACGCTATGGCGCTCGCGGTGCCCGTGAAGAAGCTCAACTGGGCTTCCCATCAGTATTGCAACGCGGCCTGCCACAGCTGAAAAAAAGCCGTCTGCAACAACACGGCGAACAGAACGCTCGCCTCGATGCCTTGCTGGCGATCATGACGGACCTGGCCGACACCTGCGTGCTCTACCGCGCCGGCCCTGAAGGCTTGCAGGCCATGCAACAAGGCGCCCAAGCGGTGCTGGACGCCGGCGGCAGTGCGAGCCTCGCCGGCCGCCGCCAACTGCACGAGCTGGACCAGCAACTGCTGGCGCTGAATGCCTCCCCCGGTGGCGCCGCCGACCTGTTGGCCGCCTGCCTGTTTATCGACCGCCTCGACGGAGCGCTGTGATGGAAACCTTATCCTTTGAATTCCCCGCCGGTCAGCCTGCCAAAGGCCGCGCGCTGGTGGGTTGCGTCGGCTCGGGCGACCTGGAAGTGCTGCTGGAACCGGGCACCGCCGGCACCCTGACGATCCAGGTACAGACTTCGGTCAATGGTGCCCAGCTACGTTGGCAGCACCTGTTTGAACGGATCTTCCAGGAGCAGACGCCCCCCGCACTGAACATCGATATCCACGACTTTGGCGCCACACCCGGCGTGGTGCGTTTGCGCCTGGAACAGGGCTTCGAGGAGATCGGTCATGACTGACTTGCTCAACAAACACAGCTTCGTCGAACTCGGCGCCCGGCAGCGGGCCAAGGCCTTGCTCGATGCGGGCAGCTATCGCGAACTGATCGATCCGTTCCAGCGCGTCATGTCGCCATGGCTGAGTCGCCAGGGCGTGGTGCCTCAGGCAGATGACGGCGTGGTGATTGCCAAGGGCAGCATCGCCGGCTTGCCGGTGGTCATCGCCGCTATTGAAGGCAATTTCCAGGGCGGCAGCCTCGGTGAAGTCGGTGGCGCGAAGATGGCTGGCGCACTGGAACTGGCCGCTGAAGACAACCGCAACGGCATCCCGACTCGCGCCATCCTGCTGCTGGAAACCGGCGGCGTGCGCTTGCAGGAAGCCAACCTGGGCCTGGCCGCGATTGCCGATATCCACGCGGCGATTGTCGACCTGCGCCAGTACCAGCCGGTGATCGGCGTGGTGGCGGGCAGCGTCGGTTGCTTTGGCGGCATGTCCATCGCGGCAGGCCTGTGCAGTTATCTGCTGGTGACCCGTGAGGCGCGCCTTGGCCTCAACGGCCCGCAGGTGATCGAGCAGGAAGCCGGGCTTGAGGAATACGACTCCCGCGACCGGCCCTTCATCTGGAGCCTGACGGGCGGTGAGCAACGCTTTAACAGCGGCTTGGCCGACCGGTATGTGGCCGACGACGTGGCGCAGATTCAGCAGCAAATCACCGAACTGCTGCAACAAGGCTTGCCGGAAAAACAGCGTAGCCGCCAGGTCGAACACTATCTGGAACGCCTGGCTGCACTGAACGCCGAACCGCAAATCGACCCGGCGACGGTTCGCGATCTGTATCAGGGAGAACGCTCATGAGAGGCTTGCAGTGGTTCAACGCATTGAGCGGCGATGCAACGCCGGTAAGCGGTTTGCCGAACTCGCTGAAAGTCGCCGACGGTGTGCTCGGTGATCAGCCGGTGCGCTTTATCGCGGTGGTCACCGATGTGCAAAATCGCTTTCCTCGCGCTCGCAATGGTGAGGTCGGTTTGCTGGAAGGCTGGGGCTTGGCCAAGGCGGTTGATGAAGCGATCGACACCGGCGACAAACGTCCGCTGATTGCCATCGTCGATGTGCCGAGCCAGGCTTATGGTCGTCGCGAAGAGGCCCTGGGCATCCATCAAGCCCTGGCCGCCGCTGCCGACAGCTATGCTCGCGCCCGGTTGGCCGGTCACCCGGTGATCGCGCTGCTGGTGGGTAAGGCGATGTCCGGCGCGTTCCTCGCCCATGGTTACCAGGCCAACCGCCTGATTGCCCTGCGCGATCCCGGCGTGATGGTGCATGCCATGGGCAAAGCCTCGGCGGCGCGGGTCACCCTGCGCAGTGTCGAAGAGCTGGAAGCCCTGGCCGCCAGCGTGCCGCCGATGGCCTATGACATCGACAGCTATGCGAGCCTTGGCTTGCTCTGGGAGACCTTGTCGGTCAGCCAGATTGAGCAACCCACTGCCGAAGATATTGCGCGGGTCAGCGATTGCCTGCTGCATGCGATTAAGGACGTGCGAGCGAGCGGCTGTGACCTGAGCGGTCGCCTGGGCGCCACCAATCGTGCGGCCTCCAGCCATGTGCGCCAACTGCTGCGGGAGCAATGGTGAACGCCCACGACTTGCTCTGGGGCATGACCCCGGTGCATGCCCCCGCTGATGCGCCGGCCTGGGTGCTGGATGCGTTGGCCGCTGGGCATCCGGTGGTGGTGCGGCGTGCCATCGCGCCGCTGGGCCATGTGGCGGTGGGTGTACGTGGGCGCTTGCGCGAGCAACGTTTTGCCGCCGTGATGCCGATCGCGGCCGTGCGGCGATGCGTGGTGCCGGAAGACTTGCGCGGTGTGATCTCTCCACGGGATTTACCGGCGTTGCAGGCACTCGCTCAGTTGCGACCGGTACTGGCGGGAGAGAGTTGGGGCGTCACCGGCAGTGCGGGTTTCGAGTTGGCCAGCGGCATCGAAGCGCTGCATGCCAAGAGCGATCTGGATTTGATTCTGCGCACGCCCGAGCGGCTTGATCGCGGCGATGCCGAGGACTTGCTGGCGATACTTGATATAGCGGTGTGCGCTGTAGACCTGCAACTGCAAACGCCGTTTGGCGCCGTCGCGTTGCGCGAATGGGCCGGTGGTTCACGTCGCGTGCTGCTGAAAAATGCCGGTAGCGCGCAGCTGGTGATCGACCCGTGGCAGGCCGTTGCATGAGCAGCCTCCTGGCCTTTCCGGGGCAGGGCGCCCAGCGTCCCGGCATGCTCCAGCAGCTGCCGCGCGCGGTGCTGGACGAAGCCAGTGCTGCCTTGAATGAAGACGTGCTGAAACTCGACTCTGCCGAAGCACTGGCCTCCACCCGCGCCGTGCAGCTATGCCTGTTGATTGCCGGCGTGGCCAGTGCGCGCTTGCTGGAACACAGCCCCGATTACGTAGCCGGCCTATCCATCGGCGCCTATCCGGCGGCCGTTATTGCCGGCTCCCTGGAGTTTGCCGATGCGCTGAAACTCGTCAGCCTGCGCGGCGAACTGATGCAACAAGCGTATCCCCACGGCTACGGCATGACCGCCCTTATCGGCCCGGACCTGTCCACTGTCGAAGCCTTGCTCGCCCAGGTCAACAGCCAGCAGACCCCGGTGTACCTGGCCAATATCAACGCCGATAACCAGACGGTTATCGCGGGCAGCGACGAAGCAATGAAAGCAGTCGCCAATCTAGTCCGCGGCAACGGCGTCGCCAAACGCCTGGCCGTCAGCGTGCCGTCCCATTGTGCGCTGCTGGAAAAACCTGCCGAGACACTGGCCCAAGCCTTCGCTGAAGTGACACTCAAACCGCCGAGCATCACTTACCTGAGCAGCACCCGCGCCCGGCCGATCCACAACACCGAACACCTGCGCGACGACCTCGCTTTCAACATGTGCCGCATCGTCGATTGGCGCGGCACCGTGCAAAGCGCCTATGAGCGTGGCGTGCGCCTGCATCTCGAACTGCCGCCCGGCGCCGTGCTCACCGGCCTTGCGCGGCGGGTGTTCGAGCAAGGCACCGTCATCGCCTTCGAAGGCGCCCGTCTGGACACCTTGCAGGCCTTGCTGCGAGAGGAGGGAAACCATCACCGATAGAGCTCCACCAAGGCTGATGCTGGTCGGTTAATAGATAGAGCGGGTCACCAATGACCTGTGGCGAGGGAGCTTGCTCCCGTTGGAGTGCGCAGCGCTCCCAGGATTTCAGGGCCGCTACGCAGCCTAACGGGAGCAAGCTCCCTCGCCACAGGTACGGTATTCATCTTTATCGGATCGGCATTGCCGCCCAAGGCTTTCGAAGCACAAAAACAACAATTTCGATGAAGCACTTTGAGGACAACCATCATGATTATTTACGGTGTGGCGTTGCTGGCGATCTGCATGTTGGCAGGCGTGATTCTGGGAGACATGCTCGGCGTGCTGCTGGGCGTGAAATCCAACGTGGGCGGGGTGGGCATCGCAATGATCCTGCTGATCTGCGCGCGGCTGTGGATGCACAAGCACGGTGGCATGACCAAGGAATGCGAGATGGGTGTCGGCTTCTGGGGCGCGATGTACATCCCGGTGGTAGTGGCGATGGCGGCCCAGCAAAACGTGGTGACCGCGCTGCACGGCGGCCCGGTGGCGGTGCTGGCGGCGATTGGTTCGGTGGTGGTGTGCGGTTGTGCGATTGCCTTGATCAGCCGTACTCACAAAGGCGAACCGCTGCCCGATGAAGAGCCGCTGATCGCGGTTGCACCTGTCGCGGGAGGTCGCTGATATGTGGGAACTCATCGAGAAAGGCCTGGCAAATAACGGCTTGGTCACCGCCTTTGCATTTGTCGGCGTGGTGATGTGGATTTCGGTGGTGCTGTCCAAGCGCCTGACCTTCGGACGCATCCACGGCTCAGCCATCGCGATTGTGATCGGGCTGGTGCTGGCGTGGGTGGGCGGTACGTTGACCGGTGGGCAGAAAGGCCTGGCGGATGTGGCGCTGTTTTCCGGGATCGGGTTGATGGGCGGCGCCATGCTGCGGGACTTTGCCATCGTGGCCACGGCGTTTGAAGTGCAGGCTACCGAGGCGCGCAAGGCCGGGTGGATTGGTGCGATTGCCTTGCTGCTGGGTACGGTATTGCCGTTTATTGTGGGCGCGAGTATCGCCTGGGCGTTTGGTTATCGCGATGCGATCAGCATGACCACCATCGGTGCGGGCGCGGTGACTTACATCGTCGGGCCGGTGACCGGAGCGGCGTTGGGCGCAAGCTCGGATGTGGTGGCGCTGTCCATTGCAACCGGGTTGATCAAGGCGATCCTGGTGATGGTGGGTACGCCCATGGCGGCACGCTGGATGGGCCTGGATAACCCGCGCTCGGCCATGGTGTTTGGTGGCCTGGCCGGCACGGTGAGTGGTGTGACGGCGGGCCTGGCGGCGACGGACCGGCGGCTGGTGCCGTATGGCGCGTTGACCGCCACCTTTCACACCGGGCTTGGGTGCTTGCTGGGGCCTTCGTTGCTTTACTTCATCGTGCGAGGAATCGTCGGCTAACCCGAGATTTGTCGACCGCTTTTGTGGCGAGGGAGCTTGCTCCCGCTGGAGCGCGAAGCGGTCCCATTGCATCCTTCCAGAAATAACGCGGGCGCTGATTTTACGACTGCTGCGCAGCCGAGCGGGAGCAAGCTCCCTCGCCACAGGGGATCATTGTCAGGTTTGGCGATTCGCATACATCCGGCACTCTGCCAACAGCGCGAGCAAATTCGGGTCGCGCTCCTTGGCTTTCAGAAACACCACGCCAATGTGCTGCTGCAAACGGTAGCGCGGTTGCAGGGGAATCAGCTTGACCCGGTTCTCATACACCGCCGCAATCCGCCCCGGCAGCAGCGCATAGCCCACACCCGAGCTGACCATGCTCAGCAGGGTGAAGATATCGTTGACCTGCATCGCCACCTTCGGCTCGAACCCTGCCTGCTTGAATACGCGGTTGCCATCCTGGTGGGTGGCGAAGCCTTGGGTGAGGGTGATGAAGGTGGCGTCGCGCACGTCCGCCAGGTCGATTTCCTGTTCGCGGTCGAAGGGTGAATCGGCCGGGGTGGCGAGGAAGATGTCGTCGGAGAACAGTGCGATTTGCTCGCAGTCGGGATCGTTGGCGTGCTCGTCGAGGGAGATCAGGATCGCGTCGACTTCCATGTTCTTCAGCTTGTAGAGCAAGTCGAAATTGGAGCCGAGGATCAGGTCGATGTTCAGCTCGCTGCGGCGAATCTTCAGCCCCATGATCAACTGTGGCACGGTCTTCACCGTCAGCGAATACAGCGAGCCCAGCTTGAAACGCTCGGCGGAAAACCCGGCGGCTTCGCGGGTCAGCCGCACACTGTCCACCACGTCCTGCACCAGCTTCTGCGCGCGCTCTTCCAGCACATAGGCGCTTTCCAGCGGCGTGAGGTTGCGCCCTTCGTGCTTGAACAGCGGGCAGCGCAGGGCGTTTTCCAGGGAGTGGATCGCCCGGTGCACGCTGACGTTGCTGGTCTGCAGTTCAGCCGCCGCCCGCGCCAGGTTGCCGGTGCGCATGAACGCCAGGAAAATTTCCAGCTTCTTGAGGGTGAACTCTTCGTCGATCAGCATGGGCGTGACTCTTGTTCGAATGCCGTCGATTGTGCCCCTAAAACCAGTTCACTCCCAGCCATGCACTGCACAGGCCCAGCAGCACGCCGAGGATGATCAGCCAGATCGCGTTGAGCCTTGTGTAATACACCACGGCGGCGCTGGCCAGGGTCAGCACCAGGCTGGTGGCATTGTTTTCCAGGCTGTTCATCAGGATGTAGCTGGCGGCCAGGATCAGCCCGATGGAGATCGGCAACAGGCTGCGCTTGACCCGCTGCACCCACGGCGTCTCGGTGTGTTTTTCCAGCCAGCCGGCGCCGAAGTAGGTGAGCACCGAGCAGGGCAGCAGCTTGGCGGTCAGCGCCACCAGCGCGCCGGGCAACCCGGCGGCTTGCTGGCCGATAAACACCAGGAACATGCCGTTGGGCCCGGGCAATGCCTGGGACAGGGCGAAGAAGGCAACGAACTGGGCGTCGGTGATCCAGTTCATGTCGGTGACGGTGTAGCGGTGGATATCACTCAGGGCCACGGTGTTGCCGCCAATCGCCATCAGCGACCACAGTGCGCATTGGATCATCAGGTGAAACAGCACGCTCTGCATCAGCCGGCCACCTTTTGCTTGCCCATGAAACTCAAGGCCAGGGAGCTGGGAATGCAGATCAGCAAGACCATCCACAACGGCAGCACCAGCACCGCCATCAACACGAAGGTCAGGACGAACGCGCTGTAATTCGCCAGGGTCCGCGGCATGGCCTTGAGCAGGCGCAGTGTGGTGCCGAGCATCAGGCCGGTGGCGATCGGCATGACCGCGCCGAAGACCTGCTGCACCACGTCATGGCTCCACCATTTGGCATAGGCGAAGCCGGCCAGCACGGTGATCAGCGAGGGGAACAGATACAAGCCAACCACGGTCACAACCGCACCCGGCAAGCCGTGAAGGCGCCGGCCGTAGATGATGCCGACGTTGGCGATATTCGGCCCGGGGAAGAATTGGCCGGTGGTCAGCAGCTCGTTGAAACCTTGTTCGCTGACCCACTGCCTGCGGTCCACCATCATCTGCCGCGCCCAAGGCATCACGCCGCCGAAGCCAAACAGGCCGACCATGGCGAAGTTGTAAAACAACTGCCACAGACTGGGATGAGGCGGGGCAGGTTCGACGTCGGGCATGGGCGTTACCGTTGAGGGGCTTTGTGTGGGAGCGGGCTTGCTCGCGAAGGTCGTTAACGATGACGCGGGCATCCTGGATGAACGCGGCACCCTCAGGTTTTTCGCGAGCAAGCCCGCTCCCACAGGATGAAGCGAATCATCTATCGGCTCGTGTATTTGGGCAAATGAAGAAAGGTTGTTACCTGAAATTGAGTAGGTGACGTCAGAATGGTCTGGGTGATAACCGTTATTCGAGGTGAGTGACACATGTATCACGGGGAACGATTCAACGCCTGGAGCCACTTGCTCGGGGCGGTTGCGGCTTTTGTGGGCGCGGTATGGCTGTTGGTGGTGGCCGCTATGGACGGCAGCCCCTGGAAGATTGTCAGCGTGGCCATTTACGGTTTCACGTTGCTGGTGCTGTACAGCGCGTCGACCGTGTACCACAGCGTGCGCGGGCGTAAAAAAGAGATCATGCAGAAGGTGGATCACTTTTCGATCTACCTGCTGATCGCCGGCAGCTACACGCCGTTTTGCCTGGTGACACTGCGCGGACCGTGGGGCTGGACGCTGTTCGGGATTGTGTGGGGGCTGGCGGTGATCGGCATCCTGCAGGAGATCAAGCCACGCTCCGAGGCGCGGATTCTGTCGATCGTGATCTACGCCGTGATGGGCTGGATCGTGCTGGTGGCGGTCAAGCCGCTGATTGCCGCGCTGGGCCCCACGGGGTTTGCCTGGCTGGCGTCGGGCGGGGTGCTGTACACCGTGGGCATTATTTTCTTTGCCCTGGAGGACCGATTGCGGCACTCCCACGGGATCTGGCATTTGTTCGTGATCGGCGGCAGCCTGCTGCATTTTGTGGCGATCATGGGCTACGTGTTATAGCCGGTCCAATTGCTCCTGAGCGCGGCTGCTGAAGATCTCCAGCAGGCTCGCGAGCATATGCGGCGGCGGTTCGTCGGCGCGAGTCAGGGCGTACAAGGTGATCGGCAGCGGCGGCGCCAATGGGCGAATGCAGGTGGTTGCCGGCGATGCGCCGAGGGCGGTGAACGGGTCGATCACCGCCAGCCCGGCGCCGGACTCGACCATGGCCCTGGCCAGGGAATAGGTCTGCACCGCAATGCTGACCCGCGGTGGCGGATCGACCGCTTCCAGGTAGCTGTCCAGCTTCGCCGACAAGGGGTCGGCGCTGGACAGGCCAATCAACGGCGCGCCCGCCAGCGCCATCAGCGGCAGCGGTTTGCCCCATTCGTTTTCCTTCCAGTAATCCTTTGGCGCCAGCGCTACCAATACGCCGTGGGCCAACGCCTGGGCGCTCAGCCCCGGGTGATCGGGTGGCTGCAGCGTCAGCGCCACGTCGACTTCACGCATCAGCAGGTTTTGCACCAGCTCGCGGCTGTGAGCGCTGGACAGCTCGCAGGCGATGTCCGGGTAGCGTTGGGTCCATTCGCGGATGGCCGGTGGCAACAACGACAAGGCTAGCGCTGGCGTGGCGCCAATACGCAGGCTCTGGCCCGGCTCGCGCCGCAGGTTCTGCGCCAGGCGCCGCACGCCTTGCAGGCTCTCGGTCACCTTGTCGACCTCCCGTTCCAGCGCCAACGCTTCCGGCGTCGGCTGCAACTTGCCGCGTATGCGCAGGAACAGCGGGAACCCCAACTGCAGCTCGGCATGCTGCAACACCTTGCTCACCGCCGGCTGCGAGACATGCAGCAGTTGTGCAGCGGCGCTGATGGAGCCGGTCTGGCGGATGGCCTGGAAGATTTCGATATGACGCAAGCGCATGGGCAGTCCATAACCTTTGTTTATGGGTGACCCATCTTTATTCATTGTCCCGCCGCTGTCACCTGCCTCTAACCTTCGAGCCTGACATCGCACAGTTTAGGGACGCACATGGCTCAGCAGGTTTGCATCATCGGTGGTGGGGTTATCGGCCTGGCGAGTGCCTACGCCCTGGTGCGTGCCGGGATGCAAGTGACCGTGGTCGAAGCCCGGGAAACCCTGGGCAGCGAGACCAGTTTCGCCAACGGCGGGCAGCTGTCCTACCGCTATGTCGCACCGCTGGCCGACAAGGGCGTGCCGCTGCAAGCCATTGGCTGGATGCTGCGCGGTGACTCGCCGCTGAAGCTGCGCCCGCGTATGGACCCGACGCAGTGGCGCTGGATGGCGTCGTTCCTGGGGGCTTGCCGTGGCTCGGTGAACCAGCGCAATGCGGCCCATCTGCTGCGCCTGGCGTCCCTGAGCCAGGACACCCTGCAACGCTGGCGTGAAGAGGACCAGCTGGGGGATTTCCACTGGCGGCGCAATGGCAAGTTGGTGACCTTTCGCAGCCTCGACAGCTATGAGCGCGCGCTGAATAAAGTGACGGACCCTTTGCAGCAGCAAGTGCTCTCGGCGGCGGATTGCGCCCGGCTGGAACCGACCCTGGACGGCGCCGGTTTTGCCGGCGGCATCTATACGCCCAATGAAGAAGTTGGCGACTGTCACGCGTTCTGCCAGCAACTGGCGGCACGTCTTGAGGCGTCGGGGCGCTGCACGTTCCTGCTGGGGCGCAAGGTGACGGGGATTCGTCACAGCGCAGGCGCCGTGCAGGCGATCGAAATGGGCCGTGAGCTGCTGCCCGTGCAGCAATTGGTGCTGGCCGCCGGACATCGCAGCCCCGAGCTGGCCTTGCCCGGCGTGTCGCTGCCGCTCTATCCCCTCAAGGGCTACAGCCTGAGCGTGCCGATTGGCGCGCAGCACCGGGCGCCGAATATCAGCATCACCGACTACGATCGCAAGATCGTCTACGCGCGCATCGGTGAGCAACTGCGGGTGGCGGCGATGGTGGATATCGTCGGCTTCGACACACGCCTTGAACCCAAACGCCTGGCGCTGATTAAACGTCAGGCGCTTGAGACGTTCCCGCTGGCCGGGGATTACCAGCATGCGGTCGAATGGGCCGGCATGCGCCCGGCCACGCCTACGGGTGTGCCGCTGATTGGTGCCAGCGCTTATAGCAACCTGTGGCTTAACCTCGGGCATGGCGCCCTCGGGTTTACCCTGGCTTGCGGCAGCGGCCAGGTGCTGGCCGAGTTGATTGGCCGGCACAGCACTTCCATTGATATGCAGGGCTTCGCGCCCCGTGCCGCTTGAGGATGTTTAGATGACCATCACCCGAATCAACAGCAACAGTCGCCTGTCTGGCGCCGTGGTGTTTCAGGACTTGGTGTTTTTGTCCGGCCAGGTGCCGGGGGAAGGCCGCGATGTGAAGACCCAGACCGAAGAAGTGTTGGTCAAGATCGATGCGCTGCTGGCCGAGGCCGGCAGCGACAAGGATCATCTACTGAACGCGACCATCTACCTGAACAATATTCAGGACGGTTTTGCGCCGATGAATGAAGCCTGGTCCGCCTGGTTGTCGCCGAGTCAGGCACCGACGCGTACCACGTTGCAGGCGCAGTTGGCACGGCCCGACGTATTGGTGGAGATCAGCGTCATCGCTGCCCGCCGTCCATAACTAAAACAAAAACGGAGAATAACAATGCAAAAACTGTGGCGAGGGGGTTTATCCCCCGTTGGGCTGCGCAGCAGCCCCATACTCTTCTTGGCACTGATATTGAGCGCCCAGACCCAGGCAACCGAAGCCCCTCTGGAAGGCACACTGAGCAAGATCGCCAACGCCAAGAGCATCACCCTCGGCTACCGCGACGCCTCGGTGCCGTTTTCCTATGTGGGTGATCACAGCGGCAAGCCCATGGGCTATTCGGTGGAGCTGGCGAACAAGATCGTCGAGCGCATCCAGCAGAAAACCGGTGTGCCAAAACTCAACGTGAAGTACAACCTGGTGACCTCCCAGACCCGCATTGCCCTGGTGCAAAACGGCACCGTGGATCTTGAGTGCGGCTCCACCGGCGTGACCGCCGAGCGGCAGAAACAGGTGGCGTTTTCTTACGGGTTTATCTATGTGAAGGGCCAGTTGCTGACCGCCAACGACAGCGGCATCAAACGCTTCGCCGACCTGCGGGACAAGAACGTAGTGACCACCGCCGGCACCACCAATGAACGCTTCCTCAAGAGCTACAACGTCGATCACAAACTAAACATGTCGGTGATCAGCGCCAAGGACCATGGCGAGGCGTTCCAGATGCTGCAATCGGGCCGGGCAGCGGCGTTCTACATGGATGACGCGTTGCTCTACGGCGAGCGGGCCAAGGCCAAGGATCCGCACAAGTGGGTAGTAGTGGGGGAGGAGCAGTCGCGGGAAATCTACAGCTGCATGGTGCGCAAGGACGACCCGCAGTTTCTCGCGGTGGTCAACGAAACCCTGGCCGGCCTTTACAGCTCGGGGGAGATCAACGGGATTTACCAGCGCTGGTTTGAACAGCCGATTCCGCCCAAGGGCCTGAACCTGGAATTCCCGATGACCAGTGAGTTGAAGGCGATTATTGCCAAGCCGGTGAGTGATCCGGTGGAGTAGTGGAGTGGAAACCCGATCAAAATGTGGGAGCAGGCAAGCCAGCTCCCACATTTGATCGGGTTTGCAAAGCGGGTTTAGAAGTCGCCCCAGAGTTGTTGGGCCACCGCCAGCGCCACGACTGGCGCAGTTTCGGTGCGCAGCACCCTAGGGCCCAGGCGTGCAGAATGAAAACCTGCACCTTGGGCCGTCTCGACTTCCCCATCAGTCAAACCACCTTCCGGCCCGATCAGGAAGGCCAGGCTTCCAGGCTTGGCGTGGCTCACCAGCGGCTCGGCCACCGGGTGCAGCACCAGCTTCAAATCCGCTTCGGCCTGCTTCAGCCAATCCGCCAGCAACAGCGGTGGGTGAATCACCGGCACCCGCGAACGCCCGCACTGCTCGCACGCGCTGATCGCCACCTGGCGCCAGTGCTGCAGGCGTTTGTCGGCGCGTTCGTCCTTGAGGCGCACTTCGCAGCGGTCGCTGAAGATCGGGGTGATTTCATTTACCCCAAGCTCGGTGGCCTTCTGGATCGCCCAGTCCATCCGCTCGCCACGGGACAGGCCCTGGCCGAGGTGAATCTGCAACGGTGATTCGATCTGCCCGGCGAAAGTCTCGGTGACCTGCACCACCACGCGTTTTTTGCCGACTTCCAGCAAGCTGGCGCGAAACTCCTGGCCGGAGCCGTCGAACAGTTGCACGGCGTCGCCTTCGCTCATGCGCAACACGCGGCTGATGTAATGCGCCTGGGCTTCCGGCAACTCGTGGTCGCCAAGGCTCAGTGGGGCGTCGACAAAAAAGCGGGACAGTCTCATTTCTGTTCTCTGGGGAGGTTCATGTAGGAGCGAGCTTGCTCGCGAAGAACGTAAGGGCGCCGCGTTTAACCAGGATACCCGCATTATCGTTGACGATTTTCGCGAGCAAGCTCGCTCCTACAGGTCAGGCAGCAGCGGCACCCGATTAATCAAGTGAACTCAATCAGCCCGGATCACGAAACCCCGGGTGGAAATCCTTGGGCACCGCCACGCTGACCTTGCTGTTGGTGGCGATATCAATCCCTTCGCTGGCCACTTCGGCCAGGAAGTCGATCTGCTCCGGGGTGATCACATAGGGCGGCAGGAAATACACCACGCTGCCCAATGGCCGCAGCAACGCGCCACGCTCCAGCGCATGCTCGAACACCTTGAGGCCACGGCGTTCCTGCCACGGGTAGGCGGTCTTGGTGGCCTTGTCCTGCACCATCTCGATGGCCAGCACCATGCCGGTCTGGCGTACTTCCGAGACGTGAGGGTGGTCCACCAGGTGCGCGGTGGCGGTGGCCATGCGCTGGGCCAGGGCCTTGTTGTTTTCGATGACGTTCTCTTCTTCGAAGATATCCAGGGTCGCCAGGGCCGCCGCACAGGCCAGCGGGTTGCCGGTGTAGCTGTGGGAATGCAGGAAGGCACGCAGGGTCGGGTAGTCGTCGTAGAAGGCGTCGTACACATCGTCGGTGGTGACCACCGCCGCCAACGGCAGGTAGCCGCCGGTCAGGGCCTTGGACAGGCACAGGAAGTCCGGGCGGATGCCGGCCTGTTCACAGGCGAACATCGTGCCGGTGCGGCCAAAGCCCACGGCGATTTCGTCGTGGATCAGGTGCACGCCATAGCGGTCGCAGGCTTCCCGCAGCAGCTTGAGGTACACCGGGTGGTACATGCGCATGCCGCCGGCGCCCTGAATCAACGGTTCGACGATCACGGCGGCCACGGTGTCGTGGTTGTCGGCGAGGGTCTGCTCCATGGCCAGGAACATGTTCCGGGAATGTTCTTCCCAGCTCATGCCCTCTGGGCGAAGGTAGCAGTCCGGGCTCGGCACCTTGATGGTGTCGAGCAGCAAGGCCTTGTAGGTTTCGGTGAACAGCGGCACATCACCCACCGACATCGCGGCGATGGTTTCGCCGTGATAGCTATTGGTCAGGGTGACAAAGCGCTTCTTGTTCGGCAGGCCGCGGTTGAGCCAATAGTGAAAGCTCATCTTCAGCGCGACTTCGATGCACGACGAGCCGTTGTCGGCGTAGAAGCAGCGGGTCAGGCCTTCGGGCGTCATCTTCACAAGGCGCTCGGACAGCTCGATCACCGGCTGGTGGCTGAAACCGGCGAGGATCACGTGTTCCAGCTGATCCACCTGGTCCTTGATGCGCTGGTTGATGCGCGGGTTGGCGTGGCCAAACACGTTGACCCACCAGGAACTGACGGCGTCGAGGTAGCGTTTGCCTTCGAAGTCTTCCAGCCAGACGCCTTCGCCACGCTTGATCGGGATCAACGGCAGTTGCTGGTGGTCTTTCATCTGGGTGCAGGGATGCCATAGCACCGCAAGGTCGCGTTGCATCCACTGGTTATTCAAACCCATCTTCATTCTCCTCGAAGCGGCTCGCGACGTGCGCGGGCGAAACAATCGCGCAAGCCTATGCAATGCGGACCTGTGTCACAACCCATTGCGAGGTGGAAGCGTAAATTGGTGGTAAATGCAGGACAGTCCGTCACGTTTCTTCTGGATAGTCCTTAATCTCTTGTTAACTTACTCTGCATACGCTCTTGATCGTATTTCTCGATATTTCAAAGCGAAATTTTCCGCTTTAAATCGATAGGTAAGTCGATAGTCTTGGCACAGTTCTTACGGGATTTGGAACATGCAGCTACGTAACTCATCGGCCCGCTACGGCTGGGTCAGCATTGTTTTGCACTGGGGCGTGGCCCTTGTGGTGTTCGGTCTGTTCGCGTCGGGCCTGTGGATGGTGGGTCTCGACTACTACAGCACCTGGCGTAAGGACGCCCCGGACCTGCACAAAAGCATCGGCATCACGCTGTTCGCCATCATGCTGGTGCGCATTGTCTGGCGTTTGCTCAGCCCGCCGCCGCCCCCGCTTGCCAGCTATAGCCGCATGACGCGTCTGGGGGCTGCGTTTGGCCACGCATTCCTGTATCTCGGGCTGTTTGCCGTGATGATTGCCGGTTACCTGATTTCCACCGCAGACGGTGTCGGGATCCCGGTATTTGGCCTGTTTGAGATTCCTGCACTGGTTTCCGGGCTACCGGACCAGGCAGACACCGCAGGCGTGGTGCATTTGTACCTGGCCTGGGTATTGGTGGTGTTCTCCGGCCTCCATGGTGTGGCTGCGTTGAAACACCATTTCATTGATCGTGATGTGACCCTGGTTCGTATGCTGGGGCGCAAAGCCTGATGTTCAACCTCGACTCACAAGGAATAGAAAGCATGTTGAAAAAGACTCTCGCCGCTCTGGCCATCGGTTCTGCCCTGCTGACTGCCGGTCAGGCGATGGCAGCTGACTACGTTGTCGACAAGGAAGGCCAGCACGCCTTCGTTGACTTCAAGATCAGCCACTTGGGCTACAGCTTCATCACCGGTACGTTCAAGGACCTGGACGGCAAGTTCAGCTTCGATGCTGCCAAGCCTGAAGACAGCAAGATTGAGTTCAACGTCCGCACCGCCAGCGTGTTCACCAACCACGCCGAACGTGACAAGCACATCGCCAGCAAAGACTTCCTGGATGTTGGCAAGTTTGCCGATGCCAAGTTCGTCTCCACCAGCGTCAAGACCACCGGCAAGAATGCTGACGGCAAAGTCACTGCAGACGTGACCGGCGACCTGACCTTCCACGGCGTGACCAAGCCAATCGTCGTCAAGGCCACCTTCCTGGGTGAAGGCAAGGATCCATGGGGCGGCTACCGTGCCGGCTTTGAAGGTACTACTTCCTTCAACCGCCAGGACTTCGGCAAGCAGATGGACCTGGGCCCAGCGTCCAACACCGTTGAGCTGTACGTGACGTTTGAAGGTGTGAAAGCGAAGTAATTTTCGCCCGCTAAACAAAACGCCGACCTTTGTGTCGGCGTTTTTTTTTGTGTCGTTTAAGAAGACTCCTACGCAATTTCAGCTCTTAGCCTGTTTTTTTACGCGACGGATATCTCTATTTCTACACGGTCCCCCCTGACTCTCTAGGAGTAGACCGATGCTGATGAAAACATTTGCTGCACTGACGATGAGCTTCAGCGTGCTTGCTGCAGGCCAGGCCCTGGCTGCGGACTATGTGATCGACAAGGAAGGCCAGCACGCCTTTATCGACTTGAAGGTCAAGCATCTGGAGTACAGCTTTATCACCGGCACCTTCCGAGACCTGGACGGAACGTTCAGTTTTGATGCGACCAAGCCCGAAGACAGCAAGATCGAAGTGAATGTGCGTACCGCCAGTCTGTTCACCAATCACACGGAACGCGACAAGCACCTGCGGGAAAAGGAATACCTCAATGTCGACAAGTTTCCCGACGCCAGGTTTGTTTCTACAGGTGTGAAACTGACCGGCACCAATTCGGAGGGGAAACTCACGGCCGATGTAACGGGTGACCTCACCCTTGGCGGTGTGACGAAATCCATCGTGGTCAAATCAACGTTCCTCGGGGAGGGCGATGACCCATGGGGCGGTTACCGTGCGGGGTTCGAAGGCACCACCAGTATTCTGCGGGAAGACTTTGGCCAGACGGGCAAGCTGTCCCCAGGCTCCAGCCGGATCGAGTTGTACATCACGTTCGAAGGCATAAGGACGAAGTAAGTCTTCGTTGCCCTGAAACAAAAATGCCCCGGATCTCGCGATCCGGGGCATTTTTTATGGCGCTTTGAAAACTCAGCGGTTGCGGGTCAGCAACGCCGGTTTTTCACCACGTGGACGGCCCGGCAGTTGATCCAACTGCTCAGGTGTCAGCGTGCGATCGCTTTTCGACTCTTTGTGGATGATCTTCGGTGCCGGGCCGCCGCGCGGGTTTTGCACCGCTGGCTCCGACAGACGAGGTTGATCATCACTAGCCGGACGACGGTTGCGCGATTCTTCGCGACGGGCCTGGCCGTCACGCGGTGCGCCGTTGCGCGGGCCGCTGCGCTTGGCAGGCGGGGTGCCGGTGGTGGCACCGTTGCTGCTGCGCGGGCCGTTCTGGCGACCTTGTGGCTGGCCGCCAGTGCGTGGCGCAGAACCTGCGCCTGCGCCCTGGGCCGGAGCGCCCGGGCGACGACCACGGCCCTGGGCCGGCTTGGCCTGGGGTACGTAGTCAACGCGGTTACCGAAGTTGTCTACGTCGTCGTCCAGGAACTCGTCCGGCGCTCGGTCGGCAGCAGCACGTGCCGGCTGGCTCGGCTGGCGCTGTTCGCGGGCCGGGGTGCCTTCACGGGGCTTTTGCTCACGAGCCGGGCGTTCGCCACGGCCGTTGGTCGCAGCCTTGTCCTTGCCGCCTTTGTCCTTGCCCTTGTCTTTACGACCGCCACCACCGCCGCCGCCGTTCGGGCCATCGCCCTTCGGACCGCGTGGGTTGTTGCGTGGGTTGCGCACGTCCGGACGCTCGCGCACTTCAGGCTTTTCAGCCTCAACGGCGCTGGAGTCGAAGCCCATCAGGTCGCCGTCGGTGATTTTCTGCTTGGTCATGCGCTCGATGCTTTTCAGCAGCTTTTCTTCGTCCGGAGCGACCAGGGAAATGGCCTCGCCCGAACGACCGGCCCGGCCAGTACGGCCGATACGGTGCACATAGTCTTCGTCGACGTTTGGCAGCTCGAAGTTGACCACGTGTGGCAGCTGGTCGATATCCAGGCCGCGAGCGGCGATGTCGGTGGCGACCAGGATGCGCACTTCACCGGCCTTGAAGTCGGCCAGGGCTTTGGTGCGAGCGTTCTGGCTCTTGTTGCCGTGGATGGCGACGGCGGTGAGGCCGTGCTTGTCCAGGTACTCGGCCAGGCGGTTGGCGCCGTGCTTGGTGCGGGTGAAGACCAATACCTGTTCCCACGCGCCGGCGGTGATCAGGTGGGCCAGCAGCGAACGCTTGTGGGCGGCCGGCAGGCGGAACACGCGCTGCTCGATACGCTCGACCGTGGTGTTCGGCGGCGTGACTTCAATGCGCTCGGGGTTGTGCAACAACTTGCCCGCCAACGCGGTGATGTCGTTGGAGAACGTGGCCGAGAACAGCAGGTTCTGGCGTTTAGCCGGCAGGCGCGCGAGGACCTTTTTCACGTCATGGACAAAGCCCATGTCGAGCATGCGGTCGGCTTCGTCCAGCACGAGGATTTCCACGTGGGACAAATCGACGCTGCCTTGGCCGCACAGGTCGAGCAAACGACCCGGGCATGCAACCAGTACGTCGACACCGCGGGACATGGCCTGAACCTGTGGGTTCATGCCGACGCCGCCGAAGATGCAGGCGCTGACGAACTTCAAGTCGCGGGCATACAGCTTGAAGCTGTCATGCACCTGGGCGGCGAGTTCGCGGGTAGGGGTCAGGACCAGTACGCGCGGTTGGCGCGGGCCATGACGCTGGGATTTGTCCGGGTGACCATTGGGGAACAACCGCTCCAGGATCGGAAGGGCGAAGCCGCCGGTTTTACCAGTACCTGTCTGAGCCGCAACCATCAGGTCGCGACCTTGCAACACGGCGGGAATGGCCCGCTGTTGCACCGGAGTAGGCTCGGTATAGCCCGCTGCCTCGATGGCGCGGACTAAAGCCTCGGAGAGACCGAGGGAAGCAAAGGACATGAGTAATCCTGTTTTAGTTAGGGCTTGGCCCAGAGGGATAGTCTTGCCTGGCGTGAATGGCGTTTAGATGAACGCAATCCCGTCCGGTCCTGCTGGGGCTGGCAGGCACTCAGACGGCTCGCGCGGGCTTGAAAGCTGCGCTGTAGCGGGGTCGGGTGCCTTTTGCAAGACCGAAGCGTCCGGGCGTAAGCCTGGCGGAAAGGCCGGAGTATAACAGAGCAATCACTCTGCGCTGCTTTCCTGCTGCTCAACGGTGCGCGCGGGCACGGCGGATGCGCTGGTTTGGGGGCTGCTGCCTGCATATTTGGCGCTCAAGGCCGCGTAGGCCGGCTCTTGCTTGAAGCGTTTGAGTTCGGCGGCAAAGCGTTGCACCAGCAAATCCATGCCGGCCCCCCGGCGCACGGCGAGGAATTGTGGCTGGCTGCTGACCACCTGGGGTGCCTGGGTGATCTGGCCCTCAAGTCCGAGGGCCTTGAGCACATGCTGGCCGACTCGGCGGTCCGTGATCACCAGGTCGATTCGCCCCAGGGCCAGCTTGCCGAAGTTGGCCTCATGGCTGGCGGCCGGCTCCTGCTTGAACTGTGTGGACTCGCTGAACTCGGCGCCATAGAGGTAACCCGGCGACGTGCCGATGGTCAGGCCACGCAGGTCGTCGAAGGTCTGGAACGGATGTGGTCGCTCGTTGGCGTAGAACAGCACGAACTCCACCTCGGACAGCGGCTCGCTGGGGTACAGCAGCACCGCGTCGCGTTCGTGGCTGTAGAAAATATCCAGTGCGCCATCGGCCTGGCCCTGATCGAGCATCGCCAGGCAGCGCTTCCAGGGCAGAAATTGCCAATCCACATCGATGCCCAAACGCTGGAACACGATCACCGTGGTCTCGTAGTCGAGCCCGCGCATGGTGCCTTTGTCGTCGTATACGTAAGGCGCCCAGGGCTCGGTGACAATGCGCAGTTTCTCGCCATGGGCACCGAGGCTCAGGCAAGCGAAAAGAACAACAGTCAACAACCGGAAAGTGACAGGCATGCCCCGAGATTACGACTGTCTCGGGCTAAAGAGAAGCTCTGGCTCAGTGATCTGCGGGCGCCCGCCGGTTTTACTTACCGGGAGATTTGATCAAGTGTTCGTAGATCGCCTCGCGCCGCTCACCGAGAATCAGCCGCACCACGGGATTGGCAAACCAGTGCTCCAGCAGATGGGCATCAACGGGCCGGCCCTGGCGCTCTTCCTGATTTTGCCGGGCCTTGTCCCACCAAACCGGGCCACACGCCTGGTCGAACTCGTTTTCATGCTCATAGCAGCCGTAGAGGATTTCCCGGATGAACTGCTGCTGGTGCTTGGGCAATATCAGGGTGATCAGCTTGTACATCAGCCGTTGCAGGCGCGGCGGGCGCGGCAGGTGGGCGGAGACCTGGCGGGTATCGTCGAGGGCCGTGACGCTGGTGGGGTTCGCCGCATGCTTGGCGATCCATGCCTTGACCTTGGCCCGGAACAGCTGCTTGCGGCTCCAGTAGTGGTGGATCAGGTCCGGGCATTCGCGCACGTTGAGGGTGCGATAAGCGGCGATGGACAGGCAGAACTCTTCCAGGGTGTAGGCACCCTGGGCATGGGGAAACAGTTCGTCCATCAGCTCGATCGAACGGTCGAGAATGTGCGCGTCCTGCTGCGTCAGGCCCATGACCCCGGAGTTGAGGGTCATCATGTCGTCGTCGGCCACGCCCATGTCCAGCAGGCGTTGGTACAGGGCGCTGTACAGAATGCTTTCGTGGTTGTCGCCGTACTTGGTGTAGAAGGCGTTGCACAGCAGGGTGCCGGGCTGCACGCGTTCAAACAGCGCCAAGGGCGAGTGGTGGAAAAACGTGTCGGTGTCGATCAGCAGCGCCACTTCGGACTCTTGCAGCACCTGCCGCAGCACCACGTGCTTGGTGCGGAAGTGGTAGCCATGGGGCTCGCTCCAGCGTTTACGCGTGGCTTCATCCAGCGGGCGCACCCGTACCGGCAGCAGGCGATAAGGCTCGGGATTGTCGCTGAAGACCTGGATATCGATGCCGGCATCCGGCGTATCCCGCAGGAAGGCCAAGGCACTGGCGATACTGAATACCGCTTCCTGATGGTAAGTCTCGGCGCCGAATACCAGGTACACCAGTTGCGGGCGGGACGTCGGGGCGGTTGTATTCATGGACTGCAGAATTCCGTGGGCGTTTAGAACGGCAAAGGCCCTCGATATGAGGGCCCTGGCATTTCGGAGCAGACCTTAGCGTGGCAGCTTCAGGTTGTTCCAGACAGCGAGGCTTGGCTCAGCCTGGTTCAGGGTATAGAAGTGCAACCCTGGCGCGCCACCTTGCAACAATTGTTCACACATTTCGCTGATGACCTGCTCGCCGAACGCCTGGATGCTCTTGACGTCGTCGCCGTAGGCTTCCAGTTGTTTGCGAATCCAGCGTGGGATTTCCGCGCCGCAGGCGTCAGAGAAACGCGCCAGTTTGCTGTAGTTGGTGATCGGCATGATGCCCGGCACGATCGGGATATTCACACCCATCGCCTGTACACGTTCAACGAAGTAGAAGTAGCTCTCTGCGTTGAAGAAGTACTGGGTGATTGCGCTGTTGGCGCCGGCGTTGGCTTTGCGCACGAAGTTCTGCAAATCATCTTCGAAATTGCGCGCCTGGGGGTGCATCTCCGGATAAGCGGCCACTTCGATGTGGAAGTGATCGCCGGTTTCTTCGCGGATGAAGCTCACCAGGTCATTGGCGTAGCGCAGCTCGCCGCTGGCCATGCCCATGCCGGACGGCAGGTCACCGCGCAGGGCGACGATGCGCTTGATGCCGGCGTGCTTGTATTGGGTCAGCAGGCTGCGCAGGTCGGCCTTGCTGTCGCCCACGCAGGACAAATGCGGAGCAGCAGGGACTTTAACTTCGCTTTCCAGCTGCAACACGGTGTTGATCGTGCGATCGCGGGTGGAGCCACCGGCACCGTAGGTGCAGGAGAAGAAATCGGGGTTGAAGCTGGCCAACTGCTTGGCAGTCGCCATCAGTTTTTCATGCCCAGCATCGGTCTTGGTCGGGAAGAACTCGAAGCTGTAGCGACGGTCTTGGGACATGGTCGTATCCTTGGAAACTCAAAACTGGAAGGCTCACACCGTCAATGTGGGAGCGGGCTTGCTCGCGAATGCGGTGGGTCAGCCATGATTGCTTCGACTGACACTCCGTATTCGCGAGCAAGCCCGCTCCCACACAAGCCCGCTCCGACAGGGAGAGAGCCGGTTACTTAGTAGCGGTAAGCGTGCGGCTTGAACGGGCCTTCGACGGTCACGCCGATGTAGTCGGCCTGGGTCTTGGTCAGTTGAGTCACTACGCCGCCAAAGCCGCGGACCATTTCCAGGGCCACTTCTTCGTCGAGTTTCTTCGGCAGTACTTCCACGGTCAGGCGCTCGGCTTTCTGGGCTGGCGACAGGTCGGCGTATTTCTGGCCGAACAGGAAGATCTGCGCCAGAACCTGGTTGGCGAACGAGCCATCCATGATGCGGCTTGGGTGGCCAGTGGCGTTGCCCAGGTTCACCAGACGGCCTTCGGCCAGCAGGATCAGGTAGTCATCGTTCTGCGGGTCGAAATCACCAGCACCGGTACGGTGAACCTTGTGTACCTGTGGCTTCACTTCTTCCCATGCCCAGTTCTTGCGCATGAAAGCGGTGTCGATTTCGTTGTCGAAGTGACCGATGTTGCACACCACGGCGCGCTTTTTCAGGGCCTTGAGCATGTTCGAGTCGCACACGTTCACGTTGCCGGTGGTGGTCACGATCAGGTCGATCTTGCCCAGCAGTGCTTTGTCGATGCTGGCTTCGGTGCCGTCGTTCTGGCCGTTGATGAACGGCGAAACCACTTCGAAACCGTCCATGCAGGCTTGCATGGCGCAGATCGGGTCAACTTCGGAGACTTTAACGATCATGCCTTCCTGACGCAGGGACTGGGACGAACCCTTGCCCACGTCACCGTAGCCGATCACCAGCGCTTGCTTGCCGGACAACAGGTGGTCGGTGCCACGCTTGATCGCATCGTTCAGGCTATGACGGCAGCCGTACTTGTTGTCGTTCTTGCTCTTGGTCACTGAGTCGTTGACGTTGATGGCCGGGATTTTCAGCTCGCCCTTGGCCAGCATGTCCAGCAGGCGGTGAACGCCGGTGGTGGTTTCTTCGGTCACGCCGTGGACGCGGTCGAGGATCTGCGGGTATTTCTTGTGCAGCAGCTCGGTCAGGTCGCCGCCGTCGTCGAGGATCATGTTGGCATCCCATGGCTTGCCATCCTTGAGGATGGTTTGCTCCAGGCACCACTCGTACTCTTCTTCTGTCTCGCCTTTCCAGGCGTAAACAGCGATCCCGGCAGCAGCGATAGCGGCAGCAGCCTGGTCTTGAGTCGAGAAAATGTTGCAAGACGACCAACGTACTTCGGCACCCAGGGCAACCAGGGTTTCGATCAGCACGGCAGTCTGAATGGTCATGTGGATGCAGCCGAGAATCTTCGCGCCCTTGAGCGGCTGCTCAGCGGCGTACTTGCGGCGCAGGCCCATCAGGGCTGGCATTTCGGATTCGGCGATAAAGGTTTCGCGACGGCCCCAGGCAGCGAGGGACATATCGGCGACTTTGTAGTCGGTAAAACCTGCAGGCGTGATTACAGCGCTCATGAAGAGCCTCCATTCGTAGTGTGCGAATGGGCGCCGTTGTGCGTTTAGTATCAGGCCCAATTAACCAGGCCAGACAACGCCCCATCCGAGCCTGACAGGTCGAGCCTGCTGCAGCGCCCCTCGGACAGGTGGCGGGAGAACGGTATCAATCGAAGATGACCGTTTTGAAGCGGAGGCGATTATAGCCGCCTGCGCCTGACTTCTAAAGCCTTTCTGTCGGCGGCATGAAGATCGCTCATGGGGTTGATAGCCAATGGCTCATAGAGCTTGGGGCCGGCCTCTGCCATGATGTTGACCATCATTTCGCAACACGCTTTGGAGTGAACATGAACTTCCACACCCGCAAATGGGTAAAACCCGAAGACCTCAACCCCAACGGCACCCTGTTCGGTGGCAGCCTGCTGCGCTGGATCGACGAAGAAGCCGCCATCTACGCGATTGTCCAGTTGGGCAACCAGCGGGTGGTGACCAAGTACATTTCTGAAATCAACTTTGTCAGCGCCTCGCGCCAGGGCGACATCATCGAGTTGGGCATCACCGCCACCGAGTTCGGCCGCACCTCCATCACCCTGACCTGCGAAGTGCGTAACAAGATCACGCGCAAGAGCATTCTGACGGTGGAAAAAATGGTCTTCGTGAACCTGGGCGAAGACGGTTTGCCGGCGCCCCATGGCCGCACCGAGATCAAGTACGTGAAGGATCAGTTTCAGTCGGAAGGCCTCGGCGAGTAATCCTGCGCTGGGCCAGTGAACGCTCTTGATCAACCATAGGTCGTACCTGAACATCGCCCCCCGTTCAGGTATCACCATGGCCACCCAAGAAGACGGCAAGACCCCCAATCTGTCGCAGGAAGAACAGCACGACGTCGACAAGAACCAGCCGCCTCGCGCGGCGGTTCTGCATGAAATCATCCGCACTCAAGGCGACCAGGAGCTGGAGCGCAATGTCGCCGCGTTGTGGTGGTCGGCGCTGGCCGCTGGCCTGACCATGGGCCTGTCGCTGATGGGCATGGGCTTGCTCAACTCGCGCCTGCCGGATGGCGAAGAGTTCAAGGTGATAGCCAGTTTTGGCTACTGCGCAGGTTTTCTGGCGGTGATCCTCGCCCGTCAGCAGTTGTTCACCGAAAACACCCTGACAGCGGTGTTGCCGGTGATGAGCAAACCCACGCTGAATAATTTCGGACGTCTGCTGCGTTTATGGGCAGTGGTGCTGGTGGGCAACCTGTGCGGCACCTTGCTGGTGGCGTACGTGATGCTGCACTTGCCGATCTTTGACACCAAGACCGACCTGGCCTTCCTGGAAATCGGGCGCAAGGTCATGGAAAACGACGCCTCCCAGATGTTCGCCAAGGGCATTGTCTCCGGCTGGATGATCGCCACCATGGTCTGGATGATCCCGTCCATGGAAAGCGCCAAAATCTGGATCATCATCCTGATCACCTACCTGATGGCACTGGGAGACTTCACCCACATCGTGGTGGGCTCGGCGGAAGTGTCGTACCTGGTATTTGCCGGCGAGTTGCCGTGGAAAGACTTCTGGCTGGTGTTCGCCGGGCCGACATTGGCGGGCAATATCATCGGCGGCAGCTTTATCTTTGCGCTGATCAGCCATGCGCAGATTCGCAGCGAAAGCAGCCTGCCAGGCAAAGCCGCTGCGGACCCGAGGCATCCGCAGCAGATCAAAAAGGATCAGTGAGTCTCCGGCGCCGCAGCAGGCGCCGGATCATCCTTGGTCACGTGCTTGACCAGCTTGCCGATGCTCAAGCCCTGCAACAGGATCGAGGACAGCACCACGATGTAGGTGATGCTCAGCAGCAAGTCGCGCTCCGGGCCCAACGGCAGGGCCAGGGCCAATGCCACGGAAACCCCACCGCGCAAGCCGCCCCATGTAAGGATGCGGATGGTGCCGCGGGGCACCGTGCGCCAGCGCCGCAGCAGCAGGATCGCCGGGGCGACCGTCAGCAGGCGTGACAACAGGATCGCCACCGCCAGCAAACTGGCGGCCAGCACGTGCAGCCAGTTGAACGGCAACAGCAGCAATTCCATGCCGATCAGCGCGAACAGCAGGGCGTTGAGCATGTCATCCAGCAGTTCCCAGAAACCGTCCAGGTAGCGACGGGTCATGTCGTTCATTGCCAGCTTGCGGCCCAGGTTGCCGATGATCAGTCCCGCCACCACCATCGCAATCGGTGCCGAGACGTGCAACTCGGTGGCCATTGCCGAGCCGCCGATCACCAGGGCGAGGGTCAGCATCACTTCGATCTGGTACTGCTCGATGCTCTTGATCATCAGGTACACGATGTAGCCGATCAGCCCGCCGAACACCACGCCACCAATGGCCTCATGGGCAAACAGCATGGCCGTGGCGCCAACCGTAGGCGTCTCGCCCAGCTGCGCGATGCCCAACAACACCGTGAACACCACCACCGCCGTGCCGTCGTTGAACAGCGATTCGCCGACAATGGTGGTCTTCAGCGGCTTGGACGCGTTGGCGGTTCGCAGCACACCGAGTACGGCAATCGGGTCGGTGGGGGAAATCAGCGCGCCGAACAGCAGGCAATACAGGAAGCTTACGTGCCAGCCGAACAGGGCAAAGATGTAGAAGGCCAGGCTGCCGATCACCACCGTGGCGATCAATACGCCGAAGGTGGCGAGCAGGCCGATGGGCCAGCGGTAGCTGCGCAGGTCGCTCAGGTTGACGTGCAAGGCGCCGGCGAACAGCAGGAACGAGAGCATCCAGTTCATCAGCAAGTCGCCGAAGTCGATCTGGCCGATCAACTGCTGGATGCGTTCTTCAAGGCCGGGGTAGCCGATAAAGCTCAAACCTTGCAGCAGCAGGGAAAACATCAGCGCCGTCACCATCACGCCGATGGTGGGCGGCAGGCCGATGAAGCGGTAATTCACGTAAGTGAGCAGGGTGGTGAGGCAAATAAACGCAGCGACAAGTTCAAGCATCCGGGGTCCTTGGATGGGGGGGTGAGTAGTTAGTTGGATAGGTGGACCGCAGCGAGGCGGCGACGTTGCAAGCAGATGGAGAAAAGTGCCGTCAGGCATACGCTCGGGTCGATGAGGATCGGGCAGCAGCAAAAAATTATGGGTAGAGGTCTTTGCGCAACTGAGTGCGGCGTGGTTGGCTTTAGTATAAACAGGTGCTGACATATGGTGCATCAATTCTGCTGTTTCTGACGGGGGAGTCACGAGTGATTGCAACAGCTCTGGTACTGGTAGCGGCGCTGTTGCATGCGACGTGGAACACCTTGATCAAATTCAGCGGCGAACGCCTGTTGGTGATCGCGTGCATGGACACGGTGGCGTTGCTGTTTGTCTTGCTGGCGGTAGGTTTCGTGTCGTTGCCGCCGCTGGAAATCTGGCCATGGATCATCGCCTCGGCGCTGTTTGAATTGCTCTATCGCTACCTGCTGATCCAGGCCTATCGGGTGGGTGACCTGGGGTTGGTGTACCCGTTGATGCGTGGGCTGTCGCCTCTGGTGGTGCTGGTGCTGACGCTGGTGTTTGCCGGTGAGGTGCTCAGCACCCAACAGATCCTCGGCATTCTGCTGATTCCGTTCGGCATGCTGTGCCTGTTGTGGCAAGGCGGTGGTGGCGAGCGGTTGCCCTGGTCGATGTTGCCGGTGGTGGCGCTGATTGGCCTGTGCATCGGTTGCTACACCTTCCTCGACGGCCAGGCGTTGCGCCGTTGGTCGCACCCGCTGGATTATCTGGTGTGGCTGACGCTGATCAGCGCCTGGCCGTTTCCGTTACTGGCGGTGGTGCGCAAGCGGGCGGCGTTCGGCCTTTTCTGGCGTACCCAGTGGCGGCTGGGGCTGAGTGTCGGGTTGTGCGTGTTGTTGAGCTACGCTCTGGTGCTTTGGGCCATGCAATTGGGCTCGATTGCCGAGGCTGCCGCGCTGCGGGAAGTCAGCGTGATCCTGGTGGTGCTGTTCGGTATGCGTTACCTGAAAGAACCTTTCGGCCGCCCGCGGCTCATAGCCTGTGGGTTGGTGCTGATCGGCATGTTCGTGATGAAGCTCTAACCGTCGGACAAAACTAAAAAAGGAATGGGTTATGACAGTCGCTTTCTGGTGTGTGTTGATCGCAATTTTTCTGCCGTACCTGTGCACGGGCGTGGCCAAGTTCAGCGGTGGCAAGTTCGGGCCCCGGGATAACCATGATCCGCGTGCCTTCCTGGATACGCTGGAGGGGTTTGCCAAGCGTGCCCACAGTGCGCAACTCAACAGCTTTGAAGTGACCCCGGCCTTTGCGGCGGCGGTGATCATCGCCCATTTGGCCGGCGCGGCGTCGCTGGTGACGATCAACGTGCTGGCGGTGCTGTTTATTACCAGCCGGTTGCTTTACATCATCTGCTATCTGGCGGACTGGGCGATGCTGCGGTCGGTGGTGTGGGCGGTGGGGATGGCGTTGATTGCGAGTTTCTTCTTCGTCTCGATCTAAAGCCTGACACTGTTCAAATGTGGGAGCGGGCTTGCTCGCGAATGCGGTGGATCAGTCGATACATCCGGTGACTGACACACCGCATTCGCGAGCAAGCCCGCTCCCACACAAGCCCGCTCCCACATAGACCCTTGGTGTTCTTCAGGTGCCTGTCGGCGCATCGGGCACTTTCGGCAGCGCTGCGCCTTTTGGCCACAGCATCCAGATCTGGCCCTGCTGCTTCATGTTGCCCGCCAACTCACCAGCGGCATCACCGGTTCCCCAGAACAGGTCGGCGCGCACTTCGCCGGTAATTGCACCGCCGGTATCCTGCGCAGCCACCGGGCGGGCAATCGGTGCGCCATCCGGTCGCGTAGTCGACAGCCATAACAGGCTGCCCAGCGGAATCACCTTGCGATCCACCGCAACGCTATAACCCGCGGTCAACGGCACGTTCAGCGAGCCTCGCGGGCCTTCGTTGCTGTCGGGGCGGGCGCTGAAGAACACGTAGCTGGGGTTGCTTGCCAGCAATTCAGGAATGCGCTGCGGATTCGCCTTGGCCCATGCTGCGATGGCGCCCATGGTCACGTCTTCTTTTTTCAGCTCACCTTGCTCAACCAGCCAGCGACCGATGGGGCGGTACGGGTAGCCGTTCTGGTCGCCGTAACCGACACGCAATTGGCGGCCATCATCCAGTTGGATGCGGCCCGAACCCTGAATCTGCAGGAATTGCAGGTCCATCGGATTGGTCAGCCAGGCGATAGGCTTGGCGGTGGAGCCTTGCTGGTTGATGGCGCTGGCGTCGTCATAGGGTTTGAGTACCCGACCTTCCAGGCGACCGCGCAGGCGTTTGCCCTTGAGTTCCGGGTAGATACTTTCCAGGTTGACGATGATCAGGTCATCCGGCACGCCGAATACCGGCACGTGGGCGGTAGGGGTTTCGGTGAGGCTACCGGGGTAAACCGGTTCGTAGTAACCGGTGATCAGGCCGTTGGGGCTGTTGTCAGCCGAACGCAGGCCGTAGACATCAAGGTTGGCCTTGAGGAAGTCGCGAATCGCCACTGCGGTCGACGGTACGGTGGCTGATGCCGCGCACGTCGTGCCCCACACTGGATCAGCCTTGAGTCGTTGGCAGGCACTGCGCCAGGATTCGAAGCCGGCTTGCAGGTCGCTGTCCGATACCGCCGGCAAGTTTTCCCAGGTGGCACTGGTGTAGGTCGCGATGGCGTGGGGCTTGGCTTTTTCATCTTTGCCGGTGTCGCAACCGGCCAGCAACGCGATCATTGGCAGAGCCCACGCCAGGCTGCGGCTCCAGGGTTTAAAGCGGGTATTCATACACAAAATTCCTGAGGCGATTGCCCGCGCGGGTTGGCGCTCGAACAACCCTTATTATTAATAGGGGTATTGGTCTTTACAGGCGGGGCGAGGATACTGGCCGCCGTTTCCCGTGACCTTGAGCCATCATGACTTTTAAAAGACTGACCGTTGTATTGCTGGCCTGCCTGACACTGTCCGCCTGTGGCGGAGTTGATCCGAATTCGCCCCTTGGCCAGCGCAAGGCGATTTTCAAGCAGATGCTCAAGACCGGCGAAGACCTGGGCGGCATGCTGCGTGGACGCCTTCCGTTCGACGGCGCTAAATTTGCCGAAGGCGCGGTCAAGCTTGATACGTTGTCCCATGAACCGTGGAAACATTTCCCGAGCGTGCGTGAAGAAGACCACACCAGCGCCAAGGACGACGTGTGGCAGCAACAGGCACGCTTCCAGGAGATGGCCCGCAACCTTGAAGCGGCCACCGGTGAATTGGTGATCGCCAGCCAAGTCCAGCCCTACAAGGCCAGTAACCTGGGGCCGGCCGTGCAGAAAGTCGAAGATGCCTGCACCGCGTGCCATAAACAGTTCCGCGATCACTGAGGCGTCTTACTTGTCCAGATCGTCCAGGGCTTCCTGCAAGTCCTTGCGTGACTGGGCTAGCTTGTCCTTGCGCTTGTTGATCTTGTCGGAATCACCCTTTTTCATCGCCTTGTCGAGGTCGGCCTGACGCCGGCTGACTTCGTGCTTGGCGTCGAGCACCTTGTTTTCGCGCTCCTTTTTCAAGGAGGCGTCGGTGCAATTGGCGGTGACTTCACTCAAGGCTTTTTCCAGGCCGGCTTGCTGCTCGCTGTTGCCGTGGGCCTTGGCTTGTTCGATCTGGGTGCTGATGGCCTGGCGCTTGGCGGCGCAGCCGGTGAGCTGCGGGGTTTCCTCGGCCGCCAGCAGTGGTGTGGCCATAAAGGTTGCGACGGTCAACAAGGCAAAAGGTGCGAGAAACTTCATAAAGGCTCCAAAGGAAACAAGGTCGCAATCAGGTGGGCAGGATGAATTCTGCCGGCACCGGTTAATGCTGTCGGGCAGAGGTCAAAAACCATCTATCCCGGCAGCCCGTAATGTTTCACTCAAGGCCTGCACCTGCGGGTCGCGAAAAAAAGCGCTCAGTTGCGCCGCGCGGCCCGGGCCTATGCCATCTTCGGCCAGCCAGGCTTGAGTGTCTTTGGCGGCCAGGGTTTGCCAGCCGCCTTGTAGATTGTTGCGGGCCGTGGGCGGTACTCCCAGGGCCATCAGCCATTGCGCGAACGGGCGTTGCCGGGCGCCGCGCAAGCTGTCGAGTAAACGTGCACTGCTGCGTTCACCTAAGCCATCAATGTTAGCAAGCTCTGCCTCATCCAGGGTTAACCAATCGAGCAGCCCGGCGATTAGACCGGCCTGAATCAAAGTGTTCCAGGTTTCACGGCCAATATGTGGCAGGGCCAGCCCCTGGGCGCCGCTCAGCCAGGTCAGGCGCGCGAGCAATTGTTCCTCACAGCCCGGGGCCAGTTCCCAGCAACTCAGGGGATGAAAGTTGTTGGCCTGGGGGATCTGCAACTCGACCCGTGGCTGGCTACGCAGCACGACGTGGTCAAGGCGCGGAATGACCTGGCCGGCAAGGCTGATGGACACCTGGTCGCCAGGGCGAATATCCAGTTCCCGCCAGCGTTTCAGGGAGCCAACGCTGACCCGGCTGATTTTCCGGTCATCAAGCAGTACCGGCTCCAGTTCCAGGATGGAGGTGATGCGCCCGGTGCGCCCAATCTTGAAATGCACCTTGCGCACATGGGCCAGCGCTTTGACTACCGGGTATTTCCAGGCAACCGCCCAATAGGGCGAACTGACCCTCCAGCGTTTGGCCGGCGCTCGCTGGCCCTGATGCAACACCACGCCATCGCTGGCGAAGGGCAGTGGGTGGCTGTACCAGTAGCTGCGCCAGTGCGCTGCTTCGGTAATGTCCTTGATCGGATGGCTATAGCGCTCGCTGTCATTGAAGCCCCATTTCGCAAGCTGGCTCAGCCGTTCGGAAAAATCATCGGGGCCTTGGGGCCAAGCCCACACAAACAGCCCAATATTGGCGGCTTCGGCTTCGCTCAACTGCCGGCGATTCATCAGCCCGGCGACTTTACTGCGGGCGCCGAGGCCACCTTCGGCGGCCTGCACGTGATCATCCAGTCGCCAATAGAGTTCGCCTTGCAACAACAGGTCTACGGGCTCGGGCAGTTGCTGGACGATCCCGGGAATCCTGCGGGCGGAGGCTGACCAATCCTGGCCCAGCCGGCCATCGCCACGACTGATGACCCGGCTCAGTCGGCCCTTGCGGTAAACCAGCGTGACGGCGACGCCATCGACCTTGGGCTGAATCCATACGTCCTGGCGAGTGCTCAGCCAGGTTTGAACGGCATTGTCGTCCAGCAGTTTTTCCAGGCCGGTGTGTGGTGTCGGGTGAGCGATGGTGCCTCGTGCGCTGGCCAGCGGATTGTCCGTGGTCGGCGCGGAGGAGGCGAAGCAACTGCGCCATAGGCCAAGGCGCTGGCGGGCCTGGTCATAGAGCTCATCGCTGATCAATGACTGGCCGAGTCGATGATAGCTGTCATCCCACAAGCGGACTTGCTGCGCCAAGTCGGCGATCTGGGTCCGGGCGTGATCGGCCTCCCAGTCGGGACACTCCCGCGCCCACGCAATCAGCGGCGAGAGACTGAGTAAAAAGAAGAACAGCAACCGCATAGGCAGCATCATCATGAGCATCCTTGCTCTGAAAGGGCGCCCAGACTAAGCCATCCCGGCGGGCATAAAAAAGCCCCGCAACCGCGAGGCTTTTTACCCGATGTTTCGGCTTACTTGAACAGACCACCCAACGCTTTCACGGTGTCGTTGCTGTCCGCCTTGGCCTGCTGCTTTTGTTGGCTGGCATCGAGCTTGGCCTGGGACTCGCCGACTTTTTTGCAACCTTTGTTTACTTGATCCAGAGCGGCCTGCATGGCCTTCACTTTCAATTCTTCGCCATTGGCTTTGGCCGCGTCGACCTTGGCCTGCAGGTCTGTGCCCTGTTTTTCGCAATCGCCGGAAGACACGCCCAGTTGGGAAGTCAGGCCGCTGAGTGCGCTCAAGTCGGCGTGCGCCGGCAGGGCAAACAGGCTGAGCAGAAGGGCGGCAGGGGCGAGTGTGGAAATGCGCATGGAAAACCTCAATGTACGATTGCCTGCGCGCTTATCGGTCCCGGGCAGGCGCAGTGCAATATCCAATAAGAGGTGAAGGCCCGGGAGGGCGCGGATTCTAGTGGGCCATCATTTAGCCTGCAAGCATTGGATCCAAAAAAGTGATTGTCGCCCGCAAATCATCCGGCAATAAAAAACCCTGCCGGGATAGCCCGGCAGGGTTTTGTGTTCACCGTAAGGCGATTACAGGCCGGCGGCAGTGCGCAGGTCGTTGGCGCGGTCGGTCTTTTCCCAGGTGAACGTGGTGAAGGTGTCGTTGCCGACAGTCTTCTGCTCAGGGGTGCGACCGAAGTGGCCGTAGGCCGCGGTTTCCTGGTACATCGGGTGCAGCAGGTCGAGCATGGTGGTGATTGCGTAAGGACGCAGGTCGAAGATTTCACGCACCAGCTTGACGATCTTGTCGTCGCTGATCTTGCCGGTACCGAAGGTGTTCAGCGAGATCGACGTAGGCTGGGCCACACCGATGGCGTAGGACACCTGGATCTCGCAACGCTCGGCCAGGCCGGCAGCCACGATGTTCTTGGCCACATAACGCCCGGCGTAGGCAGCCGAACGGTCAACCTTGGATGGATCCTTGCCGGAGAACGCGCCGCCGCCGTGACGGGCCATGCCGCCGTAGCTGTCGACGATGATCTTGCGACCGGTCAGGCCGCAGTCGCCTACCGGGCCACCGATGATGAATTGGCCAGTCGGGTTGATGTGAAACTGGGTGTCTTTGGTCAGCAGTTCGGCAGGCAGTACGTGCTTGACGATCAGCTCCATGACGCCTTCGCGCAGGTCGCTGTAGGACACGTCCGGGTTGTGCTGGGTCGACAGTACAACCGCGTCGATGGCGACGACTTTGCCGCCTTCATAACGGCAGGTCACTTGGGACTTGGCGTCCGGGCGCAGCCATGGCAACACACCCGATTTACGGGCTTCGGCCTGGCGCTTCACCAACTGGTGGGAGAAGGTGATCGGTGCTGGCATCAGCACGTCGGTTTCGTTGCTGGCGTAGCCGAACATCAGGCCTTGGTCGCCGGCGCCCTGATCTTCAGGCTTGGCACGGTCGACACCCTGGTTGATGTCCGGGGACTGCTTGCCGATGATGTTCATCACGCCGCAGGTCGCGCCGTCGAAGCCGACGTCGGAGCTGTTGTAGCCAATGTCGATGATCACGTCACGAACGATCTGCTCCAAGTCTACCCAGGCAGAGGTGGTGACTTCGCCGGCGATGATCGCCACGCCCGTTTTCACCAGAGTCTCGCACGCCACTCGGGCGAACTTGTCTTCAGCAATGATGGCGTCCAGCACCGCGTCAGAGATCTGGTCGGCGATTTTGTCCGGATGCCCTTCAGACACGGACTCGGAGGTGAAAAGGGAGTATTCGCTCATCTCGATGTTTTCCTGATATTTACCGATGGTGAGTGTCGCCAGCCGGCCGCTGAAAATGGCGGACCTGAATCTGGAAACCATTACGTAAACCTACATAGAGGCTTTCCCCGGGAACGAGTCCCGCAGCGGTGGCCCAACGGGCCAGATCGTCCTGTTCAAAACCCAGCCAGAGATCACCGCAGGCCTCCCTGGCCCAGCTCTGGTTGTGGCTGCATAAATCTGTGACCAACAGGCTGCCGCCTGGTTGCAGCAAATTCGCCATCTGCTTGAGGGCTTCTGCCGGGGCGGCGAAATGGTGCAGGACCATGTTCAGCACCACGCAATCGGCCCGCAGGCTGGTGTCATTCAGGGCGTCCGCCAACTGCAGATGGACATTGCCCAGCGCCTCGCGCTCACACAGTTGGCGGGCCAGTTCCAGCATCGCCGGGCTGTTGTCCAGCGCCGTGACCTGATGAAAGCGACGCGCCAGCTCCGGCAAAAAACCACCATCGCCGGGGCCCACTTCAACCGCCGTTGCCTCATCACTGAAGCTCAGCTTGTCCAAAAGTGCCAACACGCTTTCGCGGTATTGCGCCAAGCCGGCGATCAGGTCCTGCTGGGCGCGAAACTTCTCGGCTACCCGTGAGAAAAAGTCCTGGCTGGCCGCAGCGCGTTGCCCGTGCACCTGGCTGATGCGCGACTGCACATCAGCCGGCAGGGCCAGGCTGTCTATTTCTTCCAGCAGCGCAGCGTGCAGCCTGCCGCCCAACTGTTCGGTGTGGGGCAGGGCACGACGGTAAAAAATCGCATTGCCTTCGCGGCGGGTTGCCACCAGGTCGGCCTGGGCCAGTACCTTCAAGTGGTGGCTCATGCCGGACTGGCCGATGGCGAAGATCTGCGCCAGTTCCAATACCCCGAACGAATCGTTGGTCAGCGCGCGCAATACATTCAGGCGCAACGGGTCGCCGCCGGCCTTGCACAGGGCTGCCAGCTCGTCGCTGTCGTCGGGGCGAATGGAAGATGCGCTTAAGTTCATAAGGCCAGCAGTCTAGAGACGGTGGGAAAACCCCGCAAGGCCAATATCAAAAAGTTTTGATATTGGTCGATAATCGGTGGTTATAAGCAGCCGCTATAACCCATAGACGAAGCGGGGGGCGGTTTCTCCAGCCAATCGGCAGGAAAAACGCCCCCAAGTGACTATCTGTCATTGCCCCGAGGGCCGTGGCTGAGGGAAAATGCCGATCCTTTTTTCCGTTTCTTTTATTCAACCTCCAGGAGATCAGCGATGCCCAGCCGTCGTGAGCGTGCCAACGCCATTCGTGCCCTCAGCATGGATGCCGTGCAAAAAGCCAACAGCGGCCATCCCGGTGCCCCGATGGGCATGGCGGATATCGCCGAGGTACTTTGGCGTGACTACCTGAAACACAACCCGAGCAACCCGTCGTTCGCCGACCGTGACCGGTTCATTCTGTCCAACGGCCACGGCTCGATGCTGATCTACTCGTTGCTGCACCTGACCGGCTACGATGTCACCATCGACGACCTGAAAAACTTCCGCCAGATCCACAGCCGCACCCCGGGCCACCCGGAATACGGCTACACCCCTGGCGTCGAGACCACCACCGGTCCATTGGGCCAGGGCCTGGCCAACGCCGTGGGTTTTGCCCTGGCTGAAAAAGTGTTGGGCGCACAGTTCAACCGTCCAAACCACAACGTTGTCGACCACCACACCTACGTGTTCCTGGGTGATGGCTGCATGATGGAAGGCATTTCCCACGAAGTCGCTTCCCTGGCCGGTACCCTGGGCCTGGGCAAGCTGATTGCCTTCTACGATGACAACGGCATCTCTATCGACGGCGAAGTCGAAGGCTGGTTCACCGACGATACGCCAAAGCGTTTCGAAGCCTACAACTGGCAGGTGATCCGCAACGTCGACGGCCACGATCCTGAAGAGATCAAGACCGCCATCGAGACCGCCCGCAAGAGCGAGCAACCGACCCTGATCTGCTGCAAGACCACCATCGGCTTCGGTTCGCCGAACAAGCAAGGTAAAGAAGACTGCCACGGCGCCCCACTGGGTGACGCGGAAATCGCCCTGACCCGCGCTGCGCTGAAGTGGAACCACGGCCCGTTCGAAATCCCGGCTGACATCTACGCCGAGTGGGACGCCAAGGAAGCCGGTCTGGCTGTCGAAGCCGAGTGGGACCAGCGTTTTGCAGCCTACTCCGCTGAATTCCCTGAGCTGGCCAACGAACTGGTACGCCGCCTCGCGGGTGACCTGCCTGCCGACTTCTCGGAAAAAGCCTCGGCCTACATCGCCGAAGTGGCTGCCAAGGGCGAAACCATCGCCAGCCGCAAAGCCAGCCAGAACACCCTGAACGCGTTCGGCCCGCTGCTGCCTGAGTTCCTCGGCGGTTCGGCTGACCTGGCCGGTTCCAACCTGACCCTGTGGAAAGGTTGCAAAGGTGTCTCGGCGGAAGACGCCAGCGGCAACTACATGTACTACGGCGTGCGCGAATTCGGCATGAGCGCCATCATGAACGGCGTCGCCCTGCACGGCGGTCTGGTGCCTTACGGCGCGACCTTCCTGATGTTCATGGAATACGCCCGCAACGCAGTACGCATGGCGTCGCTGATGAAGAAGCGTGTGATCTTCGTCTACACCCACGACTCCATCGGCCTGGGCGAAGACGGCCCGACGCACCAGCCGGTCGAGCAACTGACCAGCCTGCGCACCACGCCGAACCTGGACACCTGGCGCCCGTCGGACGCAGTCGAATCGGCTGTGGCCTGGAAGCACGCAATCGAGCGTAAAGACGGCCCTTCGGCGCTGATCTTCTCCCGTCAGAACCTGCAGCACCAAACCCGCGATGCGGCGCAGATCGAAGGCATCAGCCGTGGTGGCTACGTGCTGAAAGACTGCATCGGCGAGCCGGAGCTGATCCTGATCTCCACCGGTTCCGAAGTGGGCCTGGCGGTTCAGGCTTACGACAAGCTGACGGCAGACGGTCGCAATGTGCGCGTGGTTTCCATGCCGTGCACCAGCGTCTTCGAAGCCCAGGATGCGGACTACAAGCAATCGGTGTTGCCGTTGCAGGTCAGCGCGCGTATCGCCATCGAAGCGGCTCACGCTGACTACTGGTACAAGTACGTGGGCCTGGAAGGCCGCGTGATCGGCATGACCACCTACGGTGAGTCGGCGCCGGCGCCAGCGTTGTTCGAAGAGTTCGGCTTCACCCTGGAAAACATCCTGGGTCAGGCTGAAGAGCTGCTGGAAGACTAAAAGCTCGAACGCGGTGACCCTTTGGTTGCCGCATCCACTGTAGGAGCGAGCTTGCTCGCGAAGATCGTCAACGATAACGCAGCGTTTCTGGTTTAACGCGGCGCTCTCGGGTTCTTCGCGAGCAAGCTCGCTCCTACAATGGTTTGTGTCGCCCACAATGCGAGAACCCCATGCCTCAACCGCGTCCCTACAAAGTTGCACTCAACGGCTACGGCCGGATTGGTCGTTGCGTCTTGCGTGCTCTGTTCGAGCGAGGGGCGGCTGCCGGGTTTGAAATTGTTGCGATCAACGATCTGGCTGACATGGCCAGCATCGAATACCTGACACGCTTTGACTCCACTCACGGCCGGTTCCCCGGCGAAGTGCGGGTTGAAGACGACTGTCTGCATATTAATGGCAACTGCGTGAAGGTGTTGCGCAGTGCCACCCCCGAGGGCATCGACTGGGCGGCGCTGGACGTCGACCTGGTGTTGGAATGCTCCGGTGCTTACCACACCCGTGCCGACGGCCAGCGGTTTCTCGACGCCGGCGCGCCGCGGGTCCTGTTCTCCCAGCCGATGGCCAGCGAGGCGGATGTCGACGCCACCATCGTCTATGGCGTGAACCAGGATTGCCTGACCGGCGCCGAACTGCTGGTGTCCAACGCCTCCTGCACCACCAACTGCGGCGTGCCGCTGTTGCGCCTGTTGGACCAGGCGATCGGCCTGGAATACGTGTCGATCACCACCATTCACTCGGCGATGAACGATCAGCCGGTGATCGATGCCTACCACCATGAGGACCTGCGTCGCACGCGTTCGGCGTTTCAGTCAGTGATTCCGGTGTCCACCGGGCTGGCGCGCGGTATCGAGCGACTGTTGCCGGAACTTGCCGGGCGAATCCAGGCCAAAGCCGTACGGGTACCGACGGTGAATGTGTCTTGCCTGGACATCACCATGCAAACCGTCAGCGACACCGACGCCGGCGAGGTCAACCGGATCCTGCGCGACGCCGCCACCAGCGGCCCGCTCAAAGGCCTGTTGGCCTACACCGAGTTGCCCCACGCCAGCTGTGATTTCAACCATGACCCGCATTCGGCCATCGTCGATGCCAGCCAGACCCGCGTTTCCGGCCCACGGCTGGTGAACATCCTGGCGTGGTTCGACAACGAATGGGGTTTTGCCAACCGTATGCTGGACGTTGCAGAGCACTATCTGCAAACAGCCTCTCCACAACTTTAGCTCTCAGGAATTGCCACCCATGACCGTGTTGAAGATGACCGACCTCGATCTGCAAGGTAAGCGCGTACTGATCCGCGAAGACCTCAACGTCCCAGTCAAGGACGGTGTTGTCACCAGCGATGCGCGAATCCTGGCCTCGCTGCCGACCATCAAGCTGGCCCTGGAAAAAGGCGCGGCCGTGATGGTCTGCTCCCACCTGGGTCGCCCGACCGAAGGTGAGTTCTCGGCAGAAAACAGCCTCAAGCCTGTGGCCGAGTACCTGAGCAAGGCCCTGGGCCGCGACGTGCCGCTGGTTGCCGACTACCTGAACGGCGTGGACGTGAAGGCCGGCGACATCGTGCTGTTCGAAAACGTGCGCTTCAACAAGGGCGAGAAAAAGAACAGCGACGAACTGGCCCAGCAATACGCTGCCCTGTGCGACGTGTTCGTGATGGACGCCTTCGGTACCGCTCACCGTGCCGAGGGTTCGACCCACGGCGTGGCCAAGTTCGCCAAAGTTGCTGCAGCTGGCCCGTTGCTGGCGGCTGAGCTGGATGCACTGGGCAAGGCGCTGGGTGCTCCGGCCCAACCGATGGCCGCCATCGTTGCCGGCTCCAAGGTCTCCACCAAGCTCGACGTGTTGAACAGCCTGAGCCAGATCTGCAACCAGTTGATCGTCGGCGGCGGCATTGCCAACACCTTCCTGGCGGCTGCCGGTCACCCGGTGGGCAAATCGCTGTACGAGCCGGACCTGCTGGACACCGCCCGCGCCATTGCCGCCAAGGTCAGCGTGCCGCTGCCGGTGGACGTAGTAGTGGCCAAGGAATTCGCTGAAAGCGCCGAAGCCACCGTCAAGCTGATCGCTGATGTGGCCGACGACGACATGATCCTGGATATCGGCCCGCAAACTGCAGCCAACTTCGCTGAACTGCTGAAGTCGTCCCAGACCATTCTGTGGAACGGCCCGGTGGGTGTGTTCGAGTTCGATCAGTTCGGCAACGGCACCAAAGTATTGGCCCACGCCATCGCTGAAAGCTCGGCATTCTCCATTGCCGGCGGTGGCGACACCCTGGCAGCCATCGATAAATATGGCGTTGCTGACCAGATCTCCTACATTTCTACCGGTGGTGGTGCATTCCTCGAGTTCGTCGAAGGCAAGGTACTGCCGGCCGTCGAAGTGCTGGAAAGCCGAGCGAAGGGCTGAAGCACTTGCTGAGGAAAAGGAGCATTCCGATGATCAAGTCGTTGGCACTGGTGATAGCGGCGGGCGTGTTGGCCGGCTGCGGCAGCACGCCTAAAGCGGCGCCCGAGTCTGAAAAGCCCGGGGCTGAGCCGCGCAAGAGTTGCTACCAGGCTGACTGGCAGGCCGAAACCATGCCGGTGATCAGCAAGCGCATCGGGCCGGACGGGTTGGAGAAATACGACTCTGCGCCCAACGGTCAGGAACAGGGTTGCCCTTGACGGGTCTGATTCACTAACCGACAGCAGCGGTGGCCGCAGGTCGCCGCTTGAGGATTGGCAATGAAAGGCGTTTTCGCCCTGGCAGCACTGGCGTTATTGGCCGGATGCACCAACCTGAACATGTTCGAAAAGAAGGCAGAGCCGGTAGACAAGTGGACCACCTGGACGTGTGACAGCCAGGCGCAAGTCAACTGGCGCTTTGCCGACCAGGCCCGCACCCAGGTGGATGTACGCCTCGGCGGCTCAGACCAGGTGTACCGCCTCAAGCAGGAAGTGGCGGCTTCGGGCGTGCTGTACAGCGACGGCCAGTTGGCGTTTCACACAAAGGGTGAGGAAGGCCTGGTTTACTGGGTTGCCACCGACGATTTGATCGGGCGTGGCTGTAAAGCGATGTAGGAGCTGGCTTGCCTGCGAAGGGGCCATCAGCCGCACCGAAATACTGATTTAACGATTAAGCAAGGCAGGCTTTGAAAGCCTGACCTTCAATAACTTGAATAGCAGCCGCCGCTACGGCAGGCTTGCACGATTAACGACCCTCGACCGGGAGAGAGACTCACAATGGCACTTATCAGCATGCGCCAGATGTTGGACCACGCAGCCGAATTCGGCTATGGCGTTCCAGCCTTCAACGTCAACAACCTTGAGCAGATGCGCGCCATCATGGAAGCCGCTGACAAGACTGACTCTCCAGTGATCGTCCAGGCTTCGGCCGGCGCGCGCAAATACGCCGGTGCTCCGTTCCTGCGTCACCTGATCCTCGCCGCGATCGAAGAATTCCCGCACATCCCGGTGTGCATGCACCAGGACCACGGCACCAGCCCTGACGTGTGCCAGCGCTCCATCCAGCTGGGCTTCAGCTCGGTAATGATGGACGGTTCCCTGGGTGAAGACGGCAAGACCCCGACCGACTACGAATACAACGTACGCGTCACCCAACAAACCGTAGCCATGGCACACGCCTGCGGCGTTTCGGTTGAAGGCGAGCTGGGCTGCCTGGGTTCCCTGGAAACCGGCATGGCCGGTGAAGAAGACGGCATCGGCGCCGAAGGCGTACTGGATCACAGCCAAATGCTGACCGATCCGGAAGAAGCCGCCGACTTCGTGAAAAAGACCCAAGTTGACGCCCTGGCCATTGCCATCGGCACCAGCCACGGCGCCTACAAGTTCACCAAGCCACCTACCGGCGACGTGTTGGCCATCGACCGCATCAAGGAAATCCACAAGCGCATCCCGAACACCCACCTGGTGATGCACGGTTCTTCCTCGGTACCGCAAGAGTGGCTGGCGATCATCAACCAGTACGGCGGCGACATCAAAGAAACCTACGGCGTGCCGGTTGAAGAAATCGTTGAAGGCATCAAGTACGGCGTACGTAAGGTCAACATCGACACCGACCTGCGCCTGGCCTCCACCGGTGCGATGCGTCGCCTGATGGCCACCAACCCGAGCGAATTTGACCCACGTAAATTCTTCGGCGCTACCGTGACGGCCATGCGTGACGTGTGTATCGCGCGTTATGAAGCTTTCGGTACTGCGGGTAATGCTTCGAAGATCAAGCCGATCTCCCTGGAAGCGATGTACCAGCGTTACCTGAAAGGTGAGTTGAACGCCAAGGTGAACTAAGCCTTATGCGTTAATGAAGAAGCCCGCAGCGATGTGGGCTTTTTTGTGGCTGAAATTTGATCAGGCGGCTGTGGGTGTGTCGAAGCTGCGGTGTTCGATGACGCGGAATACGTCGCTTACGTCCTGCACCAGGATGCGGGCGGTGTTGGCTACGTGGTTCAGGTCACGCTCCGCAAAATCGGGCAGGCTGGAGCAGGCCATCAGGTTGAGGTGTTCGAGGGCGGCGTTGAGGCGTTCACGCAGGCAGGCGTGCAGGTCCGTGAGTGGTGCATCGCTGTCGATCAATAGCACGGGGTATTCGGTGGCTGTTTCGGTGCAAGGGGTGAAACGGCGGGGTGGGAGTTGTGGCTTCATGGCAAATCCTTAACTCAAGAGAAGATTAGCCACCGTTTGCTGCGAAACAAATGGGGTGGCAGTTGTACGCGGGTTCGCAGACCGAGGAGTTAAGACCCGGCAGACCCGAAGGTCTCCCACGTACAACCGCCATAAAAAACCGAGCATTGGCAGGACTGCCTATGTCGTATTTTGACGGGTACGGTATTAACTCTGTAGGGCTGCGAAACCCTATCGCCAATCAATGCTGGCGACGGGGCGAACTATAAGCGCCGAGTCCAACCGCTGCAACCGGCCATCTGTAGGAGCGAGCTTGCTCGCGAAGGTCGCGAACGATAACGCGGGAAGCCGGATGAAGCGCGGCGGTCTCGGGTTTTTCGCGAGCAAGCTCGCTCCTACAGTAAGCAGTGATGCAGCTTATTTATCCACCAACACCTTAGGATTGGAATTGCCCCAAACCGTATACAGATCCGCCAGCAACGCACCGTTGATGTCTTCAACCTCCGCCTGGCTGGTCTCCACCGCGCCCTGCTTGCCGAACAACACCACCTCATCGCCGCTCTTAACGGTCGGCACGTCGGTGACATCTACCATCAGCGTGTTCATCGACACCTTGCCCACCACCGGCACCCGGTGCCCGTTGATCAGCACCACGCCTTTGTTGGTAAACGCCCGGCGATAGCCGTCGGAATAACCCACGGTGATGTTCGCCAGTTTCGAATCCCGCGCCAGGGTGTAGGTTCGGTCGTAGCCCACGGTGTTGCCCTTCGGGTAGCTGTTGACCGACGCCACGTGGGATTTGAACTGCATCACGCGCTTGTATTCGGTGAACGACGGCACGGTATCGCCAAACAGCAGGCCGCCCGGACGAACCATGTCCAGCCGTGACTCGGGCACTTCCAGGGTGGCGAAGGAGTTGGCGGCGTGCAGGGTGATTTTGCTGCGGTCGAGCTGGGCGACGTTGATCAGCCAGTTGGCTTGTTCGTTAAACGCCTTGAGCCCCGTGCGCACGTCGACGGCATCTTCAACGGCGAAGTGGGTCATGATCGCCGTCACCTGCAGGTTCGGCACCTTGGTAATGGCTACGGCGTCGCGGCGGCCTTGGGCGGTGGTCATTTCCACGCCGTTGCGGCTCATGCCGCTGGAGTTCAGGCCCAGGTGCACGACCAGCGGGCGGCCGTGGTTTTCGGCGATCAGGCTGGCGCGCACGGCGAAGTCCAGATTGCCCACCAGCTCTTCTACGTTATACGGCAACGCAGCTTCCAGCTCGCTCAGGGCGGCGGTGCGTACGCGGATCAGTTGGCCCTTGAAGCCGCTTTCACGGACCACGCGGGCTTCTTCGTTGCTGGCGATGCCAACGCAGGGTACGCCCAATTTGATCACCGAAGGCATCAGTAAACCGATGCCGTGACCGTAGGCATCCGCCTTGAGCACGGCGCAAATTTTCGATTTGTCGGCGAGGCTGGCTTGCAGGGTGCGGATGTTGTTTTCGAAGGCGACTTTGTTGATTTCGACCCAGGCGTTGCTGTCCTGGATATTGACCTGGGCCACCCCGTCGGCCATCGAGAGAGGCGGGGCGGCGAAGGCCGGGTTTTGCAGCAGAGCCATGCCCATAGAGAGGGCGAGCAGGGTGCGGGAAAAGGGCATTGGGCAGTCTCCATGACTTTCTTATAGGGGGTAGTGCGCGTGCGCGGCGCCATACTCGGATTGTCCTACAAGAAAGTCGAGACCCTGGGTCGCGGTTCTGTCCTAAAGCGTCGTGGGACCGGTCGCTGAAGCGAATCAGCTTCAGTCGTGATCAATATCCAGCTTGGCAAACGTCACCCGGGCGCCTTCCTTGCTGTTGCCGCTGTTGTCCTGCACGTAGGCACCGGCCTTGAAGTACAGCGGCTGTTTGCCCCACGCAGCACCGATGCGTTCGTTCCACTGCCCGTTGGCCGCGTCGACGCTCAGCAGGCCAGCCTTGTTCAGGTGGATGACGTAGGTGAAGTCGCGGTCCAGCGGTACGTTCTCGGCAACGATGATCACCCGGCCTTCTGACTCGTCGGGACGCATGCGCACCTTGGCGACGATGTTGCCGGTCTGGGTTTTTTCCTTGTATTGGTACTCGACCTTGATCAGTGGCTTCTGGCTTTCGTAGGCGTGGATTTGACCGATCACTACCTTGCCGGACGACGGCACCTTGTTGACCGCCAACGTGGCACGCAGGAAATTGTCGGCGTCGCTGTAGAGCCAGTTGCGCAGGCGGCCGTCGGAGTAGGTTTCACGCAGTTCGCTACGCGGGTAAACCGCGTTTTCGGTCCGCGTGCCGGTGACCGGGGTCCAGAATTGCACGCTGCTGCCTTCGGCCTGGAAGTATTGGTCCTTGAACCCGCTGAGCAGTTTCGGGGTGTCGATGGTCGAGGGCGGGGAGCCGACGGGGATGCTCAGGTTCCAGGTGGACAGATCAATCATTGAATACGCCTTTAACGGGGAGAGAAGGCCTTGACTCGGGAGCCGGCACTTTCTTTATAGGTGGCTCGAAATGGATTGTTAATGATTTTGTGGCGGATTGTTGGCGCCAATCAAATGTCAAAAAGCCATGTTTCACGTAAACCGCGGGCTGTAGACACTGACCGTTAGTCGGTTGTCTGGAGTTTGGCGCAATGATGGCACCGTCGTGGCTTCTGCTTTATGGGATCCAAGGCTAGAGTGAGCCCTTATTGTTTATCCGGTTTTGTCGCAAAAATGACCGGAATGACGCCGACGAAAGAGAAGCAGCAATGGAATGCGCTCCAATCAAGCCCCGCGATGGTTGTTCAGTGCTTCTGGTGGTCGATGACTATCCCGAAAACCTGATCAGCATGCGTGCGCTATTGCAGCGTGAAGACTGGCATGTGGTGACGGCGGCATCCGGGGTTGAAGCCTTGGAATTGCTGCTCGAGCATGACGTCGATCTGGTGCTGCTCGATGTAATGATGCCCGGTATGGACGGGTTCGAGGTGGCTCGGCTGATGCGGGGTAGCCAGCGCACGCAACTGACCCCGATCATCTTTCTCAGCGCCCACGCCCAGTCGCCGGCGGCGATGCTGGAAGGGTATGCCAGCGGCGCAATCGACTACCTGCTGAAACCCTTCGATCCGAATATCCTCAAGCCCAAGGTCCAGGCCCTGCTGGAGCACCAGCGCAATCGCCGGGCCTTGCAGCGGCTGAGCCACGACCTTGAATCCGCCCGTGCCTTCAATGCCTCGGTGCTGGACAATGCCGCCGAAGGCATCCTGGTGGTGGGCGAGGACGGTGTGATCAGCTACGCCAACCCGGCGATTTCGCGGCTGCTGAATGCGCCGGTTGCCGAGCTACAGGGCGCCGAGTTCCTCGATTTTTTGCAAAAGCCCCACGTGCCTGCCTGGTCTGACTCGGCTTTGTACGAAGGTTACAAACGCGGCGAAACCTGGCGCCTGCACGACGCGATTTTGCGCACCGTGCCCGGCCAGCAGCTGCCGGTGGCGATGTCGTGTGCGCCGCTGCCGGCCGAGCAGAAAGCCATGGTGGTGACGGTGCTGGACATGTCCGAGGTGCGCCATCTGCATCAGCAACTGGAGTTCCAGGCGGTGACCGACCCGCTGACCGGCTTGCTCAATCGGCGCGGGTTTCACCAGTCCGTGGAGAATGTGCTCCTGCGCAGTGAGCGTAACGAACAGTCGCTGGTGCTGCTGTACCTGGACCTCGACGGGTTCAAGCGGGTCAATGATTCCCTGGGCCACGACGCCGGTGACCGGGTGCTGCGCTGGGTCGCGGAGCAGTTGAAAGCGTGCCTTCGTTCTTATGACATTCTTGGACGCATGGGCGGGGATGAATTCACCGCGCTGTTGGAGCTGGAGTTCCCGGAGCAGGCGGCCAAAATTGCGGAAAAACTGATCGAACGGGTGTCGATCTGTCAGCAGGTTGACGGTTTGGATGTGATGCTCGGGGTCAGTATCGGTATTGCCACGTTCCCGGACTGCGGCTCGGACCTCAACGGCCTGCTGCGCGCGGCGGACGTCGCCATGTACGAAGCCAAGCGCGCCGGACGTCAGCAATATCGCTATTACGACCAGGAAATGAACGGCCGCGCCCGCTCGCGCTTGATGCTCGAGGACAGTGTGCGCAGCGCCATCGACAGCAAGGATTTCACCCTGGTGTACCAGCCGCAGGTGTCGTTGCACGACGGCCAGCTGCGGGGTGTCGAGGCGCTGCTGCGCTGGCAGCATCCGAGCGTTGGCGATGTGCCGCCGGGGCTGTTTTTGCCGTTGCTGGAAGAGGCGCGGCTGATCAGCCAATTGAGCACCTGGATCTACCAGCAGGTGGCCGCCCAGCGGCAGGCATGGAAGTCGGTGTTCGGCGACGAGTTGGTGCTGAGCGTGAGTTTGAGCAGCAGCCAGTTCAATATGCCGAACCTCGCCAGCCAGCTGCAGCAGGTGCTGGATCGACATGGGCTGCAGGGCCGGCAGCTTGAGGTGGAGATCAGCGAAGAAAGCCTGATGCACAACCTGGATGAGTCCACCAAGCAGCTCAAGCTGTTGCGCCAGGCCGGTGTGCGGATTGCGCTGGATGATTTCGGCGCCGGGAACTGTTCCCTGGCGCACCTGCGGGACCTGGAATTCGACACCCTCAAGCTCGACCCGAAGCTGGTCGCTCGCCTGCCGGGCTCATCCCGGGACGCGGCGATGGCGCGGAGCATTATCGAACTGTGCCGGCACTTCGATCTGCTGGTGATTGCCGAGGGCGTCAAGACCCAGGAGCAAGTCGAATGGCTCAAGGCCAACGGTTGCCAGTTCATCCAGGGGCCGCAGGTGGCGGCCCCGTTGATAGCGGATGAAGTCGCCAACTGGCACCTGCGCGCAGCGTCCCGCTGAATTCGCTACACTGGCGGCCATTCAAATACCCGTTGTTGACCTCATGACCGCGCTGAAATACCTCCAGGCCTACCCCCCAGCATTGCAGGAGCAAGTGCGTCAGTTGATTGCCAAGGACCAACTCGGCGACTACCTGACCCAGCGCTACCCCGAGCGGCACGGGGTGCAGAGCGACAAAGCGCTGTACAACTACGCCCAGGCCTTGAAGCAGGAACACCTGCGCAACGCCCCGGCCATCGACAAAGTGCTGTTCGATAACCGCCTGGACCTGACCCACCGCGCCCTCGGCCTGCACACCACCATCTCCCGGGTGCAGGGCGGCAACCTCAAATCGAAGAAAGAAATCCGCATCGCCTCGCTGTTCAAGGAAGCCGCGCCGGAGTTTCTGCGCATGATCGTGGTACACGAACTGGCGCACTTCAAGGAATCGGACCACAACAAGGCGTTCTACAAACTCTGTGAATACATGCTGCCGGGCTACCATCAGGTGGAATTCGACCTGCGGGTATACCTGACCTGGCGGGACATGCAGGGCAAGCCCTAACCTTCAAAGGCGATCGAGCATGGATGTGAGCAAGACCAAAAGCAGCTTCTACCGGCGCTTGTATGTGGCGTATCTGATCGACAGCCAGCTGGCCAGCAGCGTCCCGGCCCTGACCGAAGTCACGGGCATGCCCCGGCGCACTGCCCAGGACACGATTGCGGCGTTGGCGGATTTGGACATTGTGTGTGAGTTTGAGCAGGAAGACGGCGCCCGCAACCATGCCGGGCGCTATCGGATTCACAGTTGGGGCGCGATCGAGCCGCGCTGGATCGAGGCGAACCTGGCGAGCATTAAACAGGTGTTGGGGTACCCCTGAAGATTTGTGGTGACCGGGCTGACGCCTTCGCGAGCAAGCCCGCTCCCACATTCGACCGCATTCCAAAGGTGGGACTCGGTCAAATGTGGGAGCGGGCTTGCTCGCGAAGAGGCCCTCATGCCCGGCGCATGCCTATATGTGGAATGTCATCCTCAAGGTATTCCTCACCCGCCACCACAAACCCGTATCGCCCGTAATACCCCTGCAAATGCGCCTGGGCCGACAGATAGATCGGCACGTCGGGCCACTGTTTCTCCGCCTGCCTGAGAGCCTCATCCATCATCTCGTGCCCCAGCCCGGTGCCCCGCGCACTCGGTGCGACGATCACCCGGCCGATCACCACATCGCCGCCCTGGGATTCAGGATCAAGCAGGCGCAGGTAGGCCTGCAATTGACCGTCGCTCCAGGCCATCAGGTGATGGGTGTCGCCGTCCAGGTCCTGGCCATCAATGTCCTGGTAGACGCATTTCTGCTCGACAACGAAGACCTCCGAACGCAGGCGCAAAATGGCGTACAGCTGCTCCTTGCCCAAGTCACTGTGGTGTTTGCAGACCCATTCGACTGTCATGGTGTTCTCTCGGCTAATTGTCTGGTCAGGATAGTAAGCGCGTGGGAGGCGAGTGTCTAAATTGCGGCTTTTTTGTGAGTGAGATCAATTTGCCATCATTCTGTGCGCGCGCGACTGCCGCGTTTGTGTAATCTGCAGTGCAGGCTCATTGATGAGCTACTGTTAAACCCTCGGGTTCAACCCTGAGGTCAGGCCATAGAACGCCCGCCAAGGACTTGAGCATGCCGCGATTTTCTCGTGCCGTTGCTTTGATCGGTTTGTTGTTGCTGGCCCAGACGGCGGCGGCAGAACGCTTGCGCCTGGTGGCGGATGCCTGGCCGCCGTTTACCGATGCCACCCTGATCAATGGCGGGTTGGCCACCGACATCGTCACCACCGCCCTGGCCCGCGCCGGCTATGCCAGTGACTTTGAACAGGTGCCCTGGGCTCGAGCGCTGATGGGCGTGGGCGATGGGCGTTACGACGTGCTGGTCAATGCCTGGTACGACGATGCGCGTACTCAGTTGGGGCAGTTTTCCGGTGAGTACTTGCTCAATCGGGTGCTGTTTCTAAAGCGTCGGGACGACGCCATTGAGTACCAGAACCTGCAACAACTCCACGACTATCCCATCGCAGTGGTGCGCGGCTATGCCTATTCCGCGGCGTTCGACGCTGATCCGCAATTGCAGAAAGTCCCTGTGCATAACTTCGCCATGGCCGTACGCATGCTGGCGGCGCAGCGGGTGCGGCTGACGGTGGAGGATGAATTCGTCGCCCGCTACTACCTGGCTCGGGAGTCCGCCACCGTGCGTAATGCGGTGGAGTTTTTGCCGATGCCGCTGAGCGAGAACAGCCTGCACATTTTGGTCAGCCTGAAAAATCCGCAGCATGAGCAGATTGTCGCCGGGTTTGATCGGGAGATCGCCAGGATGAAGGCGGATGGTAGCTATGCGCGGTTGATGAAGCAGCATGGGATGTAGTGGGGCTAATGGCCCCTTCGCGAGTAAGTCGAATCGTCGCACCGCCCCTCCCACATTCGACCGCATTCCAAAGGTGGAACTCGGTCGAATGTGGGAGCGGGCTTGCTCGCGAAAGGGGTTCAGGCTTCGCTGGTGTCTTTGATCAGGTGAGCCGCCAGTGTGCGCAACGGCCCCAACTGCCGGCAGATCAACGCCAGTTGCGTCTGCACCAGCCGCTGCCCTTCATCAATCTCATCCGGCATCTGCTCCAGGTCCACCGCCAAGGCTTCTTCCGCATCACTCTGAATCGCGATCGGTTGCTTGTTGGCCAGCCCCGTGGCGATCTCGTCGATACTCGCCGCCAGCGTCTTCCCGGCGCCTTCGATCAAGTGTTCGCGCACCTCCGCAGGCAATTGGGTTTCCCGGTGCGCACCCAGCCCCGACAGGTAGCTGAGCAGTGTGTGTGACAGCACCAGGAACCTGAACCCCACATCCGCCTCCTTACGGAAATGCCCCGGCTCCATCAGCATATTCGCCAGGGTGGTGGACAGTGCGGCGTCGGCGTTGTGGGCATTGCGCCGGGCCAGGCGGTAAGCCAGGTCGTCGCTTTTGCCCGCTGCGTACTGCTGCATGATCTGCCGCAGGTAGATGCTGTTGCAGGTCAGGGTGTTGGCCAGCACTTTGTTCAGGCGTCGGCCCTGCCAGTCCGGCAGGAACAGGAACACCGCCAGCCCGGCGATGAGGCTGCCGAGCAAGGTATCGAACAAGCGTGGCAGGAACAGCCCGTAGCCGTCGCCCACCTGATTGAAGCAGAACAGCACCATCAGCGTGATCGCAGCGGTCGCCAGGGTGTAGCGCGTGGTGCGGTTGATAAAGAACACCAGGCCGGCGGCAATGGCGAACATCGACTGGATCAGCGGGTTGGGGAACAGGTCGAACAGCGCCCAGGCGATGGTCAGGCCGATGGCGGTGCCGATGATCCGCTGGCCCAGCTTGCGTCGGGTGGCGCCGTAATTCGGCTGGCACACGAACAGCGTGGTGAGGATGATCCAGTAGCCTTGGGACGGGTGAATCAAATGCACCATCCAATAGCCGATGCTCAGTGCCAGCGGCAGGCGCAGGGCGTGGCGGAACAGCAAGGAGGTTGGCGTCAGTTGCGTGCGCAGGCGGGTCCACATCTCCTTGAGGTTGCGCGGTGCACGGTCCAGCAGGCTGCTGTCGGTGGCATCGGCCAGGCTGTCGGGGTTGGCGGCGTCGCCGAGCAGGCGGTCCAGGGTCGACAGGTTGGCGGCCAGGGCACGCAGGGAGCGCAGCAGGCCGCGCCAGGCCGGGTTGCTCTGGATGCGCAGGTGTTCCAGGGAGGCATTCAGGTCGCCCAGGGCTTCGGCAAAGCTGTCGTCATAGACGAAGGGCTGGCGCAGCTGGATCGATTCGGCGAGGGTCTGGCAGGCCTTGCCTTGCTGGCGCAGCAGGCGCTGGCAGCGGAACAGCACGTCGCTGTGGAAGAAGGCGTCGGCGAGTGCGTTGTAAGGGTAGTGCGAGGAGCTGGCGCGTTCGTGGATGTCCTGGGCCAGGAAATACAGCTTGAGGTAGCGGCTCACCTTGGAGCCCGGGCGGCCATTGCCGACCCGGTGCAGGATGATCTCTTTGGCCGCGTTCAGTGCTGCCACCACCCGGCCGTTTTGCTGCGCCAGTTCCAGGCGTCGTGCTTCCACATCCAGCTGGCGGATCGGTTCGAACAATGAGGACTTGAGCTTGAGGTAGCGCCCCAGCTCACGAAACAACCGCGCCAGGCTCTGCTGCACTGGCTGGTTGGAAAACAGCACCTGCCACAGCACCGACAGCGCGCCATACCACGCGGCACCGGCCACCAGCAGCAAGGGTTCATGCCAGAAGTCCGTGACCGCACCCCCGCGCTGGTCCACGCCGATCATGGTGTAGACCGAGAGAATCAGGGTGGCCGAAGCGATCGCCCCATAACGCTCGCCCAGCGCACCGAGCATGGTCAGGCCGAAGCTGGAAAGAGCCAGGAAGATCGCGAAGATCCAGGGATAGGGGAAGAGCAGTTCGACGGACAGTGCCGCAGTGCTGAAACACACCAGTGTCACGGCCAGGGCGTTGAGCCGGCCTTGCCAGTTGTCATCGGTCTCGGCCAGGGCGCTGGCGATAATCCCCAGGAACAACGGGATCAGCAGCGCCATTTCATTCTGGTACCAGCACAGCGCCATGCTGCCGGTCAGGGCGATGAATACCCGTACGCTGTAACTGAATTTATCCAGTGCCCAAAGGCGCCGCATGGACTGCTTGAAGGAGGTCGATGACATGAAGGCTGGGGTCTTCCGGGACGATGCCGCTAAATTGAGCCAGTAATGACGCCACGGCAAGCGTGGCGATCACATCTGAGAGCAAAATTTATTCCAGTCATTACTTCCAAGCACACCACGAACCAAATGTGGGAGCGGGCTTGCTCGCGAATGCGGAGTGTCAGCTAATACATGAGTGACTGATACACCGCCTTCGCGAGCAAGCCCGCTCCCACATTTTTTTACCGCATTCCGTCAGGCAAATTGAGCGGCTGCATACCCGGAAGCCCAAGCCCACTGAAAGTTGAACCCGCCCAGGTGACCGGTCACATCCAACACTTCGCCGATGAAGTACAAGCCGGGGCTTTTCAGGGACTCCATGGTCTTGGACGAGACTTCCCGCGTGTCCACGCCACCCAGGGTGACCTCGGCGGTGCGATAGCCTTCGGTGCCCGCGGGCACCAATTGCCAGCTCCCCAGTTTGCTGGCGATGTCGGCAATTTCGGCATGGGTGTACTGCTTCATCGGCTTGGAAACGAACCAGGTTTCAGCCAGCAGGTTGGCCATCTTTTTTGTGAAGATCTCACCCAGCAGGGTTTTCAGCTCGCTGTTCGGGCGCTCGACCTGTTGCTCTTGCAGCCAGGTGTGGGCGTCGTGATCGGGCAGCAGGTTGATTTCCACGGTGTCACCGGACTCCCAGTACGAGGAAATCTGCAGGATCGCCGGCCCGCTCAGGCCACGGTGGGTAAACAGGATGTTCTCGCGAAAGCTCTGGTCGTTGCAGCTCACCAGGCAATCCACGGAAGTACCGGACAGCTCGCCGCACAATTCCTTGAGCTGATCGGTGATGGTGAACGGCACCAGCCCGGCGCGGGTTGGCAGCAGTTCATGGCCGAACTGCTTGGCCACTTGATAACCAAAGCCGGTGGCGCCCAGGGTTGGGATCGACAGCCCGCCGGTGGCGATCACCAGTGACTCGCAGCGCAACTCACCCAGGGTGGTTTGCAACTGGTAGCCGCCATCGACCTTGGCAATCTCTTGCACCGACGTATCCAGGTGCATGCTCACGCCGACCTGGATGCACTCATCCAGCAGCATCCCGAGGATGTCGCTGGACTTGTTGTCGCAGAACAGTTGGCCGAGTTTCTTCTCGTGGTACGGCACGCCGTGCTTGGCCACCAGCCCGATGAAATCCCACTGGGTGTAGCGGGCCAGGGCAGACTTGCAGAAGTGCGCGTTGTGGGAGAGGAAGTTGGCAGGCTCCGTGTACATATTGGTGAAGTTGCAGCGGCCACCGCCGGACATCAGGATCTTCTTGCCGGCCTTGTTCGCGTGGTCGATCAACATCACCTTGCGCCCACGCCCGGCGGCGGTCAGCGCACACATCAAGCCTGCGGCGCCGGCGCCAATGATTACGACTTCGGTAGAGCGCAAAACGGTGTCCTCACACATGAATCAGAAAGATCCCTGTAGGAGCGAGCTTGCTCGCGAAAAACTTCAACGATAACGCGTGCCGTCTGGGTAAACGCGGCGCGCTCAGGTTTTTCGCGAGCAAGCTCGCTCCTACAGTAGAGCGGTGGCGCTTTAGAGAATACGCACGCGCAACGAACGGCCTTTGATCTTGCCGTCATTCAAGCGCTGCAGCGCCTGCTTGGCGATCCCGCGTTCCACAGCCACGAAGGCCTGGAAATCAAAGATCGCGATCTTGCCAACCTGGGCCCCCGGAATCCCGGCTTCACCGGTCAGTGCGCCAAGGATGTCGCCCGGGCGAACCTTGTCTTTACGGCCGGCACCAATGCACAGGGTGCTCATCACCGGCAGCAACGGGCCGCCGCTCTGAGGCTTGAGGTTGTCCAGTTGGTCCCAGTTCAGCGGCGACTTCTGCAGTTGCTCGATGGCCTGGGCGCGATGGGCTTCGGACGGTGCAACCAGGCTGATAGCAATGCCAGTCTCGCCCGCACGGCCGGTACGGCCCACACGGTGGATGTGGATTTCCGAGTCGCGGGCCAGTTCGACGTTGATCACCATGTCCAGTGCATCAATGTCCAAGCCGCGGGCGGCAACGTCGGTGGCAACCAGTACCGACGTACTGCGGTTGGCGAACATCGCCAGCACTTGGTCACGGTCACGCTGTTCCAGGTCGCCGTGCAGGCCGACTGCGGAAATGCCCTTGGCGGTCAGGTGATCCACGGTTTCCTGCACTTGCTGCTTGGTAAAGCAGAAGGCTACGCAAGAAGCCGGACGGAAATGCGCCAGAACCTTGGTCACCGCGTCCATGCGCTCTTCCGGGGAAATCTCGTAGAAGCGCTGCTCGATCTGATCGTCCGAGTGGAACGCTTCGGCCTTGACCTGTTGCGGCGCGCGCATGAATTTCGAGGCCAGCTGCTTGATGCTCACCGGGTAGGTGGCCGAGAACAGCAGGGTCTGGCGGCGGGCCGGGGTCTTGCTGATGATGTCTTCGATGGCGTCGTAGAAGCCCATGTCGAGCATGCGGTCGGCTTCATCGAGGATCAGCGTGTTCAAGCCGTCCAGAACCAGCGAACCCTTGCGCAGGTGCTGCTGGATGCGGCCCGGGGTGCCGACGATGACGTGGGCGCCGTGTTCCAGGGAAGCGATCTGTGGGCCGAGGGACACGCCGCCGCACAGGGTCAGCACCTTGATGTTGTCTTCGGCGCGGGCCAGGCGGCGGATTTCCTTGGCCACCTGGTCAGCCAACTCGCGGGTCGGGCACATGACCAGTGCCTGGCAGCCGAAGTAGCGCGGGTTGATCGGGTTCAGCAGGCCGATGCCGAAGGCTGCGGTCTTGCCGCTGCCGGTCTTGGCCTGGGCAATCAGGTCCAGCCCTTTGAGGATCACCGGCAAGCTTTGCGCCTGGATCTGCGTCATCTCGACATAACCCAGCGAGTCGAGGTTAGCCAGCATGGCGGCGGACAGGGGCAAAGTATTAAAAGCGGTGGCGATGGTAGTCACGGGACTGGCTCTGCAAAACAAAATGTCGCGCAGTGTACCAGCCCCGTGGGATTTTCCCTGCAAGTTCTAGACGAGAAGCCTGTTAATGCTCAATGTCGTGCTCGCGGCTGACCATCCGTTTGCCGTCTTTTGGCGACAATTGCAGGAAGATCGCCGCCGCCAGCATCGCCATGATGCCCACGGTGACGAAGGTCAATTGGAACGCGCCGAGCACGGTATCGACCCCGTCGTTGCCCACTTCAGCGGTAAAACCGCCCAGCAACGCACCGGCGCAGGCCACCCCCAGGCTCAGGGACAATTGCGCGACCACCGACAGCAAACTGTTGCCGCTGCTGGCCTGGGCATCGTCGAGGTCGATCAGGGTCACGGTGTTCATCGCGGTAAATTGCAGCGAGTTGATTGCCCCGAGGACCGCCAGCATGCCCAGCAGCAACGGGTAGGGCGTGTGTTCGCTGACTAGGCCCATGCTCGCCAGCATGATCCCCAGCGCCAGGGTGTTGCCGGTGAGCACCACGCGGTAGCCCAGGCGCTCGATCAGCGGCCGGGCGATGGACTTGGCAAACATCGCCGCCGCCGCCAGCGGCAGCATGCTCATCCCCGCTTCGGACGGCGAATAACCCAGCGCCACCTGCAACAGCAGCGGCACCAGGAACGGCAACGCGCCGCTGCCCAGGCGGGCGAACAGGTTACCGAGGATGCCCACGGCAAAGGTCCGGGTCTTGAACAGCACCGGCGAGAACAGTGGATTATCGATATGCCCGGCCCGCAGCCAATACGCGGCCAGGCACGCCAGGCCACCGAACAGCAGCAACATCACCCGCAGGTGCGGCAGGTGCAATTCGCCGAGGCCTTCCATGGCGATGGTGATCAGCACCATCGCCGCGCCGAACAGCAGGAAACCCACGCCGTCGAAACGGGTGCGTTCGCTGCCGCGCAGGTCGGGGATGAATTTCCAGACGGCGTAGCAGCCGATGATGCCCACCGGCAGGTTGATCAGGAAGATCCAGTGCCAGGTCAGGTATTGCACCATCCAGCCGCCCATGGTCGGGCCGAGCAGCGGGCCCAGCAGCCCGGGAATGGTGATGAAGCCCATGATCCGCACCAGCTCCGAACGCGGGTAGGCACGCAGCACCACCAGCCGGCCCACTGGCAACATCAAGGCACCGCCCAGGCCCTGGATCACCCGGGCGCCCACCAGCATGGTCAAGGTGCTGGAGAGCGCGCAGAGCAACGAGCCAATGCTGAACAGCATGATCGCGCCGAAGAAAATCTTCTTGGTGCCGAAGCGGTCGGCGACCCAGCCGGAGGCCGGGATCAGCAAGGCCACCGTCAGCATGTAGGCGATCACCACGCCTTGCATACGCAGCGGGTTCTCCGCCAGGTCTCGGGCCATGGCCGGCAAAGCGGTGTTAAGAATCGTCCCATCCAGCGACTGCATGAAGAAGGCAATCGCTACCACCCAAGGTAGCCAGCGGGCGGTCTTGGCATCGAGAGGGGCGCGATTCGGCATGAGTTACCTTTTTTGTTAGCAGCCTATGTTTCGGCGATTATGCGCCATCGGCAGCTCCTTTTCCCACTGGCGCTTCGTCTATATCTGACAACGCCACGTCTTTGCCCACCAGGAAGTCAATCAGCGCCCGGTGCACGGCCAGGGCCGCTTCGCGGGATTCCAGGTCGAGCAAATGGCCGGTGTGCTCGGCCGTGGCAAAGCTGCTGCGGCCTACGTATTTTTTGAACAGTTGGGCTTCATCTGCCGGGGTGTACTCGTCCAGCACGCCGTTGAGGAAGTGCACCGGGGTTTCGATCCGGGTCAATTGCGGCAGGTAGTTGCCGTCACCCAGCGCCAGCACCTGATGGATATGGAACCGCGCCTGGCGATACTCGGTGGTGGCCATGGTCGACAGATGACGGTGGTTATTGCGCTTGAGCCGGGGCGACAGGTATTTGCCCACGGTTTCATTCAGCAGATGGCCGACGGCAGATTTGTCATCGGCCTCGATCAGTACGCGCACCCGTTCCACGTACTCGAGCATCGCCCGATTGAGGTTGGGCGCCAGTGCCATCACCACCGAGCTTTCAATGGAGGGCGGATTATGGGCCAGGGTCAGCAGCGTGGAAATCCCGCCCCATGAGGCGGACACCAGATGGTTGACCTGAAAGCGCTCCACCAGTGCCCGCAGGATCTGCACTTCATCGTCCTTGGTCACAAGGTCGAGGTCGGTGTTGTGGGGGCGCGAATAGCCGGAGAACGGCAAGTCGAACATCAGCACATTGAAGTGCTCGGACAGGCACTTGCTGGTGCGGGCAAAAGAGCGGGTGGTGGAGAGCGCGCCATTGACCAACAGCACGGTTTTCTTCTCTGGGTTGTTACCAAGCTGCTCTACGTGAACGTTGTAGTGCTTGAACAGCTTTTCAATGACAAAACTTCCATGGTTCATGTCAACGCTCCAGCTTGCCCTATCCCGGGCAAGGTCATGCATCACTTGAATGTAGGAGCGAGCTTGCTCGCGAAGATCGTCAACGATGACGCGGTTTGCCTGCCTTGACGCGGTGCTCTCGGGTTTTTCGCGAGCAAGCTCGCTCCTACGGTGGCTTTGGGTGGCTGAGTGCCACTAACCGTTATAACGAGAATTTCGGCAGGGAACAACAGACCGGATGGCCGGTATAGAGAGGCGGAAGGTTCGCCGGGAGGGAGGATAATCCCCCGTAGGAATTGTCATTCAAAACGGGGGAGGAGTTTTACAGGGTCAGTGTCAGGCGTTTTACCAACGCCCCCGGCAATAGATTGGATGAGGTATTGCGCTGGCTATACGTACTCGCCGACAGCAGCAATTCCCGATCAGCGGTCAATGCCTCCAACTGCGAACCCAGCAGGCCGTAAACGCTGTCATCAAAACGCATGGTGCTGACCGGCGCCTTGATCTCGCCGTCCTCGACCCAGAACGTGGCGAAGCGGGTCATGCCGGTCAGGCGCGCGGCGGGCTGGTCGGAGTAGTTCAGGTACCACAGGTTGCTGATGTACAAACCGGTGCCCAATTGCTTGAGGATATCGGCCTGGGCCAGGCTGCCGGCGGCCATCTGCAAGGCGCTGGGCGATTCATCGCTGCTGGCGCCGTTGGTGCTCAAGCCGTATTCGGCCGCGCTGCGGGAGTTCACCAGTTGGCCTTCGGCCTTGCCGGCATTGATCAGCTTCACGTCGCTGCGTGGATAGCCGTCACGGGAAAACGCCGAGCTCAGGGAACCACTGACCTGTTCGTCTATGGCCACCAACGGGCTCAAGGCCTGGTCGCCGTTGTACAAGCGTTGCAACGGGCTGCCTTTACTGGCGATGGACTGGGCGGAAAAACCGCCCCAGGTCAGCATGCTGATGATCTCTTCCATGGCCGCCGGCGCCAGGTAGGCGCGGTACTGCCCAGGCGCCAGCGGGTGCAGCGGGCGGCCGAGGAATTCCAGTTGCTCGCGGGCCTGCTGGAAACGCTGGGCGAAGGCCGCGCGGTCCCAATCGTTGCCGGCGTAGCTGGCTTTCACCGCTTCGCCGTTGGCGTGGAACAGGCTGAAGTCGAAGTTGAAACTGTTGGCCTGGTGCCAGCCAAAGGCGCCTGATGAGCTGGCGAAGCCACGACTGATCGGGCCAGCGGCGTAGAAGCCGACCATGTCCACACCTTCGGCGGCCACACTGATTGCTTCCAGCACCTGGGCCAGGTCCGGCAGCGGTCGGTCCTGCTGGTCCTTGTTTTGCCAGGCGTTGTGATTGAGCAGCAGGTACGGATCCTGCGGCAACAACGGCAAGGTCTCGCGCAGCTGTTGCAGGCCGTTGGCCAGGCGCTGGCGATCCAGCTCAGGCTCGCCCGCCAGGGTGATACCGAGGTCGGCGTGGCGCCCGTCGTTGATCAGCTTCAGGTTCAGGCTGGCTTGTTGCACCTGGCCGGCCTGGCGCACTTTGCCGTGGTTGAAACGCACAAACTCTGACGACTCGTCGGCGTAGCCGAGGTGGAATTGTTCGTTGTCGGTGATGGCCTGCTTGAGCCAGTCCACCAGGGCTTTGAAATTGTTCATCAGGCGTCTCCCCCGAATACGTCCACGTTGCTAAACACGCAGGCCGGCGACGCATGGCCGACGCGGATCACCTGGTTCGGCTCGCCCTTGCCGCAATTTGGTGTGCCCAGGACCCTGGAGGTGCTGGCGTCGCCGACAGCGCTGAGGTTGCGCCAGAACTGCGCGGAAATCGCCCGGTAGTTGGGGTTTTTCACCACGCCTTTGAGCTCGCCGTTTTCAATCAACTGGCCCCATTCGCAACCGAACTGGAATTTGTTGCGCGCGTCGTCAATCGACCAGGAACGGTTGGTGGACATCAGGATGCCGTTCTCGATACCGCCAATCAGCTGCGCCATGTTCTGGTCGCCGACCTCGATATTCAGGTTGGCCATACGGTCGATGGGCGCGCGATTCCAACTGCAGGCGCGGCTGTTGGCCACGCCTTGCATGCCGGAGCGGTACTGCGACAGTGCACCGCCCAACGGCTTGAGCAGCAGGCCTTCGCGGATCAGGAATTGTTTGCTGGCCTTCGTGCCGTCGTCGTCATGCCCATAGCTGGCGAGCTGCTCGGGAATGTCCGGGTCGAAGGTTACGTTCAGCAGTTTGGAGCCGTATTGCAGGTGGCCGAAGTCGCTGGCCTTGACGAAGCTGGTGCCGGCGTAATTGCGCTCGTCGCCGAGGATACGGTCGAGTTCCAACGGGTGGCCGATGGACTCGTGGATCTGCAGGATCATCTGGTCGGGCATCAGCAGCAGGTCGCGCGGGCCTTGGGGCGTGTTCGGTGCCAGCAGCAGTTGCAGCGCCTGCTCGGCAATCTGCGGCGCGGCGCCCACCAGGCCGAAGCGGCTGATCACGTCAAAGCCGCCTTGCTGGCCGAAGTTGGTGCCGCCCAGAGTGCGGGTCTGGCTGTCATCGCCATCGTAGGCCGTGACGCTGACGCCGGGGAACACAAACCGCTGGGCCTGGCGCAGTTCGGCGCCGGCGCTGTTGAGGTAGATCTGTTCGACGTGGGTGGTGCCCAGGCTGACTTCCCAGTTCACCAGGCGCTCGTCCTTGGGCACAGCGGCAGATTCGGCGCCGAGCAGTTGGTAGCAGTCGCTCAGGGACGGGAAGGGCTGGTCGAGGTTCGGCGACAGGTAGTCGGCGATGTCGCTGGACACTGGCTGGTCGCGCAGGTCGAGCAGGGCGTGAGGCTTGATGAGTCGGGCTTGCTGTTCGGCGCGATCGAGGGCGGCTTGCAGGCCGGGCAGGGAAATGTCGTGAGTGGCGGCGTAGGCTTCGACGCCGTTGAGGCGCACGGTGAGCATCGCGCCTTCGTCCTGGCTGAGGTGTGGCGGCTCGGCGACGTTTTTGCGTACCGACAGGTACTGGCCGGACTCGCGGACATAGCGCAGGGAGAAGAATTCGGCGGTGGTGCGCAGGGCACTGAACTGCTTTTTGAGTGTGGCGTGGTGTTCGAACATGGGGCCTTCCTTGTGGGCGGCTCGGCGCGGGCAGGCAAATAGAGTAGGCCTGGGCTAGGGAGCTGATCAAGGAAAGTGTAGGGGAGGGGTTTTGCAGTGTCTGGTCGGGCCTCTTCGGGAGCAAGCCCCCTCCCACATTTGATCGGGTTCACACGGTCAAAAGGTGGGAGCGGGCTTGCTCGCGAAGGGAGCGCCGCGGTGTATCAGTTACTGCGCAGTAGGACCTACTTCACGCATCGGCTTGCCACGCACCGGCGCATCGCCCGCTACGTAGTAATCCGCAGTGCTGCGCGGCAGTGGCTGGCGGCCACGGATCTTGTCGGCGATTTTCTCGGCGATCATGATCGTCGGCGCGTTCAGGTTACCGGTGGTGATGATCGGCATGATCGACGCATCAACTACGCGCAGACCCTGCATGCCATGCACACGGCCTTCGGCGTCTACCACGGCCATCTCGTCGGTGCCCATCTTGCACGAGCAGGACGGGTGGAACGCAGTTTCGGCGTGCTCACGGATAAATTTATCCAGTTGCTCGTCGGTCTGCACGTCGATGCCCGGGCTGATTTCGCGGCCACGGTATTGGTCGAGTGCCGGCTGTTGCATGATTTCACGGGTCAGGCGGATGCCGTCGCGGAATTCCTGCCAGTCCTGCTCGGAGGCCATGTAGTTGAAGAGGATGCTCGGGTATTCCCGTGGGTTCTTCGACTTCAATTGCACGCGGCCACGGCTCGGCGAACGCATGGAGCCCATGTGCGCCTGGAAACCGTGCTCTTTCACACCGTTGCTGCCGTTGTAGTTAATCGCCACCGGCAGGAAGTGGTACTGGATATTCGGCCAATCGAAGTCTTCACGGGTACGAATGAAACCGCCCGCTTCGAACTGGTTGCTGGCGCCGATGCCGGTGCCGTTGAACAGCCATTCGGCACCGATGGCCGGTTGGTTGTACCAGAGCAGCGACGGGTACAGCGAGACCGGTTGGGTGCACGCGTATTGCAGGTACAGCTCAAGGTGATCCTGCAGGTTTTCGCCGACGCCAGGCAGGTCGTGGACCACCGGGATGTCGAGGCTTTCCAGCAGTTTCGCCGGGCCTACGCCTGAGCGCTGCAGCAGTTGCGGCGAAGCGATTGCGCCGCTGCACACCAGGACTTCCTTGCGGGCACGGGCTTCAACACGCTCTTCGGCAGCACCGATCAGGTAACGCACGCCGACGGCGCGCTTGCCTTCGAACAGGACTTTGTCGGTCAGGGCGTGGGTGACGATGGTCAGCGTCGAGCGCTTCTTGGCCGTGTCCAGGTAACCGCGAGCGGTGCTGGCGCGACGACCGTTTGGCGTCACGGTACGGTCCATCGGGCCGAAGCCTTCCTGCTGGTAGCCGTTCAAGTCTTCGGTACGCGGGTAACCGGCTTGTACGCCTGCTTCAACCATCGCGTGGAACAGCGGGTTGTTGCCGGCCTTTGGCGTGGTCACGCTGACCGGGCCGTCGCCACCGTGGTAGTCGTTCGGGCCGATGTCGCGGGTTTCGGCTTTACGGAAGTACGGCAGGCAGTCGAGGTAGGTCCAGTTTTCCAGGCCCGGCAGTTTCGACCAGTTGTCGTAGTCCATCGCGTTGCCGCGGATGTAGCACATGCCGTTGATCAGCGAGGATCCACCGAGGCCTTTGCCGCGACCGCATTCCATCCGGCGACCGTCCATGTGTGGCTCTGGATCGGTTTCGTAGGCCCAGTTGTAGCGGCGGCCTTGCAGGGGGAACGCCAGCGCGGCTGGCATTTGGGTACGGAAATCGAGACGGTAGTCCGGGCCGCCGGCTTCCAGCAGCAGGACAGTGACGCCTTCGTCTTCGGTCAGACGGGTCGCCAGGGTGTTACCGGCGGAGCCGGCACCCACAATGATGTAGTCGTATTCTTGGGACATAAAATGCACCCTCATGTAAGTGGTTCAAGCTGCTTTTGTGGCGAGGGAGCTTGCTCCCGCTCGACTGCGCAGCAGTCGCAAAATCAGCGAACGAGTTCGGTCTGGCGAACTGCGATGCCTGGGATGGGGCTGCTGCGCAGCCCAGCGGGAGCAAGCTCCCTCGCCACAAAGGCGCACCCCTGGCTGGCAGGTTTAGAACACCGAGGCGTAGTCGCCCAGCTCAACCTGTACCGATTTGATGCGAGTGAAGTTGTTCAGCGAGCTGATCCCGTTTTCACGGCCCACGCCCGATTGCTTGTAGCCGCCCACCGGCATCTTCGCGTCGGACTCGCCCCAGGCGTTGATCCAGCAGATACCGGCTTCCAGCTGATGAATCACGCGGTGCGCGCGGTTCAGGTCTTTGGTCACCAGGCCAGCGGCCAGGCCGAAGTCGGTGTCGTTGGCGCGACGGATCACTTCTTCTTCGGTGTCGTAGGTGAGGATGCTCATCACCGGGCCGAAGATTTCTTCACGGACGATGGTCATCTCGTCGGTGCAGTCGGTGAACACGGTCGGAGCCACGTAGGCACCCTTGGCGAATTCGCCGTCGGTCAGGCGCTCGCCGCCGCACAGCAGGCGCGCACCTTGCTCTTTACCTTTGGCGATGTAGCCGAGCACGCTTTCCATGTGGGCGAAGCTGACCAGCGGGCCGAAGTTGGTGTTTTCATCTTCCGGGTTGCCGATGCGGATGCGTGCAACGCGCTCGGCGATCTTGGCTTCGAACGCGCCTTTGAGGGCGGTCGGAACGAAGACGCGAGTGCCGTTGGTGCAGACCTGGCCCGAGCTGTAGAAGTTGGCCATCATCGCGATGTCGGCGGCGCGGTCGAGGTCGGCGTCGTCGAAAATGATCAGCGGGGATTTGCCGCCCAGTTCCATGGTCACTTCTTTGAGCGAGGAGCTCGAAGCGCTGGCCATGACTTTCTTGCCGGTGTCGGTGCCGCCGGTGAAGGAGACTTTCTCGATGCGCGGGTGCTCGGTCAGCCAGGTGCCGACTTCACGGCCGCTGCCGGTCAGAACGTTGAACACACCGTCCGGAACGCCGGCTGCGGTGTAGATTTCAGCCAGTTTCAGGGTGGTCAGCGAGGTGACTTCGCTTGGCTTGAAGATCATCGCGTTACCGGCCGCCAGGGCCGGTGCGGATTTCCACAGGGCGATCTGGATCGGGTAGTTCCACGCGCCGATACCGGCCACGACGCCCAGCGGCTCGCGACGGGTGTAGACGAACGAAGTGTCACGCAGCGGGATCTGCTCGCCTTCGATGGCGGGCACCAGGCCTGCGTAGTATTCCAGCACGTCGGCGCCGGTGACGATGTCGACGTATTGGGTTTCGGAGTACGGCTTGCCGGTGTCGAGGGTTTCCAGGGCGGCCAGCTCGTCGTTGCGCTCGCGCAGGATGTCGACGGCACGACGCAGGATGCGCGAACGCTCCATGGCGGTCATGGCGGCCCAGATTTTCTGGCCCTTTTCGGCGCTGACCACAGCGCGCTCAACGTCTTCTTTAGTAGCGCGTTGCACGTTGGCGAGAACTTCACCGTTAGCCGGGTTGATGGCTTCGAAAGTGGCATCGCTGCCAGCGTCGGAGTAGCCGCCGTCAATGTAGAGTTTTTGCAGTTCGAAACGGGCCATAAAGTCCTCGCAAGTGCATCAGTGGTTGGCGTTAACCGCCGAAGGTGGGCCATAAGGTTCTGGCAACACCGGCCGGCAGCCGTTCAGGGGTTGAGCGTTTATGTGTGCTCTAACTCACCTGCTTGGCCAATTGGAAATCCATGTATTCGTAAGCGATCCGTTGCGCCTGCTCCGTGTCGAAAGCGTCTCCCGACAGGGCGCCGCGCAACCACAAACCGTCGATCAGGGCCGCCAGGCCTCGGGCTGCGCTGCGTGCCTCGGACAACGGCAACGCTCGGCGGAACTGGCAGCACAGGTTGGAATACAGACGGTGATCGTTGATCCGCTGCAGCCTGTGCAATGACGGGTGGTGCATGCTGGTGGCCCAGAAGGCCAGCCAGGTTTTCATAGCCGGGCCGTTGACTTGGCTGGCGTCGAAGTTGCCTTCGATGATCACCTGAAGATGAGCCCGCGGGCTGTCATCTTTCAGCGCCAACCGGCGCTCGGTGACGTTCTCGATCAGGACGTTCATCAGGTACCGCATCGTGGCGGCGATCAGGCCATTCTTGTCCTGAAAGTAGTGACTGATGATGCCATTCGAGACACCGGCCAGACGGGCGATCAGCGCAATGCTGGCATCTCCCATCCCGACCTGATCGACCGCAGTCAATGTGGCTTCGATCAACTGCTGGCGGCGTATGGGTTGCATACCGACCTTGGGCATCGTGCACCTCTCCTTAGGCCTGCCAACGGGCGATAAACGTCCGTCGGCTTGTGGGCCAGTCTATTTTGTTTTGATTGAACGTTCAATCAACAAAGAATAAGATCTGCGACAAATGGTCGCTGCCTACAGGTATTTCCTACGTGCATGTGGCGCCACCTGACATCGGGAAAACCCATGAAACAGCCCGGCACAGCGGTTCGCCGAGGGTTCATGGTTTTTCGGGGTGTCTTTATACACCCGTCCGTCGACTGCCGAAAAATCGATGGCTCGGGTCATGCGTTGCCTTGTGTTTCTCTGCACTGCCCGGAGCATCTGTGCCATGAGTTCTGCCTCTCTTATAAAGACCCCGCCGGAAAAGGTGCGGGTCAACGGTTGGGTGTTCTACACCTCCACCGCGCTGATTCTGTTGTTGACCGCGATTCTGATTATCGCCCCGCAGGAAGCCGGCAGGATGCTCGGTGTGGCCCAAGCCTGGTTGTCGAAAAGCTTTGGCTGGTACTACATGGTTGTGATCGCCGCCTACCTGGTGTTTGTGGTGGGCCTGGCGTTCTCGTCCTACGGAAAATTGAAACTGGGCAGCAAGGACGACACCCCGGACTTCAGCTACGGCGCCTGGGCCGGCATGCTCTTCTCGTCGGGCATCGGCATCTCGCTGCTGTACTTCGGCGCGTCCGAGCCGCTGGACCACTACTTCAACCCGCCTGAAGGCGCGTCGGCCACTGGCGACGCTGCGCGTCAGGCATTGCAGTTGACGTTCCTGCACTGGGGCCTGCACGGCTGGGCGATCTACGCACTGGTCGGCCTGGCCGTGGCGTACTTTGCCTACCGTCATAACCAGCCGCTGGCCTTGCGCTCGGCGCTGTACCCGCTGGTGGGCGAGCGTTGGGTCAAAGGCGCGGCCGGTCACGCGGTGGACGGTTTCGGCATGTTCGTAACGCTGCTGGGCCTGGTGACGAACCTGGGGATCGGTTCGATGCAAGTGTCCTCCGGGTTGGAAAACCTGTTCGGCATGGAGCACAGCAACACCAACCTGCTGATCGTGATCATCGTGATGAGCACCGTGGCGACTATTGCTGCCGTGTCGGGTGTGGAAAACGGCATTCGCCGCCTGTCCAACCTGAACATCGTGCTGTTCAGCGGCCTGCTGATTTTCGTGCTGCTGTTTGGCCCGACCCTGCACTTGCTCAACGGCCTGGTGCAAAACACCGGCGACTACCTGAACGGTATCGTGCTGAAAACCTTCGACCTGTACGTGTACGAAGGCGACGCCGACAAGACCGAACGCTGGATGGGCCTGTGGACCCTGTTCTACTGGGCCTGGTGGATTTCCTGGGCGCCATTCGTGGGCATGTTCATCGCACGTATTTCCCGTGGTCGTACGGTGCGTGAACTGGTCGCCGGTGTGCTGCTGATCCCGTTGGGCTTCACCCTGGCGTGGTTGTCGATCTTCGGCAACTCGGCCTTGGACCTGGTGTTGAACCATGGCGCGGTGGAGTTGGGCAAGACCGCACTGGAACAGCCGTCCATGGCGATCTACCAGCTGCTTGAGCATTACCCGGCGTCGAAAATCGTCATCGGTGTGTCGATCTTTGTCGGCTTTGTACTGTTCCTGACCCCGGCGGATTCCGGCGCAGTGATGATGGCGAACCTGTCCTGCAAGGGCGGCAACGTTGACGAAGATGCGCCGCACTGGCTGCGGATTTTCTGGTCGGTCGTCATCACGCTGGTGACCATCGGCCTGCTGTTCGCCGGTAACTTCGAAGCCATGCAAACCATGGTGGTGCTGGCCGGCCTGCCGTTCTCGGTGGTGCTGATCCTGTTCATGTTCGGCCTGCACAAAGCAATGCGCCAAGACGTGGCGATCGAGCTGGAGCAGGCGCAATTGGCTGAACGTGGTCGGCGTGGTTTCAGCGAGCGTTTGACTGCCCTGGACCTGCAACCGAGCCAAGGTACCGTGCAGCGCTTTATGGACAAACACGTCACGCCGGCGCTGGAAGAAGCGGCGACTGCGTTGCGTGATCAGGGGCTGGAAGTGCAGACCCTGCTGGGTAAATCCAAGCGCTGCATTGGTGTGCGCATCGAGATGGAAGAGGGTAATCCGTTTGTCTACGAGGTGAGCCTGGATGCTTATTCGTCGGCACCGAGCGACTTGCCCGAGGAAGAGCGCACGCGTTACTACCGCGCCGAGGTTTACCTGCACAACGGGCCTCAAGAGTACGACCTGATGGGCTTCACCCAGGAACAGATCACCCGGGACGTGCTCGATCAGTTTGAAAGCCATCGGCAGCTCCTTGGCCGTGTCTATAGCTGAGTGTTGAAAGGACAGGTGGTGTCGTTACTGACACCACCTGAGCAAAATGTGGGAGCGGTGTCTGTTAGCCCAGGTTCTTGCCCAAGAGGGCGTGATAGAGCTCGCTGTCACCCAGAATCCCTACCACCTTGTTGTCGTCCTGCAGCACCAGCTTGTTCCCTGTCTGGTACCGAATCTGCAACGCATCGCGCATCCCGATATTGGAATCCACCAGCGTCGGTATCCGTCCCAAACCTTCCACGGCTTGCCCCGGTGCCCAGTTCTGCAAGTTCAGCACCGCGCCGTTCTGCCGCGCCCCCTTGATGGTGTTGCCTTCCGCCAGGTCCAGCCACGAGTCACCGCCCGGGTCCAGGCTGATGGAGCCGTTGACGTGGGTGCAGTTATCCAACGTGCGCATCAGGCTGCGGCCACACAGCACATTCAGCGGGTTGGTGTGGGCCACGAAGGTCCGCACATAGTCATCCGCCGGGTTCAGCACGATCTCTTCCGGCACGCTGTACTGGATGATCCGGCCGTCTTTCATGATCGCGATGCGGCTGCCGAGTTTCAGCGCCTCATCCAGGTCGTGGCTTACAAATACGATGGTCTTGCTCAGCTTGCGTTGCAGCTCCAGCAACTCATCCTGCAAGCCCTGGCGGATCAGCGGGTCGAGTGCGGAGAAGGGTTCGTCCATCAGCAGGATATCGGCGTCCATCGCCAACGCGCGGGCCAGGCCGACACGTTGCTGCATGCCGCCGGAAAGCTCGTCGGGCTTCTTGTTGCGCCACTGCGACAGGCCCACCAGTTCCAGCTTGTCGTCCACCAGCTTGCGCCGCTCTTTCTCCGGGCGGCCCTGCATCTCCAGGCCGAAGCTGATGTTTTCGCGCACCGTCAGCCAAGGCATCAGGGCGAACTTTTGAAACACCATCGCGATGCGCTGGGTGCGCATCATTTTCAGCTCGGCGGGGGTGCAGGACGCGATGTCGATCTGCCGACCTTCATGCTCCACAAACAGCTTGCCGCGGCTGACGGTGTTCAAGCCGTTGATGCAGCGCAGCAAGCTCGACTTGCCCGAGCCGGACAGGCCCATCAGCACGCAGATCTCGCCTTTCTCGACATCCAGGCTGGCGTTTTCAACGCCGACAATCTGCCCGGTCTTTTTCAGGATCTCGTTGCGCGTCATGCCCTGGTCCAGCAGCTTGAGCGCTTCGCGTGGGTCTTTGGAGAAGATCACGTCGACATTTTCGAACCGGATAATGCTCATGCATCACCCCCTACTTTGGCGTCGGGTTGTTTGCAGATGCGGTCGAGCATGATGGCCAGCAATACGATCGCCAGGCCCGCTTCAAAGCCCAGGGCGATGTCGGCGGTGTTCAGTGCGTTGACCACCGGTTTGCCGAGGCCGTCGGCGCCCACCAGGGCTGCGATAACCACCATCGACAACGACAGCATGATGCATTGGGTAATGCCGGCGGCGATGCTCGGCATGGCGTGGGGCAGTTCAATCCGCGAGAGCAACTGACGGCGCGAGCAGCCAAAGGCCTTGCCGGCGTCCATCAACTCTTGCGGCACATCACGGATACCCAGGTAAGTCAGACGGATAGGCGCGGCAATCGCAAACACCACCGTGGAAATCAGCCCGGGCACCACACCCAGCCCGAAGAGGGTCAGGGTAGGGATGAGGTAGACGAAGGTCGGTACGGTCTGCATCAGATCGAGCACCGGCCGCATCAGGGTGTAGAACATCGGTTTGTGCGCGGCAACGATGCCCAGCGGCACGCCGATCACCACGCAGACCAGGGTGGCGAACAGCACCTGCGCCAGGGTCTCCATGGTTTCCTGCCAGTACCCAAGATTCAGGATCAGCAGGAAGGAGGCGATGACAAACACCGTCAGGCCCCATTTGCGTTGAATGAAGTGAGCGAGCAGCGCAATCAGACCGATCAATGCCAGTGGATTGAACCAGGTCAGCGCGAACGTCACGCCGTGGATCATCGTTTCCAGGGTCGATGCGATTGCGTCGAAGTAGTTGGCCCCGTGTTGGGTCAACCATTCAACGAAGGCAGCGATGTACTGGCCTAGCGGGATTTTATGTTCAGTCAGCATGGTAGTGAATGTCCACATGCGAAGAGGAAAAACATCCCGGGCCAGCGTACCGGCCCGGGGTCAGCGGTTACTTGGCGAGGTAAGCTTTGACGGCCTCCAATCCTGGTTTGCCATCGACAGTGGTGACACCAGCCAGCCAGGTGTCGAGCACTTGCGGGTTCTTCTTCAGCCACGCCTTGGCGGCGGCGTCAGGCTTCATTTTGTCGTCCAGGACGTTACCCATCAGGGTGCTTTCCATGTTCAGGGTGAACGACAGGTTTTTCAGCAACTGGCCCACGTTGCTGCATTCCTGGGTGTAGCCCTTGCGGACGTTGGTGTAGATGGTGGCCTGGCCGTAGTTGGGGCCGAATGAATCATCACCCCCGGTCAGGTACTTCATCTTGAAGCGGGTGTTCATCGGGTGCGGTTCCCAGCCGAGGAACACGATGGCCTGGTCGCGCTTGGTGGCGCGTTCCACCTGCGAGAGCATTCCGGCTTCGCTGGATTCAACCACTTTGAAACCTGCGGTTTTCAGGCCGAAAGCGTCTTTGTCGATAAGGGTCTGAATGGTGCGGTTGCCGTCGTTGCCCGGCTCGATGCCGTAGATCTTGCCGCCCAGCTCATCCTTGAATTTGACGATGTCGGCGAAGTCTTTCAGGCCCTTGTTGTACAGCGCTTCCGGTACGGCCAGGGTGTACTTGGCGTTTTCCAGGTTGGCGCGCACGGTTTCCACGGTGCCGGCATCACGGTACTGCTTGATGTCGTTTTCCATGGTCGGCATCCAGTTGCCGAGGAAGATATCCATGTTCTTGCCATCGGCCAGGGACTTGTAGGTCACCGGTACGGAAATCATCGTGGTGCGGGGTTTGTAGCCGAGGCCCTTGAGAACTTCGCTGGTGGTGGCGGTAGTGACGGTGATGTCGGTCCAGCCGACATCGGAGAAGTTGACGGTCTGGCATTGCGCCGGTTCTGCAGCGTGAGCCAGGACTGGCAGACTCAGCATGGCGGCCAACAACAACGACGGTGAACCTTTCATGGGGGTGGACTCCTGGTGTTTTTCTGGCGGCAATAACACCGCGCTTATAGGTGTTGCGGTTGGGCGTGCGGCACAGCTCTGCCACGCAACTGTGCAAACGAGTCGAGACTGATCATGTACCAGTGAAAATCTGACGCCTACAGGGGGCGTCGTATCCAGTACAGGGATGGTCGTATCCAGTGTCGGTGACGTCGCTTACAGATTTTTTCAACGGCAAAACTGCACTTTTTACCGATCTGAACCGCAAAAAACGGCCAAAACGTCGCCTTCCACAACAGCGGCGCTGATGAGCATGGGTACGTCGGTGTGAGACGCCGTGAGCGCCAACAAAAGCTTGATGATGGCCGCATCTCGGCGGATTGCGACATGAGCGTAGCAGCTCCGTCACCAGGTGCTTTTCTACGCCTGGCCTGTGCTCATCGAGGAGTTTCACGTCAATGGCTATCAGCGTTTTCGACCTGTTCAAGATCGGCATTGGGCCTTCGAGTTCTCACACCGTCGGCCCCATGCGCGCCGCGGCGTTGTTCGTTCAAGGATTGCGTGAACGTGATGTGTTGGAACAAGTAACGCGCGTCGAAGTTCAGCTGTTTGGCTCCTTATCGGCCACCGGCATCGGCCACGGCAGCGATAACGCCGTGATCATGGGCCTGATGGGCGAGTGGCCCGACGCGATCGATCCGTCGCAGATTGGCATCCGCATCGAAACCCTGCGCGAGACCAACACACTGCTGCTGGACGGACATTTGTCGGTGCCTTTCTTATGGGCGCGGGACATGCGCCTGATCGACGAAAACCTGCCGTTCCATCCCAATGCCATGACCCTGGTGGTGTTCGGTGATAACGGTGAGTTGCACCGCGACACCTACTACTCCGTAGGCGGCGGGTTTGTGGTGGATGAAGCCCAGGCCAACAGCGGCGTGGCGGACATGGACCGCACCGAATTGCCCTATGATTTTTCCAGTGCAGTGGAGCTGCTGCAGTTGTGCAAGACCCACAACCTGCGGGTCGCTGAACTGATGCTGGCGAATGAAAAAACCTGGCGCTCGGAAGACGAGATCCGCAGCGGCCTGATGAAACTTTGGCGCGCCATGCAGGATTGCGTGGAGCAAGGCCTCAAGCACGAAGGCATTCTTCCCGGCGGCCTCAATGTACGGCGCCGCGCGGCCAAGTTGCACCGCAGCTTGCAGGAGCTGGGCAAGCCGAATGTGATCGGCTCGACCCTGAGCGCGATGGAATGGGTCAACCTGTTCGCCCTGGCGGTGAATGAAGAAAACGCCGCCGGCGGGCGCATGGTCACGGCACCGACCAACGGCGCGGCGGGGATCATCCCGGCGGTGTTGCATTACTTTATGAAGTTCAGCGAAGAAGTGACCGAGGCCAACGTCGTCGACTATTTCCTCGCGGCGGCGGCGGTGGGCATCCTGTGTAAAAAGAACGCGTCGATTTCGGGTGCCGAAGTCGGTTGCCAGGGTGAGGTCGGTTCGGCGTGCGCCATGGCGGCGGCGGGGTTGGCGGAGATCCTCGGTGCTACGCCGGAGCAGTTGTGCAACGCGGCGGAAATCGGCCTGGAACACAACCTCGGCCTGACCTGCGACCCGGTAGGCGGCCTGGTGCAGGTGCCGTGTATCGAGCGTAATGCGATTGCTGCGGTGAAGGCGATCAACGCCGCGCAGATGGCGCTGCGGGGGGATGGCCAGCACTTTATCTCGCTGGATCGGGTGATCCGCACCATGCGGGATACCGGGGCGGATATGCATGACAAGTACAAGGAAACATCGCGGGGCGGGTTGGCGGTGAGTGCGGTGGAGTGTTGAAGTAAGCCCCCCCTGTAGGAGCGAGCTTGCTCGCGAAGGTCGTGAACGATAACGCGCTCATCCTGAGTCAGCGCGGCGCTCTCAGGTTTTTCGCGAGCAAGCTCGCTCCTACATTGAGCATCACCAACTCGTCACGCCACCTTTTAGCGCGTCGCAATTAGATAAGTAGCTCCCGAACGATTTCCTACCACGACCCTCTGTCACCCGTGCTTGTGGTGACAGACTTTTCCCACGTCGTTTCTCTCCCTTCCCACAAGTGCTACCGATCTGCTCACACACCTTGAGCCTGCGTCCTCTCAGGTCGTTTTCGGGTCATATCCCCCACTCCATGCGCGGGCTTATATAGACACGTCATGAGGTCGTTTTCAGGAGTTATTGAATGCGCATTCAACTTTAGGCATGGCATTTGCTCTATCAATACAAAGCCTCTCGCCACAGGAGTTTCCTTAAGGTGATGAGCGCAATAACAAGAGCCTCGCCTGAGGCCATCACCCGCTTTGTGTGAGGAGATACCGCGATGACGTCGTTCAACTCAGGGGCTCAACCCCAGAACCGTGCGCCTCAATCCATCGGCTTTTTGCTGCTGGACAATTTCACGCTGATTTCCCTGGCCTCCGCAGTCGAACCCCTGCGCATGGCCAACCAACTCTCCGGCCGCGAGCTGTATCGCTGGACGACGTTGAGTGTGGACGGAAACCAGGTGTGGGCCAGCGACGGTCTGCAAATCACTCCCGATGCCTCCATGCACAAAGCCCCGGCCCTGGACACCGTGATCGTCTGCGGCGGCGTGGGAATCCAGCGCACCGTGACCCGTGAGCACGTGTCGTGGCTGCAAAGCCAGGCGCGCCAGTCCCGTCGCCTTGGCGCCGTGTGCACTGGCAGCTGGGCCCTGGCCTGCGCCGGCCTGCTGGACGGTTTTGATTGCAGCGTGCACTGGGAATGCCTGGCGTCGATGCAGGAAGCTTTCCCTCGCGTGGCCATGAGCACACGCTTGTTCACCCTCGACCGCAACCGCTTCACCAGCTCCGGCGGCACTGCGCCGCTGGACATGATGCTGCACCTGATCAGCCGCGACCACGGCCGTGAATTGTCGGCGGCGATCTCCGAGATGTTTGTGTACGAGCGCATCCGCAACGAACAGGATCACCAGCGTGTGCCACTCAAGCACATGCTGGGCACCAACCAGCCGAAACTGCAGGAAATCGTCGCGCTGATGGAAGCCAACCTGGAAGAGCCGATCGACCTCGACGAACTGGCGGTGTACGTCGCGGTTTCCCGGCGTCAGCTGGAGCGGCTGTTCCAGAAATACCTGCACTGTTCGCCATCGCGCTATTACCTCAAGTTGCGCTTGATCCGTGCGCGGCAATTGCTCAAGCAAACGCCGATGTCGATCATCGAAGTGGCGTCGGTGTGCGGTTTTGTCTCCACGCCGCACTTCTCCAAGTGCTACCGCGAATACTTCGGCATTCCGCCGCGGGATGAGCGCGTGGGGTCCAATACCACGCAGCAAGTGGCGATGATGCCGATTCCGCAGGCGCTGGTGTTGTCACCGTTGTCCGGGCCGTTGTCGGCGTTGAGCCAGGCCAGGAATGAGTCGACTTTCGCCAGTGTAAGGCTTTAGACCGAGTCGCCTGCATTCGCGAGCAAGCCCGCTCCCACACTTGACCGCGTTTTTTCAGTAGGAACGCGGTCGAATGTGGGAGCGGGCTTGCTCGCGAATGCGGTATATCAGGCGCCAGAGTTCTGCCGAAATTGCACCAAAGCCGGCAACAACTGCTTATCGATCGCCTGCCTCACCGCCGGTAAGATCGTCGCGCTGCCGGTGTACATCTGCTCAACCATGTTCTTCAGCGCCTTGGCCCGCGCTTCACTCAAACCGCGCACCGCACACTCACAAGCCTGCTCGGCGGTAGCGCCGCTGGACACTTCGAAACCCAACGACCGCAGCTGGCCCAGCAGGTCATCCTGGTCAATCAAATCCGCGTGCATCATGACGTTTATCCTTGTTAGGGGAGCGGGGGACTGAGGTCGATTCTGGTAGGCCATCACCGAGTCGGCAAGGCCTGAATGTACGAATGTCCGGCACACCTATGAACAGGTCGTTTTCGGCTAACTTGGCAAGAAGGGGAGTGTGCACACTGGAACCCAGCAAGCAGCTTGAAGGTTTGGTCACCCTCGGGATGCGCAGCTCACACAAAGCACTCTGCCCCGATCCTGTCACGGCTTGATCGGGGCTTTTTTTTGGCTGAATTTGTAGTGGTTGTGCGGGCCCCTTCGCGAGCAAGCCCGCTCCCACATTTGACCGCGTTTTTTCAGGAGGAACTCGGTCAAATGTGGGAGCGGGCTTGCTCGCGAAGGGCGCGCCTCGGTCTACCTCTGCAACACCAATATCCTGGACAGCAGCTCATCTCGATCGATATAGCAGCCCTGAAAATGCCGCGCGCCGGACGCCGGGTCAAAGGCATTGCGCGCATGCAGGGTGCGGCGGTTATCGAAGCACCACAGCTCGCCCGGATTCAGCCGTTTGACCAGCCGAAAACGCTCCTCCCGGGTCATTGCAATAAACCGGCGATAGGCGCGATACAGCAAGGGCATCTGCTCTGCCGGCGCCTCAAACGGCCCGCGCAGAAAGTTGGCCATGCGAATCTCGGCGACTTCACCCAGGGCATCCAGCGCAATGATCGGTGCCAGCCGGCGATAGTCGCTGTGACGGTCCTTGTTGCGAAACTCCACAGGGATTTCGCACAGCGCGCGAAAGGCTTCGGAGTCTTCATCGCGCAACGCCCGGGCTATGGCGAAACCATCAACGAAAATACTCTCGCCACCGTCGGCGTCGTTCACCAGGCAATGCAAAAATTGCAGTCCCGGTTGCAGCTCCCGGGTGGGCAAATCGCTGTGCAGCGGCAGGTTGAATGCGGTGTAGGCGTTGCTGTCGGCATCGGCCTTGGATTGCACGTTGAACAACACGCCAAAATTACTCTCGCGAATGAACGAAATGCGCTTGGCGATCAGTGTCAGGGAGCCGGGTTCGGTGGGCACGCCGCGCACTTGCGTGAGGCCGCTGTCACGCACGGCCAGCAACCATTGCAGCAGGGATTTCGGGTCTTCCATCAGTGCTGCGTAGTCAAACACGGGCAGCTCGAAAGTACGGTCCCACAGTTTGGATTTCGGTTTGGCCGCCCGACGTTCAGCGCGGGACTCATCGTCGTAGGCATGCGCTCGCAGCCAACCGGGATCGTACTGGCTGTGATGCCCGCCACTCCATTCAACCGTCAGCAAACCCTGGTGGATACGCGCGCTGACAGCTGTAAGGTTTTCGTCCACATCGACGATTTCCAGCACCTGTTCACGGGTCACGCTGTAGACGCAGGTCGGGCACGGGCAGTTGTCTCGCAGCCACTGGTGATGGAACGGGCTAACCCGTCCATCGGCCCATTGCACGCGCAAGTGATCACTGCGCACCTGCACCTCGGCCAGGTCGCTGATCAGCGGGTAAGTACGGAAGTCGGCAACAGCGGCGGCGGTTTGCATGGCGATTCCTTATTTTTGGGGTGGCAGTCCAATCACGCGGCCGAGCAGGGCGGGCTTCGGCAGGTCGGTTTGTTCGGCACTGATGCTTGCAAGCTTGCCCAGCACCGCCTCGCTGAACGGCGCCGAATGCGGGCCGGCGAGGTCGACGTGGAGCAACATTTGCTCGTTGCCGGCCAGCTCCTTTTCGTCGCCCACCAGATGCAGGCTGTGATAGAGATGCAGGCGCTTGCGGTCGTGGGCGATGAGTTGGGTGTGCACTTCGACGGCGGCGCCCAGCTTCACTTCGTGCAGGTAGTTGAGGTGCAACTCCAGGGTGAACAGCGAGTTGCCGCTGGCTTCGCGGTTTTCGCTGTCCAGGCCCAGGGTGTCCATCAGCGCATCGGTGGCGTAGCTGAAGATCAGCAGGTAGAACGCATCGCGCAGGTGGCCGTTGTAGTCGACCCAGTCGGGGAGAATTTTGGTGGTGTAGGTGGTCAATGCGGGCATGACTTAAATTCCAAGATGTACGCAGTCAAAATGTGGGAGCGGCGGTGCGACGATTCGACTTGCTCGCGAAGGCGGTGTGCCAGGCGGTGATTGCATCGACTGATACACCGCTTTCGCGAGCAAGTCGAATCGTCGCACCGCCGCTCCCACATTGGATGTTCATCGTCTATTCGGCGAAGGTCATACCGTGTTTTTCCTTGGTCGTCTTCACCGCTTCCAGCACCGCCAGCAGGCAATCATCACGATAGCGCTCCAGCGCCGAGATACTGTGTTTGCCCAGTTGGTCGCTGGTGCCATCCACCACATCGTCAATCAACTTGTCGGTCAGTTCCGGGGCCGGCAAGTAGGTCCACGGCAACTGCAACGCCGGGCCGAACTGCGCCATGAAGTGCCGCATCCCGGCATCACCGCCGGCCAGGGTATAGGTCAGGAACGTGCCCATGAATGACCAGCGCAAACCAGCGCCAAACCGAATCGCGTCGTCAATTTCGCCGGTGGTTGCCACACCATCGTTGACCAGGTGCAACGCCTCACGCCACAAGGCTTCCAGCAGTCGGTCAGCGATAAACCCGGGCACTTCCTTACGCACATGCAATGGGCGCATGCCGAGGGATTCATACACCTTGATCGCTGCCTGAATGGCTTCTGGCGCAGTGTTTTTGCCGCCCACCACTTCCACCAGCGGCAACAGGTAAACCGGGTTGAACGGATGGCCTACCACGCAACGTTCCGGGTGCGTGGAGCCTTCGTAAAATTCACTCGGCAACAGGCCCGAAGTACTCGAACCAATCAATGCGTTTGGCTTGGCCGCGGCGCTGATCTTGCTGTGCAGTTCCAGCTTCAACTCAAGGCGTTCCGGGGCGCTTTCCTGGATGAAGTCGGCGTCTTTCACGCACTCTTCAATCGTGGCGACAAAGCGCAGGCGGTCTTGCGAGGCACCCGGGGCAAGGCCTTGTTTCTCCAGTGCGCCCCAAGCATTCGCGACACGTTTGCGCAGGGCCGCTTCGGCACCAGGCGCCGGGTCCCAGGCCACCACGTCCAGGCCATGGGCCAGGGCCCGGGATACCCAGCCGCTGCCGATAACACCGCTGCCCAGCGCGGCGAAGGTTTTGATTTCAGTGATAAAGCTCATGGCAAATTCCTAAAGAGTTCGGTGATTCTGTGTGAGAGCCAAGATCAAAATGTGGGAGCGGGCTTGCTCGCGAAAGCGGTGTGTCAGTTGATGCATTCGGTGACTGATTCACCGCATTCGCGAGCAAGCCCGCTCCCACATTTGATTCGGTTCCTGCTGGGAGTCGTGTGGTGCGCCTTAGCCGCGCTTGGTCAGGCCCATCTTCACGCGGCCCTCGGCAGGGGTCATGACCCGCGCACCCAAGCGGCTGAGGATTTCGCTGGCGCGTTCCACCAACTGGCCGTTGGTCGCCAGCACGCCCTTGTCCAGCCACAGGTTGTCTTCCAGGCCGACCCGCACGTTGCCGCCCAGCAGTACCGCTTGTGCCGCCATCGGCATCTGCATGCGACCAATGCCGAAGCCGGCCCACACAGCGTCTGCCGGCAGGTTGTCGACCATGGCTTTCATGGTGGTGGTGTCGGCCGGGGCGCCCCACGGGATGCCCAGGCACAGCTGGAACAGCGGGTTGTCGAGCAAGCCTTCCTTGATCATCTGCTTGGCGAACCACAGGTGACCGGTGTCGAAAATTTCCAGCTCGGCTTTTACGCCCAGCTCTTGAATACGTTTGGCGCCCGCTCGAAGTTGCGCCGGGGTGGAGACGTAAATGGTGTCGCCATCGCCGAAGTTCAGGGTGCCGCAATCGAGGGTGCAGATTTCCGGCAGCAACTCTTCCACGTGGGCCAGGCGGGTCAGCGGGCCCACCAGGTCGGTGTTGGGGCCGAACTCCATGGGGTTCTCGCCGCCACCGATTTCCAGGTCGCCACCCATGCCGGCGGTGAGGTTGACGATGATGTCGACGTCCGCCTCGCGGATGCGCTCCATCACTTCGCGGTACAGCGCGACGTCGCGGCTGAACTTGCCGGTTTCCGGGTCACGTACGTGGCAATGCACCACGGTGGCACCGGCCTTGGCAGCTTCCACCGCCGCGGCGGCGATTTGTTTGGGAGTGACCGGCACGTGAGGGCTTCTGGCGGTCGTGTCGCCAGCACCGGTGAGTGCGCAGGTGATGATGACGTCGTGGTTCATGGGGCAGGTTCCTTACAGGCGTGATTTTCAGGCGTAGTCATACCGTTCGCAGCCAGGAGCGGCTGCGAAGCGGTGATTCAATAGCGGTTATTTGCTGGTCAATTGCAGGTTGGCCGCGGCGGGTTTGCCGTCGAAGGTAGTCACGCCTTCCAGCCAGCGCTGCTGGTCTTGCGGGTGGTCCTTGAGCCATTGCTTGGCCGATTCGAAAGCGTCCTTGTGATCCAGCAGCGGCTGCATCATTCGGCTCTCGTCGGCGGCGGTGAAGGTCAGGTTGCTGAGCAACTTGTGCACGTTGGGGCATTGCTCGGCGTAGGTTGGCGACGTGACGGACCACACGGTGGCCATGCCTTCGTTCGGGCCCAGCGCGTCATCGCTGCCGGTGAGGTACGTCATCGCCACGTTGACGTTCATCGGGTGCGGCGCCCAGCCGAAGAACACCACGGCTTCCTTGCGGCGCACGGCGCGGTCGACGGCGGCGAGCATGCCGGCCTCGCTGGATTCCACCAGTTGGAACTTGCCGAGGCCGAACTGATTCTTGGCAATCATCGCCTTGATCTGGGTGTTGGCGCCCGAGCCCGGTTCAATGCCGTAGATCTTGCCGCCCAGTTCTTTTTCAAACTTGGCGATGTCGGCGAAGGTTTTCAGGCCTTTATCAGCCAGGTAAGTCGGCACTGCCAACGTAGCGCGGGCATCTTCCAGCGACGGCTTGTCGAGCACCTTGACCTGCTTGGCATCGACAAACGGAGTAATGGTCTGGGTCATCAACGGGTTCCAGTAGCCCAGGAACATGTCCAGGCGCTGGTCGCGGATCCCGGCAAAGATGATTTGCTGGGACGCGCTGGTCTGTTTGGTCTTGTAGCCGAGGCCGTCGAGCAACACTTGAGTCATGGCGCTGGTGGCGATTACATCGGTCCAGTTCACCACGCCCATGCGCACGTTCTGGCAAGAAGCCGCATCGGCTGCCATGACGTTGGTGCTCAAAATGGCGCTGGCGCTGAGTGCGAGCACGCAGCGGCTGATCAGTCGGTTCATGGTGGTTCCCTCGGCAGGTTGTTATTGTGGGTTCCGGCGTCTTTGTGCGCCGTGCAGCCAAGTTACGCAGCTTGCAGTGCGACAAAACGCACGGCGGCGACCAGCTCTTGCACTGCAGCGACCTGCCCCCTTGAATGACCGAATGAACTGGCGTATCACAGTGACCACGCTGTCCGTCCTACGAGAGCGCTCCATGTCCCAGGATTTCTACTTTCTGCTGATGCCGGGCTTCTCCGCCATCGGCTTTATCTCCGCGATCGAACCGCTGCGGGTTGCCAACCGATTCCGAGGCGAGCTGTACCGCTGGCACGTATTGAGTGCCGACGGCGGCGCGGTGTTGGCGAGCAATGGCATGTCGGTCAACGCCGACGCCGCACTGGAGCCGCTGAAAAAGGGCGCGACCTTATTGGTGGTGGCCGGCTTTGAACCGCTGAAGTTCGCCACCCCGGCACTTGAGCATTGGCTGCGCCGTCTCGAACACGACGGCGTGACCCTCGGTGCCATCGACACCGGCAGCTTTGTGCTCGCTGAAGCCGGCCTGCTCGACGGCCATCGGCTGACCCTGCACTGGGAAGCCATCGACGCCTTCAAGGAGTCTTATCCACAGCTGACGGTGACCCAGGAGCTGTTCGAGATCGACCGCCGGCGCATCACCTCGGCGGGTGGCACCGCCTCCATCGACCTGATGCTCGACCTGATCAGCCAGGCCCACGGGCCCGAGTTGGCGATTCAGGTGTCCGAGCAGTTCGTGCTCGGCCGCATCCGCCCGCGCAAAGACCACCAACGCATGCAGATCGCCACGCGCTACGGCATCAACAACAAGAAGTTGGTGCAGGTGATTGGTGAGATGGAACAGCACACCGAGCCGCCGCTGAGCACCTTGGCGCTGGCGGAAGCGATCAAAGTGACGCGACGGCAGTTGGAGCGCTTGTTCCGGCTGCACCTGAACGACACGCCGAGCAATTTCTACCTGGGCTTGCGCCTGGAGAAGGCTCGGCAGTTATTGCGCCAGACCGACATGAGCGTGCTGGAAGTGAGCATCGCCTGCGGGTTTGAGTCGCCGTCGTATTTCACCCGCAGTTACCGGGCGAGGTTCGCCAAGTGCCCAAGGGAGGATCGGCGACGGGAGGCGGTGTGATTACCGCTCTCGAAAACGACACAGATCAAATGTGGGAGCGGGCTTGCTCGCGAATGCGGTGGATCAGTCGGTACATGTATTGACTGACACACCGCATTCGCGAGCAAGCCCGCTCCCACAGGGGATGTGCGATGTAGCTTATTTCTTCAGCAGGGCTGAACACGCGGCTTTGAACGCCTCATGCTGATACTTGTTCAGCGTCGCCGGCAGTTCAAAGTCGTGTTTCTTGTTCTGCGCATTGATGGTCTGCGGCGACAGCAGCGTCACCTCAACACCCTCCAGCAGCTGAAACACCCCTTCAATCTTGAACGTGGTCGGGCCACCGGCGAATTCGCCTTTCTTGCTGCGTTTCTTGATCGCGATCCGCGTGATTGCATTTTCCCGGACAAACGCACTCACCTGGGCGGCGAAGGCTTTGACGTTGGCCGCCTCATCATCGTCTTCAAGGGCGATTTTCTTGGTGGCCAGGGCTACATGGCTCAATGCCTGACCGTCCAGCGAGGCGACAGCAATAATGGCTTCACTGCCTTTGATTTCGATGCCGCAGATAGTCATGGGGTCGCCTTGGAAAAGTGGAGAAGGCGCGAATGGTATCAGGCCCGACGCGATTGGCGCGCTCCGGCCATCAGGCTCAAGCACGCTGCTGCCAGGGCCAATGCCGTCACCAATGCGCCCACCAGCGGCGTGATTTCCAGGCTGCCCTTGGCGATTACCACGCCACCCAGTGCGGCGCCCAAAGCCACGCCCAGGTGCATCGCCGAGGTATTGATCCCCACATTGGCTTCACCGGATTCGGGTGCGGTATGCAGCAGGTAGTTCTGCACCACTGGCGAGATGGTCCAGCTCAACGCCATCCACAACGCGTACAGCGCCAGGAAACTCGCCAGCGAACCGGTGGCCCATGGCAGCAACGCCATGACCAGGCTGAACAGCGACGGGATCAGCACCAGCGCGCGTTTGAACCCCAATCGGTCCGACAGCCAGCCGCCGCAATAACCACCGCTGATGGCGGCAATGCCGAAGAAGACATAGAGATAGCTCAAGGACACGCCATGGATGCCCATGGTCTGTTGCACATAAGGCGCGAGGTAAGCGAACAGCACGAAATGCCCGGTCAGCAGCAATACCGACACCAGTTGCGCCAAAAGCAGCTTGGGAATCGCCAGTTGCCGACAGTACTCGCGCATTGAGGTGGGCGGGCGGCTGGCGAACGTCGGCAGGCTCAGGCGCAACAGTGCGGCAATCACCAACGCCAGGAGGGCCAGCAACAGGAACGGCGCACGCCAGCTCAGCGACTCGCTAACGGCGATCCCCAGCGGAATCCCCAGCACCAGCGAACCGCTGATGCCCATGAACACAATGCCGATCGCCCGCCCACGCAAGCGTGTGTCCACCAGCGACGCCGACAGTGTCGATGCCAGCACCACCACCAACGCACAACTGGCCGCGCTGATGATGCGACAGACCAGCAGCATCCAGTAATTCACCGCCAGCCCGGAGCCCAGGTTGCCCACTGCAAAGGTCAGCAAAGCTGCGATCAGGAGGGTGCGTCGCTCCATACGCGAAGTCAGCGACAGCAACGGTGCGGCACACAGCGCAAAAGTCAGGGAAAACACCGCCGTCAGCTGCCCGGCTGCGCTCAGGGTGACGCCCAGTTCGCGGGACAACAGCGGCAGAATCCCGCCTATCAGGTTTTCGTCGATACCGGCGACGAAGGCGGCGAGGGCGAGGAGGTAGATGCGTGGGTTCATGGGGCGCCGCACAAGAGAAATGGACGGCGATCATGGCGAACGATTCGGTTGACTGGCAAGTCAACAATCACGGGTTTCGTGGAATTGCCTACGGATTACTCCTGCCCAATCGACTCCAAAAACTCCGACCGTTCATCACTCATCCGCGCCAAACAATCATTCTGCTGGATCGCATATTCCTTGCTTCCCGCCACTGCCGGGAAGGTATCCACGGCGCAATCCGCATCCCGTAACTTTTCCCACTTCTGCTGGGCATCCTTCAGACGAGCGGTAATGTCTGCCAGCTGCGTCTTGTTGCTGCCATAGGTCGAACCCATGCGTTCCAGCAGCCCTTGGTAGTTATCCTTGAGCAGTTGCTCGGCGGTGGTTTTGTTGTAGGTGGCGCATTCCAGGGTTTGCTTGTCGTTCTCGATGCCATCGCAAGGCGTGCTATCGGTGTCTTCAGCTGCGTGTACGCCGGTTGCGATGAGTGCCAAAGCCAGGAAAATCGATTTCATTGCGCCGTCTCATATCAGTTGATGAGCAAATTCTGGCTCAAGCGTAAGACAAAGAACAGACACCCGTCAGAGATGTCATGTTGGCCTTTGTCGCGGATTGACGCTTTCGGCAATTCCCTTGTCGTTTTTGCACCCGGCTCCTTCTGCCCCGGGGCATATGCTGGCCCCAAAGCGCCGGCAGACGATTCGGCGCATGAATCGCCAATAAGGGGACGCCTGATGAGCCCAGCCGAATTGCACGCCGACAGCATCGTTATCGACGGGCTGATCATTGCCAAGTGGAACCGCGACCTGTTCGAAGACATGCGCAAGGGTGGCCTCACTGCTGCCAACTGCACGGTGTCGGTCTGGGAAGGGTTCCAGGCCACCATTAACAACATCGTGGCCAGCCAGACCCTGATTCGCGAAAACAGCGACCTGGTGATCCCGGTGAAAACCACCGCCGATATCCGTCGTGCCAAGGAGCAGGGCAAGACCGGCATCATCTTCGGCTTCCAGAACGCCCACGCATTTGAAGACCAGCTCGGCTACGTCGAGATCTTCAAGCAGCTCGGCGTTGGCGTGGTGCAGATGTGCTACAACACCCAGAACCTGGTGGGCACCGGCTGCTATGAGCGTGACGGCGGCCTGTCGGGCTTCGGTCGCGAGATCGTCGCCGAGATGAACCGCGTCGGCATCATGTGCGACCTGTCCCACGTCGGCTCCAAAACCTCTGAAGAAGTCATCCTCGAATCGAAAAAGCCGGTGTGCTACTCCCACTGCCTGCCGTCGGGCCTGAAAGAGCACCCGCGCAACAAATCCGATGAAGAGCTGAAGTTCATCGCCGATCACGGCGGCTTTGTCGGCGTGACCATGTTTGCGCCGTTCCTCGCCAAGGGCATCGATTCGACCATCGACGACTACGCCGAAGCCATCGAATACACCATGAACATCGTGGGCGAAGACGCCATCGGCATCGGCACCGACTTCACCCAGGGCCATGGCCAGGATTTCTTCGAAATGCTGACCCACGACAAAGGCTACGCCCGCCGCCTGACCAGCTTCGGCAAGATCATCAACCCGCTGGGCATCCGCACCGTGGGCGAGTTTCCCAACCTCACCGAGACCCTGCTCAAGCGCGGCCATCCCGAGCGTGTGGTGCGCAAGATCATGGGCGAGAACTGGGTCAACGTCTTGAAGGACGTTTGGGGCGAATAAGCCACCTCTCACGCATCTTTTCCCTCGACCTTTCGCGTCGGGGGCTTACCAAAGAATTTTCCGGAGTTAAGTTTCCATGGCCAAGATCGCCCCTCAATTGCCTATCGAAGTCGACAGCGAAACCGGTGTCTGGACCTCCGACGCCCTGCCGATGCTCTACGTGCCACGCCATTTCTTCGTCAATAACCATATGGGTATCGAAGAAGTCCTGGGCGCCGACGCCTACGCCGAGATCCTCTACAAAGCCGGCTACAAATCCGCCTGGCACTGGTGTGAAAAAGAAGCTGAATGCCACGGCCTGGAAGGCGTCGCGGTGTTCGAGCACTACATGAAGCGCCTGTCGCAGCGTGGCTGGGGCCTGTTCAAGATCCAGGACATCGATCTCGACAAAGGCACGGCCAGCGTCAAGCTCGAGCACTCGGCATTCGTCTACGTGTACGGCAAGGTCGGGCGCAAGGTCGACTACATGTTCACCGGCTGGTTTGCTGGTGCGATGGACCAGATCCTCGAAGCCCGCGGTAGCAAGATCCGCACCGTTGCGCAGCAGGTCTACGGTGGCTCCGAAGAGGGCCATGACGACGGCCTGTTCACCGTCAAGCCGTTGTAAGTCGAGGACCCTGCCATGGCTTTCGAAGCAATGTTTGCGCCGATCCAGATCGGCAAACTGACCATCCGCAATCGCGTGCTCAGTACCGCCCACGCCGAGGTGTATGCCACCGACGGCGGCATGACCACCGACCGCTATGTGAAGTATTACGAAGAGAAAGCCAAGGGCGGGATCGGCCTGGCGATCTGCGGCGGTTCTTCCAGTGTGGCCATCGACAGCCCGCAAGGCTGGTGGAAGTCGGTGAACCTGGCGGATGACCGGATCATCCCGCACTTCCAGAACCTGGCCGATGCCATGCACAAGCATGGCGCCAAGATCATGATCCAGATTACCCACATGGGCCGTCGCTCACGCTGGGACGGCGAGCATTGGCCGACCTTGCTGTCGCCGTCGGGCATCCGCGAGCCGGTGCACCGCGCCACCTGCAAAACCATCGAGCCGGAAGAAATCTGGCGGGTGATCGGCAACTACGCCACCGCAGCGGCACGCGCCAAGGCCGGTGGCCTGGATGGCGTGGAACTGTCGGCGGTGCACCAGCACATGATCGACCAGTTCTGGAGCCCGCGGGTCAACAAGCGTACCGACGAATGGGGCGGTAGCTTTGAAAACCGCATGCGTTTTGGCCTTGAGGTATTGAAGGCTGTACGCAAGGAAGTCGGCCCGGATTTCTGCGTCGGCATCCGTTTGTGCGGCGACGAATTCCACCCGGACGGCTTGTCCCACGAGGACATGAAACAGATCGCCAAGTACTACGACGACACCGGCATGCTGGACTTTATCGGTGTGGTCGGCTCGGGTTGCGATACCCACAACACCTTGGCCAACGTTATCCCGAACATGAGTTATCCACCGGAGCCCTTCCTGCACCTGGCGGCCGGCATCAAGGAAGTGGTCAAGGCCCCGGTGCTGCACGCGCAGAACATCAAGGACCCGAACCAGGCCACCCGCATCCTGGAAGGCGGCTACGTGGACATGGTCGGCATGACCCGTGCCCACATCGCCGACCCGCACCTGATCGCCAAGATCAAGATGGGCCAGATCGACCAGATCAAACAGTGCGTGGGCGCCAACTATTGCATCGACCGCCAGTACCAAGGGCTGGACGTGCTGTGCATCCAGAACGCCGCCACTTCCCGTGAATACATGGGCGTGCCGCACATCATCGAGAAATCCACCGGGCCGAAACGCAAAGTCGTGGTGGTGGGGGCCGGCCCTGCCGGGATGGAAGCTGCGCGGGTTGCTGCTGAGCGCGGCCACGACGTGACGCTGTTCGAGAAGAAAGAATTTATCGGCGGGCAAATCACTACCGCCTCCAAAGCGCCGCAGCGCGACCAGATTGCCGGGATCACCCGCTGGTTCCAGCTGGAACTGGCACGCCTGAACGTCGACTTGCGCCTGGGCGTGGCGGCAGACGCGGCAACCATCCTGGACCTGCGCCCAGATGTGGTGGTGCTGGCGGTGGGCGGTCATCCGTTCCTGGAGCAGAACGAACACTGGGGCGCGGCTGAAGGCCTGGTGGTCAGCAGCTGGGACGTGCTCGATGGCAAGGTCGCGCCGGGCAAGAACGTGCTGGTGTACGACACCATCTGCGAGTTCACCGGCATGTCGGTGGCGGACTTCCTCGCAGACAAGGGCAGCCAGGTCGAGATCGTCACCGACGACATCAAGCCGGGCGTGGCCGTCGGCGGTACGTCGTTCCCGACGTACTACCGCAGCATGTACCCGAAGGAAGTGATCATGACCGGCGACATGATGCTGGAAAAGGTCTACCGCGAAGGCGACAAGCTGGTGGCGGTGCTGGAGAACGAATACACCGGGGCCAAAGAGGAGCGGGTGGTCGATCAAGTGGTGGTCGAGAACGGCGTGCGTCCGGATGAAGAGATCTACTACGGGCTCAAGGCAGGTTCGCGCAACAAGGGCCAGATGGACATCGAAGCCTTGTTCGCGATCAAGCCGCAGCCGTGCCTGAGCGAGCCGGGTGAGGGGTACTTGCTGTTCCGCATCGGTGACTGCGTGGCCCAGCGTAATACCCACGCTGCCATCTACGACGCCCTGCGCTTGTGCAAGGATTTCTGACCCAACACCGAACCAATGTGGACTCGGTCAAAAATGTGGGAGCGGGCTTGCTCGCGAAAGCGATGTGTCAGTCGATGCATCCGGTGGCTGATTCACCGCCTTCGCGAGCAAGCCCGCTCCCACATTAGACCTGTGTGGTCTGTGGGAGCTTCACCATGTTGAACACCTTGCTTCCTGTTCTTTTGTTCGCCGCCCTGGGCCTTGCCGTCCTCGGCGCCCTGCGCCGGGTGAACATGTGGCGCCGCGGCCGCTCCTCCAAAGTCGACCTGATCGGCGGCCTGCTGGCCATGCCCAAGCGCTACATGGTCGACCTGCACCACGTAGTCGCCCGCGACAAATACATCGCCAACACCCACGTCGCCACCGCCCTGGGTTTTGTGCTCTCGGCGTTGCTGGCGATCCTGGTACACGGTTTCGGGCTGCATAACCGCGTCCTCGGTTACGCCTTGCTGCTGGCTTCGGTGCTGATGTTTGTCGGCGCCACCTTTGTCTACCTGCGCCGACGCAACCCGCCTGCGCGCCTGTCAAAAGGCCCGTGGATGCGCCTGCCGAAAAGCCTGATGGCGTTCTCGGTGAGCTTCTTCCTGGTGACCCTGCCGGTGGCCGGGATTCTGCCGGCGGACTTCGGCGGCTGGCTGCTCGCCGCCTTGTTGAGCCTGGGTGTGTTGTGGGGCGTGTCCGAAATGTTCTTCGGGATGACCTGGGGCGGCCCGATGAAACATGCCTTCGCCGGTGCCTTGCACCTGGCCTGGCACCGCCGCGCCGAGCGTTTCGGCGGCGGCCGTTCCACCGGCTTGAAGCCCCTGGATCTCACCGATAAAACCGCGCCCCTGGGTGTGGAAAAACCGGTGGATTTCACCTGGAACCAGTTGCTCGGTTTCGACGCCTGCGTGCAGTGCGGCAAGTGCGAAGCCGCGTGCCCGGCGTTCGCCGCCGGCCAGCCGTTGAACCCGAAAAAACTGATTCAAGACATGGTGGTCGGCCTGGCCGGTGGCACCGACGCCAAGTTCGCCGGCAGCCCTTACCCTGGTAAAACCATCGGCGAACACGGTGGCAATCCGCACCAGCCGATCGTCAACGGCCTGGTGGATGCGGAAACCCTGTGGTCGTGCACCACTTGCCGCGCTTGCGTGGAAGAGTGCCCGATGATGATCGAACACGTGGACGCCATCGTCGACATGCGCCGCCACCTCACCCTGGAAAAAGGCGCGACCCCGAACAAAGGCGCCGAAGTCCTGGAAAACCTGATCGCCACCGACAACCCGGGCGGCTTTGCACCGGGCGGGAGGATGAACTGGGCGGCGGATTTGAACCTGCCCTTGCTCAGCGACAAGAAAACCGTCGACGTGCTCTTTTGGGTTGGCGACGGCGCGTTCGACATGCGCAACCAGCGCACCCTGCGCTCGTTCGTCAAAGTCCTGAAAGCCGCCAAGGTCGACTTCGCGGTACTGGGCCTTGAAGAGCGCGACAGCGGTGACGTGGCCCGGCGCCTGGGCGATGAAGCCACCTTCCAATTGCTGGCCGCGCGCAATATCCAGACCCTGGCCAAGTACAGCTTCAAGCGCATCGTCACCTGCGATCCCCACAGTTTCCACGTGCTGAAAAACGAATACGGCGCCTTCGACGGCAACTACCTGGTGCAGCACCACAGCACCTACATGGCCGAGCTGATCGACGCTGGCGCCCTGAACCTGGGCCAGCACAAAGGCAGCAGCGTGACTTATCACGACCCGTGCTACCTGGGCCGCTATAACGGCGAATACGAAGCTCCGCGCCAAGTACTGCGGGCGCTGGGGATTGAGGTCAAGGAAATGCAACGTTCCGGTTTCCGTTCCCGCTGCTGCGGCGGCGGTGGCGGGGCGCCGATCACCGACATTCCCGGCAAGCAGCGGATTCCCGACATGCGCATGGAAGACATCCGCGAAACCGGCGCCGAGCTGGTGGCCGTGGGGTGTCCACAGTGCACGGCGATGCTGGAAGGCGTGGTTGAGCCGCGTCCGTTGATAAAAGACATCGCCGAGTTGGTGGCTGATGCTTTGCTCGAAGACGCCGCACCGGTCAAGACTCCTAAACGCGAACCTGCGGAGGTGCATTGATGAGCGACATTATCCGCCGCGACCCGCGGGCCGAATGGATCGCCCGTAACCGCCTGCACCCGCTGCACGCGGCGATGCAGCCGGTGCAACACAGCTGGATGGGGCCGAACGGCGTTATCCGCAAGAACGTGCATGGCGTCGGCTTTATCGGCCCCAACGGCATCAAGCGTATTGACCGTAGCGGTGCCCAGCAGGGCGGCGCGGCAAAGCGCTCGGCAGCGGTGGAAGTGCAATTGCCGCTGCATCAGGTGGCAGCCCCCGCGTTCTATATCAACGTGGTGCCGGACATGGTCGGCGGTCGCCTGAGCAGCCACGACCGCGACTTGCTGGGCCTGGCCCGGCAGTTGGCCGGCGCCGACGGTGCGGTACTGGCCGTGGTGTTCGGCGAACACAAGGAAAGCACCTTCGCCACCGCCGGTGTGGATCGGTTGCTGGTGCTGGATGGGCATGAGTTCGACGGTTATTCACCGGAGCAACGGGTCCAAGGCCTGCGGGCTGTGGATAACCAATTCAACCCGCGCCATTGGTTACTGCCGGACAGTCGCAGCGGTGGCGGGGAATTGGGCCGGCGCTTTGCCGCAAGCCTCAAGGAACGCCCGGCCACGCGGGTCTGGCAGATCAAGGGCGAGGAATGTATTGGACGCGCTGGCGCCGGTCAGCAAGATATCGCCCGGCCATTGCCGCGCATGATCCTGGCAGCGGTGGAATGCGCCGAGCCCGTCAGCGAAACCCGTCACGAAGCGCTGCCGGTGGAGTTATCCACAAGCCTGGCGCGCAGCTTGCCGCGCATTGAGGATTTGGGCGCGGTGGCGGTCGATCCGGGAGCGATTCCCATGGCCGAAGCCGAATTCATCTTCTCGGGCGGCAACGGGGTCAAGGACTGGGCACTGTTCCACCAGGCTGCTGCCGCGTTGGGCGCCACCGAAGGCGCCTCGCGGGTGGCGGTGGACGACGGCTTCATGGCCCGTGATCGTCAGGTCGGCGCCAGCGGTACCTGGGTCACCGCGCGGGTTTATGTGGCGGTGGGGATTTCCGGGGCGATCCAGCACCTGCAAGGCATTGGTGCCTGCGACAAGGTGGTGGCGATCAACCTCGACCCGGGTTGCGACATGATCAAGCGTGCCGACTTGTCGGTGATCGGCGAAAGCGCCGCGATTCTGCAAGCCTTGATCACTGCGGTCGAGGCCTACCGTAACGGCGCCAAGCGCGATGCGGCTTAAGGAAATGGCCATGACGACGAATGTAATCAGCCTAGTGTCCATCGGCGCCCACCCGACTTCCGGCCGTCCGCGCCGCGCCGAGCAAGATGCGCGCGCTGTGGAACTGGGCCTGCAACTGGCTGGGGATAACCTGCAAGTGCTGCACGCGGGTGACATCGCCGAACCGACCCTGCGCGCTTACCTGGGCATGGGCTTGCCGCAGTTGCATGTGCTGGAGCAACCAGCGGGGGCGGATGCCTTGCCGGTGCTCAGTGACTATCTGCGGGACGCGGGCGCCCAAGTGGTGCTGACCGGCAGCCAGGCGGAAACCGGTGAGGGTTCGGGGATGTTGCCGTTCCTGCTGGCCGAGCAACTGGGTTGGCCGCTGATTGTCGGCCTGGCCCAGGTGGAATCCATCGACAGTGGCGTGGCCCATGTGCTGCAAGCGCTGCCACGTGGCCAGCGGCGGCGCCTGAAGGTGCGCCTGCCGTTCCTGGCCACGGTGGATAACGCCGCACCCAAGCCCCGGCAAAGCGCCTACGGGCCGGCTCAGCGCGGGGTGCTGGAAGCCCACGACGTTGAAGTGCTGGAGGATGAGTTATTCACAGGTGCTGTGTTGCAGCCGGCCAAGCCACGGCCCAAGCGTCTCAAGGTGATCAAGGCCAAGAGCGGGGCGGACCGGATGAAGGCCGCCACGGCCAAGGTCAGCGGTGGTGGCGGGCAGGTGCTCAAGGGTGTTAGCCCGGAAGACGGCGCGGAAGCCATTCTCAAGCTGCTCATAGAAGAAGGCGTAGTGCGCTAAACCCTTGTAGGAGCGAGCTTGCTCGCGAAGAGCCCGAGGGCGACGCGTTCATCCAGAAAGCGCACGTCATCGTTAACGACCTTCGCGAGCAAGCCCGCTCCCACATTGTTTGCGGCGCTTGTTAGGTTACCCACAATCCCTGTTCACCCACCTGTGGATAACCTGTTCGCGGCTGTCCACACCCCACGCAAATCAAGCCCTCCAGCGCTCTGTATGAAAAACAACCAACCTAACTGACGGTTTTTCCTTGGGTTTTTCTGTGGATAAGGAAAATGCCCCGCGCAGACTTGCCCCCAAAGTCTGTTGGTGCTTCTGTGGATAAGATGTTCGCTATCCGCTGTAGACCACATAAAGCGTGGCTTTCAGGTTGTTGGTTAAAATATGATCAATATCGCCATTTCAGCTTAATTTCGCGCTAAAAGCCGCGACTTTCCTCGGTTTCAGCCGGTTTTCCACAGATGGTCCAAAGTTGCCCCCAAAGTCTGTTGGCGTTTCTGTGGATAAGGTGTTTGCGTTCCTCTGTAGCCCATACCCGCCGTGGCTTTCAGGCTTTAGATCAAAAAACGATCAATGTGGGATAAAACCGGTACCTTTGAATAAGTCACGGATTTTCTTGGTTTTATTTCGACGGGAAAGCGCAGTTGCCCACAATTGCTGTGGGTGGCTTTGTGGATAAGTTGTTGGGCAATGGCTGGAAGTAAGGCGGGCAGCGGTCTGTCAGAGTGTTGGATGAATTTTGTACAGTCACAAACCAGTGTGGGAGCCGGGCTTGCCCGCGATGACGGAGTAACAGCCAACAGAGGGGTTGAATGTTAAATCGCTATCGCGGGCAAGCCCGGCTCCCACATGTTGATCGGCGGCGTGTCAGCCGGTTACTCGTGTACGGCCACGCCTTTCAGATACGGCGCTGGCGCCGCCCCCAGGTTGCTCAGCATCCGCTCGCTGTACCAGTCCACAAAGTTCACCACACCAAACTCATAGGTCTTGGAGTACGGCCCTGGCTGGTACGCGGTGGAGTTGATCCCGCGCTGGTTCTCTTCGGCCAGGCGACGGTCCTGGTCGTTGGTGGCGTCCCACACTTTGCGCATGCGCTCGACGTCGTAATCCACACCTTCCACGGCGTCCTTGTGCACGATCCACTTGGTGGTGACCATGGTTTCCTGGGCGCTGATCGGCCACACGGTGAACACGATGATGTGATCGCCCATGCAGTGGTTCCACGAGTGAGGCAGGTGCAGGATGCGCATCGAGCCCAGGTCCGGGTTCTTGATGCGGCCCATCAGCTTGTTGCAGCCTTGCTTGCCGTCGAGGGTCATCGACACGGTGCCCTTGAGCAGCGGCATGCGCACGATACGGTTACGCAGGCCAAAGCTGGCGTGGGCGTAAGGGATCTTTTCGGCATCCCAGGCGGCAGCGGAAGCGGCTACGTGGTCCTTGAAGGCCTGGTCGGCCCGCGGGTCGGTGACGTCGTCCCATTCCAGCAGGGTTTTCAACAGTTCCGGGTGCGACGCGTTGCAGTGGTAGCACTCGCGGTTGTTTTCCAGCACCAGCTTCCAGTTGGCTTTTTCGAACAAGGTGGTCTGGATCGCCACCTTGGTGTTCTCCATGTCGTAGGGTTCCATGTAATGGCTCAGGGTCGACAGGAAGTCGTCGATGGCCGGCGGGTTCTCCGACAGGCTGATAAAGATGTAGCCACCTGCGGTTTTCACATTCACCGGTTTGAGGCCGTACTGCTTCATGTCGAAGTCGGCGCCCATTTCGGTGCCGGCGAACAGCAGGCGGCCGTCCAGTTCATACGTCCACTGGTGGTAATGGCACACCAGCTTGGCGACCTTGCCCTTGTCGCTGGTGCACAAGCGCGAACCGCGGTGGCGGCACACGTTATGGAACGCATGCACCACGCCGTCGGCGCCACGGATCACGATGATCGGGTTCTTGCCCACTTGCAGGGTGATGTAGTTGCCTTTGGCGGGAATTTCGCAGGTCATGCCGGCGATCAACCACTCTTTCTGGAAAATTTCCTGCATGTCGATATCGAACAGCCGCTCATCAGAGTAAAACGGCTGCGGCAGCGAATAGGTGCGCTCGCGCTCTTGCAGCATTTGCGCGGTGGCCTTGCGTGCGGGTTCCAGCGGATCGCCCAAGCTTAAGGTTGCGGTGACGTCCATCGTGTGTGTCCTCATGGCCATTCTGTGTGGCCGGCGAATAGTGGCTACGGTTGGTGCTATGCAAGGCGTAAAGAAAGTGTCTTTGTTGGGAGCGAGTGTGGGCCCCACAAAGGCCAGAACCTTATCCATGAGCGACATGGCCCACTCTGTTCCCGACGCGTAACCCCCGTGGTATGGGGGCTGGTCGCGATAAGTATGTGAATGTCGCAGATAGGTAAATGGGTGGTTCGCGCGTTACGCAGAATCGCCACCATAAGGCCGATCACACGGCTATGGAGAACAGCATGTCCAACAGCTTCCTGAACCCGGTAACAACCCAGACCTGGGCCAATGGTCGGCACATCGTCCGTTGCGTCAAAGTCATCCAGGAAACCTGGGACGTGCGCACCTTCTGCTTTATGGCCGACCAGCCGATCCTGTTCTTTTTCAAGCCCGGGCAGTTCGTCACCCTGGAGCTGGAAATCGACGGCCAGCCGATCATGCGCTCGTACACCATCTCCAGTTCGCCCTCGGTGCCTTACAGCTTTTCGGTGACGATCAAGCGTGTGCCGGGCGGCAAGGTATCCAACTGGCTGCACGACACGCTGCACGAAGGACAGGAGCTGGCGGTGCACGGGCCGGTAGGGCTGTTCAACGCCATCGACTTCAGCAACCCGAAAGTTTTGTACTTGAGCGGTGGTGTGGGTATCACACCGGTCATGTCCATGGCGCGCTGGTATTACGACACTAACGCCAACGTCGACATGACATTTATCCACAGCGCCCGCTCGCCGAAAGACATCATCTATCACCGCGAACTGGAGCACATGGCGTCGCGGATCGATAACTTCAGCCTGCACCTGATCTGCGAGAAACACGGCTTGGGTGAACCCTGGGCTGGCTATCGCGGCTACCTGAACCACAAGATGCTCGAGCTGATGGTGCCGGACTTCCTGGAGCGGGAAGTCTTCTGCTGCGGCCCGACGCCTTACATGAATGCGGTAAAGCGCCTGCTGGAAGCCGCCGGCTTCGACATGACCCGCTACCACGAGGAATCCTTCGGCGCGACGCCACCGGAAGCCCGGGCCGACGCGGTGGAGCAAGCCGAACAAGCGGCGGATGCACCGGAAATCGACCTCGCGGACCTGCACCAGGTGGAATTCATTGCTTCGGGCAAAAGCATCCGCGTGGCACCGGGCGAGACCGTACACGCGGCGGCGGCCAAGCTTGGCCTGCTGATTCCGAAGGCCTGCGGCATGGGGATTTGCGGGACGTGCAAGGTGATGAAACTGGGCGGGGAGGTCGAGATGGAGCACAACGGCGGCATCACCGAAGAAGACGAGGCCGAGGGTTACATCCTGTCGTGCTGCAGCGTGCCGAAGGGTGATGTGCGCATCGAGTTCTAACCCCCCCACTCGATCGTTCCCACGCTCCGCGTGGGAACGCCTCCCTGGACGCTCCGCGTCCTGCTGTGTGACGCGGAGCGTCACGGGCTGCATTCCCACGCAGAGCGTGGGAACGATCAGTTAGAGGTTATTGGGCATAAATATGCACGACGAAGTGCTGGCCGGATGCTGTCAATTCATAGACTTTGTCAGTGATCCGCAATGTCCTCGTCGGTTCGCTGATGGTGTCACCGATTTTCGCGGATTTTCTGAATTCGTCCCAGTCGATGACGGTGGTGCTGATAGTGCCTTCGCCTTGCAGGTTGTTGCCGTAGCGTTGTGCTTCCATGGTATTGCCCTCTGCTGGATTTCCGTTTCCTGCCGATTATTCGGCTGGCGGTTAGTGCCGAAAGGCGGCCTTTTCCTTTCGGGTTCCAAGAGGCTAGTCAAAGAAATTCAGGTTGGTTGCTGTCGGAAATATCAAAAAACAGTCTCGGCATTCCGCCAGCATCCGTTGTCGGGCTCAGTACAATCCCGGTCGACGGTCCTGATGCACATGGTTGTAGTCGCTGATGTATTTGTCCCGCGCCTGAGCCAGTGGCAGGTCAACGATTAACCGCAGTTCTTTCTGATGGGCGGTGCCACCGGCCAATGGGTAACCTTCGGCGCTGACGATCACTGAGCCACCGACCCAGTTGACGCCGCGTTCTTCGCCGTAGCGGTCGCAGGCGGCGATAAACATGCGATTGACCGCCGCGTTGGCTTGTACCCGCACGACTTCTCCTGGCCGTTCACCGCCGGGGCGTGGGCCGTCGGGCCAGTTCACCGGGGCGCACAGCAGGTCGGCGCCAGCGAGTGCCGCCAGACGCACCCATTCGGGCAGTTCCAGGTCATAACAAATCATTACGGCAATCCGGCCCACGACGGTTTCCACCAGGGGCGGCGGTGCGGTGCCGGGGGTGAATATCAGCTTTTCGCGATTCCACAGGTGCGCCTTGCGATACACCGTCAGGCCGCCGTCGGGCTCTACCAGTGCCGCACTGTTGGCCACTCGCCCGGCGGCCAGCCGCTCGCAAAAGCCGGCAATGATGATGATGTTCAGCTCGGCAGCCAGGGTCTTCCACTGGCTAAGCGTCGGCCCGTCCAGTGTCTCCGACACCGCATGGGCTTCTTCCCGGTCGTTGAACACGTAGCCGCTTTGTATCAGCTCGGGCAGGACTACCACCTGTGCGCCCAGTGCAGCTGCACCACGGATCGCGTCGGCGCATAGCGCGCGGTTGTAAGGTACATCGGCGATCCGTGGTGACAGTTGATGACACATCACCCGCACAGGATTCATGGCTGGACTCCTTCCAGCACCGCCTCGCTGGCGACAATGGCACGACGCTCTGCCTCGCGGTCGAGGTTGCGGCTCATCACACAGTAGATCACTGCCGAAACCGCCAGCCCGATAACGAATGCCACATCCGCACCTCCCAGCGCTGCGGCGGCAGGGCCTTCATAGAAACTCAGCGACATGAACGGCACCATCGACACCAGCCCCAGGCAGTACGCAACCAGGCCGGCGCTGCCCCATTGGCCGTAGATGCCGGCCGGGTTGAAGATGTCGCTGATGGCGTATTTGCCCTTGCGCACCAGGTAGAAGTCCGCGAGGTTCACCGCTGTCCACGGCACCAGGAAGTACAACATCAGCAACACAAAGGTGTTGAAACTTGCCAGGTAGCTCTCGGGAATACTCAGGGTGATCATGAAAATCACCGCCGCCACCAGGCCGATACCCATCACCCGGCTCTTGAGGCACGGCTGAATCTTCACAAAGCCGTCAATCGCACTGATACCGGTGAGCATCGCGCCGTAGCAGTTGACCGCCATGATGCCGATCAGCGCGGGCACGGCGATCAGCACGGTGAAGGTGCCGAACCCCGGAATCACTTGGTTGCCCACGGCGCGCACGCTGCCGATGGCGTCGGGCGAGGGCAGGGCGGAAGCCAGGAACGCACCCAGGGACATCAGCCACAACGCCGAGCCGGCGGCGCCCAGGTAGGTCCAGAAAATCACACTGCGCGATGAAGTTTTGTGCGGCAGGTAGCGCGAGTAATCGGATACGTACACCGCGTAGCTGATCTGATAACCGGCGGCGGCGGAGAGCTGAATCAGGAATGCCGACCAAGAGAAATGCGCATTGGCCACCGCTGCATCGGCGGTCAGGCTCATGAGGGCTGCCACGGTCAGTACCGCAAACACGCTGATCATCACGTAGGTCAGCCAGCGTTGCACGGTGTGCAGCAGGTCGTGGCCGATCACCGCAATCACCACCGCCAGGATGATCATCAGCGCGTACCACGGCGCACGGCTGCCCGGCAGTACGGTGTTGATGGCGTCAGTGGCGAGGATCACGTTGAACACGTTGAAGCCGATGTACACGAAGATCACCGCGATAAACGGCACGATCGCCCCGCGCAAACCGAACTGCGCCCGGGACTGAATCATCTGCGGCAAGCCCATGCGCGGGCCCTGATTGGCGTGGAAGGCCATGGCAAAGGTACCCAGGCCGACGCCGATCACAATCGCCAGGATCGAATACACCAGGCTCAGCCCCAGGGCTGCGCCGGTGAAACCGGTGACCATGGTGGTGAGTACGAAGTTGCCGGTGAACCAGAACGGGCCTTGGTGCCAGACCTTGCCGTGGCGTTCATTGCGCGGGACGTAATCGATGGAGCGGGTTTCGATTTTCAGGCCGGGGGTGACGGGCGGAGCCGTTTTTTCGGAAAGCGCGTTCATAGGTTCACGGTCTGTTTTTATAGTGTTTGAGTGCCGGAGCATCTGGTAAGTGGAGGGCGTATTGAATCGGGATATATAAATAATTACTTCAGACTTTCCTTAAGTAATGCTTTTTCGTCAGTTGCCATGGAACCCAATCAGATTTATTTCGAAGCGGTATAACCAGGGTTTGCCCGGTCTTCTACGCTGACCACACGTCCCGTCGTTGTCACCTTTAGCCTTGTAGTCAGGGGTGGACATTCCCTCATTGCAAGGAAGCTCGCCATGTCTGCCGTCCCCTCGCGTACCCGCAATGTTCAGCGCTTGCTGGCCAATGACGTCACTGCACTGATTCCGGATTTTCCTTTTCACTATGGTCGGTACCTGTCCCAGGCTGCCGCCAATAGCAAACCACTGGCCCAGATTGCCACGCGGCATCATGGGACCCAGGTGTTGATCGTCGGCGCAGGCGCGGCTGGGCTGGTAGCGGCCTATGAGGCGCTGCGCATGGGGTTGCATCCTGTGCTGGTAGAGGCTTCGGACCGGATCGGCGGGCGCTTGTATTCGCGGGTCATGGGCGACCCTGAGGACCCTGCCAACAGCGTCATTTGCGAGTTGGGCGCCATGCGTTTTCCCAAGTCGGGCAAGGCGCTGCTGCACTACTTCGACAAGGTCGGCATGACCCTCAATTCAGCAGACTTCCCCAACCCCGGCTCGGCCGCAACTGCCAGCACCGTGGTCGACTATCAGAACCTCCAGACCTACTACGAAGGCAGCGACTTGCCCGCGAAATACGCAGAAATCGAGCGCCTGTTCTTTGAAGTGTTCCTTGAGATTGACCCCATCCATTTCAGCGAGATGGAGACGGCAATGTCTGAAGGCTCCCTGGACCAGGCCAAGATCAAGCGACTGTGGAATGCGATCCTTGCCGACGGTTGGGACAACCTGAGTTTCTTCGCGGCCATGGTCGAAAAGGCCGGCTGGAGTCGTGCGGATATCGACCTGTTTGGCCAGATCGGTTTTGGCACTGGAGGTTGGAACACCGACTATCCAAATTGCTTCCTCGAGGTCTTGCGGGTGCTCTACACCGGGCTGGATACCAACCATTCGCTGATGTATGACGGCTCCAGTGAGTTGCCCAAGCGTTTGTGGAGCCGTTCGCCGGGGGATTTGGGCGACGTGGTGGTGGGCTGGAGCGACGAGATTACGGTGGAAGCGCTCACCCGTCGGGTGATCCCGCAGCCGTTCAACCAGGAAGTCCGCCAGATCTGGCGGCGCGCGGACGGCACCTTCGATGTGCATATACATGACCGCAATCTGGGGGCGGATACCCGCTACAACTTTCCCGCAGTGATCTACACGCCGCACGTGCGGATTCTCGACAAGTTCCGCTATATGGACGGCAAAGACCGGTTCATGCAGATGGACAGCTTGTTGCCGCAACCCACCTGGGAAGCGGTGATGTACACGCATTACATGCAGTCAGCCAAAGTGTTCGCTGCGACCCAGCGTCCGTTCTGGACCGAGCGTGGGGCCGACCATCGCTACAGGATGAGTGTGACCCTGTCGGACCGCCTGACCCGGGGCACCTATCTGCTGGACTATTCCGCCAGCCGAGGGCCGCACAAAGGCAGTGGCGTGTTCCTCTCCTACACCTGGAACGACGACAGCCTGAAGTTTCTGGGTGATCGCATGGCACCACTGCCGACTCACGTTGAGCTATGCACGACCCTGCTGGACACGGTGTATGCCGACTCGCAGCTGAACCTTGCGGCCGAGTTCGGCTGGGTGGACCCGTTTGTCGAGATCAACTGGGAGGATGAGCCGTTCTTTCTGTGCGCGTTCAAGATGAACCTGCCGGGGCAGTACGAGTATCAGCGCCGTTTGTTTTCACAGTTCATGAGCGGTATTCGGGACAGTAACCCGGACGGGTTTATCCTGGCGGGAGATGATGTTTCCTGGACCGGGGGCTGGGCTGAGGGCGCGGTGACCACCGCATTGAACGCGGTCAACAAGTTGGCCGTGAAATTCGGCGGTGGCACCTTTATCGAAAACCCCGGGCCGGTGGATGCGTGGGAGGTGCTCAAGCCGGTAGAGCTGTAACCCCGGACGGCGCGGCCGGTATGGCCGCGCCCAGGATGTTCAGCCCTGCATCACTTCCCGAATATCCGCGGCCAGTTCCCGCACGCGCTCTTCCTCGGTATCCCACGCACACATGAACCGGGCGCCGCCTTTGCCGATGAAGGTGTAGAAGCGCCAGCCCTTGGCCGTCAGTGCGGCAATCGCTGGTTCCGACAGTTGCAGGAACACGCCGTTGGCCTGCACCGGGAACATCAACTCCACCCCCGGAATATCCGCCACCAGGCTGCTGAGCAACTGCGCGCAGTGGTTGGCGTGGCGGGCGTGTTTGAGCCAGGCGTCGTTTTCCAGCAGGCCCACCCACGGGGCGGAGAGGAAGCGCATCTTTGAGGCAAGCTGCCCGGCCTGTTTGCAGCGGTAGTCGAAGTCTTCGGCCAGCTTGTGGTTGAAGAACAGGATCGCTTCGCCCACGGCCATGCCGTTCTTGGTGCCGCCAAAACACAGCACGTCGACGCCGGCTTTCCAGGTCAGGTCGGCAGGCGAGCAGCCGAGGAATGCGCAAGCGTTGGAGAAGCGCGCGCCGTCCATGTGCAGGTTCAGCCCCAGTTCCTTGCAGGTGACGCTGATGGCGCGGATTTCTTCCGGGGTGTAGACGCTGCCGACTTCGGTGGCCTGGGTCAGCGTTACGACGCGCGGTTTCGGGTAGTGGATGTCCTGACGCTTGAGGGCGATCTCGCGGATCGACTCCGGGGTCAGCTTGCCGTTTTCGGTGCGGGCGGTGAGCAGCTTGGAACCGTTGGAGAAAAACTCCGGCGCGCCGCATTCGTCGGTTTCGACGTGGGCGGTTTCCGAGCAAATCACGCTATGGTAGCTCTGGCACAAGGAGGACAGCGCCAGGGAGTTGGCCGCGGTACCGTTGAAGGCGAAGAACACTTCGCAGTCGGTTTCGAACAGTTTGCGGAAACCGTCGGCGGCGCGGTGGGTCCATTCATCATCGCCATAGGCGCGTTGATGGCCTTGGTTGGCGAGTTCCATGGCGGCCCAGGCTTCCGGGCAGATGCCGGAATAGTTGTCGCTGGCGAATTGTTGGCTCTTGTCGGTCATGGCCCAGTCCTGTGGTCGATGTTGGTGCGCACTTTACCCAAGATTGTCGGGCGGGCGCACGCACTGTTAATGCAAAGTCATTGGGGAATTATGCACGGTTCTGAAAGCGTTCCTGTAAGCCGCGTCCGCGATGGCGCCTTGGACCTGCTCAAGTGGCTGGCGCTGCTGAGTATGGTGCTGGACCACCTGCGGTATGTCGGTTTGAGTCTGGACGGGCTGTATGTGCCGGGCCGCCTGGCGTTCCCGTGGTTTTGCCTGGCGATTGCAGCGAATCTGCATCGGGTCAAGGACGCGCCGGTGACCGGGCAGTGGCGCTATCTGGGCTGGTTGCTGCTGTTCAGTGTGATCAGCGAAGTGCCGTACCGGATGTTTATTGACGACGCCGATACGCTGAACGTCCTGCCGACCTTGGCGCTGGGCTTGCTGGTTGCCCGGGGATGGCAGCAGAAGGCGGCAATTGATCGAGGATTGGCGTTGATCGCGCTGGTTTTGGCGGGGTTGTTTTCGGCGCAGTTGATGTTCGGCTTTTTTGGCGTGCTGCTGCCGTTGGCGATGCTGCTGGTGTTTCGCCGGCCGTGGTATTTCAGCGTGCTGCCGGGTGTGGTGTGCCTGGCCGCCAATCAATGGCAGATCCTGCTCAATAGCGGCACGCCGGTGGCGATGCTGGGATTGGCGACATGCCTGATTGCGCCACTGGCCGGATTGGTCTTGTTGCGACAGGCCAGGCAGGTGTCGCCGCCGGCCATGCGGCGCTGGGCGTATGCGCTTTATCCTGCGCATTTCCTACTGCTGCTGCTCCTTCGAAAGCTCATCGCCTGGCCCCTGTAGGAGCGAGCTTGCTCGCGAAAAACGTCAACGATAACGAGGGCTGCCTGGACGCGCGCGGCGCCCACAGGTTTTTCGCGAGCAAGCTCGCTCCTACAAATGCCGGGGGCCATGTCGTAAACGCACCTTTGCGTGGCGTCCGTAGGCATTTGACCTCTCTGCGCCAGCCCTACCATCGCATCAAAGGGCCCCTCCATCGTGCGGCGGCCCCAACAATACGATTGGCGCACCGCCGCCGCTGGGAGAGACGCGATGTTCAGCAAGCAAGACCAGATCCAGGGTTATGACGATGCACTGCTGGCGGCCATGAATGCCGAGGAGCAGCGCCAGGAAGATCATATCGAGCTGATCGCGTCAGAGAACTACACCAGCAAGCGCGTCATGGAAGCCCAGGGCAGCGGCCTCACCAACAAATACGCCGAAGGTTATCCGGGCAAGCGCTACTACGGTGGCTGCGAGCACGTCGATAAAGTGGAAGTGCTGGCCATCGAACGCGCCAAGCAGCTGTTCGGCGCCGACTACGCCAACGTGCAGCCGCACTCTGGTTCGTCCGCCAACAGCGCGGTGTACCTGGCGCTGCTGAACGCCGGTGACACCATCCTCGGCATGAGCCTGGCCCACGGCGGCCACCTGACCCACGGCGCCAAAGTGTCGTCCTCGGGCAAGCTGTACAACGCGGTGCAATACGGCATCGACACCGCCACCGGCCTGATCGACTACGACGAAGTCGAGCGCCTGGCCGTGGAGCACAAGCCGAAGATGGTCGTGGCCGGTTTCTCCGCATACTCCAAGACCCTGGATTTCCCGCGCTTCCGCCAGATTGCCGACAAGGTCGGTGCGCTGCTGTTCGTCGACATGGCCCACGTCGCCGGCCTGGTGGCCGCTGGTCTGTACCCGAACCCGCTGCCCTACGCCGATGTGGTCACCACCACGACCCACAAGACCCTGCGTGGTCCCCGTGGCGGGCTGATTTTGGCCCGTGCCAACGAAGAAATTGAGAAGAAGCTCAACTCTGCGGTATTCCCGGGTGCCCAGGGCGGCCCGCTGATGCACGTGATCGCCGGCAAGGCGGTGTGCTTCAAGGAAGCCCAGGAGCCGGGTTTCAAGGCCTATCAGCAGCAAGTGATCGACAACGCCCAGGCCATGGCCGGCGTGTTTATCAAACGCGGCTACGATGTAGTGTCCGGCGGCACCGATAACCACTTGTTCCTGGTCAGCCTGATCCGTCAGGGCCTCACCGGCAAAGAAGCCGACGCTGCCCTTGGTCGCGCCCATATCACCGTCAACAAGAACGCCGTGCCTAACGACCCGCAGTCGCCCTTCGTGACTTCGGGCCTGCGCATCGGCACGCCGGCGGTGACCACACGTGGCTTCAAAGTGACCCAATGCCTGGAGCTGGCCGGCTGGATCTGCGACATCCTCGACAACCTCGGCGACGCCGATGTAGAGGCCAACGTCGCCAGGCATGTGACCGCCCTGTGCGCTGATTTCCCGGTTTATCGCTGAGCGCGGTTTTGGAGTAATGACTATGCAACGCTACTCGGGCTTCGGCCTCTTCAAGCACTCACTCAGCCACCACGAAAACTGGCAGAAAATGTGGCGCACGCCCACCCCTAAAAAGGTCTACGACGTGGTCATCGTCGGCGGCGGCGGGCATGGTCTGGCAACCGCTTACTACCTGGCCAAAGAACACGGCATCACCAACGTGGCCGTGGTCGAGAAAGGCTGGCTGGGCGGCGGTAACACCGCGCGCAACACCACCATCGTGCGTTCCAACTACCTGTGGGACGAATCGGCGCACCTGTACGAACACGCGATGAAACTTTGGGAAGGTTTGTCTCAGGACCTGAACTACAACGTGATGTTCTCCCAGCGTGGCGTCTACAACCTGTGCCACACCCTGCAAGACATCCGTGACTCCGAGCGTCGCGTCAGCGCCAACCGCCTCAACGGCGTCGACGGTGAACTGCTCAACGCCAAACAAGTGGCCGACGAGATTCCGTACCTCGACTGCTCCAAGAACACCCGCTACCCAGTACTCGGCGCCACCGTGCAACGTCGCGGCGGCGTGGCCCGTCACGATGCCGTGGCCTGGGGCTTTGCCCGCGCCGCTGACGCACTGGGCGTAGACCTGATCCAACAGACCGAAGTCATCGGTTTCCGCAAGGAAAACGGCGTGTGCATCGGCGTGGAAACCAACAAAGGCTTCATCGGCGCCAAGCGCGTCGGCGTGGTGACGGCCGGTAACTCCGGCCACATGGCTTCGCTGGCGGGCTTCCGCCTGCCAATCGAATCCCACCCGCTGCAAGCGTTGGTGTCGGAGCCGATCAAACCCATCATCGACAGCGTGATCATGTCCAACGCCGTGCACGGCTACATCAGCCAGTCCGACAAGGGCGACCTGGTGATCGGCGCCGGTATCGACGGCTACAACGGCTATGGCCAGCGCGGCTCGTACCCGGTGATCGAACACACCATCCAGGCCATCGTCGAGATGTTCCCGGTGCTGTCCCGCGTGCGCATGAACCGCCAGTGGGGCGGCATCGTCGACACCACGCCGGACGCGTGCCCGATCATCTCCAAGACCCCGGTCCCGAACATGTTCTTCAACTGCGGTTGGGGCACCGGTGGCTTCAAGGCCACTCCAGGCTCAGGCAACGTATTTGCCGCCAGCCTAGCCAAGGGTGAAATGCACCCATTGGCTGCTCCATTCTCCATCGACCGTTTCCACAACGGTGCACTGATCGACGAACACGGCGCTGCGGCCGTCGCCCACTAACAGGAGAAATTCCCTATGTTGCATATCTTCTGTCCTCACTGTGGCGAACTGCGCTCCGAAGAGGAATTCCACGCGTCCGGCCAAGCGCACATCCCGCGCCCGCTGGACCCGAACACCTGCACCGACGAGCAGTGGGGCGACTACATGTTCTTCCGCGACAACCCGCGCGGTCTGCACCACGAACTGTGGATTCACGCCGCCGGTTGCCGCCAGTATTTCAACGCGACCCGCGACACCGTGACCTACGAAATTCTTGAAACCTACAAGATTGGCAGCAAGCCGCAATTCACCGCCAAGGCTTCTGGAGAGAAGGTATGAGCCAGATCAATCGCCTGTCCAACGGTGGCCGCATCGACCGTAACAAAGCCCTGAGCTTTACCTTCAACGGCCAGAGCTACAAAGGCTTTGAAGGCGATACATTGGCCGCCGCACTGCTGGCCAACGGCGTCGACATCATCGGTCGCAGCTTCAAGTATTCCCGCCCGCGCGGCATCTTTGCCGCCGGTGCCGAAGAGCCGAATGCGGTGTTGCAGATCGGCGCTACCGAAGCCACGCAAATCCCTAACGTGCGTGCCACGCAACAGGCGCTGTACCAGGGTTTGGTCGCCACCAGCACCAACGGCTGGCCGAGCGTGAACAACGACATGATGGGCATTCTCGGCAAGGTCGGCGGCAAGCTGATGCCACCGGGTTTCTACTACAAAACCTTCATGTACCCGCAATCGTTCTGGATGACTTACGAGAAGTACATCCGTAAGGCCGCTGGTCTTGGCCGCTCGCCGACCGAGAACGATCCGGACACCTACGACTACATGAACCGTCATTGCGACGTGCTGATTGTGGGCGCTGGCCCTGCCGGCCTGTCCGCTGCATTGGCCGCTGCCCGCAGTGGCGCACGGGTGATCATCGCGGACGAGCAGGAAGAGTTCGGCGGTTCCTTGCTGGACTCCCGTGAAAGCCTCGATGGCAAGCCGGCGGCCGAGTGGGTTGCCAGTGTTATTGCTGAGCTGGAATCCCTGCCGGACGTGGTGCTGCTGCCTCGCGCCACCGTTAACGGCTACCACGACCATAACTTCCTGACCATTCACGAGCGTCTTACCGACCACCTTGGTGACCGTGCGCCGATTGGCCAGGTGCGTCAGCGTATTCACCGGATTCGCGCCAAGCGCGTGGTGCTGGCGACTGGCGCGTGTGAACGTCCGCTGGTGTACGGCAACAACGACGTGCCGGGCAACATGCTGGCCGGTGCGGTCTCCACTTATGTGCGCCGCTACGGTGTGGCGCCGGGCAAGAAGCTGTTGCTGTCGACCAACAACGACCACGCCTACCGCGTGGCACTGGACTGGTTTGACGCCGGTCTTTCCGTAGTAGCTGTGGCGGATGCGCGCCACAACCCGCGCGGTGCATTGGTTGAAGAAGCTCGCGCCAAAGGCATCCGCATCCTCACCGGCAGCGCCGTGATCGAAGCCCGTGGCAGCAAGCACGTGACCGGCGCCCGCGTGGCCGCCATCGATGTCAAAGCCCACAAAGTCACCAGCCCCGGCGAATGGCTGGACTGCGACCTGGTCGCCAGCTCCGGCGGTTATAGCCCGGTGGTTCACCTGGCCTCGCACCTGGGCGGAAAGCCGACCTGGCGTGAAGACATCCTCGGTTTTGTGCCGGGCGAAGCACCGCAGAAACGCGTGTGCGTCGGTGGGATCAATGGCGTCTACGGCCTAGGCGACTCCCTGGCTGACGGTTTTGAAGGTGGCGTGCGCGCAGCCAGCGAAGCCGGTTTCGCACCGGTGGAAGGTACGCTGCCCAAAGCCTTGAGCCGTCTGGAAGAGCCGACCCTGGCGCTGTTCCAGGTGCCTCACGAGAAAGCTACCGCACGGGCGCCGAAGCAATTTGTCGACCTGCAAAACGACGTCACCGCCGCCGCCATCGAACTCGCCACCCGCGAAGGTTTCGAGTCGGTAGAGCACGTCAAGCGCTACACCGCACTGGGCTTCGGCACCGACCAGGGCAAGCTCGGCAACGTCAACGGCCTGGCCATCGCGGCCCGTTCGCTGAACGTGACCATCCCGCAGATGGGCACCACCATGTTCCGTCCCAACTACACGCCGGTGACGTTCGGCGCAGTAGCGGGCCGGCACTGTGGGCACATCTTCGAGCCGGTACGCTACACCGCGCTGCAAGCCTGGCACGTGAAAAACGGCGCCGAGTTTGAAGACGTCGGCCAGTGGAAACGCCCATGGTACTTCCCGCGCAACGGTGAAGACCTGCACGCCGCCGTGAAACGCGAATGCCTGGCCGTGCGCGACAGCGTCGGCCTGCTGGACGCGTCCACCCTCGGCAAGATCGACATTCAGGGCCCGGATGCCCGCGAGTTCCTCAACCGCATCTACAGCAACGCCTGGACCAAGCTCGACGTGGGCAAGGCCCGCTACGGCCTGATGTGCAAGGAAGACGGTATGGTCTTCGACGACGGCGTCACCGCCTGCCTCGCCGACAATCACTTCCTGATGACCACCACCACCGGCGGCGCAGCACGCGTACTGCAGTGGCTGGAAATCTACCAGCAGACTGAATGGCCAGACCTCAAGGTGTACTTCACCTCGGTCACCGATCACTGGGCAACCATGACCTTGTCCGGCCCCAACAGCCGCAAGCTGTTGAGCGAAGTCACCGACATCGACCTGGACAAGGACGGCTTCCCGTTCATGACCTGGAAAGAAGGCCTGGTAGGCGGCGTGCCGGCGCGGGTGTTCCGGATTTCGTTTACCGGTGAGCTGTCGTACGAAGTCAACGTGCAGGCCGACTACGCCATGGGCGTGCTCGAGAAAATCGTCGAGGCTGGTAAAAAGTACAACCTGACTCCATACGGCACCGAGACCATGCACGTGCTGCGGGCCGAGAAGGGTTTCATCATCGTTGGCCAGGATACCGACGGCTCGATGACCCCGGACGACCTGAACATGGGCTGGTGTGTAGGCCGCACCAAACCGTTCTCGTGGCTCGGCTGGCGCGGGATGAATCGTGAAGATTGCGTGCGTGAAGACCGCAAGCAGCTTGTCGGACTCAAGCCGATTGACCCGAACGTGTGGCTGCCGGAAGGCGCGCAACTGGTGTTCGACACCAAGCAGACGATCCCGATGAAGATGGTCGGCCACGTGACCTCAAGCTACGCCCACAACTCCCTCGGTTATTCGTTTGCCATGGGCGTGGTGAAGGGCGGCTTGAAGCGCATCGGCGAGCGGGTGTTTGCCCCGTTGGCGGATGGCAGCGTGATCGAGGCGGAGATTGTTTCTTCGGTGTTCTTTGACCCTAAAGGCGACCGCCAGAACATCTGACACCTGATCGTTCCCACGCTCCGCGTGGGAATGCATCCCGGGGCGCTCTGCGCCCCAAGAGCGGACGCAGAGCGTCCATGGCGGCATTCCCACGCAGAGCGTGGGAACGATCACAGAATTCAGAAAGGTGCTTTATGACAGCAGCCAATGTTTACCAACAACGCCCCACCTCCGGAGCCAAGGCCGAGTCGTCGCTGCACCATGCCGACCTCGCCAGCCTGTTGGGCAAGGGCCGCAAGAGCGCCGGCGTGACCGTGCGTGAAAAGAAACTCCTCGGACACCTGACCATTCGTGGCGATGGTCACGACGCAGCCTTCGCCGCCGGCGTGCACAAAGCCCTGGGCATCGAGTTGCCCGGCGCGTTGCAAGTCATCGTCAAGGGTGAAACCAGCCTGCAATGGCTGGGCCCGGATGAGTGGCTGCTGGTGGTGCCGAGCGGTGAAGAATTCGCCGCCGAAAAAAGCCTGCGTGAGGCGCTGGGTGATTTGCATATCCAGATCGTCAACGTCAGCGGCGGCCAGCAGATCCTCGAACTCAGCGGCCCCAACGTGCGTGACGTGCTGATGAAATCCACCAGCTACGACGTACACCCCGACAGCTTCCCGGTGGGCAAGGCCGTGGGTACGGTGTTCGCCAAGTCGCAGTTGGTGATTCGTCATACCGCTGAAGACACCTGGGAGCTGTTGATTCGTCGCAGCTTCTCGGATTACTGGTGGCTGTGGTTGCAGGACGCGGCGGCTGAGTATGGTTTAAGCGTGGAAGCTTGATGGAGTGAACGCTGTTGTGGCGAGGGGGCTTGTCCCCCGTTGGAGCGCGCAGCGGTCCCAATAAGGTCAGCGCATTTTTTCTGAAAACAACCGAATGGCAGGTTTTGGGGCTGCTTCGCAGCCCAACGGGGGACAAGCCCCCTCGCCACAAAGGCCTGAGGATTCGAATATGAGCCGCGTACCCGATACATGGATTTTGACCGCCGACTGCCCCAGCGTGCTCGGCACGGTGGACGCGGTGACCCGCTATCTGTTCGAGCAGGGCTGCTACGTCACTGAGCACCACTCGTTTGATGACCGCCTTTCGGGCCGTTTCTTCATCCGCGTGGAGTTTCGCCAGCCCGACGGTTTTGACGAACAAGGCTTCCGCGATGGCCTGGCCACCCGCGGTGAAGCGTTCGGCATGATCTTCGAACTGACCGCGCCGAACTACCGGCCGAAAGTGGTGATCATGGTCTCCAAGGCCGATCACTGCCTCAACGATCTGCTCTACCGCCAGCGCATCGGCCAACTGTCGATGGACGTGGTCGCCGTGGTCTCCAACCACCCGGACCTCAAGCCCCTGGCCGACTGGCATCAGATTCCCTATTACCACTTTCCCTTGGACCCCAACGACAAGCCGTCCCAAGAGCGCCAGGTGTGGCAGGTGATCGAAGAGTCGGGCGCTGAGCTGGTGATCCTTGCGCGCTACATGCAAGTGCTGTCGCCGGAGCTGTGCCGCAAGCTCGATGGTAAAGCCATCAACATCCACCACTCCCTGCTGCCCGGTTTCAAGGGCGCCAAGCCGTATCACCAGGCCTACAACAAGGGCGTGAAACTGGTGGGCGCTACCGCGCACTACATCAACAACGATTTGGACGAAGGCCCGATCATCGCCCAGGGCGTTGAGGTGGTGGACCACAGTCACTATCCGGAAGACTTGATTGCCAAGGGGCGGGATATCGAAGGCCTGACCCTGGCCCGGGCCGTGGGGTATCACATTGAGCGGCGGGTGTTTCTGAACGCCAATCGAACAGTGGTGCTCTGATGGACGCCTTCGCGAGCAAGCCCGCTCCCACATTCGACCGCATTTCAAAGGTAGGACTCGGTCAACTGTGGGAGCGGGCTTGCTCGCGAAGAGGCCCTTACTAACAACGCAAAAACAGCATCTGTACCCGAGCACTTTAACGCGCTGCCTGCCTGGGCAACGCGGTTTCATAAAAACAACAGCGAGGTGAAAGCATGTCTGGTAATCGTGGTGTCGTGTATCTCGGCAACGGCAAGGTCGAAGTACAGAAAATCGACTATCCCAAAATGCAGGACCCCCGTGGCAGGAAGATTGAGCACGGCGTCATCCTGCGCGTGGTTTCCACCAACATCTGCGGCTCCGACCAACACATGGTGCGCGGCCGTACCACTGCCCAGACCGGCCTGGTCCTGGGCCACGAAATCACCGGTGAAGTGATCGAGAAGGGCAGCGGCGTCGAAAACCTGAAAATCGGCGACCTGGTCTCGGTACCGTTCAACGTTGCCTGCGGCCTCTGCCGCTCCTGCAAAGAACAACACACCGGTGTGTGCCTGAGCGTCAACCCGGCCCGTCCGGGCGGTGCTTATGGCTACGTCGATATGGGCGATTGGACCGGCGGCCAAGCCGAATACGTGTTGGTGCCTTACGCCGATTTCAACCTGCTGAAACTGCCGGACCGCGACAAGGCCATGGAGAAAATCCGTGACCTGACGTGCCTCTCCGACATTCTCCCGACCGGCTACCACGGTGCGGTCACTGCGGGCGTTGGTCCAGGCAGCACGGTCTACATTGCCGGTGCCGGCCCGGTCGGCCTGGCTGCGGCCGCTTCAGCACGTCTATTGGGCGCTGCGGTAGTGATCATCGGCGACGTCAACCCGATCCGCCTGGCCCACGCCAAGGCCCAGGGTTTTGAAATCGCCGACCTGTCCACCGACACCCCACTGCACGAACAAATCGCCGCGCTGCTCGGCGAGCCGGAAGTGGATTGCGCGGTGGATGCGGTGGGCTTTGAAGCGCGCGGCCACGGGCATGACGGCGTTAAGCACGAGGCTCCGGCCACCGTGCTCAACTCATTGATGGGCGTGGTGCGGGTGGCCGGCAAAATCGGCATCCCGGGCCTGTATGTGACTGAAGACCCGGGTGCGGTGGATGCTGCCGCGAAAATGGGCAGCCTGAGCATCCGCTTTGGCCTGGGTTGGGCCAAGTCCCACAGCTTCCACACCGGGCAGACGCCGGTGATGAAGTACAACCGTCAGCTGATGCAGGCGATCATGTGGGACCGCATCAAGATTGCCGACATTGTAGGCGTGGAAGTCATCAGCCTGGATGACGCGCCACGTGGCTACGGCGAGTTCGATGCGGGTGTGCCGAAGAAGTTTGTGATCGATCCGCACAAGTTGTTCAGCGCGGCTTAAATCGCGGGCAAATAAAAAGGCGACCTTGGGGTCGCCTTTTTTGCATCTGCGGTTGGGTGGGTCACTCAGCGAATCGCCAAAGCCCCCTGATACACCGTTGGCCCCGTCGGCTGCTTGGTTACCGAGCCGCCCTTGGTTTCCGAACTGACCATCAGCGTCACCGGTTTGCTGATCGACTCCTGCTGGCGCGGGTTGATGCCAATAATGCCTTTGCCGTCTTCCGGCAACAGGCCCAGCGACACCGGCGTACCGTCAGCCGGGACGGCCCACAGCTCCAGGCTTTGGTCCGGGGCCGGTGCCGTGGCGGCAATCGGCTGCACTTCGAGGTAATCCTTGTGGGCCACGATCTGCGCGGCTGGTTGCTGGGTGGTGTTCACCAGCAGTGCGGCAGACTTGACGCTGTCCTGGGTATAAAGCGCGCCGCCGACACCGGCGACTACCACCAAACAAGCGCCGACGAACAGGCGCGGGCGGCTCCAAAATGAAGGCTTGTGCTCAATCACTTGGGGGTTGATTGCAGTCATTTGGCTCTTCCTGACATGTTTTGTAGTCTTTCATGGACCCAAGTAACGGCGATCGGTTCCTCAACCGCCGCCTTGGGCCTCGAATCAGAGTGATGCCAATTGGCCCTGATACAGCACCGGCCCGGTGGGTTGTCCGGTCGGCGAACCACCTTGGGGCTCAAGGCTCACTGCCAGCGTCAGCGGCGCCGTCAGGAGCGCCTGGTGTTCTTTGCTCAACTGGATCCGGCCTTTACCCGAGACCGGCACCAGCCCGAGAGAGATCGGTTTGCCGCCCTTGGGAATTGCCCACAGCTCCAGGTCCCGAGCGGGTTCCACGGCCGCCAAGGCCAGCGGTTCAACCTGCAGATGGTCCGCATAGGCCTGGATCTTCAGCGCAGGCTGCTGGTTAGCCGCAACCAGGGTGGCGTTGTATTCCACCCCAAGATCGCGCTGGTACAACACACCCACCAACACCACGATCACCACCCCGCACGCCACCACCAGCAACCGCAGGTTCATCCAGAACGGCTTCTTCGCTGGCATATGCAGCACTTGCGGTTCAATGCGTGCCTTGATGCCTTCCCACACGTGATCCGGCACCGGCCGTTCAGGCAGCGGCCCGGTGAGGCTGGCGAGGGCGTCCTGCCAGTGTCCCAGCTCAACGCGCAGCGCGGCATCGTCCAGCAACAGTGCGTCAAAGCGCCGACGAGCGGTGGCAGGCATCAGCCCGATGGCGTAGTCAGCCGCGAGGGCGCGGCGCAGGGAGGTGGTCTGGTAGTTCATGATTCAAGGCACCTGCGCAAGCGCTCCATGCCGCGGCGAATCCAGGATTTGACCGAGCCCAGCGGCGCGGCCAAGTGGTCGGCCAACTCCGAGCAGGACAAGCCCTGGAAGTAAGCCACGGTGATCGATTGACGCTGCATGCCTTCGAGGCTGTCGAGGCAGCGGTTCAGGGCGTGGGCTTCGCGCTCGCTGTCGAGCAATTCATGAGCGCTGGGGCTTTCGTCGGCCATGGCATCTTGCTGGCCGTCGCCCAAGGGTTGTTCGCGGTGTTTGCGTAACTGGTCGATGGCCAGGTTGCGGGTGATGTTGATCATCCAGGTCAGCGGCGCCGACAAGTGGGCTTCATACCGCGAGGCGTTGAACCAGATGCGCACGAAGCTTTCCTGCAAGACTTCTTCAGCCAGGTCCCGGCGACCCATGAACCGCAGGGCGACACCGTGCAAACGCGGGGAAACGCTGCGGTAGAGCGTTTCGAACGCCTGGCGGTTACCCAGGGAGCACTGGGCCAGCAATTGCCGTAGCTGATCTGCATCGAGGGTCGAAATGGGGCTTCTCCAGGCGCTTGCATCAGGGCGATGTGACGGCGCACGGTAAAGAGGGCAGGCTGAGGTTAGTCCAGCTTGGGCATTCATTCCATCGACCTCCGCGCGACTCGTGGTGGATATACGCAGCGCAGGGCAGTTCGGATGCAGTGGTTTTCTGAACTAATCTGTGAGGTGGGAACAATCTTTCGTAACACCCAGTCAAACCCCTGCTTTTAGCGCTTACTTTCAGAGGTTGTCTTGATGAAGATTTCACGCGGTTTTGCCCTGTCCTGCCTGTTGACCGTGGCGGCCAGCCCGGTGTTTGCGGCAGGTTTCAGCCTAGGCGACGTAGCCAATGCCGTTTCAGGCGCACAGGGTGGCGACAAGGCAGCAGCGGCTGCGCCGACCTCACAGACCGCCGGCTTGCTGGGCGCCCTGACCTCGCAACTGAACGTGACCCCAGAGCAGGCCGTCGGCGGTACCGGCGCGATGCTGGGCCTGGCCAAGAATAAATTGGGTGGCGGTGATTACTCGCAACTGACCCAGAGCGTACCTGGGTTGGACAAGCTCTCCGGCAGCAACTCCCTGGGCAGCCTTGGCGCCCTGAGCGGCATGCTCGGCCAGAGCGGCGGCAGCAAGACTTCGGGTCTGGACGGCGTGCTGGGTAACGTTAAGAACACCAACGACCTGAACACCGCGTTCAGTGCGCTGGGCATGGACAGTGGGATGGTTGGTCAGTTTGCCCCGGTTATCCTGAAATACCTGGGCGGCCAAGGCGCCAGCGAGTCGGTGCTGGGCAAACTGGCTTCGGCCTGGGGCACTGGCGGCTAAGACCGCTCTGCGCGCAGTTGGGCGATGCGCGCATCCTTCTCCTTCCAGAGCTGGTTGACCCAGTTCTGGACGGTCTGGCGAAACGCCGGATCGTTTTCGTAATCCCCCCGCCACAACACCGGATCCAGTTCACGGGTGCGGATATCCACGATCACCTTCGGCACTGCGCCACTGATCAAGTCCCAGAAGCCCGGAATGTTTTCCTGTGGATAAACCACGGTGACGTCGAGCACCGCATCCAGCTGTTCACCCAACGCCGCGAGCACGAACGCCACGCCACCCGCCTTGGGTTTGAGCAGGCGCTGGAAGGGTGAATCCTGCTGTTTGCGCTTGGCCGGGGTGAACCGCGTGCCTTCCAGGTAATTCACCACCGTGACCGGCTGGCGCTTGAACAGCTCACAGGCCTCCTTGGTGATCTTCAGGTCCTGGCCTGCCAGCTCCGGGTGCTTGGCCAGGAATGCCTTGGTGTAGCGCTTCATGAACGGGTAATCCAGCGCCCACCAGGCCAGGCCCAGGAAGGGTACCCAGATCAGTTCCTTTTTCAGGAAGAACTTGAAGAACGGCGTGCGCCGGTTGAGGGCCTGGATCAGTGCGGGGATGTCGACCCAGGATTGGTGGTTGCTGATCACCAGGTAGGACGTGTCGCTTCGCAGGTCGCCGCCGCCGCGAATGTCCCATTGGGTGGGGATGCACAGGGCGAAGATCAGCTTGTCGATCTCGGCCCAGGTCTCGGCGATCCACATGACGGCCCAGGAGGCGTAGTCGCGCAAGCGACCGGGCGCCACCAGCTTGAGCAGGGCAAACACCATCAACGGCCCGAACAGCACCAAGGTGTTGAGCAATAGCAGCAATGTGACGAAACAGCCGGTGAGCAGGCGGCGCATAAGTAACTCTTGGAATCATTTTGGCCCGCCATGATAAGCAGCTTGGGTCTAGAGGCCAAATCGCAAATAAGCTGACGAATGTTTCACAGCGGGCTGGGTATGCTCTGTGATCTAACTAAGCGGCGATTTTGCAGTCTAGAATTGGCCCATCTATTTCAAGGAAACCTCCTACGTGAAATCCATCCTTGCCCTGCTAGCACTCGTGGCCTTGCCTGTCATGGCCGCCGAGCCGACCCTCTACGGTCGCTACGAATACATCCAACTGCCGGAAATCGGCGAGACCTTCAAGGCCAAGATGGACACCGGCGCGCTGACCGCCTCGCTGTCGGCCCGGGACATCGAAACCTTCACCCGTGATGGCGACGACTGGGTGCGCTTCCGCCTCGGCGGCAAGGACGCCACCAACAAGGTCTACGAGCACAAGGTGTCGCGCATCAGCAAAATCAAAAGCCGTGCCGACGAAGATGACGACAAGGACGAAGCCACCGTGGCCAAGCGCCCGGTGATCGACCTGGAAATGTGCCTGGGCAACGTCAAGCGCACCGTCGAGGTCAACCTCACCGACCGCAGCAGCTTCAACTATCCGCTGCTGATCGGCGCCAAGGCCCTGCGTGAATTCGGCGCTGCGGTAAACCCGGCTCGCCGTTACACTGCGGACAAACCGGACTGCTGACGGACCACCATGGCGCATATCCTGATTGTCGAAGACGAAGCGGCTATCGCCGACACGCTGATTTTTGCCCTGCAAGGCGAGGGCTTCACCACCACCTGGCTGAGCCTCGGCCAGGCGGCGCTGGCCCATCAGCGGCAAACCCCGGCCGACCTGATCATCCTCGACATCGGCCTGCCGGATATCACCGGCTTTGAAACCTGCAAACAACTGCGGCGCTTCAGCGAAGTGCCGGTGATGTTCCTCAGCGCCCGGGACGGCGAGATCGACCGCGTGGTGGGCCTGGAGATCGGCGCTGACGACTATGTGGTCAAGCCGTTCAGCCCGCGCGAAGTGGCAGCCCGGGTTCGGGCGATCCTCAAGCGGGTTGGCCCCGGTGTGGCTCCGGCCGTGTTCCAGGTGGACCTGGAGCGTATGCAGATCAGTTATCGCGGGCAGCCGCTTAACCTTACGCGCCATGAATTTCGCTTGCTGCAAAGCTTGTTGGAGCAACCCGAGCGGGTGTTCAGCCGCGAGCAACTTTTGGATGCGGTGGGCGTGGCGGCCGATGCAGGCTACGAGCGCAATATCGACAGCCATATCAAAAGTGTTCGCAGCAAATTGCGCACGGTGGCGCCTGAGTCTGAACCGATCCAGACCCATCGCGGCCTTGGCTACAGCTACAGCCCGGGCAACAGCTGATGCGCCTGGGGATCCGGTTCTTCCTGGTCTATGCGCTGTTTATCGGCCTGACCGGCTATTTCGTACTCAGCACCGTGATGAAGGAAATCCGCCCCGGTGTGCGCCAGTCCACCGAGGAAACCCTGGTGGACACCGCCAACCTGCTGGCGGAAATCCTGCGCGAGGATGTGAAGAACGGCACCCTCGGCCAGAGCCATTGGCCCGAGCTGCTCAAGGCCTACGGCGAACGCCAGCCCGGCGCCAACATTTGGGGCCTGCCGAAAAACCAGGTCAACCACCGCATCTACGTCACCGACGCCAAGGGCATCGTGTTGCTGGACTCCAGCGGCGAGGCCGTGGGCGAGGATTACTCGAAGTGGAATGACGTGTACCTGACGCTGCGCGGCGAATATGGTGCGCGCTCGACCCGCAGCGAACTGGACGACCCCGCTTCGTCGGTGATGCACGTCGGCGCGCCGATCCGCGATAACGGGCAGATCATCGGCGTGGTCACCGTCGCCAAGCCCAACAGCTCATTGCAGCCCTACGTGGACCGCACCGAACACCGGCTGCTGTGGTACGGCGCCGGGCTGGTTGGCCTCGGCCTGTTGTTTGGCGCGTTGTTGTCGTGGTGGTTGAGTGTCGCGCTGCGCCGGCTCACGGCATATGCCCAGGCAGTCAGCGAAGGCCGGCGTGCCGAGTTGCCGCACTATCGCGGCGGTGAGCTGGAGCAGCTTTCTACTGCGGTGGAGCACATGCGCACCCAGCTGGAAGGCAAGGCGTACGTCGAGCGTTATGTGCACACCCTGACCCACGAACTTAAAAGCCCGCTGGCGGCGATTCGCGGGGCGGCGGAGCTGTTGCAGGGCGACATGTCCCGGGATCAGCAGCAGCGTTTCGTGGGCAATATCGACAGTGAAAGTGCGCGCTTGCAGCAGTTGATTGAACGCCTGCTGAACCTGGCTCAGGTGGAGCAGCGCCAGGGCCTTGAAGACCAGAGCAGCCTGTCGCTGGCAGCGCTGGTGAGCGAAGTGCTCAAGGCTCAATGCGCGCGCATCGAAGGTGCAGGGTTGCAGGTTGAGCAGGCGATTGCGGCGGATGTGCAGGTGTACGGCGAGCCGTTCCTGCTGCGTCAGGCCCTGGGAAATCTGCTGGAAAACGCCCTGGATTTCACCCCGCCCGGTGGCGCCTTGCGGTTCAGCGCCAAGGCCTTGAGTGACGGCATCGAATTCACCCTGTTCAACCAGGCCGAGCCGATTCCCGAATACGCCTTGCCGCGCCTCAGCGAGCGTTTCTATTCCCTGCCGCGCCCGTCCAGCGGGCGCAAGAGCACCGGCCTTGGGCTCAATTTTGTCGAAGAGGTGATGAAGCTGCACGGCGGCTCACTGCAGATCGGCAACGTGCCCGGTGGCGTGCAGGTGAAACTGCATCTCCACACAGTCTCCACATTCCCTTCATAAAGTCCCCTTAAGCGCCCGCCAGACTCTCCCCCATCAAAACAGGGAGAGCTTCATGAACCGCAATCTGCTTTTCAAACTGGGCACCATCGCGCTGCTGGTGGTGCTGTTGTTGATTCCGTTGCTGATGATCCACGGGGTGATTACCGACCGTCAGCAGATGCGTGACGATGTCTTGCAGGACATCGCCCGCAGCTCCAGCTACAGCCAGCTCCTCAACGGCCCGGTGATGGTGGTGCCTTATCGCAAGACCGTCAGGGAGTGGAAGCTCAATGAAAAGCTCAATAAACGCTACGAAGAAACCCGTGAGGTGCGCGGCCGTCTGTATTTCCTGCCGGAGCTATTTGCCCTCGACGGGCAGGTGCAAACCGAAGTGCGCTCCCGGGGCATTTACCAGGCGCGGCTGTTCCACGCCGACAGCCGGATCAGCGGGCGCTTTGTATTGCCGGAGCAATTGGGTATCAAGGATGATTTTGCCGATTACCGGTTTGACCCGGCGTATCTGGCGGTGGGTATCAGTGACATTCGCGGCATCGAAAACGCGCTGAAGCTGGAGCTGGGCAGTCAGCAACTGGAGTTTTCGCCGGGCACTCAAGTGGCATGGCTGGGGGAGGGCGTACACGTGATGCTGCCCGAGCAGGACAGCAAGAAGCCGGCACCCTTTGACTTCGCCTTTGACCTGCGCCTGCAAGGCACCGAGCGACTGCAAGTGGTGCCGGTGGGCAAGACCAGCCAGGTCAAGCTGGCGTCCAACTGGCCGCACCCGAGCTTTATCGGCAACTTCCTGCCGTCCCAGCGCGAGGTCACCGCTCAAGGCTTTTCCGCCAATTGGCAGACCACATTTTTCTCCACCAACCTGGAAGAAACCATGCGCGGCTGCTCGTGGGACCAGGTGTGTGACGACTTCAATGGGCGCAGCTTCGGCGTGAGCTTTATCGACCCGGTGGACCAGTACCTCAAGAGCGACCGGGCGATCAAATATGCGCTGTTGTTTATCGCCCTGACGTTTGCCGGTTTCTTTCTGTTCGAGGTGCTCAAGAGCCTGGCGGTGCACCCGATCCAGTACGCATTGGTGGGGTTTGCCCTGGCGTTTTTCTACCTGCTGCTGTTGTCGTTGTCGGAGCACATCGGGTTTGCCCCGGCGTATCTGATATCGGCGACTGCCTGTGTGGTGCTGATTGGATTTTACGTCTGCCATGTGCTGCGCAGTGTCGCCCATGGCCTGGGATTTTCTGCGGGGTTGGCGGCGTTGTATGGCTTGCTGTACGGGTTGCTGAGTGCCGAGGATTACGCGTTGTTGATGGGTTCGTTGCTGCTGTTCGGGTTGTTGGGCACGGTGATGGTGCTGACCCGCAAGCTGGATTGGTATGGGGTGGGCAAGCGATGAGTCGATCTCTGGGCTTGCGTGAGGATCGGCGAGAGGGCGCGCAGTTGCTGGCGAGGATTATCGGCTTTCTCACCGATTCCGCCGCCCACTGTAGGAGCGAGCTTGCTCGCGAAGAACCTGAGAGCGCCGCGTTAAACCAGAAGCGCTGCGTTATCGTTGGCGATTTTCGCGAGCAAGCTCGCTCCTACAAGGGTGGCTTGGCTTTTAAATAGGCGGCTGGGTCTGGAGCATCGAAGGCCGCTGACTCACCTCGGCATACCACGCCGCCAGCTTCGGATGGCTTGACCGCCACTGCATGTCCGGGTGGCGGAAGTCCAGGTAAGCCAGTGCACACGCCACGCTGATCGCCGCCACATCAAACGGCCCGGCCAGCTCGGCAACGGCGTCCTGTTCCAGCATGTCGAGGGCGCGGCGGATCTTGTCCCGCTGGCCTTCCAGCCACAGGTCCCAGTGTTTTTCCTCGGGGCGCATGGCGGTTTCATAACGCACCAGCACGGCGGCATCCATGATGCCGTCGGCGGTCGAGGCCAGGGTCAGGCGGCGCCAGCGGGCCGGGCCGTCGCGGGGGATCAGTGGAGTGCCGGTATGTTGATAGTCGAGGTAATCGAGGATCACCCGGCTGTCGTGTAATGCATTGCCATCGGCCAGGCGCAGGGCAGGAATCTTGCCCAACGCGTTGTCCAGGATTACATCGGCATCGGGCTTGACCGGCGTCGGCACGCAGGTGTGCAAGGTCACGTGATCCAGTTGGCCGGTCTCGTGCAATAGCACCCGTACTTTGCGAACAAACGGCGAGGCAGGGTTGTGGAACAACGTCATGCTTGGGGTGGACATGGGCATTCCTCTGTAGGAGCGAGCTTGCTCGCGAAAGGCGTCAACGATAACGCAGCGCGTCTGGTTTAACGCGGCGCTCTCAGGTTTTTCGCGAGCAAGCTAGCGCCTACAAAAGGCCCATACCCCAATTGCAGCCGGAATGCCCAGCCCCACCCAGCTCAACGAATCCCACAACCCGTCCCCCAGCAACGCCGCAAACAACCCGGCAGCACTCAGCAGCCCGATGGCCAGCGGGATACCGAACACCTTCCAGAAATTCGACTGCCGCGGCTTCATGACTTGGCCGCCTTGCGCCGCACCAGCCACAGGTACACGCCACTGCCCAGAACGATAATGGTCAGCACATCCAGCACCGCCCAGAGAATCTTCATCGGCATGCCGCCGTAGTCACCGAAGTGCAGCGGTTGGGACATGCCCATGGCGTCCATGTACCACGGCCGTTCGGCGATGGCGGTGACGTGCAGGTTGCTGGCGTCGATCAACACCGGCGTCAGCAGGTGCGAGGTCAGGTGAGTGCTGCCTTTCATGAACACCGCGTAGTGATGCTCGCTGGAAAAGCGCGTGCCGGGGAACGCGATAAAGTCCGGCTCCATGCCCGGCGCGGCCTTGGCGGCGATCGTCAGCAGGTCGGTGGCGGGGGCGCGCAAGGTCAGCGGCGGGGCGTCTTTGTAGGGTTCGATCATCGCGCTGAGGCTGTCGGTACGCCAGGCGGCGATGATCAGGTCGGCGCAGGCGCTGATCACGCCGGTCACGCCCACCACCAGCGCCCAGGTCAGGGTGACCACGCCGATCAGATTGTGCAGGTCGAGCCAGCGCAGGCGGGTGGATTTGTCCTGGCGCACCGTGGCGAATTTCAGCCGGCGCATGAACGGCAGGTACAACACCGTGCCGGAGATGATCGCCAGCACAAACAGAATGCCCATGAACGCCAACAGCAACTTGCCCGGCAACCCGGCGAACATATCGACGTGCAGGCGCAGCAGGAACATCGTCAGCCCACCGTTGGCCGACGGCGTTTCCACCGCTTCACCGGTGCGGGCGTCGAGCATGAAGGTATGGGACGAATTGGGTTCGGTGCCGGCAGTGGCGGCCATGATCGCGATCACGCCGTTCTTGTCGTCTTCGTCCCACGCCAGGTATTGCATGGCTTCGCCGGGGCGATGGGCCTGGGCTTTGGCTACCAGTTGTTCAAGGTTCAGCTGTGGGGTGTCAGCCGGCATGTGTGCCAGTTCGGGTTCGTTGCCCAGCAGGTGATCGATCTCGTGGTGGAAGATCAATGGCAGGCCGGTGAGGGCGAGCAGCAGTAGGAATACGGTGCAGACGAGGCTGGTCCAGGTGTGGATGAAGGACCAGCGGCGGATGGTTTTGCTTTTCATTTTCTAGCCTTCAGACACACCGAAGCCGCCCACAGGGGCGGCCTGGTTGTTAGCTCAGTCGATTACCACTGGTAGGTGGCACTGGCGACCACGCTGCGTTGGTCGCCGTAGTAGCAGTACGAAGCGTCGCAGGTGGAAATGTAGTCCTTGTCGAACAGGTTGGTGGCGTTGAGTTTCAGCGATGCACCTTTGAGACTGTTGTCCAGGCGGCTGAGGTCGTAATGCACGGAGGCATCGAACACGGTGTAGGCATCGGCTTTGCCCAGCCAGGTGTTGCCTTGGTCGCCATAGGTGTTGCCGGTGTAGCGGGCACCCGCGCCAATACCAAAGCCGTCGAGTACACCGGCGTGCCAGGTGTAGTCAGTCCACAGGGACGCTTGCTGGTTCGGCATCAGTTGCAGGCGGTTGCCTTTGTATTGGCCTTTTTGAACTTCGGATTTGGCCAAGGTGTACGCAGCGATGACCTTGAGGTTCTCGGTCACGTCAGATACGGCTTCCAGCTCCAGTCCCTTGACCTTCACTTCGCCGGTCTGGTTGGTGATCGACTGGCCACCGGCACCGAAGCTGGTAACCAGCACGTTCTTTTGGGTCAGGTCGTAGACGGCCGCACTCAGCAGAGTATTAGAGCCGGGCGGCTGGTACTTGACCCCCAGTTCCCATTGCTTGCCTTCGGTGGGTTTGTACGACTCGGTCGGCGAGACGCTGGCGTTGCTCGCTGGCTGGAACGATTCGGCGTAGGAGAGGTACGGCACGAAGCCCGAATCGAACACATAGCTCAGCGCGGCGTTGCCACTGAAGTTCTTGCTGCGATCAGTGTTGGTCGCATCGTTTTTGTTGAAGTACGTGGTGCCTTGGTGCACCCAGTCTTCACGACCGCCCAGGGTCAAGCGCCACTTGTCCAAGGCCATTTGGTCTTGGGCGTATAGGCCGGTCTGGATGGTTTTCTGGTTGTAGTCGTAATAGGCCGTGGAGCGCGCCGGGCGCACCACCGGTGTGGTGTTGACCGGGTTGTAGAGGTTGACCGTTCCGCCATCACCGAAGATCGACAGGTACGAGGTGTCGGTGCGCTGGTGATCCAGGCCGAGCAGCACGGTGTGGGTAATGTCGCCGGTGGCGAAGTCAGCCTGGAAATTATTGTCGACGGCGAACTGGCCGATGTTTTCGTCCACGTTGGTCGACCCGCGGCTGGTATTACCCTCGGCATCAATGGTCGAGTAGCCGTAGGAACCCACGGTCAGTTGCTGGAAAGCCAGCTCCGACTTGGTGTAGCGCAGGTTCTGCTTGAACTGCCAGGTGTCGTTGAAGCGATGCTCAAAGGCATAGCCCAGTGCGTAGTAGGTGCGGTCGTAGTACTCGTAGTCCGGGTCACCCAGGTTCTTGTGGTGTGACACTTCGCCCAGTGGCGAGTGGATCTTGGTGCCGACAATCGGCAAAAACTGGCTGGTGGCGCCGGTATCGTCACGGGTGAACTGCGACAGGAAAGTCAGCTTGGTGTCGGTGTCGATGTTCCACGTCAGGCTGGGGGCGATGTTGTAGCGCTTGTTGTCAATGTGATCGACCTGGGTGCCGGCATCGCGCACCACGCCGCTGAGGCCGTAGAGAAACTGGCCTTCATCATCAATCTTGCCGCTGCTGGCGAAGTTGATCTGGCGGTAGTTGTCGCTGCCGTATTGCACTTGGATAGCATTGCTCGATTCAGCGCTGGGACGTCGGCTGACCATGTCCAGCAGGCCGCCTGGCGGGGTTTGGCCGTAGACCGATGAGGCTGGGCCACGCAGCAGCGCGAGGCGGTCGAGGTTCCAGGTTTCCGCTTTCGGGTTGGCGTACACGCCGCGTGGCAGCGGCAGGCCGTCGAGGAATTGGGTAGGTTCGAAGCCGCGAACACGCATCCAGTCGTAGCGGGTGTCACTGCCGTAGCTGGCGGACACGATGCCGGGCATGTATTTGACGGCGTCATCCAGGTTCTGGACGTTGCGGTCCTGCATTTGCTGGCGAGTGGCGACGGAAATCGAACGCGGGGCTTCGACCAGAGCAGTATCGGTCTTGGTGCCGGCAGCGGTACGAGACGCCAGGTAACCCTCCACCGGCCCCCACGCACTTTCCGCATCCGCCTGCCCGGTGATACTGGTCTCCGGCAACGCCACAACCCCATCCGGAATCGCTACCAGGCTGAACGTGCCCGCACTGCTTTGCTCCAGTTGCAGCCCGGTCCCACGCAACGCTTCACGCAACGCGCCCTGTGCATCGAATTGCCCTTTCACCGGCGCGGACGTCTTGCCCGACGCCAACCCTGGATTCAGCGTGAGCGCCAAACCAGCCTGGCTGGCGATCTGGTTCAGGGTGGTGGACAGCGGCGCTGCCGGCAGGTTGTACGCGCGCACGCTGGACGCCTGTTCGGCGGCGATCAACTGAGTGCTGGCCAGCGGGGCGCTGAGGGCAATGGCCACGGCTAACAGGCTGGGGCGCAACAAGGTGTCTAGCGTGCGGGACATAGGGCGGCTCCTGAATGGAAATATTTCTCAATTGCCTATGTGCCGAACGAGATGCAGAAAGTGATAGGGCCGAATGAAAATAATTTCTATTTGGCCCGCATCGGTGGCTCCAGGCGCTATTTTCCGTAGCGGCTATTGCGTGGGCGGCTTGGCCTTTACGGTGACCCACCATGGGGTGTGCTGCTCGATTTGCACGGGCAAGGTCGGCAGCAGTGCATTCAGCGCCAAGTCGGTGTCGTGCAGCGGGAAGCTGCCGGTGATCCGCAGGTCGGCCACCTGTTTATCCACACCCAGGTACCCGGTGCGGTAGCGGCTCAGTTCCTCAATCACATCACCGAGGCGCGCGTTGTCTACCACCAGCATGCCGCGCGTCCAGGCGTCGGTGCCGGGGCTGACAGCCAGCATCGGGCCGAGGCCGTCGCGGCGCATCAGTACTTGCTGGCCTTCCTTGAAGATCTGCTCCTGATGCAACGCCTCAGGCTGCGCGCCGACGGCAGACTGCAACACGCTGAGGCGCGTGCCGTCCTCTTCGCGCTTGACGATAAACCGCGTGCCCAAGGCGCGCAGGCTGCCTTCGCGGGTTTCGACAAAAAACGGGCGGGCGTCGTTGTGGCCGGTCTCGACGAGGATCTCGCCTTCCTGCAACACGATCACTCGACGTTTCTCGTCGAAGCGCACGTCGATGGCGCTGTGGGTATTGAGGTTGATCACCGTACCGTCCGCCAGCTTCAGCGTGCGCTGTTCGCCGGTGGCGGTGCGCTGGTCGGCCAGCCAATAGTTGAGCGGCATGTAGCGCTGGCCGGCGAAGAGCACCAGGCCGCACACCAGCACCACGCTGGCCAGGCCGCTGCCGAGCTTGCGCACGCGGCGACGAATGCCTTCGCGTGACTGCAACAGTGCCGCACGGGCCGGGCCCGAAGCCACGCTGAAACGCTGATCGAGCATGCCCAGTTGGCGCCAGGCCCGGGCGTGTTCTTCATTGCTGGCCAGCCATTTGGCGAATTCTTCCTGTTCCACGGCGCTGCCGTCGCCCGAATCGAGGGACAGTTGCCAGGCAATGGCGGCGTCGAGCACCCGTGCCGAGACCGGCTTGGAGCTGACCGGGCTCACAGCGGCTCGCCATACAGGGCGATGTAGCACTGGCGAATGCCTTGGGCCAGGTATTGCCGCACCCTAGGCACGGAAACCCCGAGGCGCTGGGCGATTTCGGCGTGGCCCATGCCATCCAGGCGGTTATAGAGGAAGGCCGCGCGGGCTTTGCTCGAGAGTTTGCCCAGCAGGCGGTCGATGGCCTTGAGGTCTTCGAGGATCAGTTGCTGCTCTTCCGGTGACGGGTGCTCGCTTTCCGGGATCAGCATCAGCTCGGTGAGGTAAGCCTGTTCCAGCGCGGCGCGGCGGAAGTAGTCGAACAGCAGGCCCTTGGCGATGGCCACCAGGAAGGCCCGCGGCTCGCGGGGTTCGCGCAGTTCTTCACGGCCCAGCAGGCGCATGAAGGTGTCCTGGCTCAGGTCTTCGGCACGGCTGGGGCAGGCCATATTGCGTCGCAGCCACGCCAACAGCCAGCTGCGATGGTCGCGGTATAACGCGCCAACAAGCTCACTGTGGGGACTTTGGATTGACGACAAGGCGACACCGATCGGAAAGTTTAAACTAACGAGAATTATTCGCGATTGTGGCAGAGGTGTAAGGCGGGTGCAATTGGCGTTGGTCGGGCGGCGGCGTAATGATATCTATCATGATGATGCAGCTTACTGTGGCGAGGGAGCTTGCTCCCGCTCGCCTGCGCAGCAGTCGTAATCCAGGCAGTGCATTTATTCAGCTGGAAATAGGTTGGCTGATTTTGGGGGCGCTTCGCACCCCGGCGGGAGCAAGCTCCCTCGCCACAATTAGAATGAGGGCGCTTGCTTGCGGCGTTTCCATTGGCCCAGGCGCTGTTGTAACGCGTGCGGGCTGTCGATCTGCTGCTGCCGTGCGCGGCTGAACAAAATCAACATCAACTCTGCCGTTGCCAACGCATCCGCACTGGCATGATGGCGCTCGCCCACTTGCAGCTTGAAATGCGTGATCCAGTCATCCAGTCCGGCTTCGCGGATATTGGCATCAGGGCACAGCAGCGGGGCGATGTCGGCCACGTCCAGGAAAGGGTGGTTCAAGCGATAGCCCAGGCTGTCCTTGAGTGCCCGGCACAGCATGTGTTGATCGAAGGGCGCATGAAACGCCAGCAGCGGGCTGTCACCGACAAACTCCATAAAGTCCATCAACGCTTCAGCCGGATCACTGCCCGCCGCGATGGCGCTGGGGCCCAGGCCGTGGATCAGCACACTGGGGCTGAGCTTGGTCTCGGCCCGTTGCAGGGTGCGTTCGAACAGTTGGGAAAAGTCCACCGCGCCGTCCTCGATCACCACCGCGCCGATGGAAAGCACTTGGTCCCGATTGAGGTTCAGGCCACTGGTTTCCAGGTCCACCACCACCCAACGCTGGTCCCGCAGCGATCCGTCCCCCAGCTCTCGAGGTTTGGGCAATTGCTCAACCCGCCGCTGTTGCGCTGCGTCCAGGCCAGGTTTGGTTTTACGCAGCCAGCCAAACAAGCTCACAGCTGATACCGCAAGGTCAGGCTGCTTTGCAGGCGTTGGGCCTGGCGCAGGGATTCGCGCAGGATGCGCCGGTCCAGATGGTTGAGGCTGTCGGGGTCGACGCGGTTGGAATAGGGCAGGTTCTCGCGGGTTTGCAGTTGGTGCTGCTGCATGCGGGTTTGTTGGATAAAGTGGTAGGCCTCTTCATACGCCGCGCCGTCCAGGCGTTCGATGACTTCCTTGGCCACCAGTTGGCGCAAGCGCTCCAGGGTGTTGATGGCGCTGATGCCATTGGCCAATGCCAGCAGCCGGGCGCCGTCGACAAAGGGCGTGAGGCCTTGCACCTTGAGGTCGAGTGTCGCCTTGTCTGCGCCTTTGCGCGTCAGCACGAAATCCCGGAAACGCCCCACCGGCGGGCGCTGGCGCAATGCGTTTTCAGCCAGCATGCGCTGGAACAAACGGTTGTCTGCCACCTGGTCGAGAATGCCCTGGCGCAATTGCTCGCACCCTTGCTCATCGCCCCAGACCACCCGCAAATCAAAATAGATACTCGAACCCAGCAGGTTCTCTGGCGTTGCCTCGCGAATAAACCCGGCAAAACGCCGCGCCCATTCCGCCCGGGACAGGCACAGCTCAGGGTTGCCGGCCATTATGTTGCCCTTGCACAGGGTAAAGCCGCACAGCGCCAGGCTTTGGTTGATCTGCTGTGCCAGAGGCAGCAGGCGGCCACGAATCTCGGCGGCTTCGGCGGCGTCCTTGGCTTCGAACAGAATGCCGTTGTCCTGGTCGGTATACAGCGTTTGTTCGCGGCGACCCTCGCTGCCGAAACACAACCAGCTGAACGGCACGCCGGGGTCGCCTTTTTCGGCCAGGGTCAGCTCGATGACGCGGCACACCGTGTGGTCGTTGAGCAAGGTGATGATGTGGGTGATCTGCGTGGACGAAGCACCGTGGGCGAGCATGCGCTCCACCAACTGGCCGATTTCGCCACGGATCGCCACCAGGTTTTCGACCCTGGGCGCATTGCGAATGGTGCGCGCGAGGTGCACCAGATCTACCCGTTGCAGGGAAAACAGATCACGTTCGGAGACTACGCCGCACAGACGCTGATCCTTGACCAGGCACACGTGGGCAATATGCCGTTCGGTCATCGCGATCGCGGCGTCGAAGGCGCTGTGGTCCGGGGTGAGGAAGAACGGCGCCTGGGTCATATGGCGCTTGATGCTCTGGTTGAAATCACTGGTGCCGTCGGCCACCACCTGGCGCAGGTCCCGCAGGGTGAAAATCCCCAGGGGCGCCTTGTGCTCATCCACGATCACGATGCTGCCGACTTGTTGCTCGTGCATTTGCGTGACCGCTTCACGCAGCGGCGTCAGCGGGCTGCAGGTCACCGGGTGACGCATGGCCAATTCGCCCAGGCGGGTGTTCAGCGAGTATTGCGTGCCGAGGGTTTCCACGGCCTTTTGCTGGACTTGCTGGTTGACCTGGTCCAGCAGGCTGCTCACTCCGCGCAAAGCGAAGTCGCGGAAGGCGCTGGAAAGGGCGAACAGCTTGATAAAGGCCGGCTTGTTCAGTTGCAGGCAGAAGGTGTCTTCGGCGGCTTTATGCTCGGTGCGGGTCGCCCGTTCCCCGAGCAACGCCGCCAGCGGAAAACATTCACCGGTGGTGATTTCAAAGGTGGTTTCGGCCGAGTCGGGGCGCTCGCCGACCACGCGCCCTTGCTTGACGATATAGAAGTGTTCCACCGGCCCGCCCGACGGCTTGAGGATACTTTCGCCGGGGGCGTAGAAGCGCAATTGGCACTGCTCTACCAGAAATCCCAGGTGGGTGTTTTCCATCTGGTTGAACGGTGGGAAGCGTTGCAGGAATTGCAGGGTGCCGTGGATGTTCTGCAACACAGCGGTTTTCCCCGCTTGTGTGAAAGCATCAGCTTTACTCATACCTATGACCGCAGTTTTTTTGTCGTTATCGTGCCTCATGGTCGGCTCCTGCGCTGCGGGTGCCCATTGGACGTAAGTCTAGGTAGCGATTCGCCCTCACTGACTAGGGAAAAACCTTACATGAATATCGTCCAAACCCCGTAGAACGCCCACTAGGCAAACTTTCCGACGAAGTGCACATTGTTCGCCCTTCCGGTGATGTCTGACTTCTGTGCTGGGAGATTGATCAGAACTGCCGAGAAACGTATGTCCGACCACGATATTTTGAGTGACGCCGAGCGCGAGGCCCTGAGCGCGGTTATGCAGGAGCCTGATTTACCGCCACAACGGGTTTTGATCGTGGATGACGACAAGGACGCGCGTGAACTGCTGGCAGAAATTCTTGGCCTTGACGGCATTCGCTGCATGACCGCCGACAGCGGCGAGTCGGCATGGGACTTGTTGAGCTCCACCAGCTCCATTGGCTTGCTGATCACCGACCTGCGCATGGCACCGAGCAACGGGTTGCAATTGATTCGCCAGGTGCGCGGGTCCACCCGGGCGGCACTGCCGATCATCATCATGTCGGGGGACGCCGAAGCGCCGGATGTGATCGATGCGATGCATTTGAGCGTGGTGGACTTTTTGCTCAAGCCGATTGATAGCGTGAAGCTGGCGAAGATGGTGAAGCGGGAGTTGGGGATGGCGCAGTAAAAGCGCCGCCACAAAAAAAGCCCTGATCTTTCGATCAGGGCTTTTTCGTTTCCAGCGATTAGTTACAAGCCATTTTTGGCCTTGAACTCCCGACGCCGACGGTGCAATACCGGCTCGGTGTACCCGTTCGGTTGCTTGGTCCCTTCAATCACCAACTCCACCGCCGCCTGGAACGCGATGTTGCTGTCGAAATCCGGAGCCAGCGGGCGATACAGCGCGTCACCGGCGTTCTGACGGTCCACCACCGGCGCCATGCGCTTGAGGCTTTCCATCACCTGGGCTTCATTGACGATGCCATGGCGCAACCAGTTGGCGATGTGCTGGCTGGAGATACGCAGGGTGGCGCGGTCTTCCATCAGGCCGACGTCGTTGATGTCCGGCACTTTCGAACAACCCACGCCCTGGTCGATCCAGCGCACCACGTAACCGAGGATGCCCTGGGCGTTGTTGTCCAGTTCGTTGCGGATTTCTTCGTCGGACCAATCGGTATTCTGAGCCAGAGGAATGGTCAGGATATCGTCCACCGAAGCACGTTCGCGCTTGGCCAGCTCGGCCTGGCGGGCGAATACGTCGACCTTGTGGTAGTGCAGCGCGTGCAGCGCAGCCGCCGTTGGCGAAGGAACCCACGCCGTGTTGGCGCCGGCCAGCGGGTGAGCAATTTTCTGCTCAAGCATGGCGGCCATCAGGTCGGGCATCGCCCACATGCCTTTACCGATTTGTGCGCGGCCTTGCAGGCCGGTGCTCAAGCCGATATCGACGTTCCAGTTTTCGTAGGCGCCGATCCACTTCTCGGCCTTCATGGCGGCCTTGCGCACCATCGCGCCAGCTTCCATGGATGTGTGGATTTCATCGCCGGTACGGTCGAGGAAGCCGGTGTTGATAAACACCACACGCTCGCTGGCCGCCTTGATGCAGGCCTTGAGGTTGACCGTGGTGCGGCGCTCCTCGTCCATGATCCCGACTTTGAGGGTGTTGCGTGGCAGCTTCAGTACGTCTTCGATACGGCCGAACAGCTCGTTGGTGAACGCAGCTTCTTCCGGGCCGTGCATCTTCGGTTTAACGATGTAGACCGAGCCGGTGCGGCTGTTCTTGCGGCTGTTGTTACCGTTGAGGCTGTGGATCGCCGACAGGCTGGTGAGCAGGCCGTCGAGAATGCCTTCCGGCACTTCGTTGCCGTCTTTGTCGAGAATTGCGTCGATGGTCATCAAGTGGCCAACGTTACGCACGAACAGCAGCGAACGACCGTGCAGGGTCACTTCTTTGCCGTCAGCACCGGTGTAAACGCGGTCGGCATTCATGGTGCGGGTAAAGGTCTTGCCACCCTTGGCGACTTCTTCCGACAGATCGCCCTTCATCAGGCCCAGCCAGTTGCGGTAGATCACCACCTTGTCATCGGCATCGACGGCAGCGACGGAGTCTTCGCAGTCCATGATGGTGGTCAGGGCGGCTTCCATCAGCACGTCTTTCACGCCGGCGGCGTCGGTCTGGCCGACCGGGGTGCTGGCGTCGATCTGGATTTCGAAGTGCAGGCCGTTGTGTTTCAGCAGGATGGCAGTCGGCTTGGCAGCGTCGCCCTGGTAGCCGATCAGTTGCGCATCGCTGCGCAGGCCGGTGTTGCTGCCGCCCTTGAGGCTGACCACCAGCTTGCCGTCGGCGATCTTGTAGCCGGTGGAATCCACGTGGCTGCCGGCAGCCAGTGGTGCGGCTTCGTCGAGGAAGGCGCGGGCGAAGGCGATGACTTTGTCGCCACGCACCTTGTTGTAGCCTTTGCCCTTCTCGGCGCCGTCGGCTTCGCTGATGGCATCGGTGCCATACAGCGCGTCATACAGCGAACCCCAGCGCGCATTCGAGGCGTTGAGGGCGAAACGGGCGTTCATCACCGGCACTACCAGCTGCGGGCCGGCCATGTGGGCAATTTCTTCATCGACGTTTTGGGTCGAAGCCTGGAAATCCGCGGCTTCTGGCAGCAGGTATCCGATATCTTGAAGGAAGGCTTTGTAGGCCACGGCGTCGTGGGCCTGGCCGGCGTGTGCCTGGTGCCAGGTGTCGATCCGCACTTGAAAATCGTCGCGTTTGGCGAGTAGGGCTTTGTTCTTCGGCGCCAGGTCATGGATGACCTTGTCGGCACCGGCCCAGAACTGGTCGGCGGTAATGCCGGTACCAGGAATGGCTTCGTTGTTCACGAAGTCGAACAGGACTTTGGCGACCTGCAGGCCACCGACTTGAACGTGTTCAGTCATTGCTTGCCTCACTCTGCGGAGCTTATGCGCTTTTCAGCTTTTCAATTTACCAATGAAGCCTCTGGCCATGTAAACCGTGAACACGCTGCACCAGTACATGCCGTTGAAGGCGGCTGGGCGGGCTGCGTCGCGGTGCGTGGTTGCCTTGGCAGACATCGACCTAACGTTATGTAGTGCGCGATTGGGCATACTACATGATGAGTTGCGGTTGTGAAAATTAGACTAAATACGTCGTTTAGCGACCCACTTTGGTCGTACGGTCACAGTGGGGTACGGGATGTTCTCAAAAAACTATTAGATTGTTCCAGATAAATATAAAAATGGTACACGATTTGTTTTCGCGGGCGCCTGCGTCCACCTTGTAGGAGCGAGCTTGCTCGCGAAGGTCGTTAACGATAACGCGGGATGCCTGACACCCAACGGTGCTCTCACGTTCTTCGCGAGCAAGCTCGCTCCTACAGAATCATAAGAAGAGGACGACACCATGGACCATCTCGTACTGACTGTCATCGCCCCGGACAAACCCGGCGTGGTCGAACGCATCGCCCAATGCATCGCGTCCCACGGCGGCAACTGGCTGGAAAGCCGAATGGCGCATATGGCCGGGCAGTTTGCCGGGATCTTGCGGGTGAGCGTGCCGGCGGAAAATCGTCTGGATTTGATTGGGGCGCTGGAAGACTTGTCCACCCACGGCATTCGCGTACTGCTGGGCGAAAGCAGTTCGGTCGCCGCCAGTGAGTCGCAACCGATCGCGATGGCGCTGGTGGGCAATGACCGGCCGGGGATTGTTCGCGACATCACCGCGCTGCTCAGCAAGCAGGGCGTCAACCTGGAGCGCCTGATCACCGACGTGCGCCCGGCACCCATGAGCAGTGACCCGCTGTTTCACGCCGAAGCCTTGTTGGCGGTGCCTTTGACACTGCCGTTGGAGACCTTGCAGGCAGCATTGGAAACCCTGGCAGACGACCTGATGGTGGAGCTGGAACTGCGCAGCGAGGAATAGTTGCCCACAAGGTTATGCATGGAAATCTTGCATGGGCCTGTGGATAACCTGTAGAGACCCGTGTCCAGCCCAGGCGGGCCGTGGCTCTGCGTGGATTGAGCAAAAAACGAGCAGTTTCAAGGGCTTGTGCACAAACGCCGGGGATCAGGCTGTGGATAACCTTGGGGTGAATGCCTGCAAGCCGCGCCGGCTGCGGCTTGCAGGGGTTTGTACGTTATTTGATCAGTTTTTCCGCATGGTCAGCCACGCGTCGAGGCTGTAAACCACCAGGCCGGCCCAGATAAAGCAGAAGGCGATCAACGTGGCCGGCGCCAGGTGTTCATTGAACAGCAACACCGCTTCCAGCAGCACCAAGGTCGGTGCCACGTATTGCAGGAAACCCAGGGCGGTGTAGGGCAAATGCCGCGCGGCGGCGTTGAAACATACCAGCGGGATCAGCGTCACCGGGCCAGCGGCCACCAGCCACCACGCCTCGGAGGTGCTCCAGAATTCCATCTGTGCACTGTGGGCAGACGGGTTGAACAGCAGCCATGCAATGGCAATCGGCACCAACATCCAGGTTTCCACTACCAGCCCGGGCAGTGCCTTGACCGGCGCCTGCTTGCGGATCAAACCGTAGAAACCAAAGGTGGCTGCCAGTACCAGGGACACCCACGGCAAGCTGCCGACTTGCCACACCTGTTGCGCCACACCCACGGCAGCCAGCCCGACGGCGACCCATTGCAGGCGGCGCAGGCGCTCACCCAGGATCACCATGCCCAGCAGCACGTTCACCAGCGGGTTGATGTAGTAACCGAGACTGGCCTCGAGCATGCGGCCACTGTTCACCGACCACACATAGGTCAGCCAGTTGGCTGCGATCAAGGTGCCGCTCAGGGCCAGGATCGCCAGGCGCTTGGGATTGTCCCGCAGTTCGCGAAACCAGCCCGGGTGTTTCCAGACCATCAGCAGCAAACTGCCGAACAGCGCCGACCACAGCACGCGATTGACGATGATTTCTGCGGCGGGAACGCTGGCGATGGCTTTGAAGTAGATCGGGAACAGGCCCCAGATGACGTAGGCACTCAGGCCCAATATGTACCCGCGACGGGGGTTGGCGGCTTGCATGCAGAATCCTTGCTTAGGCAGCTAACAAAGCCGCGATTGTAAGGATATTTGTCAGGGGATGTGTGTTGAAAGTGTAGGGCCCAAGGTCAGGGCCCAGACGGTAGGGATCAGAACAGCTTCAACGGTTCTTCGTTGAGCGCCGACAACTGCTCACGCAACGCCAGCACTTGGTCGCCCCAGTAACGTTCGCTGCCGAACCACGGGAAGCTATGGGGGAACGCCGGGTCGTCCCAGCGCCGTGCGAGCCAGGCGCTGTAGTGCATCAGGCGCAGGGCGCGCAGCGGTTCGATCAGGGCCAGTTCGCGTGGGTCGAAGTCGTGGAATTCCTGGTAGCCGTCCATCAATTCCGACAGCTGCCCCAGGCATTCCTGACGGTCACCGGCGAGCATCATCCACAGGTCCTGAACGGCAGGGCCCATGCGGCAGTCATCGAGGTCGACGATGTGGAACATCTCGTCGCGGCACATCATGTTGCCGGGGTGGCAATCGCCGTGCATGCGGATGTTCTTGTGGGGCGTGGCCTTGTAGACCTCTTCCACGCGCTTGAGCAGGTCGCGGGCCACGGACTCGTAGGCCGGCAGCAGGCTGCGAGGAATGAAGTTGCCTTCCAGCAGGGTGTTCAGGGAGTCGTGACCGAAATTCTTCACGCCCAGGGCTTCGCGGTGCTCGAAGGGCCGGGTTGAACCGACGGCGTGCAGACGCCCGAGCAGTTGGCCAAGACGGTACAGCTGGTCGAGGTTGCCCGGCTCCGGCGCGCGGCCACCCCGGCGCGGGAACAGGGTGAAGCGGAAACCGGCGTGTTCGAACAGGCTTTCACCGTTGTGAATCATCGGCGCCACTACCGGCACTTCGCACTCGGCCAGTTCGAAGGTGAAGCTGTGTTCTTCGAGGATCGCCTCGTTGGTCCAGCGCTGTGGGCGGTAGAACTTGGCGATCAAGGGCTCGGAGTCTTCGATGCCGACCTGGTACACACGGTTTTCGTAGCTGTTGAGCGCGAGGATGCGGGCGTCGCTGAGGAAACCGATGCTTTCGACAGCGTCGAGCACCAGGTCAGGGGTCAGTGTTTCAAACGGGTGTGCCATGCGAACTCCTGCGCGCAGCAGGGCGCCGCGTCCGGCCGGGTATGGTAACGCACCCAGGGTTGGATAGGTGGTGACTGTTCTGACGCCTTCGCGAGCAAGCCCGCTCCCACATTTGACCGCATTCCAAAGCCAGGACTCGGTTTAATGTGGGAGCGGGCTTGCTCGCGAAGAGGCCTTATCAGGCGCCGACGATCCCGCCATCATCCCGACGAATCGCCATCACCGACGACCGTGGCTTGCCATTCGGCAGGTGCTCCGGCCAGGTCGAACCACCGGTTTCCCCCGGATGCTGAATCCCCACAAACAGGGTTTTCTGGTCCGGCGAGAAGCTGATTCCGGTCACTTCACAGGCCACCGGCCCCACCATGAACCGGCGAATCTCACCGGTCGACGGGTCGGCACACAGCATCTGGTTGTTACCCATCCCGGCAAAGTCGCCACCGTTGCTGTAGTCGCCATCGGTCAGGATCCACAACCGCCCGGCCTTGTCGAAACCCAGCCCATCCGGGCTGTTGAACATGTTCTGCGGGTTGATGTTGGACGAGCCGCCCTTTGGCGTCCCGGCATGCAGCGCCGGGTTACCGGCCACCACAAACAAATCCCAGCTGAAATCCGGCGCGCCATGGTCATTGGCGTTGGCCTTCCAGCGCAGGATCTGCCCGTAGACGTTTTTCTCCCGCGGGTTCGGGCCGCCGACCGGCTGGCCGTCTTCGCCGCGCTTGGCGTTGTTGGTCAGGGTGCAATACACCTGGCCGTCGGTGGGGCTGACCACGATCCATTCCGGGCGGTCCATGCGGGTGGCTTTCACCACGCTGGCGGCGAGGCGTGCGTGGATCAGCACTTCGGCCTGGCTGGCAAAACCGCTGTTGGCATCGATGCCATTCTTGCCGTAGGTCAGTTCGACCCATTGGCCCTGGCCCTTGGGATGGTCGGCATTGCCGTCGCCCGCGTCGAAGATCGCCACGTACAAGGTGCCGTGGTCCAGCAGGTCCTTGTTGGCCTTGGGGTTCTTGTGATTGATCTTGTCGCGGCTGATGAACTTGTAGATGAACTCGCCGCGTTCGTCGTCGCCCATGTACACCACGGCGCGGCCGTCGCGGGTTTCCGCCAGGGCGGCGTTTTCGTGCTTGAAGCGACCCAGAGCGGTGCGTTTGACCGGTGTGGATTGCGGGTCGAACGGGTCGATTTCCACCACCCAGCCATGGCGATTGAGTTCGTTGGGGTTCTTGGCCATGTCGAAGCGCGGGTCGTGGGGGTGCCAGTTGATGTCTTTGCTCGCGGCCACCACACCGTAGCGTTTCTGCCCGGCGTCGAAGGTTTGTTGCGGGTTGCTGCTGCCGAAGCAGTCGGTGAAGTTTTCTTCGCAGGTCAGGTAGGTGCCCCACGGGGTCTTGCCGTTGGCGCAGTTCTGGAAGGTGCCCAGGACTTTCTTGCCGGTTTTATCGGCGCTGGTTTTCAGCCAGGCATGGCCCGCCGCCGGGCCACCGAAGCGGATCGGCGAGTTGCCGTGGATGCGGCGGTTGTAGCGCGAGTCCTGGACGAACTGCCAGGTGTCGCCTTTGCGCCGCACTTCGATCACCGACACGCCTTCGCTGGCCAGCGCCTTGCGCACGTCTTCAGCCGATTGCGGCGCGCCGCCGTGGGCGTAGAGGTAGCGGTAGTTGGTGTATTCGTTGTTGATCGCCATCAGCGCGCGGTTGTCGTCACCGGGGAAGGCGAACAGGCTCATGCCGTCGTTGTTGTCGCCGAACTGTTGTTCCTGGGCCTTAGCGGTGCCGTTACCGCTGGGGTCGAAGGCCGGCGCATTCTTGTGCAGCGGCTGGCCCCAGCTGATCAGTACCGAGGCGCTGTAGCCGGGCGGCAGGGTGATGGTGTCGCTGGTGGCTGCGGCGATGCTGGTGAAACCCAGTAGTGGGCTGTTTGCTGCGGCGTTGACCGCCAGGGCGCTGCGGGTCAGCAGGTTGCCGCCGAGAAACATCGCGGCACCGCACAGGGCGCCGGCGCCGATAAAACGCCGACGGGTGAGGCCGACCATCTGTTCCAGGTCGGTGGCTTGGTTTTCTTCTAATAGGCTCATTTCAGGCTCCCTGCGGGTTTTTGCAGACACCTTAGGGAGCGGTCGTGACGAAATTGTTGCAGTTTGAAGCGTTACACCGGGGTGCCCAGCAGCACGTTGCTGGGGGAGAACTGCACCTTCACCTGCATGCCTTTGGCGGCATTAATCTGCGCAAGCGCGTCGGGCCGGGCCAGAGCACATAAAACCTGGCCATTGGGCAGAGTGATACGAACCTCGCTGGGGCCGTCTTCGGCGTCGAGAATCGCCTCGATTTTTCCTTCCAGGCAATTGTGTCCAGGTGTTTCTGACTGCGAGGCGGCCAGCACTTCAAGCCAGCCGGCCTTGATCAGAGCCACCACTTCGGTGCCGGTCTCCAGCTCCAGATGCAAGGTGCTGTCGTGGGTGATCTGCGCAGCCAGGCTCAGCCCGCCGGCCAGTTCCAGGCGAATCAGGTCGTTGCGGCCATGGCTGTCGATGGCAATGACCTTGCCATGCAACTGGTTGCGCGCGCTGGTGCGCAGCATCAGGCGGCCCAGCAGGTTGAAGTCGCTGGCGTCTTCGGCGGAATCCAGCACCTGGGCTTGCAACACTTGCAAGCGCTGGTAGAGGCGCAATACCCGTTCGCCCTCTGCCGTCAGCTTGGCGCCGCCACCGCCTTTGCCGCCGACACTGCGTTCCACCAGGGGCTTTTGCGCCAGGTTGTTCAGCTCGTCGATGGCGTCCCAGGCAGCCTTGTAACTCAGGCCGGCACTCTTTGCCGCACGGGTGATGGAGCCCTGCTCGGCAATGTGTTGCAACAGCGCAATGCGCTGGGGGCGACGGACGATGTGTTGGCTCAAGAGGGTTGGCAGGGACATGGGGACACGCTTCGATGGAATGGGCAGACGTTGCGGGCAGGGGGCTTGAGAGTCAAGTCATGTGCCGGGCTTGGGCGTTCGCGCCAGGCAATACACATCCACCTGTCGGGCGCCGGCGTCCATCAATAGGCGGGCCAGGCTGTTGGCGGTGGCGCCGGTAGTCAGTACGTCATCGATCAACGCCAGGTGCCGGCCTTTGATTTGCGCACCGTCCGCCAAGGCAAAGGCCTGGAGCAGGTTGCGCTGGCGGGTCTTGGCGTCCAGGTCCTGTTGCGCCACCGTTTCATGAGGCCGTAACAGCAGGTGCTCATCGTAGGGGATATTCAGGTCCTTGCTCAGCCAGCGCGCGAGCATGGCTGACTGGTTGTAACCCCGTTCCCGCAGGCGTTTGCGAGCCAAGGGCACGGGCAGCAGGCAGTCGGGGCGCGTCAGTTCGGCATCGTCATAACGGTGTTGCAGAAACTGCCCCAGCAGGTGCGCGAGCAAATGGCCGAGGGGCCATCGGGCCTGGTGCTTGAAACGGCTGATCAGGCTGTCGACGGGAAAGCTGTAGGTCCAGGGTGCAACCACCTGTTTAAACGCCGGTGGCCGCTTCAGGCATTGGCCGCATATCAGGCCTGTCATGGGCAACGGCAGCGCACACACCTCGCAATGATCCATCAACCAAGGCAGTTCGGTTTCGCAGGCGTTGCAGATGGAATGGGCTGTTTCACTGCTTTCATCGCAGATCAAACAGACTTGGTTGTTTTTTAACCAGATGTAAACCTCGTGTTTGTTCTCAAGTTGACAGTGCATGAATCTTCCTTAAATATGCTGAGCATCCGTGTCGTGCCTGTAGGTATTACTTCCCGCAGGGCTTGCCAAAGCATAATCAAGGAATCGCCCATGAGCGCCAGCATCACTGCCAACCTGCGTCACGATTGGTCTTTAGCCGAAGTCAAAGCGCTGTTCGTGCAGCCCTTCAACGACCTGTTGTTCCAGGCGCAGACCGTGCACCGCGCGCATTTCGACGCCAACCGCGTCCAGGTTTCCACGCTGCTGTCGATCAAGACCGGCGCCTGCCCGGAAGATTGCAAATATTGTCCGCAGTCGGGCCACTACAACACGGGCCTGGAAAAAGAGAAGCTGATGGAAGTGCAGAAGGTCCTCGAAGAGGCCGCCCGCGCCAAGGCCATCGGTTCGACCCGCTTCTGCATGGGCGCCGCCTGGAAGCATCCGTCGGCCAAAGACATGCCCTACGTGCTGGAAATGGTCAAAGGCGTGAAAGCCATGGGCCTGGAAACCTGCATGACCCTCGGCCGCCTCGACCAGGACCAGACCGAAGCCCTGGCCCAGGCCGGCCTCGACTACTACAACCACAACCTCGACACCTCGCCGGAGTTCTACGGCTCAATCATCACTACTCGTACCTACGGTGAGCGCCTGCAAACCCTGGCGTACGTGCGTGATTCGGGGATGAAGATCTGCTCGGGCGGCATCCTCGGCATGGGCGAGTCGCTGGACGACCGCGCCAACCTTTTGATCCAGTTGGCCAACCTGCCGGAGCATCCGGAATCGGTGCCGATCAACATGCTGGTGAAAGTCGCCGGCACGCCGCTGGAAAACGCCGACGACATCGACCCGTTCGACTTCATCCGCATGCTGGCGGTGGCGCGCATCCTGATGCCGCAGTCCCATGTGCGGCTGTCGGCCGGGCGTGAGGCGATGAACGAGCAGATGCAGGCCCTGGCGTTTTTTGCCGGTGCCAACTCGATTTTCTACGGCGACAAACTGCTGACCACCGCCAACCCGCAGGCGGACAAGGACATGCAACTGTTCTCGCGCCTGGGCATCTTGCCGGAAGCCCGCGAAGAGCACTCCGATGAAGTGCACCAGGCGGCGATCGAGCAGGCGCTGGTGGAGCAGAAGAGCAGTGAGCAGTTCTATAACGCGGCTGTTTGATAAGTCCACTTTGGAATGCCATCCAAATGTGGGAGCGGGCTTGCTCGCGAAGGCGGTGTGTCAGCCAATACATAAGCTGACTGATCCACTGCTTTCGCGAGCAAGCCCGCTCCCACATTTTTGACCGCGTTCAACCTGATCTACCGAGGTCTGCATGTCTTTCGATCTCGCCGCGCGTCTTGCGGCTCGTCGTGCCGAACACCTGTACCGCCAACGTCCACTGCTGCAGAGCCCGCAAGGCCCTGAAGTGGTGGTCGATGGCCAGCCGTTGCTGGCGTTCTGCAACAACGATTACCTGGGCCTGGCCAATCACCCACAAGTGATTGAAGCCTGGCGCGCGGGCGCAGCGCGTTGGGGTGTCGGTGGCGGCGCTTCCCATCTGGTGATTGGTCACAGCACGCCGCACCATGAACTGGAAGAGGCCCTCGCAGACCTGACCGGTCGCCCGCGAGCGCTGTTGTTCACCACCGGTTACATGGCCAACCTCGGAGCCGTCACGGCGCTGGTGGGGCAGGGCGATACGGTGCTGGAAGACCGTCTCAACCATGCCTCATTGCTGGATGCCGGTTTGCTCTCCGGCGCGCGCTTCAACCGTTATCTGCACAACGACGCCGTCAGCCTGGCCAAGCGCCTGGAGAAAGCCACCGGCAATACGCTGGTGGTCACCGATGGCGTGTTCAGCATGGACGGCGACCTGGCCGAGCTGCCGGCGCTGGCCCGTGAAGTCCGTGCCAAGGGCGCATGGCTGATGGTGGATGACGCCCATGGCTTCGGGCCTTTGGGCGCCAACGGTGGCGGGATCGTCGAGCATTTTGGCTTGAGCCTGGAAGATGTGCCGGTGCTGGTGGGCACCCTCGGCAAGGCCTTCGGTACTGCCGGCGCGTTTGTGGCGGGCAGCGAAGAGCTGATCGAAAGCCTGATCCAGTTCGCCCGCCCGTATATCTACACCACCAGCCAACCGCCGGCACTGGCCTGCGCCACGCTGAAAAGCCTGGAACTGCTGCGCACCGAGCATTGGCGCCGTGAGCATCTCAATGGGCTGATCCGCCAATTCCGCCAGGGCGCCGAGCAGATCGGCCTCGAGCTGATGGACAGTTTCACGCCGATCCAGCCGATCATGATTGGCGACAGTGCCCGTGCGATGCGTTTGTCGCAGATGCTGCGTGAGCGCGGGCTGATGGTGACCGCGATCCGGCCACCGACCGTGCCTGCCGGTAGCGCCCGTCTGCGGGTAACCCTGACGGCGGCCCACAGTGAAGCCCAGGTGCAGCTATTGTTAAACGCATTGGAAGAGTGTTTCCGCTTGTTAGGCCAGGAGCCCGACCATGCGTGATCGACTGATATTGCTGCCTGGCTGGGGGCTCGGCATTTCGCCGCTGGAACCGTTGGCGGCGGCGTTGCAGGGGCTGGATGAACACTTGCAGGTGCAGATCGAACCGTTGCCGGTGCTGGCTTCAAGTGACCTCGACGAATGGCTCGACGAACTGGACGCCAGCCTGCCGGACAACGCTTGGCTGGGCGGCTGGTCCCTCGGCGGGATGTTGGCTTCGGAGCTTGCAGCGCGCCGCGGTGATCGTTGCTGCGGCCTGGTGACTCTGGCCAGTAACCCGTGTTTTGTCGCCCATGACGGCTGGCCGAGCGCAATGCCCGGCGAAACCTTCGATGCGTTTCTCGCGGGTTGCAATGCCGATTCTCAAGTCACGCTCAAGCGCTTTGGTTTGTTGTGCGCCAAGGGCGCGGAAGATCCTCGCGGGTTGGCGCGCTTGTTGGTCAGCGGGGCGCCGAATACGCCTTCTCCGGTCCTGATGACCGGCCTTGAGTTACTCGCTCAGATGGATACACGTGAGGCGTTGCTGGCCTTTCGCGGCCCGCAGTTGCACCTGTTTGCCGGCATGGACGGCCTGGTGCCCGCCGAGGCGGCCAGTGATCTGCTGACGTTGTTGCCCGATGTTGAAATCGGCCTGATTGAACAGGCCGGTCACGCTTTTCTACTGGAGGACCCCCACGGTGTAGCGGGGGCCATCCAGGCTTTTTTGCATGAGTGCGGTGATGACTGATTTGTCCCATGTGTTGCCCGGCGGCTTGCCAGACAAGCGCCAGGTAGCGGCCTCCTTTTCCCGCGCAGCCGCCAGTTACGACAGTGTTGCCGAGTTGCAGCGTGCGGTGGGCAGCGAGCTGCTGCGGCGTTTGCCCGATGGTATTTCGCCGCAACGCTGGCTGGATCTGGGCTGCGGTACGGGTTATTTCAGTCGTGTGCTGGGCCAGTCATTTCCGGATAGCCAGGGTGTGGCCCTGGACATTGCCGAGGGCATGCTCAACCACGCCCGGCCCTTGGGCGGCGCGCAACATTTTATCGCTGGGGATGCCGAGCGTTTGCCGTTGCAGGATTCCAGTTGCGGGCTGATCTATTCGAGCCTTGCCGTGCAGTGGTGTTCGGATTTTGCCGCAGTACTCAGCGAAGCGCGTCGTGTGTTGCAGCCCGGCGGCGTGCTGGCGTTTGCCAGCCTGTGCGTGGGTACGCTGGATGAGTTGCGCGAAAGCTGGCGCGCGGCGGATGGCATGGTTCACGTGAACCGCTTCCGGCCGTTCAGTGCTTATGAGCAACTGTGCGCAGCCAGTGGCTTGCGGGTGCGCAGCCTGGAGCAGTGTCCCCATGTGCTGCACTACCCCGACGTGCGCAGCCTGACCCACGAACTGAAAGCATTGGGTGCGCACAATCTGAACCCGGGGCGCCCCGGAGGCTTGACGGGTCGGGCGCGGATTGTTGCACTGGTGCAAGCCTACGAGCAGTTCCGCCAGGCCCAGGGCCTGCCGGCGACTTATCAAGTGGTGTACGCCGTCCTGGAGAAACCTCTATGAATGCCGCTTACTTCATCACGGGGACCGACACCGACGTCGGCAAGACCACCATCGCCGCCGGCCTGCTGCATGCCGCGCGGCAAGCCGGCAAAAGCACTGCGGCGGGCAAGCCGGTGGCCTCGGGCTGCCAACTGACGCCCAAGGGCCTGCGCAATTCGGATGCCTTGGCGTTGCTGGCTGAATGCTCGCTGCCTTTGACCTATGCCGAGGTCAATCCGGTGGCGTTCGAGCCGGCCATCGCGCCGCATCTGGCAGCCCGCGAGGCCGGTGTGGCACTGACGGTGCAGTCGTTGTTGAAGCCCATGCAGCATATTCTGGCCAAACAGGCAGACTTCACCTTGATTGAAGGCGCGGGCGGTTGGCGTGTGCCCTTGGCGGATCAGGACAATCTGTCGGACCTGGCCCAGGCATTGAAGCTGCCGGTGATTCTGGTAGTGGGCGTGCGGCTGGGTTGCATCAGCCATGCGTTGCTGACCGCCGAAGCCATCGCCCGGGACGGTTTGCCGCTGGCGGGCTGGGTAGCGAATATCATCGATCCGAAGACCTCTCGTCTGGAAGAAAACCTCGCGACCCTGGCTGAACGACTTCCCGCGCCATGCCTGGGAAGGGTGCCCAAGCTCAAGCATCCCAGCGCCGAGGCGGTCGCCGGGTACTTGCAACTGGACCTGCTTGACTAGTTTTGCCTATCAATAAGGCATTATGCCATTAGTGTTTTTAACGGGCCTTTTGCCGGTATGTCTGCTTCAATAAGATTTCACGATTCTCTTTCAGGCAGGTTCACGCCATGGAAATCTCTGGCAGCAGTGCGTTTTACTCGGGGCTGAGCGCGATTCAGACCGGGCAGAACCGTGTCGACCAGGCCGCCGGCAAGATCGCCAGCGCCGCTACTACCCAGCCTTCGGACGCGCAAAATGATCGTTTGCGTTCGGTAGACGCCAATCAGGCAAGCAACTCGGCAAGCAATATGGTCGAGATGGCCCAAGGCAAGTTCCAAGTAGAACTGGGCGCCAAAGTGGCCAAGGCTTCCGACGAAATGCTCGGCACGTTGATCGATACCTACGCTTGAATATTGCGCTCTCCAGGTTCTCTGTGGGAGCTGGCTTGCCTGCGATAATGTCGCCCCAATCCTCCTGAAGCACCGTGGCGCCTGCATCGCAGGCAAGCCAGCTCCCACCCTGATCCCCGTCACCCTCGATTCCTTCTAAACCCTTGGAACTCCATGCGGCATTTCGCTGCAGGCCTTGCCGTGCCTGACGTTGACCTGCGTCATGACAAACGGCATTTGCACGACGCTTGACAAGGATAGGTCGTAAACGTATGTTTCAAACAACTGTTTGACCGCTACAACAATCCACGCGGTTGTTCATCCCAGATACATCAGCAGAGGTTTATCGCTATGCCTGACTACAAGGCCCCCTTGCGTGATATTCGCTTCGTTCGTGACGAACTGCTCGGCTATGAAGCGCACTATCAGAGCCTGCCGGCTTGCCAGGACGCTACCCCGGACATGGTTGACGCCATTCTCGAAGAAGGCGCCAAGTTCTGTGAGCAGGTACTGGCACCGCTGAACCGCGTGGGTGACATCGAAGGTTGCACCTGGAGCGAGTCAGGCGTTAAGACCCCTACCGGTTTCAAAGAAGCCTACAAACAATTCGTCGAAGGCGGCTGGCCAAGCCTGGCCCACGACGTGGCGCACGGTGGCCAAGGCCTGCCGGAGTCCCTGGGCCTGGCAGTCAGCGAAATGGTCGGCGAAGCCAACTGGTCGTGGGGCATGTACCCGGGCTTGTCGCACGGCGCGATGAACACCATTTCCGAGCACGGCACCCCCGAGCAGCAAGAGGCTTACCTGACCAAGTTGGTGTCGGGTGAGTGGACTGGCACCATGTGCCTGACCGAGCCGCACTGCGGCACCGACCTCGGCATGCTGCGCACCAAGGCCGAGCCTCAGGCAGATGGTTCCTACAAGGTTTCCGGCACCAAGATCTTCATCTCGGCCGGCGAACACGACATGGCCGACAACATCGTCCACATCGTGCTGGCCCGCCTGCCGGACGCACCGGCTGGCACCAAAGGCATTTCGCTGTTCATCGTTCCCAAGTTCGTACCGAACGCCGAGGGTTCGATTGGCGAGCGCAACGCGGTGTCCTGTGGCTCCCTGGAACACAAGATGGGCATCCACGGTAACGCCACCTGCGTGATGAACTTCGACGCGGCCACTGGTTTCCTGATCGGCCCGCCGAACAAAGGCCTGAACTGCATGTTCACCTTTATGAACACCGCTCGCCTGGGTACCGCGCTGCAAGGCCTGTCCCACGCTGAAATCGGCTTCCAGGGCGGCCTGAAATACGCTCGTGACCGCCTGCAAATGCGCTCCCTGACTGGCCCGAAAGCGCCGGACAAGGCGGCCGACCCGATCATCGTGCACCCTGACGTGCGCCGCATGCTGCTGACCATGAAAGCCTTCGCCGAAGGCAACCGCGCGATGGTGTACTTCACCGCCAAACAGGTTGACGTGGTCAAGTACGGCACCGACGACGAAGCCAAGAAACAGGCTGACGCACTGCTGGCGTTCATGACCCCGATTGCCAAGGCGTTCATGACCGAAGTCGGTTTTGAAGCCGCCAACCACGGCGTGCAAATCTACGGCGGCCACGGCTTCATCGCCGAGTGGGGCATGGAGCAGAACGTTCGCGACAGCCGCATTTCGATGCTGTACGAAGGCACCACCGGTATCCAGGCCCTCGACCTGCTGGGCCGTAAAGTGCTGATGACCCAAGGCGAAGCGCTGAAGGGCTTCACCAAGATCGTCCACAAGTTCTGCCAGGCCAACGAAGGCAACGAAGCGGTACAAGAATTCGTTGCACCGCTGGCGGCACTGAACAAGGAGTGGGGCGAGTTGACCATGAAGGTCGGCATGGCGGCCATGAAAGACCGCGAAGAAGTTGGTGCCGCTTCGGTGGATTACCTGATGTACTCCGGCTACGCCTGCCTGGCCTACTTCTGGGCCGACATGGCCCGCCTGGCTGCTGAGAAACTGGCTGCCGGCACCACCGAAGAAGGCTTCTACACCGCCAAGCTGCAGACCGCGCGCTTCTACTTCCAGCGTATCCTGCCGCGTACCCGCACCCACGTCGCAACCATGCTGTCGGGCGCCAACAACCTGATGGACATGAAAGAAGAGAACTTCGACCTGGGCTACTAAGCCTCGACGGGTTCATTTCAAAAGCCGCCGCTTCCCTCGGGAGCGGCGGCTTTTTTTATCTTTCCCATGCTCGGTGTGGGATTGCAGCCTGGGATGCTCTGCGTCCCGCTCCATGCCACTCAATAAAAAACCACAGCGCAGCACTCAGGGATTGCGCCGCTCGGCCGTTAAAGTGATGGCAATGTGATACGCATCACATCGAATGTGCTTAACTGTGATCAGTGAAGGCACTGTGCCATCTTTTTAGTGGGTCGGAGCTTTACCCTTGCCACGCGTGTCTGCTTTACGTTTCAGTCATTTTTTACCTTCACTGCTGTTGCTGCTGGCGGGGCTCTCGGCTGCGTACGTGAAGGACCTCAATGTGTTCTTCACCTCACTGTTCAATGTGCTGCCGACCCTCGTACTGCTGCTAGGCGGTTCGTACTGCGCGGTTTACCGTCGCCAGCGCGAACTGTTCCTGATGCTCACGGTGTACGTGGTCTATTTCCTGCTGGACACCCAGACCGATTACTACCGCGACCACGGCCGTGTTCGAGAGGACGCGGCCGTGGTCTTCCATCTGTGTTGCCTGTTGTTGCCGCTGCTGTTCGGCATCTATGCGGTCTGGCAGGAAAAAACCCACCTGTTTCGCGACTTCGTCGCGCGGTGCGCGGTGCTGCTTGCGATCGGCAGCGTGGCGCTAGCCCTTGAGCAAAGTTTCCCCCAGGCGCTGTTGAGCTGGTTGGCCGAGATTCGCTGGCCCGCCTTGCATGGCCGCTGGATGAGCCTGATCCAGTTGTCGTACCCGATGTTCCTGATTGGCTTTGTGACCTTGGCCGCGCAGTACTGGTACCAGCCAAGACCGTTGCACGCCGCGCAACTGGTGGGTTTGCTAGGTTTGTTCTGGATGTTGCCGCAGACTTTCATCCTGCCGTTCACCCTGAACATCATGTGCAGCCAGGTGATGCTGATGATTGCCGCCGGCGTGGCCCACGAGGCTTATCAAATGGCCTTCCGTGACGAACTGACCGGCCTGCCGGGCCGCCGCGCACTCAACGAACGCATGCAGCGCCTGGGGCGCAACTATGTGCTGGCCATGGGCGACGTTGATCATTTCAAGCGCTTCAACGACACCCATGGCCACGATGTTGGCGACCAGGTACTGCGCCTGGTGGCCAGCAAGCTGTCCAAGGTCAACGGCGGCGGCCGGGCTTATCGGTATGGCGGTGAAGAGTTTGCCGTGGTGTTCGCCGGCAAGACCCTGGATGAATGCCTGCCGCACCTCGAGGAAATCCGCGAAATCATCGCCAACTACGACATCAAGCTGCGTAACCCCGATCGTCCCAACGATGATCAACAGGGCCGACAACGTCGTGCAGGCAGTGGTGCGTCAAGCGTGTCGGTGACCGTCAGCATCGGCGTCGCTGAGCGCCAGGCCGAGCAGCGCAGCCCTGAAGAAGTGCTCAAATCCGCCGACCAGGCGCTGTACAACGCCAAGGGCGCGGGGCGTAACTGCGTGGTCGCTTCGGGGCAGACCCGCCGCGGCGCGGTGCGCATGGACAGCGCTGCCGGTTGAGTGATGGTGGTGTATTCAGCGGCCCTACTGTGATTGTCCGGTGGGCCGTGCGGCAGTAGGTTGGAGGCATCTGCTGCCGGAGACATTGCCATGCCTGACTATAAAGCTCCCCTGCGCGACATGCGCTTTCTGATCGATCACGTTTTTGACTTCCACGGCCACTACGCGGCGCTGGGGGCAACTGACGCGAGCCCGGACATGGTCGGCGCGATCCTCGAAGAAGGCGCGAAGTTCTGCGAAAACGTTCTCTCGCCGTTGAACCGTTCCGGCGACGAAGAGGGCTGCCATTTCGACAACGGCGTGGTGACCACGCCAAAGGGCTTCAAGGAAGCCTTCGCCCAGTACGTGGAAGGCGGCTGGCACGGTTTGGCGGCAGACCCGGCCTACGGTGGGCAGGGCTTGCCAATGTCCCTGGGCCTGGTGCTCGCGGAGATGATCTCCTCCAGCAACACGTCCTGGGGCATGTACCCTGGCCTGACCCACGGTGCGATGTCGGCGATCCGTGCCCATGGCACTGAAGAACAGAAAAACACCTACCTGAGCAAACTCACCGCCGGCCAGTGGACGGGCACCATGTGCCTGACCGAAGCCCATTGCGGCACCGACCTTGGGCTGATCAAGACCCGCGCGGTGCCTCAGGCAGACGGCAGCTACGCGGTCACCGGCAGCAAGATTTTCATCTCGGCCGGCGAGCACGACATGAGTGAAAACATCATCCACCTGGTGCTGGCCAAGCTGCCGGATGCGCCGGCCGGGACCAAGGGCATTTCGCTGTTTATCGTGCCTAAGTTCCACGCTGATTCGGGTGAACGTAATGCGATGGCGTGCGGCTCGATCGAACACAAGATGGGCATTAAGGCTTCGGCCACCTGTGTGCTGAACTTCGATGGCGCCCGGGGCTTCCTGATCGGTGAGGCGAACAAGGGCCTGAACTGCATGTTCACCATGATGAACCATGCGCGGTTGGGCACCGGCATGCAGGGCCTTTGCCTGGGTGAAGCGAGCTTCCAGGGCGCGATCAAGTACGCCAACGACCGCTTGCAGATGCGTTCGCTGACCGGTGCCAAAGCTCCGGAAAAAGCCGCCGACCCGATCATCGTCCACCCGGATGTGCGGCGCATGTTGCTGACTATGAAAGCCTTCAACGAAGGCAACCGGGCGCTAACCTACTTCTGCGCGCAGTTACTCGATACCGCGCACTTGAGCGGCGACGAAGGTCAGCGTCAGGAAGCTGAAGACCTGTTGGCCCTCCTTACGCCGATCTGCAAAGCCTTCATGACCGAAACCGGGCTGGAGGTGACCAACCATGGCATGCAAGTGTTCGGCGGCCATGGCTACATTCGTGAGTGGGGCATGGAGCAGTTGGTGCGGGACTGCCGGATTGCGCCGATCTATGAAGGCACCAATGGCATCCAGGCACTGGATTTGCTCGGGCGCAAGGTGCTCGGCAGCCAGGGCAAGCTGCTGCGGGGCTTTACGAAGATCGTCCACAAGTTCTGCGCGGCAAACGCCGAGCATCCGCAACTCAAGGCCCATGTGGCGCAGCTCAACGAGTTGAATCAGCAATGGGGCGAGCTGACGGTCAAGGTCGGCATGGCCGCCATGAAGAACCCGGATGAAGTCGGCGCGGCGGCCCTGGATTACCTCATGTACAGCGGCTACATCATCCTCGCCTATCTGTGGCTGCGCATGGCGCTGGTGGCACAGGAGCAGGTGGACAGCGGCAGCGGTGATGCTGATTACGCTCGAGGCAAGCTGGCGACATGCGAGTTCTACTTCAAGCGCCTGCTACCGCGCACGGCAGCCCACCGGGCGGCAGTGGAGGCGGGCAGCGAGTGCCTGATGAGTCTGCCCGCGGAGCTGTTCGCGCTTTAGTGACCGTAAAATACTTGTTGGTCATGATCAGACCCTATGTGTCACAAAAGTTGTTCGGTTACACTCGGGGTCTGTAAAACTGACCCCACCCGAATAACGTTTTAGTTCTCACGAGGTTTGCCATGGCTGACTACAAAGCGCCGCTGCGCGATATGCGCTTCGTCCTCAACGAAGTTTTCGAGGTCGCCAAACTCTGGGCCCAACTGCCTGCGCTGGCGGAGACCGTCGACGCCGAGACCGTTGAGGCAATCCTCGAAGAAGCCGGCAAAGTCACCTCCAAGACCGTCGCCCCGCTCAGCCGTGGCGGCGACGAAGAAGGCTGCCGCTGGGAGAACGGCGCGGTCTTCACCCCGGCCGGTTTCAAAGACGCCTACAAAACCTACGCCGAAGGCGGTTGGGTAGGTGTCGGTGGTGACCCGGCCTACGGCGGCATGGGCATGCCCAAGGCGGTGTCGGCCCAGGTTGAAGAGATGATCAACTCCTCGGGCCTCGCCTTCGGCCTGTACCCGATGCTGACCTCCGGCGCCTGTGTGTCGATCAACACCCACGCCAGCGAAGAACTCAAGGCCACCTACCTGCCGAATATGTATTCGGGCGTGTGGGCCGGCTCCATGTGCCTGACCGAGCCTCATGCGGGCACCGACCTCGGGATTATTCGGACCAAGGCCGAGCCTCAGGCAGACGGTTCCTACAAGGTCAGCGGCACCAAGATCTTCATCACCGGTGGCGAGCACGACCTCACCGACAACATCATCCACCTGGTGCTGGCCAAGCTGCCGGACGCACCCGCCGGTCCCAAGGGCATCTCGCTGTTCCTGGTGCCCAAGTTCATGGTCAATGCCGACGGCAGCCTGGGCGCGCGCAACCCGGTGACCTGTGGCTCCATCGAACACAAGATGGGCATCCAGGCTTCTGCGACGTGTGTAATGAACTTCGACGAAGCCGTGGGCTACCTGGTGGGCGAGCCGAACCGTGGCCTGGCGGCGATGTTCACCATGATGAACTACGAGCGTTTGGGCGTCGGTATTCAAGGCCTGGCTTCCGGCGAGCGCTCTTATCAGAACGCTATCGAATATGCCCGCGACCGCCTGCAAAGCCGTTCGCCAACCGGTCCGAAAGCCAAGGACAAGGTTGCCGACCCGATCATCGTCCACCCGGACGTGCGGCGTATGCTACTGACCATGAAAGCTTCGAACGAAGGTGGCCGCGCATTCTCCACCTACGTGGCGATGCAACTCGACACCGCGAAGTTCAGCGAAGACGCCACCACCCGCAAACGTGCGGACGACCTGGTTGCCTTGCTGACCCCGGTTGCCAAGGCATTTCTGACTGACCTGGGCCTGGAAACCACCGTGCATGGCCAGCAGATTTTCGGCGGCCACGGCTACATTCGCGAATGGGGCCAGGAGCAACTGGTGCGTGATGTGCGCATCACCCAGATCTACGAAGGCACCAACGGCATTCAGGCCCTGGACCTGGTGGGACGCAAGATCGTTGGCAGCGGCGGGGCGTTCTATAAGTTGTTCGCCGACGAGATCCGCCATTTCACCGCCACTGCAGGCGCTGAACTGGCCGAGTTCACCAAGCCGCTGAACGCGGCGGTGGATGATCTGGACGATCTGACCGCCTGGCTGCTGGATCGCGCCAAGTCCAACCCGAATGAAATCGGTGCGGCGTCGGTGGAATACCTGCATGCGTTCGGCTACATGGCCTATGCCTACATGTGGGCCCTGATGGCCAAGGCGGCCTTGGGCAAAGAGGCTCAGGAAGATTTCTACGCCAGCAAACTGGGCACCGCGCGTTTCTACTTTGCGCGCTTGCTGCCGAGGATCGCGTCCCTCAGTGCTTCGGTAAAAGCCGGTAGCGAATCTCTGTTTTTGCTGGATGAAGCACTGTTCTAAGGGTTTGGAGGGCGTGTAAGCATTCTCTTACATGACGTGCTGCTATTCGTCCTCTATCGCCATATTGGATCCACGGATAATCTACTTCACATGGACGTCGCGCAGGAAGCGCAAAGCAACAACACGGACACGTAGGATTCTGCCAGGAAGGCGGAGTGAAATGGATGTCAGGGAAACAGTCTGCAAAGCCCCGCTTCGGCGGGGTTTTCTTTTGCCTGCGAAAAAGTCAGACAGGCGCGTTCATCACGTCTTCCAGCAGCGTGCGCAACAATTCCAACGTTGCTTGCTGACGCTGCACATCCCGGCACACCAATCCTACTTTCAGCGGCACCCGTGGTTCGCTCAGGGGTTTCCACAGCAACGCCTTGCTGTTGTGTTCGTCCTGGGAGCGCCCGGGCAGTACTGTCGCCAGCTTGGTGTAGGGCAGGCTGTCGAGAATCCCCACCATCGTATTCAACTCTGCCTGCACTTGCGGACGACGGCCCAGGTTGGCCAGTTGGCCCTGCCAAATCTGCCGTACCTGAAACTCTTCCCCTAGCAGCAACATCGGTAACTCCGCGGCTTGCTTCAAGGAGACTTTCTTGAATTCCCGCAGCGGGTGGTCAGACGGGATGACCACCTTGAGTTCATCTTCATACAGCAGCACACCGTGCAGCCCCGGCTGGCGCGGCGGCAGGTAGCTGATGCCGATGTCGAGCGAGCCGTTGAGCAGCCGGCGTTCGATTTCCATACCGGTCAGTTCGTAGATCTGTACCACCAAGTGCGGCTGGGCCTTGCGCACCCGTTCGAGCATTTGCGGCACCAGGCTGGTGTGCACGGTTTGCAGCACGCCGATCGCCAGGGTACGCAACGCCTGGCCCTTGAAGTTGCGCAGGGCTTCCACGGCTTGCTGCATGCCGTCGAGTAAGGGCAGGGCGTGGTTGTACAAGGTGTGCGCGGCGAGGGTTGGCAGCAGGCGCTTGCTGCTGCGTTCGAATAGGCTCACATCGAGGTTCTGTTCGAGCTGGCGAATCTGCTGCGACAAGGCGGGCTGGGAGATCGACAGGCGCTCTGCAGCCCGGCCCACGTGGCCTTCTTCATACACCGCGACGAAATAACGCAGTTGCTTGAAATCCATAAGTAACGCTTATCGAAAATGCTGGAAAATCGAAATGGCCGAGTGCCCCCGAGACGCCTAGTCTAGCGCCTATTCACAGGGCTTACAGGGCCGGAAAGTGCGATGAGTAGTGTTTATGTTGACGGTGTTTGCATAGGCAGGGCAAAAAACCTCAGCCGTGGGTTGATCGGTAATACCGACCAAGGTGCGATTGCCAGCGGGGTTTATCCATGAACCTGTTCAACCTGCGTCGCCCGGTCCCCAGCCTTGATGATCTGATCCTCGATGCGAAAACTCCGACACTGCGAGACGACCTTTCCAGCAACTGCCTGATGCCCAGCGTCACGCGTCCGCCCCAGGTGTTTGTACGCGGCCAGGGTTCCTGGCTATGGGACAGCGAAGACCGCGCCTATCTCGACTTCAGCCAGGGTGGAGGTGCAAACAGCTTGGGCCATAGCCCGCAGGTACTGACCCAGGCGTTGGCCGATCAGGCCCAATCACTGATCAACCCCGGCCACGGCCTGCACAACCGCGTTCAACTGAACCTCGCCGATCGCCTGTGCCACCGCACCGGCAGCGACCAGGCCTACCTGCTCAACAGCGGCGCTGAAGCCTGCGAAGCGGCGATCAAGCTGGCGCGCAAATGGGGCCAACTGCACCGCGGTGGCGCCTATCGCATCATCACCGCCAGCAACGGTTGCCATGGCCGCAGCTTTGCGGCGATGTCGGCATCGGCCGCTGCCAGTGAAAACCGTTTTGAGCCGCAATTGCCGGGCTTCAGTCACGTGCCGTTCAACGATCTGTCTGCATTACATGCAGCCGTCGACGCACAGACGGTGGCCATCATGCTGGAGCCGATCCAGAACGATGCCGGCGTCATCCCTGCGACCGAGCATTACCTCAAGGGCGTCGAACGCCTGTGCCGCGAGCTGGGCATCCTGTTGATCCTCGACGAAGTGCAAACCGGCACTGGGCGCTGTGGCACCTTGCTCGCCGAACAGCACTATGGCGTACGCGCCGACATTATCTGCCTGGGCAAGGGCTTGGGTGGAGGTGTGCCGCTGGCGGCGTTGCTCGCGCGGGGCAAGGCATGCTGTTTCGAACTCGGTGAGTTGGAAGGCACTCACCACGGCAATGCGCTGATGGCATCTGCTGGCGTAGCGGTGCTCGATACGGTGTTGAACCACGGGTTTCTTGAACACATCTGCGAGGTCGGCGCGTACCTGGGCGATGGATTGGCCCGCCTGGCTCATCGTTATGGCCAGGGCGAGCTACGTGGCCAGGGCCTGCTATGGGGCCTGAGCCTGTCGGAAGATTCGGCAGATGCGGTGGTAAAGGCAGCGCTGAGCGAAGGACTGATCCTGAGCGCGCCGCAACCCGACTGCCTGCGCTTCACTCCGGCGCTCACCCTGAGCAAAAGCAACACCTACGAAATGCTCCTGCGCCTGGCGCGAGCGTTCTCCCGAGTGCGTACCGCACAGCTGCAATGCCGCAAGGGCATTGCCGTTTAACCCCTTATTTCCTGAACCGTCTCGCGGTATACGCGGCGCCTCCAGCCTGATTCTTTTGGCTGGGGGCGTTTTTTTTCTGCGTAATTTTTGGATTGAAAAGGGTGCTTGAGCATCGTTGGGAAAAATGGCCTTTTAGCGGACGTCGGCAAGGACTGCCGATTGGGCGTGGAGTTTTTCTTTACGTCCCATTTTTAATCTATACCACTGGGTGGTATGTTTATGGAGATGGATATCCATGAGGCTAAGGTTGTTCAAAACCCGGTATTTTGCGAATTCGGCTAGCAAGGCCTGGATTTGCGATTCGGAGCTGAAGGAGGCGTTTGGCGAGTTGCTCAGAGGGCAAGCGGATAATCTCGGAGGAGGTGTTTGGAAAAAACGCCTGAACCAAAACAGGCATCGCTCCATTGTCCTGGCCAAGGGCAGGCATTACTGGGTTTATCATTCTCTTTTTGACAAGCAGAAACAAAGCAATATCAGCCAGAAGGAACTCGTCAATTTGCGGCTGCTGGCCAAAGTCTACGAAGAATTAAACGAAGCACAGGTTCAACACCTTCTGGATGTCAGGGAGTTTGTGGAGATACATCATGACCAAAAAATATGAAACGGAAGTGCTTGAGTCCATCCACCAATCTGCTCAAGCGCTATATGCAATAGGTGCCATCAGCAAAACCACTCTACGTGAGTTCGATGAGGCATGTCTTGCTTCGGTCCCAGCGCAAATTCAGGCCGAGCAAATCAAACAACTACGCGAGCGAAGCCACGTCAGCCAACCTGTATTTGCCCGTTACTTGAACACCAGCGCCTCCACGGTGAAGCAATGGGAGTCAGGTGAGAAGCGGCCCAGCGGCATGGCGCTCAAGCTGTTGAGCATCGTGCAGAAGCATGGTTTGGAAATTCTGGCCTGAAGATGGCCCGGTGCCAGATCCCACTGAACCCTTACCAACGGCCAAGGTCGATTAGCTTGTACGGCTCACACGAGCCGATTTTCTGGAGCTGAACCCATGGATATCATTCGCATCATCATCGCCATTCTGTTGCCGCCACTGGGTGTGTTCCTGCAAGTAGGTTTCGCCGGCGCGTTCTGGCTGAACATCCTGCTAACCTTGTGCGGCTACATCCCTGGCATCGTGCACGCGGTGTATATCATCGCCAAACGTTAACGGGCCTCAGCCTTTCGCGATCAGCCGTGAATTGCGCTCATTGCGAAAGGCCAGTTGCTCGATGGTCTGGATGGCGTGCTCCGCTTCTTCACGGGCCTGAAGGATCAGCCCGTGGTGCTCCGATTTGCTGCACACAGGGTCCGCATTGCTGGCATCCCCGGTCAGCATGAACGCCTGGCAGCGGCAGCCGCCGAAGTCCTTTTCCTTCTCATCGCATGAACGGCACGGCTCGGGCATCCAGTCGTAGCCGCGGAAGCGGTTGAAGCCGAACGAGTCGTACCAGATGTGTTGCATGCTGTGGTCGCGCACGTTGGGAAATTGCACCGGCATTTGTCGGGCTCCGTGGCACGGCAGTGCAGTACCGTCCGGCGTTACCGTCAGAAAGATGCTGCCCCAGCCATTCATGCAGGCTTTCGGGCGTTCCTCGTAGTAATCCGGCGTGACGAAGATCAGCTTGCACGGGTGGCCTTCGGCTTCGAGTTTGGCGCGGTATTCGTTGGTGATGCGTTCGGCGCGCACCAGCTGTTCCTGGGTCGGCAACAGGCCGACCCGATTGAGCTGGGCCCAGCCATAGAACTGGCAGGTGGCAAGCTCGACAAAGTCCGCCTCCAGCGCAATGCACAGCTCAATGATGCGGTCGATCTTGTCGATATTGTGCCGATGGGTGACGAAGTTCAGCACCATCGGGTAGCCGTGGGCTTTCACCGCCCGGGCCATTTCCAGTTTTTGCGCGAAGGCTTTTTTCGAGCCGGCCAGCAGGTTGTTCACTTGCTCGTCGCTGGCTTGGAAGCTGATCTGGATATGGTCCAGGCCAGCCTTCTTGAAGTCGCTGATCTTCTGCTCGGTGAGGCCGATGCCGGAGGTGATCAGGTTGGTGTAGAAACCCAACTTGCGCGCCTCGGCGATCAGTTCGGCGAGGTCCTGGCGCACCAGCGGCTCGCCGCCGGAAAACCCCAGTTGCGCGGCGCCCATTTCCCGGGCTTCGCGAAATACCTTGATCCACTGTTCGGTGCTCAGCTCCTTGCCCTGCTCGGCGAAATCCAGCGGATTGGAGCAATACGGGCATTGCAGCGGGCAGCGATACGTCAGCTCGGCCAGCAACCATAGCGGCAGGCCGATCTCCGGTTTCGGTGGCAGGTCAGGCAAGTTCGATCCAGTGCTGAGCACGGGCAACCTCCATGAATTGCTCGATGTCTTCACCGAGCTCGGGCACACCAGGGAATTGCTTGTCCAGCTCGGCAATGATCGCGCTTACATCGCGCTCGCCATCGATCAAGCCACCGATCAGCGCGGCGCTGTCGTTGAGCTTGATCATGCCTTCCGGGTACAGCAACACATGGCCTTTCTGCGCCGGTTCGTACTGGAAGCGATAGCCCTGGCGCCAGGTCGGTTTTTTGCTGCGATCGAAGCTCATAGGGTGATCCCCTTATGCCATACACGCTGATCAGTCACGCTGTGATACGGCGGGCGTTTCAGTTCGTAAGCCATGCTCATGGCATCGAGCATGCTCCAAAGAATGTCCAGTTTGAACTGGAGAATTTCCAGCATGCGCTCCTGGCCTTCGCGGGTGGTGTAGTGCTGCAAGGTGATTGCCAGACCGTGCTCCACATCCCGGCGAGCCTGGCCCAGACGGGTGCGGAAATACTCGTAGCCTGCCGGGTCGATCCACGGGTAGTGCTGGGGCCAGCTGTCGAGGCGCGACTGGTGGATCTGCGGGGCGAACAATTCGGTCAGGGAACTGCTGGCAGCTTCTTGCCAGCTGGCGCGACGGGCGAAGTTGACGTAGGCGTCTACCGCAAATCGTACGCCGGGCAGTACCAATTCCTGGGAGCGCAGTTGATCCGGGTCCAGGCCGACTGCCTGGCCCAGGCGCAGCCAGGCTTCAATGCCGCCGTCTTCGCCGGGGGCCCCGTCGTGATCCAGCAGGCGCTGGATCCACTCACGACGAATCTCCCGGTCCGGGCAGTTGGCCAGGATCGCGGCGTCCTTGAGGGGAATGTTTACCTGATAATAAAAACGGTTGGCGACCCAACCCTGGATCTGCTCGCGAGTGGCCCGGCCTTCATACATCGCCACGTGATACGGGTGATGAATATGGTAGAACGCGCCCTTGGCCCTCAGGGCCTGTTCAAACTCGGCAGTGGTCAGCGGTGTGTCAGTCATTTGGCTCACTCCTACAATTCAATGCTCATGCCGTCGTACGCCACTTCCACATTGCGTCGCAGCAGCTCGGCTCGCTCGGGCGAGTCCTCATCCAGGATCGGGTTGGTGTTGTTGATGTGGATAAGCACCTTGCGCTGCTTGGGCAACTGCTCCAGCACTTCCAGCATGCCGCCGGGGCCGTTTTGCGCAAGGTGGCCCATCTCGCGACCGGTACGGGTGCCGACGCCACGGCGCTGCATTTCGTCGTCATCCCACATCGTGCCGTCCACCAGCAGGCAATCGCTGCCGGCCATGATCTCCAGCAACGGCCCGTCGACCTTGCCCAGGCCCGGCGCATAGAACAGCTTGCCGCCGGTGCGCAGGTCTTCGACGATCAGGCCGATGTTGTCGCCCGGGTGTGGGTCGAATCGGTGAGGCGAGTAGGGCGGCGCCGCGCTACGCAGGGGCAACGGCGTAAAGCGCAGGTTGGGGCAGGCCGGAATCGTGAAGCTGGCATCCAGCTCGATGCGGTTCCAGGCCAGGCCGCCATTCCAGTGGGTCAGCATGGTGAACAGCGGGAAGCCGGTGCTCAGGTCCTCATGGACCATGTCGGTGCACCACACCTGGTGCGGGCAGCCTTCGCGCAGGCTGAGCAGGCCGGTGGTGTGGTCGATCTGGCTGTCCATCAGGATGATCGCGCTGATGCCGGTGTCCCGCAGGGCGCGACCGGGTTGCATCGGGGCGAACCCTTGAAGCTGGGCGCGGATGTCTGGCGAAGCGTTGCACAGCACCCAGTTCACGCCGTCATCGGAAATCGCGATGGACGACTGGGTACGCGCCTTGGCCCGCAGGCTACCGTCGCGAAAACCTGCGCAGTTCACGCAGTTGCAGTTCCATTGCGGGAAACCACCGCCCGCGGCGGAACCTAGAATCTGGACAAACATGGCCGCTCCACTACACATAACTCAAAAATAAAAACGCCCCGGGCGGGCCGAGGCGTTGCATTGCGATACAAAGCCAATCAGCGGCTGGCAAAGTACATGGTGACTTCAAAGCCGATACGCAGATCAGTGTAAGCAGGTTTGGACCAGGTCATGTTCTTACTCCTACGGATGGATGGGACATTTACTACCAATACATATAGTCCACCTCCAAGCGGAGATGTTCAGAGGTGTGCATGTGAATGTTACGTACTTCTTGTGAAGATAGCGCTGTCCTGTGGGAAAAAGCCTTTTACCGAAGCGGCAATGATCAGCCAGATAACTGCCAGGGAGCCGGCAGGCACTCGCTGTTAGCCACGCAGCGCCAGCCGCCTGCAGCAGCATTGAGATGCTGTGCCGCTTCCATTAAATCCTGGCGGGTGCGGGTCTGGATGAAATCTCGCAGCCGTTGGATGTAATCCGACGGGTGGCCTGCCAAATGCGCGTGCCAGAGCAGTTCGGCGGCTTGGGCGGTGGGTAGGGCGTCGAGGGAAAATTGCTGGGCCAGATCGTTTGGCAGTTCGCCGGCGTTGATCAGTGCGGGCAGCTGTTTCAGGAGCGTCTGCAGGTGATCGAGGATTTTCGCGACGGAAGCGTTCGGAGATTGCACTCCGAACAGCAGGCCGGTTTGTCCGTTGAATTGTCGGATCCCGCTGAATACCGCATAGCCCAATTGCAGTTCGACCCGCAGGCGTTGGTAGAAAGGGGTCTGCAGTAGATGTGCGAGCAAACGCCAGCATGCCTCGTCGGCCAGGGATTGGGTCGGTGTAGGACAGAACAGCAGCAGCGCGCTGTCGCTGGAGTCGGTGCTTACTTCATGCCAAACCTGCTGGCCGCTGATTGATGGAAGCTTGCCGATAGCCGCTTCCGGTTGCCCCGGCAGTTTCCCTGCTGCGCTCTTTATCGCCATTTCGCAGGCGGCTGGCAGTCCGACGGCAAGTCCTTGCCAGCGAGCGGTCGACCATCGATCTTGCCCAGCCATCTGGTCTGCAGGTGTGATGCCGGCGCAATAGCCGGGCAATGTCTTGAGCAACTGCCGGATCGCCATGGTCTGTGCTGCGGCGGGATGGGTCACAGTCCTTTCATCCAGATGGGCAAGACCGCGTGCCACTTCCTCCAATATCGCGGGCATGGGTTCGTGCAGCCCGACCATCTTCAACTGCCAGTAACCGCCAATTGTCTCGAAAGACAGCTGGACGCCAGCCTGGCTGGCGTTCTCGCGCAACCGTGGGAAAAGCTCTGCATGCAGCGGCGAATCCAGATGCCAGCGCAGGTAAAGCGCGCCTTCATCTGTGTCGCCTGGCAGTGCTTGGCTGAAGGTCAACGCCGAAAGGTCCTTTCGGCCACGGGAGCGATCCTGGGCGAACGTGCGCAAACCGCGATGGGCGCTGGTTTGGCCTCGAATCAACCCCGGGCGCTCTTCCTTGACCGCCGGGCGCAGGAACGGATTGGGGGGCGGCAGTTGCCAGGCGTGCCGGGACGGCGGCAATTGCAGCGAGTCCAACAGGACTTTGAGGGACGCGGCGCCATGTTCTGACAGGATGGGCTCGTGATTCTGTCGGGCCAATGCCAGGGCACCGCTGGCCTGTAGTTTGCGAGCGAGCAGCAGCGCGTACTCTTCCCGCAACAGGGTCCAGTCACTGTGGGCGAAAAAGCTCAGCCAGTCGTGCAGCAGTTCTTCGATCAGGGTCGTCTGTGGGCCTCCGTGAGTGTCCAGAGTGAACTTGATATCCAATACAGCCTGGCCGGCGAACTGATACAGGACAGTTGCGTTAATGGCGCTGACCAGCTGTTGCGTCTGCAACTCGGCGAGCAATCCGCCTGGCGCCGAAGCGTTCAGCCACAGGCAGAGGAAGTCCAACGCGTCAGGGGATGCCTCGCTTACCACAACCTGATGCCAGTAATGCTCATCGGTGTGTTGATAAGTACGTTGATTGCCGGCCAGCAACGCGGGCGCAGGCTTCTGTTGCAGCAGCGGTGCAGTCTTCAACGCAGCGCCAAACTGTTGCGCCAATGCCTCTAGCTCCGCCAGCGACTGAGGGCCCGCAAGGCTCAAGGTCATCTGCCCGGTCTGATAGAAACCTTCATAAAAATCCCGCAACGCCTGCTGAAAATCCTCACGCTCTACCGGCAAGCTGTCACGATTGCCCGCATGAAAGGCCCGCAACGGATGATTCGCCGCAAGACCTTCCAGCAACGCTTGTTGCTGTTGCGCCGTGGCGTCTTGCGACCAGGCGATAAACTCCGCGTGCAGCACTTCTCGCTCGCGCAGTTGGTCTTCGATGGCCAGGCGCGGATGGGCGAGCATATCCCCCAGACGCGCCAATGCTGCCTCAAATGCCGAAACAGGCACCTCAAAGAAAAAGTCGGTAGTGCGTTCGCGGGTGCTGGCATTGACCTGCCCGCCCTGACGCTGCACGTAGGCCATCAGCCCTTCGTTCGCAGGAAAACGCTCGGTGCCCAGGAACAACAAATGCTCAAGAAAATGCGCCAGTCCCGGCCATGCCAAGGGCACATCGTGACTGCCCGCCGCAACGCGCAAGGCCGCCGCGCAGCGCTTCAAACGCGGTGCATGACGCAAGGAAACCCGCAGGCCGTTGGCCAGGGTCAATTGAAGGTGATGAGGGTGGGCCGGCGCAGGCATGAGCATTTCCGAAACGTAGGAAGTGCCTATGCTAGCGCAAACCTACCGGATCAGTGCTTGTGCAACGCACCATAAAGCTCGGGACGCCGGTCCAGCAGGTAGCGATTGGCCGCGCGTGAGTCGACCATCAACTGCCGATCCAGAGTGCCGACAATCAACGCCTCATCGAGACCCGCCTGGGCAATGCGCTGGCCATCCGGCGCGGCGATGCTGCTTTGCCCGCAATACTGGATCTCGCCTTCCTGCCCACAGTAATTGGCGTAGGCCACATAACACTGGTTTTCAAACGCCCGGGCCCGCACGGTCACATCGGCGACGAAATCGAAGGGCACCATATTGGCCGTCGGTACCAGGATCAACTCCGCCCCGGCCAGCGCCAGGCGACGGGTGTTCTCCGGGAACTCCAGGTCATAGCAAATCAGGAAGCCCAGCTTCCACCCGTTCAATTCCACCAGCGGGAAATCATCGTCGCCGGCGCTGAACATTGAGTTGTCGAGATCGCCAAACAGGTGCGTCTTGCGGTAGTTGCAGAGGCGTTGCCCATTGGCGTCGATCAACTGCACGGCGTTGTAGATCTGCCCATCTGCACCGCGTTCCGGATAGCCATACAGAATCGCCACGCCCGAATTTTTCGCCAGCGCGGCGATGGACTGCGCAGACGGGCCGTCCTGCGCTTCAGCCAGGGCGCCGACCGCTTCCACGCCGATGTTATAGCCGGTGAGAAACATCTCCGGCAGTACCAGCAGGTCGGCGTCGGTGGCCTCTTGCGCCAACTGATGCAGGCGCTTGAGATTGCCGGCCACGTCCAGCGGCAGAGGCGGGCATTGATACAGGGCGACACGCATGGGCAACTCCTTATTCGGGCAGAGCGATTGGCCCGATCTCGTCGAACACATCGCCCGGGCCCGGGTTCTGCGGGTGAGTGCTGCCGCCGAAGTGAGTCATGATGCCCCACACCGCATTCAGCGAGGTTTGCACGGCGCCTTCAACCCACGCAGGTGTCCACGATACGTCGTCGCCGGCGATGAAAATACCGCGTTGCTCCGCCGGCATGTCTTTCTGCATGAAGTGCGCGTACATCCGTTGGTTGTAGCGATAGTGGCCCGGCAGCGCACCCTTGAAAGCCCCGAGGAAGTGCGGGTCGGCTTCCCACGATACGGTGATCGGATCGCCGATGATCCGCGCGGCGATGTCGACTTTCGGGTAGATCTTTTTCAACGCGTCGAGGGCCAGTTTCACCCGCTTCTCGATGGGCTGCGGCAGCATTTTCAAGGCGTCGCTCATCCAGGAATAGGACAGGCAAATCACCCCTGGCTTGTCGTCGCCATTGTCGAACAGATAGGTGCCACGGGTCAGGCGGTCGGTCAGCGTCATGCTCATCAGGTCGCGGCCGGTCTCCGGATCCTTGTCCTTCCAGAATGGCCGGTCGACCATCACGAAGGTCTTCGACGACTGCATGTAGCGGGTGCGGTCGAGGGCCATCCACATCTTTTGCGAGAACAGGGTTTCGTCGCAATCGATCTGGGTGGTCAGCAGCCAGCTCTGGCAGGTGGTCAGCACGGCGGCGTATTCACGGGTGTCGCCGTAGTTGTCGGTGACCGCGAAACGGCCGTCCGGCGCGTGGGCAATGCGTTTGACCCCGGCCCGTGGCGCACCGTTGTGCAGCGAACTCAGGCTGGTGCCTTCGGGCCAGTGGGCGCAACGCTCCGGCACATGGCGCCAGATGCCCATGGGCACTTGGGCGACGCCGCCGACTACCAGGTGCTGGTGATCGTCGCAGTTGGTCATCACCACGCGGAAGATTTCCAGCATCGAGTTGGGGAAGTCCGAGTCCCAGCCACCGGTACCGAAGCCGACCTGGCCGAACACTTCACGGTGATGGAAGGACAACTTGGCGAACGCTTTGGAGGTCGCTACGAAGTCGTAGAAGGTGCGGTCGTCCCACAACGGAACCAGCGTATTCCACAGCTCTTTCAGACGCGGTACGTCACGGTCGCGGATGGCTTGCTGGATATCGCTGAACTGCGAGCCGGCTTCCAGGGCGTCGGCCCAGGCGTCAGCCACTTCCTGGAACAGTGCAGGAAGGTCGGCGAGTTTCTGTGCGTAGTGCGTCTGGCCTTCGAGATCGATGACCGTGCTGCCGGAAGCGGGCGTCAGCGGGTTGGGAAACGGTTTGGTCGCAAGGCCAAGCTTGTCTACATAGTGGTAGAACGCGGTGGAGGACACGGGGAAGCGCATGCCGCCCAGTTCCGCGATGATGCCTTCGGCGCCTTCAAACGCTTGGGAGCGCAGGCGGCCACCCATTTTCGAGGCTTCGTACACCACGGGTTTCAGGCCCAGCTTCATCAGCTCGTAGGCGGCCACCAGCCCGGCAATCCCGGCACCGACGATCGCCACTTCGGCGCCGTGGTTGGCCGCCGGAATGCTGCCCAGGCCCGCCGGGTGTTCGATCCAGTCATCGAAGGCGAACGGGAAGTCCGGGCCAAAGATGGTGATCGGCTTTTTACCGGTGGCAGGGTGGCGGTTGGGCTTGCTGATGGTGCTGGAAGGAATGCTCATGGCTGACCTTGCTGGCGACTCGGCGGGGCGCGACCCGCTGAGTATAGGAAAAGATGGCAGCCATTCTAGGGAGCGTAGCGTTCGTTAATAAGACGCAATGTGTCGTCGGAATGAATTGTTTTTAGTCAGAGTGACGAATCTTCTGGTCAGATTGGTTGGCCACGATCCAGTTTGTTACTGAGGATGATCGAGGTGGTGGTCTTCTCCACGCCATCGACGCTGCCGATCTGGTCCAGCAGTTGATCCAGCTGTTCCGGCGAATCGGTGCGCAGCCAGGCCACGTAATCGAACTCACCGCTGACCGCACACAGTTGCTGAACCTGCGCCATGGCGCTGATCCGACGCAGCACTTCCTTGCCGGAACGCGGTTGCACGGTAATCCCCACGTAGGCCTGCAAACCGCCATTTACCACGCGCTGGCTCAGGCGCACGCCATAGCCGGTAATCACTTGGGTTTTTTCCAGGCGCGCCAGGCGCGAGGTGACGGTGGTGCGGGCGATGCCCAGTTGCCGGGCGAGCATGGCCACACTTTCGCGGGCGTTGATCTGCAACGCGGCGATCAACTGGCGATCGATTTCATCGAGGACGGGAGGGTGAGAGGCGGGCAAGGTGTTCTCCGGCGCGGGCATCAATGGGCGAGCATGTTACAGGCTCGGTCCCCTTGATGCTCGCGGCGGCATTTGGCTCAGTTGCGCAGGAACTGCTGGTAGTTTTCCGGAGTGACCAGTTGCGTAGGAATCCATACATCGCCTTGCAGGGCGGCATGCTTGATCAGCATCAGCGCGGCGTCCACCGAGCCGGCCCCGATGGCCACCGGGTCGCGGAACACGGTCACTGCCAGTTGGCCCTTTTTCAGCGCCTGCAAACCATCCGGCGTACCGTCGATGCCGCCCACCAGAATGTCCTGGCGCCCGGTCTGGCGCAGGGCCATGGCGGCACCGATGCCCATCTCGTCATTGTTGGAGGCCACGGCGTTGATGGTTTGGCCCTTGGTCAGCCAATCATTCATCAGGTCCATGCCTTTTTCCCGCTGCCAGTCGCCGGACTGTTCTTCGACGACTTTGATCTCGGGGTACTTGGCCAGCACGTCCTTGACCCCATTGGTGCGTTTGCCGGTATCACTGTGGGCGAGACGGCCGAGAATGATCGCCAGGTTACCTTTGCCGCCCATCTTCTCGGCCAGGTATTCCATCTGCATCCGGCCGATGGCGCGCTCGTCGGTGCCGACGAAGACCACGCCCGGCGGGAAGGTTTCGACCTCGGGACGGCTGTTCATATACACCAGCGGGATACCGGCGGCGTTGGCTTTCTCGGTGATCTTGCGGGTAGCCGCGGTGTCGGCCGGGTTGACGATGATCGCGTCGACTTTCTGGCTGATGAAGCTTTCCACCTGGTTCAACTGGCGGACCACGTCGCTTGCGGAGTCTTCCACCTGCAACTTGACTCCATCAGGCGAGGCCTTGGCGCGGTCCTGCATGGCCTGCACCAGGTAGGAAACGTAGTTATCGAATTGTCCGACGGATACCCCGATGCGCAATTCAGCGTGGGCGGCGGTGGACAACAGCAGGGCACAGGCACAGCCAAGCAGGCGCTTCATGGGAGATTCCTTCTTATTGTTTTGGCGCGACAAAGATTCTGAAGTAAACACTATTGGAAATAAAATTCCACTTCAAGTAAGCCCCGGAATTTATTTTCGCCGCTGATCGCACACATTGATTTGTGCCAGATTGTTAAAAGTAACTGTTTGGTACATTATTTCCAGTTGGGTATACAGGAAGGACGTTTGCGCGATGAATAACTTTGGGGCTGCCACCGGCAGCAGAGTGTTGCTGGTTGGGCTGGGCCTGCTGATCGCCTTGATCGGCCTGGGTTTGGCAGGCGGTGGCGGTTACCTCGTAGCGTTGGGCGGCAGTTGGTATTTCCTGCTGATGGGCCTGGCGATGCTGGTCTCCGGCGTACTGATCGCCAAGCGCAAGCCTCAGGGCGCCTGGCTGTACGCCGCAGCGTTGGTGCTGACCGCGGTCTGGGCGGTGTGGGACACCGGGCTGGAATACTGGCCGTTGGTGTCGCGAGTCCTGACCTTTGCCGTCATCGGCTTGGTAGTCGCGCTGATTTATCCCCAGCTCGCCCGCGCCTCCGGATCGACAGCCGGGCGCGGCGCCTATGGCGTTGCCGGGCTGCTGGGCCTGGGCGTGGTCGCCACCCTGGCGTACATGTTTGTACCGACCCACGTGGTCAAGGCCAGCAGCGAGCCGGCGGTGACGCCGGTAACGCCGGGCACTGAGCAAAAAGACTGGGCCCACTGGGGCAATACCACCGCTGGCAACCGATTTGCCGCGCTGGGCCAGATCAACAAAGGCAACATCGACAAGTTGCAGGTGGCGTGGACCTTCCACACCGGCGACATCCCCGAGAGCAATGGCGCCGGCGCCGAAGACCAGAACACCCCGCTGCAGATCGGTGACAGCGTTTACGTGTGCACCGCCTACGGCAAAGTCTTCTCCCTGGACGCCGACACCGGCGCCCAACGCTGGAAATTCGACCCCCAGGGCAGCGGCCCCAACTGGCAGCGTTGCCGTGGCCTGGGCTATTTCGACAGCAGCGCGAGCGAGCAACCTGCCAGCGCTAAAGCCTGTGTGAAACGTCTGTTTCTGCCGACCGGCGATGCCCGGTTGATTGCGCTCAATGCTGAAACCGGCGCGCCCTGCGACGACTTCGGCGACCACGGCACCGTCGACCTGAAAACCGACATGGGCGAAGTAAAACCCGGTTATTACCAGCAAACCTCGACGCCACTGGTGGCGGGCAATGTGGTAATCGTTGGCGGACGCGTGGCGGACAACTTCTCCACCGGCGAACCGCCAGGCGTGGTGCGCGCCTTTGATGTGCACAGCGGCGAACTGGTGTGGGCCTGGGACCCGGGCAACCCGAACACCACCAAACGCCCGCCTGCGGGCGAGACCTACACCCGTGGCACGCCGAACGTGTGGTCGGCCATGTCCTACGACGCCAAGCTCGGCCTGGTCTACCTGCCAACCGGTAACGCCACCCCGGATTTCTTCGCCGGTGAACGTACCGCCTATGACGACAAGTGGAGCTCCTCCATCGTCGCCATCGACGTGAAGACCGGCCAGGTGCGCTGGCACTTCCAGACCACTCACCACGACCTGTGGGACTTTGACCTGCCGGCGCAACCTTTGCTCTACGACATCCCGGACGGCAACGGTGGCGTACAACCCGCACTGGCCCAAGTCACCAAGCAAGGCGAGATCTTCCTGCTCAACCGCGAAACCGGCGTGCCCATCGCCCGGGTCGAAGAGCGCCCGGTACCTCAGGGCAATGTGCCCGGCGAGCGTTATTCGCCGACTCAGCCGTTTTCGGTGGACATGCCTTCCATAGGCAATCAGCAACTGACCGAATCCGACATGTGGGGCGCCACGCCGTTTGACCAACTGATGTGCCGCATCCAGTTCAAGGGCATGCGTCACCAGGGCGTCTATACGCCGCCAGGCCTGGACCGGGCGCTGCAATTCCCGGGTTCGCTGGGGGGTATGAACTGGGGCAGCGTGTCGGTGGACCCGAACACCCACTACATGTTTGTTAACGACATGCGCCTGGGTTTGGCCAACTACATGATCCCGCGCGACAAGATCGCCGCCGGTGCCAGTGGCATCGAAATGGGCGTGGTGCCGCAAGACGGTACACCGTTCGGTGCCATGCGCGAGCGCTTCCTCTCGGCGGCGGGCATCCCGTGTCAGAAGCCGCCGTTTGGCACCCTGTCGGCCATCGACCTGAAAACCCACAAGCTGATGTGGCAAGTGCCGGTGGGCACGGTTGAAGACACCGGCCCGCTGGGTATCCGCATGCACATGCCGATTCCGATTGGCATGCCGACCCTTGGCGCGTCTCTGGCGACCCAGTCTGGTCTGTTGTTCTTCGCCGGTACCCAGGACTTCTACCTGCGCGCCTTCGATACCGGTAACGGCAATGAGATCTGGAAATCCCGGTTGCCTGTGGGTAGCCAATCGGGGCCGATGACCTACGTGTCGCCCAAGACTGGCACGCAGTACATCGTGCTCACCGCCGGTGGTGCGCGCCAGTCGCCGGACCGTGGGGACTATGTGATTGCCTACGCGTTGCCCAAGAAGTAGGGCCTGAAAAAGCCGCACGGATGTGCGGCTTTTTTTTGCGTTTCAGATCACGTCAGCCAGCAGGCAACGGGCAAAGAGTTGTGGCACCGGAAGGTTGCGCTGGCTGTAGCGGCTCAGCAGGATGATTTCCCGGTGAAAGGTCAGCTCGCCCAGCGGGATGACGCGCACCTGTGGCGTGCGATCCAGCCATAGTCCGGCATGGGGAACCAGTGACACCCCGAGGCCGCATTCGACCATTTTGACCAGCGCCTCGATCTCGTCCAGTTCCAGCGCCACTTGCACATCCAGCCGCTGCTCCCGCAGAAAACGACTGACCAGCCGGCCGCCAAACGAAGCGCGGTCGTAGCGCACATGAGGATGAGCGGCGAGCAGCTGCAGCGGGTCATCACCCTTGACCGTGTGCGGCACGATCAACACAAACGGCTCCTTGCGCAGCACCTGTACGTGCAGTTCCTTGGGCAAATCAAAGGGCGGGCGAATGATGATCGCCGAATCCAGCTCGCCTGCGTCTACCTGGCTGAGCAACTCCAGGGAAACCCCTGGCACTAATTTGCATTCGACCGTCGGCGCAGCCTGGCGCAAGCGCACGAGGGCCTGGGGCAGCAACCCGGTCTGGGCGGTGGTGATGGCGCCGACTTTTAATTCGCCACGGTATTCGTTGGCGTCCACCGGCACCGCCATGCGGTTGAACGTTTCGAGGATTTCCTTGGCCAACGGCAATGCACGGATACCCGCCGCATTCAGCGTGGCCTGGCGCCCGGTGCGGTCGAACAACTGCACGCCGAGCACCTGCTCCAACTGGCGAATCTGCGCGCTCACCGCCGACTGCGTCAGCCCGATATGCATGCCAGCCGCGGCGAACGTGCCATGGCGGGTAACGGCGATAAAGGTTTTCAGTTCCCGCAGCATGGGCGTCTCGATTGATCAAAATAATTTGAGCTCGATGCGAAAACTATCGTCTTTCCATCGATGACGGCAAGGCTAGACTCGGAAGGACTTAATACCCATAGAGGTTAGACCTGATGGCACTGGCTCCTTTTCACCTGGCAATTCCGGTATTCGACTTGGCGGCTGCGCGGCAGTTTTATGGTGAGGTGTTTGGGTTGGAGGAGGGACGTGCCAGTGATCATTGGGTCGACTTCGACTTCTTCGGGCATCAACTGGTCATCCATGAACACCCGAAAACCGCTTCTCAGGAAGCTGCGCACACCAATGCGGTAGACGGCCACGACGTGCCGGTGCCGCATTTTGGCGTGGTGCTGAGCTGGGATGATTGGCATGCGCTGGCGGAGCGATTGCAGGCGCGGAATACGCGATTTGTGCTTGAGCCGCACATTCGTTTCAAAGGTCAGGTGGGTGAGCAGGCGACGTTGTTTCTGTTTGATCCGTGCGGCAACGCGTTGGAGTTCAAGGCATTCAAGGATATTGGGCAGTTGTTTGCCAAGTGAGGGCGCGTCGATGAATGGCCTTGATGCAACGGGCATCGCCGAGCAGATGCCCGTGTGATCGGGAAGGCTAGGGTGCCTTGCACACCTTCGCAGCCGCAGCATCGTTCGGGATAAATGAATCCGGCGCGCCTGGCTTCAGCACCACGTACCCTCGCCGCCAGGGTTGATCGTCCACCAAATTCCAGCGATGCCCTGTACCGGTATTGTCTTCAGCAATCAGTACTTCACCCGGATGCAACGTGAACTTCTCACCGCCGCGAGTCACGAATGCCAAGGTACCGGAGAGCGTCATGACGTACTGGGGCTCCGGGTCGTTATGCCAGCCATACGAGGAGTGCGCCGGGGTTTGCTTGAAGTGGATGGCGGTCACGTCGTTGCGCATGCTCTGGTCGATGGTGCCTACCAGTACGTGGGAGGCGTTGTCGGCGCCGGTGCACAGCTTGAAAGCCTTGATGGTGTCAGTGGCAGCGGGGGCGGCTTGTGCGCCGCTCAAGGTGGCGAGGGTGATTGCGACGGCGGCTGCGGCACGCAGGCCCAGGCGGTGGATTGCGTTGTGCGGCGAACGTTTCTTCTGAGGCATGGAACAAGTTTCCCTCGTGCTGGAGTGGCGTTGATTGGGAATCATGGTCTTCGCCGTCGCCGTTCGGGACAACTAACTAATCTTTCATTGCTGCACGCCTCAGGCGCCAGAAACGACAAAGCCGCGCAATGCGCGGCTTTCAAGATGGTGGGCCCAGTAGGACTCGAACCTACGACCAAGGGATTATGAGTCCCCTGCTCTAACCAACTGAGCTATAGGCCCTCAGTAGGCCGCGGATTATAGCGATGGTTTCTTCGCTGTGCCATCCGAAAAGTCCGAAACGCTCATACGAAGGAAAGTCGCGGCGAAAAGGTCCGGCGGTAGTGGCAGGCTGACGATGTAGCCTTGCATCTGCTCACAGCCTTCAGCCGCCAGAAACGCTTGCTGCGCAGGCGTTTCCACACCCTCAGCGATGATAGTGAATTGCATGCTGTGCCCCAGGGCAATAATGGCGCGTACGATCGCGGCATCGTGTGGGTCATCGGGTAGGCCGCGCACGAAGGATTGGTCGATCTTCAGGAAGTCCAGCGGCAGGCGCTTCAAATAGCTGAGGGACGAATAGCCGGTGCCGAAATCATCAATGGCCAGTTGCACGCCCAGACGCTTGAGTTGATGGAGCACCTCCAGCGCTTCTTCGGCCTGGCTCATGATGAAGTTTTCGGTGATCTCCAGTTGCAGGCAGCCGGGCTCCAGCCGGTTGTCCTGCAGCAATTGTTCGATGCGCGCCAGCAGGTTGGGGTGGCGCAGTTGCGCGCCGGCGAGGTTGACGGACAGCGTGCCGAATTCGTCATAGTACTCTCTCCAATCGTGCATTTGTCGGCAAGCCTGTTCCAGTACCCAGTCACCAATCTGCAGGATCATGCCGTTCTCTTCGGCCAGGGCGATGAAGTGCTCGGGCGGCACTTCGCCGAAGGTGGGATGGCGCCAGCGAATCAGCGCTTCGGCGCCGATCAGTTGTTGGGTGTCGAGGCTCAGCTTCGGCTGGTAATAGAGAGAAAATTCGTCGCGTTCGATCGCCCGACGAAGTTCGTGCTCAAGCGCCACGCGTTCGTTGGCCTGGGCGGTGAGGTCCTGGGTGTAGCTTTCAACGCGGTTGCGGCCCTTGGCCTTGGAGCGGTACATGGCGGCGTCGGCATTTTTCACCAGGGTGGCAACATCATCTCCGTCCCGTGGATACAGGCTGGTGCCGATGCTGGCGCTGATAAAGAACTCGTGTTCGCCCGCCTGGAACGGCGGGGTGAAGCAGGCCAGCAGTTTATTGGCCAGGTGTTCGGCGTCGCTGGCTTGTTGCAGGCCGGGCAGGAGGATGATGAATTCGTCGCCACCCAGGCGCGCGACGGTGTCGACGTCCCGTAGTTGGTCCTTGAGACGCACGGCGATGTCTTTGAGCAGCAGGTCGCCAATCGGGTGGCCGAGGCTGTCGTTGATGTGTTTGAAGCGGTCGAGGTCGAGGAACAGCACGGCGCCCTGGCTGCCGTTTTCCTGTTGATTGTTGAGGGCGGCCTGCAGGCGGCTTTCGAACAGGGTGCGGTTGGGCAGGCCGGTCAGCGGGTCGTGGTGGGCCTGGTAATCGAGGCGCGCCTGGGCGTGCTTGAGGCTGGAGATGTCGGCGAACACCGCGACAAAGTGGGTGATCGATTGGTCGTGGTTGCGCACGGCGCTGATGGTCAGCCAGCTGGGGTACAGCTCGCCGTTCTTGCGCCGGTTCGAGATCTCGCCTTGCCAATGGCCGTGGGCCGTCAGTTGGTGCCACATGGCCGCGTAGAAGGCGCTGTCGTGCAGGCCGGAGGCGAGCAGGCGCGGGGTTTGACCGAGGGCCTCGGCTTCGCTGTAGCCGGTGATCTCGCTGAAGGCGCGGTTCACAGCGCTGATATTTTGCCGGGTGTCGGTGATCAGTACGCCTTCAGCCGTGCTCTCGAACACGGTGGCGGCCTGTTGCAGCTTTTCCTGCATCAGTTGGCGTTCGGTGATGTCCCGGGCGATGGTGAGCATGCAGTCGTCGTCGCCGATGGGCAGCGCGCGGCTGGAGACCTCGCAGAGGCGAATCTCGCCATCGTTGCGGCGGATATGGCAGACAAAGTCGCGGACAAATCCGTCCCGTTGCAGTAGCTCCAGCATGTGTTTGCGTTCGTTCAGGTCGACCCAGATGCCCAGGTCCAGGGTTGACTGGTCGAGTGACATCACGCTGTTGAAGCCGGTTATGCGGCTGAATCCTTCGTTGACTTCAATCAGCAAGCCGTCGCTTTGACGGCTCAATAGCAGGCCGTCAGGGGAAGCGTGGAAGGCCTTGGCGAATTTCTCTTCCGAGGTTTGCAGGCGTTGCTGGGTTTCTTTCAGCTGGGTGATGTCGCGCACCACGACCACCAAGGCTTCGGTGGTATCGAGTTGAAAGGGTTCGGCGGAGATCAGCCCGGTGAAGGCCTGGCCGTTATTGCGCCGGAAGGGCATTTCCAGGTTGCGGATGCTGGTGGTCTGTACCCGTTGCAGCAGGCCGGGGCCTACGCCCTGAATGCCCCAGATATTCAGTTCGGTGGCGGTTTTTCCCACGACGTCTTCGGCGCTCAGCCCGATCTGGTCTTCGAATGCCTTATTGACCTCCATCAGGCAGCCGTCGGACAGACGAGCGATCACCAGGATGTCGGGGCATTGCTGGAACACCGAGGCAAACTTCTGTTCCGAAAGCTGCAATGCTTCCTCGGTGCGCTTGGCTTCGCTGATGTCGATCATCAGGCCACGTAGCACCGGCTCGTGGCCGTGCTCGATCAGGCTGACGATGTCCCGCACCCATAGGCAGCGGCCATCAGCGGTGATCACGCGGTAGTCGACGCTGTGGTCACGGTTGGCTCGGGTTTCTGCGTAGCAATAGGATTCGGTGCGGGTCAGGTCGGCCGGGTGGATGATGTTGCGCCAGAAGCCCGGGATCAGCCAATGGGCGCGGGGGTAACCGAGCAGCTCCTCGGCATGGGGCGACACGTAGCTGTAGGTGAAATCGCTGATGCTGGCTTCCCAGGCAATCGCGGAAAGGCTCTCGACCAGGCCGCGATAGTGGTATTCGCTGCTGCGTAGTTCCTGTTCGAGGGCGACACGGCGGGAAATCTCCGAACTGAGCCGGCGATTGATCCGGATGACCACCGCCAGCACGATGCTCAATAACAATACGGCCGGCAGCCCGTAGAGCAGTACATCCGTCCAGAGGGTGCGGTGGTCGACGACATTGCCGACCCAGCGTTGCTGGATGGCCTCGGTTTCGGCCGGGCTGATATCCGCCAGGACCTTGTCGAGGATGCCCACTAGCATTTTGTCGGCGTTGGGTACGCCCATGGCCAATTGATAGCGATAGGGCGTTTCGCCACTGACGTACAGGCCTTCCAGTTTCAGTTGGCGCAGGCTCCACACGCTGGACGCCAGATCGCCGACCACGGCATCAACCTTGTCGGTGGCCAGGGCCTGCAGCGCCGAGCTGACGTTGGGCATGGCCACGAGGTTGAGGTCGGGATGGTGAGTGCGTAGCAGTTCGTGAGGGGCATAGTTCTCTACCACGGCGATCTTCAGCCCATAGAGGTCCTTGAGGTTGCGTGGTTGCGGACCGCCTTCATGAGCGAGGATGACGATGGGGAAGTCGAGATAGGGTCGGGTGAACGACAGGAAGCCTTGGCGTTCCGGGGTGGACATGATGCCCGGCAGCAGGTCAAGTTGGTTGTTACGGGCCTGCTCCAGCACCGCATTCCAGTTTACCGGCTCGATCAGCTTTAGCCGGATCCCAAGGCGATCCTGCATCAGCCGCACGTAATCGGCGGCCAGGCCCTGGTAGCGACCGTCTTCATCGCGGTATTCAAAGGGGGGCCAAGAGGCATCGACGCCCAGGCGCAACTCTTGGTGGTCCGCCAGCCAGCCACGCTCTTCATCGGTGAGAGTCAACGCGCCAGCCGTTGCGGTCCAGGTCAGCAGCGACAGCAGTAACACGGTCGGCAATCTGGGCATAACGGTCTCGTTATGGCACGGGGAATGTTTCGAGTGTAGACGGGCATTGCGGGGGAGGGGAGGCGGCGAGGATTTAATCTGTAGAAGCAAAAACCCCGGCCTGGGCCGGGGTTTTTGTGATCACTCGTCGAGGAAGGAGCGCAAATGCTCGCTTCTCGTCGGGTGGCGCAGCTTGCGCAACGCCTTGGCTTCGATCTGACGAATCCGCTCACGGGTAACGTCGAACTGCTTACCGACTTCCTCAAGGGTGTGGTCGGTATTCATGTCGATGCCGAAGCGCATACGCAGTACCTTGGCTTCACGGGCAGTGAGGCCGGACAGTACGTCGCGAGTCGCTTCTTTCAGGCTCTCAACGGTGGCAACATCGATTGGCGACTGCATGGTCGAGTCTTCGATGAAGTCACCCAGGTGGGAGTCTTCGTCATCACCGATTGGGGTTTCCATGGAGATCGGTTCTTTAGCGATCTTCAATACCTTGCGGATTTTATCCTCAGGCATTTCCATGCGTTCGCCCAGCTCTTCCGGGGTCGGTTCGCGACCCATTTCCTGCAACATCTGCCGGGAAATACGGTTGAGCTTGTTGATCGTCTCGATCATGTGCACCGGAATACGGATGGTGCGGGCCTGGTCGGCGATCGAGCGAGTGATCGCCTGACGGATCCACCAGGTGGCATAAGTCGAGAACTTGTAGCCGCGACGGTATTCGAACTTGTCCACCGCTTTCATCAAGCCGATGTTGCCTTCCTGGATCAGATCGAGGAATTGCAGGCCACGGTTGGTGTACTTCTTGGCGATGGAGATCACCAGACGCAAGTTCGCTTCAACCATCTCTTTCTTCGCGCGGCGGGCCTTGGCCTCACCGATCGACATGCGACGGTTGATGTCCTTGATCTCGGCAATCGTCAGACCGGTTTCGGTCTGCAATGCAGTCAGCTTCTGCTGGCAACGAACGATGTCGGCCTGGAAGCGACCAATGGCTTCAGCGTATTTGCTTTTGCCTTTGGCCAGTGCGTCGGTCCAGCTTTCGTCGACTTCGTTGCCCGGGAACTGGCGCAGGAAGTCGGCACGCGGCATGCGCGCATCACGGACACAGAGCTGCATGATCGCACGCTCTTGTGCACGCAGACGCTCAAGGGCGCTACGAACCCGCTCAACCAGGCCTTCGAATTGCTTCGGTACCAGTTTGATCGGCATGAAGAGTTCAGCCAGGGCCAGCAATTCAGCAGTTGCCTGCTTGCTGCCGCGACCGTGCTTCTTCAGGGCCTTGCGAGCCAGTTCCATCTGATCGGAGACCGCGCCAAAGCGCTGGGCTGCGATGATCGGATCCGGACCGCTTTCGACTTCTTCTTCGTCATCGGTGCTGGCTTCAGCTTCTTCTTCGTCGGTGTCGTCGTCTGCTTTGGCAGCCTTGGCATCGATCGGCGGAGGAACTTCAGCCGCAGGTGGCGCAATGCCGTCGTCCGGGTCGATATAACCGCTCAGGACGTCGGACAGGCGGCCACCTTCGGTGGTGACGCGAGTGTACTCGGAGAGAATGTGGTCAACCGTGCCTGGGAAGTGCGCGATTGCGCCCATCACTTCACGGATGCCCTCTTCGATACGCTTGGCGATTTCGATTTCGCCTTCACGTGTCAGCAGCTCTACCGTACCCATTTCGCGCATATACATGCGCACAGGGTCAGTCGTGCGACCGATGTCGGTCTCGACCGCTGCCAACGCGGCGGCTGCTTCTTCAGCGGCTGCCTCGTCGGTATCGGCGTCGGCCAACATAAGGGCGTCCGCATCCGGAGCACTCTCGTGTACGGGGATCCCCATGTCATTAATCATGCGGATGATGTCTTCCACCTGCTCTGGATCTGAAATATCCTCAGGCAGGTGGTCGTTGACCTCTGCGTAAGTCAGATACTTCTGCTCACGACCAAGGGTGATCAACTCTTTGATACGAGACTGCTGTTGCGCTTTTCCGGACATAACACCCTATCCACTGAAGGTCTTGGCGGGCAAAAAACAAGCCGAGGATTATACCCGAGCTATGACCTCACACGCCAGCTGAGGTCGGGTTTGATGCGGAAACATTGCGACTTAAAAGGTCGCGCAGTTGATTTTTCTCTTCGGCGGTCAATTCACTCTGACGCGCTTTTCGAAGAAGTTGTTCCAGGTTTCGCTCGCGTTGACGAGCTACCAAGCTAGTAATGGTGTCGAAAAACTGTTGTTCAAGGTTATCGCCATCAATCAGCCATTCCTTTTCTGCCAACGCCTTTAGCAAGCGGCCCTGTTCAGTGCCGTGCCAGCGTGCAATCAGCTGGAATGAGTTTAGCTTAGGATTCTTCTGTACGGCCTCGAGCAGGGCCACCAACAGTTGTGTATTGGTGTGGTCTTCGGCCGCAAAGTGCCCCGCGTCTTCGACTTTTTGTGCCAGCTGCGGGTGATGCAAAAGTGTGCGCAGGGCTGCCATGGTGGGCGGCTCTACTGCTGCTGGGACGCGCGGGCCGCGCGGTTCGTCACGGTCACCGCCACGTTTGCCGTTTTTGTCCCAGGGCTTCTTGTCCCATTTCTTGCCGCCGGCGCCGGGTTTCTTCGGTGTCCACTCCTGCTGGGGCGTGTAGGCCTCCTGCGGTTGGTGGAAGTCGGAATAGTCCGGCATGGCGTCGTAATCCATGCCCGGGTCGTAAGCCGGCGGCGCCTCTTGCGGCGCGCTGCGCGCCAGCTGGCTGACGGCCTCGCCACTCAATCCGGTAATTTCCAGCAGTCGCTGGCGCATCAGGGTTCGCAGGTTCGCGCCCGGAACCTTGTCGATCAGCGGTGCCGCGAGGGTGACCATATGGGCCTTGCCTTCGAGGGAGCGCGGGTCGGACTCTTCGGTCAGTTGCTGGAAAAAATAATCGGCCAGCGGTTGTGCGTGCTGGTTGATGCGCGCACGGAACGCGTCGGTGCCTTCGGAGCGGACCAGGGTGTCCGGGTCTTCGCCTTCGGGCAGGAACAGGAAGCGTGCGCGGCGTCCGTCCTGCAGGCTTGAAAGCGTTGACTCAAGGGCGCGCCAGGCGGCATTGCGGCCGGCCTGATCGCCGTCGAAGCAGAACAGCACGTTGGGCACCACGCGAAACAGACGCTTCAAGTGCTCTTCGCTGGTTGCGGTGCCCAAGGTGGCCACGGCGTTGCGCAAGCCTTGCTGGGCCAGGGCGATCACGTCCATATAGCCTTCAACCACGATGATTTCATCGAGGTTGCGATTGTTCTTGCGCGCTTCAAACAGGCCGTAGAGCTCCTGGCCTTTGTGAAACACCGGGGTTTCCGGTGAGTTCAGGTATTTGGGCTTGTCGTCCCCCAGCACCCGGCCGCCGAACGCGATGATGCGGCCACGACTGTCGCGGATCGGGAACATCACTCGATCGCGGAAACGGTCATAGCGCTTGCCGGTCTCGGCGTTTTCCACCAGCAGGCCGGCGTCGATCATGGCTTTTTGCTGCAGGGTGTCGCTGCTCAGGTGCTTGTACAGATTGTCCCAGCCGGGCGGGGCGAAACCGAGGCCGAAGTCGCGGGCGATTTCACCGGTCAGGCCGCGGCCCTTGAGGTAATCGACGGCGGCTTTGCGCTGCGGGTGGCTTTTCAGTGCCTGGCGGTAAAAATCGGCAGCAGCGGTGAGCAGCGGGTACAGCGGCGAATCGGTGGGTTGCCGCGGTTTGTGCGGGCGGCCACTTTCTTCGCGGGGGATTTCCATGCCGGCGGCTTTCGCCAGTTCCTCGACGGCCTGGGGGAAGTCCAGGTTGTCGTGGTCCATGATGAAGCCGAGGGCGTTGCCGCCGGCGCCGCAGCCGAAGCAGTAGTAGAACTGCTTGTCGGGGCTGACGCTGAACGACGGCGTCTTTTCTTTGTGGAACGGGCAGCAGGCGGTGTAGTTCTTGCCGGCCTTTTTCATTTGCAGGCGCGAGCTGACAACATCGACGATGTCGGTGCGGTTCAGAAGGTCGTCAATAAAGCTCTGGGGAATTAGCCCGGCCATGGCGTTCTCGTCATCACTGCGTGTAAAAGAGGGCCCGCAAAGTGCTCAAGGCGCGCGTATTGTGCGGCTCGATCAACTGTCGTCTGCTTGGTCTGTCAGGAAGTGTATCTGCCGAACATTCACTGACGTTAGTTCCGATCAGTGCCCGGCGTAGAAATGTTGCCCGGGAGTCCGGTCTTGGCCATGTGCGGGCCTCGGAAGCTCATCGATGGGCGCAGCCGACCTGTTGATCGTCTGTTAAAAAATAAGTGTGCTCGTCAGTAGCCTTGTTAGGCTCGTCAGAAGAGACGTGCACCGCTGGCAAAAGAGCCAGTCCTGACGTGTGAAGCAGTTCGTTTCAGTCGCGTGTGCGGCCTCAACGGTGAAGCATCAAGCGATATCCGCAAATGCCAACAGCCCGGCTGAGGGCCGGGCTTGGCAGAAGCTTGCTACGAACGTCTGTGTATTAGTACAGACGAACGGCGCGGCGCTGCTCGCGCTGAACTTTCTTGGCGTGACGCTTAACAGCGGCTGCTGCTTTACGCTTACGCTCAGAAGTTGGCTTCTCGTAAAATTCGCGGCTACGAACTTCAGCCAGAACACCGGCTTTTTCGCAGGAGCGCTTGAAACGACGCAGAGCTACGTCGAAGGGTTCGTTCTCTTTTACTTTGACGGCTGGCATCCAGAGCTACCTTCTTTCATTACCGGGAATCAACGTTCTCGTCGCAAAAAATTCGCGGCTGAGGTCGTCGGTTTTTAAGGGTTGCGGATGTTAACCCCTCATTGCCCGGAATGCAAAGCCTCTGATCGAAAACCGCTAGTCGGGAGGGGGAGCGGCGACTATTATGCGCGCCTTCGAATTCAGCCTCTACAAGGCGTAAACCCATGCTAGTTCTGGGATTAGAAACCTCGTGCGACGAAACCGGTGTCGCACTTTACGACAGTGAACGCGGGCTTTTGGCCGACGCACTGTTCAGTCAGATCGACCTGCATCGCGCCTATGGTGGCGTGGTGCCGGAGCTGGCCAGCCGTGATCATGTGAAACGCATGTTGCCATTGATTCGCCAGGTATTGGACGAGGCCGGCTGCGTGCCGACCGAGATCGACGCCATTGCCTATACCGCAGGCCCGGGGTTGGTCGGAGCCCTGCTGGTTGGGGCCTCTTGCGCCCAGGCGCTGGCATTTGCCTGGGGCATTCCGGCCCTCGGTGTGCACCACATGGAAGGCCATTTACTGGCACCGATGCTGGAAGAAAACCCGCCAGAGTTCCCGTTCGTCGCTTTGTTGGTTTCAGGTGGCCATACACAGCTGGTTCAGGTCGACGGAATCGGTCAATACACGCTTCTGGGCGAAAGCCTGGACGACGCTGCCGGTGAAGCTTTCGACAAGACCGCGAAGATGATGGGGCTCAATTATCCCGGCGGTCCGGAAATTGCGCGGCTGGCGGAAAAAGGCGTGGCAGGGCGCTACACCTTCCCGCGTCCGATGTGCGATCGCCCTGGCCTGATGTTCAGCTTCAGCGGCTTGAAAACCTCTGCCCTGAATACCTGGCAGCAGAGCGTCAGCGCCGGAGACGACAGTGAACAAGCCCGTTGCGACATCTCGCTGGCGTTCCAGCAGGCCGTGGTGGAGACTTTGACCATCAAGTGCAAGCGGGCCCTGAAGCAGGCGGGCATGAAGCGCCTGGTAATCGCAGGCGGCGTCAGCGCGAACAAGGCTTTGCGCAGCTCCCTGGAGAAAATGCTCGGCGACATGAAGGGCGACGTGTTTTACGCCCGCCCCGAATTCTGTACCGATAACGGCGCGATGATCGCTTATGCCGGTTGCCAGCGTTTGCAGGCCGGGCAGCATGAAAGCCTGGCAATCAGCGTGCAGGCACGCTGGCCGATGGAGCAACTGCCGCCGCTGTAACCGGCGAACGTGAACCCGGTTCACCGGACGTATTTAAAAATGCCGTTCGCGCCCGGCAAACAGGTCGCGTAAATTGCCCCGGTGGCGCCAGACGATCAGCAGCGTGAGCACGCTCATCGGCACCAGCGCCGCCGGCTCCTGCCAGGCCAGCAACGGTAGGGTAAGGGGCGTGGCGATCAATGCGGCCAGCGAGCTGGTACGGGTCAGGTAGAACGTCAGCAGCCAGGCCAGGATGGCCAGCAGCGCCGCCGGTGGGTAGATGCCCAGCAGCATGCCGGCCGCCGTAGCGACGCCCTTGCCGCCGCGAAAGCGGAAGTACAGCGGGAACAGGTGGCCGAGCACCGCGCAGACGCCGATCCAGGCTTGCTGTTGCAGCGAAAGCCCGGCGAGATCGGCGATCAGCACCGGCAGCAGGCCCTTGCAGACGTCGCCGAACAACGTCAGTACGGCGAGTTTCTTGCCGGCCAGGCGCAACATATTGGTGGCGCCGGCATTGCCTGAGCCACTCATTCGCGGGTCGGGGTTTCCCGTCAGGCGGCTGAGCAAAATGGCGAAGGACAGCGAGCCGAGCAGGTAGGCGAGAGTCGCCAGTAACCAAAACATGCTAACTATTCCGGGCGAGGACGCCCTGATTCTAACGGGGCATCGCGCCCTTGTCGTGCAGCGGAGAAGAGTGCTTGGACAGAGTGTTTATCGAAGGCCTGGAAGTCGACACCGTGATCGGGGCGTACGACTGGGAGCGCGGGATCCGGCAATGCCTGCGCCTGGACCTGAGCTTCGCCTGGGATAACCGCCCGGCCGCTGCCGGTGATGATCTGACCTTGGCGCTGGATTACGCCAGCGTGTCCGCGCGTATCCAGGCCTTTGCCGAGCAGGCGCAGTTCCAGCTGGTGGAAACCTTTGCCGAGCGCCTGGCCGAAGTCTTGATGAGTGAGTTCCAGATTCCCTGGCTGCACCTCAAACTGACCAAGCCCGGCGCCGTTCCGGCAGCCAAGGGCGTGGGCGTGGAGATCGAGCGCGGATGTCGCTAACTCAGGTTTACCTTGGTCTTGGCAGCAATATCGAGCGTGAGGCCCATTTACGCGCTGGCCTCGATGCGCTGGCGGCTTTCCTGACGGACCTGCGCTGTTCGGCGGTGTTTGAAAGCCAGCCGGTGGGCATCAAGAGCGGGCCGTTCTTCAATCTGGTGGTGTCGGCGTATACCGACCTGCCGCTGATGGAGCTGGACCGTCGACTGAAGTTTATCGAGGCCGACAATGGCCGCTATGCCCCGGATCGCAAGGGCCTGCCGCTGGATATCGACGTGCTGCTGTACGGCGACTTGGTCGGTAACTTCGATGGCCTGATTCTGCCCCGGGCCGAAATCCTGAAGAATGCGTTTGTGCTGTGGCCGCTGTCGCTGATGGCGCCGGAGCGTGTGCACCCTGAGGCGGCCAAGACATTTGCCGCGCTTTGGCAGGATGCACAAATCGATCAGGTACTGGCGCCGGTCGCTTTCGAGTGGCGGAATCAGCCGTTAACGCCGGATGCGCTCTTGTAGGCTTTCAGCGCCTTGAGCCGTTCGCGTTTCAGTGCTTCACCCAGCTCGGGACCTTTGAATCCTTGTTCCAGTAGCGGTGCGACCGCGACACCCCGTGCGGCGAGCGCCGCGCCGCGCAAATAATCCGCTTGTGGATAACTTCTCTGCTCGAGGCCTTTGCGGCCGCGGGCGTCCATCTCGCACGCCACCACAAACTCCTCGAAGCGCTGCGGGCGACGGTAAACGTCAAAGCTTTGCAGCAACTCCAGCAAAGTTGCAGGCCTCAGCTCCAGTGCGCGATGTCCGTGGGTGTGATATTCGCCCACCAGCAGCGCCAGTTCCTGGCAATCCCTTGGTACCTTAAAGCGCTCATTCACCGCCTTGATCAGCAGCAGGCCGCGATGCTCATGAGCAATGTGCTGCGGCAACTTATCCACAGGCGTGAGGCCTTTGCCCAAGTCGTGCAGCAGGCAGGCCCAGCGCACGGTCAGCGGTTGGGCATGGATGGCCGCCTGCTCCAGCACACTCAGGGTGTGGATGCCGGTATCGATTTCGGGGTGATGGGCTTCTGGTTGTGGCACGCCGAACAGCGCGTCGATTTCAGGCATCAGGGTTTTCAGCGCGCCGCAATCGCGTAGCACCTGGATAAATACCTGTGGCTGATTTTCCATCAGGGCGCGGGAAATTTCTTTCCAGCTGCGCTCAGGCGTCAGGGCTTCCAGCTCGCCTGAATCGCTGAGTTCGCGCATGAGCTCCAGGGTTTCTGGCGCGACGGTAAAACCCAGGCCTGCGTAGCGCGCAGCAAAACGGGCAACGCGCAGGACTCGGAGAGGATCTTCGGCGAATGCGGGGGAAACATGGCGAAGAATGCGCTCTTTCAGATCGCGCTGGCCGTGGTACGGGTCAGTTAGGTTGCCGTCGTCATCTTCTGCCATTGCATTGATGGTCAGGTCGCGGCGGATCAGGTCTTCTTCCAGGGTAACTTCGGGGCTCGCGTGAAACACAAAGCCACCATAACCCCGGCCGCTCTTGCGCTCTGTGCGGGCGAGGGCGTACTCGTCGCCGTTTTTCGGGTCAAGGAAGACGGGGAAATCCGCGCCCACGGGCTTGTAGCCCAGGGCGAGCATTTCTTCAGTGGTAGCGCCGACTACGACACGGTCGACATCGGTAACGGGGATGCCCAGCAGGCGATCACGCACCGCACCGCCGACTTTGTAGATTTGCATGAAAAAGCCTCCATTAGCGGCACAGGATAACGCCTGCGGCCCGCCAATGGAGGCTTTGCCGTTTCACAGATGCACGATGGCCAGGTCCAGGCGGCCGTAATCGTTGTCGCTGTGTTCGTTGCGGGGCGGAACATGGTGGGTTTTCATAACCTGGTCGCCTTGCAGCGTTTCCAGGTGGATATCGAACCCCCACAGCCGGTGCAGGTGCTTGAGGACCTCTTCAGTGGACTCTCCCAGCGGTTTGCGGTCGTGCTGCTGATGGCGCAGGGTCAGCGAGCGATCGCCACGTACGTCGATGCTGTAGATCTGCACGTTGGGTTCACGGTTGCCCAGGTTGTACTGCGCTGCCAGGGTTTCGCGGATGGTGCGGTAACCCGGCTCATCATGGATCGCCGGCACCAGCAGGTCGTCCTTGAGGTCGTCATCCATGATGCTGAACAGCTTGAGGTCACGAATCACCTGGGGTGACAGGTACTGCAGGATGAAGCTTTCATCCTTGAAGCTGCTCATGGCGAACTTGATGGTCGACAACCAATCGCTGCCGGCAATCTCCGGGAACCAGCGGCGGTCTTCTTCGGTGGGGTGTTCGCACATGCGCCGGATGTCGCGGTACATGGCAAAGCCCAGTGCATACGGGTTGATGCCGCTGTAGTACGGGCTGTCGAAGCCCGGTTGATAAACCACGCTGGTATGGGACGTCAGGAACTCCATCATGAAGCCGTCGGTCACCAGGCCTTCGTCGTACAGGTCGTTCATCAGGGTGTAGTGCCAGAACGTGGCCCAGCCTTCGTTCATCACCTGGGTCTGGCGTTGTGGGTAGAAGTACTGGGCAATCTTGCGCACGATCCGCACGATTTCCCGCTGCCAGGGCTCCAGCAACGGCGCGTGCTTTTCGATGAAGTACAAGATGTTTTCCTGAGGTTCGGCGGGGAAGCGCGCATTGTCCTTGTCGCTGTTCTTGCCGGCGCGTTTGGGTATGGTGCGCCACAGGTCGTTGATCTGCTTTTGCAGATGCTCTTCACGGTCCTTCTGGCGCAGCCGTTCTTCTTCGGCGGAAATCGGGTACGGGCGTTTGTAGCGATCGACACCGTAGTTCATCAGCGCATGGCAAGAATCGAGCAAGTCTTCCACTGCATCGATGCCGTGGCGCTCCTCGCACTGCATGATGTACTGCTTGGCGAACACCAGGTAATCGATGATCGAGCTGGCATCGGTCCAGGTGCGGAACAGGTAGTTGCCCTTGAAAAAGCTGTTATGCCCGTAGCACGCATGGGCTACCACCAGTGCCTGCATGCAGATGGTGTTTTCTTCCATCAGGTAGGCAATGCACGGGTCGGAGTTGATGACGATTTCGTACGCCAGGCCCATCTGGCCGCGAGTGTAGGACTTTTCGGTGCTGAGGAAGTGTTTGCCGTAGGACCAGTGGTGATAACCCAGGGGCATGCCCACGGACGCGTAGGCGTCCATCATCTGTTCGGCGGTGATCACTTCGATCTGGTTGGGGTAGGTGTCCAGGGCATAACCCGCCGCGATGCGGCTGATTTCCTTGTCATAGGCCTGGATCAGCTCGAAGGTCCATTCGGACCCCGTGGATATGGGTTGGCGCTTATGCTCTTTGGCGGTCATGTCACTAACCTGCGCTGGAAGAGTTCACGGAAGACCGGATAGATATCGCCGGCCGAGACCAATTGTTGCTGGGCGAAGGTGTCAGCGAAGGCTTCGCTGATGCGCTCGTATTCGAACCACAGCGCCTGGTGTTCGCGGGGGGTGATTTCGACGTAGGTGTAGTACTGCACGAACGGCATGATCTGGTTGATCAGGATGTCGCGGCAAATGGGTGAGTCGTCGTTCCAGTTGTCGCCGTCGGAGGCCTGGGCGGCGTAGATGTTCCACTCGTTGGCCGGATAGCGTTCAGCCATGATTTCCTGCATCAGCTTCAAGGCGCTGGAAACAATGGTGCCGCCGGTTTCCCGCGAGTAGAAGAACTCCTCTTCGTCGACTTCCCGGGCGCTGGTGTGATGGCGGATGAACACCACATCGATCTTGTCGTAGTTACGCTTGAGGAACAGGTACAGCAGGATGAAGAAGCGCTTGGCGATGTCCTTGGTCGCCTGGGTCATGGAGCCGGACACGTCCATCAGGCAGAACATCACCGCCTTGGAACTGGGATTGGGTTGCTTGACCAGGAGGTTGTACTTCAAGTCGAAGGTGTCGAGAAACGGTACGCGGTGAATTCGCGCACTGAGTTTGGCGATTTCGGCTTCGATTTCCTGAATATCGCCGAAGTTGTCCGGCTCTTCGCGTTTCAGGCGCTCCAGTTCCACCTTGGCATCCCGCAGTTTCGCGCGGCTGCTGCCAGACAAGGCGATACGTCGCGCATGGGCTGAACGCAGCGTGCGGATGATGTTGATCCGCGACGGATTGCCTTCGTTGCTGATCCCTGCGCGCACAGTCTTGAAGGTGTCGGTACCGGTCAGGTTGCGTTTGACCAGGTTGGGCAGTTCCAGATCTTCGAACATGAACTCCAGGAATTCTTCCTGGGTGATCTGGAACACGAACTCATCCATGCCTTCGCCAGAGTTGCCGGCCTTGCCTGGGCCTTTGCCGCTCGCGCCGCCTTGAGGCCGCTGGATATGTTCGCCGCTGGTGAATTCCTTGTTGCCGGGATGCACGACAGTTTGTTTGCCGCCCCGGCCGTGGTGCAGCACCGGTTCATCAATGTCGCGTCCGGGAATGCTGATCTGTTCGCCATGCTCCATGTCGGTGATGGAGCGGCGGCTGACGGCCTCTTCGACGGCCTTTTTGATGTGGTCACGGTAACGCCGCAGGAACCGCTGGCGGTTTACCGTGCTCTTGTTCTTGCCATTGAGACGTCGGTCGATCACATAGCTCATATAGGAGCCCTCCGGGCAGCTTCAAGTTACAAGCTTCAAGCGGCAAGCTGGAAGCTTAAAGACAAGCGGTCGATTGCCAGGCTGTCCGGCGTACCGGGAGCCTGGCATTGCACGCTTGTCGCTGCCTTACTGCGATTTGCGGACCCGCAAGTACCACTCGGAGAGCAGTCGTACCTGTTTGTCGGTGTAGCCACGCTCGACCATGCGAGTGACGAAGTCGTTGTGTTTTTGCTGATCCTCCTTGCTGGCCTTGGCGTTGAAGCTGATGACCGGCAGCAGATCCTCGGTGTTGGAGAACATTTTCTTCTCGATGACCACCCGCAGCTTCTCGTAGCTGAGCCAGGTAGGGTTCTTGCCGTTGTTGTTGGCCCGGGCGCGCAGCACGAAGTTGACGATTTCGTTGCGGAAATCCTTCGGATTGCTGATGCCGGCGGGTTTTTCGATCTTTTCCAGTTCCTCGTTGAGGGCTACGCGGTTGAGGATCTCGCCGGTTTCCGGGTCGCGGTATTCCTGGTCCTGAATCCAGAAGTCTGCGTACAGCACGTAGCGGTCGAAGATGTTCTGGCCGTATTCGCTGTAGGACTCCAGGTACGCGGTCTGGATTTCCTTGCCGATGAACTCGATGTAGCGCGGTGCCAGGTATTCCTTGAGGAAGCGCAGATAGCGCTCGCGGGTTTCAGCCTGGAACTGTTCCTGTTCGATCTGCTGTTCCAGCACGTAGAGCAGGTGTACCGGGTTGGCGGCGATTTCGTGCGGGTCGAAGTTGAAGACCTTGGACAGGATCTTGAACGCAAAGCGTGTCGACAGGCCGTTCATGCCCTCGTCCACACCCGCTGTATCGCGGTATTCCTGGATCGACTTGGCCTTCGGATCGGTGTCCTTGAGGTTTTCGCCGTCGTACACCCGCATCTTCGAGTAGATGTTGGAGTTCTCCGGCTCCTTGAGGCGCGACAGCACGGTGAACTGGGCGAGCATCTTCAGGGTGTCAGGCGCGCAATGGGCCTTGGCCAGGGAGCTGTTGAACAGCAGCTTGTCGTAAATCTTGATTTCATCGCTGATCCGCAGGCAGTACGGCACCTTGACGATGTAGATCCGGTCGATGAAGGCTTCGTTGTTCTTGTTGTTGCGGAAGGTGTGCCATTCCGATTCGTTGGAGTGGGCCAGCAGGATCCCGGTAAACGGAATCGCCCCCAGGCCTTCGGTACTGTTGTAGTTACCTTCCTGTGTCGCGGTGAGCAGTGGGTGAAGCACCTTGATCGGTGCCTTGAACATCTCCACGAACTCCATCAGGCCCTGGTTGGCCCGGCACAGTGCGCCCGAGTAGCTGTAGGCATCGGCATCGTTCTGCGGGAATTCTTCGAGTTTGCGGATATCGACCTTACCCACCAGCGCCGAGATGTCCTGGTTGTTCTCGTCACCGGGTTCGGTCTTGGCCACGGCGATCTGGTTGAGGATCGATGGATAGAGCTTCACCACCCGGAACTGGCTGATGTCGCCGCCGAATTCGGCCAAGCGCTTGGTCGCCCACGGCGACATGATGGTATTGAGGTAGCGCCGTGGAATACCGAAGTCTTCTTCGAGGATCGCGCCATCTTCCGTGGCGTTGAACAGCCCGAGGGGCGACTCGAACACCGGCGAGCCCTTGATGGCGTAGAACGGCACCTTCTCGATCAGTTGTTTGAGCTTCTCGGCCAGGGACGACTTACCGCCGCCGACGGGGCCGAGCAGGTAGAGGATCTGTTTCTTCTCTTCCAGGCCTTGGGCGGCATGGCGGAAATACGAGACGATCTGGTCAATGCATTCTTCCATGCCATGGAAGTCTTCAAAGGCCGGGTAGCGACGGATCACCTTGTTCGAGAAAATTCGCGACAGTCGCGAATTGGCTGCGGTGTCCACCAGCTCCGGCTCGCCGATCGCCAGCAGCAGGCGTTCAGCGGCAGACGCGTAGGCGCTGCGGTCCTTTTTGCACAGTTCGAGATACTCCTGAAGCGAGAGCTCTTCCTGGCGGGTGGACTCGAAGCGTTGTTGGAAGTGGCTAAAAATACTCATGACGTCGTCACCTCGCTCGATACGTGGAGCCGACGCCGGATCAATCAGTCGATGCTGGCAGCCATTGGTGGACACCAATGGCCGTTTTCCCCCCAGAACACCCTGAAACGCTACCGATGACCCGCACGCCGGTGTACCGGCTCTCCCCTGTTTTGGATGGCCTGCGCTTAAGGATAGTTCGGAATCAGGGAGGTCAAGGCGCGATACGAAATTAGTTTGGCCGCGCCGTTCGTCAGAAACGGCGCGAGGCCAAGCGTCACGCGGGGTAGCGGGGTTTGAAAAAAATTATTGCGCGTCGCCTGCGGCAATTTCTGCAGGATAGGTCGCACGCCATAGCTCAAAGCCACCGTCGAGGCTATACACGTCGGAGAAACCCTGGCTCACCAGATAGGCCGCCGCGCTTTGGCTGGAGTTGCCGTGGTAGCACGCCACAATCACTGGCGCGTCGAGGTCGGCGGCACGGATGAAGTCGGCGATGTTGTGGTTGTCCAGATGCTGGGCGCCACTGATGTGGCCGGCGATGTAGGTGGGCTGGTCGCGGATGTCGACAACCACCGCGCCTTGCTCGCGCAGGGCCTGTGCTTGCTCGGGAGGGATACGTTTGAATTCAGTCATGGCGGGCTCCTTTGGCCTGTATGAAAGCGCAGCTCAGCGCTTTGCCGTGGCCTGCTGTTGTTCGGGAATGGGGGCTTCGCACTGGCAGCTCACGCGCTCGCCGGTGTCGATGTTCATCAGGGTCATGGCGCCGCCCCACACACAGCCGGTGTCGAGGGCGAATACGCCTGGTTCATCACATTTGCCTTCCAGAGCTGCCCAGTGGCCGAAGATGATCTTCGTTTCACGGGTCTTGCGTTCCTTGTGGGCGAACCAGGGCTTGTAGCCGGGCAGCGCGGTGTCGGCGCCTTCCTTGCTCTTGAGGTCCAGTTTGCCTTCGGCGGTGCAGAAGCGCATGCGGGTGAAGTAGTTGGTGATCACCCGCAGGCGGGCGACGCCGGTGAGTTCGTTGTCCCACTTCACCGGATCGTTGCCGTACATGCCATCCAGGTAAGCCGTGTACAGGTTGTCGTCGGCCAGGGCGGCTTCGACTTCGCCGGCACACTTGAGGGCTTTCTTCAGCGTCCACTGCGGTGGAATGCCAGCATGCACCAAGGCCATGTCACGGCTCTCGTCGTAGTGCATGATTTTTTGCCGGCGCAGCCAGTCAAGCAGCTCGACGCGATCCGGAGCCTCGAGGATTTCCCGCAGGGTATCGCCCTTTTTCAGGCGCTCGATGTTATTGCCGGCCGCCAGCAGGTGCAGGTCATGGTTGCCCAGCACACACACCAGGGAGTCGCGCATGCCATAAAGGAAGCGCAGGGTTTCCAGGGATTGCGGGCCACGATTGACCAAGTCGCCTACCAGCCACAGGCGATCCTTGGCTGGATCGAAGGCCACGCGGTCGAGCAGGCACTTGAGCGGTTCCAGGCAGCCTTGCAGGTCACCGACGGCATACGTCGCCATCAGTGCAGGGCTCCGGGGACCGCGAGGCGGAATGGGGCGATGACGGCGTCGAAGTGTTTGCCGTCCTCGGCGAGCATCTGGTAGCTGCCTTGCATGTTGCCGACGCGGGAGGTCATGACCGTGCCGCTGCTGTAGGTGTGGCTCTTGCCGGGGGCGATCAGCGGTTGTTGGCCGACCACGCCGGCGCCGCGGACTTCCTCGACCTGGCCGTCACCGTCGGTGATGACCCAATGGCGCGACAGCAGCTTGGCAGGCAGCTCGCCATTGTTTTGCACGGTAATGGTGTAGGCGAACGCAAAGCGGTTCTGCTCGGGTTGCGATTGTTCCGCCAGAAAGCGGGTGACGACGCTGACGTCGATCTGATAACGAGGATCGGACATGCAAGAGGCCTTAAAAGCAAAAGCGGGGGAACAGCGGATGCCGATCAGTCTAGGCCAAGTGGTGGGCACTAGGCCAGACATGCTGTCTGGCCGTGCCCGACTCTACTTTATTCGGCCGCTGGCGCAGGCTGAATGGCGAGTTGGTCAGCCAGGCGCACGAAGGCGGCCAGGTCCAGCTGCTCGGGGCGCAGGCTGCCGTCGACGCCGGCGGCTTCGATTTCAGCGTTGCTGAGCAAAGCCTTCAACGTATTGCGCAAGGTCTTGCGGCGTTGGTTGAACGCTTCGCGCACCACGCGTTCCAGCAATTTATGATCTTTGGCCGGGTGCGGCAGTACCGCGTGAGGCACCAGGCGCACGATGGCCGAATCGACCTTCGGCGGTGGGTTGAACGCCCCCGGGCCGACGTTGAACAGGTGCTCTACGCGGCAATGGTACTGAACCATGATCGACAGGCGACCCCAATCACCACCGCCAGGACCCGCGGCCAGACGCTCAACCACTTCCTTTTGCAGCATGAAATGCATGTCGCGGATGATGCCGGCGTTGTTCAGCAGGTGAAAAATCAGCGGGGTGGATATGTTGTACGGCAGGTTGCCGACCACCCGCAGGCTGTTGGGCGCCGCATTGAGGCTGGTGAAGTCGAACTTCAGCGCATCGCCTTGGTGCAGGTTGAAATTGGGCATGCCGGCGAACTGCTGGTTGAGGATCGGGATCAGGTCCTTGTCCAACTCAACCACGTCCAACTGGCCGCCACTCTTCAGCAGGCCTTGGGTCAGGGCGCCCTGGCCCGGGCCGATTTCCAGCAGGCGGTCTTCGGGCTTGGCATGGATGGAGCGCAGGATGCGATCAATCACGCCAGCGTCGTGCAGGAAGTTTTGCCCGAAACGCTTGCGCGCCCGGTGTTGGTAATGCTCAGTCATATACGGGTCTCGGCCATCTGATAGGCGGTTTCCAGGGCCACGTGCAGGCTGCCGGTATCGATCTTGCCGCTGCCGGCGAGGTCCAGGGCGGTGCCATGGTCGACGGAGGTGCGGATGATCGGCAGGCCCAGTGTCACGTTGACGGCGGCGCCGAAGCCTTTGTACTTCAGCACGGGCAGCCCCTGGTCATGGTACATCGCCAGCACTGCGTCGCAGTGCTCCAGATATTTGGGGGTAAACAGAGTGTCGGCAGGCAATGGGCCACGCAGGTCCATGCCCTCAAGGCGCAGACGCTCCAGGGTTGGTTCGATGATGTCGATTTCTTCATGGCCCAGGTGGCCACCTTCACCGGCGTGGGGGTTGAGCCCGCAGACGAGGATGCGTGGTTGGGCGATGCCGAATTTCTGTTGCAGGTCGGCGTGCAGGATACGTGTGACACGCTCCAGACGCTCGGGGGTAATGGCGTCGGCAATCTCCCGCAGGGGCAGGTGAGTGGTCACCAGCGCGACCCGCAGGTCGCCCGTTGCCAGCATCATCACCACTTGTTCGGTGTGGGTCAGTTCAGCGAGGAATTCGGTATGGCCCGAAAAGGCGATCCCGGACTCGTTGATCACACCCTTGTGCACCGGGGCGGTGATCATTCCCGCGAAATCCCCGTTGATGCAGCCTTGGCCGGCCCGTGTCAGGGTTTCCAGGACAAAGGCAGCGTTGGCCTGGTTCAGTTGCCCGGCGACGACCTTGGCCTGTAGCGGGGTATCCCATACGTACAGGCTGTTGGCTGGCGCCGGCAGATCAGGCCAGTTGCCCGGGCCGACCGACAGCAGATCGACGGCCACGCCCAACTGCGCGGCCCGCTCAAGGAGCAGGTCGCGGCTGGTAATGGCAATCAGGGGATGTGGCTGGGTGTGCGAGGCGAGCAGCAGGCACAGGTCAGGACCAATGCCGGCCGGCTCGCCGGGTGTCAATGCGAAACGCTTGGGTTTCACTGGGCTGCCTGGTCGGTGCCTGTTTGGTCGGCGCCAGGAAGCTTGTTCTCTACGTAGGCTTCGTCACGGATCTGACGCAACCAGGTTTGCAGCTCTTCGTCGTATTTGCGGTTACGCAGTACGGTCAGGGCTTGTTGCTCGCGGGCCTGGGCGGTGTTGTCAGTGGCGCGACGGCCAAGGACTTCCAGCACATGCCAGCCATATTGGGTCTTGAACGGCTTGGACAGGACGCCTTGCGGAGTCTTGGCCATCACGTCCTGGAACTCTGGAACCAGTGCTTTCGGGTCGATCCAGTTCAGATCACCGCCGTTAAGCGCCGAACCCGGGTCTTCGGAATAGCTCTTCGCCAGTTCGCCGAAGTCTTCGCCCGCTTCGATGCGGTCATAGAGCTTCTGGGCCAGTTCCTTGGTTTGGGCTTCGGTACGGATCTCGCTTGGCTTGACCAGGATGTGACGAACGTGAACTTCGTCCTTCATCTGGGCTTCTTCGCCACCGCGCTTGCCGAGCAACTTGAGGATGATGAAACCGCCTGGCGTACGGGCAGGCTGGGTGATGCCACCGACTTCCATGGTGCTCAGCTCGCGGTCGAACGGTGGTGGCAGTTGAGCGGCTTTACGCCAGCCCATGTCACCGCCTTCAAGGGCGTTGTCGCTGCCGGACTGGGCAATGGCCATCTGAGCAAAGTCAGCGCCTTGCTTGAGCCGGTCATAGATAGCCTGGGTTTTCGCTGCGGCAGCATTGAGCTGTTCAGCGTTGGCGCTGTCTGGGGTAGGAACCAGGATGTTGGCCAGGTGCAGTTCTTCGGAAAGCTGCATCTTGCCAAGGTCAGAGGCCAGGAAGTTCTTCACTTCCTGCTCGGACACCTGAACCCGCTCGGCCACACGGCGCTGACGCACACGGCTGATGATCATTTCACGGCGAATCTGGTCACGGGCGTCCTCATAGGACAGGCCATCGTGAGCCAGGGCGGCGCGGAACTGATCAACACTCATGTTGTTGCGCTGGGCGATGGTGCCGACAGCCTGGTTCAATTCTTCGTCGCTGATACGGATGCCGGAGCGATCGCCGATCTGCAATTGCAGGTTTTCAACGATCAGGCGCTCAAGCACCTGCTGGTCCAGCACGCTGGTCGGCGGTACGCCGCCGCCACGCTTGGCGATGGTTTGCTGAACTTCCTTGACCCGTTGGTCCAGTTGGCTCTGCATGATCACGTCGTTATCGACGATGGCCACTACCTTATCCAGCGGTTGAACCGCAGCGTGAGCTGCGGCAGTACCCAGGAACAGCGCGCCCAGCATCAGCGGGCGCAGACAATCAGAAAGCTTGGTCTTCACGTTCACGATAACCTTCAATGCCTTTGTCGAGGAAGCTCTCTACCTTGGCGCCGGTCAGGCCGCCGAGTCCTTTAAGGACGATCTGCAGGAAGAGCCCGTGGTCACCCTTTTCGTTCAGCGGGGCGATCTGGCTGTATTCGTCGTTGGAAACCCAGTAACGGTTGATGACGCGCAGTTTCCAGCAGCAGTTGTCGTACTCGAAACCACCGAAGGCTTCCAGGGTACGGTTGCGGGCATAGTCATACTGCCAGCGGGTGATCAGGTTCCACTGAGGAATGATCGGCCACATCATCGAGAAGTCGTGTTGCTGGATTTTGTAGTAATCCTTCACGAAGTTGTCGCTGCCCGGAGTGCCGTAGTCACCACCAAACTGCCATTTGCCGGTCAACTGGTTGTAGACCACTTGGTCGTTGCGATAGCGATAACCAAGATTGACTACCTTATTTGGGTTGTCTTCCGGTTGGTAATGGAACATTGCACTGCCTGAGCGTGGGCTACGGCTTTCAGTGTCCCAGTTGTAGTTGGCAGTCGCGCGCCAATCACGGTTGAAACGGAACTCGTAGTCCAAAGCGATTGGAGAGACGTTTGAGTGAGCGTCGTCCCGCGTCGCTGGGTCGATGCCCGGCAACTGCACTTCACGGTCCTTGAAATACACAGCCTGGCCAACAGAGATACGCTGACGCTCAAAGCCGTTTTCTTCGATCCAGCGGTTGGTTACGCCGAGGGACAGCTTATTTTCGTCACCAATGCGATCAGACCCGGTGAAGCGGTTTTCACGGAACAGCGAGTCATAGTCAAATGTCGATTCGCTCGTATCGAATACCGGGATATCGGTCTGGTCTTTCTCCGGAACGTAGAGATAGAACAGGCGAGGTTCGAGCGTTTGGCGATAGCTCTTACCGAACCATTGCGTGTCGCGGTCGAAGTAGAGACCGCTGTCGATACTTGCAATCGGAATCGCGCGATCTTGCGAGCTTTTGAATTCTTCACCGAGAGACGATGCGCCAGCCCGGTTTGTCAGCAAGTCATTTTTGCCCGTGCTGTCCAAATCCAAGTCGTACTTGGTGTAGACATATTTAAGCTTTGGCTTGATATAGCCATACGTCCAGTCAAGAGGAAGCGAAACACTAGGTGCAAGGTTCAGACGATTGCCGTTGGCTCGGTTAAGGCCTAGTACATAGCTATCCAGCCGCAGAGACTGGGCGCCATTTTCATCGGTAAATATGCCCTTCTCAAGGTCTCGGTCAAATCTTACAGCTTCGGTATCGTAGGAGAAGTCCAGACCGGCCGGATGGTAAGGCAGCGTACCATTGAAGGTCACCTGTGGAAGGCGATTGTAAGGTGTGATCTGGGAAACTGTCGCCAGCTGGTAAGCCTGCAAATTCAGACGCGCCTGGTAGGTATCCCCACGATAGGTCACCGAACCCTGCTGGTTCACATAGTCTTGGGTCTTGATCCCTTCCTGATAGGACTTCAAATCCTGGAAGTAATAAGGATCGCTGATATTCGTGTAATCAACCTGGGTCAGTACACGCGAATCCAACCCGCCCTTATGCTGCCAGTTGAGCATATAACGAGTTTTTTCGTAGTCGGTCTGCAGCTTGCGCTCGTCGCTATCGTCGTTCAGGTACGCGCCGCCAAACTGCCCTTCGCTGGACTTGGTGAGGTAGCGGAATTCGCCTTCCATCAACATGCCGCGCTTGGTCATGTATTGCGGGTACAACGTGGCATCGTAGTTCGGCGCCAGGTTGAAGTAGTACGGCGTAACCAGCGTGAAGCCAGTCTCGCCACCGGTGCTGAAGCTCGGCGGCAGGAAGCCGGATTGACGACGGTTGTCGATCGGGAAATAGATATACGGGGTGTAAAGGATCGGAATGTCCTTGACCCGCAACGTCACGTTGGTCGCGGTACCGAAACCGGTGGCCGGGTTGAGCGTGATGTTGTTGCCCTTGAGCTGCCAGGCGTTGCTGTTCGGCTCGCAGGTGGTGTACGTACCGTCCTTGAGACGGATGATCGCGTTCTCGGCACGCTTGGCGTACAGGGCGTTGCCGCGGATGCGCGATTTGTGCATCACGTATTCGGCGTTGTCGACCTTGGCCGCGCCGGTGTCCAGTTGGACTTCAGCGTGGTCGCCCACCAGCAGGGCACCGTTGTCGCGCAGACGGACGTTGCCGTTCAGCTCGCCACGGTTCTCGGCCTGGTAGAGGTTGGCCTCGTCGGCCTCGACCTGCATGCTGCCCTGGCGCATGACGACGTCACCGGCCAGGGAGGCAACTTGCTGTTCCTGCTCGTAACGAGAGACCTTGGCGCCGATGAAAGTCGGTGCGTCGCTCTTGTTCGTCTTGTCGTTCATGCCAGGACGGATCGGCTCGATGTACGCGCCGGAGCAGTACGGGCCGGTTTCGGCCAGTTGCGCAGCGGTGAGCTTCTCGCGAGGGACCCAGTCCAGATGGCTGTAGTCGGCGCTGCGCGAACGCAGGCCGCGGCCCTTGGCTTCGGTGACCAATGTGGTCTGCGGCACGGCCTCGGCAGTGCCAGCAGACTCGCCTTGCGGCGTGCCATTGGCGGAGCTGACGGCACTGCCGTCATGCACCGGGCGCGGTGGCAGCGGGGCTGCGGCCGTCTTCGGCGCGCAATCCCAGGCACCCGAAGCAGAGACTGAGCAGTCATACTGTTCCGCGGCGACCACGAATGAGGTGGCGAAAGGTTGCATGGCCAGCAGACTGCCGGTTACCAGCAACGGAAATTTTCTACGAAACGCGGGGGATTTCAATGCCATCTTATTAGTCCGGGCTTCCTGCGTGCCATCTGCCCGCGGTGTGGGCCGCACGCCTCTCGATGGTCTGAAAAAGATGCGTGATAATAAAGCATGACCCGCTTGACGGCTAGCGCCGTCGGAGACCCTTGTAATGCCCGACCAAGATCTACGTTTGCAACAGCTGAAAGTCTGGCTTGATGAGCAATTGCCTCGCCTTTTTACCGCCCAAGGCTGGGGTCTCGTACCCCCGGCCACGTTGACTGCGGCCAGCAGTGACGCGAGTTTCAGGCGTTACTTCCGGTGGGACGGAGGAGGTCGCAGTTTTGTCGTAATGGACGCTCCACCCCCCCAGGAAAACTGCAAACCTTTCGTCGATATCGCGCATTTTCTCGGTCAGTCGGGAATAAATGTTCCGAAAATTTATGCGCAAGATCTGATTCGCGGCTTTCTTTTGCTTAACGACCTGGGGAAAAAAACCTATCTGGACGTGATTGACGAGCAAAATGCCGATCAATTGTTCGCCGATGCCATCGATGCGTTGCTGGCTTTCCAGCAATTGCCGATGGAGACGCCATTGCCAAGCTATGACGCTGCTCTGTTACGTCGGGAGCTGGAATTGTTTCCTGAATGGTACGTTCGCCGGGAGTTGGGCATCGAGTTCGACGCGCGGCAACTTGCGCTGTGGCAGCGCGTCAGCGATCACCTGATCGACAGCGCCCTGGCCCAGCCCAAGGTGCTGGTGCATCGCGACTACATGCCGCGCAACCTGATGATCAGCGAGCCGAACCCTGGCGTGCTGGATTTCCAGGATGCGGTCTACGGCCCGGTGACCTACGACATCACGTGCCTGTTCAAGGATGCATTCCTCAGTTGGCCGAAAGCCCGCGTACGGGAATGGCAGCGCGGTTATTGGCAGCGCGCCGGCGCGCTGGGTATCCCGGTGCAGTCGGACTTTGAAGAGTTCCTGCGGGCCAGCGACCTGATGGGCGTGCAGCGTCACCTGAAGGTGATCGGCATCTTCGCGCGCATCTGCCATCGCGATGGCAAGCCACGCTACCTGGCCGACGTGCCGCGCTTCTTTGCTTATATAGAGGCGGTGCTCGAGGACCGGGCAGAGTTGAGCGAACTGGGTGAGTTGCTGGCGACTCTGCGCGCCGAGGCGGTGGTATGAAGGCCATGATCCTGGCCGCCGGCAAAGGTGAGCGGATGCGTCCGCTCACCCTGCAAACGCCCAAGCCGCTGATTCAGGCCGGCGGCAAGCGCCTGATCGAGTATCACCTCGAGGCGCTGGCGAAAGCGGGCTTCACCGATATCGTCATCAACCATGCGTGGCTCGGCCAGCAGATCGAAGGTTACATGGGGGACGGCGCGCAGTACGGCGTACGTATCCAGTACTCGGCCGAAGGCGAGCCGCTGGAAACCGGCGGCGGGATTTTCAAGGCCTTGCCGCTGCTGGGGGACGAACCGTTCCTGGTGGTCAATGGCGACATCTGGACCGATTACGACTTTGCCAGCCTGAACCAGCCGTTGAATGGCCTGGCCCACCTGGTAATGGTCGACAACCCGCCCCATCACCCGTCCGGCGGTGACTTCTACATAAAGGACGGCGCACTTCATGATGCCGCTCCTGGTGCCGATAACCTGACCTTCAGTGGCATTTCCGTACTCCATCCCGAGCTGTTCGCGGGTTGCAGTGCGGGTGCTTTCAAACTGGCGCCGCTGTTGCGTGACGCCATGGCGAAAGGGTTGGTGACGGGGGAACACATGAACGGACGCTGGATCGATGTCGGGACGCTGGAGCGCCTGGCGCAAGTCGAAACCCTGCTGGCAGCGGGGCACTAGGATGTTGTGGCCAGGGACTCTGATTGGAGCCGGGGCAGGCTTTGCCATTGCCAGCATTCCGGGGGCCATGTTGGGCGCGTTGCTGGGCCAGGCGTTGGACCGGCGCCTGGAGCTGCAAAGCTGGGCCCAGTTACGCGAGCGCCTCGGCGGCCGGCCGGCGTTGCGCAATGACGAACTGCTGTTCGTGTTGCTCGGCCGCCTGGCCAAGAGCAACGGCCGGGTAGTGGACGGGCATATCCAGCAGGCGCGCCAGGAAATGCGCTCGCTGGACATGTCCGAGCCGGCCCAGCGCCGGGCGATTGCCGCCTTCAACCGGGGCAAGTCCGGCTCCGATCGGGTGCGCAGTTATTTGGGCGTGCTCAAGGCTCAGCCTCACGCAGCGGAAGGTGTGCTGCGTGCCTGTTGGCGCATGGCCTGGGCGGACGGCAAGGCCAGTACCGCCGAGCGCGAGTTGATTGAGCAATGGGGCAAATGGCTGGGTTGGACCGTGCAGCAGATCCGGGCATTGGCGGCTGACTACGAGCCAGAGCGCAAACCGTTGGCCAATCGTGGCGGGGCCTATCAGGAGGCGCTGCGGATTCTGGGGGTGACCTCGACCACTGAACCATCGGTGATCAAACGCGCCTACCGGCGCCTGCTCAGCCGGCACCACCCGGACAAGATTGCTGGCAGTGGCGCCAGTCCCGCCCAGGTGCGGGAGGCGACCGAACGTACCCGCGAACTGCACAACGCCTATGCGCTGATTCGCGAAAGACGAGACTTTCGCTAGCAGAAGCAGGAGCCGCTGTTTTTTATGGTGTAAACCGGATCAATTGTGGGAGCGGGCTTGCTCGCGAATGCGGTGGATCAGTAACAGATACAGTGACTGACTCACCGCATTCGCGAGCAAGTCGAATCGTCGCACCGCCACTCCCACATTTTACTCTCCAGTGTTTTTGAGATTTACGATCAGTCCCCGGGATTTTGCGGGCTCAGCCAGCCGCGAATCCGGCGGTACAGTTGTTCTTGCCCGGCCTGGCTGTTATCGGGGAAGGCCTTCAACGACACCTGCTTGTAGCTGTCATTCTTCAAACGCTTGCTGGCCTGGGAACGTTCCTGGGCCGCTTTGCGTACCAGGGCGTTGTCCTGGTAGAAAAAGTCTGCCGTGGCCACCTTCAGTTTCGGTGCCAGTTGTTGCAGGTCCGGGGCACGGCCCACCGGGGTTTGTCCGGCCACCATCACAAATTTCTGCACCTGCGCCGGTTGTTTTTCACTCAGGTAGCGTGCTGCCCACCAAGCGCCGGTGCCATGGCCCAGCAGCACAATGCTGCGGGCATTCTGGGTCTGGGCGAAGGCGAGGGCGGCGTCAATGCGCGCGAAGATTCGCGTGGCGTCGGTCTTGTCTTGTTCATCGTTGCCCGGAACCACGGCCGGGTCGGTGCCTTCAGCTTCGGCGCTGGCGGCTTGCTCCACGGGTTTGGCGACGGTGCTCGCGTCTTTGCTGCTGGTGTCCACGGCCGCCTTGGGCGATTCGATGACCCGGGGGGGCAGCGTGTCTAGGGTCAGGTCCGGCAGTGACAAGCTCAGGGTGCCCCAGGCAGCGTCCGGCAATTTTTTGCGCAACGGCCCGATTGCTTGAGGCCAGTCAGCACTTTCGCCATTGCCCGGGACGATAATCACCACGCCTTCAGGCTCGCCGGTGTTGGCCGGCTTCCACAGGGCCAGGAAAGAATCGCTTCCTGCCTGCAGCTGTTGCTGTTCCTGCTGCGGAATTTGTCGCTCCAGGGCGTTGGCTTCTTCCTGGCTGCGCTCGGGCAAGGGCTGGCGTACCACCGGTTTTTCCGGGGAGGGAGCGGGAGTGTCAGCAGCCTCGACACAAAAGGCGCTGGTAAACAGCAGCGACAGGCACAATGCTGGCAGTGCCGAGCGGTGGAAAAGTGGCATCGTTGATTTCCGGCCAGAAGTGATTCCGGCAGCCTAATGGGTTGGTCAGTATTTGTCAGTGATATGAGACGTGGATCATGGGTTTTCGCTACCTGCTGGTTATCGGCTGTATATGCTTTCCCTTGATCGCGGGCGCCGTGCCTGCGCCTGCCGCTCATCAGGCGCAGCTTGATGCCGGCCAGCGTGAATGGCTCGACCAACATCCGGACCTGCGGGTCGGCCTGGTATTGCAGGCGCCTTATGCCCAATACGATCGGCGCTTGCAGCGGCTGTCCGGAGCCAACGTCGAATTGATGCAGTGGCTGGCCAAGGCGCTGAACATCGAGCTGACCTGGCGTAACTTTCCCAATCAGGAGCAACTGGAGGCGGCGGTGCGTGACGGCGAGGTCGACCTCGCCCCCGGCCTGCTGCAAACCCCGGCCGGCCTGCGCCTGTGGTTATTCTCCGATCCGTATATGCGGGTGCCCCAGCACATCGTCGGGGTTCGCGATGGCAGCACCGCTGTCGACCTGGAAAAACTCGACGACCAATCCCGCGTCGCCGTGCGCATGCCCAGCGCCGTGGCGGATTACCTGCGCAGCACCTACCCGAGTCTCAACCTGCAAGGCGTGCCCATGGAGCGCCAGGCCCTGCAATTACTGGTAAGCCAGCAGGCGCGGTATGCGGTGGTGGATGAGGCGCAATTGAGCCGGTTGTCTGGCGAAACCGAATTCGCCGGCCTCGCCGTGGTGGGCGATATCGGCCTGCCGCAATTACTGCGGGTGGCGACGCGCCGCGACTGGCCAGAGCTGGCCGACATCATGCAAAGCGCCTTGCGTTCGATTCCCGCCCGCGATCTGGACCAGTTGCACACACGCTGGCTGCAGCCCAAATATCCTCGTGTGACCGAGTCGCCCGGGTTCTGGCAAAACCTCACGTTGCTTCTCGGCCTTCTCTTACTCGCCAGCCTGTCCGTGGTGTTCTGGCAGCGCCGCCAGCAACGCGGCCTGGAACACAGCCTGCTGGCCGCCCGTGAAGAAAGCGCCGCCCGGGCCGCCGGTGCCGAAGCCTTGCGCCTGACCCAATTCTCCATCGACCAAAGCACCGTCGGCATCCTCTGGGTCAATTGGGACAGCCATGTGCGCTACGCCAACCACGCAGCGGAAACCATGCTCGGCTACGTTCCCGGCGCCCTGATCGAGCGACCGCTGATCGAATTCGACCCGACGCTGACCATGGACCGCTGGCTCAACCTGTGGAAGCGCGCCCGGGCCAGCGAAGACGGGCCGCAGAGTTTTGCGACCAATTGCCTGCGCGCCGATGGCAGCGTATTGCCAGCCGATGTGTCCCTGAGTTTCCTGCGCTTTGCCGACGGCGAATACCTGGTGGTCTACCTCAACGACGTCACCGAGCGTCGCCGGGCCCTCGCGGCCTTGCAGGAAAGTGAAGCGCGGCTGCAAGGGATTGCCGCCAATGTGCCGGGGCTGGTGTTTCGCCTGGAACGCTTGCCGCGCAGCGAGGCGATCGAGTTCGCCTACATCAGCCAGGGCAGCGAGGGCCTGGTGGGTTACGCGCCGGAAGTGCTCAGCCATCCGGCCATGGGCATTCGCAGCCTGGTGCATCCCGATGACCGCGCCAGTTATCACCGCACCCAGGACCAGGCCATCGAGACCGAGAGCAACTGGGCCTGGCAGGGCCGCATCCTGACTCGCCTGGGCGAGCAGCGCTGGGCCGATATCAAGGCTGTGACCCGGCGCCTGGAAGACGGCGCCGTGGTCTGGGACGGAATTGTCTGGGACATCAGCGAGAGCAAACGCATCGAGTTGGAGCTGGACGCCTCCCGCGCGCAACTGCGGGAATTGTCGGCGCACCTGGAAACCGTGCGCGAGGAAGAGAAGGCCCGCATCGCCCGAGAAGTGCACGACGAACTGGGGCAGATGCTCACCGTGCTCAAGCTGGAAACCTCGATGTGCGAGCTGACCTACGCGCAACTGGATCCCGGCCTGCATGAGCGGCTGAACAGCATGAAGCGCCTGATCGCCCAACTGTTCCAACTGGTACGCGATGTGGCCACCGCCTTGCGTCCGCCGATTCTCGATGCCGGGATTGCTTCGGCGATCGAATGGCAGGCCCGGCGTTTCGAAGCCCGTACGCAGATTCCGTGCCTGGTACAGGTGCCGGATAACCTGCCAGTACTGAGCGACGCCAAGGCTATCGGCCTGTTCCGCATCCTGCAGGAGGCACTGACCAATGTGATGCGCCATGCCCAGGCGCATACTGTCGAACTGACGCTGGTGGTGGAGGGCGCGCACTTGCGGCTGACCATCAGCGACGATGGCATTGGTTTCGTCCAGGCTCCCGGTCGACCAGTGTCGTTTGGCCTGGTGGGCATGCGCGAACGGGTGTTGATCATGGGCGGGCAACTGAGCCTGGACAGTGAGTTGGGCGAAGGCACCACCCTGAGCGTGACGGTGCCGCTGGATTGATAACCAAAAGAAGAGGACATCCACAGTGATCCGTGTACTGGTAGCTGAAGACCACACCATCGTTCGCGAAGGCATCAAGCAACTGATCGGCCTGGCCAAGGACCTGCTGGTGGTGGGCGAGGCGAGCAATGGCGAGCAGTTGCTGGAGACCCTGCGCCACGTGCCCTGCGAGGTGGTCTTGCTGGACATCTCGATGCCTGGCGTCAACGGCCTGGAAGCCATCCCGCGGATTCGCGCGTTGAACAATCCTCCGGCGATCCTGGTGCTGTCGATGCACGACGAAGCGCAAATGGCCGCCCGTGCGCTGAAGGTCGGCGCCGCTGGCTACGCCACCAAGGACAGCGATCCGGCGCTGCTGCTGACGGCGATTCGCAAGGTCGCGGCGGGCGGACGGTACATCGACCCGGACCTGGCAGACCGCATGGTCTTCGAAGTCGGCCTGACCGATTCGCGCCCGTTGCATTCATTGTTGTCGGAGCGCGAGTTCTCGGTATTCGAGCGCCTGGCCCAAGGCGCCAATGTCAACGACATCGCCCAGCAGTTGGCCTTGAGCAGCAAAACCATCAGCACCCACAAGGCGCGCCTGATGCAAAAGCTCAACATCACCTCCCTGGCGGAACTGGTGAAGTACGCCATGGAGCATAAGCTTCTATAACCGCATATCTATTTGCGACCACCCTCGGGCCCCGGCAGACCCGCTCCTGCCACCTGTAGCTGTCGCACTGTCCTGTGCCCGCCATCCGTGTAGGGCAATCCCTACCCCAAACCTTCCATCCTGCTGATGCCAATCTCTCCGGCCCCCCGATTTCCGCGGGCTTGCGGCTGGACTACGCTTGCTCCATGGCAGTCCAAAACAAAAAGGTGCGGGTATGAGCGAGGTGGATTCAAATGATGTGCTGGTCAGCTTTCGTGGCGTGCAAAAGAGCTACGACGGCGAGAACCTGATCGTCAAAGACCTCAACCTGGAGATTCGCAAGGGCGAGTTCCTGACCCTGCTCGGGCCGTCCGGGTCGGGCAAGACCACCAGCCTGATGATGCTCGCCGGCTTCGAAACCCCCACCGCCGGCGAGATTCAACTGGCCGGCCGCTCGATCAACAACGTGCCGCCTCACAAGCGCGACATCGGCATGGTGTTCCAGAACTACGCGTTGTTCCCGCACATGACCGTCTCCGAGAACCTGGCATTTCCGCTCTCTGTACGCGGCCTGAGCAAGACCGACATCAGCGAGCGGGTCAAGCGTGTACTGAGCATGGTCCAGCTCGATGCCTTCGCCCAGCGCTACCCGGCGCAACTCTCCGGCGGCCAGCAACAGCGTGTGGCCCTGGCCCGTGCGCTGGTGTTCGAGCCGCAACTGGTGCTGATGGACGAACCCCTCGGCGCCCTCGACAAGCAACTGCGCGAACACATGCAGATGGAGATCAAGCACCTGCACCAGCGCCTCGGCGTGACCGTGGTGTACGTGACCCACGACCAGGGCGAAGCGCTGACCATGTCCGACCGGGTGGCGGTGTTCCACCAGGGCGAGATTCAGCAGATCGCCGCGCCGCGCACCTTGTACGAAGAGCCGAAAAACACCTTCGTCGCCAACTTCATCGGCGAGAACAATCGCCTCAATGGCCGCCTGCACAGCCACACCGGCGACCGTTGTGTGGTCGAGTTGGCGCGCGGCGAAAAGGTCGAGGCGCTGGCGGTGAACGTTGGCCATATCGGCGGTCCGGTGACCCTGTCGGTACGCCCCGAGCGTGTGAGTCTGAATGGCTCCAGCGAAAGCTGCGTCAACCGTTTCTCCGGGCGCGTGGCCGAATTCATCTACCTGGGCGACCACGTGCGGGTGCGCCTGGAAGTCTGCGGCAAGACCGATTTTTTTGTGAAACAACCGATCGCCGAGCTGGACACAGCCCTGGCGGTCGGCGACGTGGTACCGATTGGCTGGCAAGTCGAGCACGTTCGCGCACTCGACCCACTTCTAGAGGCGAATTGATCGCCCCCTTGCTTCACCAACCTCGCACGTGGAGAGCACAACAATGTTGAGATCCCTGAAGTATTCAGCCCTGGCTTTGAGCCTGATGGGCGCGACACAGGCCATGGCGGGCCCTGATTTGACCGTCGTGTCCTTCGGTGGCGCGAACAAGGCGGCGCAGGTCAAGGCCTTCTATGCACCGTGGGAAAGCGCGGGCAACGGCAAGATCGTCGCCGGCGAGTACAACGGTGAAATGGCCAAGGTCAAGGCCATGGTCGACACCAAGAGCGTGTCCTGGGACCTGGTGGAAGTAGAGTCGCCGGAACTGTCCCGTGGTTGTGATGAAGACATGTTCGAACCCCTGGACCCGAAGCTGTTCGGCAACCCGGGCGACTATGTGAAGGGCGCGATCCAGCCGTGCGGCGTGGGCTTCTTTGTGTGGTCCACCGTGCTGGCCTACAACGCCGACAAACTCAAAGCAGCACCAGGCGGCTGGGCAGATTTCTGGGACACCAAGAAATTCCCGGGCAAGCGCGGCCTGCGCAAGGGCGCGAAGTACACCCTGGAATTCGCCTTGATGGCTGACGGTGTGGCGCCGAAGGATGTGTACAAAGTGCTGGCCGGCAAAGATGGCCAGGACCGTGCGTTCAAGAAACTTGATGAACTCAAACCGTATATCCAGTGGTGGGAAGCGGGCGCCCAACCGCCGCAGTACCTCGCTTCTGGCGACGTCGTGATGAGTTCTGCCTACAACGGCCGGATCGCCGCCGTGCAGAAAGAAAGCAACCTGAAAGTGGTGTGGAACGGCGGGATCTACGACTTCGACGCCTGGGCCATTCCGAAAGGCCTGGCCAAGGACCGTGCTGAGGCGGCGAAGAAATTCATCGCCTTCTCGGTGCAGCCGCAGCAGCAGAAGACCTACTCGGAAAACATCGCCTACGGCCCGGCCAACATCCAGGCGGTGCCGTTGCTGGCGAAGGACATCCTGAAGGACATGCCGACTACCCCGGAAAACATCGCCAACCAGGTGCAGATCGACGTGAGCTTCTGGGCGGATAACGGTGAGCAACTGGAGCAGCGCTTCAATTCCTGGGCTGCCAAGTAACCACCGCACCCAGGGTGAATGGGCTTTTTGTGGCGAGGGGGCTTGTCCCCCGTTGGGCTGCGAAGCGGCCCCAAAACCAGACACCGCGGCCAGTCTGATAAACCACGGTGGCTTTACTGGGGCTGCTGCGCAGCCCAACGGGGGACAAGCCCCCTCGCCACAGGTGTGGGCCCTCACAGGTCTGCATTCTTTTTTACGATCCGGAGTTCGCCATGGCCATCGCCATTCCCAGCCCCACCCTGAAACAGCGCCTGGCGCGGGCCGAGCGGCTCAACCGCTGGAAGGCCCAGGCCTTGATCGCGCCGCTGGTGGTGTTTCTGCTGCTGGTGTTCCTGGTGCCGATTGTGGCGCTGCTCTACAAAAGCGTCGGCAACCCGGAAGTGGTGGGCGGCCTGCCGCGCACGGTGGTAGCGGTAACCGCTTGGGACGGTCGTGGCCTACCGGGCGAGCCGGTGTACCAGGCCATCAGCGAAGACCTGGGCGAAGCCCGGAAAAACTCGACCCTGGGCGACCTCTCAAAACGCTTGAACATGGAACTGGCCGGCTATCGCAGCCTGCTGACGAAAACCGCGCGGGCGCTGCCGTTCACCGAAGCGCCTGCCTCCTATAAAGAAGCGCTGGAAAACCTCGACGAACGCTGGGGCGACCCGGCGTACTGGCAGGCCATCCGGCGCAACACCAGCAGCCTGACGCCTTACTACCTGCTGGCCGCCGTCGATCACCGCATCGACGACCTCGGCGAAATCGCCCCGGCCACTCCAGACCAGGCGATCTACCTCGATATCTTCGCCCGTACGTTCTGGATGGGCCTGGTCATCACTGTGTGCTGCCTGCTGCTGGCCTATCCGCTGGCTTACCTGCTGGCCAACTTGCCGGCGCGGCAAAGCAACCTGCTGATGATCCTGGTGCTGCTGCCGTTCTGGACCTCGGTGCTGGTGCGCGTGGCAGCCTGGATCGTGCTGCTGCAGTCCGGTGGTTTGATCAATAGCGCGCTGATGGGCATGGGCCTGATCGATAAACCGGTGGAACTGGTGTTCAACCGGCTCGGCGTCTACATCTCCATGGTGCACATCCTGCTGCCGTTCATGATTCTGCCGATCTACAGCGTGATGAAAGGCATCTCGCCCACCTACATGCGGGCGGCGATTTCCCTGGGTTGTCACCCGTTCGCCAGCTTCTGGCGCGTGTACTTCCCGCAGACCTACGCCGGCGTTGGCGCCGGCTGCCTGTTGGTGTTCATTTTGGCGATCGGCTACTACATCACCCCGGCGTTGCTGGGCAGCCCGAACGACCAGATGGTCAGTTACTTCGTGGCTTTCTACACCAACACCAGCATCAACTGGGGCATGGCCACGGCCTTGGGCGGCTTGCTGCTGCTGGCCACCGTGGTGCTGTACCTGATCTACAACTGGCTGGTGGGCGCCAGCCGCCTGCGCCTGAGCTAAGGAGACCGTTGCGATGCTGAGCCCTTATATGTCGCCCGTGGAACGGGTCTGGTTCTACAGTTTGCGGATTCTCTGCGGCTTGATCCTGTTGTTCCTGATCTTGCCGGTGCTGGTGATCATCCCGCTGTCCTTCAACAGCGGAAGCTTCCTGGTTTACCCGCTGCAAGGTTTCTCGCTGCACTGGTACCAGGACTTCTTCGGCTCGGCGGAATGGATGCGCGCCTTGAAGAACAGCATCATCGTCGCCCCGGCGGCCACGGTGTTGGCGATGGTATTCGGCACGCTGGCGGCGATTGGCCTGACGCGCGGGAATTTCCCGGGCAAGGCGCTGGTGATGGCCCTGGTGATTTCGCCGATGGTGGTGCCGGTGGTGATTATCGGCGTGGCCAGTTACCTGTTCTTCGCACCGCTGGGCCTGGGCAACAGCTTCTTTTCGCTGATCGTGGTGCACGCGGTGCTGGGCGTGCCGTTTGTGATCATCACGGTGTCGGCGACCTTGCAAGGGTTCAACCATAACCTGGTGCGGGCGGCGGCCAGCCTGGGCGCATCACCGCTGACGGCGTTTCGCCGGGTGACCTTGCCGCTGATTGCGCCGGGGGTGATTTCCGGGGCGCTGTTTGCGTTTGCCACCTCGTTTGATGAAGTGGTGGTGACGCTGTTCCTCGCCGGGCCCGAGCAGGCAACCTTGCCCCGCCAGATGTTCAGCGGCATCCGCGAAAACCTCAGCCCTACCATTGCCGCAGCGGCGACCTTGCTGATCGCCTTCTCGGTGGTGCTGTTGCTGACCCTGGAATGGCTGCGCGGGCGCAGTGAAAAACTGCGCACCGCCCAAGTCTAAAGCCAGACAGAGATCAAGATGTGGGAGCTGTGTCTATTCAGTTGCTGAATGCAAGACAACCAGCCTAAGTCAGCTACTCTTGTGCCAGCCCATAACTGATAAGAGGCCGCGCACATGAGTACTTCCTCATTCAAGATCGCCCACAAACTGCTCACCGGCCCAGGTGCCATCGAGCAACTGGCCGCCGAGTTGACGCGGCTGGATATCGACAACCCGCTGATTGTCACCGATGCGGCACTGGTCAAGTCCGGCACCGTGGCGCTGGCGCTGGCGCACCTGGGCGAACGGACCTATGAAATTTTCGACCGGGTGCTGCCCGACCCGGAAATCGCCATCGTCGAGGACTGCATGCGCGTTTACCGCAAAGGCGGGCATGACGGCCTGATCGGCGTCGGCGGCGGCAGTGCCATCGACATCGCCAAGAGCGTAGCGGCCTACGCCGGTTACCACGGCGCCCTGGCCGACCTGTTCGGCGTGGACCAAGTGCCCCGCAAAGGCCCGCCGCTGATCGCGATTCCCACCACCGCCGGCACCGGTTCGGAGGTGACCAATGTGGCGATTCTGTCGGACAAGGTCGCGCAACTGAAAAAAGGCATCGTCAGCGATTACTTGCTGCCGGACGTAGCCCTGATCAGCCCGCAAATGACCCTGACCTGCCCCCGCAGCGTCACTGCCGCCAGTGGGGTGGACGCGCTGGTGCACGCCATCGAGTCCTACTTGTCGCTGAATGCCTCGCCGATCACCGATGCGCTGGCACTCGGTGCGATCAAGCTGATCGCCAAGGCGTTGCCCAAGGCTTACGCCAACCCGGCCAACCTCGAGGCCCGCGATGACATGGCCACCGCCAGCCTGATGGCCGGGATGGCGTTCGGGAATGCCGGCGTGGGCGCGGTGCATGCGTTGGCCTATCCGCTGGGCGGGCGTTTCAACATCGCCCATGGCGTGAGCAATGCCCTGCTGCTGCCCTATGTGATGCACTGGAACAAGCTGGCGTGCGTGGAGCGCATGCAGGAGATTGCCCAGGCCATGGGCGTGAATGTCACGGGACTGAGTGCCGTGGATGCGGCGGATCAGGCCGTCGAGGCGATGACGCGACTGTGTGCCGCAGTGGAGATCCCGTCCGGCCTGCGCAGCTTCGGTGTGCCCGAAGACGCGATCCCGGCCATGGCCATAGAGGCTGCGGGGATCGAACGCCTGATGCGCAACAATCCGCGCAAGCTCAGCGCCGCTGATATCGAGAAAATCTACCGGGCTGCGTTCTAACCATTGAGCGAGGTCACGGTGCGCGCGGCAAAGCATGAGGTATACAATGCGCGCCATCGTGATTTAGCTCAAAAAAGGTGCGTCATGCAGCCCTTCGTCATTGCTCCATCGATTCTCTCCGCCGACTTCGCCCGCCTGGGCGAGGAAGTGGACAACGTGTTGGCCGCCGGTGCCGACTTCGTTCACTTCGATGTCATGGACAACCACTATGTGCCGAACCTGACCATTGGTCCGATGGTCTGCGCCGCCTTGCGTAAATACGGCGTGACCGCGCCTATCGACGCGCACTTGATGGTCAGCCCGGTGGACCGCATCGTCGGTGACTTCATCGAAGCCGGTGCGACCTACATCACCTTCCACCCGGAAGCCACGCTGCACGTGGACCGCACCCTGCAACTGATCCGCGAGGGCGGTTGCAAGGCAGGCCTGGTGTTCAATCCGGCCACTCCGCTGAGCGTGCTTGAGTACGTGATGGACAAGGTCGACATGGTCCTGTTGATGAGCGTCAACCCGGGCTTCGGCGGGCAGAAGTTCATCCCCGGTACCCTCAACAAGCTGCGCGAAGCGCGGGCGCTGATCGACGCCTCGGGCCGTGATATCCGCCTGGAGATCGACGGTGGCGTCAACGTCAACAACATCCGCGAAATCGCTGCGGCCGGTGCCGACACCTTTGTGGCCGGCTCGGCGATCTTCAATGCCCCGGACTATCAGGAAGTGATCGCCAAGATGCGTGCAGAACTGGCGCTGGCGCGCCCATGAGCGGCTTTGAGCAGCTGTTCCCCGGCAAACTGCCACGGCTGGTGATGTTCGATCTGGACGGTACGTTGATCGATTCGGTGCCGGACCTGGCGGCCGCCGTGGACGACATGCTGCTCAAGCTCGGTCGCAAGCCGGCGGGCATCGAGTCGGTGCGCGAGTGGGTTGGCAACGGCGCGCAGATGCTGGTGCGCCGGGCCTTGGCCAACAACATCGAGGCCGAGGGTGTCGACGATGTGGAAGCCGAGCATGCGCTTGAGTTGTTCAACGTGGCCTATGAAAACGGCCACGAGCTGACCGTGGTTTATCCCGGCGTGCGCGACACCCTGAAATGGCTGCACAAGCAGGGAGTGGAAATGGCCCTGATCACCAACAAGCCGGAGCGCTTCGTCGCGCCGCTGTTGGACCAGATGAAGATCGGCCGGTATTTCCGCTGGATCATCGGTGGCGATACCTTGCCGCAGAAGAAACCCGACCCGGCCGCACTGTTTTTCGTGATGAAAATGGCCAATATCCCGGCGTCTCAATCGCTGTTTGTCGGCGATTCGCGCAGTGATGTGCTGGCGGCGAAAGCGGCGGGAGTCAAGTGCGTGGCCTTGAGTTACGGCTATAACCATGGCCGGCCGATTGCCGAAGAATCCCCGGCGCTGGTGATTGATGACCTGCGCCTGTTAATCCCCGGTTGCTTGGGAGCGGGCGCTGAGATAACGTTGCCCGACGCTGTTCCATCCCCTTCTGGAAATCCCATCGTGGTGGTCACTCGCAAACTCTGGATGAAAGTCATCAAGGCCCTGGCCCGCTGGCGTTGGCGCGCCTGACTGATCCTCGCCGCGCTGCGGCACGTTTGCACACCTGACCGTTAGACCCTCAAGCCACGAGGCACCTCATGATCCGCGAAGAATTCCTGCGTTTGGCCGCTGCCGGCTACAACCGTATTCCCATGGCCTGCGAAACCCTGGCCGACTTCGACACCCCGCTGTCGATCTACCTGAAGCTGGCCGACGAGCCCAACTCCTATCTGCTGGAGTCGGTGCAGGGCGGCGAGAAATGGGGCCGTTATTCGATCATTGGCCTGCCGTGCCGTACGGTGCTGCGTGTACATGACCACCATGTGAGCATCACCCTGGACAGCGTCGAGATCGAAAGCCACGACGTTGAAGACCCGCTGGCCTTCGTCGAAGCATTCAAGGCGCGCTACAACGTGCCAACCATCGCGGGGCTGCCGCGTTTCAACGGCGGCCTGGTGGGTTACTTCGGCTACGACTGCGTGCGCTACGTGGAAAAACGCCTGGGCAAATCCCCGAACCCTGATCCATTGGGCGTGCCGGACATTCTGCTGATGGTTTCCGACGCGGTGGTGGTGTTCGACAACCTCGCCGGCAAGATGCACGCGATTGTGCTGGCCGATCCTTCCCAGGCCGACGCGTTCGAGCAAGGCCAGGCCAGTCTCGAAGCGTTGCTGGAAAAGCTGCGCCAGCCGATCACTCCGCGTCGTGGCCTGGACCTCAGCCGTCCACCGGCGGCTGATCCGGTGTTCCGCTCCAGCTTTACCCAGGATGACTACGAGCGTGCTGTCGATACCATCAAGGAATACATCCTTGCCGGTGACTGCATGCAGGTGGTGCCGTCGCAACGCATGTCCATCGACTTCAAGGCCGCGCCCATCGATTTGTACCGGGCGCTGCGTTGTTTCAACCCGACGCCGTACATGTACTTCTTCAACTTTGGCGACTTCCACGTGGTGGGCAGTTCGCCGGAAGTGCTGGTGCGGGTCGAAGACAACCTGATCACCGTGCGCCCGATTGCCGGCACGCGCCCGCGTGGTGCCACCGAAGAAGCGGACTTGGCTCTTGAGCTGGACCTGCTGAGCGACGACAAGGAAATCGCCGAGCACTTGATGCTGATCGACCTGGGCCGCAACGACACCGGGCGTGTGTCGGAAATCGGTTCGGTGAAGCTCACCGAGAAGATGGTGATCGAGCGTTATTCCAACGTGATGCACATCGTGTCCAACGTCACCGGCGAGCTGAAGGCCGGATTGACCGCGATGGATGCACTGCGGGCGATCCTGCCGGCGGGCACCTTGTCGGGCGCGCCGAAGATTCGTGCGATGGAAATCATCGACGAGCTGGAGCCGGTCAAGCGGGGTGTGTATGGCGGTGCGGTGGGGTATTTCGCCTGGAACGGCAATATGGACACTGCGATCGCGATCCGTACGGCGGTGATCAAGGACGGCGAACTGCATGTGCAGGCAGGCGGCGGGATCGTGGCCGACTCGGTGCCGGCGCTGGAATGGGAAGAGACGCTGAACAAGCGCCGCGCGATGTTCCGTGCGGTGGCGTTGGCTGAGCAGACCCCGCAGGGCTAAATACCGCGAACCTTGTAGGAGCGAGCTTGCTCGCGAAGGACTCATAGGCGCCGCGCGCATTCAGGATGGGCGCGTCATCGTTAACGACCTTCGCGAGCAAGCTCGCTCCTACAGTTATTTTTTGCGTAATCAGAAATCCACGCTCACCCCGACACTCACCCCCTGCTGGGTAAAGTTGTCATCCTTCCTCACGTTATAGGCCGCATTCAGCGCCAGGTCCTTGGTCACCTTGTGGCTAATCCCCAGGTTCAAGCGATCCGAATTACTGCGTGGCGTGTAGCCGTCCAGTTTGAAATCGATCCCCGGCACGCTGTTGAGTGACATGCCCACCCGCTGCGTATCGTTTTCAAACTCGTGCTCATGGGCCACTTCGCCAAACACCAGGGTTTGCGGAGTGAAGCGGTAGTTGGCTTGTAATCCGATTCCCAGGCGCTTGGAGTCGCGCTGTTGGTCATCAAAGGTCAGCGCGGTGGAACGGGCATCTTTCTCCGAATAACCATTCACCTCGACCCGAGAGTAATCGGCGCTGATGAAGGGCGAGAAGTGCCATTCGCTATTCGGCTCGGCGATGTCATACCCCACGCGCGCGCTCAAGGCCCATAGCCAGCCGTCAGTGTCGCCTTTCTCGGTGCCTTCGCTGATTCCCAGGGCGAACTTGCGCTTGAGGTTGTCGAAGTCCAGTTTGCCGCCGGTCAACGCGGCGTCGGCCCACCAGTGATCTTCCTGATACTGGGCGAACACGGTGCCCAGGTAGCTGTTGAGCTTGTAGTCCGAATCGCTGGCGCCGGCCTCAAGGCTCTGGCGATAGAAGCCTGCTGCCACACCCACGCGCCAGGCCTCGTTGAGTCGGTAGCTGCCGCCTATGTTCAGGTTGTAGCCGCTGCCGTCACCGCTGGCTGAACTGCTTTGATCATCGAAGTCCAGGTGCTGGCCGCCGGCGGCGACGATCGCTCGCCATTGGCCCACGGCCTGCCAGTTACCCGAGTCGGCTTGCCATTGGTTACGCAATTCATCCTGATGGGCGCGCAAGGTGCCCTGGGCCATTTCCGGGAGCAGGGTTATTTCCCAAGGGGCGGCGAGCAGCGAGTAGGCGTAGTCGGCGATCAGTTGCTGGCCGGCCTCGGTCGGGTGGACGGTGTCGTTGTAAATCAGCTTGGTAGGGTCTGGGTTGGTACCGCCGACGCCATACACGGGGTTCCGGCAGGTGGTGCCGCTGAAGCAGGTCTGGTTGAGGTTCTGGTTGGTGGCAAAGCCAAAGCGCCCGGGGTCGGCGAAGGTTTCCTTGAGCAGCAACGGAATGTTCAGCGGGATGATTTGCGCATCGATTTGCGACAGACGCTGCACCAGAGTCTGGTTGAACACGCCGGCCAACGCGCTGACCGTCCCTTGGAGCGGCGTGCCATTGACGGCAGGTGTCAGGCCCAGGTCCGGCAGCATCCACACCATTACATATCGGGCGCCAGCCTGTTGCAGAGCCTCGGCGCTGTTGGCCAGGCGACCGGCTGCGGCCGAGGCTTGACCGGGGCTGAGGACCAGGCCGTCGAGGAAGTCATTGCCTCCGCCGGAGAGAAAGTACAACGCGTTGGGGTCGGCTCGGCCGCCCGTGGATGCCAGGTATCCGGGGCGCGTACGCAACACCTGCCCGGTGTCGCTATCGGTGACGGTGGAGTTGCCGGTGATGGCATCGGAGATCTGCTGGGTGGTGTATCCGCCGACGGCCCAGTTGTTACCGTCTGCCTGGCCTTGCGCGGCGCGCTGCGGCGAGGTGGATGCGTTCAGGTCGCCTGCCGCCACTCCCAGCTTGCCGCCCAATAATGTCGAGGAAATCAGCGAAGTGCTTTCGCCGCTGCCGTCGAAGTACTGCGGGCCGGTGCGGTTGGTGAAGCGATAGGTTGAGCCCGGTGCCCCAGGGTCGGCGAATGTCCCGGCATCGGCCAGGCTGTCGCCGAATACGATCATGGTCGAGTAGGGCGACGGCGCGGCGAACGCTTGGGAGCAAGCCAGGGTTAGTAGGCAGCCGACGAGTGGAGCGAAATAAGGGGTCTTGGTCATGAGTCCGTCCATGCTTTTGTTTTTTTATCAGCACTGTGACTGTAGCGACCTTCCAAGGGTTCTGAAAAAATTGACGCCAATTATCGGTCGGGCACTTACCCCCGTATTTGCGGCGCCATATTGCACCGCTGGCGAGGCTACGTTACTGTGCTTGGACGTATGAATGAGACCCTCCCCGTGTTGATCATCAGCAAACTCTTGATGCGAGTAGTCAAGGCACACGCCCGTTGGCGTTGGCGCGCCTAACTTTTCTCTACCGGCCACGCCGGACCTGTACCGATTTGCCTTCTTCACCCTTTGTTCGACGCCCCTTGCCGGCCAACCCCGGCAACCGGAAAGTGCGTCTGGCAGCGGGTCACTCCCTTGGAAGGCCGTCATTAGAAGTCAGTGAATTCAAGAGGTTTTAACCCACATGTTGCTGATGATTGATAACTACGACTCCTTTACCTACAACGTTGTGCAGTACCTGGGCGAGCTCGGCGCCGAGGTCAAGGTAGTGCGCAACGACGAATTGAGCGTGGCGCAAATAGCCGCGTTGAACCCTGAACGCATCGTCGTTTCCCCAGGCCCGTGCACGCCGACCGAAGCCGGCATCTCCCTCGAAGCCATCAAATATTTCGCCGGCAAGCTACCGATCCTGGGCGTTTGCCTGGGCCATCAGTCCATCGGCCAGGCGTTCGGCGGCGACGTAGTTCGCGCCCGCCAGGTGATGCACGGCAAGACCAGCCCGGTGTTCCACAAGGACCAGGGCGTATTCCACGGTTTGAACCTGCCGGTGACGGTAACCCGCTACCACTCGCTGGTGGTCAAGCGTGAAACCCTGCCCGAATGCCTTGAGCTGACGGCCTGGACCCAACTGGAAGACGGCTCCGTCGACGAGATCATGGGCCTGCGTCACAAAACACTGAACGTCGAAGGGGTGCAATTTCACCCGGAATCGATTTTGACCGAGCAGGGCTACGAGCTGTTCGCTAACTTTCTCAAGCAGAGCGGCGGCACGCGCTAAGGACTTTTCATGGATATCAAGACTGCCCTGAGCCGTATCGTCGGCCATCTGGACCTGAGCACCGCTGAAATGAGCGATGTGATGCGCGAGATCATGACCGGTCAATGCACCGACGCACAGATTGGCGCGTTCATGATGGCAATGCGCATGAAGAGCGAGAGCATCGACGAAATCGTCGGCGCCGTGTCGGTGATGCGTGAGCTGGCCGACAAGGTCGAACTCAAGACCCTCGATGGTGTGGTCGACGTGGTCGGCACCGGCGGCGACGGTGCGAACATTTTCAACGTGTCGACGGCGGCATCCTTTGTAGTGGCAGCTGCTGGCTGCACCGTGGCCAAACACGGTAACCGCGCGGTGTCGGGTAAAAGCGGCAGTGCCGATTTGCTGGAGGCCGCAGGTATCTACCTCAACCTGACCCCGGTACAAGTGGCGCGTTGCATCGATAACGTCGGCATCGGCTTCATGTTCGCCCAGTCTCATCACGGCGCGATGAAGCACGCCGCCGGTCCGCGCAAGGACTTGGGCCTGCGCACCCTGTTCAACATGCTCGGCCCGCTTACGAATCCGGCCGGTGTGAAGCATCAGGTGGTGGGCGTGTTCAGCCAGGCGCTGTGCCGGCCATTGGCCGAAGTCTTGCAACGCCTGGGCAGCAAGCACGTGCTGGTGGTGCACTCCAAGGACGGCCTGGACGAGTTCAGCCTGGCCGCACCGACCTTCGTGGCGGAGCTGAAGGATGACCAGGTCACCGAATATTGGGTCGAGCCTGAAGACCTCGGCATGAAAAGCCAGAGCCTGCACGGCCTGGCGGTGGAAAGCCCGGCGGCCTCCCTTGAATTGATTCGCGATGCCCTGGGGCGTCGCAAGACCGAAAACGGCCAGAAAGCCGCAGAAATGATTGTGCTCAATGCCGGTGCGGCGCTGTATGCCGCGGATCACGCCTACAGTCTTAAAGAGGGGGTTGCCCTCGCTCATGATGCATTGCATACCGGGCTGGCGCGCGAAAAGCTCGAAGAACTGGGTGCGTTTACTGCGGTGTTCAAAGTGGAGAATGAAGGATGAGTGTTCCGACCGTTCTGGAGAAAATCCTGGCTCGCAAGGCGCAAGAAGTCGCTGAGCGCCGCGCCCGGGTCAGCCTGGCTGAGCTGGAAGGCCTGGCTAAAACCGCCGATGCACCGCGTGGGTTTGCCAATGCGCTGATCAAGCAGGCCAAGGAAAAACAGCCGGCCGTTATTGCTGAAATCAAAAAGGCTTCGCCGAGCAAGGGCGTGATTCGCGAGATCTTCATCCCTGAAGACATTGCCAAAAGCTACGAGAAGGGCGGCGCGACGTGCCTCTCGGTGTTGACCGATATCGACTTCTTCCAGGGCTCCGACCTGTACCTGCAGCAAGCGCGTGCCGCGTGCTCGCTGCCGGTGATCCGCAAGGACTTCATGGTCGACCCCTACCAGATCGTCGAAGCCCGTGCGTTGGGCGCCGATTGCGTGCTGTTGATCGTCTCCGCACTGGATGACGTGAAGATGGCCGAGCTGGCGGCCGTGGCCAAAAGTGTTGGCCTCGACGTGCTGGTGGAAGTGCACGACGGTGATGAACTGGAACGCGCGTTGAAAACCCTCGACACACCGTTGGTGGGCGTCAACAACCGCAACCTGCACACGTTTGAAGTCAGCCTGGAAAACACCCTCGACCTGTTGCCGCGTATCCCGCGTGACCGGTTGGTGATTACCGAAAGTGGCATCGTCAATCGTGCCGATGTTGAACTGATGGAAATCAGCGGCGTGTACTCGTTCCTCGTCGGCGAAACCTTCATGCGTGCCGAGAACCCGGGGGCTGAATTGCAGCGCCTGTTCTTCCCGGAGCGTGGCGTCGCCGTCAGCGGTTCGACCCTGGATTGATGATGACCCAGCCGGTGGCGATGACGGTCGAGGCAGGCCTTAAGGCCGAGCAGGATTTGCTCGCCGCTGTCTGCGCGGGTGAGCAGTCGTTCGGTCTGCTGTTCTGGCAGCCCAGCGATCAAGCGTTGGTGATGCCCCGTCGTTTGAGCCGCCTTCCGGCATTCGAGACCGCCAGTCAGGTGTCGGCAGATGCCGGTTGGCCGGTGCTGCTGCGGGAAACCGGCGGTGAGCCGGTTCCGCAATCGGCAGCCACGGTCAATATCGCGCTGGTCTACGCGCCACCGCGCAGTGAAGGTGACCAGGGCCGCATCGAAACCGGCTACCAGCGTTTGTGCCAGCCGATTTGCGACCTGCTTATCGAGCTGGGTGGCAATGCATCGGTGGGCGAGATTGACGGAGCCTTTTGCGACGGTCGCTACAACGTCAACCTGGATGGCCGCAAAATGGTCGGCACTGCCCAGCGCTGGCGCCAGAGTGGCGGGCGCCCGGTGGGGTTGGTGCATGGTGCGTTGTTGCTGGATGATGATCGCGTCGAGTTGATCGCCGCGGTCAATCGCTTCAATGAAGCGTGTGGTCTGGAACAGCGGGTGCGCGCCGAAAGCCACATCGCCCTGCACGAAGCCTTTGCTGCGCCAGACGCGATTGCCCGGCTCGACACGTTATACCACCAGATGCTCGCGAGCTTCCTCCCGGGTTAACGGGTACCGAAGACCACCATGGTCTTGCCTTTGACATGCACCAGGTTGCGTTCTTCCAGGTCCTTGAGCACCCGGCCAACCATTTCCCTCGAGCAACCGACGATACGCCCGATCTCCTGACGGGTGATCTTGATCTGCATCCCGTCGGGATGGGTCATGGCATCCGGCTGCTTGCACAGTTCCAGCAGGCAGCGGGCAACCCGGCCGGTGACGTCGAAAAAAGCCAGGTCGCCGACTTTGCGCGTGGTGTCTCTCAGGCGCTGGGCAATCTGGCCGCTTAAGGCATACAGAATGTCGGGATCCTGTTGGGCCAGTTCGCGAAACTTCGCATAGCTGATCTCGGCGACTTCGCATTCGACCTTGGCCCGCACCCAGGCGCTGCGCTCCTGTTCCTTGCCCGCTTGCTCGAAAAGTCCGAGCTCGCCGAAGAAATCTCCGGTATTGAGGTAGGCGATGATCATTTCGCGGCCATCGTCATCCTCGATCAGGATGGTGACTGAGCCTTTGATAATGAAGAACAGGGTTTCCGAACGCTCGCCCGCGCAGATGATGTTGTGCTTGGCCGGATGACGCCGGCGCTGACAATGCATCAACAGTTTGTCGAGGTTTTTGATTTTGGGTGTGGGAGTAATAGCAACCATGGTTGTATCCCGAAAAGACTGCACGGTGTTGTTGAGCTTGTTTTTTTGGTCAGCGCGATCAACGGTTGAGTTATGTCACCCAATGGATGGCAATGCGCCATTGATTTGGCGCCAGCTTAACAGACACATTCTGACTCCATTAGGGAATTTACCCCGTAATCGCTGCTGATGATCGCTTTCATGGGAAACGCTGAGGTCCCAAGGCCCTGTGCTAAGCTGGCTACCCTTTTTTAGCAGTGGAGTCTGGGCGATGAAGGCACGCATCCAATGGGCGGGCGAAGCCATGTTCCTCGGTGAGTCGGGCAGTGGCCATGTTGTGGTCATGGACGGCCCGCCGGAGGCCGGTGGCCGCAACCTGGGCGTACGCCCGATGGAAATGCTCCTGCTCGGTGTAGGCGGTTGCAGCAATTTCGACGTGGTCAGCATCCTGAAGAAATCCCGCCAGGCGGTGGAAAGCTGCGAAGCGTTCCTGGAAGCTGAGCGTGCGACCGAAGACCCGAAGGTGTTTACCAAGATCCACATGCACTTTGTCGTCAAGGGCCGGGCGCTGAAAGAAGCCCAGGTCAAGCGTGCCATCGAGCTGTCGGCTGAGAAGTATTGCTCGGCCTCGATCATGCTGGGCGCTGCGGGTGTTGTCATCACTCATGACTACGAGATCATTGAGCTGGGCTGATCGTTGATGGGCAGGCAAAAAAAAGGGCGCTTAAAAAGCGCCCTTTTTTGCGTTATGCGGGACTGTCAGATGCGGTAAGTGCTCTTGGTCATGACCTTGGCCAACAGGCTCATGCCAAACTTCACCGGAGCCGGGAAGCGGAAGCCGCCCGCGTCCAGCGCGCTTTCGGCGTGATGTTCTTCATCAATGCGCATCTGCTCAAGAATCGCCCGGGACTTTTCGTCTTCAGCCGGCAGTTGCTCAAGGTGTTCATTGAGGTGCTTGCACACCTGATGCTCGGTGGCCGCTACAAAACCCAGGCTGACTTTGTCGCTGATCAGCCCGGCCACCGCGCCAATACCAAACGATAAGCCGTAGAACAGCGGGTTCAGCACGCTTGGGTGGCTGTTCAACTGGCGGATACGTTGCTCGCACCAGGCCAGGTGGTCGATTTCTTCTTCGGCGGCGTGTTCCATCGCGGCGCGCACTTGCGGCAACTTTGCGGTCAGGGCCTGGCCTTGGTACAGCGCCTGGGCACAGACTTCACCGGTATGGTTGATGCGCATCAGGCCGGCGACGTGGCGGGTGTCGGTCTCGCTCATCTGTGCTTCGGGCTGCACGATGGCGGGCGACGGACGGTGCGGTTGGCCACTGAATGGCAACAGCGTGCGCATGGCCGTGTCGGCTTGCAGCAACAGGCGATCAATCGGCGAGTAGTGACGTTGGGTAGTCATGCTGACCTCCGGGAAGAATCTCGGCGGCCAGTTTACCGCAAGAGAGGGGGAAGCGTTTGCGCTGGGTCAAATTGCTTGTGTGGCGAGGGAGCTTGCTCCCGCTGGAGCACGCAGCGCTCCCGGTTTTGTGCGGCCGCTACGCGACCGAGCGGGAGTAAGCTCCCTCGCCACAGGTAGTGCTCAGCCCGGCGGCCAGTTCATCTGGCGCTGACCCAGCACGTGCATATGGATGTGATAAACGGTTTGCCCGCCGTCTTCATTGCAGTTCATCACCACACGGAAGCCCTTTTCGCAGCCTTGCTCAACCGCCAGGCGTTGGGCGGTGAACAGGATATGCCCGGCCAGTGCCTTGTCTTCCTCGGTGAGGTCGTTAAGGGTGCGGATCGGCTTTTTCGGGATCACCAGGAAATGCACCGGAGCCATTGGCGCGATGTCGTGGAACGCCAGGACCTGGTCATCCTCGTAGATGATCTTCGCGGGTATTTCTCTGTTGATGATCTTGGTGAACAGAGTATCCACAGCTGTTTCTCCATTGTGAAAGTGCAGGGTGAGTGTACTCAGGCGATCAGCGCGGGCAATAGGCCTTGTTGATCGCGCCGGCGATTTTGCGGGTCAGCCAGCGCGGGCTCAGGCGCGGGCTGAACGCCAGCCAGCGATTACGTCGGCCGGGAATGATGATGGCTTTGTTCTTGGCCAGGGCGCGCACGGTGTAGAGCGCGACTTCTTCCGGGCTCATCAGCTGTTGGCTGCGGTCCAGCTTGGCGGTGTCCATTTGCGCGGTGCCGAAGAACGCGGTACGGGTCGGGCCCGGGCAGAGCACGGAAACCTTGATGCCGCAGGTCTTCAGTTCCTCGCGCAAACCTTCGGAGAAGTGCAGCACGTAAGCCTTGCTGGCGTAGTAGGTGCTCATCCACGGCCCCGGCTGGAAGGCCGCCACCGACGCGACGTTGAGAATCTGCCCGCCGCCGTGCAGGGCCATGGCATTGCCGAGTGCATGGCACATGCGGGTCAGGGCCAGGATGTTGACTTCCATCAGGTCCTGTTCGGTCATCCAGTCCTGTGCCAGGAACGGGCCGCTGGTGCCGATGCCGGCGCAATTGACCAGCAGGTCGATCTGCCGCTCGCCTTCCTCAAGCTCCAGCAGGAACCCCGACAGCCGCAAGGGTTCACCGAGGTCGCAGGCACGGAACAGCACTTCGACGCCGAAGCGTTGAGTCAATTCGATTGCAATGCTTTCCAACTGATCACGCTGGCGGGCCACCAGAATCAAGCTGCGGCCGCGACGGGCCAGTGCTTCGGCCAAGGCCAGGCCGATGCCGCTGGAGGCACCGGTGATCAGAGCGTAACGGGTCATGCGTTTCTCCATCGCAACGCTACCGGGCCTGTGACAGAGGCGTCACAGGCGTCGGGCGTTTTTCACTGTTGCGTAGAGTCTACAGGTTCGGCTGTGTCGTCAGCACTTTGCACGTCGACTTCATCGACGGTGGTGGCCTGGTCGCTGTCGTCATCGGAGTTGATGGAGCTGCTTTCGTAGCTGCCGCCTACGTCGCTTTCCAGTTGGTCCAGGTAGCCGCTCATGCCCACTAGCACTGCGCCGGCAAAGACCAAAGGAATGAATGCCAGCCACAGGGCGGACAGGATTTTTACCGCGGTAGAGTTGCGCGGTGGTGGCGCGCCGTACTGGTTGGCGCCGGTGTTGCCTGGGAGAACCATCAGCAGAATCGGGAAGATGCTGCCTACGAAGGGCACCAAGTGCAGGAACCACAGCCAGCCGGACCAGCCCAGGTCATGCAGGCGCTGCACGGTGATCTGCACGCTGACCCACACAGCGGCCACGAGCAGCGCAATCCCCACCAGGAAGCCAATGACCATGGCAATCGTCGGAGACACCGCGGCGATGCCCAGCCCGACAGTGAAGAACGCGCCTGAGATAAGGAGCATCACCACGCTCAACACCAGTGTCCACGCCAGGAAGCGCAGGCGTCCGATACGCCCGTTGACGGTGAACACTTTAAGGGTGGAAAACTCCGGCAGGTTCTCGCCGACGGCTGCCCGGGGCGGGGCGTAAGGCGAAGCGGCGGGGCGGGTGTAATCAGTGGAGCTGCCGGAGTCCGTTTCGTGTGTTTCGGCAAGGCTGAAGGCGACGGGCTGCTCTTCTTCTATGCGCGCATCGACCCCGGCGTTTTTCAGCGCTTGCAGATAGGTCTCTGCATCGGCGCGAGAAAGGTCACGCTTCAGGGCGACCGGGCGGCCGGTAAAGAGTTTTTCGATCGCTTCAACGTCGCTTTTGAACAGTTCGGCGAGATTCAGCTTGGCGGTGGTGCTCTCGACACCCGGGAGCAATGCGCCATCAAACACAATCTTGAAACGGTTGTCGCTCATGCGGGCATCCTTGTCACTTGAATGGGGGAAGCCTGCTTTGATCAGCAGGCGTTACATCGCGGGTCAGCGTGGCCAGCGTGCCGGCAGTTGTGCCGCGTGCTCGAGCGCCTTGCGGTATTCGGCATCCAGGCGGGCCACGAGTTCATCGACGCTGGGCAAATCATCAATCTCACCGACACCCTGGCCGGCGGACCACACGGTCTTCCAGGCTTTGGCTTCGTCGTTGAGTGGCTTGAGCTTGGAGCCGAAATTGACTTCGCCCTTGCCTTGCAGCGCGGCAAGGTCGAAACCGGCGTTTTCCAGGCTTTGGCGCATGAAGCTTGCGGGTACACCGGAGACGGCTGGAGTGTGCACGATGTCGGCGGCGCGCGATGTGAGCAGCATCTCTTTATAAGCATCCGGGGCGTGGCTTTCGGTGGTGCCGATAAAGCGGGTGCCGAAATAGGCCAGGTCGGCACCGAGCAACTGCGCCGCGAGGATCTCGTGGCCGTGGTTGAGGCAACCAGCGAGTAGCAGGGTCTTGTCGAAGAACTGACGGATTTCTGCAATCAGCGAGAACGGGCTCCAAGTGCCGGCGTGACCACCGGCGCCGGCTGCAACGGCGATCAAACCGTCGACGCCCGCCTCAGCGGCTTTCTCTGCATGGCGCCGGGTGGTGACATCGTGGAATACCAGGCCGCCGTAGCTGTGTACGGCGTCCACCAATTCTTTTACCGCGCCCAGGCTGGTGATGACGATCGGCACTTTGTGCTCGACGCAGATCGCCAGGTCAGCTTCCACGCGCGGATTGCTGTTGTGCACGATCAGGTTGACCGCATAGGGCGCCGGGTTGTCCAGCAGCGCCAGGCCCGCTTCGATCTCTTCCAGCCATGCCTTGAAACCGCTGCTTTCCCGTTGGTTGAGGGCAGGGAAGCTGCCGACGATTCCGTTACGGCAGCAGGCCAGAACCAGTTGCGGGTTGGAAATCAGAAACATCGGCGCAGCCACTACAGGCAGGCGCAGACTGTGTTCGAGCGAAGCGGGCAGCGACATTGGAAGTACCCCGAGTAATAGAGACTAGAACGGTTTAACCACGACCAAAATTACGATAGCCAGCAATATCAGAACTGGCACTTCATTGAACCAGCGATAAAAGACATGGCTGCGGGTGTTTTCGCCACGGGCAAAACGTTTTACCTGCGCGCCGCACATGTGGTGGTAGCCAATCAGCAGTACTACCAGAGTCAACTTGGCGTGAATCCACGCACCGGATTGAAAGATGGCGGGATTGAGGTAGATCAGCCAGCCGCCGAACACCAGGCTGGCAATCATCGCCGGCCCCATGATGCCGCGGTAGAGCTTACGCTCCATTACGCTGAAGCGTTCCTTGCTGACGGTGTCCTCGCTTTGGGCGTGGTAGACGAACAGGCGCGGAAGGTAGAACAGCGCGGCAAACCAGCAAACGATGCTGACGATATGGAAGGCTTTTACCCATAGATAAAGCATTTTTAGTTATTCCCAGGTTCACGGTAGCTGAAGATAGTAGTGGCTCAAGCGTATACACGTCACGTTGACGGTTGTCGCAGGACGATACGGACCCTATTATCGACGGCTTTCCAGTGGGTTCGTTGAGGGCAGGTTTATGGTCAAGGTCGGTATCGTCGGCGGCACGGGTTACACCGGTGTCGAATTGCTGCGTCTGTTGGCTCAGCATGCGCAAGCTGAGGTGGTGGTGATCACTTCCCGATCCGAGGCCGGCCTGGCTGTGGCCGACATGTATCCGAACCTGCGAGGCCACTACGACGGCCTGGCGTTCAGCGTGCCGGACATCAAGACCCTGGGTGCCTGTGATGTGGTGTTCTTCGCCACGCCCCACGGTGTTGCCCATGCCCTGGCGGGCGAGTTGCTGGCGGCGGGCACTAAGGTGATCGACTTGTCGGCCGACTTCCGCCTGCAGGACGCCGATGAGTGGGCAAAGTGGTACGGCCAGCCTCACGGTGCGCCGGAGTTGCTGGAAGAAGCGGTGTATGGCTTGCCGGAAGTCAATCGCGAGCAGATCAAGCAAGCGCGCCTGATCGCGGTACCGGGTTGCTATCCAACCGCTACGCAGTTGGGTTTCCTGCCATTGCTGGAAGCCGGGTTGGCGGACGCGTCGCGGCTGATTGCTGACTGCAAGTCGGGCGTCAGCGGTGCTGGCCGTGGGGCTGCTGTAGGCTCGCTTTACTCCGAGACGTCGGAAAGCATGAAAGCCTATGCGGTAAAAGGTCATCGTCACTTGCCGGAAATTCGCCAAGGGCTGCGTCGCGCTGCAGGTAAAGATGTCGGCCTGACGTTTGTGCCACACCTGACGCCGATGATCCGCGGGATCCACTCCACGTTGTATGCGACAGTCGTTGATCGTTCGGTGGACCTGCAGGCGCTGTTTGAAAAGCGTTATGCCAATGAGCCGTTCGTCGATGTGATGCCGGCGGGCAGCCACCCGGAAACCCGCAGTGTGCGTGGTGCCAATGTGTGCCGTATCGCGGTGCACCGTCCACAGGATGGTGACCTGGTAGTGGTGCTGTCGGTGATCGATAACCTGGTCAAGGGCGCCTCGGGCCAGGCTGTGCAGAACATGAACATCCTGTTTGGCCTGGATGAGAAGCTGGGCCTGTCCCACGCGGGCATGCTGCCGTAAGTTTTCTGCTGTCGCGCAAAGGCCCGTTGATCGGGCCTTTCGTGTTTTTAATGGCCGCTGCGCAGATTGATATACCGTAACAATAGTTGACCGCTTTTCTAGGAGAAGCGGATAATGCCCACCATCACGCATATGGCGGCGCTACGCCGGGAGATTATCAGCATGAGCGTTGAATCCTTCACCCCCACGGCTTTGCAATTCACCCACGGTGCTGCGCACAAGGTGAAGAGCCTGGTCGATGAAGAGGGTAATGATCGCTTGAAGCTGCGCGTATTTGTTACGGGCGGCGGTTGTTCAGGGTTTCAGTACGGTTTCACCTTCGATGAAGACGTGGCCGATGACGACACCATCGTTGAGCGCGAGGGCGTAAGCCTGGTCGTCGATCCGATGAGCTTCCAGTACCTGGCAGGAGCCGAGGTGGACTATCAGGAAGGTCTGGAAGGTTCGCGCTTCGTGATCAAAAACCCGAATGCCACTACTACCTGTGGTTGCGGGTCTTCGTTCTCGATCTGATCGAAAGCGGATGTAAAAACGCCGCTTGGCCTTGATAGGGTCAAGCGGCGTTTTGCTGTGTGGGATTCAGGCCGGGTAGATCGCGCCGAGTACGCGAAGGCCGCGGGCGCCGGTCACGCTGGGGCGATTGGCGGCGATGCCTTCGAGGCAGCAATGGGCCAGCCAAGCGAAGGCCATGGCCTCGACCCAGTCGGGGTCCACGCCGTAAGTGGCGGTGCTGCTGACTTGGGTGGCCGGGAGAAGTGCGCTGAGGCGGCTCATCAAGGTTGCGTTGTGGGCGCCGCCGCCGCAGACCAGCAGGGTTTCGGTCTGTGGTTGTGCGGTTTGCAGGGATTCGACGATGGTCAGGGCGGTCAGTTCAAGCAGCGTGGCTTGCACGTCTTGGGCAGCGAATGGCGGTAACCGTCCCAGGTGATGCTCGAGCCATCCCAGGTTGAAGACCTCGCGGCCAGTGCTTTTTGGCCCTTTGGTCACGAAGAACGGATCGCTGAGTAACGCCTTGAGGAGTTGGGGTTCAACTTTCCCGCTGGCAGCCCACTGGCCATCGCGGTCAAAGTTCTCGCCGCGCTGCTGGTGAATCCAGGCATCAAGCAGGACGTTGCCCGGGCCGCAGTCAAAGCCAGAGACCGGCTTGCCAGCCTCGATCAAGCTGAGATTGCTGAAACCGCCAACGTTCAGCACGGCGCGGTTGCCCGCCCGCTCACCAAACAATGCCTCATGAAAGGCGGGGACCAGCGGCGCGCCTTGGCCACCTGCGGCGACATCACGGCTGCGGAAATCACTGATGACGGTGATTCCGGTCAACTCGGTGAGCAGCGCCGGGTTGCCGATCTGCACGGTAAAGCCACGGGCCGGTTCGTGGCGAATGGTTTGGCCGTGGCTGCCAATCGCTCGAATGTCTTGGGCTTTGAGTTTCTGCTGATCCAGCAGGGCGTGAATGCCTTGGGCGGCAAGTGTCACCCAGTTGTGCTGGGCGATCGCCGAGCGGGCAATCTCGTCCGGGCCGCTGGCGCAAAGGCCGAGCAGCTCGGAACGCAGGGACTCAGGCATGGGGATGTAGTGAGTGGCGATCAGCTTGATCGCCGGCTTCAACTCGATCAGCGCGATGTCCAGGCCGTCAAGGCTGGTCCCGGACATCACACCTATATAGAGCGACATGGCTTAGCGTTTCGCCGAGGCCAGGAGGGTGGAGCGCTCCTGGTCCATGCGGGCCATGAGTGGCTGGCTCTGCTGCAGGAAGCGGGCGCGCTCGGCCTTGGCGATTGGATCAGCCATCGGCAGCTTTTGACCCAGTGGGTCGACGTGCACACCGTTGACCTGGAACTCGTAGTGCAGGTGCGGGCCGGTGGACAGGCCGGTGGTGCCGATATAGCCAATCACCTGGCCTTGCTTGACGTTGCCGCCAGTCTGGATGCCTTTGGCAAAACCTTGCATGTGGCCATACAGCGTTCGGTAGGTGTTGCCGTGCTGGATGATCACGGTGTTGCCGTAGCCGCCACGGCGACCTGCCAGCAATACCTTGCCGTCACCAGCAGCCTTGATCGGCGTGCCGCGTGGAGCTGCGTAGTCGACGCCTTTGTGAGCGCGAATTTTGTTCAGAATTGGATGCTTGCGACCCATCGAGAAACGCGAGCTAATACGGGCGAAGTCAACCGGAGTACGGATGAAAGCCTTGCGCATGCTGTTGCCGTCGGCGGTGTAGTAGCTGCTGTTGCCTTGTTTGTTGGTGTAGCGCACGGCGGTGTAGGTCTTGCCACGGTTAGTGAACCGCGCAGAAAGGATATTGCCGGTGCCGACGATCTTGCCGTTGGCGACCTTTTGCTCGTAGATCACGTCGAATTCGTCGCCCTGGCGAATGTCCTGAGCGAAGTCGATGTCGTAGCCAAACACGCTGGCCATGTCCATGGTCATGCTGTGGGACAAACCGGCGCGGGCGGCGGATTGCGACAGCGAGCTGTTGATCACACCGTGCACATAGGCGGAGCGCATCACTGGCTTGGTGGTGATGCGATTGAACGCAAAACCCTTGGCGCCCTTGGTCAGCGTGATGCTTTCCAGGTCGCTGACATTGCTGTGCAGGTTGTTCAGCTGGCCGTCGGGCGCCAGTTCAAATTCGAGTTTCTGCCCGTGCTTGAGCTGGGTGAACTGCTTGGCCTGCTTGTCGCTTGCCAGCACATCGTTGACCGTCGCGGCTGGGAGGCCGACCTTTTCGAACAGGGTCGAAAGGGTGTCGCCCTTGGCAACAATGACTTCCCGGTGTAGCGGATTCTTGGGGGCTTCTACCGCAGGCTTAGCCTGTGCGGTCTCTTTAGTGTCTTCAGCGCTGTCTTCGATCTGGGCAAACGGCGATTCTGCTGCGCCATTTGTGGCTTGCAGTGCGTCGGAAGCGTCTTGATCTTGTGTCAGTTGCTCAACCGGACTTTCCAGGTCAAGGCTCAGTGTCGTTCGTTTGGCTTCTACATCGCTGGAAGGAAATACCAGGAGTGCCAGGCTCAGAAGGGCGGCGATCCCACTTGCGGCGAGCAGGTGGGTCTTCGGGTAAAGCGGCGGCGCTTTAGACGGTTCTGTGGTCATAAGTAATTTTGACTTTGAAAAGATGAATTGGAAAAGATGAATGACATGATGAAGATGAAATAACTGTATAAAATATAACCAAATCATCTGTGGCGCAAGCTTGCGAACGCTGGGCTTGCTGAACGGTGTCCGTGCGCAGGGCAAAACTTGTAATTAGTCCCTGATCTTGTATGGTTGGTTCCCTTTTGAATCTGAGCCTTGCGGGTCTGTTATGAAGTCGGTTGAAGAGCAGCTAGCGCTGATCAAACGTGGTGCGGAAGAACTGTTGGTCGAAGCTGAGCTGATCGAAAAGCTCAAGCGTGGCCAGCCCCTGCGTATTAAGGCCGGCTTTGATCCGACAGCGCCGGATCTGCACCTTGGGCATACGGTGCTTATTAATAAGCTGCGCCAGTTCCAAGAGCTGGGGCATCAGGTGATCTTCCTTATAGGTGACTTCACCGGGATGATCGGCGATCCGAGCGGCAAGAGCGCTACGCGTCCGCCGCTGACCCGTGAGCAGGTTCTCGATAATGCCGAGACCTACAAAACCCAAGTCTTCAAGATTCTCGATCCGGCCAAGACCGAGGTGGCGTTCAACTCCACCTGGATGGATCAGATGGGGCCGGCGGACTTCATTCGTCTGACGTCCCAATACACCGTTGCTCGCATGCTCGAGCGCGATGACTTCGATAAGCGCTACTCCACCAATCAGCCGATCGCGATCCACGAGTTCCTGTACCCGTTGGTCCAAGGGTATGACTCGGTGGCATTGCGTGCCGATGTCGAGTTGGGCGGTACCGATCAGAAGTTCAACCTGCTGATGGGGCGCGAGCTGCAGCGTGCGTATGGGCAAGAGGCTCAGTGCATTCTGACCATGCCTTTGCTGGAGGGGTTGGATGGCGTCAAGAAGATGTCCAAGTCCTTGGGTAACTACGTTGGTATCCAGGAGGCGCCGGGTGTGATGTACGGCAAGCTGGTTTCGATTCCGGATGCGCTGATGTGGCGTTACTTCGAGCTGCTGAGCTTCCGCTCGATGGATGAGATCAATGCATTGCGTGCCGAAGTGGAAGCTGGCGCGAATCCGCGGGACGTGAAGATCAAGCTGGCGGAAGAGATTGTTGCGCGCTTCCATGGTGAAGAGGCTGCTGCCAGCGCTCACCGTGCCGCGGGTAACCGCATGAAGGATGGCGAGCTGCCGGATGATCTGCCTGAGGTTGAATTGACTGCTGCCGAGGCGATGCCGATTGCTGCTGTCCTTAATAAGGCAGGCCTGGTGAAGAACTCGGCAGTGGCGCGCGACCTTCTGGGTTCCGGCGGTGTACGTATAGATGGTGAGGTTGTTGATCGCACCTTTATATACGAGCTGGGCGCGACGCACGTATGCCAGGCCGGCAAGAAGGCATTTGCGCGTATTACGCTTAAATCCGAATAAACCTGAAATTAACTGTTGACGGCGATTTATATCTGTCTATAATTCGCCCCACTTCCGGCGCAGTCGAAACGGAAAACTCCTTGGTAAACAAAGAGTTATGCAGGTTTCGACAGCGAGCTGCTTCAGATCATCGAAGCCCAGAAGGAGTTAGTAAGGCGGTGTTGTTTGGCCCTATTAACGGTTCGATCTTCTCGGTCGAAAGCGGAGAAAAAGAGGTGTTGACAGCAGCGTGTAACGCTGTAGAATTCGCCTCCCGCTAACGAGAGATCGGAAGCGCAAGTGGTTGAAGTTGCAAAGGAAACTTTGAAAGCTTCTTAAAAA
>NZ_JAARNI010000004.1:0-523576 GCF_011765255.1 Pseudomonas sp. AN3A02
CCGATGCCTATATCGCGTTCCTAGGAATGGACTTGAGGGTGTCTGACTCGGGGCAAATGAGCGGACGTCGATCACTGAGTAAAAAGGGGGACTCGGAGATCCGTCGGTTGCTGCATAACGCGGCGTCAGCAGGTATCAAGTCAAACGCTTGGAAACCGCTCTATCAAGGCTATCTGGGCAGAGGCCTGAAAACGACTCAGGCCTTGGTTATCATCGCTCGCAAGCTAGCGCGTATCGCGTTCTCCCTGATGAAAAACCAAAGTGAATACCAGTCGAAAGCGGTTTTGGGGGCTTCCCCAAAACCATAGAATCTCCCACAGGGGATTTGCGCCATTCAGACGTCCGGCTGCAACGTCAACACCTCAAACCCATCCCGCGTCACCGCCACGGTATGTTCCCACTGCGCCGACAGGCTGTTATCCCGCGTCACCACCGTCCAGCCGTCTTTCAAGCTGCGCACCTTGGCGCTGCCCTGGTTGAGCATCGGTTCAATGGTAAACACCATGCCTTCACGCAGTTCCAGCCCGGTGCCGGGACGGCCGAAGTGCAGGATCTGCGGGTCTTCGTGCATCTCGCGGCCGATGCCGTGCCCGCAATATTCACGCACCACGCTGTAGCCGTTGCTCTGGGCATGGCTCTGGATGGCGTAGCCGATATCCCCCAGGCGTGCGCCGGGCTTGACCTGGCGAATTCCGGCCCACATCGCTTCAAAGGTCATTTCCACCAGGCGCCGGGCCTTGGGGGCGACGTTGCCGATCATGTACATCTTGCTGGAGTCGGCAATGAAACCGCCTTTTTCCAGGGTGATGTCGATATTGACGATGTCGCCGTCCTTGAGCACCGCCTTGGCGCTCGGCATGCCATGGCACACCACCTCGTTGATCGAGGTGTTGATGCAGAAGGGGTAGTCGTATTGGCCCAGGCTCGCAGGCCGTGATTGCAGGTCGTTGCGGATGTAGGCTTCTACGGCGCTGTCGATCTCCAGGGTTGACTGGCCTGCGGCGACAAAGCCGTCGAGCATGGTAAACACCTGGGCCAACAGGCGGCCGGCTTCGCGCATCACGGCGAGTTGTTCCGCAGTCTTGATCATTGCGCGCGCCCCCGGATCAGGTCGGGTTTGTCCAGCAACAGTTTGTTGATCAGGTCGTTATAGGCCAGGTGCGGATTGAGCTCGGCGAGCAGGCCGATCTTGATCCAGAACTCGGCCTGGGCGTTGATGGAACGGTCCATGGTGGCGCTGGCCAGACGGAGTTGTTCGTGCAATTGGTCGGTGATCTTGACGATGCCCATGAGCTTCACTGTGCAGGGTTGATATACAAAGCGTATACGTTTCGTATGCTCTACGTAAAGCCTGGCGTTTCGCCATTGACTTGCCCGGCACCGCCGGTTAATTTCAATTCATGACATTTCAAACCTATCATTGCCAGCCAAGCATTATTACCGCCATTCCTCATCTGGCGGGATAGCGCTCGGCTGTACCCAAACCCGCCCTAGAGGCGGGTTTTGTTTTTCCGTCTCCAGGGCTCTGTAAATTCCCAGGAGACACCCATGAGTACCCACCCGGCGGCGAGCCAGACCCAAGATTCCGGATTGCTTGAGCACTACGTGAAAAAGATCCTGGCCGCCCCGGTCTACGACCTGGCGGTGCGCACGCCGTTGCAGGCGGCGCCGGCGCTTTCGGCGTTGCTGGGCAATCAGATCCTGCTCAAGCGTGAAGACCTGCAACCGACCTTTTCCTTCAAGATTCGCGGCGCCTACAACAAGCTGGTGCAACTCACTGAGGCACAAAAGGCCCGGGGTGTGATCACGGCGTCGGCCGGCAACCATGCCCAGGGCGTGGCATTGGCGGCGCGGGAGTTGGGGATCAAGGCAACGATCGTCATGCCGTGCAGCACCCCGGAGCTGAAGGTGTTGGGCGTGCGCTCCCGAGGCGGCGAGGCGGTGTTGCATGGGGCCAGCTTTCCGTTTGCCCTGGCCCATGCGTTGCAACTGGCCGAGGCCACCGGCAGCACGTTTGTCTCGCCGTTTGACGACCCGGACGTGATTGCCGGGCAGGGCACCGTGGGTATGGAAGTGTTGCGCCAACAGCAAGGGCCGCTGGACGCGATCTTCGTCCCGGTGGGCGGCGGCGGCCTGATCGCGGGTATCGCCGCCTACGTCAAATACCTGCGCCCTGAAGTGCGCATCATCGGCGTCGAGCCTGAAGGCTCCAGTTGCCTGCTGGCAGCACTGCGCGCAGGGAGCAGGGTGGTGCTGCCGAGCGTCGACAGCTTTGCCGATGGCACCGCCGTGGCCCAGATCGGCGCCTATGGTTTTGAAATCTGTCGGCACCACGTGGATGAAGTGATCACTGTCAGCAATGACGAACTGTGCAGTGCCATCAAGCTGATCTACGACGATACGCGCTCGATCACTGAGCCTTCAGGTGCCTTGGCTGTTGCCGGTATCTGCAAGCATGTCGCGAAGACCGGCATCCAGGGGCAAACATGGGTGGCGATCAACTCGGGGGCCAATATTAACTTCGATAGTTTGCGGCATGTTGCTGAACGCGTAGCAGCTCAGGCAGGTTAAACGTTTAATCTAACGAATGTTTAATTTAGTTACATTCACCCATTTGGATGGCAGTTATCCAAGTAGAAAAAAGTTCTTTAGGTGCACTTATAACGAGCGGTCTTTCATTTTGCATGATGCCAGGGCAGGTGCATTGCAAGACGCATGAACCGGCAGGCGGTTTTTTGTCCGAAAGCTGCGGTTTGTCTGGGGCGCTTCGCCGTGGGCCTGACGGCATGTTTAATGCTTTATAAGATCCTGTTACAACTCTGAATGAGCAACAAACACAGCGGCTAACACCTCGAACGGGTGAGTTAATGGCGGTCTGCCACGTAACTTATATAAGTAACGCTCTTGCTTATGAGGAAAGGATCCAACGCGTTTCAAACGAGCCTAGTACGCTGGGTCAGTGAAGCCGTCTGCCAAGGCTGGTAAGGCGCAAACGGCGAGCGTGTCACCGCGTTCGCCAGCAGTACGAAGATTGATAACAATCGATTGGCAATCTCATAAAAGGAGAGGTCGGCCATGCTTTCGGATCTGGAATTACGCGGCATCATTGAAGGAAGTTTCCTGCCCAAGCGCTGTGAAGTCACTAAGGCGCCAGACGCGTCGCTGACGGTGAAGGTCTATCACGAGATCGACCATGACCGGGTCGACCTGGTGGTCACCGGCATTTGCGCGAACAAGCTCGACAGCAGTCGGGCGATCTGCAACTTGATTACCGAGTTGCGCGAAGACCTCAAGCACACCCACACCCATGCCCCGGCCCTCAAGAGAGCTGGCGCACGTCCATTCTATTAAACGCACGGCTGAGCTTCAGTCAGTGAAGATTTGCGGGCCTGGATAAACACCAGGCCCGATGCCGTTTGCGTGATCACAGCGCACATTGGATCAATTCTGGAAATCACAGGCTTCTGACAGTTTGTGATAACCCACGTCCTGGATTTTGCCGGCGCTGTCCACGAACTTGATATCGGCCTTGATCACTTTGCATTCATTGGTATCGGTTTCGTGCATGGCAAGCACCTTCTGCACATCCATCTTCTCGCCGTAGTGATAAGGCGTGATGACAGGGGCGCTATCAGCCTGTGCCATCCCCGTTACAGCCGTCAGGGCAAATGCGCTACCGAGCATTAACGTACGCAGTTTCATGGTGTTTCTCCGCAAGCCGTTCGCAGGCTCTCGAGGTGATGAGCCGCGGCCGCCCTGGGCATCGGCCGGAGCCGTGCGAGTGCGGTCGATTCGACGATCGTCCCGGGGGATTAACCATCGATTAAGTGAGGCTTTACTGACAAAAGCTTCATCTTCAGCGTAGTCGTAACCTCACGCACACAATCCGGAAAACTCCGATACAGGCCCGGACAACGCGCTTGCTACCGTCGCTCGCGGGTCCATCAATCGGATGGCGTGTGTAAAAGGCGGAGTCGGGTTTGCAAAAGAAAATCGCAGCAGAGTTTCTCGGAACGTTCTGGCTGACCTTCGGCGGCTGCGGCAGCGCGATACTGGCGGCGGCGTTTCCAGAGTTGGGTATTGGCTTTGCGGGTGTGGCCCTGGCCGCTGGTTTGACGGTGCTGACCATGGCCTACGCAGTGGGCGGTATTTCCGGTGCGCACTTCAACCCCGCGGTGACCATCGGCCTGTGGGTCGGCCGCCGGATGGCGGGTATCGATGTAGTCCCCTACATTATTGCCCAGGTGGCCGGTGCGATGGTCGCTGCCGCCGTATTGGCGCTGATCGCCAGCGGCCGTCCGGATTTCGAGATAGGTGCATTCGCAGCCAATGGCTATGGTCAGTTGAGCCCGGGGCAATACAACCTGCTGGCGGCAGTGGTGGTGGAAGCCGTAGCGACGTTCTTTTTTGTGTTCATCATCATGCGCGTCACCGGTCCTGGTTCGGCAGCGGGATTTGCGCCCATCGCGATCGGCCTGGCGCTGACCCTCATTCACCTGGTGACCATGCCCGTCACCAATACCTCGGTCAACCCGGCCCGCAGCACGGGGCCGGCATTGTTTGCCGGGGGGGAATACGTGATGCAACTGTGGCTGTTCTGGGTGGCGCCGATCGTGGGCGCGGTGATCGGCGCCATCGTCGCGCGAGGGGTCACCTGCCCCAGGCAGGCGTGAGCCTACCAGCTCATGCGTACCCCCGCGTTGCCGCTGAATCCTTCCAGGGTGTTGCTATCCAGTTGAGTGTTGTAGTCCGCCGCCAGGTACACGCTGACGGTGGACGACAGCTTGGCCACAACGCCCACACCGAGGTCGGCGGTGGATGATGTGTGATCGGTTTTAATCCGGTCCACGTCATCGTAGGTCACCGTGTCACTGCCACCGAACGTGCGCCAGGCGTTGGCCCGCACATACGGCTCGATTGGCGTGTTCTGCACCAGGTAGCGGCCCTTCAAGCGTGCACCGAGGCGGCCAGTCCAGTAATCCTGGGAGTCGAATGAGACCTTGGAGATGCCGTCGTGCTGGCTGTCCATGTCAATCTGCTGGTTGATCACCTGGACCTGGGGTTCCACCACCCAATGTTCGGAAACAGTAATCGGGTAACCGGCTTCTGCCGACAGGGCCAGGGCGTGGCCCTTGTTGTCGATCTTCACGTCACGGTCGGATTTGCTGTCACCGTCGAGACGCGTGCCCATGGCCACCAGGTCCACGTACCAGCCTTTGGGGTCGGTGAGGGTCCAGTAGGCGCCGAAGTTATCACCGTCCAGCTTTACGCGCCCGGAGCGGTTGTCCTGGAAGCCCATTGAAAAGCCCTTGATGTCACCTTGCAGGCGGCTTTGGCCGATGAACAGGCCGAAACGCTGGATCTGCCCGCCGCTGGTCTCGGAGGCGTAAAGGTCGTGGCCGACTTGATAGCCCTTGATGGAACCGTCGAAACTCGGCGACACCGTGCCCGACCAACTTTTGTTGAAGTCACTGCCATAGGCACGGCCCCAGCCGGCCGGTACCGGCCCGGTTTCACTGAGCAGGCTTTGCTCGCCCTGGCGGTCATGGAAGGTACCCAGGGCTTGCAGCGTCATCAGTTGCGCGGCCGGTACGACCACCGAGTACACCGGCACCTCCAGGCGATACAACGGAATTGGCTCGGCCCCGGCGATGGCGGTAGGCAACACCGGGTTGCTCGCTGCCGACTCCGGTGAGGTTGCCGCCGCTACCTGGCTGGGCGCAGGAGCAGGCGGCTCAACCGGCGCGACGGGTTGCGAGGTGGGCGGTTCCACCGGCGGTTCATCCGGCGCTACCACGGGCGGCACCGGGGGAATGGGCGGCACCGGCACGATCACCGGTGGTGTGGGCGGCGTTGGCGGCACCACCGGCGGCTGCACAGCGACCACCGACGAGCGCAGGTACCAGTTGTTTTCCGTGCCAGCGGTTACACCACCTTTGAATAGAAGATACTCATAGGCCCCGGCGGATACCGAGCCTTTCAGGGCAAAGGCGTCGGTGCTGCTGGTGGCGCCGTTGAGCGCTTGCACCACCTCGATCCCGTTGTTCTGCGTAAAGCCCCCGGCGCCGCCGAGGTTGGTCACGGCCAGTTGGGTATTGCCGCTGATGGACCCATCTGAAACCACCAGTTTGTCACTGGCGGAACTGTCGTCACCGAGTACCGATTGCAACCACAGTTGGCCATTGTTGCCGACGTAGTTGCCATACACGGTCAACGTATCCGTGGCGCTGTTGCTGCGGGTGGTCATGTCGAGGGTGCCCGCGTTGTTCAGGGTGGCCAGGGCGCCCGCGGTGTAGGGGCGGATGCTGCCTTGAGTCACGCCGAGGGTACTGCTGCCATCGATGTTGAAGGTGCCGGTATTGCTGGCACTGTCGCCGAGGAAAAAGTCGCCGGCCAGGTCGAAGCGCGAGTTGTTGTTGAGGTTGACCGTCTCCCAGCCGATGTAGCGTGCAGCGGTGCTGGAGGTGGTGTTGTCGAAGGTCAGTTGGTCGTTGCCCAGGCCGCCGTCAATCGAAGGCGTGGTGCCAAGCAGGGTTTCGTTGAGGCCGCTGAGCAGTGCGGTATCGTCGCCATCGCCCATCAGCACCGCGGATTTGATCTGGCCGCCATTGAGCCAGTTGAGTGTGTCATTGCCGACACTGGCGCGGATCTCGCCATTGATGACCCCGCCACTGACGGTAATGCTGTCGTTGCCGCCACTGGTGCTGATATTGCCGCCGATGCTGCCGCCGGAGACGATGATCGTATCGGTCCCGAAAGCAGTCACCAGGTTGCCGAGAATTGACCCGCCGGACATGTCATAGATGTTGTTGTCGAGCTTCATGTCGACCCGGCCGATGGTGCCGCCGGTTTGCCTGGCCACGTCGCCATCTTCGAAGGCGCCGACGATGGTGCCGCCAGTCATCAGGAACGTATCGCGTCCATCGCCCTGGGCCAGGGACTGGATCTGTCCGCCGCTCATCACGAAATCATCAATGCCGTTGCCCTGGAAAACTGCGCCGGTCACGGTCCCCGAGCTGATCTGGAAACGATCGGCGCCGTCACCCTGGGTGATGCTCCCCACGATGCGTCCGGAATTCATATCGACGAAGTCGGTGCCGGCGCCGAAGGTGATATTGCCGTTGATGGTGCCGGTGCCGCCGGCGGGCAGGGCCAGGGTGTTATTGCCGGCAAGGTCGGTCAGGCCGGTGGCGCTGGTGCCGCTATCGCAGGTGAAAGTGTCGTTGCCGGGGCCCGGGGTGAGTACGCAAGCCGCCAAGGCTTGTTGGGGGGCCAGGTAATGCAGTGAGAGGATGCCGACAGCCAAAACGGCGCGAGGATGAAAAGTCCGTTTATTGCGCATTTATCTGCCCTGTGTTTGTTATAAAAACTGCACATGTTTTTTGGGTTTAGTACAGTTTTTGACACAGTGCAGGATTTTCTGACAGATAACCGCAGGGCTGTAAGCCACGTAATACGTGGCTTACATGGTGGCATATTGATTTCTATCGTGTATTTGTCAGTTCAACTGCTGACGATAGGGCAGGTCCGGACCGGTCTTGCTGCAGGTGAGAGCCGCAGCGCGGGTGGCGAAGGTGAGCATGCTGCTGATCTGTTCGCGGGACAGCTGTTGCAGGCCCTCGACCGAGTCCAGTTGCTGCTCGGTGAGCCAGGTGATCAGTGCCGCCTGGAACGTATCGCCAGCGCCGACGGTATCGGCCATGACGACCTTAATCGCCGGTGCCGACCAGGTGCCGTGTTGACGGCTGAACACCGTCGCGCCATCGCCGCCACGGGTCAGGAATACCAGTTGGCAACGGTGTTGCAACCAGCCTTGCAGGATGCTTTCTGGAGCCTGGCCGGGGTAGAGCAGGTGCAGGTCTTCGTCACTGACCTTGATCAGGTCGGCATGCTTGACCAACTCGGCCACGCGGGCGCGCCATAGCTCGATGTTCGGCTCGGGGTTCAGGCGTACGTTGGGGTCGAGACTGATCATGCGCTTGCCGCTTTCCCGGCGGACCAGGGCCAGCAGGGTGTCGGCAATCGGCTGTACCACCAGCGAAAAAGAGCCGATGTGTACGCCACGTACTTCATCGCCCAATACGGGCAAATGTTCGAGCTGCAACTGGCGGTCGGCGCAACCTTCACCACGGAAGCTGTACTGCGGTGAGCCATTGGCACCCACGGCGACCATTGCCAGGGTGGTAGGCGCGGCGAATTCCAGCAGGAAATCCTCGCGCACACCTTCGTCCTTGAGCACCTGCAACAGGCGCCGGCCGAGGTAGTCGTCGGAGATCCCGGCGAAAAAGCCCGCGTCGATTCCCAATCGACGCAAACCTACCGCGACGTTGAACGGCGAGCCGCCGGCAATCGCCTTGTAATTGACTCTGGACGCCTTGCCGCTGGCATCGTCCTCGCTGAAAAAATCAAACAGCGCTTCGCCACATACCAAATACATATTCGTTCGCTCTTAAAGGGATGCCACGTGCTGTTGATAACGCTCATAAGCCTGCTGGTAGGCGCTGACGCTGTCGGCGTCCGGCAGCGTGCGGCTGGCCGCGTCGACGCTGACGCAACGCTGGCACAGCTGCGCCAGGCTTTCACCGGACTGGCACCACGCCGCCTGGATCGCAGCGCCCAGGGCAGCGGCTTCGCTTTGTTCGGTGCAGATCACTTCGGTGTTCATGATATCCGCGACCATCTGCCGCCACACCGGGCTTTTCGAACCGCCGCCAATCAGCCGGATGCTCTGGCTTTGCAGGCCGGTCTGGCGCAACAGGTCGAGGCCGTAGCGCAGGCCGAAGGTGGTGCCTTCGACCACGGCGCGGCACAGGTTGGCGCGGGTCAGGTTGGTCATGGTCAGGCCGTGCAGGCTGCCGGTGGCGTGGGGCAGGGCGGGCACCCGTTCGCCATTGAGGAACGGCAGCATGCTCACGCCGTCGGCGCCAATCGGTGCCTCGGCCACCCGCGCGTTGAACGCCGCCAGGTCCAGGTCGAACAGCTCGCGGATGACGCCGGTGGCGTTGGTCAGGTTCATGGTGCAGATCAACGGCAGCCAGCCGCCGCTGGAGGAGCAGAACGTCGCGACCGACGCCTGCGGGCTGACGTTGGCCTGATCGGCAAAGGCATACACGGTGCCGGACGAGCCCAGGCTCATGGTGATCACACCGGGGGCGATATTGCCGGTGCCGATGGCGCCCATCATGTTGTCGCCGCCGCCGCTGGAGACTTGCGCATTCGGGTTGATGCCCAGGCGCTCGGCGATGGCGGGCAGGATGGTGCCCACTGGCTGATTGGCTTCGATCAATTCGGGCAGTGCGGCTTCCAGGCGTCCTTCGGGGTCAATGTGGCGCAGCATTGCCAGGTCCCACTCCCGGGTGCGTACGTTGAAATAACCGGTGCCCGAGGCATCGCCGTATTCAGCGCAGGCGCGGCCGGTGAGCCAGTAGTTCAGGTAGTCGTGGGGCAGCAGGATATGCGCGATGCGCGCGAACACCTCCGGGTGTTGTTCGCGGGTCCATAGCAGTTTGGACACGGTGTAGCCGGGAGCGATGGCCACGCCGAGGCGCTCCAGGGAACCGCTTTCACCGCCCAGGTGTTGCAGCAGGCGATCGTTTTCGGGCGCAGTTTCGGTGTCGCACCACAGCTTGGCCGGGCGCAGCACGTGGCCCTGGTCGTCGAGCAGCACCAGGCCATGTTGCTGGCCGGAGACGCCGATGGCGAGGATGTCCTGGCCGTCCACGCCGGCTTGTTGCAAGGCGCGGTGGGTGGCTTCGGTAAAGGCGTCGAGCCACTCCTGGGTGTGTTGTTCGCGGCGGCCATTGGCGCCGCTGATCAGCGTATGGCTGGCGGCGCCCAGGCCCAGGACTTTGCCGCTGCTGGCGTCCAGCACGATGGCCTTGGTGCCCTGGGTGCCGCAGTCGATACCGAGATAGAGGTTTTGCTGGGTCATGGTGGGTCGCTCAGCCTATTTTTATGGAGAACTCGGTCAATGTGGGAGCGGGCTTGCTCGCGAATACGGTGTGTCAGTTAACGCAAATATTGACTGATCCACCGCTTTCGCGAGCAAGCCCGCTCCCACATTTTTGATTCGGTTCCGTCAGTTGAGATTGGCGAGCAGCCGCTCCAGCGTTTTGCTCACACCCACATCCTGCAGGCTCTCGAAACACCGCTCAAACGCTGCCACAAACTCGGGCGAGTTGGGAATAGCTGTACCAAAAATCTCCTCCACCCCCAGCAGCCGCTTGCTGATCAACGCATCTTCCGTCACCAGCCCCTGGCAAAACTCGGCGCGGGGATCCGGGATGCGGTAGATCACGCCATTCTCATCCACGCCTTTCAAGTACAGCGCCCACGCGGCCACCACCAGTGCGGCACGCTCGGTCTCGCGGCCATCGGCAATCAGGCGGTTGATGGTGGGGACGGTGAACTTGGGAAACTTCGACGAGCCATCGGAGCACACGCGCTCCAGCTGATCGGCGATCGCCTGGTTGGAAAAGCGGTCCACCAGGGTCTGCTTGTATTCGGTCAAGTCGATCCCCGGGACCGGCGCCAGGTTGGGCGTGACATCCAGGTCCATGTAGGCGCGCATATAGGCCACGAACAACGGGTCATTCATGGTCTCGTGGACGAAGCGGTAGCCCTTCAGGAAACCCAGGTACGTCAGCGCCAGGTGGCTGCCGTTGAGCAGTCCGATCTTCATCTCTTCGTACGGCGTCACGTCATCGGTGAACTGCACGCCTACCGTTTCCCACGCCGGGCGGCCGTTGACGAACTTGTCTTCCAGTACCCATTGCACAAACGGCTCGCAGACCACCGGCCAGGCGTCGTCAATGCCGTGCTCGTCATGCAGTTGCAGGCGATGCGCAGTGCTGGTCATCGGTGTAATGCGGTCGACCATGGCATTCGGGAAACTCACGTTGGCCTTGATCCACTCATGCAGTTCAGCGTCATGCAACGCGGCGAAGGCCAGCAGGGCCTTGCGAGTCACGGCGCCGTTGTGGGGCAGGTTATCGCAGGACATCACGGTAAACGCCGGCACTCCGGCCGCCCGGCGCTGGGTCAACGCAGCGCAGATAAAGCCGAACACGGTTTTCGGCGCGCCCGGGTTGGCCAGGTCATGCTGGATCTGCGGCAGGTTAGCCATGAACTCGCCGTTGCTGTCGTCGATGCAGTAGCCGCCTTCGGTGATGGTCAGCGAGACAATGCGAATCTCTGGGCTGGCCAGCTTGTCGATCAGCGCCTGGGCGCCGTCTTCGGCCAGGAGCATGTCGCTGATGGAACCGATCACACGCACTTCGGTATCGTCGGTGTCGCCCAGTTCATACAGGGTAAACAGGTAGTCCTGGCCGGCCAGGTCGTCCCGTGCCTTGCGGTCTTCGGCGCGCAGGCCGACCCCGCAAATGCTCCAGTCCAGGCCCACGCCGGTATTCATCAAGGCGTCGGTGTAATACGCCTGGTGCGCGCGGTGGAAGCCGCCGACGCCAATGTGCGCGATGCCCTGGCGGGTGTTGGCAATCGCATAGGCTGGCAGTTGCACTTCAGGGGCCAGTTGCGTGAGGTTTTGCTTATTCAGTTTCATCAGGAAATTCTCGCGAAATCAGGCGGCGGCGCGCAGTGGGCGGGCTACCGCAACGCCGTCAGCGTCGAACAGGTGGCATTGGGTCGGGTCCAGGTACAGCTGCAGGGTTTCGCCATACTGGCTGGCCATGTCGCCACGGATCCGCAAGGTCAGCGGCTCCTTGCTGGCGGTAATGACGTGGCAGAAGGTGTCGCTGCCCAGGCGCTCACCGACATCGGCGGTCACGGTCAGGGTGGCCTGGCCAGGGGTGGCAATTTCCAGGTGTTCCGGACGAATGCCCAGGGTCACCGCGCTGCCAGCGCTCAAGGTTGCGCTGCTCAGGGGCAGGCTGATGCGGCCGCCGGCGTCCAGTTCGACTTCGCAGCTCTGGGCATCCACGCGGCTGACCTTGCCCTTGAGGAAGCCCATTTTCGGCGTGCCCAAAAAGCCTGCGACAAACAGGTTGGCCGGCTGGTGATACAGCTCCAGCGGCGAGCCCACCTGTTCCACACGGCCGCTGTTGAGCACCACCACCTTGTCGGCCAGGGTCATGGCTTCGACCTGGTCGTGGGTCACGTAGATCATGGTGGCTTGCAGTTCTTTATGCAGGCGCGACAGCTCCAGGCGCATCTGCACCCGCAGGGCGGCATCGAGGTTGGACAGCGGTTCGTCGAACAGGAAGATCTTCGGGTTACGCACAATCGCACGGCCGATGGCGACACGCTGGCGCTGGCCGCCGGACAACTGCTTGGGCTTGCGCTCAAGCAGAGGGCCCAGCTCCAGGATCCGCGCCGCTTCGTTGACCTTGCTCTCGACAATCTTCTTGTCGACGCCGGCCAGGTCCAGGGCAAACGACATGTTCTTGCGCACGCTCATGTGCGGGTACAGGGCGTAGGTCTGGAACACCATCGCCAGGTCGCGCTTGGCCGGGGTGACTTCGGTGATGTCGCGGCCATCCAGCTCGATGGTGCCTTCGGTGACTTCTTCCAGGCCGGCAATCAGGCGCAACAAGGTGGATTTACCGCAGCCCGACGGGCCGACGAATACCACGAATTCCTTGTCGTTCACCTCAAGGTCGATGCCCTTGATAATGGAGAAACCTTCGAAGCCTTTTTGCAGATTCTTGATTTTCAGGTTGGCCATGATGGGCCTCCGCTTCTAAATATTTTTGAAGGAGCCGTTACTTCACGGCGCCGAAGGACAAACCGCGGACCAGCTGTTTCTGGCTGATCCAGCCAAAGATCAGGATCGGCGCACAGGCCAGGGTCGACACGGCAGACAATTTGGCCCAGAACAAACCTTCGGGGCTGGAGTAGGAGGCGATCAACGCGGTGAGCGGCGCGGCGTTGGACGAGGTCAGGTTCAGCGACCAGAACGCCTCGTTCCAGCACAGGATCAGCGACAGCAACACCGTGGAAGCCAGGCCGCCCTTGGCGATCGGCAGCAGCACCCGGACCATTTCCTGCCACAGGGTGGCGCCGTCGAGGCGGGCGGCTTCGAGGATGTCCTTGGGGATGTCCTTGAAGTAGGTGTAAACCATCCAGACCACGATCGGCAGGTTGATCAGGGTGTAGATGATGATCAGCGCAATGCGCGTGTCCAGCAGGCCGAAGCTCTTGGCCAGCAGGTAGATCGGCATCAGCACGCCCACCGGCGGCAGCATCTTGGTGGAGAGCATCCACAGCAACGTGCCCTTGGTGCGCTTGGTCTCATAGAAGGCCATGGAGTAGGCGGCCGGTACCGAGATCAGCAGGCACAACGCGGTGGCACTGAAGGAAATCAGCACCGAGTTCCAGGCGTAGCTGAAGTAGTTGCTGCGCTCGTTGATGTGCAGGTAGTTCTCCAGCGTCGGCGTGAAGATGAACTGCGGCGGCGTGGCGAACGCGTCGATTTCGGTCTTGAAGCTGGTCAGCACCATCCAGAAGATCGGGAAGAAAATCAGGATCGCGATGGCCCAGGCCAGGGTGCCGAGCAGCACGCTTTGCAGGCGGCGGGATTGTTGAAGCGTCATGGCGCGGCCCTCAAGGCTTGTCAGTCAGGTTTTTGCCGATCATCCGCACCAGGATGATCGCCGCGATATTGGCGATGACCACGGCAATCAAGCCGCCGGCCGAGGCCATGCCCACATCGAACTGCACCAGCGCCTGGTTGTAGATCAGGTAGGCGAGGTTGGTCGAGGCGTAGCCGGGGCCACCGTTGGTGGTGGTGAAGATTTCCGCGAACACCGAGAGCAGGAAGATGGTTTCGATCATCACCACCACGGCAATCGGGCGCGCCAGGTGCGGCAGGGTCAGGTGCCAGAAGATCGCGATGGCGCCGGCCCCGTCGAGGCGGGCGGCTTCCTTCTGTTCCTGGTCGAGGGACTGCATGGCGGTCATCAGCAACAGGATCGCGAAGGGCAGCCATTGCCAGGACACGATGATAATGATCGACAGCAACGGGTAATGGGCCAGCCAGTCCACCGGCTGGGCACCGAACAGCTTCCACACGTAGGCGAGAATTCCCGACACCGGATGGAAAATCAGGTTCTTCCAGATCAGCGCACCGACGGTGGGCATGATGAAGAACGGTGAAATCAGCAACACCCGCACCAGGCCGCGACCGAAGAACTCGCTGGCTTCCAGCAGGGCACTGATCAGTACGCCAAACACCACGCTGATCAGCAATACGCTGCCCACCAGCAACAGGGTGTTGGTGGCGCCGGGCAAGAAGCCCGAGTCGGTGATGAAGTAGGTGAAGTTCTCCAGCCCCACGAATTGGTTTTCGCCGGGGTAGAGCAGGTTGTAGCGAATCAGCGAGAAGTACAGGGTCATGCCCAGCGGCACGATCATCCACAGCAGCAACAAAGCCACCGAGGGGCTGACGAGGAACCAGCCGGGGTTGATCAAGCGGCTTTTACGCGGCTTGTCCGGCGAAGCGGTTTGCACTTGGGCAGTGGTGGTATTCATGGTGATCAGGACCGAGTAGAGACAGGTACGCAAAGCCCCTGTAGGAGCGAGGCTTGCTCGCGAAGGGATTCCAGGCGCATCGCTGCGGTGGATGTACCTTTTTCGCGAGCAAGCTCGCTCCTACAGGTGTTGGGGGTTACTTGGGATAACCAGCCCGCTTCATTTCGCGTTCGGTGAAGGTCTGTGAATCTGCCAGGGCTTTGTCCACAGTGGAGCCACCGGTCAGTGCACTGGAGAAGAACTTGCCGACCTGGGTACCAATCGCCTGGAATTCAGGAATGGTCACCAGCTGGATGCCCACATACGGCACCGGCTTGGCCGACGGGTCTTTCGGGTTCGCGACTTTCAGCGATTCCAGCGTCACCTTGGCGAACGGTGCAGCCTTCATGTATTCGTCGCTGTAGGTCGACGTGCGGGTACCTGGCGGTACGTTGGCAATCCCGTCGGTCTTGGCGACCAACTGGCTGTATTCCTTGGAAGTGGCCCAGGTGGTGAAGACCTTGGCGGCGTCCTTGGCTTTGGAGCTGGTTGGAATCCCCAGGGACCAGGAGTACAGCCACGAAGTACCTTTTTCGGTTTTCTCGTGCGGTGCAAAGGTAAAGCCGACGTGGTCAGCCACCTTGCTTTGGGTCTTGTCGGTCACGAACGAGCCGGCGACGCTGGCGTCGACCCAGATCGCGCACTTGCCGCTGTTGAACAGCGCCAGGTTTTCGTTGAAACCGTTGCTGGAAGCACCCGGCGGGCCGGACTTCTTCATGTTGTCGACGTAGAAGTTCAGCGCGTCTTTCCACTCCGGCCCGTTGAATTCCGGCTGCCATTTCTCATCGAACCAGCGCGCACCGTAGCCGTTGGCCAGGGTGGTGATCAGCGCCATGTTCTCGCCCCAGCCGGCTTTGCCCCGCAGGCACAGGCCGTACTGTTCCTTGTCTTTATTGGTGAGTTTGGCGGCGAACTCGCCGATCTGCGTCCAGGTGGGGTGCTCAGGCATGGTCAGCCCGGCGTCCTTGAACAGGTCGGTGCGGTAATAGGTGATGGAGCTTTCGGCATAGAACGGCAGGGCGTACAGCGAGCCTTTGACGGAAAGGCCGTCACGCACAGACGGGAAAACGTCGTCCAGGTCGTAGGAGGCAGGCAGGTCCTTCATCGGTTCCAGCCAGCCCTTGGCGCCCCAGAGTGCAGCTTCGTACATGCCGATGGTCAACACGTCGAACTGTCCGCCTTGGGTGGCGATGTCGGTAGTGAGGCGTTGGCGCAGGACGTTTTCTTCGAGTACCACCCAGTTCAGCTTGATCTCCGGATGCTCGGTCTCGAAGGTTTTCGAGAGCTTCTGCATGCGGATCATGTCGCTGTTGTTGACGGTGGCAATGGTCAGGGTTTGCGCGCCAAGACTGACGGCGCTCAGGGTCATGCAGGTACAGGCAAGCAGAGCTTTAGCTGTGAACTTCATCGCGCACTCCATTTCTGCGCCCAGGGGCTACAGAAGGACAGTTATTGTTGTTGTGTCTTCCACGACTGCTGGAAGAGTGTGCGTTGATTACAGCCTTCAATTGGCGTGCTGACAAATCCTTGGGAGCACTTTTACTGATACTTTTTTGCACTCGGTCGTAAATGCGCTGAAACGGTTTACTGCGCAGGGCTTTACCGTAGGAGCGAGCTTGGTCGCGAAAAAGGTACATCCACCGCAGCGATGCGCCTGGAATACTTTCGCGAGCAAGCTCGCTCCTACAGGGGGGCGTTGAATTGATTAAGCGAGGTTTTGCTCGGTCAGGCGCTGCACCGCCAAACGCCGGTAGTGCGAGGGCGTCATGCCTTTGAGCTGCTGGAACCGGCGGTTGAAGTTGGAGATGTTGTTGAAACCCGACTCAAAGCACACATCCGTCACGGCCTTATCGCCATCGGCCAATAGCTCGCAGGACTTGCTGATACGCAGGCGATTGACGAACTCGATGAAGGTGCGCCCGGTGGCTTGTTTGAATACGCGGGAGAAGTAGGTGGGCTTCATGCCGAGGTATTCAGCCACTTCTTCCAGGGACAACTCCCGGGCGTAGTGGGCAAAAATGTAGTCCACCGCGCGGTTGGTGCGGTCGATGCTGTGTTCATCGGCCAGTTGCGGGGTGGTCACGCCCGAAAGCAGTTGGTAATCCTCACAGGCACTGAGCACCTCCAGCAGGATGAAGAAGTGCCCGAGGCGCGCCATGCCCTGGGCGTCCTCGATGCGCTGCATCAGGTTCATGGCCTGGGCGATGGTCTTTTTGCAGCGAAATTCGATGCCGTATTGTGCTCGTTCCAGCAGCGGCGTCAGGGTCTTGAGTTCGGCGAATATCTGACCGCCGCCTTCAAACAGGTCGTCAGTGAAGTTCACCAGCATGTCGCGCTTGGGCACCACTTCGTCCTCGGCCACCTGGCTGATCCAGTTGTGGGGCAGGTTGGGGCCAGTGAGGAACAGGCTTTCCGGGTAGAAGTTGCCGATGTAGTCGCCGATGAACACCTTGCCGGAGCTGGCGACGATCAAATGCAGCTCGTATTCCTTGTGGAAATGCCAGCGCACTAAGGGGCACGGGAAGCCGTGTTGGCGATAGATGATGGACAGACCATTGTGATCGTCCATCAGCTCGTAGGAAGGATCGGTGATTCTCGCTGCTCGGGTCATGCTGCAGTCGCTTTATTGTGGGGTCGCAAAAAGGATAATGCCCCCTTGTGCGCCAGCTCGCCAGCGTCGGTGTTTATAGGCTGCGGTTTTTCGCCTCGCAAAAAAAAGGGCGCGATCATCCATAACTGGCCAGGCATCGCGCCGTCTTTTGACTGGGTATCGGCGGGTCAGGCGCTCAAGGCGGGTTGGCTGTACGCACGTTTATCCGGGGTTTTCGGCAAATTGAACAGCGTGTTAGTCCAGTCGTTATCGAGGGGGCTCATGTTTGGGTTTGCAGTATCCCGGATCTTCAACCCCAATGCGTCCCATCTTTTCATGGTGGCCTCCAGTTCGGCGGTGTATTGCCCGGCGGGGCAGGCTATTTCGGCCCAGGGGTCAACGATCCAGGCATCGGCCCATTGGGCTTGCGAGAAGTCGGCAGTACCGCCAGGCAAGATAGACGGGCCGCCAACCACGGTGAACGCGTGAGCGTCGCCCGCTGACCAGGTATAAGCGCGACCCCCACTTTCGTTGATGATGTCCTGGGCGAGCAGGCTCATTTCCCCACAGTTCCCGGCGCCACTTTTCAAGGCCTGGGCTCCAAGGTCATACGCGCGGGGTTTCGCGGTCATACGCAACCATACAAGAGCCTCGTTCGCGGCGTCGGCGCGTTTTATGTCGGAGACTGAGCGTATCTGGTTGCTGGGACCCAACCCTGTAGCTTTCATCGCTCGGTCCACCGACTCCTTTGCCTTCAACGCATAAAACCGGTTTTTTTGCTCGACGGTCAGGTGGGCAAAGTTATCGGGCTTTTTAAGGGGAGAAATCTTGTTAGGCATCATAGAAACATTGGCTCTGCCGAGCGCGCCTCGCATTTGCAACTGGAACACTGCCTCACGCTGCTGCTCAGGGGTCATCGTGGCAGTCTTGTTTTTCAGGTCATTGATTTGAGCTTTTGAGTAGCCATTTTTTTCCAGTGACTTATACGCGTCCTTCAGTTTCGGCAGCGCAATGAAGTTGGCGTCGTTCGGATGTCCTGAATCGCCCTGCCGTATATAAAATTTTGATCGATATTTGTTTGCCAGCTCCAACTCAAATTTTGTAGCGCTGCATTTGAGGAATGACACATCCGTTGCGGGTGGCGTAGTGAGCTTCACGTAATAGAATTCAGCAGTATCAGCCTCAATCACCAGATATTCCGTTGTGTCATCCACTATAGGGCTGGACACCACTATGCCCCGCATCTCACGTTGATCGTTGACGCTGTGGGTTATGCTGCCGAGCTTCACCACACGGGTTTCTTTTTCAAGAAACGGATTGGTTTTCTCAAAGGGGAGGCCGAAACCTGGATCGGTGATTATTTTTCCATCGATATGCATTTTGTATTCGATGGGTTCGCTGACGGGCAGAGGTACAAGCTTGGTGCCCATTTCAGTGTCGACCATTTTATGTATGCGCCTTTCCCTGACAACGAACCGGTCGCTGTTGAATAGTTTGCGCGGGGAAGGAAAAAGACGCTCATGCTCCAATGCCTGCAACTCCAGCTGCAACTCGTTGCCGGTGCTGACGATGATCCTGGATAAGCACTCATCGTTGGTGCCGCGTCTTACCCTCGCGCCCGGCGCGGGTGGCACTGGGCAAACGGCTTCGAAGTTCTCCAACTCCGCCTCGTGCCCGGCTGATTCCACGTCCGTCAGTTTGCCAGGCCGTTTGGCGTTATAGCGATAGACTTTCTCGCCATCCACCACATCAAAGCCGTCGGAGCGGGAGATGACATAGGCATCTTCTGCCAATGATTGCTCGGTGACCAACGCCTTGGTGCCGTCAAAGAAGGTTTCAGTTTGCAGCGGGAGGGTTGATGGCGCGCGAGTGCTTGGCTGGATAAAGGGGTCTTCAGGTACGCTGCTTGCACCCACGGAAAACAGGCTGTTGAGTGCGCCATCTACGGCCTTTACAGCGCCATCTTTGCGCTCAGCCAAGGTGTCGCCCGATACCGATTTTTCTATGCCAAGAGCTGTTTCAGCGATCGCGGCGCTTGTAGCAACCCCAGCGACGATGGCGCCTGCCGGCGCAAACTTTGCCAAGAGTCCCGCAGCCACAGAGATGTCGTTGAGCCATGTGTCGCGAATCACCTCGCTGTTTGACTTGATCACCGTGTCTGCGTCACTGCTCATGCGTTTTTCGGTTGCATCAGTGATGTGCTTGAACACATCGCCGTGAATAATGATGTTGCCGCGATCAATGGTGATGCCTTCCAGCGGATCCCAGGCGTCTGTCCCCAACTTTGCCAAGGAGTTATCGACACCGTAATAACTGATGCCGTCTTGCCGGTCGTACAGCGAAAAGTGAGAGGCCAGGGCCTTGCGTTTGTCCGGATCTTTGGCCTGGTCGACGATCCACTGATCCATTTTTTCCAGAGAGTCGAAGCGCACGAAGGCCGGATCACCACCCGGCACGTAGAGTACCTGTCTGCCGTCACGCCGACCATTGAGGAACAGGTACTGCCCGTCATCCTGGGCCGTAAAACGCACGATATCGCTGGAGCCATAGCCGTTAATATCCAGGGCGTGGGCACGGACAAGGCCACGGGTCGATGTTGAAGCTTTCAACTGCTCTACGGTGACAGGGGCATCCTGCGCTACCGAAATGTTCGATGCTGCGGTTATCACCAGACGGTAGTCATCGACAGTGAATTTATGTTCATCCGCAAGTTTTGATTTTTCCGCAGGGGTTTTCGCCTCATAGGCCTTTAATTGCTGGCGGGCCTGGGCAATAAACTCGCCCTTAACGACGGTGCGATAGTCGTCACGGTGCTTGCCCCAGAAGTCGCCGAGCTTGGCAGTAAAGTTACTCTGCATATCGGTTTTCCAGCTTTCCTTCATGACGCTCGAAGGGGCGAGGGCAAACTTGTGGTGTTCACCGTAACCTGCGGCATCCGTGTACAGGCCCGATGTCGCATCGAGCATGCCAGGCACCCCGTCGGCCTCACTGAAGTTTTTCAGTAATGCATCCGGCAAGCGCAGAGAACTGATAATACGGGGGTGATTAAACTCTTCGGACCTCCGGACTGCGCCAAAACGGTTGTGGTAAATCGAATCTGCATCCACGGTTTTGCCCGTGAGCTTCAGTATGATTGCCTCGGCCAATTTCTTTGCTTCGGCACGTGGGTTTGGCAGTGCCTTGCCGGTCGTGTCGGCGATGTTTTCAAAGGTGGCTTTTTCAGCCGTGGCGCGGACAAGTCTGTCGTAATAGATAGCAGCTTGCACTTCATGTTTTTTAAGGGAAGGGATCGAATGCTCAGGGGAGGCCAGCACGGAGTCGAATGCACCCCTTTCTACCAGGTAGTCGGCCCTTTCCCGGGCTTGAGCGACAGTGCTGCTCGGAGGCTCATTGTAAAAACCGGCGACGATACCTAATGGCACGTCAATGAAACGGCTCAAGCGGGGCATTTGTAGTGACTGTTCCGAGCCTGGCACGATTACTTTGCCTATCGTCAGGATCGGGCCGGCGATAGACGCCCAGCCTGAATCATCTGTCAGCTCAAAGGTTTTCGGGGAGCCGTCCACCATGGCTGTCGCCTGACCGGTAGAGGGAACAACCTTGACGGTACCTGGATCAACGTTTTGCCGGACCAACCATTCCTGGACCGCTACGTGGTTAAACAAACCACGGTAGGCTTCGAGCCAGCGGCCCAGCGAGGAGTGACTTGGAACGGTGGCTGTTTCCTCTGATAAACCTTCGGCCGCTCGTCTCAGTGCGCGGGAATAGCCGGTTACCAAGAGCGTTTCTTCGGAAAAAAGCTCGGCACCACCGGTCAGGAATGTCACAAGCGCGTCGACTTGTTCCCGGTTCTCCGGCAGTCGCTTGCCCAAGGTTTTCAGGACGCTTTCGACGCTGGCAGAGGCCCCAGGCTCGGTAGTGTGCAGTTGACTGTAGGTTGAACCGGGATGGATATTCACAAGGGAGCTGGCCAATACATGGGGGAGTGTGTTTAGCGTGATTCGGCTCGCGTCCAGGCGAGCACGAATCAGTTTTAGTTCCTTCCCAAGATTGTCCCGATCATAGATATCGCCAACGACTCGACGATGAGAGGCCAGCGCCTGTGGACCGCGGGCTTTCTCCGATTTGAGAATGGATTTGAAACTGGCGTCGTAGAACGCTTTTACCATCGATGTTTTCAGCGTACCGCTCATTACCTCAGGGTAAGACAACGGCGTAGGCTGTCCGCCGCCGATGACGACGGCTTCGGCGATTGCCAGGGTCAGGATCGCGGCATTCGAGATACTTCCATTGCTGAAGGGGATCTTCACCCATTTCCCGTCGACCAACCCGCTGACGCTTGAGTCGCCAGGATGAAACTGGATGCTGGAGGCTACAAAGCGGTTGTCTCGGATAAAGTCCTGAAAAGCAGGGCTGCTCAGTGCGCTGCGCAATTGGGTTAACCATTGCCCCAGCGTCGACAAGGGAGGCACCTGCATCGATGCGTCGGGCTGTTGATCGGTGGCTTTTGCCAGGGTTTGCCCCACCTCGGCGTCGGCCTTGGCGCGAGCTTCGTCAACAACGGCCACTGTCGTGGCCAGGGGCGGGCTATGAGATGGTTGCGAGGCGGGTCGCGGGAAGCCGTTTTGCAGGGCGGCGCTCTGTTTGAGTATGTCCAGCAGGTCAGTGCCCAGTGTCGGCTGGGCGTAGAAGCCCAGCACTTGTTCAAGCGTGGCCGGCTTATGAGCAGGGTGATGTACCCGCGCCGTTGAACCACCCACCATGCGTTTGGCGGCCTGCTGGATCGCCTCACCTACTTCTGACCATCCTGAAAGGTCATGGAGGCTGAACGTTTTGTGTGTGCCATTGACCAGGCCGCTCAGCTCACCTGTGCCTGGATCAATACTGACACTGGACATCGAAATGCTGTGCTTCCTGACAAATTGCACGAACGCATCAGAGCACAGTGCGGTTTTCAACGCTTCGCGCGCTTGCCCGAAGCCCGAGCGTTCCGGTAGGTCGGTCAGCTCGTTCGTTGCCGTTTGGCCATAGGGACGGATTTCAGGGCGAAGGTAGAGCAACTCCCGTGCGCAGATTCGGGCCAGTTGTTGATCGGCCAGTTCTGTCCGCGCTGAAGGTATCAATGCTTCATTGACGGGGGCGAGTGCGCTGAACTGCTCAGGCGATAAACCGACAAGGTGTTGCTTGGCACTTTCCTGGCGCTGGCGAATAGCATCGACGTGTGAATTGCTTGAAGTCTGCGGTTGCAGGGCGTCGAAATCACCCTGGTTCAGTAGCTGGCCAACGCGACCAAGCAAGGCTGCGGCAGGGTATCTATCCGTTTCACCATAGAACGCGGCAACCACATTGGCAGGCGCACTGTCTTTGCTGAAATATTGAATCGGGCCGTGCTGCCTGTCGACGGACAACTCGGCCAGGGCGGCAAAAACGTCGCCGGTCAGCGTGTTCCAGCCGGGCGTATTGTGGGCGTTGAACTCAGAGGCCTGGCCACTGAGCCGGATGGTTTGGGAGTCGGGATACAGTAATAGTGTGGAAAGGTCGATGTTCTTTGCTTTGGCAAAACTGGCAAAGGGCTCTGAACTCAACGCCCTGTCCAGCCGTGACCAGGGCTGGCTAAACGTTGAGTAAGGCGCGACGCGCACGGCTTCCTTGAGCGGGAGGCTCTGGGTGGTTCTGATGGCAAGCGAGCGCGCACTCAGGGCCTCGGCATACCCCAGGGCCATTTCCTTGTCACCTTGTTCGACCAGTGCACTACGGATTTGTGTCAGCGTCGGCGGCGGGCTGGTTGGCGGTGGAGTGTCGGTTGATCGGCGGGTCCGAAGGGTATCGCCATTGTCTTGGGTGAGGATGTATCCGTTGGAGGCAAGGAAACGGGACTCAACACTGCTCATGGAACCACCTTGAATTAATCGACACGTTCTGTGCAGGCCGGACGATACGACCGACTTATCCAACTATGTCGCTTCGCGCTCTGCAGGCGTTCCGAAGAATGCCCGCGGGAGTTTGGCGGAGTATTTCAAGATAAAGTGCAGCCCGCTCGCGGCGCGCCCCGCCAGCGTGTGTGTTACAGGCTGCGGTTTTTTGCTTCGATCCACTGCGCCATGTACTGGGTACTTTTGTGCAGGTGATGGCGCAACATGCTGCCGGTAAAGTTGTTGCGGCGATGCTCGCTCAGCTCATTGCGGCACTGCTCCAGGCGCGCCACCAGTGCCGGGCCGTGCAGGTCCTGGGCGTAACGGCGGGCGAGTAATTGCCGGCCGTCTTCCTGGGCCTGGGTCCAGCGCTCCTGGTCTTGATACAACGCAACCGCTTGCGCCGCCAGCGCAGTGGCGCTGTGCTCGACCACGCCGGGCCAGGGTTCACCCATGGCTTCGGCACCTACTGGCGTGGTGACGCTCGGTGTGCCACAGAGCATCGCATCGGCCAGCTTGCCCTTGATCCCGGCGCCAAACCGCAACGGCGCCAGGCAGATACGCGCAGCAGTCATCACCTGCAACGCATCCTCAGCCCAATTCATCACATGGAAGCCTTGGGCCGGGTTGTGCAGGGCAGCGGCCTTGGGCGGTGTGTAGGCGCCATAAACGTGCAGTTGAGCACCCGGCAGTTGCTGGCGGATCAGCGGCCACACGCTGTTCTTCATCCACAACACCGCATCCCAGTTCGGCGCATGGCGAAAGTTGCCAATGCTCAGGAAGTGCGCGCGGTCTTCAAACGGCGCGAAGGCTACGGTGGGCGGCGTCAGCATCAGCGGGCACCAGTGGAGCAGGGCGGCGGGCACCTTGAAGTGCTCGGTCAGCAACTGGATTTCCACATCGGAGATCATCAGGCTGATATCGCAGCGGTAGATCGCGGCGATCTCGCGCTTGGCCAGGTCAGTGTCGGCCATGTAAGCGAATTCGGCGGCCAGGTCCTGGCTGAACAAAGGGCTGAAGTCGTCAGCCTCGGGTTGCGTCTTCAGGAAATCCTTGAGGCGCTGGTGCCGGGCATCCCGCAGGCTCTGCAGGTCCGAGCTTTCCAGTACGCGAAGGGCATTCGGGCAGCATTTTTCTACGCGCCAGCCGAACTGTTCTTCCATCATGAAACGGTCGAACAGCACGATGTCGGGGGCCAGTTCCCGGATAAAGTCATCGAAGCTGCTGTTGTTCAATTCAATCGCACATTCGCGAATGCCCAGGGCGGGCAAGTCGGCCTTGTGCTCGCCGGCCGCGGCGGGGCTGGCGAAGGTCAGCGCCCAGCCTTGGGCCAGGAAGTTTTCGAGGATCTGCATCATGTGCCCACCCGCAGCCGAAGAGCGAGGTTCTGGCCAGACGTAGCCGATGATCAGAACTTGGATGGCGGATGGGCTCATGAGCAACATGTTCCTGTAGGCAGAAAAAAGGCGATTTAATCACGGCTGGGCATATGCAGGCACCGCTCAGATATTCAGCACGTCATGGCTGACGTGATTCTCTCAATCAAATTTTTTCTCCGCGTCGACGGTACCCTTTAGCCAGTCTGGGTCATCTGCATTGATCCAATCACCGTCGTTGCTACGGATAGCTTGGCCTTTTGCTTTCCACTCGAGCATTTTTTCTTTGAATTTCTTCATGTATTCGGGTGCTGGGCATTCTATTTCTGCCCATGGGTCAGAAATCCAGATGTCCTTCCAAACAGGTTCCGAGAAATCAACCGTTTTCACAGTGGGGCTAATATCCCCTACAACGGTAAACGCATGTTTGTCAGGCATTCCCATTACCCGTGCTTTACCCCCGTTCATTTGAATGATTCTTGCCGCAGTATGGGCCATATGGTCGCAGTTACCTGCGCCCGTTTTGAGGATGGTATTAAAATAGGCATCATTTGAAGCGTCAAACTTCTCATATAACCATGCCGTGAGAGGTTTGGAAGTATTGATCCTTTGCACATCCAAACTATTACCCGCTATACGTAAGTTGGCGGGGCCTACGCCGGTTGTAGAAATTTGTTTATCCACTTCGTTTTTGGCTTCGCGAGCAAAAAAATTATTTTTCTCCGATGGGACCAGTGCATTGAAGTTTGCCGGTTTGTTTAAGGTGGGAAGCCGCACTGGCTCCATTGCGATATCAATGTCGCGAGTAGTTCCCTTGTTCCAGATGTTGAATACAAATTCACGTTGCTTCTCAGGCGTCAGTGTCGCAACTCCGGCCTTCAGTTTATTCAACGTTTCGAGAGAGTGTCCCTTCCGTTTCAGGCTTACGTAAATGGAGTCGATGGGTGGCAAGTTTATAAAGTTGCCGGGTAAGGCTGGACGGCTTAATTGGAATTTTTCTTTGATGTTTTCGTAGTCGTAAATTAAGTGGTCGCTGGGGCTTTTTCCAAACTCTATGTGGGTAAACAGGTCCGTGTCACGATCAAGATCACGATAATAGAAACGTCCGGGATCAACTTCTACGACGAGGTATTTTTTACTTCCGGAAGGTACGATCAGTCCTCTTAACTCTCGCTTGTCGTTACTAATGTCAGAGATCGCGTCAAATTTGATGACTCGGCTTTCAGCGTTTAGCTCATTGGAGAAGTTCTTTTCAGCGAACCCGAAAAATTTATCATTGACAATAGTTCCCGATATGAACGGCTTATACTGTATTGGGGTGTTGAACGGATGCGGGACCAGTTTGTCGTTCACAACATTAAAAAGGCGGCCCTCGTAGACCACGGTTCGGGTGCCGTTGTATCTGATCGGAGCAGGGAATAAGCGTTGGTGCTCCAATGCTTGGGATACCTGCGCAGATTTGGAGAGTTTCGGTTCAATGATTTTTGGAAAGCAAAGATCATTGAGCCCACGCCTCACTCGTCCTCCAACGGCTGGAGCGGGGCAGTACGCTTCGAAGTTATCCAGTTCCTTATAGTGCTCGGCAGATTGCAGATCGGTTAATCGATCTGGACGGGCAGGGTCGTAGCGGTAAACCTTCTCGCCATCAACAAGATCGTAGCCTTTTGACCTATTAATGATGTGTGCATCTTTGGAAAGGGTCTTTTCTGAAAACTGCACCGTTGTGCCGTCGGCCAAGGTTTCCTGCAGTAGAGGTACCGAAGCGTCGCTGCGAAAGCCCACCAGCGGCGCACCGTAGGCGCTGCCGGTATTGGGGTTGACCGCATACCATTTATCGCCCTCGTATTTCGCCAGCAACTCAGTTCTTTCCGCGCCGTTGGCTATCGAACTGATGATCCCTTTGGCGATGCTGGCTTCCTTGAGCAAGTTGTTGGACGCAGCAAATTTGTGCCCGAAGGAGGGAATGGTCGAGTAAAACGACTTGGCGTTTTTGTGGGTTGCCGCCACCAGTCCCATCAAGTCATCGGCGTTTGATGTGGCTTTGGTCAGCATGACTCTCAGGGTGTTCAGCGATTTGGCGCTATGGCGCAGTGCCGTGCCCAAGCCTTTGGGGCCCGGTATCAGCATCATGGTGGCATCGATCAAAAAGCTGCCGATCGCTTCTGCCGCGTTGCCCTCAATTGCATATTTCAGGGTGGTGCCAAAAGGCAGAAGGCTGAGTGCTGCGGCGGCACCGGCCTCGGCGTAACGCTGCTGCAGCTCGACGGCGCTTTCGCCTGCGGCCATGCTCATGAACATCTTTTTGGGCACGACAAGATGTTCTTTTGCGGCGACAGAGGCCAGATAGACGGTCTTGCTGTTGGAGTAAGACAGGCCGGGCGTCTTATCGCGGTGCTGTGGTACCCAGGGAGTCTCGGGTATGAGCTCTTCAATAATCAGTTCCGAACGTGTATTGCGTACCGGTTCTGTACCGCTGCTATAGGCGTCCCAGTCGAAAGCCTGGCGTTTGTCGGTTTCATAATTACTATAGGGCACCACATTTCTGCCCGCCGGCAGGTCCGCCGGCAGATCGGTGCGTACGACGATTTTTTTCAGCCCGGGGAACACCTCGTAGTAGCGCACGTCCGAGCCGAGCTCTGAGCGAATAATGATGCCATGACGACCTTTGCCATTTTCGATCGCCTCCTGGCTGACCAGGTGTGACGCGCCGGAAATAGCCTTCCTCAGCGAGTAGAACTTCTGCGTACCGAGGTTGAGATGTTGCTGATCTGTTTCAGGCAACTGCGATAGCAGGTGCCGGACCAAATAGGCCTCGGACCTCTGAAGATTGTAGTGATGAAAGTCGGCACCGGACTTGAACACCCTTGGAATATTGTTGAGCCGTGAGAATTTTTGCTCAAGGTCGTGCATGGAGACCTGGCTGTTGATGGAACGCCAACGCCCCTTGACCAGTTCGCCCGACATGTGTGCGTCCAGCAGGCTGTAAAAGGCATTCTGGTCGCCGTCGATGCTTTGCAATACGGGTCTTTCAAAATTGATCGACTCTCCATAAACGCGCTTCAGTTCATCAAGCGCCATTTGCCTGCGGGTGGGTATGGGCTTGAGCAAATGTTGGCCGGCAAACCCCAAGTCCGAAATCTCTTTTTTGTAGGCCGATTTAGCGGTGGCGATGTCGCTCGACGAGTAATTGCCGTCATCTTTTTTCGGCAGGGCGCCGTTGGTAATCGCCCAATCGATCATTGATTCGCGCAGGGTGTACAGGTTGAGCCATTCTTCATCATCGGTAATCGGCTCCAGTTCTGCGAAATCGGTGATTTGCGGGTAACTCATGGTGGCGCTTGCGCCGGGTGCCAGGTGCTCTATTTTCGATATGGCGCTGCTCAGCGAGGCCCATTGATGGGTGCCATAACGCAGGTCGTCGGGCAACCCCTGGGCCAGCAGTGCTGGCGCGGCGTGAGACAACATCAGGTAGGCGGCAACATCCTTGTGCGCGGGTTGCACGCGACTCTGGGTCATCAGGTGGTCGCCGACAGACTGGACAATGTCCGCCGGTTTCTTTCCCCAGTTGCCTGGCTGATCAAGTTGATAGTGCGCAATTTTGTTACGGGTGGCTCCGGCATTGGCGTCCAGGCTCAGTACCAGGGCCGATAGCACCAATTCGCGACGGCTTGTGGGGGTGGGCAAGATGCCCAGCTCGGCCTCCAGCGTTTGCCCAAGCGCCAAGGCCTTGGGGTGCGTGAGCATCTGTTCGAGTTGCTCCCGAGGGGACGCGGGCGTCGCAGTGTGGGTGGGTCCCATCAAGGTGGAAAACAGTGTTTGGCCGGGGGCTATTTCTGCTTGTGCTGCAGCGCTCAGTTGCCTGCGCTGAGCAGTGCTCAATGACGCCGGTGTGGACAGAAATCCCCAAAAGTTGGCCAGGGGCGGGCTTTGCGGAACAGGCGTGCGCAATACGTCCAGCAGGTTACCGAATCCCTCGTCGGTGGTCGGCAGCGTCCAGCCTTTGCCGGTGATAAAGTCTTCGGCTCTGGTAAAACCCTTGGGTTGATGGGAGGAGTTGGGGTCAACTTCGAAGCCGGCCAGGCGCATACCTACGAGGTGGTTATGCAGTTTGCGCTTCAGGGTATTACGGTCATTGATGTCACCCAGTACCTCACGCTGATTTTGCAGGGCCTGCTCACTGCGTGAGGCGGCCAGGCGTTCGGTCGGCGGGGCAAAACTATAAGTGCTGGCCAACTGCGCGAGGCTTGTCGGGTCAAGGTCCTGCCCGTAGAAGTGTGCCACCAGCCAATGCGGAACGGCGGTTGCGTCGATGTGGTGCAGTGCGACAGGTCCGTTAATACCGCCGGCAAAGATCTTCGCTGCTGCCAGCACCGGGCCTGCAACCTCTCGCCATCCGGATTGATCGTTCAGGTTGAAGACCTTTGTCTGATTGTTGACGGTGGCCATCAGCTGGTTGGTATCCGGGTAAAGGACGATCCCCCAGGGTCGAATGCCCTGGGCTTTTGCCCATTGCTGAAATTCCGGGTTCTTCAATGCATTGTTCAACTGGGCCTGCCACTCGCCCAGGGTCGAGTGAGGCGGGACCACGATATTCGTTTGCCCCTTGAATCCATTTGCGAAGGCACTGCACAGATTTTGCGCCAAGGCCCTGTCGCCCGCTGCACGGGTATTGTCGCTGGTTAGCGGCGGGGTGGTTGGGTTGAGGACTGGCGCCAAGCTCTCGAGGGGCGCAGGGTAAGAGTTCGGGGTGCGCCCGGTGGTCAGGCTGGCGTTGGAGAGTGTCATCAATGAGTTCCCGAATAGGTTTTCAGACTTGGCACAGGCCGCTGATAGCGGTCTGTGGTGTCACCTATGTGGTGAAATCCGAAGGGGTGATTCCAATAAAACGGGAATGAAGCTTGAACGGGTGTTGCGAGGCGGCGCGCAACAAGCCTCGATGACTTTGTTGCGCGGCTTAAGCGCTTAGCGGGGAGCTTTCACTGGCGTCGGCAAGGTGACGAGGTTGACGTAGCCATCCCAGAACTTCTTCTGGTCCACGGCAAACACCACCTTGGCCTTCTGCGTGCCCACCGGAGCACCTTTCTTGTAGCCCAGTGCCCGGCCGTAATCGGCGCCGAAGGTGGTGTCTACGTCCACCCACAGTTCACGGGATTCGGTGACGATCTCGGGGCTCACGAGAAACAGCGCCGGCAGGCTGTCCCAGGTGAAGCTGTGGTAGGTGGGGTCTTTGTCGAACAGTGGGCCGAACTCGTGTTTGTACAGGTCGGCAATCGCGCCTTTGTGGGCAATCACCCGCTCGTACACCGTCTTGTCGAAGGTGACTTTCTCACAGACATCGTTGGGAAAAATCACGTGTTCGATCGGCGAGCGCAACACGATCTTCGCGGCCTCCGGGTCGAACCACCAGTTGAACTCCGCCGCCGGCGTGGTGTTGCCCGGAATCTCAAGGGCACCGCCCATGTACACGATGCGCTTGATCAACGGCACGATGTCCGGCGCCGAACGAATCGCCAGGGCAATGTTGGTCAGTGGGCCGACCGCCAGAATCGTCACCTCGTGGGGATTGGCCCGCACGCTGTCGACGATGAACTGCACGGCGGTTTCCTTGCGCAGCGTGGTATGGGTCGCCAGCCCGTCCGGCGGTGCTACCCGCTGTGATGCGCTGGTTGGCCGCGGGTTCTTGAATGCGCCTGGCCAGCCGTAGCCGAACAGGGATTTTTCCGCCTCATAGGTGGCGTAGTCATGCAGCAGCGGGTAGGCGGCGCCGGAATAGACGCCGACCTCCTTTTCCACGCCCATGCGCTCTACGGCCTTGAGGGCATCCACCTGTTCCTGGTCGACCCAGGCATTGCCGCTGACCAGGGTCATGCCCAGCAGGTCGATGCGTTTTTGCCCATGTAGCTGGGCAAGCATGATAAAGGCCTGGCCGTCATCGTTGAGCACGTTGAAGTCGGTGTCGAAGATGACCTTTTCTGCGGCCTGTGCCGTACCGGCACACAGGCCGACGGCGACAAGCAGGGCACAGCGCTTGATGAAACCTTGCATGGAGACTCACCCCAGGAATTGTTGTTATTAACGGTTCACCAGTTTCGCCGGCAAGGCGATGACCAGGAAGCTGCTGAGAATCAGGCAGCCGGCGAAAAACCACAAGGCGCCTGCACTGCTGCCGGTGACGTCGATCGCCACCCCCATCAACGAGTTGCTCACCAGGCCTGCAATGTTCGCCAGCGAGCAGGCCAGGGCGAACCCGGTGGCGGCTGCGGTGCCTTTGAGAAAGGTCGCCGGCAGGCTGAAAAACACCGGCACCGCACCAATGATTGCCGCCGAGGCAATCGCAAACAGGGCCACGGTGGCGACCACGTTATGGGTGAAGAAGGTGCTGGCGGCCATCGCTGCCGCGCCGATGAAAAACGGCACGATGATGTGCCAGCGGCGTTCGCGGTGTTTGTCGGAGCTGGCGCCGATCAGCAGCATGCCCAATAGTGCGGCCACGCTGGGCAACGCGGTGAGGATGCCGATGTGGAAGGTGTCGGTGATGCCCGCGTTGCGGATGAACGTCGGCATCCAGAAGCCCATGGCGTAGGCGCTGAGCAGGATCGAGAAGTCGATTCCGCCGAGCATCCATACCTTGAGGTTGAAGAAACCGTCGCGGAAGCTGTGCTTGCTGTCGGCACCGTCGGCGTCGTCCTTGCGCAACTCGCTTTCCAGCAGGGTCTTTTCTTGCGGCGAGAGCCATTTGGCTTGCTGGTAGGAGTTGGGCAGTGCCCAGAAGGTCCAGATACCGAGCAGCACGCTGGGTACCGCCTCGATCAGGAACAGCCACTGCCAGCCACGCAGGCCGCCCGTGTTGTCGAAATGGCTCATGATCCAGCCGGACAATGGGCCGCCGATCACGCTGGACAGCGGCAGGCCGATCATGAACAGGGCGATGATTCGCCCTCGGCGATGGGTGGGAAACCAGGTGGTCAGGTAATACAGGACGCCCGGCAGGAACCCGGCTTCGGCGGCGCCCAGCAGGAATCGCAGGATGTAGAACTGGGTGGTGGAAGTGACCAGCATGGTGCAGGCCGAGAGCAGGCCCCAGGTGATCATGATGCGGGCGATCCAGATCTTCGCACCGACCTTTTCCAGGATCAGGTTGCTCGGGACTTCGAAGAGGATATAGCCGACAAAAAACAGCCCGGCGCCGAGGCCGAACGCGGTTTCGCTGAAGTGCAACTGGTCGAGCATCTGCAGTTTGGCAAAGCCGATATTGATGCGATCCAGGTAGGCTGCGAGGTAGCAGAAACACAGGAACGGAATCAGCTTCCAGGTGATCTTGTGGTAGAGCGTGTTGACCGGATCGGCGACCGTAGTCGCGGGCGCTGCATTCGCAATGGGCATTGGGGTGTCTCCTGGCGGTGACTTATGGTTTTTATACAGCCGCTTTTTTTTCAGCACTTCGGAGTGCTGAGAAAGCGACGTCCAAAGGCAGTGTCAGAAGAGTGCAAGACCGCGCTCTGTGGCGCGGTTCTTAATGAAACATTATTGCTCCTTGAACTTGTTCATCGCCTCCTGCTTGCTGACCACGTCGCCGTACTTGCTGTCGATATCAAACAAGTTGGCTTCATGGGGCGCCGGGTGACGGTCGCCGACGCATTCGCGCACGACGATGGTACGAAAGCCATGTTGCACTGCATCGACTGCGGTGGCGCGGATGCAGCCGCTGGTGGAGCAGCCGGCGAGCACCACGGTGTCGATGCCCTGGGCGTGCAGCATCGGGGCCAGGCTGCTGCCGAAAAACGCGCTGGCGTATTGTTTGGTGATCACCACTTCATTGGCCAGGGGCAGGACTTCGGGGCAGAAGGCTGCCATGGGGTTGCCTTCGACCATGTCTTTCATCACCGGGGCCTTTTTTACCCAAATACCGCCGTCGGCGAAATGGCCGGGATGGTAACGGATATTGGTGTGCACCACGCTAATCCCGTGACGCCTGGCGCAGGCCAGCAGTTCGACACTTTCGGCCACGGCGATGCGCACTTCGGGGGCAAACAGCGGCGCGCCTTCGGTGGTATAGCCTTGCATGAAGTCGATCATCAGCAGGGCGGATTTTTTGCCGAAGCCGATTCGGTTGCCCCAGACGCCCTGGTAGTTGGCGTCGGCGGATTGTTCGGTCATCTTTCAGTCCTCGGTAATGGACAGTGCACATACCTTGTGGCGAGGGAGCTTGCTGTGGCGAGGGGGCTTGTCCCCCGTTGGAGTGCGAAGCGCTCCCGGCTTTTTTGGGGCCGCTGCGCAGCCCAACGGGGGACAAGCCCCCTCGCCACAACAAGCCCCTTTGCCACAAAGGTGTTGTCAACTCAGGGTTAGTAGGCGCCGGAGAGCAGGGCGCCGGCGCCGGGGACGATGGGTTCCAGGTCCAGGGCCTTGAGCATGGCGTAGGTGGTGGCGATGGCGGCGGTGAGTACCGGCAGGCCGGTTTGCGCTTCGACCTTGGCCACCACCGGCAACGACTGCATTTGCACGCAGGCCGACAGCACGATCACGTCGACGCCTTCCAGGTTCATCCCGGCAACGATGGCCGGCAGGTTGGCCGGGTCGTGGCGGGCCACTTCGAGGTTGTCGGGGATCTCCAGGGCGCGCCAGTCCACTACTTCAAAGCCTTCTTCGCGAATGTAGTTCACCACCAGTTCGGTCAGCGGTTTCATGTACGGCGCGACGATGGCGATGCGCTTGGCACCCATGACTTTCAGGCCTTCGATCAAGGCGCCGGCACTGGTGATCACCGGGGCGTTGGCGTCGTTGTCGGCGGTGGCCTTGCGCAGGCGTTGCTCGGAGTTACGGTGGTAACCCAACCCCATGGCCATGATCGCCACCAGGCAGGCGTAGCCCAGCACGTCGACCTTGGCGTCGGACAGTTCGATGGCGCAACGGTCGGACTCGCCGTCCATCGCCGCCAGTTCTTCCTTGCGCACTTGCTTCATGCGCATGCGGCTGGAGTGAAAGGTGAAACGTTCCGGGCGGATCGCCTGGCGCGCGTTGAGCATCGCCGGGATCTCGGTCTCCATGGTGGTGTTGGAACTCGGCACGATCTGGCCGATACGGTAAGGCTTGAGCATGATGGTCTCCGTTATGCAGTCAGGGGCTGGCCGAGGAAGTCGCCGAAGGCAGCGAAAAAGCCTTCAAGGTCGTCCCAGGGGATCATGTGTCCTGCATTTGGCACATGGGCGACCTGCAGGGTTGGCTGTAACTGTCGGACTTGCGCGACATCTTCGGCCTGAATTACACCGCCGCGTCCGGCAACAATTAACAGGGCAGGGGCCTCCAGGTGCGGCAGGTCCTGATGGAAGTCGACGGTGTGGAAGTCGTTGAAGGCGCGAACGATGGCTGGCTCGTAGCAGGTGTGCAGCCATTCGGCGCGCAGTTGCAGTTGTTCGTCGGTCCAGGTGGCGCAGAAGGCGCGCATCGCCTCCGCATCCATGCCGACCAGGGACTGACGAATCGAATCGACGTACCACGGCAGCTTGCTCGGGTATTCCCGGCGACCCGGGCCGGACATCGGCGGGTCGATCAGCACCAAACGGTTGACGCCCTGTGGATGGCGCACCGCACTGCGCACCGCAAACCGCGCGCCCATGGAGTGGCCCACCAGGTGATAGCTCTTGAGCTTGAGGGCGTCGGCAAAGGCGCCGATATCATCGGCGCAGGTGTCGGCGCTGTAGTCCAGTTCCGGGCCGGTGGACGACAGGCCACGCCCGCGCACATCCAGCACATAAGTATCGAAATGCAGGCCCAGGCGTTCCGCAACAAAACCCCAGGTAATCGCCGGGCTGGTGATGCCGGGAATCAGGATCAGCGCCGGGCCTTTGCCGCCATAACGCAAGTAATGCTGGCGAATACCGTTGGCCTGGACGTTGCCACCGTAGAGAAAGCTGCTCACGCGGCCACCCCCGACTTCAGCTGCTGGGCATAGAGGTCATAGCCGTAGACCCAGTCCGGATCTTCCTGGGTGCGCAGCCAGGTGTTGGCGTTGGACACGGCCTGTACCCGGGACGCGCGCTCCTTGCGGTTGGCTTCATACAGTTCGAAAGCGGTGCGGTAGTCGCCGATGCCGGTTTCCTGCAGGCAACGGGTGAGCATCGCCGCGTCTTCGATGGCCATGCCGGCGCCCTGGGCCATGTGCGGCTTCATCGGGTGGCAGGCATCGCCCAGCAATACCAGGCGGCCGCGGCTCCACAGCGGCAGCGGGTTGCGGTTACGCAACGGCCATTTGGTCACGCTTTCAGTGGATTCGATCAGGGCCTGGACGGTGGGGTGGTAGCCCTTGAAGGCGTCGAACATCTCTTCGCGACTGCTGTCGACGAAGGCGCCCTGGAAGTCCCATTCCGGGTGCGGCACGCCGGTGACGTAGTAGTACTCGTCGCGCTTGCCGGTGGTGTAGTAGACCATCATGTGCCGGTCCTCGGTCCACCACTTGATGCAGTCTTCAAACTTCAGGTCGTACTTGGCCAGTTGATCGCCCCGGATCAGCGCGCGGTGGGCGACCCAGCCGCTGTACAGCGGCTTTTCCGCGCCCAGCAGCTCTTCACGAATGCGCGAGTTGATGCCGTCGGCACCGATCACGATGTCGGCGTAGGTCACTTCACCGTCGGCGAAGGTCAGGCGCACCTGGGTGTCGGTTTCCTCGAGGGTTTCCAGGCGTTTGTTGAAGTGCAGGGTGCCGGGCTTGAGGGTAGACATCTGCAGCGCGTGCAGGTCGCCGCGGTGCACGGTGATGTAGGACGCGCCGTAGCCGGTCAGGGGGATGCGGGACAGGTAGTCGCCGGTTTCACCATCGCGGCTGAACCAGTGCTCGGGGTGAGAGCCCATCAGGTCCAGCTGCTTTTCAATGCCCATGCGCCGGAAGATTTTCATGATGTTGGGGCCCATGTGGATCCCGGCACCGAGACGGGAAAACTCCGGCGCCTGCTCGTAGATGTCCACGTCGAACCCTGCCTGTTGCAGCAGGGTGGCAGCGGCGGCACCGCCAAGGCCGGCGCCGACGATTGCGATTTTTTGTGTGCTTCCCATGGGGCGTGGTCCTCTTTTCGAATGATGGCCGGCGGCGTCAGTCCGCAAGGCTTTTAAAGTGTATACGCTCATTTTTTCAAATGAAAAGCCCGCGCCTGAAAAATTGTTTTTTTGGCCGGATCGATCCCCTGTAACCGATTGTCGCCCTATAACATTGGGTTTGTGTGGATTAGTAACGTTTTGGCGTGGCGCTTGCAGTCCATCCTAAAATCAGTTCTTATCGTGATTAATTGGCGTATACGCTATAAAAACGCACTAGAGTGAAGCGCACTGCAAGATCTTGGTGCAGCAGCTGAGGAGACAGGAAATGCCGGTAAGTGATTGCGAACTGACCCAGATGTTTGAGCACGTGTTGAAGCTCTCTAAGGTCGACCCGACCCAGAGCGTTGCCGTGCTCAAGAGCCATTACTCCGACCCGCGCACCGTGCGCGCGGCGATGGATGCGGCGCAGCGCCTGGGGGCCAAGGTGTATGCGGTGGAATTACCGTCGTTCAACCACCCCCGGGCGATGGGCAATGACATGACCGCCTACTGCGGCGACACCGCGCTGACCGGCAACATCGCAGCCCAGCGGGCGCTGGAGGCGGCGGACCTGATCGTCGACACCATGATGCTGTTGCACTCGCCGGAGCAGGAACAGATCCTCAAGACCGGCACACGCATCCTGCTGGCGGTAGAACCCCCGGAAGTACTGGCGCGCATGCTGCCTACCGAAGAAGACAAGGTGCGGGTGCTGGCTGCTGAAGAGCTGCTGAAAAAGGCCCGCTCGATCCACGTCAAATCCCGCGCCGGCAGTGATTTTAGTGCAGCGTTGGGGCAATACCCGTCCGTCACCGAATACGGCTTTGCTGACGAGCCCGGGCGCTGGGATCACTGGCCCAGCGGCTTCCTGTTCTCCTGGCCCAATGAAGAAACCGCTGAAGGCGTGCTGGTGCTGGATATCGGCGACATCCTGCTGCCGTTCAAGACCTACACCCGCGAGAAAATCACCCTGGAGATCGAGAAGGGCTTCATCACCAAAATCCATGGCGGTTTCGAAGCCGAATACCTGCGCGACTACATGAAATACTTCAACGACCCTGAGGTTTACGGCATCTCCCACATCGGCTGGGGCCTGCAACCACGGGCGCAATGGACCGCCATGGGCCTGCACGACAAGAACGACGGCATGTGCATGGACGCCCGGGCGTTCTACGGCAACTTCCTGTTCTCCACCGGCCCGAACACCGAAGTCGGCGGCACCCGCAAAACTCCGTGCCACATGGACATCCCGCTGCGCAATTGCGACGTCTACCTTGATGACCAAGCCGTCGTCATCGCCGGCGACGTCGTAGCCCCCCAAGCCTCCCTGGCCCCCTGACACCTCCACCTGTAGGAGCGAGCTTGTTCGCGAAAAACTCAAGGACACCGAGGGAAACCAGACCCCCCGCGTCATCGTTGACGACCTTCGCGAGCAAGCTCGCTCCTACAGATGTAAGATGCCACCCCATCGACCACCGCCTTCCCGAGCCCGCCGTGCCTGATTCCTACGTTTTCTCCGAGCAAGTCGGCCACCTGTTGCGCAAGGCCTACCAGCGCCACCTGGCGATCTTCCAGCAGAACGTCGGCGACTCCCAGCTCACCGCCGTGCAGTTCGTCACCCTGTGCGCCCTGCGCGATCACGGTGCAAGTTCGCTCACCGAACTCGTCAAAGCCACTGCCGTCGACCAGGCGACCATCCGCGGCATCGTCGAACGCCTCAAGGCCCGCGAACTGATCACCCTCGAACCCGATCCCCAGGACAAACGCAAAGTCGTAGTCAACCTGTCCGACTCCGGCGCCGCCCTGGTGCAGCAAACCGTACCCTGCGCCGCCACCATCACCGAACTGACCCTGAGCAACCTCAACCCCGCCGAACGTGTCGCCGTACTGTTCCTGCTACGCAAAATGATCGACGACCCCCAAACCTGAAAGCCCCGCCAACCTATGTAGGAGCGAGCTTGCTCGCGAAGGGCGTTAACGATAACGCGCTTAGTCTGGTTCCCCGCGGTGTCCCTGAGTTTTTCGCGAGCAAGCTCGCTCCTACAAAGGGCTGGCACCGTTTTTGCTCTGCTTTGATGTAGTAACTACTTCACCAGTCAAGTGTGTCGCGAGACCCCAGGTACGCGACGCTTTTTTTGACTGTTTGATGTAGTGGGCACTTCACCAAACCCAACGGGCAAAGCGAATGATCAGCCAGCACATCACGGTAACGCTTGAGGTCAACGGTCACACCAGCGAAGTCAGCGCGATGGCCGACACCCCGCTATTGCTGATCCTGCGCAATGACCTGCAACTCAACGGCCCCAAATACGGCTGCGGCCTGGGGGAGTGCGGCGCCTGCACGGTAATCATCGACGGCGTGGCTGCACGCTCCTGCGTCTTCCCACTGTCGGGCGCCGTGGGCCGCGACATCGTCACCCTCGAAGGCCTCGGCACCCGCGAAACCCCGCACCCGGTGCAACAGGCCTTTATCGACGAGCAGGCCGCGCAGTGCGGCTACTGCCTCAACGGCATGATCATGACCGCGAAGGCCTTGCTCGACCGCAATCCCAACCCCAGCGAAGCCGAGGTGCGCAGCGAACTGTCGGGCAACCTCTGCCGTTGCGGCACCCATATCGAAATCCTCCGCGCGGTGCTGCGTGCCGCCCGCCAAACGCCTTGAACGTGGATCGATGACCATGACTGACACAATCCCTTCCCGCGACCAATGGCTGGCCAAGGCCGGCGTCCTGCTGATCGTCGACGACGTGCTGCCGCCTTCGGGGCCGGTGGCCAAGGGTGGTACCCCGACGATCAAACCCAAGGAGCTGGGGCTGTTTATCGCGGTGAACGATGACGGGCTGGTGTACGCCTTCAACGGGCATGTGGACCTGGGCACCGGCATTCGCACGTCCCTGGCGCAGATCGTTGCCGAAGAACTGGACCTGGCCATGGAACAGGTGCGCATGGTGCTGGGCGACACCGAGCGTGCGCCGAACCAGGGCGCGACCATCGCCAGCGCAACCTTGCAGATCTCCGCGATCCCGTTGCGCAATGCCGCTGCCGAAGCCCGGCGTTTCCTGCTGACCCGGGCAGCGCAACGTTGGTCGGTCAATGCACAGAGCCTGAAGGTCGACGCGGGGGTGATTACCGCCGAGGACGGGCGCACCACCACCTATGGCGAACTGGTCAAGGGCGAGCATGACGAACTGCGCATCAGCGGCGATGCACCGCTTAAAGCCATCGCCGATTACCGCCTGGTGGGCAAGGGCGCAGCCCGGGTGGATATTCCCGGCAAAGCCACTGGCGAGCTGACCTACGTCCACGACATGCGCGTGCCGGACATGCTTCACGGTCGGGTGGTCCGCCCGCCGTACGCGGGGCTGGATTGCGGCGACTTTGTCGGCAACAGCCTGCTGAACGTCGACGAATCATCCATTGCCCATATCCCGGGCATTGTTGCCGTGGTGGTGATCCGCGATTTTGTCGGTGTGGTCACCTTGCGTGAAGAACAGGCGATCAAGGCCGCCCAGGAACTGCGGGTTCACTGGAAACCCTGGAATAACCAACTGCCGGACATGAGCGATGTGGAACAGGCGATTCGCGACAACCCAAGGGTACGCCGAACCGTACTCGACCAAGGCAATGTCGACGAAGCCCTGGCCGCCGCCAGCCAGCGCATGCCGCGCACCTACCTGTGGCCGTACCAGATGCACGGTTCCATCGGCCCGTCCTGCGGCGTGGCGGATTATCAGCCCGGGGTCAGCCGGGTCTGGTCCGGCAGCCAGAACCCGCACCTGCTGCGGGCTGATCTTGCGTGGCTGCTGGAGTGCCCGGAAGAATCCATCGACGTGATCCGCATGGAGGCCGCCGGCTGCTACGGCCGCAATTGCGCGGATGACGTGTGCGCTGACGCGTTGCTGCTGTCCCGCGCCGTGGGCAAGCCGGTGCGGGTGCAACTGACCCGCGAACAGGAGCACCTGTGGGAGCCCAAGGGCACCGCGCAATTGATGGATGTCGACGGCGGCCTGAACGCCGACGGCAGCATCGCCGCCTATGACTTTGAAACCAGCTACCCGTCCAACGGCGCGCCCACCCTGGCGCTGCTGCTGACCGGCCGGGTCGAGCCGGTGGCGGCGATGTTCGAAATGGGCGACCGCACCTCAATCCCGCCCTACGACATCGACAACATGCGCGTCACCATCAACGACATGGCGCCGATCGTGCGTGCTTCGTGGATGCGCGGCGTGTCGGCGTTGCCCAACACCTTCGCCCATGAATCCTATATCGACGAACTGGCGTTTGCCGCCGGCGTCGATCCGGTGGAATACCGCCTGCGTTACCTGAAGGATGAGCGCGCCATCGACCTGGTGAAATCCACCGCCGAGCGGGCCAACTGGGCACCGCGCACTGCGCCGATGCAAACCGCCAACGAAGACCACCTGCTGCGAGGCCGAGGCTTTGCCTACGCGCGTTACATCCACAGCAAATTCCCCGGCTTCGGCGCGGCGTGGGCGGCCTGGGTGGCGGATGTGGCCATCGACAAGCAGACCGGCGATGTCTCGGTGACCCGCGTGGTGATCGGGCACGACTCGGGGATGATGATCAACCCGGCGGGGGTGCAGCATCAGATCCACGGCAATGTGATCCAGTCCACCAGCCGCGTGCTCAAGGAACGTGTGACCTTTGAAGAGTCCACCGTGGCGAGCAAGGAGTGGGGCGGTTATCCGATCCTGACCTTTCCTGAAGTACCGCAGATCGACGTACTGATGATGCCGCGCCAGGACCAGCCGCCGATGGGCGCCGGGGAGTCCGCCTCGGTACCCAGCGCGGCGGCGATCGCCAATGCGATCTACGACGCCACCGGGATTCGTTTTCGCGAGCTGCCGATTACCCCCGAGCGCGTGCTGGCTGCGCTGAATGCCGGCACGCTGGGCGAGCCGGCGAAGTCCCCGGAGAAGCGCCGCAAATGGCTGTTCGGTTCATTGTTCGCCGCTTTTGGCGCGGTACTGGGCATGGCCTCCACCGCGTGGCCGTTTCACAGTGAGATCGCCCCGATCGCCCCGCCCAGCGCCGGCACCTGGTCCAAGGCCACCCTGGAGCGCGGGCGTTTGCTCGCGGCCGTAGGGGATTGCGCGGTGTGTCACACGGCGCCGGGTGGCGCCACCAATGCCGGCGGGCTGGCCATGCATACGCCGTTCGGCACGCTGTACAGCAGCAACATCACCCCGGACGAGAAGACCGGGATTGGCAACTGGTCCTACCCGGCGTTTGAGCGGGCAATGCGCGATGGCATCGGCCGCGACGGGCGCAACCTCTACCCGGCGTTTCCCTATACCGCGTTTCGCAACATCAACGATGCGGACATGCAGGCGCTGTACGCCTACCTGATGTCCCAGGCGCCGGTGAGCCAGGCGCCGGTGCCGAATGCGATGAAGTTTCCGTTCAATATCCGGCCGTTGATGGCCGGCTGGAATGCACTGTTTTTGCGCCGAGGGGAAATTAGCGTGCAACCCCAAAGAAGTGAGCAATGGAACCGCGGCGCCTATCTGGTCAACGGGTTGGGGCACTGCGCGGCGTGCCACTCGCCGCGCAACCTGATGGGGGCGGAGAAGGGCGGTAAAGCGTTCCTCGCGGGCGGCAGGGTGGATGGTTGGGAAGCGCCAGCGTTGAATGGCTTGTCCAAGGCGCCGACGCCGTGGACCGAGGACCAGGTGTTCACCTATCTGAGCACCGGTTATTCCGATGCCCACGGTGTAGCGACAGGACCGATGGGGCCGGTGGTGACAGAACTGGCGAAATTGCCCAAGACCGACATCCGCGCGATGGCGGTGTACCTGGCTTCGCTGAATGACAGCGCGGCGGCAGAAGCGCAGGTGGTGGCGGCCGCGACGGTGCCCAATGCCAATGGGCGAAGGGTATTTGAAGGTTCGTGCAAAGCCTGCCATGCCGACGGGCAGGGGCCGAAACTGTTCGGGGTCAGCCCGTCACTGGCGACCAATACCAACGTGCACAGCGATCAACCGGATAATCTGATCAAGGTGATTTTGCAAGGGATCAGCACCCCGGCGACCAAGGATCTGGGGTACATGCCGGCGTTCAAGGACAGTCTGTCCAATACCCAAGTGGCAGAGCTGGCGTCATACCTGCGTACCCGCTTCGCGCCCAATGCACCGCAGTGGGAAGGCCTCGAGCAAACCGTGGCGCACCTGCGAGCCAACCCCGGCACCCATTGATTCACACGGTCAAAAATGTGGGAGCGGGCTTGCTCGCGAATGCGGTGTATCAGTCAATGCATTTGGCGACTGACGAACCGCATTCGCGAGCAAGCCCGCTCCCACATTTAGATCCCGGTTCTACCGTTGGACAGGCGGTGTCAGGCATACCCCACGCAACACCAGATCACTGATAAACCCCAGCCAATCCCGCTGCTGTGTCTTATCCGCCAAATCCTCCCCCAAAAACGAACTCAGCGTGTGCTGGTTGGAGTTATAGAAGTAGCACAACGAAGCAATCATCAAGTACACATGCTTGATGTCCACATCTTCGCGAAACAGCCCCTGGGCCTGACCCGCCTCGATAATCGGCCGCAACACCCCAACCGCCTCCCCGGACAACCGCCGCAGCTCCCCGGACTGCTTCGCATGCTTGCCCTTATGCAGGTTCTCGATACTCAGGATCGCCACAAACTCGGGATGCTTGACGTAGTAATTCCAGATAAACCCCACCAGCGCCTGCAACGCTTGCACCGGCGCAGTCAGGTCGAGCTTGAGTTTGCTTTCGGCCTTGTTGAACTGTTCATAGGTGTGCTCCAGCACACACACAAACAGGTGCTCCTTGCTGCCGAAGTAGTAATACAGCATGCGGTCGTTGGAGTCGGCCTCCCGGGAAATGCTTTCCACACGCCCGCCGGAATAGCCGTCGCGGGTGAAGACCTTGACCGCCGCCTGGAGAATCCGCGCGCGGGTCTGGTCGGCTTGCTGGGCGCGGATACCGGTCTTCTTGATCACCATCGAAAAGCCTCTGCTGCGCGGCGTAAAGGCCCGGAATATAGCATGGGCATTATTCCGTTACCGACAGGCTCTGTCACAAACGCGGCATAACGCTGGGGCTTGGATCGGAAACGTATTACTTTCTAGTTCTTCTAATAAACAGAGTATGCAGGGATGAAATACCAACCGTTTACCCGAACTTTGATTGCCACCGCGTGGGTGCTGACCGTCAGCGGTGTACAGGCGGCCTCCCAGGCCCCGGTGGCTGGCGAAAATGGCATGGTGGTCACGGCTCAGCACCTCGCTACCCATGTGGGCGTGGACGTGCTCAAGGCCGGTGGCAATGCCGTGGATGCGGCGGTGGCAGTGGGTTACGCCCTGGCCGTGGTGTACCCGGCGGCCGGCAACCTGGGCGGCGGCGGCTTCATGACCGTGCAACTGGCCGACGGGCGCAAGACCTTCCTCGACTTCCGCGAAAAAGCCCCGCTGGCAGCCACTGCCGACATGTACCTGGACAAGGACGGCAACGTCGTCCCCGACCTCAGTTCCAAAGGTCACCTGGCCGTCGGCGTACCCGGCACCGTGTCGGGCATGGAACTGGCGTTGAGCAAATACGGCACCCTCAAGCGCGCCCAGGTGATCGCCCCGGCAATCAAGCTGGCCGAAGACGGTTTTGCCCTGGAGCAGGGCGATATTGACCTGCTGCACACTGCCACCGACGAATTCAAGAAAGACAAGGACCTGCGCGGCATCTTCCTCCACGGTGGCGAGCCGATGCTGGTGGGCCAGAAACTGGTGCAGAAAGACCTGGCGAAAACCCTGCGGGAAATCTCCGCCAAGGGCGCCGACGGCTTCTACAAAGGCTGGGTAGCCAAGGCGATTGTCGATTCCAGCCAATCGGGCAAAGGCATCATCACCCAAGCCGACCTGGACAAATACAAGACCCGCGAACTGGCGCCCATCGAGTGTGACTACCGTGGCTACCACGTGGTCTCCGCGCCACCACCGAGCTCCGGCGGCGTGGTGATCTGCGAGATCATGAACATCCTCGAAGGCTACCCGATGGCCGACCTCGGCTATCACTCCGCCCAAGGCTTGCACTACCAGATCGAGGCCATGCGCCACGCCTACGTCGACCGCAACAGCTACCTCGGCGACCCGGACTTTGTGCAGAACCCGGTCGAGCACCTGCTGGACAAGGACTACGCCGCCAAACTGCGCGCCGCCATCGACCCGCAGAAGGCCGGGATCTCTCAGGACATCAAGCCCGGGGTTTCGCCTCACGAAGGCAATAACACCACCCACTACTCCATCGTCGACAAGTGGGGCAACGCCGTCTCGGTGACCTACACCCTCAACGACTGGTTCGGTGCCGGTGTAATGGCGAGCAAGACCGGGGTAATCCTCAACGACGAAATGGACGACTTCACCTCCAAGATCGGCGTGCCGAACATGTACGGCCTGGTCCAGGGTGAAGCCAACGCCATCGCGCCGGGCAAGACGCCGCTGTCGTCCATGAGCCCGACCATCGTCACCAAGGACGGCAAAGCGGTGATGGTGGTGGGTACGCCGGGGGGCAGCCGTATCATCACGGCTACTTTGCTGACCATCCTCAATGTGATCGACTACAAGATGAACATCCAGGAAGCCGTGGACGCCCCGCGTTTCCACCAGCAATGGCTGCCTGAGGCGACCAATATCGAGCGCTTTGCCCTGAGCCCCGACACCCAGAAAATCCTCGAAGGCTGGGGCCACAAGTTCGCCGGCCCGCAGGATGCCAACCACCTGGCCGCCATCCTGGTGGGCGCACCGTCCCTGGACGGCAAGCCGGTCGGCAATAACCGTTTCTATGGGGCCAATGACCCACGGCGCAATACCGGGTTGTCGTTGGGCTACTGAAGTCAATCGCGCCTGAAAACGGAACGACCGAACACCTTCCGGGCTCTACTCCAAGAGCCCTGGAAGGACCCTTCCCATGAAAGCGCTGAAGATCGCGACCTTCAACATCAATGGCATCCGCGCCCGCCTGCCCAATCTGCTGGAATGGCTGGCGCGGGAACAGCCCGACATTGTCTGCCTGCAAGAACTCAAGGCGCCCGACAGCCTGTTTCCTTTCAACGACTTTGACGCAGCCGGCTACGGTGCGTTGTGCCTGGGCCAGGCCTCGTGGAACGGCGTGGCGATTCTGGCCCGCGACGCGCAACCGCTGGAAAGCCGCCGGGGTTTGCCCGGCGATGACGCCGACCATCAAAGCCGCTACCTCGAAGCCGCTGTGCACGGCGTTCTGGTGGGCTGCCTGTACTTGCCCAACGGAAACCCCCAGCCGGGGCCGAAATTCGACTACAAGCTGGCGTGGTTTGAACGGCTGATCGACTACGCCAGGCACCTGCAATCCAGTGAACACCCAGTGTTGCTGGCCGGGGATTTCAATGTGGTGCCCACTGACCTCGATATCTACAACCCGCGCTCCTGGCTCAAGGACGCATTGCTGCAACCGCAAACTCGTGACTGTTACCAGCGCCTGCTGGAGCAAGGCTGGACGGACGCCTTGCGCCATCTGTATCCCAATGAGCGGGTTTATACCTTCTGGGATTATTTCCGCCAGCACTGGCAGAAAAACGCCGGCCTGCGAATTGACCACTTGCTGCTCAATCCGGCGCTCAAGCCTTATCTGAAAGGCGCCGGCGTGGATGCGTGGGTGCGCAACGAGCCCCACGCCAGCGACCATGCGCCGACCTGGATTCAGCTCGGCACCCGCAAGAATCGTTAGAGCCCGCGGATCAGCTCAAGCACCTCGGCCTTTTTCAGCGGGTGCTTCATGCGTTGCGAGAGCAGCGCCATCGCCCGCTGATGTTCACAGGCAACCACTGCTTCCACTTCATCGCCACGGCAGAGCAGGGCGATGAAGTGGTGGTGCTGCAGGTGACCTTCCACGTGGAGTTGATTCCAGTGGCGGGGATGGCCCAGCAGTTCGAAGGTCTTGCCGAAGTGATAGGTCCAGAAGAACGGCACATCGGCAAACGCCTGCTCGGCTCCCAGCATGTTGCGCGCCGCCAGCACCCCGAGTTGCTGCGCCACGCGCCAGTGTTCGATACGCACGGGGTGGTCGTTCCATGGGAAGGTCACCATGTCGCCGGCTGCCCATAAACCTGGCGCGACGCGCAAATTCGCGTCTGCTTTCAACGATTGGTCATCGGCGGTTTCCAGCCCGCGGACGAACCCGGTGGCGGGTGTTACACCGACTCCCATCAGCACCAGGTCTGCGGCCAGTCTATGGCCGTTTTTCAGTACGACCGTCGTGACGTCACCATGTCCTTCGAGGCGCGCGGGCTCACTGGCGCTGTGGAATATCACGCCGTTGGCTTCATGCAACTGGCGCAGTGAGGCGCCAATGCGCTTGCCCAGTTGCGCTGCCAGCGGAATCTCGTGACGGCCCACGACCTGCACCGTCAACCCACGCTTGCGCAACGCTGACGCGGCCTCCAGGCCAATAAAGCTGTCGCCGATGACCACCGCGCATTTGCCCGGTTGCGCAGCCTCAACGATGCGCGCCGCATCGTCTCGTGAGCGCAGCACAAAGACGTTATTGAGTACGGTGCCCGGAATATCCAGCGGTTTGGCCTCGCCGCCAGTGGCCAGCAGCGCCGCGTCGTAGTCGAAGCGGCGACCGTCTACGAGTTGGAGGCATTTGGCGTGAGGGTCAAGGTTTTGGACTTCGCCGTGGATCTGGATGTCGCGGTAGCTGGCTTCATCCAGCAACGGTGGGGTTTCGTCGGGCGGCATCTCGCCTGCGATGACGAATTTGCTCAAGGCGGTTCGGTCGTAAGCAGGATTTTGCTCCTGGTCGATCCACAGCAGGCGGCCGCTGAAGCCCTCGCGGCGCAGGGTGGCGACGGCCGCCGAGCCCGCTGCGCCGGAGCCAATCACGATAAAGCAGCGGGAATCACTGGCCTGTGGGGCGGATGAAGAGGGCAGCGCTTTGTCGCCCACACTGACCACGCCATCGTGAATCTCCACCGGGTACTGCGTGAGCTGCACCAATGCGGGCGGCTCGCAGACCTGGCCGTCCTCTACCCGGAAGGCCGCCTTGTGCCATGGGCAAATGATCCTCCCGTCACAGATTACGCCTTGCTCCAAAGGCGCCCCGGCGTGGGGACACTCCGCCTGATAGGCCCGCACCTGGTTGCCCGACCGCACCAGCAGGAGCTTGTGGGCGGCGGTTTCAACACGAACGCCACGGTCTTCGGGCAAGTTGATCAAGCGGGCAACAATGCGCATGTTCATAGGCCAATCTCCTTTTAAGGATTGACCTGTGCCCTGGGTGGAGAGCTGCGTTGACCCGATAACCGGTCTTCAGCGCTGTGGGAGCAAGTGCTTAACCGCTGAAAATGCTTGTTGCCTGCGCGCTTGCCAATTGCCCCGGATCACCTGCAGTGGCAGGTGCTGTTGCTCCAGCCAATCGAGGCTGCCCTGGAAAAATGCCAAGCGGTCGGCAAACTCCGGCTGGCAGCGCTGGCCGTCGGCAGTCCATTCCACGTCTTCCGGCGACAGCAGCAGATGCAGGTCGTAGTGGCGGGCGAGCAGTTCGCTGTCGAGCCAGGCCGGGCAGTCGCCAAACAAAGTCTGGCTCCACAGCTTGTTGGTCAGCAGGTTGGTATCCAGGATCAGCAAGTCTGGCTGCCGGGCGCGGGCGGCATCCTCCCAGGCCAGTTGGCCACGGGCGATGTCGGGGATATCGGCCAGGGTGGTATCGCGCTGGTGGTGGTCGATGAAATGGCGCACGTATTCGCCCACCATCACACCGCCAAAATGCGCCTGCAATTGCGCGGCCAGCCAGCTTTTACCGCTGGATTCCGGGCCGGCCAATACCACGACTTTCATGCGTGCAGCGCCGGGTCGGCGCGCCATTCGCGCCAGCCTTGCACGGCGATCACGGTGAACAAGGCATAGAGTGCGGCGGTGAGGTACAGGCCTTTATAGAGGAACAGCCCGACAAAGATCACATCCAGGGCAACCCACAATGGCCAGCACTGCACACGCTTTTGCGCCATCCACATTTGCGCCACCAGGCTGAAACCGGTCAGGGCCGCGTCCAGCCAGGGTTGTGCGGCGTCGGTCCAGTGGGCCATGGCGGCGCCCAGCAACAGGCTGCCCAGGGCACCCACGGCCAGGCCTTGCAGGATCGGTTGCAGGCCCAGGCTGGTGACTTGCCGGCCTTGCTTGACCTCGCCGGCACGGGTCCACTGCCACCAGCCGTAGAGCTGCAGGCCGGCGTAGATGACTTGCAGGAGCATGTCGGAGTAGAGCTTCACATCGAAGAAGATCCAGGTGTACAGCAGCACCATCACCAGGCCGATGGGCCAGCACCACGGGTTCTGTTTAACCGTCAACCAGACAGCGATCACCCCCAGGGCGGCGGCAAACAGTTCAAGCCCGGACATGGCGGTTCCTTGGGGGAGTCGAAGAGGGCGGTGATTGTAACCAGAGTGGTGGGCGCGGGGGTAGAGCTCACCTGTGGCGAGGGGGCTTGTCCCCCGTTGGGCTGCGCAGCAGCCCTAATAAGGTAAACGCGTTTTTTCAGGAAAACCGAGTGGCAGGGTTTGGCGCCGCTTCGCAGCGCAACGGGGGACAAGCCCCCTCGCCACAGAAGCCACCTTCAGCAGAGATCCGGGTTAGACCTTGAACTGGCGGAGCAGTCCGTCGAGTTGTTCGCTCAGGCCTTTCAAGTGTGCACTCGCGACGCTGGACTGCTGCGCCGCCAGTGCCGTGCTGCGGGACAAGCCGGCTGCCTGGGTGACGTTCTGGTTGATGTCTTCCACCACATGCGCCTGCTGCAACGTGGCGCTGGCAATCGAAGCGTTCAAACCATTGAGATTACGCAAAGCCTGGCCGATGGCGGTGAGGCTCGCGCCGGCCTGGCCCGCTTGTTCGATGGTCAGTTGCGACGCCTGGTGGCTGTCGCTGATGACCTTGACCGCCGCTTCCGAATGGCCTTGCAGGCGCTCGATCATCGCCTGGATTTCAGCCGTGGATTTTTGCGTGCGCTGGGCCAGCAGCCGTACTTCGTCGGCCACCACCGCGAAACCACGGCCTTGCTCCCCGGCGCGGGCTGCTTCGATGGCGGCGTTGAGGGCCAGCAGGTTGGTCTGGTCCGCGATTGAGCGGATCACTTCCAGTACCCCGCCAATCTGCGTGCTTTCAGTCGACAGCGTACGAATCACCTCCACCGCCTGGCTGATGGTGCTGGAGAGCTGGTCGATCCGTTGCAGGCTGCCGTCGATATTGAGCTGGCCCTGTTCGGCCTGTACCTGGGCATCGCGCATTTCACTGGCAGCGTGCTCGGCATTCTTGGCCACGTCCTGTACGCCATAGGTGACTTCGTTGATCGCGGTTGCGACCAATTCCATCTGCTGTGATTGCTGCTGGCTGCGGTCATGGGCATCACTGGCGTTGCTGCCCAGTTCGGTGGATGACTGGCCCAACGCATTGGCGCAGGTCTGCAACTGGCCGACCACCTGCCGCAACTTGGCGGTAAAGCTGTTGAAGTGCCGGGACAGTTGAGTGACCTCGTCCTGGCCGTGGGTGTCGAGGGTGCGAGTCAGGTCGCTTTCGCCACTGGCGATATTGGCCATCGCGTTCACCGCTTGCTGCAACGGGCGCACGATACTGCGGGCAATCAGCACCACCAGCAGGGCCATGATCACAGCAATCACCAGGCCGACCATTGAGGCTTTCCACACCTGGCCCCGGAACTCGCCTTGCACGTCATCGACATACACGCCGGAGCCGATGATCCAGCCCCAGGGTTCGAACAGCTGTATATAGGAGGTCTTGGCCACCGGCGCATCGGCCCCGGGCTTGGGCCAACGATAGTTCACCATCCCGGCGCCCTTGGCCTTGGCCAGGATCACGAACTCGTTGAACACCGCAAAGCCGTCCGGGTCGCGGATGGCCGACAGGTTCTGGCCGTCGAGCTTGGGGTTGGCCGCATGCATGATCATCACGGGCGTGAGGTCGTTGATCCAGAAGTAATCATCCTTCCCATACCGCAGCCCGCGCACTGCGCTCAGGGCTTGCTTCTGCGCCGCCTCACGGGTCAGGACCCCACTGGTTTCGAGGCTGTGATAATAAGTCAGGATCCCGCTGGCGGTTTGCACCACACGCTGAGTCTGCTCACTCTTGGCCTGGTAAAGGTCGCCATGAATCTGCTTGAGCATAAGCAGGCCGAGGGTTAGCAGCATCAGCACGGCGACGATCAGGATCAGCCAGAGACGCCGGCTGATGGACATACTGCGCAAACTGTTCATGGTCCTGTCACTCCGTGTTCTTATAATTTTGGGTGCTGCTTCGACATTTCCGGCTTGTCTGATAGGCTTTCGGCCCAGAATCAAAAAACCTGAGTCCTGCCTGATTTTTCACGGAATTTTCGCAGTTCGGCCTTGATCATTTGCGCTGTGCTTGCAGCGCATTCTTCGTTAGTGAACGTCTAAAAAATATCAACGAGGTATGCCGTGGGCATGACCTTTGGGGGAATCGATGGATCTTTGGACCGCCGTACAGGCACTGATACTCGGCGTTGTAGAAGGGCTGACGGAGTTTTTGCCGATCTCCAGTACCGGGCACCAGATTATCGTCGCCGACCTGATCAACTTCGGTGGCGAGCGCTTTGAAGCGTTCAATATCATCATCCAGCTCGGCGCGATCCTGGCGGTGGTGTGGGAGTTTCGACGCAAGATCCTGGATGTGGTAATCGGCTTGCCGACCCAGCGCAATGCCCAGCGTTTTACCATCAACCTGATCATCGCCGTATTGCCGGCGGTGGTGTTGGGGGTGATTTTCGCCGACCTGATCAAGCACTACCTGTTCAACCCGATCACCGTTGCGGCGGCATTGGTAGTGGGCGGCATCATCATGTTGTGGGCCGAGCGTCGCCAACATGAAGTGCACGCCGAAACCGTCGACGACATCACCTGGAAGGACGCCATCAAAGTCGGCTTCGCCCAGTGCCTGGCGATGATCCCGGGTACCTCGCGCTCCGGTGCCACCATCATTGGCGGCCTGTTGTTCGGCCTGTCGCGCAAGACGGCCACCGAGTTCTCGTTCTTCCTGGCGATGCCGACCATGGTCGGCGCTGCGGTGTATTCGGGCTACAAGTACCGCCACCTGTTCCAGCCCGATGACCTGCCGGTGTTTGCCATCGGGTTCGTCACCTCGTTCATCTTCGCGATGATCGCGGTCAAGGCGCTGCTCAAGTTCATCGCCAGCCACAGCTACGCGGCGTTTGCCTGGTACCGGATCGCCTTCGGCCTGGTAATTCTGGCCACTTGGCAGTTCGGCTGGATCGACTGGTCAGCCGTCAAGCCATGAACATCCAGCATCCGCGCTTGAAGGCGCTGGTGTTGGTGCTGTTGTGCGCCGCGCCGCTGTTTGGTTCGGCGTTGCTGGGGTATCGCGGGGTTTCGCTGATCCCGCTGGTGGCCTATGGCGGGGTCAGTGTGGTGGCGTTCCTGCTGTACTGGAGCGACAAGCGCAAGGCCCGTGAAAACAGTTGGCGCACCCCGGAAAACGTCCTGCACGCGGTGGAGCTGGCAGGCGGTTGGCCGGGGGCGTTGATTGCCCAGCAGGTGTTCCGCCACAAGACGCGCAAGGTGTCTTATCAGGTGGTGTTCTGGTTGATCGTGTTGCTGCACCAGGTGTTCTGGATTGACCAGTTGTTCCTCGGCGGCACGCTACTCTCGATTTTCTAGCAACAAGCCGACCTGCGTGCGCTTGGGCAGCTTGCTCACCACCAATTGGTGGGAACGCTGCAACAGGCCACGCAGTTCTTCAGCGCCCAGCGGGTAGGGCGTTTCCATGATGATCCACTGCGCCCGCGCCAGGTACGGCGCCGGATGGATGCCCGGGCGGTCTACGTGGCCCAGGAACAGCTCCTTGTCGACCTTGAACGCCAGCGAGTCACCCCGCAGGTTCTGCAAGGCAAACATCTTGTTGCCGGCAATCGAAAACACCCGCACGCCGCCCCATTTGTAATCTTCCCGCGCACCGGGCAAGCCCAGGCAAAACGTGGCGACTTGTTCTTCGGTCAGTCTCATAGCAAACGGTCTCCACACCCTTTGAAGGCGTTATCCAGATGGTCGATCCAGGCCCGCACGGCCGGTAATACGCCACGCCGATGAGGGTAGACCGCTTGCAACCAACCGCCCGGCAAGGACCATTCGGGCAAGAGCTGCACCAACTGGCCGCTGGCCAATTCCTCCTCGCAATACATCATCGGCAGCACGGTGAACCCCAGGCCGGCGAGGGCGCAGGCCTTGCGTACCAGGAAATCGTCGATGCCCAGCCGGGCTTCCATAACCAGGTCGTGGCTGTTGCCCTCCGGGCTGAGCATGCGGAAGTGCACCATGCGGTCTGCTTCCAGGGCGCCCAGCACCGGCAATTGTTTGAGGTCTTCCAGGCTGTTGATCTGCCGCTCACGCACAAAGCCGGGGCTGGCGACAATCGCCGTCTGGGCCTGGCGCAGGCGTTTGGTCACCAGCAACGGGTCTTCATCCCCGAGTTCCCGCACGCGCAAGGCCACATCGATGCCTTCGGCCACCAGGTCGACGCGGCGGTTGACCAGGCTCATCTCCAACTGCACCAGCGGGTTGGCGGTGAGAAACTCCGCCACCACGGTCTGCAGGAATTGGTGAGCCAGGCCCACCGGGCTGCTGACGCGCAGCCGGCCACGGGGCTCGCTGGACATGCTGGCCACCGCCTCATCGGCCATTTCCGCCTCCAGCAACATTGCCTGGCAGTGGCGCAGGTAGCGTTCACCCACGGCAGTCAGGGTCAGTTGGCGGGTGGTGCGTTGTAGCAAGCGGGCGCCGAGGCGTTCTTCGAGTTCGGCAATGCGCCGCGACAGCCGCGACTTGGGAATCCCCAGCAGCCGGCCGGCGGCGGCGAAACCGCCGGCTTCCACTACTTTGGCGAAATAGTAGAGGTCATTCAGATCTTGCATGGTGGGCCTATTGTCCTGTCTGTGGGACGAACTATCCGCGTCCCGCGCAGGCAAATCCACCCTAAAATGTAGGAGCGAGCTTGCTCGCGAAAAAACCGCGGATACCGCGTGCATTCAGGATACCCGCGTTATCGTTGACGTTTTTCGCGAGCAAGCTCGCTCCTACAGGGGGAAGCAGGGCTGGCCAGTAAGGTACCGGCGGGTTACCTTTTGATTTTCCCGTCCAGTGCATTCCAATGAGCCTTGAACATCCGCGTACCCGCCGAATCATCGAGCTGATGGGACAGTTGGCGCCCGTTGAGGGTTACAACCTGACGCCGCTGGATGACGTGCGTTTCCTGCGTTCCAACCGGCCGCTGACGCGAATTCCGGTGCTTTACGACCCGGGTATTGTGATCGTGTGCCAGGGCCGCAAGCGCGGTTACCTGGGTGAAGACATTTATGTCTACGACGCCCAGCACTACCTGGTGGTGTCGGTGCCGGTGCCGTTCACCATGGAAACCGAGGCCAGTGAAGCAGAACCGATGCTCGCGGTGTATTTGCGCCTGGATTTCAACCTGGCCGCCGAACTGATGCTGGAGCTTGACGCGTTGGCGCCGCAGCCCGAAGCCAGGCCAAAAGGCATGTACTCCTCACCAATGGACGACAGGCTCAGTGAGTCGTTGCTGCGCTTTCTGGAAGTGATGAGCGTGCCGGTGGAGGCGCAGGTGCTTGGGCCGACCCTGATGCGGGAAATCTACTACCGCATCATCACCGGGGAGCAGGGCGGTTCGATGCGCGCGGCTCTGAATCGCCAGGGCCAGTTTGGCAAGGTGGCCCGGGCGATTCGCAAGATTCACGCTTGTTATGCTCAGCGCCTGGACGTGGAGGAGCTGGCCAAGGAAGCGATGATGAGTGTGCCGAGTTTTCACGCGCACTTTCGTACGGTGACTGACACTTCGCCCATGCAGTACCTGAAGTCGACGCGCTTGCACCAGGCGCGATTGCTGATGCTTAGAAGCGACATCACTGCCGCCACTGCCTGTGCCAAGGTCGGGTACGAGAGCGCCTCGCAGTTCAGTCGTGAGTTCAAGCGATTCTTTGGTCGCACGCCTCATGAAGAAATTGACTGGATGAAGCGCACCTATGCGCTGCCGGCGCCGACCACTGCGTCCATCTATGTGTCATCCCACTAAAAGCACTGTCCTGTAAGTGGGACGAACAATCGCGTTTTGCCCGACTAATCGCCGATTGGTTTCATCTGTAGGCTTATTTCCATTCAGTCGCCCTTGGCGATACTTACTTGGAGATGAACCATGAAACTATTGCATATCGATTCCAGCATCCTGGGCGACAACTCGGTTTCCCGTCAGTTGAGCGCAGGTGTAGTCAAAGCCTGGCAGGCAGCAGAGCCGGGTGTCGAGGTGGTTTATCGTGACTTGGCCGCTGACGCCATCAGTCACTTCTCCGGTGTCACCCTGGGCGCCCTGGGCACTGCCGCCGAATTGCGCGATGCCGTGCAAAAGCACGAAGCCGACCTGAGCGCTTCCACCCTGGCCGAATTCCTGGCAGCAGACGCCGTAGTGCTGGCTGCGCCGATGTACAACTTCACCATCCCGACCCAACTGAAAGCCTGGATCGACCGCATTGCCGTCGCCGGCCAGACGTTCCGTTACACCGAAGCCGGCCCGGAAGGCCTGTGTGGCGGCAAGAAAGTCATCATTGTCTCCACCTCCGGCGGCTTGCATGTAGGTCAGCCGACTGGCGCAGCCCACGAAGACTACCTGACCGTGCTGTTGGGTTTCCTCGGGATCACCGACATCGAGTTCGTCCGTGCCCACGGCTTGGCTTACGGTGACGAGGCCCGTACCAAGGCGCTCAGCGACGCCCATGTATTGATCAGCGACCAGTTGTTCGCCGCAGCGTAAGACTTGTGTAAATTTTGCTGTTCCTCGATATCAATCTGATTCGAGGCGCCTAAACTCTGTATTCTGCTCGCCTGAAAAGCGATCGGAGTACGGAGTTTTTTCGTTTACCCGCTGTCACTACTTTGGCCCAGGTTATGCACGCATGGGTAAACCCTGCCCGTCCGAGCGCCTGAACCATGGATATTTCAACAGCTACGCGGGCTTACGCAGCAAAGGTGGACATCCCCATGATGCGTCTTTGTGCAATCCTGGTTCTTTCTCTGCTCGGCGGCCTGATTTCAGTGCAAGCCGCGCCCGCACCGCACCCTCATTGGAGTGTGGGCTTCCATCGCATGACTTTTCTTGATCCGCTGGATTTGCAGCCGATGAAGGCCGTTGCGTTCTATCCGTCCACCGACCAGGAACACGTTACCCAGGTGGGTACTTATCACATCGCGGCCACTGAAGACTCGAAAATCGCCATCGGCCGCTTTCCGATGTTGATGCTGTCCCACGGCAATACCGGCACACCCCTGGCCCTGCACGACCTTGCCACCTCCCTTGCACGCAAGGGGTTTGTCGTGGTGGCGGTGCTGCACCCCGGCGACAACTACAAGGATCACAGCCGCCTGGGCACCTTGAGCAACCTGTATGGGCGCCCGATCCAGATTTCCGAAGCCATAACCGCCACCCTCGGCGACCCGATGCTGTCGCCGTTCGTCAACGTCGATCAGGTGGGCGTCATCGGTTATTCGGCCGGCGGCGAAACCGCGTTGATCCTCGCCGGCGCCAAGCCCGACCTGGACCGCCTGCGCCGCTACTGCCAACAACGCCCTGAAGACCGCGACGCCTGCACCACCAAGGGCGAACTGATCGTCGACCGTGACGATTTGCAGCCCCAGGCCGACCCGCGCATCCACGCGTTGATGTTGATGGCGCCGTTGAGCCTGATGTTTGGCCGGCACACCCTCGCCGACGTGCATGTGCCGGTGCTGCTCTACAGCGGCGACGGCGACAAGCTGGTGGCCGTGGACAAGAACGCCGAGGCCCTGGCGCGCAAACTGCCGGAGCCGCCGAACTTCAAACTGTTGGCCGGGGCAGGGCACTTTGTGTTCATGGCGCCCTGCGATGAGAGCCAGTTGGCCGCGATGCCCGCGATGTGCACCGATGCCGACGGGGTTGACCGTGAAAGCATCCACCGCGACCTGATTTCCGAGGCCGGGCGGTTTTTCAATCACACCCTCGGGCAATCCACCCGCGCGGGTTTGCAAACGGCTGATCAGTAAGCGCGCCGCTTGAGCATCAACGTCAGGCCCAGGCCGGTGACCGAGAGCAGGGCGGCGCAAAAGAAGATCCACGAATAGCCCAGGTTCAACGCCACGGCGCCCATCACCGGGCCGGCAATCGCCAGCGCCAGGTCAAAAAACACCGCATACGCACTCAACCCGGCGCCCCGGCTGCTGTTGGGCACCTGCTTGATCGCCTCCACGCCCAGCGCCGGGTAGACCAGCGACAAGCCAAAGCCGGTCAGCCCGGCGCCGATCAAGGCCACACCGGGGGACGGTGCCAGCCACAGCAGCGTGAGCCCGAGGGTTTCGATGGTCATGCAGGCAATCGCCGCCGTGAAGCCGCCGAAGCGGTTGATGGCGGAGATGAACACCAGGCGCGACAGGATAAAGCACACGCCAAATACCGTCAGGCACCAGGCGGCGCCGGTCCAGCCGAGGCTCAGGTAGTAGAGGGTGACGAAGGTGGTGAGGGTGCCGTAGCCAATCGATGCGAGACACAGGCTGGTGCCAAATGGCGCGATACGTCCGAACACCGCCCAGAACGGCATCCGCTCGCCACGCACCACGGGCACTGAAGGTTTGTTGCGGATCAGCAACAGGCCCAGGGCGGACAGTACCGTAAGGGCGATGCCAAGGCTGGTGTAGCCGTAGTCGGCAACCATCACCACGCCCAGCGGTGCACCGATTGCAATTGCGCCGTAGGAGGCGATGCCGTTCCACGAGATCGAGCGTGCTGTGTGTTCGGCGCCGACTGCGCCCATGCACCAACTAATGGTGCCGACGCCGATCAGGCCCTGAGCCACCCCCAGCAACAGGCGGCTGACAATCAATATGCCGAGGCTCAGCAGGGGCAGGCTTTGCACCAGCGTGGCGATAAATGTCAGCACGCCGCTCAGCAGGATTCCGCTCAAGCCCAGCACGATCGCGCGTTTGGTGCCTACATTGTCTGACATGCGTCCGGCCATCGGGCGGCTGAGCAGCGTGGCCAGGTATTGCGAGCCGATGGTTATTCCGGCGATTACTGCACTGAAGCCCAGTTCGCCGTGGACGTAGCCGGGGATCACCGCAATCGGCAGGCCGATGCAGATAAACGCGATAAAGGTGTAGAAGACGATGGAGACGATCTGCAGGGTGATCGACAAGGAGCTGGGGGAGGCGGGCTGTGTGGCAGGCATGGGAACTCGTTCGCGGGCGGGCGGTGAGCGCATCATGGCAAGGGCTTGGGGTAAAAGGAAGCAGGCTAACTATATTTGGTGTGTTTGAGGTGGGGGTGTATATCCGTTGTTTTTGTGATGGCTGATAGGGGTTCCGCTCTTACAGCGGGTCACTTTTGGAAAAGAGCCCCAAAAGTAACCAAAAGGGCTCTTGCCCCACCACTCGGCACCTCGCTAATGCTCGGTGTGCCCTCACTCCGGCTTTGGACCGTGGGCCGCCGCGATGGGCCATCCTTGGCCCAGCGCGGCTAACCCGGCGTCCTGCCGGGTTACCCACGCTCCAAAGCCTGCGTTCGGCCAGCGTGGTTTAACGGGGCGCCTAAGATCAAGATCAAAAGCAGATCAACAGCACAGCGGCCTACAGGCCGGCTTGAGTGTGGTGAAGCAACAGCAACAGCAACAGCAAGATCAGAGCGGGCACGGGCAAATGTGGGAGCTGTCGTGCTTTAGCGAGGCTGCGATGGCGGCGGCATGGTTGATAAAGAGGTTGCCTGACACACCGCCATCGCGGCCTCGCTGGGGCTCGACGGCTCCCACAGGGTTTGGGGGAAGTCTGGTGGTTGTGTGTTCAGTCGCAAGTACTTGGGTTGCGCAAATCGAATGTGGGAGCTGTCGAGCCCTGGCGAGGCTGCGAAGGCGGCGGAACAGTTGATAAAGAGGTTGCCTGACACACCGCCATCGCGGCCTCGCTGGGGCTCGACGGCTCCCACAGGGGGCGGTGGAAGTTTGGTGATTGTGTGTTCGGTCGCAAGCACTCGGGTTGCGCAAATCGAATGTGGGAGCTGTCGAGCTTTAGCGAGGCTGCGAAGGCGGCGGCACAGTCGATAAAGAGGTTGCCTGACACACCGCGATCGCGGCCTCGCTGGGGCTCGACGGCTCCCACAGGGGGCGGTGGAAGTTTGGTGATTGTGTGTTCGGTCGCAAGCACTCGGGTTGTGCGAATCAAATGTGGGAGCTGTCGAGCTTTAGCGAGGCTGCGAAGGCGGCGGCACAGTCGATAAAGAGGTTGCCTGACACACCGCCATCGCGGCCTCGCTGGGGCTCCACGGCTCCCACAGGGGGCGGGGGAAGTCTGGGGGTTGTGTGTTCGGTCGCAAGTACTTGGGTTGCGCAAATCGAATGTGGGAGCAGTCGAGCTTTAGCGAGGCTGCGATGGCGGCGGCATGGTCGATAAAGAGGTTGCCTGACACACCGCGATCGCGGCCTCGCTGGGGCTCGACGGCTCCCACAGGGGGGCGGGGGAAGTCTGGGAGTTGTGTGTTTGATCGCAGCGCGAATCGACTGTTTGTGGCCCTTGCTCTTGCTTCTACCACTCAGGTCGGCTTTCAGGCCGCCGTGCTGTTGATCTGGCTTTTGATTTTGATCTTAGGCGCCCCGTTAAACCACGATGGCCGCAAGTAGGCACGGTGGAGCGGGTAAACCGGCAGGACGCCGGTTTAGCCGCGACGGGCCAGGGACGGGCCGTCGCGGCGGCCCGCGGAAGCGTGCCGGAGTGCGGGCATGCCGAGCCTGGGCGAGGCACCGAGTGGTGGGGCAAGAGCGTTTTGCTTACTTTTGCGCTGTTCAAAAGTGAGCCGCTGTAAGAGCGGAACCCTAAGCAGCCGTTACCGAAGCAACGGATATGTCCCCAACCCCAACCCCAACCCCAAAAAAAAGCCCCATCACATTGGACGGGGCTTTTTGCATTTCAAACAACTAGCAGTGCTTAGAAAACCACACCCTGACTACGCAGGTAATCATCATAAGTACCGCTGAAGTCGATCACACCACTCGGGCTCAGCTCGATAATGCGAGTGGCCAGGGACGACACAAACTCACGGTCATGGCTGACGAAAATCAGCGTGCCCGGATAGTTCTCGAGCGCCAGGTTCAGCGCCTCGATGGATTCCATGTCCAAGTGGTTGGTCGGTTCGTCCATGATCAGCACGTTCGGCTTTTGCAGGATCAGCTTGCCGAACAGCATGCGGCCTTGCTCACCACCGGAAATCACCTTCACCGACTTCAGGATCTCATCGTTGGAGAACAGCATGCGGCCCAGGGTGCCACGAACCACTTGTTCACCTTCCTTGGTCCAGCGGCCCATCCAGTCGAACAGGTTGGACTCGTCTTCGAAGTCCGAAGCGTGGTCCTGGGCGTAATAGCCCAGTTCGGCGGCTTCGGTCCATTTGACGGTACCGGCGTCCGGGGACAGTTCGTTGACCAGGGTGCGCAGCAGGGTGGTCTTGCCGATACCGTTCGGGCCGATGATCGCCACGCGCTCGCCGGCTTCAACCTGGAAGCTGAAGTCCTTGAACAGCGTCTTGCCGTCAAAGCCTTTGGCCATGCGATCAACGATGACCGCCTGGCGGTGCAGCTTCTTGGTCTGGTCAAAGCGGATGAACGGGCTGACGCGGCTCGATGGCTTGACTTCGGCCAGCTGGATCTTGTCGATCGCCTTGGCGCGGGAAGTGGCCTGCTTGGCTTTCGAGGCGTTGGCCGAGAAGCGGCTGACGAAGGATTGCAGCTCGGAGATCTGGGCCTTCTTCTTGGCGTTGTCCGACAGCAACTGCTCGCGGGACTGGGTCGCCACGGTCATGTATTCGTCGTAGTTGCCCGGGAACAGGCGCAGCTCGCCGTAGTCCAGGTCCGCCATGTGGGTGCAGACGCTGTTCAGGAAGTGACGGTCGTGAGAGATGATGATCATCAGGCTCGAACGTTGGGTCAGGATGTTTTCCAGCCAGCGGATGGTGTTGATGTCCAGGTGGTTGGTTGGCTCGTCGAGCAGCAACACTTCCGGATCGGAAAACAGCGCCTGGGCCAGCAATACGCGCAGTTTCCAGCCTGGCGACACTTCGCTCATCGGGCCATTGTGCTGCTCGATGCCGATACCCAGGCCCAGCAGCAATTCACCGGCGCGGGATTCGGCGGTGTAGCCGTCCATCTCGGCGAAGTCGGTTTCCAGCTCGGCAACGGCCATGCCGTCGTCTTCGGTCATTTCCGGCAGCGAGTAGATGCGGTCGCGCTCGGCCTTGACCTTCCACAGCTCTTCGTGACCCATGATCACGGTGTCGAGTACGGTGAATTCTTCGTAGGCGAACTGGTCCTGGCGCAGTTTACCCAGGCGCACGTTCGGCTCCAGCATGACCTGGCCGCCGGACGGGTCGAGGTCACCACCGAGGATTTTCATGAAGGTCGACTTGCCGCAACCGTTGGCACCGATCAGGCCATAACGGTTGCCTGCGCCGAACTTGACCGAAACGTTCTCAAATAGCGGCTTGGCGCCGAACTGCATGGTGATGTTAGCTGTGGAGATCAATTACTTTACCTATCAATAGCTTGGAGTGCGCTAATTTGAGCCGGGCCCATTTTGTGGCCCGGGCCAACGGGCATACGTCGGCAGCGACATCAAGGCTTGAGGCCCAGTCGCTGAGCAGAAAAATGGGTGCATGTTGGAATTTGGCGCGCATTGTCGCATATGTCAGGCGGGAGTTGTATGGCGCTGCACGGATGGATTCGCCTGAGTCTCGGGCATCGCCACCCACACCAGCCCCAACGCGACGGCAGCCACACACGCCAGTGTCAGGAACGCGGCGTTGTAACCCGCCCACTGCACGACAAAACCCGCCAGGCTGCTGCTCAGTGCCGCGCCCAGTCCGAATACCGTGGACAGCGCCCCCAGGCTGACATTGAAGCGCCCGGTGCCTTGGGTGAGGTCTTTGACAATCACCGGAAACAGCGCGCCGAACACCCCGGCGCCGACGCCGTCGAGCATCTGTACCGCCACCAGCCAATAAGGATCACTGGACAGCGTATACAGCACGCCCCGCAGCGGCAGGATCATGAACCCCGCGAGCAACAGCGGTTTGCGCCCCCACACGTCGGCTTTTACGCCCACCAGCCAGGCCACCGGCACCATCACCAGTTGCGCCGCGACAATGCAGGCCGAGGTCAGTGGCGTGGCCATTTGCAGGTTGATCTGCGACAGCTTCTGGCTGACCAGCGGCAACATGGCTGCATTGGCCAAGTGAAACAGTGCGCAGCAGATCGCGAACAGCATTAATGGCTTGTTCGCCATAAGCACGGTCATCCCCGACGGCTGTTCGTGTTCGGCACCGTGGGCAGGGTCGAAACCCCGCGCGACTTCGTGATCGATTGCTTCGGCTGACACGCAACTGACCGCAATTACGCTGGCCACCGCCATGACCGCCATCAGGTAAAACACCGCCACGGGGCCAAACAGATAGGCGAACCCACCGGCGAGCAGGGCTGCAACCGCGTTACCGGCGTGGTTAAAGGTTTCGTTGCGACCGGTGCGGCGGGTAAAGGCGCGCGGGCCGGTGATGCCAAGGGAAATCGCCGAGATGGCCGGCGCGAACACCGAGGCCGCCGCAGCACTGGCCGCCTGGGTCAGCGCCACCAGGCTGAAGGAGCTGACAAAAGGCAGAAGCAGGCAACTGGCGGTCACCAACAGGGCGGCGACCGCGATCACGGCCCGCTTGCTGCGGGTGCGGTCAATCAGCGCTCCGGCGGGCGTCTGAGTGAGCAGTGCCGCGATGCCGGCGATGGTCATAACCACGCCAATACTGGCGGGGTCCCAGTGGTGCACGGCCAGCAGATAAATCGCCAGGTAGGGCCCCAGTCCGTCACGGACATCCGCCAGGAAGAAGTTCAGGCCGTCCAGGGACAGGGTGTTGCGCAGGTCAGAGCGAGTGGCCATGGCACGGTCTTCAAGCGAGAGGTCGGTAGCGATAATGACCCATGGCACGTGTTGATAGTTTCTGACGCAAGCGTCGTACAAGCACAAACATTTACAAAGTGGAGCCATGTGTATCGAAAAATAGCGCCGGAGGAGGTTTTTTCAGGGATTTTTATTGTTAACAGTTGAACATCCCATAAGCCTGGCTTATTTTCCGCACGTTCGCCCTACAGTGAAGGCTCTTTACCGGTTCAAGGATGGCGAGGCTTTTGGTGTAGGGCGGACTTCTTTTGTCGCAATGACTAGAACGTTTTGGAGACGCAATGGACATGCTGTCAGCCCAAGAGGCTATATCCAGCAACAAGGACGCTTGGAACGAATCCGCCAGGCTGCATAAAAACACCGCCAACTGGAAGGCCTTGCTTGAGGATGTCGCCAAACCCGGCTTTTCGCGTTTGGCCCCGACGTTGACCGCATTGCTGCGCAAGGTCGGTGTCGAGGGCAAGGATGTGGTGCAACTGGGCTGCAACAATGGCCGCGAAAGCCTGTCGCTGTTCGGGTTGGGCGCGCGCACGGTGGTGGGGATCGATCAGTCCGAGGCCTTTCTGCAGCAAGCTCGTGAGTTGGCCGACGCGTCCCCGTACAAGGCGGAATTCATCGAGGCCGACATTCACCATTTGCCCCGTGGATTGGCCCAACGCTTTGATCTCGCCTTGATTACCATCGGCGTGCTGAACTGGATGCCGGACATCGCGCTGTTCATGGCCCACGTCGCCAGCACCCTGAAGCCAGGCGGCAGCCTGGTGATTTACGAGACCCATCCGTTCCTGGAAGTATTCGACCCGACGGCGCCCAACCCAATGTTGCCCGTCAGCTCGTACTTTCAGCGCGAGCCTTTTGTGCAGCAGGAGGCCATCGTCTACGAAGGTGAGACGGAAGGCGTTGCGGCTGCTTCTTACTGGTTCGTGCACACCCTGGGAGAAATCGTCAACGGGGCCATCGCTGCCGGGTTGCAGATCAGCCATCTGCAGGAGTTCGCGCACTCCAATCGCGAGGAGCTCTACGACCAGTACGAAAACCAGCCTGCGCAATTGCCGATGTGCTACACCCTCACCGCCATCAAGCGTCCGGCCTGACTGGCTGCCGAACAGGCAAAAAAAAGCCCGCGAGGACGGCGGGCCAAGGTGTTCACTGGAGTAGGTAGCCTTCACCCTATAGGCCGATAAGTGAAGGCCATGTGAAAACCATGTCGCAAGAACGGACGTTCAGCCTCTTCAGCTTCTGCGCACAAAGGTACGCATGGTTTGTCCCGGGCCAGTACTGAAACGGGTAGGGCGGGGCATGCCTTCATCTGCTGCGATGAACATGAAGTGATCACCTTCCAGCTGGTAACTCGCAAGCAATTGCTTGCCAGCATCTTCACCCATTGAATCAACCCAGGTAATGCTTTTGGGTGCCGTGCTGGCATCGAGCGTAAAGCTGCCTGCCAGTAACACCTCACCGTCGACGGTCACCACCTGGAATTGATCACCCGCGATCGTCGTAATAGCGCCTGGAGCGCTGTGCTCATCGGCAGGGTTGAGCACGCCGCTGTCTTCTAGCGCCGTTTGTTCCCAGGCTCCCTGAAGCGCCTGAAAGTCGTCCTTTGAAACAGATGTCATACAAATTCCTTTTTTTGATTAAAAAATGACCAGACAATGCGGCGGATTTCCGAGGCCTGACGGATTAACTGAATCGATTTTGTGAGAAATGTCTTGTTTCACATGACTGCGTACGAATTTTCCTAATAATGCCGGGTGTTTAGCGCTATTTTATGCGCTGTTTCAGACACGGTTCTTTACAAGTTCGTCTACGCTCAGCGCATCGGCAATGACATCCAGGTATCTGAATGGAAACAACCTTCATGTGTGTGGGACTTTTCTGGGTTCTCAGTGGTCCGATAACCATCGATAGATCGTGTGTTTCTTGCGCACAGGGCGTTGTCCCTGGTTTCAAGTGGTTATTCAGTCTTTCATGAATATGTGCGGCCGTTGACGTCGACTTTTTAAGGTGCTCCAGTTTTGAATAAAACTCCTCGGTTCCAAGCTCATCCGGCATCGGACGAAATTGATCTGTTTGAACTGTTTAACGGTATCTGGCGGCAAAAAAAGTTGGTGTTGGGATGCACGCTTCTGGCGGGTGTCCTGGGGGTAGGCTATGCATTTCTGGCGCCACGAGAGTATCAGGTCAGCAGCGTGCTGCGTCCTGCCGCCATCAACGAACTCGATGCACTGAACCGTTCCGAAGTCTATAAGCTGCCTCCGGCCGATGCTCTGAACAAAGTAGGGGCGCAACTCGATTCCTACGAAGCTCGCCTCGGATTCTTCAAGTCCCATGAAGATTTGTTCAAGGCGTTTCAGAAATCCGGACAAAGCCTTGAACAGAGTTTTGAAGAGTTCAACCGAAACTCCATCAACCTGATCCTGCCTGACCCGAAAAAAGCCGACTCCCTAAGCAGCTATATCCGGCTCGAGTTGCAGTACCCGAAAGACATCGATGGCGTTGCCATTCTTAACGGCTTTGTGGACTACGCCATTGATATGGAACGTGCCCAGGTCGGCGCGGACCTGAAAGTGATCGTCAATAACCGCCAGAACGAACTCAAGGGCAAGATTGACGCGGCTCGTTCCAACTACGAAACCGATAAGGAATCGAAGATTGCCAAGCTGCTTGAGGCCGACAGGCTGAAGCGGGCCCAATTGGAAGACGAGTTGGGTGCCCTGCGCCTGCAAATGAAGATGGAGCGAACGGATCGGTTGGCGGAGTTGGCCGAGGCTATTTCCATCGCCAAGTCGATGGGCATCAAGACGCCGACGACGCCTTCCTCTATGGCGGATGCATCGCGCAGCGGCTCGAATCAAGTCATGCGCACCGAGGTCAATAACCAGAAAATCCCGCTGTACTTCCTTGGTACCGAAGCGCTAGAGGCAGAGCGTACGGCCTTGCAGGCGCGTACCAACGACGACTTCACCAACAGCCGCATTGCAGAGATTGGCAAAGAATTGCAGATGCTGCAGGTCAACCGTGAAGTGGAAGTGCTGAAAAAGCGTGGGAATGAAGACATCTTCTTGCAGGATGTTGAACCGTTGCGAGCTGAAGTCGCGCGACTGAAGAGCCTTAACATCGACATGAGTGGCCTGAAACTGGTCACCATTGACCGCCGTGCCCAGGAGCCGCTGAGCCCGATCAAGCCTAAAAAAGGCTTGGTTATTGCGCTGAGTCTGGTTGGAGGATTGGTGCTGGGTGTGCTGATTGCGCTGGGCCGCCATTTTGTCTTGGCGCGGCGCGAGTCTGTGCCTTATTCGCAGTTGGATGAACAACGGCTTTCCCTGCGCCCACGCAAGGATGACGAACCGCAAGTTTAACCCCGACAGCCCTCGGGCTTGCCGCCTGGCAAGCCCGCTCCCGCCCCCTCGCAGCACACTCAGTGGACACCTTTTCACAATTCTTGATTAACCTTTGGTTACAAAGTGTGGCTAAAATAGCTGCTAATGGCCATGACGGGATTGTCGCCCAGCCCGTCGTGTTGCCTATTTGTGAATTGTGATTTCAGGTGCTGCATCTTCAATCCTCGGCCGTCGTGGGCACGCAGGAGCAGCCTGTTCTCTTCTGACTTGTGACGAATACCTTGAAACTCATCATTGTTGCTCTCTACGTTGCCTCCATTGCGTACGTTCACCTGCGTGGCCGGGTGCGTCACAAGTTGGGCCGCCAGCTCAGCGATCACTCGACCTTCCTGGCTCCGGTGAACTGCTTTCTGTACCTCTTTTCCAAACTGCCCAGCCGACCGTACCTGTCCCCCAGCGACTTTCCAGACCTGAGCCCGCTTCAGGAACACTGGGAAGAAATTCGCCTGGAAGGCCAGAACCTGCTGCGCGCAGGCGAGATCAAGCGCTCTGACCAATACAACGACGTGGGCTTTAACTCGTTTTTCAAGTCGGGCTGGAAGCGCTTTTACTTGAAGTGGTACGGCGACAGCCATCCGTCCGCGATGAAGCTGTGCCCGCGAACCACTGAGCTGGTGCAAAGCATTGGCTCGATCAAGGCGGCGATGTTTGCCGAATTGCCACCGGGCTCCAAGCTGGTACGCCACCGTGACCCGTACGCCGGTTCCTACCGCTACCACCTGGGGCTGGACACGCCGAACTCCCCGGGCTGCTACATCAACGTGGACGGTGAAAACTACTATTGGCGCGACGGCGAGCCGGTGATGTTTGACGAGACATTCATCCACTACGCCGAAAACACCACGGAGCAGAACCGGATCATTCTGTTCTGCGATATCGAACGCCCGATGAAGTACCGCTGGGCGGCTGCGTTCAACCGTTGGTTCAGCCGCAACGTAATGGCTGCGGCCGGCTCGCCCAACGATGCCGGGGACAAGACCGGTGGCTTGAACCGTGCCTTTACCCGTCTGTACAAGATTCGCCTGCGGGGCAAAGAGCTGAAGAAGCGCAATCGCACCCGTTACTACCTGGAGAAGTGGGCGATCTTCGCCGGTTTGGCGTTGATCTTCATCCTGATCTGAACCTGGCTGGAGCGCGCATCAGCCTGGCGGATGCGCGCCCAGCTTGTCCCACATCTTCTTGCTGATCTTCTGCCGATTGGCATAGCCCGCCCACGGGTCCTTCTTCAAACCCTGCAAACGCTCGTGCAAGTTGGCGACGGTCCATTGCTGGGCACCGTGCAAACCCTTCAACTCATCACGACTCACGGGTACCGAGACCGGCAGGCCAGGGCGTGCGCGCACCGAGTAGGCCGCCACTGTGCTGGCGCCACGGGCGTTACGCAGGTAATCGATAAAGATTTTGCCGATGCGATTTTTCGGGCCTGAGGTCGCGGTAAAACGCTCCGGCAACTGCTGCGTCATGAACTGGGCAATCGCCTTGGCGAAGGCTTTTACCGTTTCCCAGTCGTCCCGGCGCGCCAGCGGCACCACCAAGTGCAGGCCTTTGCCACCGCTGGTCTTGACGAACGCTTCCAGCCCTAACTCTTCCAGCACCGACAGGGTCAGTTGTGCCGCTTCGAGCATGCTTTTCCAGGGCAGGGCCGGGTCCGGGTCAAGGTCGAGCACAAACAGGTCCGGGGTTTCGATCTTGTCTGCGGTGGCGCCCCAAGTGTGCAACTCGACGGTGCCCATTTGCACCGCGCCGATCAGCGCGGCCGGGCTGTCGATTTCCATCAGCCGCGCATGGCCTGGATCCAGGGTCTGGTCCAGTTGCTTGATATTCGGGATCGCCAGGTGCTCGGAGTGCTTCTGGAAAAACTGTTTACCGGCAATGCCTTCCGGTGCCCTGAGCAAAGACACAGGACGGTTACGCAGGAAGGGTAGGATCCATTCGCTGATGCCCTCGTAGAACTGCGCCAGTTGCAGTTTCTGTGTAGCGCTTTGGGTGTCGATGACTCGGTCGGGATGGGTGATCTTGACCCCGGCCACAGCACCGGCCTCCGTTGTTTTTTTGCGCGGTTTTTCCTTCAGCGGCTTTTCCTTCAGCGACTTGGCTGCTCGCGGCTGTTCATGAACAATCTGCTCCACCGGCTTATCGGTACGCAGTCCGACAAAGGCCGCCTGGCGCACCACGCCTTCGCGGGTCCATTCGGCGAATTGCACTTCGCCCACTAATTGAGGTTCGACCCAGTGCACGCCACGAGCCTGGGCGCTGGTCAGCGGTTTGGCCAGCGGCGACGCATCGCGCTCCAAGGCTTTCAACTGCTCACTGATCTTCTTTAATGCGGCCTGATCAAAGCCGGTGCCCACGCGCCCGGCATACACCAGCCCGGTGTCGTCATTGACCGCCAGCAACAGCGCACCAAAACCGCTGCGTGAACCTTGCGGCCGGGTGAAACCGACGATCACGAACTCCTGGCGCAGCCGGCACTTGAGCTTGATCCAGTCCGGGCTGCGTTTGGAGACGTACAGGCTGCCCGCACGTTTACCGATCACGCCCTCCAGCGCCAGATCACAGGCGCTTTCGAAGATGTCCCGCTGGTTGGCGGCAAACGACTCGGAGAATCGCAGCAGCTTGCTCTTGCTGCGAGGCAGTACTTTCTTCAGCGCGGCGCGGCGTGCTTCAACAGCCGTTTCCCGTTGGTCGCGACCATCCAGAAACGGCGCGTCAAACAGGTAGTAGACGATGTCGAGGCTGCGGCCGATATCAAAGGCGTTCTGCAACGCCTGAAAGTCCGGCAACCCATCAGCGTTCAAGCTGACCACCTCTCCGTCGAGCCAACTGTCTTTGAGTTTAAGCGCCTCCAGGGCCTTGGCCTGGCGCGGTAGCCGGTCGGTCCAGTCATGGCCATTGCGGGTGAACAGCCGCACTTCACCGTCACGAATACGCGTGAGGATGCGGTAACCGTCGAATTTGATCTCGTACACCCAGTCGCCGTCCGGTGCGCGGTCCACCAGCGTCGCCAATTGTGGGGTGAACTGATCGGGCAGGGCGGTTGAGGATTTGCGCGTGGTTTTTTTCGGTGCGGCGGTTTTTTTCGGGCGTCCCACCGTTGCATCACTCAGCACGCTTTTCGGCTCGGCCTGGACCACGTCGTAATCTGCCGCCGGGCGCGCCTGCTGATCGTTTTCCTTGATCAATAGCCACTGCTCCTTGTCGCCGCTGCCCTTGAGCCGCGTGCGCACCAGCGTCCAGTCGCCAGCGAGCTTTTCGCCGATCAGGGTGAATTTCAGCTTGCCGGCCGCGTAGGCTTTGCGCGGGTCGTCGTGGGGCTGCCACACGCCGCGATCCCAGACGATCACGTCACCCGCGCCGTATTGGCCAGCGGGAATGCTGCCCTCGAAACTGCCGTAGCCCAATGGGTGGTCTTCCACATGCACTGCGAGGCGCTTCTGGCTCGGGTCCAGGCTCGGGCCCTTGGGCACCGCCCAGCTTTTGAGCACGCCATCCAGCTCCAGGCGAAAGTCGTAATGCAGGTTGCGCGCATCGTGCTTTTGAATCACGAAGGTCAAGGCCTGGGCCCGGCTCCTGCCGCGAGGCGCACTGCCTGCAGGTTCGGCGGTTACATCGAAGTCGCGCTTGGCGTTGTATTCACTCAGGGGCTTGGCCATGGCGGTCTACCTCATGAAGCCTTACGGGTTTTTTTCGCGGCAGGTTTCTTCGCCGGGCTCTTGCCTGCCAGGCTGCGCTTGAGCAGTTCCGTCAGGTCGATCACATCGGCTGATTTGCGCTCCTCTTCACCCTCGCTGGATTCCACGTCTTCGATCTTGCCGGCCTTGGCCTTCTTCGCCACCAGCGCCATGATCTTTTCCTGGAAGCTGTCGCGATATTCTTCGGGCTTCCAGTCGGCGCTCATGTCTTCCACCAAGCGCTTGGCCATGTCGAGCTCGCCCTTGGCCAGGGTGGGCTTGGTCACGTCGCTGCCCAGCTCAAGCTCATCCAGCCCGCGAACTTCTGCGGGCCAGCGCAGCATCACCAGCACCAGTGCCGACTCCAGCGGCATCAGCGCCGCCAGGTGCTGCTTGGTGTGCAGCACCACGTTGGCCAGGGCGACCTTGCGGGTTTTTTTCAGGGTTTCCCGCAGCAGCGCATAGACCTTGCCGCCGCGCTTGTCGGGCGCCAGGAAGTAGGGCGTGTCGATGTTCTGCAACGGGATCTGGTCGCTGGCCACAAACGCGATGATTTCAATGGTCTGGGTGGACTTGGGGTGGGCCGAGCGGATTTCGTCTTCGCTGAGGATCACGTAGCGGCCTTTCTCATAGGCCACGCCCTTGACGATATTGTCCTTGGTGACTTCCTTGCCGGTGGCCTTGTTGATGCGCTTGTAACCCACCGGGTCCATGCTGCGCTTGTCCAGCCAGTCGAAGTCGACGCCCTGGGAGGACGTGGCCGATACCAGCGATACAGGGATGTGTACCAAGCCAAAACTGATTGCGCCTTTCCAGATAGCCCGTGGCATGTCGGTTTTCCTGAAGATGTAGGGGTCTTCAGGTGACACGCCGGTTTCGGCAAAAGTTTCCCTGGCCAGCCGGCTGGCACCGGGGTTTCAGACAGATCGTGTTACACCTGATGAGAAACTATTTAGTTACCAAAGCCGAACCCAAGGCGTAGCGTGTTATCGAAAGCACGTATTACTCGCGCCCAGAGAGGCTTTGTCATGAACACCCGTTTGCGTCACCTTGCGGTATTGGCGATGGGCCTGGCCTTGAGTTCGTTGGCACAGGCACAAAACCTGCCTGGCAGCAGCAACAACCCCTACAACGGCCCGATTCACCAGGCCAACCCCAACAGCATGCAGGGTACCCAGCCCAACGCGCCAGCTGCGCGGGGTACCTACATTCCACCGGCGCAGCGGCCACCAACCCTGCAAAACGGCGGCATCGGCAATAGCGTCCAGCGCCGCGACAGCCGACAGACCCCGCCGGCCATCCAGCCCAAAGCTCCCACTCGCGACGCCAATGGCAATCGCGGCGATTGAGTGTGTAAAAACGACAAGGACACCCACCGTATGTTTCTACGCAAAACCCTCCTGGCGACCTTCTGCGCCGCTGCCTTGCTGCCCCTGACGCTGCCCGTTTCGGCGGCCGACACCCAACAGTTCCCCAGCGAGCAGGGGAGTATCACTGTCACCCCGATTGCCAAGGGCCTGGATCATCCCTGGGCCGTGGCCTTCCTGCCGGACAAAAAAGGCTTCCTGGTCACCGAGCGTCCCGGCAACCTGCGGTTTGTCAGCCCTGACGGCAAACTGTCCGCGCCCCTGACGGGCGTGCCTGAAGTGTTTGCCAAAGGGCAGGGCGGTTTGCTGGACGTGGTCCTGTCACCCGACTTCAAGGAGGACCGCCTGGTGTACCTGTCCTACGCCGAAGGCGGGGGCAAGAACGGCACTGCCGGCACCGCCGTCGGGCGCGGACGCTTGAGCGATGACCTGAGTGGCCTGCAGGACTTCAAGGTGATCCTGCGCCAGGAGCCCAAGCTGTCCACGGGCAACCACTTCGGCTCACGGCTGGTGTTTGACCGCGATGGTTACCTGTTCGTGACCCTGGGGGAAAACAACGACCGACCCACCGCCCAGGACCTCGACAAGCTGCAAGGCAAAGTCGTGCGGATCTTCCCGGATGGTCGTATACCCGAAGACAATCCCTTCGTCGGCCAGGAAGGTGTGAGGCCGGAAATCTGGTCCTACGGCCAGCGTAATCCTCAGGGCGCGGCGCTGAACCCGTGGAGCGGCACTCTCTGGGAAAACGAGCACGGCCCGCGTGGTGGGGATGAGATCAACATCATCGAGCGTGGGAAAAACTACGGCTGGCCGCTGGCGACCCACGGCATCAACTATTCCCTGACGCCGATTCCCGAGGCCAAGGGCAAGACCGCCGAAGGCACCGTTGCACCGCATCACGTATGGGAGAAATCACCAGGCGTGACCGGCATGGCGTTCTACGATGCCGACCGCTTCAAGGCTTGGCAGCACAACGTGTTTATTGGCGCACTGGTGAGCCAGGAGTTGATTCGATTGCAGTTCGACGGTGACAAGGTCATCCACGAAGAGCGGCTGCTGGGCGGTTTGAAAGCGCGGATCCGCGATGTGCGTCAGGGACCGGATGGCTACCTGTATGTGCTGACGGATGAAGATAACGGCGTGTTGTACCGGGTAGGCCTGAACCAGGACTGACAACCGTTCAACTGTAGGAGCGAGCTTGCTCGCGAAAAACCTGAGGACGACGCGGGGTGCCAGGCTTCCCGCGTTATCGTTAACGTCCCTCGCGAGCAAGCTCGCTCCTACAGGTTGTTGTTTACAACCCAAGCTCTGACAACCCCGGATGCTCATCCGGACGCCGTCCCAGCGGCCAGTGGAACTTGCGCTCGCTTTCCTTGATCGGCATGTCGTTGATGCAGGCAAACCGGTTCGCCATCAAGCCATTCTCATCAAACTCCCAGTTCTCGTTGCCGTAGGAGCGGAACCAGTTGCCGGAGTCGTCATGCCATTCATAGGCATAACGCACCGCGATGCGATTGCCGGTAAACGCCCACAACTCCTTGATCAACCGATAATCCAGTTCCTTGGCCCATTTGCGGGTCAGGAAACCCTTGGCTTCCTCGCGGTTATGGGCGAACTCGGCGCGGTTACGCCATTGGGTATCCAGGGTATACGCCAGGGATACCCGTTGCGGGTCGCGGGAGTTCCAGCCGTCCTCGGCCAGGCGAACTTTTTCAATGGCCGATTCACGGGTGAATGGCGGCAACGGCGGGCGTATTTCTGGGTTAGATGACATGGGACGGCTCCTTAACAGGTTTAAAAGTCAGGTCAAAGTTGCAATAAAGTTCGCGCCATGGATTGCGCGTTATCGGCAGCGGTTGAGTCGCCCATGACCAGGGCTACGGTAATGGCGCCATCAATCAGGATCAGCAGGTGCGCGGCCTGGCGTTCCGGGTTGGGGGTGCCATGTGCTTGACACAGTTCGAGGGCATATTCGAACAGCTTCTGTTTATGGGCCTTGGCCAGCAGGCGCACCGGGTCTTGCGGGTCGCCGGTCTCGCCGCTGGTGTTGATGAAGGCGCAGCCGCGAAAGTCATCGGAGCCGAACCAGGTTTTCAACGCGCTGAACACACCCAGCAGGCGCTCGCCCGTGGTGGCGTGGTGTTCAACTTCGTTGCGCAGCCAGTGCATCCAGCGCTCGTCGCGGCGTTGCAGGGCGGCAATCACCAGTTCGTCCTTGTTGGCGAAGTAGCGGTAGACGCTCTTTCTGGAGACGCCGGCGGTTTTCACCAGAAGATCCATGCCGGTGGCAGCGATGCCATTTCGGTAGATCAACTTTTCGGTAACGTCGAGGATAATTTCGCGAGTGATATCGTTCATGCAATCTACAGTAGAACGATCGTTCTCCTTGGTCAATTAATTATTTTTAACCCCGGGCGGGAAGACCTGAGCCACCCCATGGTGTAAGCTCTCGAGTCCTTCGGATTCGACCCATTGCGAGCCCTATGCCGTCGTTATTCAAACGCTCCCTGTTGCCCAAGCTGCGCGGTTTTCCCCTCACCCCTGACGCGATCGAGGTGCTGTCCGGCGCTGCGCAGTACCGCCGTTGCCTGTTGGAGAAAATCTCCCAGGCCACCCAGCGCATCTACATCGTGGCGTTGTACCTGCAACAGGACGAGGCCGGGCAAGAGATCTATGACGCGTTGCATGCCGCCAAGGCTGCACGGCCCGGGCTGGATATCGTGGTGATGGTCGACTCGCTGCGCGCCCAGCGCGGTTTGATCGGGGCTGGCAAGCAACCGGGCAACAGCGCCTGGTACCAGGCCATGACCCAGTCCCACAGCACCGAAGTGCCGGTGTACGGCGTGCCGGTGCAAACCCGGGAACTGTTCGGCGTGCTGCACCTCAAGGGCTTCGTGATCGATGACAGCGTGCTGTACAGCGGCGCCAGCCTGAACAACGTGTACCTGCACAAGTTTGACAAATACCGTTATGACCGTTACCACCTGATCCACAACAAGGCGCTGGCCGACTCGATGCAGCACCTGGTGGAGCACGGCCTGGTGGCCTCCAAGGCCGTGCATCGGCTGGACCTGCCCAACCCGCCGACCACCCGCAGCCTGCGTAACGACATCGGCGACCTGCGCAGCCGGCTGAAGCACGCGGTGTATGACACCACGGCCGGGCAGTTGCCAAACGGCAACCTGACGGTCAGCCCGTTGCTCGGCGTGTGCAAGAACAACCCCCTGAGCCGGGTGATCTGCGAGCTTATCGCCAGTGCCCAGCACCAGCTGACTATCTGTACGCCGTACTTCAACCTGCCGCTGCCGGTGACCCGGGAAATCAACCGCGCCCTGGCGCGCGGGGTGAAGATCGACATCATCGTCGGTGACAAGACCGCCAACGACTTCTACATCCCGCCAAGCGAGCCGTTCAAGGTCATCGCTGCACTGCCGTATCTCTACGAAATCAGCCTGCGACGCTTCGCCAAGCGCCACCAGCGGATGATCGACAGCGGCCAGCTGAACCTGCACCTGTGGCGCGACGGCGACAATACCTATCACCTCAAGGGCATGTGGGTCGACCAGCGCTATACCTTGCTGACGGGCAACAACATCAACCCACGAGCGTTTCGCCTCGACCTGGAAAATGCCTTGTTGATCGATGATCCGAAGGGTGAATGGGTAGGGCCTCGGCGCACCGAGCTTGCGGAGATTTTCCAGCACACCTCGCGTATTGAACGCTACCAGCAACTGGAAACCCTGGTGGAGTACCCGGCGGCCGTCGGCAAGTTTTTGCGTCGGGTCAGCCGGGTGCGGATCGAGCGGTTGTTGTATCGGATTTTGTAGAGGAAGGCCTCTTACCCGGCGTGTTCCACTTCAGCGAGAAACAGCCGCAAGGTACAACGTGTCAATTGCGACGGCGTCATTTCTGCTGTCAGGCGGCGGTTGAATCTGGATCCTGAGAGAGCCAGGGCCGCCTTCTGATTCAACGAGTTTGAAGGGGACGCTGATTGTTGCCTCAGATGTTTTTTTCAACTCTACAGACGCCAGCGTTCGCTGATCAAAATAAAGCGTATACCAGGCATCGACTGTGGCTTTGTATCTCAGTTGGAATAGGTGTTCTTCGCCATGCTTCAGTGAAAATTGTTTGGTCAGGACGGCAATCGCTGATGGTGACGTTGGTCCCGGCTGTGCGTAATAACGCGACCCCTGCTTCACGATTTCCATTGGGTAGGCCGAGTCGGGGTACCAGCCATTCCATTCTTCTTCGTCAAAGGTTGTCTCATCAATCAGTTTAGTGTTCATCACGAACTCCCTGGCGTTAGACGGAAGCGTCTACTGTCATGAAGGTTGATTTTGTGTGGGCTGTCTACTGTCAAAGTTGACAGGTACCGACCTGCTTCCCCTGCGTCAGGGCGCGGGAGAAGCAGGCAGCATGCCAATCAGTTCAAGCCAAGCTTGCCACGCAAGGTGGACAGGTCTTCCGCCAGGGTATTGACCGGGCCAACCAGGGCTTTACGGTCAGCTTCCTTAACCTTGTCGTAGGTCTCGAAACCGCCATCCTTGGTTTTGTACTTGGCCAGGATCTTGTCCACGGCCGCGAAGTTCTTGTCGACTTTGGCGACGAACGCCTTGTCTTGCTTCTCGATCTGCGGACGGAACAGGTCGACGATTTTCTTCGCACCGTCGATGTTGCCCTGGAAGTCATACAGGTCGGTGTGGCTGTAGCGATCTTCTTCACCGGAGATTTTGGTCGCGGCCACTTCTTCCAGCAGGGCAGCAGCGCCACCGACGACTTTTTCCGGCGGGAAGGTCAGGCCGTCAACCCGGGTTTTCAGGTCGAGCACGTCGCTGTTGAGCTTGTCCGCCAGGGCGTCCAGGCCTTTGGTGGTGTTCTCGGAGAACAGGCTGTACTCGATGCGGTGGAAACCGGTGAAGTCTTCGGCTTTCACGCCTTTTTCGTGGTCGTCGACACGGGAGTCGATGGAGGCGTCGAGGTCGCTGAACAGCTCGGCGATCGGCTCGATCGACTCATAGTGAACACGGGTTGGCGCGTACAGCTTCTTGGCGGTGGCCAGGTCGCCTTTTTTCACGGCGTCGGTGAACGCCTGGGTCTGGGTGACCAGCTCGCCGATTTCTTCGGTGACGTAGATCTTGTAGTCCGACACCGGCCCTACCAGGTCCAGCGGCGCGGTGGCGGCGAAGGCGGCCAGCGGCGAAAGGCTCATTAACAACGACAATGCGAGAGACGACTTCTTCATGGGACGATTTCCGCTCTGGGGTTTGTTTTAGGTATTGGCAGTGGTTTGAGGATGTGTCGCATCAAGCAGCGTGCGCCCGATGAAATCCTGGGCCCCGGTGACGCCTGGCAAGGTGAAGAAATAACCGCCGCCGACCGGCTTCAGGTATTCCTCCAGGGGCTCGCCGTTGAGCCGGGTTTGTACGCTGATAAAGCCTTTCTCCAGGTCAGCCTGGTAGCAGATGAACAACAGCCCCATGTCCAGCTGACCGTTTTTGTTGACGCCGTTGGAGTAGTTGAACGGCCGGCGCAGGATCAGGTTGGCCTGGGTCTGTGCTGTACGTGGGTTGGCCAGGCGGATGTGGGCATCGAGCTTGGTCAACTTGCCTTCCGGGTCCTTGCTGTAGTCCGGCACCTGGGTTTCTTTCTGGCCATCCATGGGCGCGCCACTGGTCTTGATCCGGCCAATGATGCTTTCTTGCTCTTGCAGGGGCGTGCGGTCCCAGCGCTCGACGAAGTTGCGGATGATCCGCACCGCCTGGTAGCTGCCATTGACGGCCCAGGCCGGTTCGTCGCTGCCCGGCTGTACCCACACAATCTGGTCCATCGCCTTGTTGTCGTTGGAGTTCGGGTTGGCCGAGCCGTCGCGAAAACCCAGGAAGTTACGCGCGCTCTGCGCCGGCTCGCCAGGGCGGGCAGGGGCCTGGGGCGGTACGCTGCCTTCCTGCTTCCAGCGCACCAGCAGCAGGTCCGGCAGGTTTTTCACGATGTCGCGCAGGGCGTGGATATTGGTGTCCGGGGTGTTGGAGCTGAACTGCAGGCTCAGGTCGCCGTGGCACTGCGCCGGTTCCAGCGCATCGTTGGGGAAACCGACCATGCGGATCAGGCGCTTGGGCTTGGCTGCGGCCAGGCCGAAGCGTTCGTCGAACAGCGACTCGCCCACCGATACGGTGATGGTCAGGTTGTCCGGGGTCACCACCGGGCCGAGGATGCCGGAGTCGGTGGGGGGCAGTTTTGGATCGACTTGCACCACAGTGCCGCCGGTCATCAGGAACGCGATGCGCTCGTTCAAGGTGCGGAACAGCCGCTCCAGGTCTTCGCGGTCGCTGGCCAACACGTCGAACGCCACCAGCATGCCGCAGGCCGGGCGCGGGGTGACGATGCCGGTCTGGTGCTTGCCGTGGTAATCGTGATGGTCCTGGGTCTTTTCACTGCTCGGTGCGGTGGTGACTTGCGCGGCAGCGTTGGCAGCCATCGCCGGGCAGCTCAGGCTGCTGCCGGCAATCGCGGCTCCGGTAGCGGCCATGCCCAGCAATACACGCCGACGCTGGGATGAAAATTGTTCTGAATCACTCATGTCTACGGTCGTCTTCACTTCAGGCCGGAAAGGCCAAGGGCGGGGTCGATTCCATCGAGTGCAACGGCCAGAGCCTTGGCCTTGTCGGCGATCTGCTTGTGCTGATCGGCGGTAACGCTGTCATACGAGGCGTAGCGGCCATCGACTTTCAAGCCGTTGAGTTCGGCGTCGAGGGCGGTGATCGCGCTGTCGATCCCCGGCAGCAATTGCGCGGCAGATTTGGTCAACAGCGGGCGCATCAGGTCCACCACTTTGCGGGCGGCATCCAGGTTGGCGGCGAAGCCGTTGAGATCGGTATGGCTGTAGCGCTCTTCCTCGCCGCTGGCGGCGCGTACGTCAGCCAGGCTGTTGAGGTTGCGCACCACGATGCTCACCAGTTGCTCCGGCGGCAGCGACTGGGCCAGCAGCTGTTGCTTGAGGCTGGTGACGTCGGTGACCAGGCGCTGGGCAATCGGCGCCAGGCCGTCGAGATTGCGTTGCTGGAACAGGCCGTATTCGAGACGGTGGAAGCCGCTGAAGGCCGGGTCCTGCTCGCGCTTTTCAAAGTAGTCGGCGCGGGCGTTGATCGCGTTGTCCAGTTCCGCCAGGCGTTGGGAGGCCGGGGCCAGACGCTGGTAGGCCTCGCGGGCCGGTACGTAAAGTGCCTGGGCCTGGGCGAGGTCGCCGGCTTCGATGGCCTGGTCAAGTGCCGTAACGGCCTTGACCAGCGCGCCGCCCTGACTGCTCAGGTACACGCGGAACTCCGACAACGGGCCGATAAACGCCATCATCGACGGCTTGGCCTTGGCTTGGGCGTCCGACTCGGCAGTCGGTGTCACCTTCAAGGTGCCACGCGGGTTGCTCAGCAGGCCGCAGGTGATCTGGTAGTCGCCGGGCAGCAGGTTGGCGTTGATCACCTGGCTCAGGCCCGGGGCGATATTTTCGCGCTCTTCGACCACCAGCACGCCGTCGAGGATTTCCCACTCCACGGCACGGTCCGAGCGGTTGATGATGCGGAAACTGGCGCGTCCTGCCGGCACTGTCAGCGCATTCGGCTCGCAGCTGTGGGCGTGGATGGTGACGGCAATTTCATTGTGGTTGGCCTGGCGCTTGGAGGCGGCCAGTTGCGAGGCGTAGTAGAACAGGCCACCGGCGGCGATCATCACGACCACCGAGCCGCCCACCGCCCAGCGCAAGGCGCGGGACGGCGGAGCCGGTTGAGGGGTTGGGTTGGACAAGAGGCGGTCCTTACTGGCTGGAAACGGAAGAAGTTGTGCGGGTAGCCGGCTTGCTCGGCGGCGCGGGCAGGAAGAACATCACCAGGGCCACCACCAGGTAAATCAGGTAGGCGCCGAGGGTGCTGATGGTCGGGGCGTCCTGATAGCCGAACATGCCGGCCAGCACCGAGCCCAGCGGGCCATCCATCGGCAGCGTCGCGCTGAAATCGAACAAAACGGTTTGCAGGTGGTTCCACACCCCGGCTTCGTGCAGGGCTTGTACCGAGTTGGCGAGGATGCCGGCGGCGACCACCAGGATAAACAGGCCGGTCCAGCGGAAGAACGCGCCGAGGTTCAGGCGCATGCTGCCGGTGTAGATCAGGAAGCCGACGATGATCGCCAGGATCAGGCCGAGCAGGGCGCCAATCGGCGCACCCGGGCCTTCGCTTTGCTGGAACACGGCCAGCAGGAAGAATACGGTTTCGAGGCCTTCACGGGCCACGGCAAAAAACACCATGGCGATCAGCGCCGTGACCTGATGCTTGGAACCGGCCAAGGCATGATCGAGGGATTCATGCAGGGAATGCTTGATGGAGCGCGCCACCTTGCGCATCCAGAACACCATGGAGCTGAGAATGCCCACGGCCACCAGGCCGACGATGCCTTCGAACAGTTCCTGTTGTTTCTGCGGGAATTCGGCACTCACCAGTTCCAGGCCACCGCCGACCAGCAGTGCCAGGGCTGCTGCCAGAAATACGCCGATCCACACTGCGGGCATGTACTGGCCACGGCCAGTTTGCTTGAGGTAGCTGGCAATAATGCCAACGATCAAGGCGGCTTCTATGCCTTCGCGCAGCATGATTAAAAAAGGAACAAGCATTCGGCACCGAATCGTCACTAGATAGGAAGCTAAGTTGTAACATAATGATACTCATTACTAAACAGTGAATCTTGACCTTTACTGAACCTTGACTGAACGGTGGTGGCAAACCGCAACCCCCACTAGAATGCGCGGCATTGCCCAAGCCACCGGATCGCTCCATTCCCCATGTCGGAAAAAGACACCATTTCCATCCAACTGGTCCGCGAAGCCCTGTTGCAGAGCTGCGCGCCGGGTGCGGCGACCGATGAAGTATTGAGCAAAGTCGGAATCGATCCCGCGCTGCTCGGCCAGCCAACCGCACGCGTCCCGGCAACGGCTTACGCGCGTTTATGGCGCCTGCTGGCACGGCGGATGGACGACGAATTTTTCGGCATGGACGCGCGCAAGCTCAAATCCGGCAGCCTGGAATTCCTCTGCCGCGCCTCGATGGCCCAACCGACCTTGGCCACCGCGTTGGAAACCGGCCTGGGCTTCCTGTCACTGATGCTCGAGCGTATGCCGGCGCAACTGGTGCACCAGCAGAGCCTGGCGGAAATCGTACTGTTGGAACCGGAGCCTGAACCCAAGCGCGCCTTTACCTACTTCGCCTACTGGATGATCGTCCACGGCGTCGCCTGCTGGCTGGCGGGGCGGCGCATCCCGATCCTGGCGATCGAACTGCGCTGCCCGCAGCCAGACTTCTGCGACGACTACCAAGTGATGTTCTCCGACAACCTGCGCTTCGACCGGCCGCGCACCCGAATGATTTTCTCCGCCGACTGCCTCGACCTGCCAATCAAACGCAGCCCGGAAGAACTCAAGCGCTTCCTGGCCCATGCCCCCGCCAACATCCTCGTCAAATACCGCGACCCCGACAGCCTCGCCACCCGCATCAAGACTGACCTTCGGCAAATGCCCGCCGATACCTGGCCGGAAACCGAAGGCCTGGCCGCGTCGCTGTGCATCTCCGCCTCCACCCTGCGCCGGCGCCTGGCGGAAGAAGGGCAGACCTACCAAGGTCTCAAGGACAGCGTGCGCAAAGAACTGGCGATCGTGTGGTTGGCGGACTCCGACATCAGCTTTACCGAAATCGCCACCCGCCTGGGGTTTGCCGATGCCAGCTCGTTCTACAAGGCGTTTCGCAAGTGGTCGGGCTCCAATCCCGGGCACTATCGCAGCCTGATACTTAACGAAACGCCGAACCTGTAGGAGCGAGCTTGCTCGCGAAAAACTTGAGGGCGCCGCGTTCATCCAGAATGCCAGCGTCATCGTTAACGACCTTCGCGAGCAAGCCCGCTCCCACATTTGGACCGTGCCCGCTTTAGCTTCTGATTTTGCTCTTCAACACTCAAGCCGGCCGGTAGGCCGCTGTGCCCTTGATCTGCTGTTGATCTTGATCTTAGGCGCCCCGTTAAACCACGCTGGCCGAACGCAGGCTTTGGAGCGTGGGTAACCCGGCAGGACGCCGGGTTAGCCGTGCTGGGCCAAGGATGGCCCATCGCGGCGGCCCACGGTCCAAAGCCGGAGTGAGGGCACACCGAGCCCAAGCGAGGTGCCGAGTGGTGGGGCAAGAGCGTTTTGCTTACTTTTGCGCTGTTCAAAAGTGAGCCGCTGTAAGAGCGGAACCAATAGCAGCCCTGACCGAAATAACGGATATGTACACACCACAAACGAGCAAAAAAAAGCCCCGCGACCGAATGACGGCGCGAGGCTAAAAATTGGCTGGATGCGACCAACCAAAGGAGCTCTTTAAATCACATCACTTGGCACTGGCGATGGTGGTACTCGGCTGCCACCCACCCCCCAACGCCTTGTAAATCGCGACAATCCCACGATACAGATCCACCTCGGCCTGAGCCTGCGAATCCTCGGCAGCCAAACGCTCACGTTGCGCGTCCAGCAACACCAGGAAATCCACCGTCCCTTCGCGATAACGAATCTCCGCCAGATCCGCAGCCGCCCGACTCGACTCACTCTGACGAATCAGCGAAACCAACCGCTGCTGGCGTTTACCGTAATCACTGAAGGCATTTTCCGATTCTTCCAGCGCCAGCAACACCTGCTGTTCATAGCTCGCCAGAGCGCCATCCGCCTCGGCATCCGCGCCGCGCAACCGCGCCCGCACGCTACCCAAGTCAAACGCCGCCCAGGTAATGCTCGGACCCAGCGACCAGGCATTCGCCGCCGCCGACCCAATCTGCGAACCCCGCCCAGCGGTAAACCCGAGGAACCCACTGAGACTCACCCGCGGAAACAGATCAGCCTTGGCCACCCCAATCCGCGCCGTGGCGGCTGCCAACTTACGCTCGGCACTGAGAATGTCCGGACGACGCTGCAACAGTTGCCCCGGATCACCAATCGGCAACGCCTTGGCAATCGCCGGCAAATCTTTCGGGCTCAAATCCACGCTCAACTTGTCCGGACGCTCACCGAGCAGGGTAGCGATGCGATTACGCTCGCGAACTTCCTCGGCCTGCAGTTGCGGCACACTGGCTTCTACAGCCGCCAGCCGCGCATCGGCACGCACTACATCGAGCTGATCGCCCACACCGGCATCCCGCAGGCTGACCGTAATGCCGCGCGAATCCTCCTGATTCTTCAGGTTGGCCACCGCGATCTTCTCACGCAGTTGCGCGCCCCGCAGTTGACCGTAAGCATCCACCAGCTCGGCAATCATCGTGACTTGCAGTTGATACAGGTCGGCCTCGGCAACCTGTTGGTCAGCGTCGCTGGCCTCGAGGTTGCGGCGGATGCGCCCGAACAAGTCCACCTCCCAGGCCATGTCCAGGCCCAGGTCATAACGCTCACTGTTGACGCGTTTGGTGGTCTGGCCCGGAATCTGGCCTTTGCCCACGTCGCTGCTGACGCGGCTGGTGATCACCGGCATCACGTCATTGGCAGCGTCGTCACGAATCGCCCGGGCTGCCCGCAGGCGGGCAAATGCCACCCGCAGGTCACGGTTACCGTTCAGGGACTGAGTCACCAACTGGTTAAGGGTCGGGTCCTCGAACTGCTGCCACCAGATGCCTTCGAACTTCGCGTGGTCGTACTGCTTGGCGTCGGCGGCGGCCGTTACGTTGGCCGCCTCCAGTGGCTGGGTTTTATAGTCCGGGCCCACGGCACAGGCGCTCAGCGCCAGTACCAGCAAGCTCGGCAAAAATACTTTCACGCTCATTGCTGTGTCTCCAGCTTCAAGGCCTTGGCCGCTTTGCGCGCCTCACCGCGTTCAACAAACCGGCGGATCAGAACATAGAACACTGGTGTCAGCAGCAGACCGAAGAAGGTCACGCCGATCATCCCGGAGAACACCGCCACACCCATGGCATGACGCATCTCGGCACCGGCACCGCTGGACAACACCAGAGGCACTACACCCATGATGAAGGCGAACGAGGTCATCAGGATCGGCCGCAGACGCAGACGGCAGGCTTCCAGTACCGCGGCGAGCGGGTCGAGGCCTTCCTGCTGTTTATCCTTGGCGAACTCGACGATCAGAATCGCGTTCTTACAGGCCAGGCCCACCAGTACGATCAGGCCGATCTGGGTAAAGATGTTGTTGTCGCCGCCAGAGATAATCACCCCGGTGATGGCCGACAGCAGGGTCATCGGTACGATCAGGATCACCGCCAATGGCAGGCTCCAGCTTTCGTATTGGGCGGCGAGTACCAGGAACGCCAGCAGTACGCAGAGCGGGAACACGAACAGCGCAGTGTTGCCCGAGAGGATTTGCTGATAGGTCAGGTCGGTCCACTCGTAGGTCATGCCGTTGGGCAGTTCGTCTTTCAACAGTTTCTCGATCGCCACCTGGGCCTGGCCGGAGCTGTAGCCCGGTGCGGCGTTGCCGTTGATCTCAGCCGTGATGAAGCCGTTGTAGTGCATCACGCGGTCCGGACCCGAGGTGTCGCTGACCTTGATGAAGGTCGCCAGGGGAATCATCTCGCCTTTGTTGTTACGCACTTTCAGCTGACCGATCTGGTCTTCATCCTGGCGGAACTGTTGCTCAGCCTGCACGTTGACCTGATAGGTGCGCCCGAAGCGGTTGAAGTCGTTGGCATACAACGAACCCAGGTAGATCTGCAGGGTGTCGAAGATGTCACTGATCGCCACGCCATGGGTCTTGGCCTTTTCGCGGTCGATGGCCGCATCGACCTGAGGCACGTTGACCGTGTAGCTGGTGAACAGGCCGAACAACTCAGGCACGCCACGGCTTTTGGTAATGATGTTCTGCACTTCTTTGTACAGCTCGTCGTAACCCAGGTTGCCACGGTCTTCGACCTGCAGGCGGAACCCGCCAATCGTCCCCAGGCCCTGTACCGGCGGCGGTGGGAAGATCGCCATGTAGGCTTCCTGGATGCTGCTGTACTTGCCATTCAGTGCACCGGCAATCGCACCGGCAGACAGGCTCGGGTCTTTACGCTCATCGAACGGCTTCAAGGTCACGAACACGATGCCGTTGTTCGGGCTGTTGGTAAAACCGTTGATCGACAAACCAGGGAAGGCAATCGCGCTTTCCACGCCCGGCTGTTTCATCGCAATGTCCGACATGCGCTTGATCACGTCTTCGGTGCGGTCCAGGCTCGCGGCGTCCGGCAATTGCGCGAAGGCCACCAGGTATTGCTTGTCCTGGGCCGGTACGAAACCGGTCGGCGTGTGGGCAAAGCCCAGCCAGGTCAGGACCATCAGGCCGGCGTACAGGAACAGCGCGATGCCACTGCCGCGAATCACCCGGCGCACAGTGCCGACGTAACCATGGCTGGCCTTCTCGAAGAAACGGTTGAACGGCTTGAACAACCAACCGCCCAGCATCTTGTCGAGGAACCTGGAGAAGCCGTCTTTCGGTGCGTTGTGGCCTTTGAGCAATACCGCTGCCAGTGCGGGCGACAGGGTCAGCGAGTTGAACGCCGAAATCACCGTCGAGATCGCAATGGTCAAGGCGAACTGCTTATAGAACTGCCCGGTCAAGCCGCTGATAAAGGCCGCTGGAATGAACACCGCACACAGTACCAGCGCGGTCGCGATGATCGGGCCGGTCACTTCGCTCATGGCCTTTTCGGTGGCCGGGAACGGTTCCAGTCCAAGCTCGATGTTCCGCTCGACGTTCTCCACCACCACGATGGCGTCGTCCACCACGATACCAATCGCCAACACCAGTCCGAACAGCGACAGCGCATTGAGCGAGAAGCCAAACAGGTGCATCACCGCAAAGGTACCGATCAACGAAACCGGCACCGCCACCAACGGAATGATCGACGCACGCCAGGTTTGCAGGAACAGGATCACCACCAGCACCACCAGGATCAGTGCTTCGAACAAGGTGTGAACCACGGCCTCGATGGAGCCGCGCACGAAGACGGTCGGGTCGTAGGCGATTCGGTAGTCCATGCCTTCCGGGAAGCTCTTTTTCAGCTCCGCCATTTCGGCGCGCACTTCATTGGAGATGTCGATGGCGTTGGAGCCAGGGCGCTGGAAGATCGGAATCGCCACGGCCGGCTGGTTGTCGATCAACGAGCGCAGGGCATATTGGCTGGAACCCAGCTCAACCCGCGCGATGTCCTTCAGGCGCGTGATTTCGCCGTTGTCACCGGCACGAATGACGATGTTCTCGAACTCTTCCTCAGTGACCAGACGGCCCTGGGTATTCACCGACAGCTGGAAACTGGTGTCAGTCGGCGCAGGCTGCGCACCCAGCGCACCGGCCGCTACCTGGCGGTTCTGCTCGCGAATGGCCGTCACCACATCAGTGGCGGTCAGGTTGCGCGAGGCGGTCTTGTTCGGATCGAGCCACACCCGCAGGGAGTAGTCGCCCATGCCGAACAGCTGCACATCACCCACGCCGCCCAGCCGTGCCAACTCATCCTTGATATTCAGGATCGCGTAGTTGGACAGGTACAGCATGTTGTAGCGCTGATCGGGGGAGGTGATGTGCACCACCATGGTCAGGTCGGGAGAGGCCTTGTCCACGGTGATGCCGATGCGTGTCACTTCCTCAGGCAGTTTTGGCTGAGTCCGGGTTACCCGGTTCTGGACCTGCACCTGCGCGTTGTCCAGGTCGGTGCCCAGGGCGAAGGTGATGGTCAGGGTCAGCTTGCCGTCGGCGGTCGATTGCGAGGACATGTACAGCATGTTCTCGACGCCGGTGATGGCTTGCTCCAGAGGCGCGGCCACGGTTTCACCGATGACCTTGGGGTTGGCGCCCGGGAAGTTGGCGCGTACCACTACAGTCGGCGGCACCACTTCCGGGTATTCACTGATGGGTAGCTGGAACAGTGAAATCGCGCCGGCGATCAGGATCAACAGCGACAGCACCGCTGCGAAGATCGGCCGCGAAATGAAGAACTTGGAAAAATTCATCTTGAGTCGTATCCCTTAACCGCGTGGAGTCGCGACACTGGCGAGCTTGGGCGCGGCTTTATCCGGCGCCACTTGCTCCAGGTTGCTGGCTTCAAGCGCTTGTCGTTGTTGTGCCAAGGCGGCGAGGGTTTCCTTGCTGGCCATCGGGATGGTTTCCGGAGCAACCGGCGATCCCGGGCGAACGCGCTGCAAGCCTTTGACGATGATCGTGTCGTCCTTGGTCAGGCCGCTGCGCACGATGCGCAAGCCTTCGATCTTCGGCCCCAGTTCCACGGCGCGATAGGCAGGCTTGTCGCCGTCCATCACCAGTACGAATTTCTTGCCCAGGTCGGTGCCCACGGCTTCGTCGCTGATCAGCACGGCGGAGTAGGTGCCGCTGCCCACCAGCTTCAAGCGGGCATACAGGCCAGGGGTGTATTCGCCCTTGCTGTTATCGAACACGGCGCGACCGCGAATGGTGCCGGTGGCCGGGTTGACCTGGTTGTCGACGAAGTTCATCTGGCCCAGGTGCGGGTTGCCGGTTTCATTCGACAGGCCCAGGTACACCGGGGTGGTAGCGCCACGGCGACCCTGGCGCGCGAGTTCGGTGTACTTGAGGTACACGCGCTCATCGGCGTCAAAGTAGGCGTAGACCTTGTCGGTGGAGACCACGCTGGTCAGCGCGGTGACATCGGCGGTCACTAGGTTGCCGGCGGTGATTTCGGCACGGCTGACACGGCCGCTGATGGGCGAAGTCACGCGGGTGAAACTCAGGTTCAACTTGGCCAGGTCCAACTGCGCCTGGATCCCGGCGACGGCGGCGCGGGCTTCCTGGGCGGCGGTGGTGCGCGAATCGGCCAGTTCGGCGGAGATCGCATTGCTCTGGCGCAGGCGTTCGCCGCGCTGGGCTTCGTTATCACTGCGGGAGGCAGCAGCTTTGGTTTGCTGCAGTTGGGCTTCGAGGCGGCGCACTTCAGCCTGGAATGGGCGTGGGTCGATCTGGAACAGCAGGTCGCCTTTCTTGACCAGCGCGCCTTCGGTGAAGGCTACCTGATCGATCTGGCCCGACACGCGCGGACGGATCTGTACGGTTTCCGGCGCTTCGAGGCGGCCGGTGAATTCGTCCCACTCGTTGACCGGTTGTTCCAGCACCTTGGCCACGCTGACATGGCTGGGTGGCATGGCGGCTGCTTGTTCCGGCGCTTTGCCGCAGGCGCTCATCACCATCACGGCCAAAATGGCCAAGGGATAGCGCAAATGTTTGAGAGACTGTTCCATGAAGTGCATCCGCCAATGTATTTAAGATGGGCGGATCATGCTCGGCAGGGTGCTATCTCACGAATCGAATGAAACAAAGGTAACTATCATTCGGAATGATATAAGCGTAAAGCGAGCCCTCTAGCATGCAGGTTTCGTTAGGGAGCTATCAATGCTGCTGATGACAAAGGACTGTTGCGCAAGATGCAAGGAACAGCGCGCCACATAAACTGTCGGGCATGCTTGCTATTCAAACGTACAGAGCGCCGGGTCGGTTGCCGTGCATTCGTTGCCTGCCCACGCGCTGCCGACGGGCTTGGCATTGACCGGGTTTTTCAGGGTCATGCTCACCGGTTCGTGGTTCTGATCCAGGTAGTGGCATGCCACCGACGACTCACCCTGGCTGCTTTGGATCACCGCCTTTTCAAAGTGGACCTGGTGCAGGTCCTTCTGCTCTGTCATCGGGTTTTGCCCGGTCCATTGCTGACCGTCCGGGCCGGACGCGGAGTAGGCAACCACTTCGCCGGTCGGCGTCTTTTTGTACGTATCTTTAAGGGCATGGGTGGGCGGGCAGGCGGCAGTGCCAGCGTAAGCGTTGCCCGCCAACGCCATCAGGATAACCACGAGGGCTGAGGTTTTCTTGAGCTGCCTGTTCATCACGCGGGCTCCTGGTCGGGAGAAACAGTGATGTAAAGACTAGCCCAAACAGGCAACGCCGGAAGGTGCTAAATCCACACGTCGTTGATTGCCGTACGCTCGCCACCCTCACTGCCGGTGTTCAGCACGCCGCAGGGCTCGATCAACAGCAGCTTCACCTCACCCAATGCGTGCGGCTTGTGCTCAACCCCTTTGGGCACCACATACATTTCCCCTTGGCCGATGGTCACGGCGCCGTCGCGGAAGTCGATGCGCAGGGTGCCTTCCAGGACGATAAAGGTTTCATCGGTGTCGGCATGGTCGTGCCAGATAAAGTCACCTTCAATCTTCACCACCTTGAACTGGTAGTCGTTCATTTGCGCGACGACCTTGGGCGCCCATTGCTCGCTGAACAGGGCGTATTTTTGCGCGAAGTTGATCGAAGTGTAATGCGTCGAAGCGGAGGTGGCAGGCATCGGAGGTTCCAGGGTTTCAGCAGATCGGAGCCTTACGTTAGGCCCAACGGCCCCATGGATATTGAATGATCGTGCAGTAGGCGGCGGTCTTGGGTGTGTGCAACTGTTGGCTGGGCAACACCAGTCGGACACTTATGGTTTACGCGGGACAGCGTGATGCCAGCCGTTGTTTTTATCTGATTGATTTTATTAACAATAATTTATGGCATGGGCTCTGCAATGCACACAGGTGAACCCTTTCACCCGTAGCTCAGCGGAGCCTTGTATGCCTTGCACTTTTTTCTCACGTTTCCGTTTCATCTGGCTTGGCGCAGCGCTGTTGCTGGGCCACCCCGCGCTGTCCCAGGCCGCCGAGGGCGACGACGCGGTGCCGTCCCTGGCCGGCAAGCACATTGCCGTGAGCATGACCGGCACCAGTCACTATTTCGATATCAAGGCATTCCAGGCCCAGGTCGACGAGATCAAGCGCCTCGGCGGCACGCCGATCACCCTCGACGCCGGGCGCAATGACAAGAACCTGGTGACCCAACTGCAAACCGTGGTCACCCAGAAACCCGATGCGGTGATCCAGACCCTCGGCACCCTCAGCGTGATCGACCCGTGGCTCAAGCGCATCAGCAAGGCCGGCATCCCGCTGTTCACCATCGACGCGCCTTCGCAGTACAGCCTCAACAACACCACCTCGGATAACGTCGCCACCGGCAAGGCCTTGGCCGATCAACTGATCAAGGACGCCGGCGGCAAGGGCAAGATCCTGGTGTTCAATGGCTTCTACGGCGTGCCGGTGTGCGCGATTCGCTATGACCAGTTGAAGCTGGCGCTCAAGGATCACCCGCAACTGGAAATCATCGAGCCGGAGTTGCGGGATGTGATCCCCAACACCGTGCAGGATGCGTATTCCCAAGTGTCCGCGTTGCTCAACAAGTACCCGGCCGGCAGTGTCTCGGCGATCTGGGCGGCGTGGGACATTCCGCAACTGGGGGCGAGCAAGGCGTTGATCGATGCCAAGCGCACCGAGATCAAGACTTATGGTGTGGACGGCACGCCTGAAGTGCTGGAGCTGCTCGGCCAGGCCAATTCACCGGTGGGCGCAGTGGTCGCCCAGCAGCCGGCGCTGATCGGCAAGACCGCGGTGCAGAACGTGGCCCGCTACCTGGCCGGGCAGCGTGACCTGCCCAAGGAAACTCACGTCGCGACGCTGCTGACCACGGCTGCCAACCTGGCGCAGGTCCAGCAACTGCGGGGTGATTAATGGCTGCATTGCACTTGCAGCACCTGCACAAACGTTTCGGCGCCACCCTGGCGCTGGATGATGCGAGCCTGAAAGTCGAGCGCGGCACCATTCATGGCCTCGTGGGTGAGAACGGTGCCGGCAAGTCGACCTTGATCAAGGTGTTGGCGGGGATCCACAAGGCGGACTCGGGGCAGGTGAGCATTGACGGCCAGGCGTATGCCGCGCTATCGCCGCGCCAGGTGGATGCCCTGGGCGTGCAGTTCATCCATCAGGAGCGCCTGTTGCCGGCGAGTTTTACCGTGGGCGAGGCGCTGTTTTTCGGGCATGAATTACGCCGTGGCCCGTTTGTGGATCGGCGTCGGCAGCAGCGTGAGGCCGAGCGCTTGCTGGCGGAATATTTTGAGCTGCAACTGCCGGCCGACGCGTTGGTAGGCGAGCTGAACAGCGCCGAGCGCCAGGTGCTGCAAATCACCCGGGCGTTGATTCGCCAGCCGAAAATCCTGGTGTTCGACGAGCCCAGCGTGGCGTTGGTCAAGCGCGAGGTCGACCAGTTGCTGCGGATCGTCAAGCGCCTGCGGGACCAGGGTTTATCAATCCTCTACATCTCCCATTACCTGCAGGAAATCGACAGCCTGTGCGATGAGGTGACGGTGTTGCGCAATGGTCGTGATGTGGCGGTGGTGGAGCCACGGCATACCTCCAGCGCGCAGATTGCGCGGTTGATGGTCAATCGTGAGGTGCAGGACATGTATCCCAAGGCTCAGGTCGAACTGGGTGAACCGTTGCTGCAGGTGCGCTCGTTGAGCCTGGCCCGGCGCTACCGGGAGATCGACCTGGAGCTGCGCCGAGGCGAAATCGTCGGACTGACCGGGCTGGTCGGGTCGGGCGCTAAAGACTTGCTCAAGACCCTGTTTGGCGTAGCGCGTGCCGACAGCGGCAGCATCCACCTGGAAGGCCGCTTGTTGCGCCTGCGTTCACCCGGCGACGCCATCGCTCGAGGGATTGCCCTGGTGCCGGAAGAGCGCCGCAGCCAAGGGATTTCGCCGCTGCTCTCGGTGCTGGAAAACCTCACACTGGCCGGGCTTGCGCGGTTCAGCCGTTGGGGCTTGCTGAACAAGCGCCAGGAACAGGCCGAAAGCCTGCGCCTGATCGACGAACTGGCAATCAAGGCGCCAGGTCCGCAGGCCGCGGTCAGCCAACTCAGCGGGGGTAACCAGCAGAAAGTTGCCTTGGGCAAATGGTTGAGTCGACGCTCGGCGGTGTATCTGTTGGATGAGCCGTGCGTGGGGGTGGATGTGGGCGCCAAAGTCGAGATTTATCGCCTGATCGGGCGCCTGGTGGAAGAGGGGGCTGCGGTGCTGGTGCTGTCTTCGGACTTGCCCGAGCTGCTGGGAATTTGCGACCGCATCCTGGTGTTGCATCGAGGCGAGATTGCCGGTGAGTTCCTGGCCGGTGAGGCGGACAGTGATCAATTGCTGGCGTGTGCCACGGGGGCTGTGCCGCCCACGGTATCCGTGCCGGTGAATCGGGAGGTGGCGCATGTCCCTGCTTGAGACGGCTGCGCCGGGCTTGTCCCAACGGTTGTGGGTACTGGTGTTGCGGCGCGGTTCGGTGGGGGTGTTCCTGGCGATCCTGCTGGGGTTTGCCGTGGCCGCGCCAAACTTTTTGTCGGTGGGTAATATCGCCAATGTGTTCAGCCAGTCGGCCATCCTGGGGGTGCTTGCCTTCGGCCTGACCTGCGTGATCATTGGCGGCGGTTCCAATGTCGTCGCTGGCGGGCTGGACCTGTCGCTGGCGGCCAATCTGGGGTTGTGCGCTGCACTGTTCAGCCGACTCAACAATGCCGGTCTCGACCTTTGGGCCAGCCTGCTGCTGACCTTGGGCTGTGGCCTGGCGGTCGGCCTGCTCAATGGCCTGGCTGTGGTGGTACTGCGTTTGCCACCGTTGCTCGCGACCCTGGCAAGCATGAATGTTCTGGCCGGCCTGGAGTTGGTCCTGACCGAAAACACCGTGGTCTCCACCGACTCACCGTTGCTCGACCTGCTCAGCGGCGGGACCTGGCTGGCAGTGCCGGCACTCGCCTGGGTGTTGCTGGTGACGGCCTTCGTGCTGACGCTGTTGATCCAGCACACGGCGTATGGCCTGCGCCTGCATGCCGTCGGGGAATACCCGCACGCCGCTGAGGCTGCGGGCATTCGGGTGCCAGCGTATGTGCTTTCCAGCTATCTGTTGTCGGGGTTGTGTGCCGCCGTGGCGGCTTTGTGTTCAGCGGCATTTTTCAGCGGCAGCACCACCGGCTCCGGCGACATGCTGCTATCGGTGGTGGCGATTGCCTTTCTCGGCGTGGTGTTTTCCCGGCGACTGGTGGCGAGCATCCCCGGCACCTTGCTGGCGACCTTGCTGATCGGCTTTTTGATCAACGGGTTTCAACTGCTGAACCTGTCGAGCTTCTGGGTCAACGGTGTGCAGGGCGTGCTGATTTTGCTGGTGGTCGCGGCTTCCAGTGCATTGAACCGGGGAGAGCCTTCATGAGTCAGGTATCGACGCTACAAGCACATGGCGGTGGGTGGCGTTCACTGTTACCCCTGACGTTACCGTTGGTGTTCGTGGCCATCGTCATGGTGTTTGCCTGGCAGGCACCCGGGTTCCTCAGTGGCGGTAATCTCAAAAGCCTGGTGCTGAACAACTTCGTGCTGCTGGCGATTGTCGCCATCGGCATGACCTACGCGGTGGCGGCCGGTGGCATCGACCTGTCGGTGGGCACCGCGCTGGATTTCGCCAGTTTCAGCTTTGTAGTGTTACTGAACGCCGGGCACGGGTTGGGTGTGGCGATCGCTGGTGCGTTGGCCGCCGGGTTGCTGGTAGGACTGTTCAACGCCGGCTTGATCGCGGGTTTGCGGATCAGCCCGTTCCTGGCGACCCTCGGCACCTTGTTTATCGGCACCAGTGCCCAGCAGTTGCTCTCGGACGGTGGCCAGCCGATCTACATCGCCCAGGGCTTCAAGCCGGAACTGGCGAGCTTCAGCCCGTTGGGTGTGCCGTTGCCGTTGTTGATCGTGCTGGTATTGGCAGTGGTCTACGGCCTGTTGCTGGCCCGTGGACGCCTGGGGCGCGAACTGCTGGCCCAAGGCACCCAGCCGCTGCTGGCGTATTACTCAGGGTTATCGGTACGGCGCATTGTCACCACCACAGTATTGGCCGCTGCGCTGGCGTGTGGGGTGGCGGGGATTCTGCTCAGTTCGACGGTGAGCGCTTATGTGCCGCTGTCGGGCAATGCGTTCCTGCTGAATGCGATTGGTGCGGTATTTATCGGCACCACGTTGAATCGCCAGGGCCGGGCGAATATTCCGGGCACGCTGCTGGGTGTGCTGTTTATCAACGTCATTGCCAATGGCTTGCTGTTGATCGGCTGGAATTTTTACTGGCAGCAGGTGGCCACCGGCGTGCTGATTTTTGTGGTGCTGGCCTTCAGTTTTATCAGCCGCAGGATCGCCCAGAACACCTGAGGCGCGGCGCCCCAGGTGTCAATCTGGCGGTTACTTTTCCCAGTCAGCCTTGGGGATCAACAGGCCATGGTTGCCGTTATAGGCGGCGCGTTCGGGCTGTTTCCAGCCTTCCAGCAGCGCGTCGTCGAGGCGGTAGATCTCAACCCCCAATGGACGGCAGACCTTCAGCGGGTCTTCGGCGTCCGGGCCCCACATCGGCAGCGACAGGTCGCCACCCGGGCAGGTGGAGAGGGCGCACAGCAGGTCGATTTCGGCAAAAAACTCCAGATAGTCGCCCTGTTTGGCCGGGCAGGCTTTCATGAAGTACATGTCGTCGTGATTCAGGCCGGTGCACTGAAAGATATTCAACACGTCATGCACGTCGAACTCGGTCAGGCCGTGGGGCAGCACGGCCCGAGTCAGGTTGGAGTGGCAGTGGTGGTGGAAGTCTTCGCCGGTGAGCATCTTGTTCACGTAAGGGTCGCAGCGCGTGCCGAGCAAATCGTGCAGGCGCCCGCCGTGTTCGTCGATGCCGTAGTCGGCCAGGCTGTCGTCGGTGATGGTGACCATCGGCCGCAAAAACGGCAAATTCGACCACAGGCGGTCATAGGTGCTGACGTGAGCGCCTTGCAACTGGCGGGTGCGTGCCGCCCACATGCGCTCGCGAGGGTCGTTTGCACTCCACACGTTGAAGTCGCCGACCTGCGGGCCCACCGGTGTGGTCACACGGAACACATGGCCGGCCGGCACTTTCCAGGCGCGGCCGGTGCGGATCGGCACTTCAAATTGTTCGATCAGGGTGCGGCCGTCCCGGGACTCGCGCACGCGGTCATAAAAGGCTTTGTCGACCTGCAAGGCAGCGCCTTTGCTGACTTGGTAGGCCGCTGGATAGTCCTTGTACATGGTAGGTCCTCGCTTCAGGGTTTGGGGATGCTGCTCAGAATGTCCAGCAGCACCGATTCGGAGTCGTTGAGGTAGCTGCCCAGGGCTTCCCTGGCGGCTTGCTTGTGGCCGTCAACCAACAGGTCGTGAATCTGCCGGTCGCGTTCCAGCCAGGGTTTCTGGAAGGTTTCCTCGCTGGGCGCGTTGGAAAACACCAGGCGCATCTGGGCTGCAATATGGGTAAAGAATTCGTCCAGCAACGGGCTGCGCATCAGCCCGACGATGTGTTGGTGAAAGCGCAGGCTGTGAGTACCGAAGGCCTGCCAGTTTTCGCGATCCTGGGCCAATTGCGCGGCCTCGATGGACTCGAGCATCAAGTCGGACTGGTACTCGCGCAACGGCTTGCTGGCGGCGATGGCCTGCAGCTCCAGGGTGCGACGCACCTTAAAGAGGTCACGCACTTCATCCACCCCGAGGCGGCGCACGATCACGCCTTTGTTGCGCACGTAACTGGTCAGGCCTTCGCGGCCCAAGTGATGCAGGGCTTCGCGCACGGTGTTGCGCGAGGCGTTGTAGGCGTTCACCAGCTCGCTCTCCACCAGCGGCATGCCGGGCAGCAGGCGGCCGCCGATGATGTCTTCACGCAGCTCGATGGCAACCTGGTCGGCCAGCGACAGGCTGGGTTCCTTGGCTTGACTCACGTTGGGGCTCCTTGGGCTCACGCCAGTTGGACGTCTTTGAGGAACTTGGTCATGCGTTCGCTGCGTTGTTCGAGCATTTCACGCGGCGGGGCGTCCTGAATAATCTCGCCGCCTTCCATGAACACCACACGATCGGAGAGCTTGAACGCGAAGTTCATTTCATGGGTCACGATGACCATGGTCATACCTTCGCGAGCCAGCTCTTCGATCACCGCGAGTACGTCGCCCACCAGCTCCGGGTCGAGGGCTGAGGTGGGTTCGTCAAACAGCATCACCGACGGCCGCATCGCCAAGGCGCGCGCAATTGCCACACGCTGCTGTTGGCCGCCGGACAATTGATGCGGGTACTTGCCGGCGTGCTCCAGCATGCCGACCTTGCGCAGCAGGGCCAGGCTCAACAGGCGCAGTTCTTCGCCGCCCCCATGGGCATGGTAGACGGGCGCGAGCATCACGTTCTCAAGGGCGGTTTTATGCGGGAACAGGTTGAACCCCTGGAACACCATGCCGACATGCACGATGCCGCGCATATGCACCTTGTGACCCAGCGCACCCTGGGGCTCCTGAGTGCCACGCAGGAACGGCTGGCCTTGCAGGGTGATTTCGCCACGGTCCAGGCTTTCGAGGCCGTTCATGGTGCGAATCAACGTAGTCTTGCCCGAGCCCGACGGGCCGATGATCGACACCACCTCGCCCCAGCGCACATTCAGTTCGACACCCTTGAGCACTTCCAGCTCGCCATAGGCCTTGCGCACTGCGCGGGCCTGCAACGCAAACTCGCCGGGCTCGGCCTGGCCGGACGCACGACGCGTCGCCACCTGGTCGAGTTCAGCGGGCGCGATTGCCTTGGGTTTGCGGCGGGTCACGTCCAAGTGGTTTTCAAGCACCCGCAGCAGCCAGCTGAACACCGTCACGATGAACACGTAATAGAATGCCACGGCCAGCATGGTCTCCATCACCAGGAAGTTCTGGGTGTAGAGCTGTTGGCCCACCAGCAGGATTTCCGAGAGCGAAATCACCGACACCAGCGAGGTCAGCTTGACGATGGTGATGTATTCGTTGGCCAGTGTCGGCAATGCCACCCGCAGCGCCTGGGGCACCACGATCAGGCGCTGCACGCCGCGATAACCCACGCCCAACGCCTTGCCGGCTTCGCGCTGCCCCTTGACCACCGCCAGCAAGCCGCCCCGATGAATCTCGGCGATGTAGGCCGCCTCACTCAATACCAGGGCGATCAGGCCCGCGGAGTAAGGGTTGGACAACACCACGCTGGTGGACGGAAACACCTGGGGCAGGTTGTAGACAAAGATCAATAGAACCAGTAACGGCAGGCTGCGGAAGAACCAGATGTAGACCCCGGCGCAATCCCGCAGCCAGCGCCGTTCAGACTGCCGGGCCAGGGCCAGGAAAAACCCCAGCACAATGCCCAGCAGCCAGGTTTCCAGGCTCAGTTCGACCACAGTGCCGACGGCGCGCCAGAAGTCGCCGTTCCACAACAGGCCCAGGGTGTAGTGCCAATCGAATTGCATAAAGGTGCTCCGCGTTTCAGTTACCCAGTGCCGCAGTGATTTCGGCGGCGTTCGGCTCGGCCAGGTTGTAGCGCGCAAGCAGATTGCCGTAGCTGCCGTCCTGCTTGATCTGGCTCAGGGCACCGGTCAGTTCCTGGAGCAGTGCCGGGTTTTCTTTACGCACTGCCAGGCCGACCACCACCGGGTAGATCAATTCGTTTGAGCTGATCACGGTTTTGCCTTGCAGTTTTTCCACAGTGATCTTGGCGACCGCCGCGTCTTCCATCTGCACGTCGACCGCTTGGGCGAGCAGGGCCTGGGCGGCTTCCGGAGACGTCGGGAACTCACGCGACTCGATCGCCGGCTTGCCCGCAGGGAGGCAGTAGTCCGCCGAAACCTTGTTCAGCTTCGGCACCCACGACGCGCCCTTGATCGACCCGACGCGCTTGCCGCACAGGTCTTCCGGGCGTTGGGGTTTGAAGTCACCGGCGCTGAGCACCATCAGCGAAGAGCCGGTCTTCAGGTAGCTGAGGAAATCCACCTGTTTGGCGCGCTCGGGCGTGACATACAGCGCCGAGGCCACCACGTCGAAACGCTGCGCGTTGACGCCGAGGATCAGGTTGGCGAAACGGGTGTCGAGAAAGCGCGGTTTCAGCCCCAGTTGCTTGCCCATCAACTGCATGAACTCCGGGTCGAAACCGGCGGGGGTCTTTTGCTCAAGGTAGGTGTAAGGCGGGTAGGTGAGGTCGGAGCCGATCGACAGCTCGCCCTGCTTGAGGGTGCCCTTGACCTCGGCAGCCGACAGTAGCGGTGCCACACACGCCAGGGTGATCGCTAGCCCCAGGGTGCGCTTGGTGTTCTTGCCCTTCAGACCTTTTTGCATGTTTGTCGCCTCGGTTGCTGGATTCAGGGGTAGTCGTGATTGTTCAACAATCCTGTATTAGTGGGTAAGCGTTTATCGTGCCAAGTAGATTGATTAAGGGTTTTTTGATGAGTTTTGATGGGAGGCGAGGGCTTTTTTTGTAGGCGCGCACACCAATTCGGGGCGATTCGTTACCACGCGCTACGTTGTGGGGCGGGAATATTGCGGGGCATCACGCACGTACTTATTGATAAAGTGCCGCTACGAAACCCTGAGTGAACAGCAATGACGTCGATCTCCCAACGCCGCTCAACCTTGATTGCCTTGTTGGTCGCCGTCACCTTTTTCATGGAGAACCTGGACGCCACGGTGATCGCTACTGCGTTGCCGGACATCGCCAAAACCTTCGGGGTGGGCGCGGTGGACGTGAACATCGGCATGAGCGCCTACATGCTCGCCGTTGCGGTGTTTATTCCCATCAGCGGCTGGCTGGCCGACCGCTTTGGGTCGCGGCGGGTATTCGGTTCGGCGATTGTGCTGTTCAGCGTGTCGTCATTGCTGTGCGGCTGGAGTGACAGCCTCGAAACCTTCGTTGCCGCGCGCGTGTTGCAGGGCATCAGCGGGGCGATGATGGTGCCGGTGGGGCGCCTGGCGGTGCTGCGTAGCACCGAGAAAAAAGACCTGGTGCGGGCGATTTCATTTATCACCTGGCCCGGCCTGGTGGCGCCGATACTCGGGCCGCCGGTGGGCGGGTTTATCGTCACCCACGCGTCCTGGCCGTGGATTTTCTACCTCAACCTGCCGCTGGGCCTGCTGGCGTTGATTGCGACGCTGGTATTGATCCCCAAGCACGACGAGGTCACTGCCCGCACCTTCGATTTCAGCGGTTTCCTGCTGGTGGGCGTCGCCAGCGCGGCGCTGTTGTACGGTGTCGAACTGCTCGGGCAAAGCCGTGGCAGCCTGTTGCAGGGCCTGTTGCTCAGTGGCGCAGGCGTGATGCTCGGTGCCTTTGCCTGGCGCCATATGCGCCGGCATGCCCAGCCGTTACTGGCGTTGGGTGTGGTGAGCGTGCGCACCTTCAGTGTGTGCCTGTGTGGCGGGTCGATTTTCCGGGTGGCCATCAGCACCTTGCCGTTCCTGCTGCCGTTGATGTTTCAACTGGCGTTCGGTCTCTCGGCCTTCGATGCGGGATTGCTGGTGCTCGCGGTATTTGCCGGCAATCTGGCGATGAAGCCGTTCACCACCTGGGTAATGCAGCGTTGGGGTTTCCGTCCGGTGTTGATGATCAACGGCATCCTTGGCGTACTGGCGATTGCCGCCTGTGCGTTGCTGGATGAGCGCATGAGCTGGGCGCTGATCCTGTTCATTCTGTTCGTCGGTGGGCTGTCACGCTCCATGCAGTTCACCTTGTTCAACACCCTCGGGTTTGCCGATATACCCAAGGCGCAGATGAGCGATGCTTCAACCTTGTTCAGTATGTTTTTCCAGCTGAGCATGGCCATGGGCGTGGCGATTGGCGCGCTGTTGTTACGTTTTGCCATGAATTTTCACGGCAATACCGGGCAGGCCGCCACCGCCGATTTCCAGCTGACGTTTCTGTTGGTCGCGGTGATTGCCGGCGTGGCGTTGCTGGATAACCTGCGCTTGCCGCCCCAGGCCGGGGAGTCGGTACTGCAACGCAAGTGAACCCACGATACCTTCGGGGTATGAAGCAACACCTATTGAATATTGGACGGTTTGCGTCCCCCGCATCACTCTGCGGTGAAGTACACACGCAGGGCCCATAACAATAAAAGGCGCAACCATGACCGTGCTATTGAGTGAGCGCAGCCAGATTTTCGATCGTGCAGATGCCTATGCCGTGTCCGACTACGTCAACCAGCACGTAGGCAGCCACTGCATCCGCCTGCCCCCCAAGGGCCGCCCGCAGGCGAGCATCAGTCACCGGACCTTCTCCAGCCTGGACCTGTGCCGCATCAGCTACGGTGCGCCGGTGCGGGTGACGTCGGTGGCGCTGGAAACCATCTACCACCTGCAAATCCTGCTGCACGGCCACTGCCGCTCGAACTCCCGTGGCGAAGAGCAGGTGCTGGGCCCGGGGGAAGTGCTGCTGATCAACCCGGATGACCCGGTGGACCTGACCTATTCCGCCGACTGCGAAAAATTCATCGTCAAAGTGCCGGTTCGCCTGCTGGAAAACGCCTGCCTTGAACAGCACTGGACGTTACCGCAGCCGGGCATCCGTTTTGCGGCGCCGCGCCATGCACTCACTGAAATGGGCGGGTTCCTGCAACTGCTGGGGCTGATCTGCCACGAGGCCGAAAACGCCGCCGAGCCGGAAGTGCAGGGCCTGTATGAGCGCATCGTCGCCAATAAGTTATTGGCGCTGCTGGCCAGTAACGTCCTGCGGGTGATCCCGCGGCCCGATCAAGGCGGCGGCTTTGAAGCGGTGCGCCAGTTTATCGAGGAGCACCTGACGGACGACATCAGCGTCGAACAACTGATGGCCATCGCCAGGGTCAGCGAGCGGTCGCTGTATACCTTGTTTGAACGCCAGGTCGGCCTGTCGCCCCGGGACTACATGCGCCAACGCAAGCTGGAGCGGGTGCACACCATGCTGCAACTGGCCACGGCGCGCAGCGTCACCGAGGTGGCGCTGGATCACGGGTTTGTACACCTCGGGCGGTTCTCCGAAGCCTATCGCAAACGCTTCGGCGAGTTGCCCTCGCAGACATGGAAGCGTCGGCTTGCGCCAGGCGGATAGCGAATTGCAGTCAGCGGATATTGAGGGGTAGGGCAAGCACATAAGGTGGTGGGGCCTGATACAAGAACAACCGAGGGCCTACCCCATGATCAGCACATTCGACCGACTCGCCCGACAACTGCGCGACTCCGTCCAGGAAGATCCCGCCACCGGGGTGTTCCGCTGCCGCCGCGACATCTTCACCGACCCCGACCTGTTTGCCCTGGAGATGAAGCACATTTTCGAAGGCGGTTGGATCTACCTGGCGCATGAAAGCCAGGTGCCAGAGATCAACGACTACTTCACCACCTGGATTGGCCGCCAGCCCGTGGTCATCACCCGCGACAAGCAAGGCACGCTGCACGGCCTGGTCAACGCCTGCGCCCACCGTGGCGCCATGCTCTGCCGCCGTAAACAAGGCAACAAAGGCTCGTTTACCTGCCCGTTCCACGGCTGGACCTTCAGCAACGCCGGCAAGCTGCTCAAAGTGAAAGACGCCAAGACCGGCGCCTATCCCGACAGCTTCGACTGTGACGGCTCCCACGACCTCAAGCGCCTTGGCCGTTTCGAAAACTATCGCGGCTTCCTGTTCGGCAGCCTCAGCGAGACGGTACCGGAACTCAGCGACTACCTGGGCGAAACCCGGGTGATCATCGACCAGATGGTCGACCAGGCACCGCTGGGCCTGGAAGTGCTGCGGGGCAGTTCGTCGTATGTGTATGACGGCAACTGGAAGCTGCAGATCGAAAACGGCGCCGATGGTTATCACGTCAGCTCCGTGCACTGGAACTACTCGGCGACCATGGGCCGCCGCAACTACGAAGCCGAAGGTACGCGCACCGTCGACGCTAATGGCTGGTCGAAAAGCCTGGGCGGCGTCTATGCCTTCGAGCACGGGCATATTCTGCTCTGGACGCGCCTGCTCAACCCCGAAGTGCGCCCGGTGCATGCTCACCGTGAAGCGCTGGCCGAGCGTCTGGGCCAGGAACGTGCGGACTTTATCGTCGATCAAACCCGCAACCTGTGCCTCTACCCGAATGTGTACCTGATGGACCAGTTCTCCACGCAGATCCGCGTGGTGCGGCCAATTGCGGTAGACAAGACCGAAGTCACGATTTACTGCATGGCGCCCAAGGGCGAAAGTGCCGAGGAACGCACCACGCGCATTCGCCAGTACGAAGACTTCTTCAACGTCAGCGGCATGGGTACGCCGGACGACCTGGAAGAGTTCCGCGCCTGCCAGACCGGCTACCAGGGCGCGACCACCTTGTGGAATGACCTCAGCCGCGGCGCGAAACAGTGGGTGGAAGGCGCCGACGAAAATGCCAAGGCCATGGGCATGAACCCGCAGCTAAGTGGCGTCAAAACCGAGGACGAAGGGCTGTTCGTGCGCCAGCACGCCCACTGGGCCCAGAGCCTGCAACGCGCTATTGAGCGTGAGCAGCAAGGCTTGATCGCCACGGACAAGGAGGTGCTGTCATGAGTGCTTCCCGCGACCGCCTGCTGGACTTTCTGTACCGCGAAGCGCGCCTGCTGGATGACCGCCAGTGGGACGAATGGCTCGAATGCTATTCACCCAAGGTCGAGTACTGGATGCCGGCCTGGGATGACCAAGACACCCTGACCGAAGACCCCCAGAGCGAAATTTCGCTGATCTATTACCCCAGCCGCGACGGCCTGGAAGACCGCGTGTTCCGGATCAAGACCGAGCGCTCCAGCGCCAGCACCCCGGAGCCGCGCACCGCGCACCTGATCACCAACCTCGAAGTGCTGGCCGATGACGGGCAACACGTGGAGCTGCGTTTCAACTGGCAAACCCTCAGCCATCGCTACAAGAGCACGGATACGTACTTCGGCACCTCGTTCTATCGCCTGGACATCCGCGCCGAACAGCCGCTGATCACGCGCAAGAAGGTGGTGCTGAAAAACGACTACATCCATCAGGTCATCGATATCTACCACATCTGAGGACACGCCCATGACGTACTCCATTGCCCTGAACTTCGAGGACGGAGTGACCCGTTTCATCGACTGCAAGGTGGGTGAAAAGGTCCTCGACGCGGCCTTTCGCCAACGTATCAACCTGCCCATGGACTGCTCGGACGGTGTGTGCGGCACCTGCAAATGCCGCTGTGAAACCGGCGCCTATGACTTGGGCGACGACTATATCGAAGACGCCCTGAGCGAGGATGAAGCCGGCGAGCGCCAGGTGCTGACCTGCCAAATGGTGCCGCAATCCGATTGCGTGATTGCCGTGCCGGTGCCGTCCGGTGCGTGCAAGACCGGCACCGCGCAGTTTGCCGCGACGGTGGCGAGCATTACCCGGCATGCCGATGCCGCCCTGGAGGTGAGTTTCGAGCTGGACCAGGCGCCGGTGTTCCTGCCGGGCCAATACGTGAATATCGGCGTGCCCGACAGCGGGCAGACCCGCTCTTATTCCTTCAGCAGCAAGCCCGGTGACAAACGCGCCAGCTTCCTGATCAAGCATGTGCCCGGCGGGCTGATGAGTGGCTGGCTGGACCGCGCCCGGCCGGGCGACGCCGTACCGATGACCGGACCACTGGGCAGTTTCTACCTGCGTGAAGTGGCGCGGCCGTTGTTGTTGCTGGCGGGCGGCACCGGGTTGGCGCCGTTCCTGTCGATGCTCGAAGTGCTGGCCGAACGTGGGGAAACCCGGCCGGTCAGGCTGATCTACGGCGTGACGCGGGATCAGGATTTGGTGATGGTCGACGTGCTGGAAGCCTTCGCCAAACGCCTGCCCAATTTCAGTTTTGTCAGCTGCGTGGCCGACCCACAGACAGCGCATCCGCAGCAGGGCTATGTCACCCAACACATGGCCGACGACGTGCTGAACGACGGCGACGTGGATGTGTACCTGTGCGGGCCGCCGCCGATGGTCGATGCAGTACGCCAGCACTTCAAGAACCAGGGCGTAACGCCCGCCAGCTTCCATTACGAGAAGTTCACACCCAACGCCATCGTCACCGGCGACGCCGCCTGAGGAAAGCCCCATGAACCCACGTTTCAACACCAAGGTCGCGCTGGTGACCGGCGCCGCCCAGGGGATCGGCCGGCGTGTCGCCGAGCGTTTGCTGGAAGAGGGCGCCTGGTTGGTGGCGGTCGACCGCTCGGAGCTCGTGCATGAGTTGCAGCATGAGCGGGCGCTGGTCCTCACTGCCGACCTTGAACAGCACGCCGAATGCGCGCGCGTGATGGCCGCCGCAAAGGCGCGATTCGGGCGTATCGACATTCTGGTCAACAACGTCGGCGGGACCATCTGGGCCAAGCCGTTCGAACATTACGCCGAGAACGAAATCGAGGCTGAAGTGCGTCGTTCGCTGTTTCCGACGCTGTGGTGCTGCCATTGCGTGCTGCCCTACATGCTGGAGCAGGGCAGCGGCGCCATCGTCAATGTCTCGTCCGTCGCCACCCGTGGGGTGAACCGCGTGCCGTATGGCGCGGCCAAGGGCGGCGTGAACGCCCTGACCGCATGCCTGGCCCTGGAGACCGCCGGCAGCGGCATTCGGGTCAATGCCACCGCGCCGGGTGGCACCGAAGCACCACCGCGCCGGATCCCGCGCAACAGCCAGCCCCAGAGCGACCAAGAGCGCGTCTGGTACCAACAGATTGTCGACCAGACCCTCGACAGCAGCCCGATGAAGCGCTACGGCAGCATCGACGAACAAGCCGGCGCGATTCTGTTTCTCGCCTCCGATGAGGCTTCTTACATCACGGGCGTCACCTTGCCGGTAGGAGGCGGCGACCTCGGCTGACCCATCGCTGTACCTGCAGACACTGACTCACAACAACAATAAAGAGAGCATTGCCATGCGTACCCATGACGTTAATTCGATTATCGACAACGCCCGTTTCAACCGTTTCCACTGGTTGGTAGTCAGCCTGTGTGCCTTGCTGTTGATCTTTGACGGGTATGACTTGTTTATCTATGGCGTGGTCTTGCCATCGATCATGACGGAATGGGGGCTGACGCCCTTACAGGCCGGCGCGCTGGGCAGTTACGCCCTGTTTGGCATGATGTTCGGAGCGCTGATCTTCGGTAGCCTGGCGGACAAGTTTGGTCGCCGCAAAGGCATCGCCATCTGCTTTGCGTTGTTCAGCGTCGCCACCGTGATTAACGGTTTTGCCAGCAGCCCGACTGAATTTGGTATTTGCCGGTTTATCGCCGGGCTTGGCTGCGGCGGGCTGATGCCCAACGCGGCCGCACTGATTACTGAATACGCGCCGAAGAAAATGCGCAGCATCCTGATGGCAGTGATGTTCGGCGGTTATTCGCTGGGCGGCATGCTCTCGGCCGGGGTCGGGATTTTCATGTTGCCGCGTTTCGGTTGGCCGTCCATGTTCTTCGCGGCGGCCATCCCGCTGCTGCTCATGCCATTGATTGTGTATTGGCTGCCCGAATCCATCGGGTTCCTTATCCGTCAGGGCCGACAGGAGCAGGCGCGTGCGCTGCTCAAGCGCCTGTCGCCGCACATTTCGATCAACCCGGAAGATGAGCTGCACATCAGCACCGGAAAAGGCAAAGGTGCCTCCGTGTTGGAGTTGTTCCGCCATGGACTGGGCCTGAGGACGGCGGCGATCTGGGTCGCGTTTTTCTGCTGCCTGTTGATGGTTTACGCCTTGAGTTCCTGGCTGCCCAAGCTGATGGCGGGTGCCGGTTACAGCTTGGGGTCGAGCCTGTCCTTCCTGCTGGCGCTGAACTTTGGTGGCATTGCCGGGGCGCTCGTCGGCGGCTGGCTGTGTGACCGGCTTAACCTGGTGAAGGTGGTGATCGGCTTCTTCATCGCCGCGCTGGTTTCCATCAGCCTGCTGGGGATCAATAGCCCGATGCCGGTCTTGTATCTGCTGATCTTTTTTGCGGGCGCCACCACCATTGGCACACAGATCCTGCTGTACGCCGGTGCCGCACAACTCTATGGCTTGAACATTCGAGCCACTGGCCTCGGCTGGGCTTCCGGTATTGGCCGCACGGGCGCCATCGTAGGTCCGCTGTTGGGCGGCGCACTGATGGGCATTGAGTTGCCCCTGCACCTGAACTTCATGGCCTTTGCCATTCCTGGGGCTATCGCGGTGCTGGCGATGACGGGGTACGCCCTGAATGAACGTCGAGGCCGGCCAGAGGTGGTCGCCGCCCCGGCGCAATAACTGTCGATAACAATAACTAAGAGCAACGACATGAATACACAACGTATCTGGCTGTCCCTGTTGGGCATGCCCCTTGCGGCGACGGCGGCTGAGGGTGGTTTTTTCGCAGACTCCACAGCCACCTTGCAGGCCCGCAATTACTATTTCAGCCGCGACTTTTCGGACATCGTGGGCGCCAACAAGCAATCAAAGGCGCAGGAGTGGGGCCAGGGTTTTATCCTGACCTACAAATCCGGCTATACCCCGGGGCCCGTGGGTTTTGGTTTGGATGCCCTAGGCACCCTGGGGCTCAAACTCGACAGCAGCCCGGACCGGACCAATACCGGCTTGCTCCCGGTCAAGGGCGATGGCAGTGCCCCGGACGACTACAGCCGTTTGGGCCTGACCTTCAAGGCGAAACTCTCCAAAACCGAATTGAAGGTTGGCGAACTGCAACCCAACCTGCCGGTATTGGCCTTCAGTGACATTCGCCTGTTGCCGCCCAGCTACCAGGGCGTGAGTGTCAGCTCCGGCGAAATCGCGGGCCTGACGCTACAGGCCGGGCATTTGACCACCACCAGCCTGCGCAACGAAGCCGGCGACGAGAAGATGATCGCCATGCTCGGCCATGTGCCGCAACGCGGGGCAGAAAGTGATGCGTTCAACTATGTCGGCGGCGACTACACCTTCAACACCAACCGCACCAGCGTCAGCTACTGGCATGGCCAACTCAAGGACATCTACCGCCAGGACTTTGTGGGCCTCAAGCACAGCCAGCCGATGGGCGACTGGATACTCGGCGCCAACCTCGGCTACTACGATGCCCGGGAAGACGGCGACAAACTGCTCGGCAAGATCGACAACCAGGCGTTTTTCTCGCTGCTGTCGGCCAAGCATGGCGGCCATATCTTCTACGTCGGCTATCAAGCCATGTACGGCGACAGTGCGTTCCCACGGGTCTTCGCCAACATCTCGCCACTGGGCAACGAGGTGCCCACCTACGAGTTCGCCTACACCGACGAACGCTCCTGGCAAGCGCGGTACGACTACGACTTCGCGGCGCTGGGCATACCGGGGCTGACCACCACCGTGCGCTATATCACTGGTAATAACGTGACCACCGGCGCCGGTTACGAAGGCAAGGACCGCGAGCGCGACCTGGATATCGGCTATGTGGTGCAAAGCGGCACGCTGAGCGGCCTGGGCATCCGGGTACGTAACGTCATGGCCCGTTCAAACTACCGCAGCGATATCGACGAGAACCGGCTGATCCTCAGTTACACCTGGAAGCTGCTTTAAACCCCGCCCTGGCACGTACCCATGACCTGGTAGTTGACGGTGTGGCTGACGCCCTGGCTGTCGAGATAAACCATCGTCGCCGGTTCTACCTGGCAACTGCCGGGCACGGGTGTGAGTGAAACAATGCGCTGGATATCCGGCGCTTCACTGATGCCGGCCGCCATGGCGCCGGTGGCGGTGAAGAGCAGGATCAAGCTGAGCCATTTGATATTCATGATGAGTCCCTCTGTGAGTAGGGTTCATTTTAGTGATTGCCACAGCGGGATAAAGACAGGAACAGGTGAATGACTCGTACGTATCAGGTAGCAATCGAGGGGCAGTGCTGATGGATCTGCTCAATGGGATGCAGGTGTTCGCCCGGGTTGTCGACACAGGCAGCTTTGCTGCGGCGGCCGAGGCTCTGGACATGTCCGGCGCACACGTGTCGCGGTTGATCGCCGAGCTGGAAAAACACCTTGAGACCCGCCTGTTGCAACGCACCACCCGACGCCTGAGCCTTACCGACTCAGGCGAGCGGTTCCTGCTGCGCTGTCGCGACATTCTTGAGGACGTGAGGGAAGCCACCGCGGAGGCCAGCGGCGCACACCTCAACCCGCGCGGGCGGTTGCGGCTGCATTGTATGAGCGGGCTTGGCGTGCTGATCACCCCGTTGATTGCCCGCTACAGCGAGCAATATCCGGATGTGTCCATCGAGCTGACCCTGTCACAGCACAACCCGGACCCGCTGGAAGAGGGCCACGACGTGGTGATCTCCATCGCCCATTCATTGCCGGATTCAGCGCTGGTCAGCCAGACGGTGGGGCAGTTGTTCAGCGTACTGTGTGCGGCGCCGGGGTATCTGGCCAGATACGGCGTGCCCGAGAGTCCGCAGCAACTGGTGCAGCACCGACGCTTGCACCTTCAGGATTTCCAGGAGGATGTCTGGGTGTTCAAAGGTGAAGAGGGCGAGGTTGCGATTGCGCCGGGGGACACCTTCAGGACCAACGTGGCGGATGCGATGGTCAAGGCGACGCAGGAAGGAATGGGCGTCAGTTTGTTGCCGTTTTTCAGTGCAAGTGCGGCACTGCGGGAAGGTTCGCTGGTACGGCTGTTGCCCGACTATCGGCTAAGGGAGCGCAGCATTTTCGCGGTGTATCCGTCGAGGCGTTTTTTGGATGCCAAGGTGCGCACGTGGGTCGCGTTTTTGCAGCTGCAATTGCCGGTGTTGCTGGCGGAGCAGGTGAACGTGATTGAGGCTCCCCGAGGCTAATAGGAATAGGCAAACCTCATAGAGTTACCGGCATAGGTCGACAGTGCTTACCTGACTACCATGGGGGCACATCCACCGAGAGCCATTTTTCATGAGTACTCAAAAAACACTGTTCATCACCGGCATCAGCAGCGGCTTTGGCAAAGCGCTGGCAGCAGAGGCGTTGGCTGCCGGCCACCGAGTCATCGGGACTGTGCGCAATGAGACGGCCCTGCAGGCGTTCGAAGCGTTATCGGCGGAACGCGCCCATGGCGTAATTCTGGACGTCACGGACTTTGAGCGGATCGACAGCGTCGTCGCCGAGGTGGAGACCCGCTTCGGCCCGGTGGACGTCCTGGTGAACAATGCGGGTTACGGCCATGAGGGGATTTTTGAAGAGTCGCCGCTGGAGGACATGCGCCGTCAGTTCGACGTCAATGTGTTCGGCGCCGTTGCCGTGACCAAGGCCTTCGTGCCGTACTTCCGCCAGCGCCGCCGTGGGCACATCATCAACATCACGTCCATGGGCGGCACCATCACCATGCCGGGTATCGCCTACTACTGCGGGAGCAAGTTCGCGCTGGAAGGCATCTCCGACACCCTGAGCAAAGAACTCCGGCCGTTCAACATCTTTGTCACGGCCGTGGCGCCGGGTTCGTTTCGCACCGATTGGGCCGGACGGTCCATGCAGCGCACGCCCCGCAGCATTGCCGACTACGATGCGAGCTTTGATCCGGTGCGCAAGGCGCGGGAAGAAAAAAGCGGCCATCAATTGGGTGACCCACAAAAAGCCGCGCAGGCGATGTTGACGCTGATTGCCAGCGACAACCCACCGGCGCATTTGCTGCTGGGCAGTGATGCGCTGGGTTATGTGCGGGAAAAACTGCTGCAATCCCTGCGGGATATCGATCAGTGGGAGGCGCTGACGCGTTCTACGGATGGTTAAGTCATGGGTCAGAGGCTGTCCGGATCCCCAAAGAACATCTGAATCCGCGACCGCAACCACCGTTCCCCCGGATCATTGTCCTGAGACCCACGCCACGCCATGTGCAATTCAAACGTACGCACTGGCAACGGCGGCTCTTCCGCCCGCAAGCCACCCGCTGAAGTCAACGCCTCAGCCGCATAGTCCGGCACGGTCGCGACAATATCGGTACCCGCCAGCAACGTCCCCAGTCCATTGAACTGCGGCACAGCCAGTACCACATGGCGCTTGCGGCCAAGCTTCTCCAGCTCTTCATCGAGAAACCCGCTCAAATCCCCGGCAAACGACACCAGGGCATGGGGCCGGGCGCAAAAGTCATCCAGGCTCATGGACCCAGGCATGCTGTCGGCCCGCAGCAGCATCGGCTTGCTGCGGCGCAGGACCTTGCGCTTGGCGTTGGCCGGCAAATCGGTGGTGTAGCTCACGCCGATGGAGATTTCCCCGGAGGCCAGCAGCCCGGGCATCAGGATGTAGTTGACGCGGCGCACCACCAGCACGATGCCGGGGGCTTCGGCCCGCAGGCGTTTAAGCAGCAGTGGCAGCAGGGCGAATTCGACGTCGTCCGACAGGCCGATGCGGAATACGGCGGTGCTGGTGGCCGGGTCGAACTCCGATGCGCGGCTGACGGCCGTGGAAATCGAGTCCAGGGCCGGGGAGAGCAGGGCGAAGATTTCGACCGCACGGGCCGAAGGCTCCATGCTGCGCCCGGTACGCACGAACAACGGGTCGTCGAACAGGCCGCGCAGGCGTGACAACGCCGCGCTGATGGCCGGTTGGCCAAGGAACAATTTCTCGGCAGCGCGGGTCACACTGCGCTCATGCATCAAGGTTTCGAATACGATCAACAGGTTGAGGTCGACACGACGCAGGTCGTTACGGTTCATCTTGTGTCCCAGGCGGCGTCAGTAAACTTGACGGGAGCGGTCATATAAGAACAATGACCGGCATGAATCTTACGGGGAAAGGCTGGTACTCTGCACCGGCTAATTCAGTTTTCCTACATGGCTTGGTGCGTTTTCCGTATGTGCGGAATCAATGACAGGCATGTCGACTATTAATGGCGACCGGTGGCCTTGCTCCGAAAGCCCAGATAGAGTTCATGGCAATAGAGGTTACTTTGACGAGGTTTGCGATGTCCCGCACGATCCGTTTTCACAAGTTTGGTCCGGCCGAGGTGCTCAAATGCGAAGAGCATGCAGCCGCTAAGCCCGCATCGGGCGAAGTGCAGGTGCGCGTCGAAGCGATTGGCATCAGTTGGTACGACATTCTGTGGCGCCAGAACCTGGCGTCGTCGCATGCCCGTCTGCCATCAGGCCTGGGCCATGAAATGGCCGGTGTGGTTGTGGCCGTAGGCGAGGGTGTCGACGACCTGGCGGTGGGTGACAAGGTCGCCAGCTTCCCGGCCGAGAGCCCGAATGATTACCCGGTGTATGGCGAACAAATCGTCCTGCCCCGTTCGGCCTTGACCCGTTACCCGGACGTCTTGAGCCCGATTGAAGCCAGCGTGCACTACACGCCGCTGCTGATTGCGTACTTTGCGTACATGGACTTGGCGCGGGTCAAACCCGGGCAGTTTGCCCTGGTGACGGACGCCAGCCACTGTGCCGGCCCATCGTTTGTGCAACTGGGTAAAGCCCTGGGTGTGCGGGTGATTGCCGCCACCAAGACCAGCGATGAGCGCGAGTACCTGCTGTCCCTCGGGGCAGAAAAGGTCATCGTCACCGAAGAGCAGGACCTGCTGATGCAAATCAACAAGTTCACCGACAACCGCGGCGTTGACGTGGTGTTCGATGGTTTGGGTGGCCCGCAGATGTCGCTGCTGGGCGATGTGTTGGCGCCCCGTGGCAGCCTGGTGCTGTACGGCCTGCAAGGTGGCAACCAGACGCCATTTCCGGCCTGCGCGGCGTTCCAGAAGAACATTCAGTTCTTTGTGCACTGCATCGGCAACTTCACCGGCAAGCCGGAACTGGGCATCATCCAGGACCAGGTTGCCTTGCAGCGAGCCTTGCGTGACATCAACCAACTGACCGCCGACAAGGTGCTGGTACCGCTGAAGACCACGGTGTTTCCGTTCAGCCAGTTCGTTGAAGCGCACCGTTATATGGACGAATGTCCGTGCCGTGAGCGCGTCGCCTTGCAGGTAGAAGCTGTTTGATCTGTGGGAATATTCTCAAGCGAGTATTCCTTCCCCCGGGCGCATGGGGCAAATGCGCCATTTGACAGGATTTAACCTGCCCACCGTTTTAATCGGGACTTCAGCGTTTTAGCCCGATAAATCACCTTGCTGCCCCTCACGCCGCCCTGAATCCCAGTGCGGCGTTGTCGTGTCTGGGGGGTCGATACCCGATGCCTGCGCTCATCTGAACTGGTTTCAGGCCCGGTTCTGTATCTGTTAATCAGGATTCAAGCGCTGATAATTGCTCCCTCACTTTCATCTCAAGGATTGAGCAATGATTGAATATCTGAAGTCACCCCATGCGTTCATTAAATCCAATAAAGCGCTGTATGCCCGCTCAGGCGAAAAACCATTATTTAAGTTGGTTGCGTCAGATGCTTCTTTAGTTTGTAAGTTAAGACGGTGTAGGAAGTTGTCAGAACAATCCTAAGACCGCCGGTGTTAGCACCGCCGACTCGAAGCGTGCCGCGTTTCCGGGACTGGAAGCCCCGAAGCGCCCATTGGCAGGCAGGGTGCGGTGCTAATCTCCATTGAATGTCACATGTTGCAACGCCCCTACAGAAACAACAGTCAGGCAAACACCGTTAGTTAACGGTTGCCCGACACTGATATTTCAACTCAGGTAGTAGAACTATGAGCGCTATTCACGAACAAGCCATGAACTATGTCTATCAACAAGTATTACAACGCTTGGTTGGACATTTTTCTCGAACAGAACGCACCTCGCTTCAATTATTGATTCAACGAATCGTGGTGGCGGCAGGCGGCATGGAGCGGATCGGTGAATACAAGGTGCTGTTCGCTCACGGCGCTGGCGCTGGCAGCAGCTACGCCTTGACCTTGCTGCGTGCGGCGCAGCTGACACTCGCGGGCCGGGCGCCTCGCACCTTTCAATTACGCGTCGCCACACTGCGCCACGCAGGCATGACGCAAACGGCGCTGGATACATTGCATCGCGGCTACAGCGCGCTGTTTGTGCATGACGACCCGCGTGTGGAACTGCTGATGGTGGAAAACCAGGAAGTGTTGCCGTTCAACCACCTGCGGCCGGCCTCCGCCACGGCGCGCGATACCAGTCGGCGCAACATGCTGATGGTGGGGCACCTGACCTCGGGAGACCTGCGCCAAACCCTGTGCAACGACGCCTACCTGGCCCTCGGCGACTTCTATCAGCGTGTGAGCACATGGGATGGCGGCGTGCACGCGATGGTCAGCGGTGATTCCCCACGCAAGCAACGCGAGTACCTGGCGTGGTTGAAAAAGGCTGCGCTGGCGGCGGGTGCAGCGGTTCCGGCGCGGCAGCCTATGGTGCTCAGCGGATTGTTCGCGCGCATGGACGAGTGGAGCAGCGCTTATTACTCCGATGTCTACGGCGAGCACTATGTCGCCGTCGATGCGTCCGACAAGGACACCGACCGTCCCCTGGCCTACATCGGCATTGCGGACCTGATGGAAGCCGTCGAATACCCGTCCGGCCCGTTGTTGCGGCAGTTCCTGGCTTATCAGCCGGAAGAGTTTGGCTTTCACTTCAGTCATCCAGCCTACGCGAACCCATTGCTGATGGCCCACCTGCGCGGCTTGCAGGCAGAGTGCCTGCGGGAACTGAGCTATGAAGAGGGCGCCTTGGGCTTTGTGCAGCAGGCCACGTTGTTTATGCGGCGCAAGCAGATTCCCGAGCAGCTGATAGCCCAGGCCGGCAGCCAGGATGGCCGCGCCTTGTCGGCCGACTACGCCCAGGCGCTGTTCGGGCTGGATGAAAACCAACTGAACTGCCTGATGTTTTCGCCGTTCATCCGTCATGGCGAGCGCCTCGAAAGCTTTTTGCGCCAATGCCACCCCGGCATGTTGGTGGCACTGCCCGAGCTGCACAAGGCGCTGCAAGGCAAGCCGGTGGCCGAGATGCTCATGCAATGGGCGATCGACATCAGCGGATTGCCGATCGACCTGTTGCAACATCTGTATCGCAAGCGGCCTGCCATAGCGGCTGCGTGTGTGGCCGCAGGGCCGCAGCAAGAAGCGCCCGCCCTGGCAACCTGCCAACTGGCAGGGCGTTGAGGGGGTGACGACGGGTAAACAGCGATGAACCTCAAGGACGACAGCCAAACCGACTTCGCTTACCAGGCGGTTTATCGCTACATGATCAACCTCATCAGTGAGGTCGGCACCGACGCCCGGGTAAAATTGCCGTCATTGCGGCAATTGTCTCAGCGCCTGAATGTGTCGATCTCGACCATCCAATACGCTTACTCGTTGCTGGAGAAGGAAGGGCGGGTCTATTCGGTGGCCAAGTCGGGCTATTACGCCTGGCCGGTGTTGAATAAGCCGCCCAGTAGCAGTGGTGACCTGCTGGAGCGCCTCTATGCCAGTGCACGACGCCCCGGCATGCTGGTGCTCAGCGCCGATGAACCGGCACTGGGGGCGTCTCTGGACGGTGCGTTGTTGTTGCTGGAGCGCGAACTGTTGCGTCACTACCCGCGCCATTTGCAGCCATGGTCGCAGCCGTGCGGCGTCTGGGAATTGCGCGCGGCACTCGCGGCACGCTACACCTCGTCTCCAACCCGCTGCTGGCAGGCGGATGAGGTGTACATCGGCGCCGATCTGCGCGGAGTGCTGGAAATCCTGATTGAGGTGCTGGGGCTCAAGGGCGCTGCCGTTATTGTGGAATCACCCTGTGACTGGTTGATTCTGCGGTTGTTGCAGGGCGCAGGCGTGAAGGTCCTGGAACTACCGTTCACGGCGGACGGCGGCCTGGATCAAGGGTTGCTCGAGCAATTGCTCAGCAATGAACCGGTTCAACTGGCGTTGCTCTCCTCGGGCATCAGCCAGCCGTCAGGCATCGTCCTGTCCACTCATGACCGCCTGCACTTGGTACGGTTGCTGAACCAGCATGGCTGTTGGTTGTTAGAAAATGACAGCCATGGCGAACTGGGCTTCGAGCAGCCAACCACTGCCTTGCGGGACCTGGCGAACCCCGAGCGGCTGATGGTGTTTTCCACCTTCGAGAAAGTGCTCGGGCCTGAAGCGCCGTTTGGTTATTTGCTGTCCCGGCACTTGAGCGGCGAGCTGCAACGCCTGTTCCTGCTGCGCGAGTTCCGGTTGTCCTCTATCCGCCAGCGGGCGATTGCGCGGCTCTACCTGAGCGGGCGGATCGACCAGCATCTGCGGGAGTTACGCCCGCAACTCAAAGAGCAGGCCCGGCTGATGAGCCTGCGCCTGGACGAGCATCTGGGGGATCAAGTGAGCTACCAAATGCCTGCCGCTGGCGCCACCTTCTGGTTGCGCTCAACGGCGGCGGTGGACATGCGCCAGGTGTTCCAGCGCCTGCTCGGCCGGCAGGTGGTGATCGCGCCGGGTGAGTTGTTCAGCGTCAGTGGCCTGCACCGCCAGCATTTGCGGCTGAGCCATACCTTCGACGGGGCGCATAACCTGGAGAACGCCCTGGGTGAGCTGGCTCAGGCGCTGAGGCAGACACAGACCAGCGCCGAATGAAATTTCCCTGATTGTTGTAGGATTTATAACGTCGCGGAGCAGTCCAACTCTCAGTAAACTGCACTTTTTTCCGAATCCTTCTCTTTCAGAGGTTTATGCATGACTCTCAGTCCTTTTGCGGGCAAGCCGGCACCAGCTCAACTGCTGGTAGACATCCCGCGACTGGTAACGGCCTATTACACCGGCCAGCCTGATGCAGCGATCTCCACCCAGCGCGTCGCCTTTGGAACCTCCGGGCATCGCGGCAGCTCGTTCGACTTGAGCTTCAACGAATGGCACGTGCTTGCCATCAGCCAGGCTATTTGCCTTTACCGTGAAGCCCAAGGCATCAACGGCCCGTTATTTGTCGGCCTGGACACCCACGCGCTGTCCACCCCAGCCGGCGCCAGCGCCCTGGAAGTGTTGGCCGCCAATGGCGTACAGGTGATGTTGGCCGAGGGCGACGAGTACACCCCGACACCGGCGATTTCCCACGCCATTATTTGCTACAACCGTGGCCGCACCAGCGGCCTGGCCGACGGCATCGTGATCACGCCGTCCCACAACCCGCCGCAAAGCGGCGGCTACAAGTACAACCCGCCGAATGGCGGCCCGGCCGACACTCACATCACCAAGTGGATCGAAGCCAAGGCCAATGAATTGCTGGCCAATAAACTGTCCGGGGTCAAGCGCATCACCCACGCCCAGGCCTTGAAGGCCGACACGACCCATCGTCACGACTACCTCAACACCTACGTGGCCGACTTGGTCAACGTCATCGACTTTGATGCGATCCGCAGCGCGGGCCTGCGCCTGGGCGTCGATCCGCTGGGCGGAGCAGGGGTGCGCTACTGGTCGGCCATTGCCGAGCACCATCGCTTGAACCTGGACGTGGTGAACACCGAAGTCGATTCCACCTTCCGCTTCATGAGCGTCGACTGGGACGGCCAGATCCGCATGGACCCGTCCTCCAGCTACGCCATGCAAGGCTTGATCGGCCTCAAGGACCGTTACGACGTGGCCTTCGCCTGCGACCCGGACCACGACCGCCACGGCATCGTGACGCCATCCGGTGGCTTGCTCGCGCCGAACAACTACCTCGCGGTGTCTATCGATTACCTGTTCCAGAACCGCCCTGAGTGGCGTGCTGATGCTGCCGTGGGCAAGACCGTGGTCAGCAGCGGCCTGATCGATCGCGTGGCCAAGCGCATTGGCCGTCGCCTGTACGAAGTGCCGGTGGGCTTCAAGTGGTTTGCCGACGGCCTGTTCGACGGCTCCCTCGGTTTTGGCGGTGAAGAAAGCGCCGGTGCGTCGTTCCTGCGCAAGGACGGCAGCGTGTGGAGCACCGACAAGGATGGCTTGATCCCGGCGCTGCTGGCCGCAGAGATGACTTCCCGCAAAGGCCAGGACCCGAGCCAGATCTACCGTGGGCTGACTGACGCGTTGGGCGAACCGTTCGCCATTCGTGTGGATGCCAAGGCCACCCCCGCGCAGAAAGCCTTGCTGGGCAAGCTGTCGCCGGACCAGGTGACGTCCACGCAGTTGGCGGGGGAAAGCATCCAGCAGATCCTCAGCCACGCGCCGGGTAACGACCAGGCGATTGGCGGGCTGAAAGTGATGACTGAAAACGGCTGGTTTGCCGCACGGCCATCGGGTACTGAGGACATCTACAAGATCTACGCCGAGAGCTTTATTGGCGAGGATCACCTCAAGCAACTGGTGGAAGAGGCGCAGGTGTTGGTGGACGGGGCGATCTCGGCTAACTAGAGCTGTAACAACTGTAGGAGCGAGCTTGCTCGCGAAGGACTTTAACGATGACGCGGGCTTTCTGAAAACACGCGGCGCTCTTTAGTTTTTCGCGAGCAAGCTCGCTCCTACAGGGGTGTTTAGCGTCAGGCGAGGTCGACCAACACGATCTCGCTGTCTTCAATCGCCGTCACCCGCAATACCTGCTCATCCTCAACCGCTACACCGTCTCGAGCGTGTGCACGCAAGCCGTTGACTTCAATCACTCCGGTCGCCGGCACCAGGTACGCCCGGCGTCCGCTGTCCAGGCGATACTCCGCGCTTTCACCGGCTTTCAAGTTGGCTGCCACCAGGCGTGCATCCGCACGAATGCGCAGGCTTTCGCTGTCTCCAGCCTTGCCACTGGCCAGGGTCACAAAACCTTCGCGGTCACCCTTCGGAAACGGCTTGGCGCCCCATGACGGCGGCAAACCCGCCTCATTGGGAATAATCCATATCTGAAAAATCTTGGTCGGCGTGGCTTCCAGGTTGTATTCGCTGTGGGCAATCCCGGTGCCGGCGCTCATCACCTGTACGTCGCCGGCCTCGGTACGGCCCTTATTGCCCAGGTTGTCGGCATGGCTGATGGCGCCTTCACGCACATAGGTGATGATTTCCATGTCCCGGTGCGCGTGTTGCGGGAAGCCGGTGCCCGGTGCAATGAGATCATCGTTCCATACCCGCAGGTTGCCCCAGTGCATGCGCTTTGGGTCGTGGTATTCGGCGAAGGAAAAGTGGTGGTGAGCGTCCAGCCAACCGTGATTGGCGCCGCCCAGGGTATTGAAAGGTCGAAGTTCAAGCATGATCGTCTCCTGTGGATGGGAGCCATGATCCAGCAGCACCCATTCGATAAAAAGCGTAAAAAATGCAGGATTCCTATCGAATGCTTCGATGCCGATGCTCAAGACGTATCTTCACTTCATCGCCTAACTGCATGAGCCCAAAGCAATTGGCTGGAACTGAGGGGCATTTGCGGCGAACATAGCGCTCTAGTCCGAGTTAAAGCCTCGCAGGAGTCCGCGTGCCGCAACACACCCCCGATCTGCCTCCCGAACTGCGGCCACTGGCCGAAATGCCCCTGTTGAAACGGCTCGCCGCCCGATTATTCGGACATGGCCTGACCCGCTTGCGTGCCCAGCACCGGTTTTCCTGGTTGCATGGCCAGGCCGATGGCTTTCGAAGTGGCCACACGGCCGGCGTGGAGTATGGCTATAAGGAAGGCAAGGCAGAGGGTATCGAAGAAGGCCGCCAGGTCTTGCTGATCCGTGACTTCCGGCCGGATGAACACACCGCGCCGGGTGTCGACGACAGCTTGTTCGACGATTGGCGCCTGCCGCTGACCGCCGAGCTGAAAAAACGTATCAAGGCCGACGTCGCGCGCCTGCTGCCAGCCCATGCCCAGCCGAGCACGGCCCAGTGGAAGATGATCTTCAGCGACACGCCGTCCACCTCGGTAATTGCCGGCGCCGGCGCCGGTAAATCCACCTCGCTGGTGCTGCGTATCCTGCTGCTGACCCATTACCTGGGCTTTGAGCTGAGCTCGATGACGGTGGTGACCTTCACCCGCGAATCGCGCAAGGACTTCATCAACAAACTCATGGAAATTCTCGCCTTGTGGGGTCAACCCCTTGGTATGAAAGAAGCCCAAGCCGTGGTGCGCACCTTTCACTCGCGCATTCTGCCGATGGTCCGCAGCCTGCCGGGCCTGGAGCGGTTGCAAGCGTTTGAGAACCTCAACGCGCGCACCGAAGCGGGCTTTGATGAGGCTGACAGTAATCCCTTCGAATTGCGCATCAACGACGTCCAGCGCCAGCAACTGAATGCCTGCTACCACCAGTTGCATGGTCGTCACGAACGCTTCCGCGAACTGATTGCCCCGTTGGCGCGCCACGCCCTGCAACTCAAGGAACTGGAGCGGGATCACCCTGACGTGCAGAAACGCGTGGCCGTTACCGAGCTGGCCGCCAAGCGCGATGAAGAACTCTGTGATGTGATCGAAGACCTGTGGTTTCGCGCCGGCGCCTGGCCGATCAAGGGCATCGAGCCCAATCGCCAGACCTTCGATATCAACGGTGCGCAGTTTCACTGCCATGGCTACATTGCCGAGCTGGATGCCTGGGTAGTGCTGGGCTTCGACCCTCGGGAAAATGCCCAAACCAGTCGTCCCGGCGCCAAGCTGTCCGTGCGCGCAGAGTGGGCGGTAAAGCGCACCCTGTTTCAAGCTTTCTGCCGTAAGCCACTGATATGGCTTGATAACTACGAGTCATCCAGGCGTCTTCTGAGCAGCTTGGCCGGCGATGCAACAGCGGGCCCGGGCTTCGATTACAAGGTCAAGGGCGAGCTGGCTTCGGCGCCACTACTGGACAGCTTTGTCGCCGCCGCCGGGTTTATCGAGAACCTGGGGCTGGATGTGCCCACCGCCGTGGGCAAGATGAGCTTTGCTAAGGACGATCCAGACCGTTTTTACTTCGAGGCGCTGAGCATTTTCTGGAAAGCCCTGGAAGACCACTTGTTGGATCAATCGCCACCGGTCATGACCTACAACCGGATGTTCTCGCTGTTTGGCGAAAACACCCCGGAAAACCTCAAGCTCCTGAACGACAGCCTGCTGCGGCCGATGTCGCACCTGATGATCGACGAGTTTCAGGACGTGTCGCCGCAGATCGTCTCGTGGATCCGTGCCAGCCTGCGGGAAATTCGCAGTCGTGGCCCGGCCATGCACGTAGGTCGTGGCGCCCAGCGTTCCTCGCTGTTGTGCGTGGGGGATGACTGGCAGTCGATCTATGGCTGGCGGGGTAGCTCGCCAAAGTACTTCATGGAGTTCAACAAGGAATTCCCGTCACCCACCACCACGCGGGTGATGCTGGGCGAGAACTACCGCAGCCATCAGCACGTGATCGATGCTGCCGAACACATCGTGCGTGCTGCCCCGGCCATCAGCGGCAAGAAAGCCAAGGCCAGTGGAACCTCGAAGGAATTGGTGCCGGTCAGCGTGCGTGATCGTGACGATGCGGCGTTGGGCCAGCAACTGCTGGCGCACTATCAAAAAGGTGATTCGGTATTAATGCTGTATCGAAAAAGTAGCGATAAGTCATTGATTCAAGAGCATATTCAGGCTGTAGTTAATCTGGATTCTAGCTTGCCGTATGGCGATCGCCGTCTGAAGCAACTGACCTATCACAGCGCCAAGGGCCTGCAAGCGGATGCGGTATTCCTGTTGGGCGACTGCCAGCACTTGACCAGTTCGCCGTACAAGAACCAGGTCTACCGCATGGCGGGCCTGGGCAAGGATGGCGATACCGACGCTTACGACAGCGCGCAAAAAGACGAAGTACTGCGCCTGGCCTATGTGGGGATTACCCGGGCAGTGAGTCATTGCTACTGGTATGTCGACGCGCAGGATGGCCAAGGGGTGAATGTGCCGAAGGCCTCGGATCGGGTTGCCGGGGACAAGCCGTTTTTTGATGATCAGCGCATCAGCAAATCATAAAGGGGGACGTTGAATCACGTGGCGAGGGAGCTGGAGTGCACAGCGCTCCTAGGATTTTGGGGCTGCTACGCAGCCCAGCGGGAGCAAGCTCCCTCGGCACACCAGATCAAGCCCGCAGCGACAGCGGCGGCACAAACGACTCCAGCTCATCCTCTACGGCCTCGATGATCCGCTCCACATCAGCGGCATTCATCACCGTGGCACAAGGGATGCCGGCAATCGCAATCAGGGTTTCTCCGCTGGCGCGGTCGAACAGGCGGGCGATCATGCTGCCGGGAGCATCCATGCTCGCCTCAAAGCCCAGTGGATGAAAATGCCAGCGCATCAGCTGGCAGGCGTTGGGGAATGTCACTTTGTTCATCTTGCCCACCTTGTTCATTGAGCACTTCCTTTAGCTCGCTGCAGGGGCGCCATGACCGTCACTGGTCCTGGCCGTCGTGAGCTTTAAAAATAGCATTCGTTCGCATCCTGCATGGGAGTTTTTTCGCTCCGTTCGGCGGTTCTTTTCAAGAAGTTTGACGTAGGTCATGTACTACGTGGAAATGGGCGAAAGGCCATTAGGCATAACTGTCAAATGGCCATTGAACCCACCCGGAAAGTTGGGCAAGCTCGCAGGCTGCCCCAGCCTTAGAGCGCTCCATGCCCGACTTCATCCCGGATGATTCCCAGCAAACCCAGGCCACCGGAGACTTGGTGCTGCGTCACCATCTATGCTGGAAACACCGGGACCTGGACGGCGTGATGTCGTACTACCACCCGGACATCCAGTACCACGATTTCTTCCAGAACCGCGTAGTAGGCGCAGACGATCTGCGCGAGTATCTGCAAGCCAGCATGCCCCGTGGCGCCGACGAGGCCATCGAGCACACCGACCGCATCCGCGCCGACGGCGACACCGCGTTCATCCAGTACCGCATTACCTTGCGCGGCGGCCAGGGCCTGGTGTCGTTTCGCACCAGCGAAGCCATCACCGTGCGTGACGGCCTGATCTGGCGGGTCAACGAATACGCCTCGCTGGTGCACGAGCAATCTGCCAGCCGCAGCGAGACCACGCGCCCAACCGTCAGCCGCCTGGGCCTGTCGCCCCAGCAACTGAGTTACATGGCCAAGGACCTGCAGCAGTACTTCGAGCGCCAGCAACCCTACCTGGACCCCGAACTGGATCTGCAACGGGTGGCGAAGGAGTGCGGGTACAGCCGCAACCAGATCTCCTACCTGCTGAACCAGGTGCTGGGCCAAAGCTTTTACCGCTACGTCAACCAGGCGCGGCTCCAGCATTTGCTGGCCGCACTGGACAAGGCCACGCCGCCGATCCGCATAGACGAACTGGCGTTTGCCGCGGGCTTCAATTCGACGTCGGCCTTCTACAGCTGCTTCCGCCAGCACACCGGCCAGTCGCCCAAGGCCTACGTCAAACAAATTTCCCTGCGTGCACGCGCGCAAGACAGCCCCTGAGGCCAGGCTCTAGGATCACGGCCATCGAAGTGTGGTGGTGGAGCTAGGCATGCCTGCATGGCGCAATATCAGTTTATGGATGGACCAGCTGGACGAGCCGCTGGTGGCGCGTGCGTCCCTGGAGCACGACCTGGACGTCAACGTGGCCATTATCGGCGCCGGCTACACCGGGCTGTGGACCGCGTATTACCTGAAGCGCCAGGCGCCCGAGCTGAAAATCGCCATCATCGAGGCGCAAACCGCCGGGTTCGGTGCCTCGGGCCGTAACGGCGGCTGGCTGATGGGCAACCTGCTGGGTGAAGACCGCCTGTTGGCCGGCTTGTCCCCCGAGCAGCGCCGGGCCTCGTTCGACCTGCTGCACGCCATTCCCGATGAAGTGGCCCAGGTGATCGAGCGCGAAGGCATCGACTGTGATTACCGCAAGGGCGGCGTGCTGTACTGCGCCGCGCGCTATCCCGAGCAGGAAACCAGCCTGCGGGCCTACCTGGCCAAACTCCACGCTCAGGGCCTGACCGACGACGACTACCGTTGGCTCGGCCCGCAGCAACTCGCCGAGCAAATCCGCATCGCCAAACCCTATGGCGGCATCTATGCCCCCCACGTTGCCACGATTCACCCGGCCAAGCTGGTGCGTGGCCTGGCGCGGGTGGTGGAGCAGATGGGCGTCACGATCTATGAAAACAGCCCCGTCACCCATTGGCAGTCCGGCAGCCTGCGCACGGCTAAAGCTTCAGTACGCGCGTCATGGGTGGTGCCGGCGGTGGAAGGGTATGCCACCACCTTGGCGCCTTTGGGCCGCTATCAGTTGCCGGTACAAAGCCTGATTGTCGCCACCGAACCGTTGCCCGCCAGCACCTGGGACGAAATCGGCCTGAACCGTGGCCAGGCATTCGGCGAAAGCAGTCGACAGGTCACCTACGGCCAGCGCTCGGCGGACAATCGCCTGGTGTTCGGCGCCCGTGGTGGTTATCAGTTTGCCGGCAAGCTGCGGCACAACTTCGACCTCACCCACAGCGAAGTCGAACTGCGTCGCTACCTGTTCGGTGAACTGTTCCCGCAACTCAAGAAAGTCCGGATCACCCACGCCTGGGGCGGCAACCTCGGCATGTCCCGGCGCTTCAAGCCGCACATGCTGTGCGATCACGCGGCGGGCATCGCCCTGGCCGGTGGTTATGGCGGCGAGGGAGTAGGGGCCAGCAACCTGGGCGGGCGTACCTTGGCCGACTTGATCCTGGGGCTCGACACGCCGCTGGTCACGCAGCCATGGGTCATTCAGCCGGGCCGGTTGGACGGGCTCAAGGCCTGGGAACCGGAACCCTGCCGCTGGCTGGGCTACAACGCGATCATTCGCAGCTTCGTCCACGAAGACCAGGTGCTGGCCAACCCCAACACCGCGCCGTGGCGCCGCAAGCTGGCCAGCGGTGTTGCCGGGTTTATGGAAGGTTTCATGCACTAAGTCGTTTCCATCACCACAGGTATGAACATGAGCATTACCCAGTTCAAAGACACACTCAGCGCCCATTTACCGGACTGTTCCCCCGTTGCCGCGCCACTGGGCACACCGGTAGCGGTGGCCTCGACCTTGAGCGTGGAGCGTAGCGACGGCGTCGAAACCGGCATCTGGGAATGCACGCCCGGGCGCTGGCGCCGGCAGATCAAAGCCCAGGAGTTTTGCCACTTTATCCAGGGACGCTGCACCTTCACCCCCGACAACGGGGAAATGCTCCACATAGAAGCCGGCGACGCACTGATGTTGCCGGCCAACAGCACGGGTATCTGGGACATCCAGGAAACCGTGCGCAAGACCTATGTACTGATCCTCTGATTCTTTGATCTTTGATCGCCTGCCATAAAAACAGCCCTAAAACCGCCAGGAAATCGAACCATGAGACCCATTGCCCTGTTGCCGCTGGTATTTGTCGCCACCCTCAGCCAAGCCGCCGAGACGGTGAAGATCTACAACTGGTCGGACTATATCGCCCCCGACACCACCAAGAACTTCCAGAAAGAAACCGGGATCGGCTTCACCTACGACGTGTACGACAGCAACGAAACCCTCGACGGCAAGTTGATGACCGGCAAATCCGGCTACGACGTGGTGTTCCCCTCCAACCACTTCATGGCCCGGCAGATCCAGGGCGGGGCGCTGAAGAAGCTCGACAAGAGCCAGTTGCCCAACTGGAAGAACCTCAACCCGGTGCTGCTCAAGGCTTTGGAAAACAACGACCCGGGCAACGCCCACGGTTTCCCGTACCTGTGGGGCAGCACTGGCATCGGCTACAACATCGACAAGGTCAAGGCGGTACTCGGCGACAACGCCCCGGTGGATTCCTGGGACCTGATCTTCAAGCCCGAGAACATGCAGAAACTGCAGAAATGCGGCGTGGCGATCCTCGACAACGGCCCGGAGCTGCTGCCAGCGGCGCTCAACTACCTGGGCCTGCCGCACCACAGCAAGAAGGCGGAAGACTACAAAAAGGCCGAGGACCTGCTGATGAAAGTACGGCCGTATGTGGCGTACTTCCACTCATCGAAATACACCGCCGACCTGGCCAACGGCGACATCTGCGTGGCCGTCGGCTTCTCCGGCGACATCCTCCAGGCCGAAAGCCGTGCCAAGGAAGCCAAGAACGGTGTGAACATCGGCTACAACATTCCCAAGGAAGGCGCCGCCATCTGGTTCGACATGGTCGCCATGCCCGCTGATGCCCCGGATGAAAAAGCCGGCTATGCGTTCATGAACTACCTGCTGCGCCCGGAAGTCATGGCCAGCATCACCAACTACGTGCACTACGCCAACGGCAACTCTGCGGCCGATAGTCTGGTGGACCCGGCGATCAAGAGCGACACCAAGGTGTACCCAAGCCCGGAAATGATGGGCAAGTTGTTTGCCCTGGAAGCGATGCCGCTGAACATCGACCGGATTCGTACACGGGTGTGGAACACCATTCGTACCGGGCGTTGATGATCGTTCCCACGCTCCGCGTGGGAATACATCCTGTGACGCTCCGCGTCACGACTTCAAAAACGGACGCGGAGCGTCCAGGGCGGCGTTCCCACGCAGAGCGTGGGAACGATCATTAAGGATTCTCCAAGTCATGCCCCAACGACTGGATAAACAACGAAAACAACTCCGGTTGCGACGAGATATCCAGCTTGGCATACAGGTGCCGACGATGAACCTTGACCGTATCCGGCGAGATATTCAGCCGTTCGGCCATGGCTTTTGACGAAAACCCACGCAACACCAACCGCGCAATTTCCAACTCCCGCTCCGACAACACCCCACAGCCAAAATGACTCAGCGCATCCCGGATCTGGCTGGCCATCTCGGCAGGCGCGGCCACCCGCTGCGTGCTCTGCTGCCAATGCTGCTGCATCAACGGCAACACCCAGGCCGCCAGCGTGGTCATCAAACCCGTTTCCTCGCCGGTAAACAACCGCTGCATCCCCAACGACAGCGATAACGTCCCCGCACCCGGTAATTGCAAGATGAACTGCACCTCGTCTTCCAGCACGTTGTCGTGGAAGTAGTTGAGGAAGTACTCACTCTGGCGAAAATGATCCGGCGCCACTTCTTCAAGGCGGTACACGCCACTGGCATAGCCTTCGCGGCACGCCTGGAAAAACGGGTCCAGCAAGTACAAGCCATTGAGGTAAACCAGCATCGACGCCGGCTTGCTACTCGGTTGCGCGTCGTACTCCTCAAGTGCCTGGGGCGGGCCGTCGGCGGGGTAGAAGATCGCCAGGGCATTGTCGAAGGGCACGCATTGGTGCAACAGCAGCACCAGTTGTTTCCAGAAACGCCCGCTGCCGATCTGTGCGACGGTGCGGCCCAGGCCTGCGTGCATGCCGACTTCACTGAACAGGCTCATGTGCAGCTCCACGCAAAGGATTCAGGCCGCAAGGGTTCGACTTTTGCCGGTTGCCGTCAAGGGGAGTACTCCAATAGGGGAATTGGCCGCCTTACCCGCAGCGTTTAAGTTTGCCGTCAGTCAGCGGGGAACATACCCCGCGCCGCTTCACCTTTTCGTTTCTGCCTCAAACCAAGAACAATCAAGAGGATAACGATATGAGTGCTCCTTCGACGCCCGACGGCGTGCTGAAACCCACCTTGAGTGTGTTCGACGTGGTAGCCATCACCGTCTCGGCGGTGACCCCGGCCAGTTCAGTGTTCGTGATTGCGCCCTTTGCCATCCAGCAGGCCGGCAGCGGGGTGTTCCTGGCCTTTGTGATGGCCGCCTTGCTCGCGCTGATGTTTGCCTTTTGCTACGCCGAACTCGGCCGCGCCCACAACAGCGCTGGCGGTGAGTACGTGTACGCCAAGCGGGTGTTCGGCGGCATGGCCGGTTATGCGACGTTCCTCACGGTATTGGTGATGTTGCTGTTTATCCCGCCGGTGCTGGCCACCGGCGCGGCGACTTACCTGAATAACGCCCTCGGCACCCAATTCGACTCACAAACCGTGGCCCTGGTCATCGTCGTGTGCAGCTACGCCCTGGGCATTCTGAATATCAAGCTGAATGCCTGGATCACCGGCACCTGCCTGCTATTGGAAGTGGCGGCGTTGCTGGTGATCGTGTTTATCGGCTTCGGCAACCCGGTGCAGCCGGTCAGCGTGCTGCTGCAACCGCAAATCGTCGAAAACGGCGTGCTGCACCTGGCGCCCTGGGCGCTGGTGATCGGCGCAGTGGGCATTGGCCTGTTCTCCTTCAATGGCTATGGCCCTGCAGTGTTGCTGGCGGAAGACATGAAGTGCGGCGGCAAGGGCGTGCACAAGGCGGTGTTGTGGTCCCTGGGCCTGGTGGTGGTTATCGAACTGGTGCCGATCACCGCATTGTTGATCGGTGCGCCATCCCTCAGCGCGATGATCAGCAGCCCCGATCCGATCGGCTACCTGCTGACCAGCCACGGCAATGAAACCCTGTCACGGTTGGTGAGCGCCGGGATTTTCCTGTCGGTGTTCAATGCGATTGTCGCCATCGTGATTCAGATCGGTCGGGTGGTGTTCAGCAGCGGCCGCGATGCACTGTGGACGCCGACCATCAATAAACTCTTCACCCGGATTCATCCGCGCTGGGATTCACCGTGGTTGGCTACGCTGTTCCTGGCAATCCCTTCGGCGTTGCTCAGCTTCAGCTCGAACCTGGCGGACCTGACGTCCTTCAGCGTGCTGCTGATCATGCTGGTGTACCTGATCGTGGCGTTGAGCGCGTTGATGAGCCGGGTGTTGCTGCGTGACCGCGAGCATCCGTATCGCATGCCGTTGTGGCCAGTGCCGGCATTGCTGGCGGTACTCGGGGCCGGCTACCTGTTGGTAACCCTGGCGATGGCCGCTTCGGTTCGGGACATCATGATTATCATCGGCCTGTTGGCACTGTCGGTGATCCTGTATTGCATCAGTGGCCGGTTGAGTCCGGCGTTTCAGAAATTGTAAGGAGTGGTTATGCGCGCACGTCAATTGGGCATCACGTTGGGGCTGGGCACGCCCGGTGAGTTGAATGCCATCACCGACGTTCCAGGGGTTCGGGTCGGCCACAGCACGATCAAGACCCGCATCAATGGCAAACAGGTACGGACCGGCGTCACGGCGATCCAGCCCCGGGCCGGTGCCGCGCGGTATCAGCCGTGTTTTGCCGGCTACCACGTACTCAACGGCAATGGCGACGCCACGGGGCTTGAATGGATCAGCGAATCGGGCCTGCTGACCACGCCACTGGCGATCACCAACACCCACAGCATCGGCGTGGTACGCGACACCCTGATCGCCCTGGAGCGCGAAAGCCTGGCAGACCCGGCGGTGTACTGGTGCATGCCGGTGGTGATGGAGACCTACGACGGGTTACTCAACGACATCTGGGGCCAGCACGTGGGCCCGGAGCATGTGCGCGAGGCGTTGGCCAACGCCGAATCCGGCCCGGTGGCGGAGGGCGCCGTGGGCGGCGGCACCGGAATGATCTGCCATGAGTTCAAGGGCGGGATTGGCACGGCCTCGCGGCGTTTGTCGGCGGAGCAGGGTGGCTGGACCGTCGGTGTGCTGGTGCAGGCCAACCATGGCAAGCGCCAGGAATTGCGGGTGGACGGCTACCCCGTAGGTCGGCAACTGATGGAAATCCCGTCACCGTTTGCCGATCGCGGTACGCCCGGCATGGGCTCCATCGTGGTGATCATCGCCACCGATGCGCCATTGTTGCCCCATCAGTGCCAGCGCCTGGCCCAACGGGCGTCCATCGGCATTGCGCGCACGGGCGGCGGTACCGAGGACTCCAGCGGGGACCTGTTCCTGGCGTTCGCCACCGGCAATCAGGATTTGCCGGTGGCCGACTACGGGCGCAAGGGCTTGCCCCTTAGCACGTCGCTGCACATGGTCAATAACGACCATATTTCGCCCTTGTTCAGCGCGGCGGCGGAGGCGGTCGAGGAAGCGATCATTAATGCGATAGTGGCCGGGGAAGATATGCTCACCGACGACGGTGCGCGAGTGCCGGGGCTGGACTCGCAAACACTCCTGCAAGCAATGCGTCAAACAGGCTGGCGCGCGCAATAAATAAACTAAGTCTTGTCCCGGTAATACGGGACAAGCACTTAAGTAGTGGCCATTCAACACTAACAATGACACGGTGACACTTTCTTAGTGCACCTCAAGCAATACTTTGGATCCATTCCTCATTAAATGTCTTTAGGAGTATTTAATATTTAAATAGCTGGATTTTTATAAGGTGCTATTGGCCAATGTTTGCAGGTTTTGTTCGTCGACCCAACTTTCTCCTTGGATAAAAACCGCTGGACGAATGATTTCAGGTTGTGTCAGTTTTCTTTCGCCTTCAAAAGGGGCGAGTGATCGGACTTACTCGCCAAAGTGAGTCCGGTCGGACAAAAACTGTTCCACTTGCAAACAAGGAAGTACGTTTATGTCAAAAGTAAAAGACAAAGCTATTGTGTCGGCGGCTCAAGCAAGTACCGCTTATACGCAAATCGATAGCTTTAGCCATCAATACGACCGCGGCGGCAACCTCACGGTCAATGGCAAACCTTCGTTCACCGTTGACCAGGCCGCCGACCACCTGCTGCGTGAGAACGCCGCTTACCGCGACGTGGACGGCAACGGCAAGATCGATCTTACCTACACCTTCCTGACCTCGGCTTCCAACGCGACCATGAACAAGCATGGGATCACCGGGTTCAGCCAGTTCAACACCCAGCAGAAAGCACAGGCCGTACTGGCCATGCAATCCTGGGCTGATGTGGCCAATGTCACCTTCACCGAGAAAGCCTCGGGCGGTGACTTCCACATGACCTTCGGCAACTACAGCGGCGGCCAGGACGGCGCAGCGGCCTTTGCCTACCTGCCAGGCACCAACGCCAAGTACAACGAAAGCGGGCTTGACGGCACTTCCTGGTACCTGACCAACAACAGCTATACGCCGAACAAGACGCCGGACCTGAACAACTATGGCCGGCAGACCCTGACCCACGAAATCGGCCACACCCTGGGCCTGGACCACCCTGGCGACTACAACGCCGGGACCGGCAACCCTTCGTACAAAGACGCGGACTATGGACAGGACACGCGTGGCTACAGCGTCATGAGTTACTGGAGCGAGAGCAACACCAACCAGAACTTCAGCAAAGGCGGGGTAGAGGCTTACTCCTCCGGCCCGCTGATCGACGACATCGCCGCGATCCAGAAGCTCTACGGCGCCAACTACAACACCCGCGCCGGCGACACCACCTACGGCTTCAACTCCAACACCGGGCGTGATTTCCTCAGCGCCACTTCATCGGCTGACAAGTTGGTGTTCTCGGTGTGGGACGGTGGCGGTAACGACACCCTGGACTTCTCCGGCTTTACCCAGAACCAGAAGATCAACCTCAATGAGACCTCGTTCTCCGACGTTGGCGGCCTGGTGGGTAACGTTTCCATCGCCAAGGGCGTGACCGTAGAGAACGCCATCGGCGGTTCGGGCAACGACCTGTTGATCGGTAACGCTGCAGCCAACGTCCTCAAAGGCGGTGCCGGCAACGACATCCTCTTCGGCGGCGGCGGTGCAGACCAGCTGTGGGGCGGTTCAGGCAACGACACCTTTGTGTTCGGCGCCAGCTCGGACTCCAAGCCAGGGGCGGCCGACAAGATCTTCGACTTCACCTCGGGTTCGGACAAGATCGACCTCACCGGCATCACCAAAGGTGCAGGCTTGACCTTCGTCAACGCGTTTACCGGTCACGCCGGCGACGCGGTGCTGTCCTACGCTTCGGGTACCAACCTGGGCACATTGGCAGTGGACTTCTCCGGTCACGGCGTGGCGGATTTCCTCGTCACCACCGTGGGCCAGGCAGCGGTCAGCGACATCGTGGCTTGATTCAGGTGTAAAGGAGGGTGGCGCACACGCGCCGCCCTCTGCCCTTGCATCCACCCCTTGAACGGGCGAAGGTGATGACGCTATTTCGCAGTACAGTTGCCTGGTGTCTCCAGGCGTTGCTTATGTCGGCAGGAGCCACAGCAATGGCAAGCAGTCTGGTTTTACCCACGTCCGCGCAGTTGGCCGGGCATTGGACGCTGCACCAGCAAGAGCAGGTGTGTGCGCTGGATCTGATTGAATACGCCAACGCTCTGGGGGGCGATGTGGAGTGCGCAGGACAATGGCTGGGTGAAGCCCCTGTTAGTTGGACGCCAACTCCCGACGGTATTTGGTTGATGAATGCCGAAGGCACCGGCATTACCCATTTGAATCGCCAGAAAGAAGGCGAATATGAAGGCCGCGTAAAATCTGGCGCGGTATTGATATTACAACGTGCACCCTAATAGTTCGTTATAACGATATAACCCGATTTTAATGTTTGCCCGCCTATTAATGGGGCGCCTGGCAAACTATTGCGCGTCATTCGGCTCAGGGAAGATCAGGCAACATGGCGAAGACCACTCCCGTTGCACCACTGTTCAAGGCACTCGGCGACTACAAAAGTATTCTGATCAGTATTGGCTGCTTCACGGCATTGATTAACGTATTGATGCTGGTGCCGTCGATTTATATGTTGCAAGTCTACGACCGCGTGCTGTCTTCACAGAACGAAACCACCCTGGTGATGTTGACGCTGATGGTGGTGGGGTTCTTCGCCTTTATCGGCGTGCTGGAGGTGATCCGCAGCTTTATCGTGATTCGCATCGGCAGCCAGTTGGAGCGCCGCTTCAACCTGCGGGTGTACAAGGCCGCCTTCGAGCGCAACCTGCAACGGGGCGAAGGCCATGGCGGGCAATCCCTGGGGGATCTGACCCACATCCGCCAATTCATCACCGGGCCGGCGCTGTTCGCGTTTTTCGATGCGCCGTGGTTTCCGATTTATCTGTTTGTGATCTTCCTGTTCAACGTCTGGCTGGGTGTCTTGGCCAGCGCCGGTGCAGTGCTGCTGATTGCCCTGGCGTGCCTCAACGAATACCTGACCAAAAAGCCCCTGGGTGAAGCCAGCGGGTTTTCCCAGCAATCCACCCAGTTGGCCACCAGCCACCTGCACAACGCCGAAACCATCCAGGCCATGGGCATGCTCGGCGCATTGCGCAAGCGCTGGTTCAAGGTGCATTCGCAGTTTCTGGGCTTGCAGAACAAGGCCAGCGATACCGGCTCGATCATCAGTTCCCTGAGTAAATCCCTGCGCCTGTGCCTGCAATCGTTGGTGCTCGGCCTGGGGGCGTTGCTGGTGATCAAGGGCGACATGACGGCGGGGATGATGATCGCCGGTTCGATCCTGATGGGCCGGGTGTTGAGCCCCATCGACCAGTTGATCGCCGTGTGGAAGCAATGGAGTTCGGCCAAGCTGGCTTATCAGCGCCTGGACGGCCTGATGCGTGAGTTTCCGCCCCAGGGCGAGCAGATGGCCTTGCCGGCGCCCAAGGGCAATGTGAGTTTCGAGCAAGTCAGTGCGGGACCGCCGGGGCGGCGTGTTCCCACCTTGCATCAGGTGACCTTCAATCTTGCCGCCGGTGAAGTCTTGGGTGTGCTGGGTGCTTCCGGCTCCGGCAAATCGACCCTGGCCCGTGTATTGGTGGGCGTGTGGCCTACCCTGGCGGGCACCGTGCGACTGGATGGTGCCGACATCCATCGCTGGGACCGCGACGACCTCGGCCCGCATATTGGCTACCTGCCCCAAGACATCGAACTGTTCAGCGGCAGCATCGCCGACAACATCGCACGCTTTCGCGAAGCCGATCCCCAACTCGTGGTGCAGGCCGCCCAACAAGCGGGCGTGCACGAATTGATCCTGCGTTTGCCCCACGGCTACGACACCGTGCTCGGTGACGAAGGCAGCGGCCTGTCCGGTGGCCAGAAACAACGGGTCGCCCTGGCCCGCGCGCTGTACGGCGGGCCGCGCCTGATCGTGCTCGATGAGCCCAACTCCAACCTCGACACCGTGGGTGAAGCCGCCCTGGCCAGCGCGATCATGCAGATGAAAGCCCAGGGCAGCACGGTGGTGCTGGTGACTCACCGTTCCTCCGCGCTGGCCCAGGCCGACAAGCTGCTGGTGCTGAACGAAGGCCGGTTGCAGGCATTTGGTCCGAGCCAGGACGTGCTGCGTGCACTGTCCGGCCAGCGAGAACAGCCCAACTGTAGGAGCGAGCTTGCTCGCGAAGGTCGTTAACGATGACGCGGGCATCCTGAATGGACCCGGCGGTCTCAGGTTTTTCGCGAGCAAGCTCGCTCCTACAGTTTTTTAACAAGCCGCAAGGATCAGGCGCATGAGCAGCGACAGCAGCATTCAAATCAACCGCGATTACGAACAGACTCACCCCGAACACGACGCGCGCTTCTTTGCCCGCATGGGCTGGCTGCTGACAGTGGTCGGCGCCGGTGGGTTTTTCCTGTGGGCCAGCCTGGCACCGCTGGACCAAGGGATTCCGGTACAAGGCACGGTGGTGGTGTCGGGCAAGCGCAAGGCCGTGCAAACCTTGAGCCCCGGCGTGGTCAGCCGGATTCTGGTGCGTGAAGGCGAGGCGGTGAAGCAGGGCCAGCCGCTGTTCCGTCTTGACCAGACACAGAACCAGGCCGACGTGCACTCCCTGCAAGCCCAATACCGCATGGCCTGGGCCAGCGTGGCGCGGTGGCAGAGCGAGCGCGACAACCAGTCAACCATCACCTTTCCGCCGGAGCTGAGCACCAACCCCGATCAAGCCCTGGCATTGGTCCTTGAAGGCCAGCGCCAACTGTTCAGCAGCCGCCGTGAAGCCTTTGCCCGGGAACAGGCCGGGATTCGCGCGAGTATCGAAGGCGCCACCGCACAGCTGAACGGCATGCGCCGCGCCCGCAGCGACCTGACCGCCCAGGCGCAATCCCTGCGTGACCAACTGAACAACCTGCAACCCCTGGCCGACAACGGCTACATCCCGCGCAACCGGCTGATGGAGTACCAGCGCCAACTGTCCCAGGTGCAGCAGGACCTGGCGCAGAACACCGGTGAAAGCGGCCGGGTGGAGCAGGGCATCCTTGAATCGCGCCTCAAGTTGCAGCAGCACAGCGAGGAATATCAGAAGGAAGTCCGCAGCCAATTGGCCGATGCGCAACTGCGCAGCCTGACCCTGGAGCAGCAACTGACTTCCGCTGGTTTCGACCTGCAGCACAGCGAAATCAATGCGCCTGCCGATGGCATCGCGGTCAACCTGGGCGTGCACACCGAAGGCGCTGTGGTGCGTGCCGGTGAAACCCTGTTGGAAATCGTGCCCCAGGACACCCGCCTGGAAGTGGAAGGGCGCTTGCCGGTGCATCTGGTGGACAAGGTCGGCGCCCACTTGCCGGTGGACATCCTCTTCACCGCCTTCAACCAGAGCCGCACGCCGCGGGTGCCGGGGGAGGTGAGCCTGATCTCCGCCGACCAGATGCTCGACGAAAAAACCGGCATGCCGTACTACGTGTTGCGCACCGTCGTCAGCAGCAACGCCCTGGAAAAACTCCATGGCCTGGTGATCAAGCCGGGGATGCCCGCCGAGATGTTCATCCGCACCGGCGAGCGCTCCTTGCTCAACTACCTCTTCAAGCCGCTGCTGGACCGCGCCGGCTCGGCGTTGACCGAGGAATGAGCATGAAGCCGATGTTCATCGCCTTGTTACTCGCCTGCAGCAGCGCCCAGGCTGCCATGGGGCCGTTCGATGTTTACGAACAGGCCCTGCGCAACGACCCGGTATTCCTCGGCGCCATCAAGGAACGCGATGCCGGCCTGGAAAACCGCACCATTGGCCGCGCCGGCCTGCTGCCCAAGCTGTCGTACAACTACAACAAGGGCCGCAACAACTCCCAGGCCACCTTGCCCGACGGGCGCGGCGGTAATTATCACGATGACCGCAACTACAACAGCTACGGCTCCACCTTCACCCTGCAACAGCCTTTGTTCGACTATGAAGCCTATGCCAACTATCGCAAGGGCGTGGCTCAGGCGCTGTTTGCCGACGAGAGTTTTCGCGACAAGAGTCAGGCGCTGCTGGTGCGGGTGCTGACCTATTACACCCAGGCGTTGTTTGCCCAGGACCAGATCGACATTGCCCGCGCCAAGAAAAAGGCCTACGAGCAGCAGTTCCAGCAGAACCAGCATCTGTTCCAGCAGGGCGAAGGCACCCGCACCGACATTCTGGAAGCGGAATCGCGCTATGAGCTGGCTACCGCCGAGGAAATCCAGGCGCTGGATGAACAGGACGCCTCGCTGCGAGAACTGGGGGCGCTGATCGGTGTGCAGAGCGTCAATATCAATGACCTGGCGCCGCTGAATCCGGGATTTGCTGCCTTCACCCTGACCCCGGCCAACTACGACACCTGGCACGAACTCGCGCTGACCAACAACCCCAACCTGGCCTCGCAGCGCCAGTCCGTGGAAGTGGCGCGTTATGAAGTGGAGCGCAACCGCTCCGGGCACCTGCCACGGGTCACGGCCTATGCCAGCTCGCGCCAGCAGGAGTCCGACAGCGGCAACACCTACAACCAGCGCTACGACACCAACACCATCGGCATCGAAGTCAGCATGCCGTTGTATGCCGGTGGCGGCGTCTCGGCGTCCACCCGCCAGGCCAGCCGGGCCATGGAGCAGGCCGAGTACGAACTGGAAGGCAAGACCCGCGAAACCCTGATCGAACTGCGGCGCCAGTTCAGCGCTTGCCTGTCGGGGGTGAGCAAACTGCGCGCCTACCAAAAGGCGCTGACCTCGGCCGAAGCGCTGGTGGTCTCCACCAAGCAAAGCATCCTCGGCGGCGAGCGGGTCAACCTCGATGCGCTGAACGCCGAGCAGCAGCTGTACAGCACTCGTCGCGACCTGGCCCAGGCGCGGTACGACTACCTGATGGCCTGGACCAAATTGCATTACTACGCGGGCAACTTGCGCGACACCGACCTGGCCAAGGTGGATGAGGCATTTGGCCCTATGAGCCGCTGATGGTGGGGCTAAGGAGCTTGCTGTGGTGGGGGGAGCTTACTGTGGCGAGGGAGCTTGCTCCCGCTGGAGTGCGCAGCGCTCCCAAGATCTTGGGGCCGCTACGCAGCCCAGCGGGAGCAAGCTCCCTCGCCACAGTAGCTTTCAAGACACAGCTAGCTCCCAAGCCACAGCAATTGCCCTCGCCACTGGTATTTCAACAATAAGAAAAAGGACTCTTCATGATCACTGATTCACCTCGCTTCAAACCCTTCACCGCAGGCTCCTTGCTGCTGCTGTCAGTGGCAGCCCACGGGCAGTACATCGAAACCGGCAAAGCGGGCGATCCCGCCAGTTGGCGCTCCGCCGAGTTCCAGAGTGACTGGGGCCTGGACCGGATGAAAGCCAACGAGGCCTATGCGAGCGGCATCACCGGAAGTGGCGTGAAGATCGGCGCCCTCGACTCGGGTTTCGACCCCAACCATCCCGAAGCCTCCAAGGACCGCTATCACGCGGTCACCGCCAGCGGCACCTACGTCGACGGCAGCCCGTTCAGCACCACCGGCGCGCTCAACCCCAGCAACGACTCCCACGGCACCCACGTCACCGGCACCATGGGCGCGGCCCGTGATGGCGTGGGCATGCACGGCGTGGCGTACAACGCGCAGATCTACGTCGGTAACACCAACGCCAATGACAGCTTCCTGTTTGGCCCCACGCCGGATCCCAAGTACTTCAAGGCGGTGTACAGCGCCCTGGTGGATTCCGGCGTGCGCGCGATCAACAACAGCTGGGGCAGCCAGCCCAAGGACGTCAGCTACCAGACCCTGGGCGACCTGCATGCAGCCTATGCCCAGCACTACAACCGGAATACGTGGCTGGATGCTGCTGCGGAGGTGGCCAAGGCCGGGGTGATCAACGTGTTCAGTGCCGGTAATAGCGGCTACGCCAACGCCAGCGTGCGTTCGGCCTTGCCGTATTTCCAGCCGGAACTGGAGGGCGACTGGCTGGCGGTGTCGGGCCTGGACAAGGCGAATAACCAGAAATACAACCAGTGTGGCATCGCCAAGTACTGGTGCATTTCCACCCCCGGGGCGTTGATCAATAGCACCATTCCCGACGGTGGCTACGGCGTAAAGTCCGGCACCTCGATGTCGGCGCCCCATGCCACGGGCGCACTGGCGCTGGTGATGGAACGCTACCCATACCTGAACAACGAACAGGCCTTGCAGGTGCTGTTGACCACGGCCACTCAACTCAATGGCGCGGTCACCGATGCACCGACCACCCAGGTCGGTTGGGGCGTGCCGGACCTTGGCCGGGCGATGCACGGGCCCGGGCAATTGCTCGGGCCGATGAATGTCACGATGGCGGCCGGGCAGGGCGATGTGTGGAGCAATGCGATCTCCGACAAGGCGCTGATCCAGCGTCAGGCCGAAGACAGCGCCGAAACCCTGGCCTGGCAGCAAACCCTGCGCGACAAGGGCTGGGAAAACGGCGTGGGCGCCGGCGCGAGCCAGCAGGACCAGACGGACTATGCCGTTGGCACCGCCCGGGCGGCAGCGGCGGCCCAGCGTATCTACGAAGGCAGCCTGATCAAATCCGGTGCGGGCAGCCTGATCCTCACGGGTGACAACACCTACCGTGGCCCGACCACCGTGAATGGCGGTCGGTTGGCGGTGAATGGCTCACTGACGTCGGCAGTGACGGTCAATGACAGCGGCACACTGGGCGGTTCCGGTCGCATCGCGGCGCTGCAGGTGAACAACGGCGGCACCGTGGCGCCGGGCAATTCCGTGGGCATCTTGCAGGTGGCCGGGGACGTGAACCTCGCTGCCGGTTCCACCTATGCGGTCGAACTCACCCCCACCCGCAGCGACCAGATTGTCGCCACCGGCAAGGCAATCCTCGGCGGCGGTACCGTGACCCTGGCCCTGGAAAACAGCCCGACGTTGCTCAGCCAGCAACAGGCCGAGAGCCTGCTGGGGCGTCAGTACAACATCCTCCAGGCGGCGGGCGGGATCCAGGGGCAGTTCGGTGCGGTGTTGCCCAACTACCTGTTCCTCGGCGGCACCCTCGACTATGCCGCCAACGGCGTGCAGCTGGACATTGCCCGCAGTGATGCGAGTTTCGCCAGTGTCGGCGCCACCCGTAACCAGCGCTCGGTGGCGGCGGCCGCCGAGCAGTTGGGCGCGGGCAACCCGGTGTACGAAAGCATCCTGCGTTCAGACTCCGTGGCCAGTGCGCAACAAGGCTTCCAGCAACTGTCGGGAGAAATCTATCCGGCCATCGACACGATGCTGATCAACGATAGTCGCCAACTACGTGATGCCGTCGGCGAGCGCCTGCGCCATACGCCGGTCGCGGGTGAAAGCAATGTGTGGGTCAAGGCGCTCGGCAGCTGGGGCAAGACCGACAGCCGCAGCGAAACGGCGGGCTACACCACCTCACTGGGCGGCATGCTGGCGGGTGTCGACGGTGCGCTGGATGAGCAGACCCGCGCCGGTCTGGTGGCCGGTTACAGCGACAGCTCACTGAACATGGGCAGCGGCACTCACTCCTCGGCGTCCATCGACAGCTACCACCTCGGCGCCTATGCCGGGCGCGAGCTGGGCAACTGGCGCTTGAGCGTCGGCGGCGCGTACAGCTGGCATCGCGGCGACGTGAAACGTGACTTGCAGTACGGCGAAGTCAGCGGCAAGCAGAAGACCAAACTGGATGCGCGCAGTGCCCAGGTATTTACCGAAGCGGCCTACCGTTTAAGCCTGCAATCGATGGCGTTGGAGCCGTTCGCCAACCTGGCTTACGTGCACCTGGACAACGAACGCTTTCACGAGAAAGGCGACGCCACTGCACTTCAGCGTGGCAGTGACAGCCGCGATGCAGTGCTGAGCACCCTGGGCCTTCGGGCATCGAAAACCTTCCCTCTCAATGACCGCCAGCAACTGGACGTTTCCGGCTCGTTGGGCTGGCAGCACAGCCTGAGTGCCGTTGAATCCGAAGAGCACCTGGCGTTTGTCGCCGGTGGGCCGTCGTTCGCGGTGCAAAGCTCGCCATTGATGCGCGACGCGGCACTGGTGGGTGTACAGGCCAGCCTGGCGTTGAGCAAAAGCACACGGGTCAACCTCGACTACACGGGCCAATTGGCTGGCCGGGAAAAAGTCCAGGGCGTGGGGTTGAGCCTGGACTGGCAGTTCTAAACGGTGCCCTCTTCATGTAGGAGCGAGCTTGCTCGCGAAAAACGTGAAGGCACCGCATTTATCCAGAAAGCCCGAGTCATCGTTAACGACCATCGCGAGCAAGCTCGCTCCTACAAGGAAGTCCACCGTGAAAAAAACAAAACGAGGGTTTCAATCCGCCATCCCAACAGGCCCGGGCTACCCGCTCAAGGCCTTGAGCTGCGTGCCATATGGCGCGTTGCTGTGTTGCCTGGCCAGCTTGGGTACCGCCCAGGCCGCACCCTACGTGGAAAGCGGAAAACTGGGGGATGCTGCCAGCTGGCGCAGCAATGAGTTCAAGGCCGATTGGGGCCTGGGCGCCGTGCATGCAGACGCCGCATACGCCGCCGGCTACACCGGCAAGGGCGTCAAGCTGGGGATCTTCGATCAGCCGGTGTATGCCCAGCATCCGGAATTCGCCAGCCCCGGCAAAGTGGTCACGATCGTGACCGAAGGCATTCGCCAATACACCGACCCGTACATCCCGGTGAAGGCCGGGGATGCGTTTCGCTATGACGGCACGCCCTCCCTGGGCTCCAACGGCAAACTCGGCAATCACGGCACCCACGTGGGCGGGATTGCCGCCGGTAACCGCGACGGCGGGCCGATGCATGGCGTGGCGTTCGATGCGCAGATCATCAGCGCCGAAAACGGCGACCCGGGCCCCGAAGACGGGATCATCCTGGGCAATGACGGCGCGGTCTACAAAGCCGGTTGGGATGCCTTGGTGGCCAGCGGTGCACGCATCATCAACAACAGCTGGGGCATCGGTATCGGTGACCAGTACGCCAAGGGCGGGCGCGATCCGGCGTTCCCCAACTTCACGGTCAATGAGGCGCAGGCCCAGTTCAATAACATCCGGCCGATCCTTGGCACCATCGCCGGTGGCGCTTACCAAGGCGCCATCGATGCGGCCCGCAGCGGCGTGCTGACGATCTTTGCCGCCGGCAACGACTACAACCGCAACAACCCGGATGCGATCTCGGGCCTGGCGTACTTCGTGCCGGAGATCGCGCCCAACTGGCTGTCGGTGGCGGCGTTGCAACAGAACCCCGACACCGCCAGTTCCGATCCGTACGTGATCAGCACCTTCTCTTCACGTTGCGGTTATGCCGCCAGCTTTTGCGTGGCGGCGCCCGGCACCAAGATCTACAGCTCGGTGATCAACGGCACCACCCTGGAAAACCTGACCACCGACTACGCCAACTTCAACGGCACCTCCATGGCCGCACCCCATGTGGCCGGCAGTGCAGCGGTGTTGATGGAGCGCTTTGCGTACATGAGTGGCGACCAGATTTCCACGCTGCTGAAAACCACCGCGACCGACCTCGGCGCACCGGGCATCGACTCGCTGTACGGCTGGGGCATGATCAACCTGGGCAAGGCCATCAACGGCCCGGGGATGTTTGTGACGGCTGAGGATATCCCGGCCGAGTTTCGTATCGACGGTGCCTACGGCTCCGGTCAATTCGTCGCCGACCTGCCAGGGATTGGCGCCGTGGTGGATGCCGGCAAACCGACCCAGCGCATTTGCACCGACGTGCATTGCGGCCTGGATGTATGGAGCAACGACATCTCCGGGCACGGCGGCCTGACCAAGCAGGGGATTGGTGCATTGGTGCTGACCGGCACCAACACCTACAGTGGCCCGACCCTGGTCAACCAGGGGTTGCTGGCAATCAATGGCTCGATCACCTCCGACGTCACCGTCAGCAACAGCGGTGTAGTGGGCGGTTCCGGACGCATTGGTTCGCTGACGGCGAACAGCGGCGGTACCGTGGCGCCGGGTAACTCCATCGGCACGCTGAACGTGGCCGGCGATGTGAGCTTTGCGGCGGGCTCCACCTACGCGGTGGAGCTGTCGGAAACCAGCAGTGACCGCATCGTCGCCGGTGGCAAGGCCACCCTCAGCGGCGGCACGGTGACCCTGGCCCTGGAAAACAGCCCGACCCTGCTGACCCAGACCCAGGCCGAAAGCCTGATCGGTCGCCAATACAACATCCTGCAGGCCGCAGGCGGAATCACCGGCAGCTTCGGTTCGGTACTGCCTAACTACCTGTTTATCGGCGGCACCTTGAACTACGCCGTCAACGGCGTGCAACTGGATGTGGGGCGCAACGCCAACACCTTTGCCAGTGTGGCCGCCACCCCGAACCAACGTTCGGTGGCAGCCGCCGCCGAGCAATTGGGTGCGGGCAACGCCGTCTATGAAAGCCTGTTGCTGGCGCCGAATGCGGCCTCGGCCCAAGGTGCGTTCCAGCAGTTGTCCGGGGAAATCTACCCGGCGCTGGAAACCGCATTGGTCAATGACAACCGCTACCTGCGCGAAGCCGTGGGCGAGCGTTTGCAGCAAGGGGAAATGGGCGCATCGAGCCAGACCGTCGACAGCCGTGGCAACGTCTGGGTCAAGGCGCTGGGCGCCTGGGGCAAGACCAACAGCGGCAGTGATACGGCGGGCTACACCACCTCCATCGGCGGCATGCTGGCGGGTGTGGACGGCGCGCTGGATGACGACACTCGTGTGGGCCTGGTAGCGGGGTACAGCGACACGTCACTGAACATGGGCAGCGACACCCATTCCCGGGCGTCGGTAGACAGCTATCACTTGGGTGCCTATGCCGGGCACGAGATCGGTGCCTTGCGTTTGAGCGGCGGGGCGACCTACAGCTGGCACCGCGCCGATGTGAAACGCGAGCTGCAATACGGTGAAGTCGCTGGCAAACAGAAAGCCAAGGTGGATGCCCGCAGCACCCAGGTGTTTACCGAAGCGGCCTATCGCTTGAACCTGCAACCCCTGGCCCTGGAACCGTTCGCCAACCTGGCGTATGTGCATCTGGACGCCGATGGGTTTACCGAGAAGGGCGATGCGGCGGCCTTGAAGGGCCGGGATGACAGCCGCGATGTTGTGTTGAGTACCCTGGGTGCTCGAGCGCTGAAAACCTTGAATATCAACGACCATCAGCAACTGGAGCTTTCCGGCACCCTGGGCTGGCAGCACAACCTGAGCAGCGTCGATTCCGAGCGGCACCTGGCGTTTGCGTCGGGCGGTACGTCGTTCTCGGTGGAGAGTTCGTCGATGGTGCGTGATGCGGCATTGGTGGGCGCGCGGGTGAGTCTGGCGCTGAGCAAGGATGCGAAGGTGAACCTGGATTACAACGGCCTGCTGGCCAGCAAGGAGAAGGTCCATGGGGTGGGTTTGAGCCTGGACTGGGTTTTCTAAACACTGCAGTTCGAAATGTGGGAGCGGGCTTGCTCGCGAAGGCGGTGTGCCAGTCGGTGGATGGGTTGACTGAACCACCGCTTTCGCGAGCAAGCCCGCTCCCACATTGATCCGGTTCCAATCGTCCATTTGTGCAGATTTGGCTTTCTCGACAATTCCAACAAAAGAGAGGCAATACCATGGGTGTTTTCGACTATAAAAACCTCGGGACCGAGGGCTCCAAAGCGTTGTTCGCCGATGCCATGGCGATCACCTTGTACTCTTATCACAATCTGGATAACGGCTTTGCCGTGGGGTATCAGCACAACGGTTTTGGCCTGGGGCTGCCGGCAACCCTGGTGGGGGCGCTGCTGGGCAGTACAGATTCCCAAGGGGTAATTCCGGGTATTCCCTGGAACCCGGACTCGGAAAAGGCGGCCCTCGAAGCGGTCAACAAGGCCGGCTGGACGCCCATCAGCGCCAGTACCCTGGGCTATGGCGGCAAGGTGGATGCCCGGGGCACGTTCTTCGGTGAAAAGGCCGGCTACACCACCGCGCAGGTGGAGGTGCTGGGCAAGTACGATGGCGACGGCAAACTGCTGGAAATAGGCATTGGTTTTCGCGGGACTTCGGGGCCTCGGGAAACCTTGATCAGCGACTCCATTGGCGATTTGGTCAGTGATTTGCTGGCAGCGCTGGGGCCCAAGGATTATGCGAAAAACTACGCGGGCGAAGCCTTTGGCACCTTGCTCAAGGATGTCGCGGCGTATGCCGACAGTCATGGGTTGACGGGCAAGGACGTGGTGGTCAGCGGCCATAGCCTGGGCGGCCTGGCGGTCAACAGCATGGCGGATTTGAGCGGTAATAAATGGTCGGGGTTCTACAAGGACTCCAACTATGTGGCGTATGCCTCGCCAACCCAGAGCAGCGGCGACAAGGTGTTGAACATCGGTTATGAGAATGACCCGGTGTTTCGCGCGCTGGACGGGTCGTCGTTCAACTTCTCGTCCCTGGGCGTGCATGACAAGCCTCATGAGTCGACCACCGACAATATCGTCAGCTTCAACGATCACTACGCGTCGACACTGTGGAATGTCCTGCCGTTTTCCATCGTCAACCTGCCCACCTGGATTTCTCATTTGCCCACTGGCTATGGTGATGGCTTGACCCGAGTGCTGGACTCAAAGTTCTACGACCTGACCAGCCGGGACTCGACGATTATCGTGGCCAACCTGTCGGACCCGGCACGGGCCAATACCTGGGTGCAGGACCTCAACCGCAACGCCGAGCCCCACAAGGGCAACACGTTCATCATTGGCAGCGACGGTAATGACCTGATCCAGGGCGGCAAGGGTGTGGACTTTATTGAAGGCGGCAAGGGCAATGACACGATCCGCGACAACAGCGGGCATAACACCTTTCTGTTCGGCGGGCAGTTTGGGCAGGACCGGGTGATCGGTTACCAGTCCACCGACAAGCTGGTGTTCAGGGACGTGGAGGGCAGTGCGGACTGGCGTGACCATGCCAAGGTGGTGGGGGGCGATACGGTGCTGAGCTTTGGCGCGGATTCAGTGACGCTGGTCGGAGTTGGATTAGCCGGGGTTGGGGGCGATGGCATTTCCATCAGCTGAGTAGCGCTGCTTCTGTGGGAGCTGTCGAGCCTTGGCGAGGCTGCGATGGGATCGCTACAGTGTACCTGGCAGACCGAGTTGCCTGCATCGCGGGCAAGCCCGGCTCCCACAGGGCAGTGCATTGCAAAGAAAGGTGGGAGCCAATTGGCTCCCACTTTTTATTTCTCCTTCATAACGGTCGCGACGTCATCGGCCTTGACGCGAATACGCTTGCCGGCGATGTCGGTGAATTCGTAGAAACCATCGGCCGTTTTCGCGTTGGGCACGTCCTTGGTCAAATATTGGGTACCGTTCTGCAAGGTCACCACGGTCTGTGTGGAGCAACCGGCCAATGCCAGCAACGTGAACATACCCACCGCCAGACCCAAATTCTTCATGCTCATAACCCTTACCTTGATCCTTCGAAAACCCCGCGCCTGAGCGGTCGGGGGAAACATATTTTATGTGGCTGACAGCCATCTGATCATTATTACGCAAAAAGTTGCGTGTGCCTTTGATCTATTACTGATTGCAACAGCCGGCCAGGGACGGCACTCTGTATGCATAACCAGTGTTTGATCCCGTGCCTGACATGTCCAATCCCCTTGAAGACCCGCTCTATTACCTGCATAACTTCCGCCAAGTACTCGATTGGCTGGGGCAGCGGTATGCCGATTTACTGGCCCCGGACGAAGAGCATTTCATTCAGCAATTTGACAGCTTGCCGCAGTCGTCCCAGGCCTTGCTGGTGCGCATGGTGATGCGCAAGGGCGCGCATTTCCGGGCAGGCAAGCTCAATTATGTCGAAATCGGCGCGGTGCACGAGGCGGTGCTGCCGTTGCTGGAACAGGGTTGGGTGACGGATCAATGCCTGTTGTCGTTCGGCGAGCTGTTTGGCCTGTTGCAGAAAGCGGAAATCCTTGCGGTGTTCAAACCCTGGATCGAGCAACCCAGGGCCAAAAAGGCAGATTGGCTGGAGTCGCTGTCAACGCAGTTTTGTGAACCGCGTCACTTCCAGCACTGGTGCCCGGACCTGGCCGATCAGCTTTACAGCCTCACCGTGATGGACCTGTGCGACCGCATGCGGCTGATGTTCTTCGGCAATCTCTATCAGGACTGGTCGGAGTTTGTGCTGGCGGACCTGGGGATTTTTACTTACGAAAAGGTCGAGTTCTGCGCCGAATCCCGTGGATTGCGCAGCCGTGACGACGTGCACGGCTTTCTGTTTCTGCACCAGTGCCAACAGGCTTTTGAAGCGGGCGAGGCACTGGATGCCGTGCTGGAACAAATCGCTACTCTGCACACCGATAACCCCTGGCTGGAAAAACGTCGGGCCAAGCTATTGTTCCAAGTGGGCCAGTACTGCGAGCGCAGCGCCGAGCTTGCCATTGCCGAGGCGATCTACCGAGGCTGCACCTATCCCGGCGCACGCGCACGCCTGATCCGGGTGCTGGAGCGCCAGGAAAACTTCGCCCAGGCGATGCGCCTGGCCCGTGAAGCACAGCTGGCTCCGGAGAGCGCAGCCGAGCAGCAGCACCTGTTGCGTGTGATACCCAGGCTGCGGCGCAAACTTGGCGAGCCGGCGATGCCCAAGGTAAAACCCCGGGCTATCGTGCGCCTGGACCTTGAGCTGCCGGCCCCGGACCCGCTGATGTCGGTGGAGTATTGCGTGCAGGCCCACTTGAGCGACCACGGTGCGCCGGTGCATTACGTCGAGAACACCCTGATCAATTCGTTGTTTGGACTGCTGTGCTGGCCGGCGATTTTCGCGCCGTTGCCGGGGTCGTTTTTCCACCCGTTCCAGCGCGGTCCCGTGGACTTGCACAGCGAAGACTTCCATCAGCGGCGCGCCGAGCTGTTTGCCGAGTGCCTGGCTCAACTGGGCGATGAGCGCTACAAGCGCACCATCCGCCAGCGGTACGTGGACAAATGGGGCATTCAGTCGCCCTTCGTGTTCTGGAACGTACTCAGCGAAGAACTGCTCGACCAGGCCCTCGACTGCCTTCCCGCCGCACACCTGCGCCATTGGTTCGAGCGCTTGTTGCTGGATATCCGCGCCAACCGCGCCGGCATGCCCGACCTGATCCAGTTCTGGCCTGAGGAAAAAACCTACCGCATGATCGAAGTCAAAGGCCCCGGCGATCGCCTGCAAGACAACCAGCTGCGCTGGCTGGAGTTCTGCGGCGAACACCAGATGCCCGTGACCGTGTGTTATGTGCGCTGGACGGAGCAGGCGGCTTGAGCTACAGCGTCGCGGTGCGTGCGTTGTGTGAATTCACCGCCAAGGTCGGCGACCTCGACCTGCGTTTTACCCCGTCTCCCAGCGCCCAGGAAGGGATCGTCGGCCACCGCACGGTGGCTTCACGGCGCAGCGCCCACTACCAGAATGAAGTCGCGCTGGAAGGTGAATACCAGCAGTTGAAAGTGCGGGGCAGGGCGGATGGCTACGACCCGGACCGCAACCAGCTGGAGGAGGTGAAAACCTATCGTGGCGACCTCGACAAGCAGCCGGCCAACCATCGGCAACTGCACTGGGCCCAGGTCAAGGTCTACGGCTGGTTGATGTGCCAGAAACTCGGGTTGTCGGAGATTGTCCTGGCGCTGGTGTATTTCGACATTGTTGGCGAGCACGAAACGCTGCTTAGCCAACGCTTTCAGGCTGCTGAGCTGCAGGATTTCTTCAACCAGCAATGCGCACTGTTCCTCGGCTGGGCCGAACAGGAAATGCACCAGCGCGAAGCCCGCAACGCGGCGGCAACGGCCCTGGGCTTTCCTCATGCAGCGTTTCGCCCCGGCCAGCGTTCCCTCGCGGAAACCGTCTACAAGGCCGTCAGCACCGGCCGCTGCCTGATGGCCCAGGCGCCCACCGGTATCGGCAAGACCGTTGGCACGATTTTCCCGATGCTCAAGGCCCTGGCGCCCCAGCAACTGGACAAGGTGTTCTTCCTCACGGCCAAGACCCCGGGTCGCAAGCTGGCGCTGGACGCCGCGCAAGTGCTGTACGACAGCAGCCCGGATTTGCCGCTGCGGGTGCTGGAACTGGTGGCGCGGGACAAGGCCTGTGAGCATCTCGACAAAGCCTGTCACGGCGACTCGTGCCCACTGGCCAAGGGTTTTTATGACCGCTTGCCGGCTGCCCGTGAAGCCGCATCCAGGGTGCGCCTGCTCGACCAGCGCAACCTGCGGGAAGTCGCCCTGGCCCATGACGTCTGCCCCTATTACCTGAGCCAGGAAATGGCGCGCTGGACCGACGTGGTGGTCGCCGACTACAACTATTACTTTGATTTTGGTGCGATGCTGTTCGGCCTGGCGCAGCTCAACCAGTGGCGGGTCGCGGTGCTGGTGGACGAAGCCCATAACCTGGTGGAGCGCGGCCGTTCGATGTACAGCGCGGCCCTCGACCAGTACACCCTCAAGACCCTGCGGGAGATTGCGCCCGAGCCGCTGAAAAAGTCCCTGCAACGCCTGAATCGTGAGTGGAACGCCCTGCACAAGGAACAAGTCGCGCCGTATCAGGCGTACGCGCAAAAGCCCGACAAACTGCTGCACGCGCTGAGCCTGTGCACCAGCGCCATGGGCGAATATTTCAACGAACATCCCGAAGCGCTCAATGGTGAGCTGCAAGCGTTTTATTTCGAGGCCTTGCAGTTTGCCAAGGTCGCCGAGCTGTTCAACGAACACTTCATCTTCGACATCAGCAAACGCGAGCTCAGTGGCAAACGCAGCGCATCGAACCTGTGCCTGCGCAACGTGGTGCCTGCCGAATTCATTCGGCCCCGGCTAACGGCGGCCCGCAGCAGCGTGCTGTTTTCCGCGACCTTAAGCCCACGGCATTACTACGCGGACTTACTGGGAATGCCGCCCGACACCGCGTGGGTCGATGTGGAATCGCCGTTCAAGGCCGAGCAGTTGCAGGTGCATATCGTCGACCGGATCTCCACCCGGTTTGTCCATCGCCAAGCGTCCCTGGAACCTATCGTCGAGCTGATCGCTGCGCAGTTTGCGCAGCAGCCGGGCAACTACCTGGCGTTCTTCAGCAGCTTCGATTACTTGCAGCAAGTGGCGCAATTGCTCGCTGAGCGACACCCGCATATTCCGCTGTGGCAACAGTCCAGGGGCATGGCCGAGGCCGAACGACAGGCGTTTCTCGAGCAGTTCACCCAGCACAGCCAGGGCATCGGTTTTGCCGTGCTGGGCGGCGCATTCGGTGAAGGCATCGACCTGCCGGGAAGCCGGCTGATCGGCGCGTTTATCGCCACCCTGGGCCTGGCGCAACTGAACCCGGTGAATGAGCAGCTCAAACTGCGGATGGGCGCGATTTTCGGTGCCGGTTACGACTACACCTACTTGTACCCTGGCATCCAGAAGGTGGTGCAGGCCGCGGGGCGGGTGATTCGCAGCCAGCAGGACCGGGGCGTGGTGATGCTGATTGATGACCGTTTTGGCGAGGCACGGGTGCGGCAGCTATTGCCGCGCTGGTGGTCGATCACTGCGGCGGATACACCGCATCCCGCAGTTGGTGGGTGAACAGACCGGACATGCCTTCATAAGCCGTATTGGTCAGTGCAACCACCGTGAGCTTTTGCAGCGGGTCGACGAACCAGCTGTGACCGTAGGCGCCGCCCCATTCGAAGGTGCCCCGGGATTGCGGTGTGCCGGTCAGCGCGGGGTCATTCAGCACGGCCCAGCCATAACCGAAGCCCCAACCCGGGTCCTGGGTTTGCACCTTGGCGCCGACGTGATCGGTGACCATCAACTGCACGCTTTGTGCAGACAGTATCGGTGCGCCGCCCTGGCGAATGGTTTCCAGGAACCGCGCAACATCACCTGCCGTCCCGGCCATGCCGGCGCCGCCGGAAGGGTAGGCATGCGGATCGAGAATTCGCCGCACATCAAACAGCGCAGTGCTGTTGCCCGAGGTGATGGTGGCCTTGTCGACCATGCGCAGCGGCTGCGGTGATCCGTCCTGATACGCCGCAGAGAGGCGTTTGATATCCGTCACCGAAAACTCGGTATCGATTAGCCCGAGCGGTCCGGTCACTGACTCGCGGACCAATACCGGCAGGCTCTGGCCTGACGCCTTTTCCAGTACCGCGCCCAGCACATCGGTGGCCATCGAGTACTGCCAGCCCTTGCCCGGTGGGTAACTCAGGGGCACGCTGGCGATGCGCTTCAGATTCTCGGCAAAGCTGATCTCGGGCTCGCCCAAACCATCGGAAACCCCGGCGGTACGGTAGGGGCCTCGTGTACTTTCCAGGAATCCATAGCTCAGGCCAGCGGTGTGGTTAAGCAACTGGCTGACGGTGATCACCGGGGTAGTGCCATCCGCCAGCTTGGGATTGAAGTCGGGAAGCCAGCGGCTGACCGGATCGTCCAGGCCCAAGCGACCTTGTTCCACCAGGTGCATCGCGGCGGCGGAGACCAGCGGTTTGGTCACCGATGCCAGGCGAAAGATCGTGTCCTCTGTCATCGGGCGCCCGGCTTCGCGGTCCGCCAGGCCGGCAGCACGGTGATAAACCAGCTGCCCGTCCCGCAGCACCAGCACCACGGTGCCCACCAGGCGATTGTCGGCAATGGCGCTGTCGACCACCGCATCCACGCGCTTGGCGAGCAGCGGGTCGTGGCTGTCGGCGCAGGCGAGGGTGGCGCAAAGGGAGGCGGCAAGGGGCACGAGGTATCTGGCAGGAGGCTGCATGGTTCAGGTCGCTCATTGGCAGTGCATGACTGCCAAATATGAACGCTGGGGTCCCGGACTACAACGTGACATTGCACAACTGCTGACTCAGTGCCCATAAGCGTTCGGCCTGCTCCGGGTCGACAGCCCAGGGCCATACGCCGTTACGGCTGGTGTCATCCTGCGACCAAGCGGCCACATCGCAATCTTCGCAGTAGAGTCCGCCCATGCCCTCCAGTTGCGGGCTGACAGCGGCCCACACCGACGTCGCGGCGCCTTGCTCGGGGCTCTTGTAGTGACTGGCGCGGCGGATATTGCCGTGCTCATCCAGTGCGCCGACGAATGCCAGGTCGTCCTTGTTCAGGTAACGGATCAAGTCGGTGAGGATTTCTCCCGGGTGCACGGAAAATGCGCGCACCCCCTCGGCTTTACCTCGTCGGTCCAGTGCTACCGCGAACAGTGCATTGGCGGTTTTTGATTGGCCGTAAGCGAGCCACTTGTCATAGGGGCGGTGTTCAAATTGCGGGTCATCGAAATGCACGGGGCTGAGACGATGGCCGAGGGACGATACCGAAACCACGCGTGCGCCATTAGCCTCACGCAGCGCCGGCCACAACCGGGCGGTTAGCTGGAAGTGGCCCAGGTGGTTGGTGGCGAACTGCGCTTCGAGACCTCGCGCATCCCGTTGCAGTGGTGTTGCCATGATTCCGGCGCTATTGATCAGAAGGTTCAATGCCCGGCCGCTGGCGAGGAAGTTTTCGGCAAAACGGTCGATGGAAATCGGGTCGAGTAAATCCAGGCTGGCGTGTTCAACACCGATGATGCCCGAGAGGTTGCGTTCGGCCTTTTCAGGATCCCGCGCGGGAACGATCACCTGCGCACCCGCGTCGACCAACACGCGCACCGTTTCCAGGCCAATGCCGGAGTAGCCACCGGTGACAATCACCGTCTTGCCTCGCAAGTCGCTGCCCGCCAAGGCTTGCTGGGCGGTAGTGCCGGCATCGAAGCCGCTGCCAATTGGGGTTTGTTTGTCAGCCATGAAAGATCTCCTTATGGGAGGCCTAGAGTCTCTCGCTGGAGCCCGGACGCGGAATGCCCTAGAGTCTGTGTTTCTGTCGCGATCGTCCGGAGCTTTTTTATGGATACCCTTTCCGATGTGCTGGCACTGTTAAAAAGCCATCGATCGACCTTCGCCGGCCTGAAGGCTGGAGGCACCTGGGCCATTAACTTTGCGGCGCCGGATGGCATCAAGTTCAACGCGGTGGTGGAGGGCAGTTGCTGGCTGGAAGTGGAAGGGCTGGCAGTACCGATACGCTTGTATGAGGGAGATTGTTTCCTGTTGACCCAGTCACGCCCGTGGAGGCTGTCCAGCAATCTGTCCCCTGAAGGGCTCGATGCACGTGAGGTGTATGCCGATGCGGTGGGAGGCATCGCCACGGTGGGTGCCACGGTGGATCTGTTCTTGATCGGCGGACGATTTATCTACGGGGACGACGCCCGACTGTTGCTGGATAGCCTGCCGCCGGTGCTGCGGGTAAGCGCCAACTCCGAACAGGCTGCCGTATTGCGCTGGTGCCTGGACCGCCTAGCCAGGGAATACGCGAGTCCGTTACAGGGCGCGGCGCTGATGACCGAGCATTTGGCGCAAATGATGTTGGTGCAGATCCTGCGGCTTTATCAATCTTCCATAGGCGCGCATACCACGGGCTGGTTGGGAGCGTTAAACGACCCAAGGTTGGCGCCGGTGCTGCGGGAAATTCACGCAGCACCAGCCCGGCGCTGGACGTTGAGTGAAATGGCCGGGCTTGCGAGCCAATCCCGCTCCACCTTTGCCTTGCACTTCAAAAAACGGGTGGGGTTGGCGCCACAGGAATACCTGACCCGATGGCGCATGCACCTGGCAGTGCAGGCCTTGAAGGCCAGCGACAACAGCGTGTCCACGATCGGCCAGTCCCTGGGTTATCAGTCAGACAGCGCCTTCAGCAATGCTTTCAAGCGTGTGATGGCCTGTTCTCCCCGGGAATATCGCGAGCGAACTGCATAAACCGTATTACCCCATTTCCCACACCTGCAGCTTCGAGTAACGGGGGAGCTGTCCGTTTCGATCGAGGCTGTAATACATCTTCACGATTTCGCCCATTTGAAGGTCATCCACTGATATTGGGATGCGCAGCGCCTGGCCGGCCGTGTCTGTGTTCAGTGTGCTGGGTACGGTGGTTCTCGACTGGCTGGCAATCCATTGCAAGGTCACGGTGTCCCCGGGTGCGGTCTCGGTGAACGGCACGATGACCGTCACCTGGTGCCTGGCATTCGAAATCTCAACCCGTGCCTGGGGCAGAACGCTGACGGGCTCACCCACCTGTAATTGCAGGCGTTGGGACTCACGGCTGGGGGCCTGGTCGGCACGTTCGTAATACACCTCGGTGAGTTGTGTATCGAAACGCTTGAGGTGTTCGCCGTCGACCGTGAAGGCGAAGCTGCGATCTTCCGCGATCACTACCAACGTGTCTTCCTGGGTGTACGTCGTCGCGCCTCCTTCCCAGGTCAAGCGCACCTTGACTGGCGCATCCCAGCCATCCGGCGCGGTAAACACCACGGTTGCTCGGGGCGTATTCGGGTCCAGACGGCCACCGGTTGCTTCCATAACGCGCGGCGCCTGCCATGGGCTGGCTGCACCGCGTACGCTTATTCGGGTTTTCTTTGACACAAGCGCTTCATCGGTATCCGCTTTGTAGAGGTCGCAGGACAATATCGACACACCGCCACCCAGCGCGTTAACCCGTTCATTCGGAACGTCGAAAGCCAGAAAACTGTTGGTACGCTCGACAGTTTTTTCGTCGTGGTAGGGAACGGAGGCGCCTTGTGCGTCTCGCCCGTCCCAGTTGAGCCGTACTCGGTCGCCTTTACCGAATACATCTGGATCCAGGAACAGCTCGATCTTTTGCGGGCTGCCACCCAGCCGCTGCAAGTCGACAACTTCCCCAGGCTGCTCAAGAAAAGGCGCCTCGAGCGGCTTCGTGCCGAGGTCGACGTGCACCCATTGTATTGCGGACCAATTCACATCTGACTCAGGGTCCATATTAGGCGCCGGATAATTGCCGACGGCGTCGACGACTTGCAGTGCGACTGGTGTATAGGGATTGCTGCCTGCATCCAGCACCACCTCTTCCGGAACGGTGATCGAGAACCCTCTGCCGACGTCCTGGGGCCTGACCACCTGCTTGAAAACCTCTGAGCCCCAAACGATAGTGCAGGTATCAAACTCAGCCATGTTTTCGTATGGCTGGACATCAAGGATGATCCCGTGCCTTGCCCTGTCACGGTTCACTACCGCACCCCCTGCGACGTCCTCGGGGAGGAAAAATACCAAGCCTTGGTGGCCCTCAGTATCGGGGTCCGGGTCCCGCTCACCGGGGCGGGTCAGCTTGACCCGAAGCTTGTAGCGGTTGGACTCAACCCGGTCTGTGTCGGGTTCTTCAACGGTGCAATATACGTTGGCCCAATCCGGCAGGATGCTTTCCTTGGCCATCCTCAGGGTATGCACCCAGTCCCCCACGTTGGCGGGGTTGATAACCAGGTAATCTGCAGGGGCAGGGCTGTTCCAGTACAAAAATATTTCTGTGTCGAGGGCAAGCTGACGGGCAGGGAAGAGCATCGGCCTCAGGTCATGCTCCACATGCCTCAGGCCGAGGCCTCCATCAGACCTGGTTGCCGCTTCGTCCTCCTTGATGGGTGGGGTCACATTTTGGATATACAACTCGGGTTGATCGTCATCAGTTCGTTTATTCAAGGCATGAGACATTGTGAAACCTCCACTGCAGAGGAACTGCAATCAATCAGGCAGGCCGGCGGTTTGGATAACCATTATTCCCGCTGAACGTCCTCATCCCCATAGATCCCCCGGCGCAAAATCTGCAACGTGACCACGCTGGAATAGCGCTGTGCAACGTTGTTCTGATTGATCAGCCAGTAGACTTTCACCACACGATTGAGGTTGCCCGTCACAAACCTTGCGGGCACCCTGACCCGTACGTCTCCAGGTTTTGCGACATACATCGGCAGTTCGACCCGGGTGCCCGGGCCTACCCAATGCAAACGCACGTCTTGGCCAATCGGTGGCGAAGGGAGTGTCACCCAGACGCCATCCGGTACCAGGTCTGGGTCGAGCCGGTGCCCAACAACCCTGTCGACAACCGGTGCCGCCATTGGCGCCCAACGTTTACCGACGAGAAGCGTTTTGCGCGCCGATTCACCCAACAGCGGGCGATTAATTTCAATGCCGTTGGCCTCGTAGTACAGCACCGAGTCGCGGCCCTCAAAGCGGGTGATCTGGGCCGCGGTCAGAGGGAACTCAAGCACATTGCTTGCGGGACGTTCACCGGCACTGCGACTGGACCGGTACTCCACAGTGCCTTCAGGGTCGGGCAGCAGCCAAACCAGGGTAATCAGGTCCCACGGTTTCCAAGTGGCCTGGTAAGGCACGTAGGCGTAAATGGGCTCGGGAAGCAATTCAGCGAATGGCATGACTTCGTTCAAGTAAGGCGCCGGCCATTGGATAACCGGGCCCTGGACACTCACATAGCCGGTACTTGAGTACATCGTCGCGCCGCCGATGGTTTTACGCAGGGCGTAACTCACCTTGGCATGGCCTTGGGACAAGCCGGCCACGAATCCGTGTGGGATCTCAAATTCAAAGATCTTATTAGCCCTGTCCACCGTTTTTACGTCGGTGTGCGTAATCGTGTTGCCTTGGGCATCGGTGGCCTGGAAAAAAAACTCCAGCGTGTCCCTTGCCTCGAAATAATCCGAGGTGGCAAACACAGACGCGGTGATCGATTTGCCCATCAACTGTTCCAGGTCGATGACTCCGGTTTGCGGATCAGCTTCGTTCACATAGGGTTCCCACAATAAATCGCCGCGGGCATACACGGCGACTTCGCTGACCGCTGACCAGCGTGCCTGCGGGTCGGTAGCGTTGCCGGTGTGCCCACGTACCTGGAGTCTTACGGGCAATTTCAGGCTGTCACGGGCTGCCATGATGGTTTCATAAGGCACCACCAGGGTGATTTCGTTTTGCAGGTCCTTGGCAGTGACCGAATAAATAATTTGCTGGTCTCCCCAACACAACAGAACACGGTCGCCGATTGCCATGAACGGATAGGGCATGAGCTGGATCTTGATGGTTTCACGGGCCCTGGCTTCGCTGACGCCGCTGATCAGCACATCATCAGGCAAATAGAAGACGAACCCTTGGTTCCCCGGCGTGGTGCGGTCAGGGTCCCGGCCGCCCGGCAGGTTCAGGTCAACCCGCAGACGCGCCGGCCGGGTGGACGCGCCGGTGAGGTTGTTGCGGCACACCAGCGGGTCGATCAACGGAGGCTTGATACTGCTCGCCGGCAACAGGATCGGTATGCGCGCATCCTGCGCAGTGCCGGGCATGACAAAGGTGTGAGCAACGGGAATCAGCGGGTCGTTGCTGAATAACTCGAGCAAATCACCCGGGGAGGGTCGTAGTGCGGTTTGCAGGTAAACCACTTGGGGTGTTTCGACGTTTCTCAGTCCCAGGCCGCCGTCGACAGTCACATCGCCGGGAGGGGCGGGGAATAATCCTGGAATATCCAGGGTACCGAGTTCTGCGGTGGACTGGATGGTATCGGTAATGACAGTGGACATGGCTGTGGCTCCTTTCTAAAGGGCCCCTTTAGGGGAGGCAAAGAAAAGCGGAGTGCGTGTTACACCAACCTGAAACGTATTTCCCTTAGCTCATAATCATTACCATCCGCAGATGCCTGATGACTGTCGATAAATAGAGTGAGCGATGTACCACTGGGAACAACCGAGCCCTCAAGTGTGAGCCAGGTGTTCATATTGCTGATCTCGGTTGCGCCCACCACTTGTCCTTGCGATGAGCGCAGGGCAAGGGACGGAAGCGTAAAACGACCGTCAAACCTTCTCACCGTGATGCTGAACATGTAAGTAAGGCCCGCGTGTAAGTTGTTAAATACCTGGCTGAAAATCACGCCGTTCTTGTTGTTTACTCCGTAAGTGTAATTATAAAACGTCGTAAAGCTTCCGTAGTCTCTAAACGCTCTGTCGCGAAGATCACTGAGCGCAGGGCCGAACGTCCAGCCATTCGTATTGCTATTGCGGAAGTCAGTGATGTGATCAAACTCTATGCGAATGAACAACACTCGGATTTGTGAAAACCGTCTGGGAACGTTGGCTCTGGACAGATCGTATTTAATTCTGACAGATCCATCCAGATTTCCAATGACATAGCTACGTTCTATCATGATGGTCAACGCCGCACCTGCCTGGTCGGCGTTTAATATGACCTGGAATGACTTACTTACCTGGTCGCCATCCCACATCAACGTAATGATGTCACCCTCCAAGGTATCAGCTGCCGGCACAATTACCGAAGCATGACTGCCAATGTCATCAGGGTTCAGATAGTTGCCAGAGGTGCCTGAAACTTCCACAGGTAGCAAAGTTCTTGTCGGCTCACCCACTTGAAGTTGCAAACGCATCGACGCGCGATGGGGCATCAAGTCCACACGCTCGTAGTACACTTCGACTTCCAGAGTATTAAAACGGCTTACCTCCTCATTCGGGATCACAAACGACAGCTCCTGACCTTCGGAAATAGGCCCCAAGTAGAACTCATCCGAATAGTTCACCGAGTGAGCCACCCATACGACGCGTATTTTAGTTGCAGAGTTCCAGCCATCTTGCGCGCGAAATTTCATCGTGGCACTGGACGTTGGGTCCAGCACGCCATTTGGTGCCTCGACAATAGTGGGAGCGTCCCACTCAGTCACTTCACCAATGACCCTCACCCGAACCTTCTTTGAGGGAAGCCAGGTATTGTCCCTGGCTTTGTAGAGCATGTAGTACATTATCGCGATACCGCTCGCAATCGCGCTGACCAGTTCGTTTGGTACTTCGAACTCCAGGATAATATTGGTCTGGTTAACAGGTTGCTCATCACTGTAGAAGAACGGCACGGTTTGAATGTCGCGCCCCTCCCAATGAAACATGACACGGTCGCCTACCTCAAAAAACGTGTTATCAACGAAAATCTGGACTTTTTGCGCAGCGGCACCCAACTCCTCGAGATTAACGATCTCCCCTGCCTGTTCAAGGAAGGGCGAGTAGGGTCGTTTAACCCCGAGGCCAACGTTTACCCGCTGTATCTGTGACCAGTTCGCGTTTGTATTCGGGCCAGGGTAGTTGCCACCCACGTCCATGATTTGCATCGCAACGGGCAGGTAATTATCGTCCGGGGCCTCGTTGATCACGGCAGCGGTAATGGTCACTTCAAACGCACGACGCACCTCGGCGGCCGTTACCACGTGAGTCACTAACTCCGACCCCCAGGCAATGATGCAGGTATCCCACTCGGCCATGTTTTCGTATGGCTGAACTTCAATCACCACGCCCTGTTCGGCCCTGGCGCTATCCACGTGGCTGCCGGCGTCCAGGTCGGGAGGCAGAAAGAACACCAGGCCTTGATGGCCCTCGACATCCCGATTCGGGTCTTCCTCTCCGGGGCGAGACCGCTTCACTCGAAGTTTCAACGGTTTGGTTTTAGACCGGTTGCCGCTGGGACGCTCCACGGTACAGTAGACTTCCGCCCACTCCGGAAGGATCTGTTCTTTATTCACCATCAGGTTGAAAAAACGGTTTTTCTCGTGCTGCGGTTGAATCACGAGATAGTCCACCGGCACGTACGGATTATTCCAGTAAAGGTAGATCACGGTATCGACAACAATCCCGTCGGGACGTAGCAGAGTCACCTCCAGGTTATGTTCGACATGCCGCAAGCCAAGCCCACCCGCAGACTCTGTATCGCCCGGCGGCGGTGGCGTCAGGTTGCTGATTAACACTGGATCAAGGTCAAAGTCGTCGAGAGCGTTGTTAGTCTCTACTTGCGGATTACGCGGCATGTTGGAACCTCCATCATCGAACACGAGCCATGGATGGGCGTATGGAAACGGCTCACTGCTGTTCGCCGAGAGCACCAATCTGTACTTCCTGGCGTAAGGACTCATTGATTGACGTGGTACTCGCCAGCGCCGCCTCGGGCTCATAGACGTAATAGAGCTCTGGGGTAACGCCGCGGAACCGCAATAGATCGGCATACGGAATCAGCCGCCTGATCGGCACACCCTCAGGGGCTTGCCCGACGGTGAACGGGTCGCAATACAGGATGAGTTCGTTAGTGCCCGGTATGGCATAACGCAGGAGCAACATGAGCGTGTCACTGGGTTGGCGCCATGCATACCAGGGGATCTCCACTGCGGCGCCGGAGCTGGGAATGGGATTGACCACGTGATCGATGTAACGCACAAAAAAAGGCCGCTGCAACTGGACAAGGGCGTCTGTCACTTCGGCAGAGGCGAATTTGGAGTACCGTGTCGGAGTGCCCGTTTTAAGCAGGAGGTAGCTGATCTCGACCTTGCCGCCGACCACTGCCCGTATCTTCTCGTAGGGGACAAAAAAGTCATGAGGTCTGCCGGGCGCAGTGATGGTGATGTATTCGTCGTGCAATACCACCCCACCCAGCTTTGGAAAACCCCGGCAAGTGGCAAAATACGTATAGCCGGCAGGGCCTTCCCACGGGTAGGTAAACAGTTGGATGTGCAAGGGCTTGCCGTCAAGTCGCTCAAGGTCGATGAAACCGGGAAAGTCCTGCGTCGCGAAGACCGGTGCCGGAAGGTCGACAGAGGCAATATCCACCAGCACTGGAATGTTCCGGGATCGTGGCGTGGAAACGTTGCGTACCGCGTCAACCACCTGGAAGCTCACAAGCCGGTTACTGCCATTGCCCCCTGCGGAAAGTTGTTCGTAGTTGAGTTTTATCTCGGTCGATTTCCCCACCCCGGCGACCTGTTGAGGCAGCGCGTAATAGTTCCCCCACTGCAGCTCAATCACATCCCTCGCATCCATATTCGGATAGGGCTCAATCGTGACCGTTACGCCTCGATCGGCTTGTACCTGCTTGATCTCAGTATCGGATAGCTTGAACTTGAGCTCGGAGTGGCCAGGGGTAATCTGATTATTGTCCTTGCCCGCCGGCAGGGTTCTTTTGACCAACACTTTCAACGGATCGGAGGTGTCGAAGTCCGGGCCACCCTCATAACGTACGACGTACCCCAGCGTCATATCCCCGTCGGGAAGATCGTTCACGGAAATGGCAAAAGAGAAGGCGTCGCGGCCTTCTTCTCCGGGCAGCAGTGTTTTGTGTGCGAGAACCCGCTTGTCCGGGAGGGTCACGACTTCGATCACGTCACCGGCCCGGGCTGGCCAATTTTTTTGCACCGTTACTGTCAGGTCACGCGCCAACAACCATAAGGGGATCCCGCCATCAAACCCTTCGAACGCTGGCGACATTCCAGGAATGAGCAGTCGATCGAGGAATTTGGGCTTTCCAGGGTTTGCAGTGCTGGTTTGGATAGACATGACTTTCTCCGGGTAGGAAGTTGGCGGTCGTTACAGGAGCTGCTCCCGCGTTCGCGACCATCAAACACCTGCAAGAGGTCGTTGACTACTGTCAGAATTAACAGGTAGGGACGCCACCTGTTAATTCTGACAGTAGGCAAACCCTGCATTTGGGTATTTGCTTGGAGTCACCGTACCGCGTGCCCCATCGAGGACCTTTGCCATGCCCAAGTCCGGCGTAACCACCGACCTGTTACCCCCCGCTGAGATTCCGCTGAGCCAGCCGCCCATTCCCGGTGATGCGGACAACGCCGATTACGGTATTGGCTTGCGGCATGTCGAACATCCGTTGGTGGTGTATATCGAACGTCCTGATGCCACGCCACCAGGCACTGTCTTTCAGCTGTTCTGGGGTAGCCTCACCCAGCCTGTGGCATTCAATCTTCTCGGGGACGGTGACGAAGGGCTGACACGCATCCCGTTCACCGTTACCCAAGACTATATTCGCGAGTCCTGGGCTGACCCTGTGTTCGCCAGGGTGCTTCGTGAAAACGGTACAAACAGTGAAACCAGGCCGCTGCGGCTGCGCGTCAACCTGCAACGCCCGGGTGGGAGAGATCCCGATGACGACTTGCCTGGCCACCAGAAGCTGATCCTTGAACTGCCGCTAGATGTGGTGCGCGATGGCATCAGCGACGCGCGCGCCCATCAAGGAGTTGAGGTGATCTGCCGTCATTGGGAAAACATGTTCGCTTATGACCTCGTCATCCTGGCCTGGGGTTCCGAGACCATTACTCATCGGGTACAGCCCGACCAAGTTGCCAGGGATATTTCGCTGACCATTGACTATCCAACGATACTTGCCGCCGGGAACGGCGAAATCATCCCTGTGGGGTTCCAGGTCATGGGGCCGACCGGAAATTACCCGGACGAATGGGCGCGCTGGTCGGCGGCGCAATGGGTGGATGTGCATGCCGATAATGACCGGCTGGACCCACCCCGGGTTAAGTTTCCCGTTACCGAGCGGGACATCGACCTTGAGCAACTGGGAGCTCGGGACGTCATCATTTCAGCCCATGTGGGCCTCGCCGATGCCTCTGCTTATAGCCTGCTAACCCTGATCTGGGCCGGTACAGACCGTGATGGCGTCTCGGTTCCATATATCCCCAGCATCACGATCGTGGCAGGTTCCAACGGGATCTATGATTTCGATATTCCCCATGCGCTGATGGCGACGATTGCCCAGGGAACGGTTGTTGTGCACTACCTGCTGCAAGGTGCAGGGGCGCCGGACAAGCGTTCGGATAATTTGCACTTGCGGGTTATTGGTGAAGTTGCCAAATGGCCGGCGCCGACGATTGATGAAGCACCCGCTGGCCACTTGGACCCGGATCTGCCCGAGGCTACCGTGCGCTTCCCGTTTCAGGAAAGCTGGCCAGGCGATGCCTTGCTTGAAGTGGTGTTTGTGGCGGGTGATGCCGAGAGCACGGTTGAGCATCGCATAGGACGAGAGGTTGATGAGATTCCCCCCACTACGGGCGGTTATATGCTTTTCACCGTGCATACCGCCGACTTGAAGCGCTTTGAGGGCTACTTCACTGACGTGTACTACGTTCTTACCAAGCGAAATACTCCACCTGACGAGACGCCTCAGGAATCCCTGCGCCTGAAAGTACAAGTGGGCGAGCCGGCGCGGGAACTGCCCAAGCCGATTGTCCAACAGGCACCCGACGGCCTGTTGAACCCGGATGACATTACCGATTACGCCAAGGTCATTGCCCCATTTACCGAAACGTTGCGGGCTGATTGGATCAACATGTTCTGGATCGGGCCCAATGCCCACACCAGCGTCATGGTTCAAGTGGGCATAGATGGAACCACCACTGAACACGATATTTTGATCGACTACATCACGCCCAATCTGGATCAGGAAGTGATGGTGTTCTACACCTTGATACGAGGCGATAAAGCCTTACGTCATTCACATATCACCACAGTGCTGATTTCTCATGCATCCCTGGAATTATTGGCGCCTGAGCTGGACAAAGCCATCAGCACAGGCCAGGGCACCGCAACGTTAGCGCCTCTGGATGCCGAGGGTGGTGCGAAACTGGTGGTGAGTTATGCAGACATGCTTGGTAGCGACACAATTCAAGTGACCATGAAGGGGACTGCTGGCGCGGGTTCTCCGTTGATCCCAAGCAAACCTGGTAATGAAACCACCAAACGTGTTGAGTTTGATATTTCTGAGATGGCCATTGTTTTTAATATTCATAATCGCAATAACGTAGTGGCGTTTGACTATACCGTAACGCGAAACGAAGAGCCTCAATCGTCGCACACCTTATTTGTGACGATAACACCGATTCCTTCTATAAGTTTACCCCAGCCATTAATTAATAATGTTACTCCTAATGGTATATTAGACATTAGGGCTCTTCCTGCAAATGCTAAACTCACCATTAAAAAGTGGCCCTTTCAATATTCGGGAATGAAGGTGTGGCTGACGTATCGAAGCATGGGGGCGATGCCCGACCCTAATTTGATCTGGCAAGGTATACCTCTCTCTTCGGACAATGGCGTTGAGCATGAAGCTCCATTGGCTTGGTTGGCGACATGTGCGAATGGAGCCGAGGTGAGCATTGAGTTTAAACTGGCATATGACCCTAGTGAAGAGATGGATAACGCAATAAGCTTGCCGCGGACTACTTATCGAATACTAACAAATAGCTTTTTTGAAAGTGCGACTTTTGATAATAGAAGTCTTAACGGATGGCGACGGCACTGGGAACATGCAAACGCCACTTCGGAGTTTTTAAGCAGAAACTCTGGTTATTACTGGAGTAGCACCGTTACAGGCCTCACTGGCACTGCGGGCACAGTCACGGGATTGATTAAAGACTTTCCAATAACATTATTTGTGCCGGGTGTTCAGTATACAATTAGCTTCGACTATCTATACAGGCTCATGGGGGACGTGCAAAGTAGAATTTCCGTAGATCAATACCTTCGTTCGGATGCAATTGACAGATTCGTAGATCAATCGTTTTCTAATATCGGTTCATGGGCAACATTCACCCATACGTTCAGCCCGCAACTTCAAACGCCTGGATCCTACATTCGAGTAGTCCTGTATGTAAATTGCAGGAACTCAGCTGAGGGCACCTCAATATCTTTGGATAATATATCAATTCGAGCAACAGGAATTTGAGTGATCAATGAGTGCCATCAGGGGCTGGTATTTGTACTGCCACCGGCGTGCTGCTGGACGGGATTGACGAAAAACGCGCCGAGCAAGGCGTCACTGTCACGTTCCGGTATCGGGAAAACAGGGCCGCCTACGATGTCATCACGCTGGCCTGGGGTTCCCAGGTCATCACGCACCGCGTGCAGCCTGATGATGTAGGGCAAGATATTCAAATCACGGTTGACCACGCAGTCATTGCCCACGCCGGGCACAATGATGTGCTACCTGTGGTCTTCCAGGTCATGGGGCCTACCGGAAACTACCCGGACGAATGGGCGCGCTGGTCGGCGGCGCAATGGGTGGATGTGCATGCCGACAGTGACCGGCTTGACCCTCCCTGGGTTAAGTTTCCCGTTACTGAACGGGACATCGACCTGGAGCAACTGGGAGGTCGGGACGTCATCATTTCAACCCATGTGGGCCGCGCCGACGCCTCTGCTTATAGCGTGCTAACCCTGATCTGGGCCGGTACAGACCGTGATGGCGTCTCGGTTCCACATACCTCCAGCATCACGATCGTGGCAGGCTCCAACCGGACCTATGATTTCGATATTCCCCATGCGCTGGTCGCGGCCATTGCCCAGGGAACGGTTGTTGTGCACTACCTGCTGCAAGGCGCAGGGGTTTTGCACTTGGAGGTTAAGGGGGAGGCTGTCAAATGGCCGGCGCCCACGATTGATGAAGCCATTGACGAGCCACTCGACCCGTACTTGGCGGAAGCTACTGTGCGTTTTCCGTTTCAGGAAAGCTGGCCGGACGAGGCGTTGCTTGAAGTGGTGTTTCTGGCGGGCGGGCCTGATGGAACGATCGAACATCGGTTGGGGCGCCAGGTCAACGATATCCCGCCCACTGACGACGGGGACATGCTTTTCACGGTGTACACCGCTGAGCTACGGCGTTTTGATGGCTACCTCACACAGGTGAATTACGTCCTCACCAGGCCAAATGAACTTCCCCAGGAGTCGCGCCGTCTGGAAGTGCAAGTGGCAGGGACCGAATTGGTCATCGAGCAAACGCAAGTGCACTTGAATGGCTTTTCGCTGAAAGTGCCTGATTGGCCAAGAACGGGAGAGGACTCTATTAACAACACACGAACACGGTCTGCGAGCGGTGGAGCACCGCCTTATCAATATTCATCAAGCGACAGTTTTGTTGCTTCTGTCGATTCTGTTACGGGGAAAGTAACGGGCAATAGAAATGGATCGGTTGTTATCAGGGTAACTGACAGTATGGAGGCTGAACTATCGTATTCCGTAGAGGTGACCAATATTTGGCGTTTAAATATTAATGAAGCACTAATGACTGGTCCCGAATCGATTGAATGGATGGAGTCAATAGTCGGTACGTCGTTATTCGACGAAATGTTCTACGAAACCATCGTTTCTGGTGAGGTTCAGGACGATGTGAATAGAGTTTATTTACCTCTTCCGTTCGAGAAGCGTTCTATTGGTTATGCGCCCCTGACTGGAGAAATCCCCAGAGCTTTATATTCTTACATCGAGGTGAATTTGTATTTGGTAGTGCTCCCAACCAATATTTACCTGCGTGGTGTTTAACGCCTTTGTGAGTTAACTGAAAAGCGGCCTGGTTCTGGCCGCTTTAACTTTGGCGCACAAGAGAAAACGTAAACGTCGCTCCACGCCCAGCTACATTCACCAACCGAATCTCCCGCCCATGCAACTGCAATATCCGATGAACAATCCGTAGCCCAAGCCCGCCATCACGCCGTGCACCACCAATGGTGAACGCCCGCAGGAATAATCCCTCACGCAGTTCAGCATTAATCCCCGGTCCACTATCACTGACAGTCACTTCAACCCGATCCCCCTTGGGCACAAGCGTAACCTGGATATCCCCCTTAACTGGCGTATGCCGCAACGCGTTATCCAACAGGTTGGTCAGCACCCGCTCAATCAACCCCAGGTCCGCAAACACCGTCGGTACCTGCGGTGGCAAGCTGGCACTCAAGGTGATGCCGCGTGCCTCGGCCGTCAGTTCGAACTTCTGAAAGATGTCCTGCACCAAATCCGGCAGGGAAAACCCTTCGATCACCGGCTGCACAAACCCGTGCTCCAGGCGCACCAGTTCCAGCAGCGATTGCGCCAGGCCGCCAACTTTACGGCTCTGGTCCAGTGCGATGCCCAGGTAACGTCGGCGGTCTTCCGGGCTCAGGCTGGCGTCTTTCAGCGACAGGGTTTCCAGGTAGCCATGCAGCGAAGCCAGCGGGGTGCGCAGGTCGTGCGAGATGTTGGCGACTTCGGTCAGCAGGCGCAGTGGCCTGGGTGATCCAGGCCACGAAGGTGAAGGTGTGATCAACCGATCCGCACGACTTGGCGCAAGGACTCATTCAGGTCTGCTGAACTGGCCAGAACACCTGAGGCCCGGTACACGTAATAGACCTCCGGGGTGTAGCCCGCGAACTGCTCAAGATCCTTGCGGTAGATGAGCCGCTTGACGGGCGAGCCGGCGGGCCACGAACTACCCACCACTCGGGGCTCGGCGAAGACGATAGTGTCGTTGGAAGATTTCACGAAACGCACGATTATGGTGATTTCATCGTCCGGCCTACGCCATTCGTACCAGGGCACCACCATCACCGCAAAATCCGGAATCGGGTCTATCACATGGTCAGGGTAATTTTCGAAGTAGGGAGCGTCGAGGCGTACGATCGAACCCACCACCTGGGCCGAAGTTTTCTTCGAAGGCACTTCAAAGGGCGCTTGCAGTTTCCTCAAGATAAACCGGGTCTCTATCCTCCCGCCCGCAGCGGCACGTACAACGCCGTAAGGAACATAGATATTCACCGGAACCCCTCGCTGCACGACGGGTTCGAAAGCGCGGTACACAATCACCCCACCTAACTGCGGGTACGCGCGGAAGGTGAAGTCGTACATATCGCCGACCAAGCCGGTATTGCGATCCGTGAACAACCCGGTTTTCAGATCTGTCCCCGCGAGCCGTTCCAGGTCGATATATCCGACAGGGTCATCGGTAATGATGCCCGGTCCGTCGGGCGTGGATTCATCGAGGCTTACCAGTACTTTCAGGTACTTCGACCGGCGATGCGAACGGTTGCCAACCACATCGACGACGTAGAAATCCACCAGCAAGTCGTAGCCGTCACCGGCGTCGATAATCTGCTCGTGGCTGACGGTGATTTCTGTGGGTTGCCCTATGCCTGCGACCTGTTGGGTGATCCTTGTCTGGCCCCAATTCAAATGGAGCTTATCGTCTGCGTGCATATTCGGATAAGGCTCAATGGTCGCTGTCACACCAAGGGGAGCGGTCGGGGGAAAGACTTCATACGTCGACAAACTGAACTTGAGCGCAGGATGCCCTTCTGGAGGAAAGCCACTGTCGTCCCCTGCGGGAATGTCGGTCTTGATCAAGACATGCAGTGGGGAGGAAACGTCGTATTCCTTGCCGCCGCCGTAGTACACCGCGTAACCCAATTGTATGTCGCCGTCAGGCAGGTCCGCTTTATGCAGTGTAAGGAAATAGCGGTTCTGTTCCTGCTCTCCGGGCTGCAGTTTTTTGATCGCCAGGGGCTTGGTGTTCGATGGATCACTGATATCGGCCACAGTAATGATGTCGCCTTCAACTGCCGCCCAGTTTTTATCGACCTGTACTGTCAGACCACTGGCCAGCAACCACGCGGGCACCCCGCCGTCGTAACCCGAGACGCCTTGGGACATACCGGGAATAATCAGCCTGTCGAGGTTCTTTGGTTGCTTCTCTCCGGGTGCGCCGGGCATCTCGGTCGTGTTTTTGCTGGGCATGGTGTATCTCCTGATCGGGCCTTGGCGCTTCGTCGGAATACGGTGGCGTCCGTGAGCGTTATCAGACACCTGCAGCACAGGTTTGCCTACTGTCAGAATTAACAGGTAGCGACGCCACCTGTTAATTCTGACAGTAGGCAAACCCTGCGTTTGGGTATTTGCTTGGAGTCACCATACCGAGTGCTCCATCGAGGACCTTTGCCATGCCCCAGTCCGGCGTAACCACCAACCTGTTACCCCCCGTTGAGATTTCGCTGAGTCAGCCACCCATTCCCGGTGATGCGGACAACGCCGATTGCGGTATCGGCTTGCGGCACGTCGAACATCCGTTGGTGGTGTATATCGACCGTCCTGATGCCACGCCACCAGGCACCTTCTTTCAGCTGTTCTGGGGCAGTCTCACCCAGCCGGTAGCGTTCAATTTTCTGGGGGAGGGGGACGCTGGGCTGACACGCATCCCGTTTACCGTCACCCAGGACCGTATTCAAGAGTTCTGGGCCGACCCTGTGTTCGCCAGGGTGATCCGTGACGGCGGCAATCTTTCCGAGACCTTGCCGTTGCGGGTTCGGGTGAACCTGCAACGCCCTGCTGGGCGCGATCCTGACAATCAGGTGCCGGGCCATCAGGGGCTGGTATTTGAACTGCCACCCGATGTGCTGCTGGACGGGATTGACGAAACACGTGCCACGCAAGGCGTTATTGCTACTTTCCGGTATTGGGAGAACATGGCGGCCTACGACCGCATCACGCTTGCCTGGGGCTCCCAGATCATTACGCGTTGGGTTCAGCCAGACGAAGTAGGCAACGACATTAAGATCATTGTTGACCCTACAACCATTGCCCTCGCCGGCAACAGCGATGTGCTACCTGTGGCCTTCCAAGTCATGGGGCCTACCGGAAACTACCCGGACGAATGGGCGCGCTGGTCGGCGGCGCAATGGGTGGATGTGCATGCCGACAGTGACCGGCTTGACCCTCCCTGGGTTAAGTTTCCCGTTACTGAACGGGACATCGACCTGGAGCAACTGGGAGGTCGGGACGTCATCATTTCAACCCATGTGGGCCGCGCCGACGCCTCTGCTTATAGCGTGCTAACCCTGATCTGGGCCGGTACAGACCGTGATGGCGTCTCGGTTCCACATACCCCCAGCATCACGATCGTGGCAGGCTCCAACCGGACCTATGATTTCGATATTTCCTATGCGCTGGTCGCGGCCATTGCCCAGGGAACGGTTGTTGTGCACTACCTGCTGCAAGGCGCAGGGGGGCCGGACAAGCGTTCCGATAATTTGCACTTGGAGGTTACGGGGGAGATTGTCCGGTGGCCGGCGCCTACGATTGATGAAGCCGTTGACGACCAGCTCGATCCGTACTTGGCGCAGGCTACTGTGCGTTTTCCGTTTCAGGAAAGCTGGCCGGACGAGGCGTTGCTTGAAGTGGTGTTTCTGGCGGGCGGGCTTGATGGAACGATCGAACATCGGTTGGGGCGCCAGGTCAACGATATCCCGCCCACTGACGACGGGGATATGCTCTTCACGGTGTACACCGCTGAGCTACGGCGGTTTGATGGCTACCTCACACAGGTGTATTACGTCCTCACCAGGCCAAATGAACTCCCCCAGGAGTCGCTGCGTCTGGAAGTGCAGGTGGCAGGGACTGAGTTGGTCATCGAGCAAACGCAAATGCACTTGAATGGTTTCTCGCTGAAAGTGCCTGATTGGCCGAAAACAGGGGAGGACTCTATTAACAACACACGAACACGGTCTGCGAGCGGGGGAGTGCCGCCTTATCAGTATTCATCAAGCGATACTTTTATTGCGTCTGTCGACTCCGTGACAGGAAAAGTAACGGGTAATAGAAATGGGTCGGTTATTGTGACGGTAAGTGATAGTAATGCGGCTGAACTAACGTACTCGGTGGAGGTGAGTAACGTATGGCGCTTGAATGTTAATGAAACTCTCCTGAGTGGGCCTGAGTCGATTGAATGGATGAATTCAATAGGGGGGACTTCCATATATGGCGCTCTTTTTTATACGGTTCGGAATGATATTGGACGCGTTTATCAGCCACTTCCGTTTCGAGAGCACTTTTATTGGTTATGCTCTATTGGCTGGTTACCTGAGCACTTTGTGTTCCTGCACAGAGGTGAGTTTGAATTGGCTATAATTCCAAATCGATATTTATACGCATGGTGTTTAACGCCTTTGTGACGTAAGTGAAAAGCGGCCCGATCCAAGCCGCTTTAACTTTGGCGTGAAAGAGAAAACGTAAATGTCGCCCCACGCCCAGCCACCTCCACCAACCGAATCTCCCGCCCATGCAACTGCAAAATCCGATGCACAATCCGCAGCCCCAACCCCCCATCCCGCCGTGCACCACCAATGGTAAACGCCCGCAGGAATAATCCCTCACGCAGTTCAGCATCAATCCCCGGTCCACTATCACTGACAGTCACTTCAACCCGATCCCCCTTGGGCACAAGCGTAACCTGGATATCCCCCTTAACTGGCGTATGCCGCAACGCGTTATCCAACAGGTTGGTCAGCACCCGCTCAATCAACCCCAGATCCGCAAACACCGTCGGTACCTGCGGTGGCAAGCTGGCACTCAAGGTGATGCCGCGCGCCTCAGCCGTCAGTTCGAATTTCTGAAAGATGTCTTGCACCAAATCCGGCAGCGAAAACCCTTCGATCACCGGCTGCACAAACCCGTGCTCCAGGCGCACCAGTTCCAGCAGCGATTGCGCAAGGCCGCCGACCTTGCGGCTTTGGTCCAGTGCAATGCCCAGGTAACGTCGGCGGTCTTCCGGGCTCAGGCTGGCGTCTTTCAGCGACAGGGTTTCCAGGTAGCCATGCAGCGAAGCCAGCGGCGTGCGCAGGTCGTGGGAGATGTTGGCGACCATCTCGCGACGTTCCTGGTCCTGGTGGGTGAGGGCGCGCCATTGCTCGCCCAGGCGGTTTTCCATCTGGTTGAAGGCCTGGTCGAGCACGGCAAGTTCGTCCTGGCTCGACGGGGCAGTGGCCACGGGCTGCTCGACTTTTGGCGCGCCGTTGATGTCGAACTGGCCGACTTTCTCCGTCAACAGGCGCAGGGGCCGGGTGATCCAGGCGAAGGCGGTCAAGCCGGCCAGCAGACACAGGAGCGCCACCAGGGCGATGGACCACAGCGCGATATTCAGGGCCACGCTGGTGGCGTCCTGGGCGTCGAACAGGTCGTGGGCCTCGCCCAGCAGCACCACGTACAGGTAGCCGGTTTGCTGGCCATTGACCTTGAGCGGCGCGGCGCTGAAGACCTTGAGCCCGTCGACGCTGCGCGGGTCATCGCCCACGATCGGCAACCGGGCGCCGCTGAGGAATCGGCGGATCGGTTCCAGGTTCACCTGGTCACGGCGCAAGTGCCCGCTGGGCGCGGCATTGCCCACCACTCGGCCATTGATGTCCAGCAGGTACACCTCGACACTCGGGTTCACCAGCATCAACTGGCTGAACAGGTTGCGCACTGCATCGGGCTTGAGGCCGTCGGCGTCCATCAATTGGGTGTCGCGGGCGATGTGTGCCGCTAGGTCGCGGGACAGGCCTTGTACCACCTCCAGTTCGTGCATGTGGTTGGAGCGCACTTGCAACCAGGCCGAGGTGCCGCTGCAAATCAGCAGCAACAACGCGAACACCAGCGACAGGCGCTGTGTGAGGGTCAGCTTCATGACAATTGCTCGGCGAACTTATAGCCACGGCCCCACACCGTAAGGATGCGCGCCGGGTTGGCCGGGTCGGCCTCGACCTTGGCCCGCAGGCGGTTGATATGGGTGTTGACCGTGTGCTCGTAGCCTTCGTGGCTGTAGCCCCACACGGCGTTGAGCAGGTCCATGCGCGAGAACACTTTGCCCGGCTGGCGCGCGAAGAAATACAGCAGGTCGAACTCCCGTGGCGTGAGGTCCAGGCGCTGGCTTTGCAGGGTGGCTTCGCGGGTCAGGGGGTTGATGAACAACTGGCCGAGGTCGAGGCTGCCTGCGTCCATCTTGAGGTTACGGGCCATGGCATCTACCCGGCGCAGCAAGGCTTTGACCCGTGCCACCAGTTCGGGCATCGAGAATGGTTTGGACAGGTAGTCGTCGGCCCCCAGCTCCAGGCCAAGGATGCGGTGCAATTCACTGGAGCGGGCGCTGGTGATGATGATCGGCGTGTAGCGCGTCATGGCACGGGCGCGGCGGCAGATCTCCAGGCCGTCGACACCGGGCAGCATCAGGTCGAGGATCAACGCATCCCAACCGCCTTGCTCCAGCAGTTGCACGGCCTCGTTACCGTCGGCGCTGTGCACCACCTCGAACTGCTCGTCCCGCAGGTGCAGGCAGATCAAATCGGCAATGTGCGCATCGTCCTCGACCACCAGGACACGTTTGGGCTGATCCATTGGCAAAACCTTTTCTCGTGATTCGCGCATTGTGCGGGTTTTGCAACAGTGTAGTTATCACGAATTGTTTAACTCTGCGTGAGGATTCCGCGACCAGCCGGGGCCTAACCTTCACACATCGCAATGGTAAAAATTGTGGCGAGGGGGCTTGTCCCCCGTTGGGCTGCGTAGCGGCCCCAAAAAAAGCGGGAGCGCTGCGCACTCCAACGGGGGACAAGCCCCCTCGCCACAGGGTTATTTGCCGGCCATATAGCGTTGGAACTTAGGAGAAAGTCATGTATACGCGTCGACAAATGCTGCTGGCCGGCGGCGGCCTTGGGCTTGCAGTAATCGCCGGTGGCCTGCTGCAAAAAATCAATGCCGGGCCCGCCCTGATTGCTGAAGCCGAAGCCGCCGAACACTTCGACGTCAGCCACACCGACGCCGAATGGCGCACCCTGCTGACCGCCGAGCAATACGCGATCCTGCGGGAGCAGGGCACCGAACGCCCCTACAGCAGTGCCCTCAACAGTGAGCACCGCAACGGCACTTTCGCCTGCGCCGGTTGTGCATTGCCGCTGTACGCCTCAACCACCAAATTTGAAAGCCACACCGGCTGGCCGAGTTTCTGGCAACCCCTGGAAAACGCCGTGGCCAGCCACGTTGACACTTCCTTCGGTGTGGAACGCAAGGAAATCCATTGCCGGCGCTGCGGCGGTCATCAGGGCCATGTGTTCGATGACGGCCCGGCTCCCACCGGCCTGCGCTATTGCATGAACGGCGCAGCCATGACGTTCACTACGGCTTAATTCAATGTCTTCTTATAAGGGAATTCCCCATGTGGCTTTTGGTTCTCGCCTATCTGGGCGGCGTGTTGACGATTGTCAGCCCGTGCATCCTGCCGGTTCTGCCTTTTGTCTTCGCTCGCACCGGGCAGCCGTTTTTGCGCAGTGGCTTGCCGCTGCTGCTGGGGATGGCGATGACGTTCGCCCTGGTCGCTTCGCTCGCGGCGGTGGGCGGCGGTTGGGTGGTGCAAGTCAATCAGTACGGTCGCTGGCTCGCGTTGCTGTTTGTTGCGCTATTCGGGCTGACCTTGCTGCTGCCAAGTCTGTCGGAACGACTGACCCGGCCACTGGTGGCGGCGGGCAGTCGCCTGTCGGAAGCCGCCGGGGCCGATTCGCGGCCACGGCCGGGCGCTTCGTTCCTGATCGGCGTGGCCACCGGGTTGCTGTGGGCACCGTGCGCCGGGCCCATCCTGGGGTTGGTGCTGACGGGCGCCGCGCTGCAAGGCGCCAGTATCGGCACTACCTTGCTCTTGCTGGCCTACGCGGCAGGCGCTGCCACCTCCCTGGCCTTGGCGCTGCTGGTCGGCGGTAAAGTCTTTGGCTTCATGAAGCGTTCGCTGGGCGCCGGTGAATGGCTGCGCCGTGGCCTGGGTGCGTTGATGCTGTCGGGTGTGGCGGCGATAGCCCTGGGCCTGGACACCGGCATCCTCGCGCGCTTGTCGACGGCGTCGACCGGTGGCCTGGAGCAAAGCCTGGTGGAAAAACTCAGCGCCAAGCCTGAACAGAAGAGCGGGGCAATGATGGCCGGCGGCGCGATGATGGCTGCCAATCACAGCGACACGCTGCCGGTGGAAGGCCAGTTGCCGGCGCTGGACGGCGCCGTGCAATGGCTCAACTCCGAGCCACTGACCGCCGAGGCGTTGAAGGGCAAGGTGGTGCTGGTGGATTTCTGGACCTACTCCTGCATCAACTGCCTGCGCACCTTGCCGTACGTCAAGGCCTGGGCCGAGAAGTACCGCGACCAGGGCCTGGTGGTGATCGGTGTGCACGCCCCGGAATTCGCCTTCGAGCGCGATGTGAACAACGTCACCAAGGCCATGAAGGACCTGGGCATCACCTACCCGGTGGCCATCGACAACAACTACAAGATCTGGCGCGCCTTCAACAACCAATACTGGCCGGCGCACTACTTTGCCGATGCCAAGGGCCAGATTCGCTACCACCATTTTGGCGAAGGTGATTACGCCGAGTCCGAGCGGGTTATCCAGCAACTGCTGCGTGAAGCCGGCGCCACCAAAGTCGCAGGCGGCTTGATCGAAGCTGATGCCAAGGGCATCCAGGCCGCACCGGACATGAACGAAGTGCAATCGCCGGAAACCTACCTGGGTTTCCAGCGTGCCGAGCATTTTGTCTCCACTGGCACGTTGGCTACCGACAAGGTCGCCCACTACCCGGTAGCCGGCAATCTCGCGCTGAATAACTGGACCCTCGAAGGCCAATGGAACGTCGGCGGCCAGCAAGCCACCCTCGCGGCGGCCAACGGCAAGATCGTCTACCGCTTCCATGCCCGTGACCTGCATCTGGTGCTGGGTCCTGGCGCCGACGGCAAGCCGGTGCGCTTCAAAGTGACTATTGACGGCCAGGCGCCGGGGGATGCCCACGGTACCGACATCGCACCGGATGGCAGTGGCACGGTGACCGAACAGCGCTTGTACCAGCTTGTGCGTCAGCCGGGAGCGGTCAAGGACCGGACCTTCACCATCGAGTTTCTAGATCCGCAAGTGGCGGCCTACGCCTTCACGTTCGGCTAACCCATAGCGAAATTTTGAATGGTTAACCCGATCAATGCGGGAGCTGGCTTGCCTGCGATAGCGTTGTTGAATTCACCACCGCCATCGCAGGCAAGCCAGCTCCCACAATTGACCGTGTTTATTCTGATGTTTCGGAGTGAATGAGATGAAACTGCTTAAGTACTTACCGGCCCTGGCATTCGCCGCCTTTGTTGGCCACAGCTCGGCATTCTCCTTCGGCCCGTCCGACGACGCGGTGGTGATTGCGCCACCGGCCATGGACCTGCCCGCGGACTCCAACAACCTGCAAACCGCAGTCTTCGCCGGCGGCTGCTTCTGGGGCGTGCAGGGGGTGTTCCAGCATGTGGAAGGGGTGAAAAACGCTGTCTCCGGCTATGACGGCGGCGCGGCCAGCACCGCCCAATACGACAGCGTCAGCGGCGGCGATACCGGCCATGCCGAATCCGTCGCTGTGACCTACGACCCGAGCAAGGTCAGCTACGGCAAGCTGCTGCAGATCTACTTCTCGGTGGCCCACAACCCCACGGAACTCAACCGCCAGGGCCCGGACAGCGGCACCCAGTACCGCTCGGCGATCTTTGCCCAGAACGCCGAACAGCAAAAAGTCGCCCAGGCCTACATCGCCCAACTCGACGCCGCCAAGGCCTTCGACAAGCCCATCGTGACCCAGATCGAAACGGGCAAGGCCTTCTACCCGGCGGAGTCTTATCATCAGGACTTCCTGACGGAAAACCCGTCCTACCCCTACATTGTGATCAACGACCTGCCCAAGGTGGCACAGTTGAAAAAACTGTTTCCCGACCAATACCGCGCAGAACCGGTGCTGGTAAAAAACCAGTAGGAGCGAGCTTGCTCGCGAAGGTCGTTAACGATAACGCGTGCTGTCTGGATGGGAGCGGCGCCTGCGGATTTTTCGCGAGCAAGCTCGCTCCTACAGTTTGGCCAGGTAGGGCGCCAGGCGTCGGCCCATTTCCTCACCCAGGGCTTGCAGCCCGCTCAAGGGGCGGATCATCACTTCAAACTCGATGATCTGCCCTTGTTCGTTAAAGCGTATCAAGTCGATGCCCTTGAGCTGTTTGTCACCCACCCGCGCGCTGAATTCCAGCACCACGCTTTGGCCGTCGGCGGTCGCCAGCTCACGGTGATAGGTGAAGTCTTCAAATACGTTGAACACGGTGTTGAGGATCATCGACACCACAGGCGCGCCGGGGTAGGGCGTGTGGGCCATGGGCGAGCGGAAGACTGCATCGGGGGCCAGCAATTCGGGAAGGGCCTTGAGGTCACCGGCAACGAGCATGGCGTGCCAGCGCTTGAGGCTGTGGGCAGCTTGCGGAGATAACTTCAATTCGTCGGACATCATCTGCACCTGTTCTTATGATTGGCGGGGCGTTGCACCCCACCAACATAAGAGCGGCACCAAGGCCGGATCAATGATCCAAAATGACAGTTATATGATTGAGTCGCACATCACACCCGTCACGATCGTTCCCACGCGGAGCGTGGGAACGATCACATCAGACGACTTCAAGGTAGGAGCTATGAATCGCCCGCGCCAACTCCCGCACGGTGTCGATAAATTCCGTCAGGCGGCTGTGCAACCCGTCCTCCAGAATCTCATCAATCCCGGTATACCTCAGCCGCGCCTCAAACTCGGCGGCCAAACGCTGGGCCGTACGCCCATAACTTCCCGGCAAGTCCGCCAGGATATGGCTCAACTCTTCAATACACGCATGCAACGAGCGCGGCACATCACTGCGTAACAGCAGCAACTCCGACACCGACCGCGCATTCAACGCATTCGGGTACAGCTCGGTATACGCCTCGAACGACGACAATGCCCGCAGCAGCGCACTCCACTGGTAATAGCCGCGTGCCGAAAGGTCGCTGACCTCTTCCGACTCCTCGCCAAACATCTCGTACCGCGCATCCAGCAGGCGCAACGTGTTATCCGCCCGCTCGACAAACGTGCCCAGCCGGATAAACCGATACGCGTCATTGCGCATGATCGTCCCGGAGGTCGCCCCACGAAACAGGTGCGAACGCTGCTTCACCCAGTCGCAAAAGTGGCTGATGCCATGGCGCGCCAGGCCGCCGGCGGCAATGCTGCGCATCTCCAGCCAGGTGGCGTTGAGGTTTTCCCACATGTCGGCGGTGATCCGTCCGCGTACGGCATGGGCATTCCCCCGCGCAGCCCGCAGGCAGTTGTAGATGCTGGCCGGGTTTTCTTCGTCGAGGGCAAAGAAGTGCAACATGCGCTCGGCGTCCAACTGCTTATGGCGCTCGAGGTAGCTTTCCAGGGTGCCGCTGCTGAGCAGCGACATGGCCAACTCGTCGAGCCCGTCACTGCGCCCGGCCTGGGGCATCAACGACAGTGAATAACTGACTTCGAGCATGCGGGCCAGGTTCTCGGCACGCTCCAGGTAACGGGACATCCAATACAGATCTGCGGCGGTTCTACTCAGCATATTCAGCCCTCCACCACCCAGGTGTCCTTGGTTCCGCCGCCTTGCGACGAGTTGACGATCAATGAGCCTTCGCGCAGTGCCACGCGGGTCAAGCCACCGGGCACCAGCCGGGTTTCCTTGCCCGAGAGCACGAAGGGCCGCAGGTCGATATGTCGCGGCGCGATGCCGTTTTCGACAAAGGTCGGGCAGGTGGACAGGCTCAGGGTCGGTTGGGCGATGTAGGCGTGGGGACGGGCCTTGATGCGTTGCCGGAAGTCTTCGATCTCGGCAGCGCTGGAAGCGGGGCCCACCAGCATGCCGTAGCCGCCGGAGCCCTGGGTTTCCTTGACCACCAGTTCCGGCAGGTGGGCCAGCACGTGGGACAGTTCATCGGGCTTTCGGCACTGGAAGGTCGGCACGTTTTGCAGGATCGGCTCTTCATCCAGGTAGAACCGGATCATTTCCGGCACATAGGGGTAGATCGACTTGTCATCCGCCACGCCGGTGCCGATGGCATTCGCCAGCACCACATTGCCCGCGCAATAGGCCGCAACCAGGCCGGGCACGCCGAGCATCGAGTCGGGGTTGAAGGCTTGCGGGTCGAGGAAGGCGTCGTCGATACGACGGTAGATCACATCAACGGCCTTCGGGCCATCGGTGGTGCGCATGAATACCTTGAGGTCGTGCACGAATAGGTCGGCGCCCTCCACCAGTTCCACGCCCATTTCCCGGGCCAGGAACGCATGTTCAAAAAACGCGCTGTTAAAGCGGCCTGGCGTCAGCACCACCACGTTGGGGTTGTCCAGGCGGCTGGCGCTTTTCAGGGTCTTGAGCAGCAGGTTGGGGTAGTGGTCCACCGGGGCGATGCGTTGCTTGGCGAACACCTCGGGGAACAGGCGCATCATCATCTTGCGGTCTTCGAGCATGTAGCTCACGCCGCTGGGAGTGCGCAGGTTGTCTTCAAGCACGTAGTAGGTGCCGTCGCCATCGCGCACCAGGTCGACCCCGGAGATGTGCGAGTAGATATCGCGGTGCAGGTCGAGGCCAACCATGGCCTTCTGGTAACCCTCGTTGCCGAGGACTTGCTCGGCGGGGATGATCCCGGCCTTGATGATGCGCTGATCGTGATAGATGTCGGCGAGGAACATGTTCAGCGCATTCACTCGCTGGATGCAGCCGCGTTCGATGACGCTCCACTCACTGGCGGGGATGCTGCGGGGGATGATGTCGAAGGGGATCAGGCGTTCGGTGTCTTGCTCGTCGCCATACAGGGTGAAGGTGATCCCGGCACGGTGAAACAGCAGGTCGGCTTCACGGCGGCGCTGGGCCAGCAGTTCTGGCGGCGTATTGGCCAGCCAGCGGGAGAATTCCTGATAGTGCGCACGGCAAACGCCTTGTGCGTCATTCATTTCATCAAAGAAAGATCGAGCCATTCCAGTACCTTGTCAGTGCCCCGGGAAACTGCTGGGCGGTGGCACTGCCGCTTTAAAAAACGCATTTTTTTATGAGCCCGTGGCTGATGGTGCCAGCAGACCTGGTCCTTACTTTCTTTTGGGGTGGGCTCTGGGTCGGGGGGTAACGATTGCTCCTGGATTTGGGCAGATGAATGCATAAAGCAATGCCTGTGCCGAAACCCCTGTAGGAGCGAGCTTGCTCGCGAAAAACCCGAGAACACCACGTTCATTCAGGATGCCAGCGTTATCGTTGACGCCCTTCGCGAGCAAGCTCGCTCCTACAGGGGGCGGGGCGTGCTCCAAATTGGCGCATGAACAAACTTGAACTTCGCGCCGGCCTGATTCTTCTAAAGGGTCTCAGTCCAGCACGGAGCACGGATGTGCCCAGAATCATTTCACCCGACACCCCGGAATCGAGCCTGACGGACCACAGCGAACACAACGCGAAGATTTTCGGTTCGCCCAAGGACCGTCTCGATTTCTACCGGCGCGAGATCCAGTACGAAACCAGCATCCTGGCCAACCGTACCGACGCCTACCTTACGGCGCAGTCGTTCCTGGTGATCGCCTTCGTTTCCGGCATGGGCAACCTCAACCCGGAATGGGGCAAGCTGTTCACCCTGGTGGTGCCGGTGTTCCTCGCGCTGCTGGGCATCCTCAGCTCCCTGAACGCCTGGCCGGGTATTCGGGCGGCCTACGACATCATTGATCACTGGCACTACAAGCAGAGCGAACTGCTGCGCAGCGAGCCGGTGATGGGCATGGCCTATGATGAGTCGCCGCTGTTTTCCGAGATGGAGTCGTCCCACAAGGGCTATCGCAAGTCGCTGTTGTTCTCGATGCGGGCGCCGTGGCTGTTCATGGTGTTCTGGGTGATCCTGGGGGCCTATGCGTTCTATATCCAGGTGGACAATCCCGGCTCATAAGCAATTGGAACTTCACCGACCCGCACAGGACCTTACCTTTACGCAGTCTGCGTTTTCCAACAGAGGTGAGCCATGAGCACAGACAACGACCCGCAAACCAGCAACCGTAACGATCCCGCCATCGACGGTGGCGAACCGGCGCCAGGCACCGCGGCCGACGCGCCGAAAGACCCGAAGCCTGCCAGCGACCCAAAGGCCAAGGAAAACGACTACAGTCCTGACTTCAAGCCCGAGCGCGAGCCCAAGCCTGAAACCGATGCCGATATCGATACCCAAGGCGGTTAGAGGAGACGGTCATGTCAGTTGAAATAGACGAAGACGATGAACTCAATGACCCGGGCAACGAAGACCCGGGTTCATTGATGGATGATGCCGAAGTACCGCTTAACGACCTGGATGATGCCGCCGACGTCGGCAACACCGAAAATCAGGAGTAGACGTCATTGTTGTGCCTGGGCACGTCGTTCATACCACGCCAGCATCGGCTGGGTGCTGAGACCATGAACGACGATGCTCAGGGCAATGACTGACAGCGTCAGGTTCACCGCCACCGCACTGCTGGTGCCCACCAGTCCATGGTTGATGGCATAGAACAGGTAGTAGATGCTGCCGATCCCGCGAATTCCGAACCAGCCTACCAACCCGCGCTGATGGCGATTCAGCAAGGTGCCCCAGGGTATCGACAGCACGCTGAGGGGTCGGATCACGCAAAACAGCAACGCGCCCACCGCCAGCGCCCGCCAGTCCCAATGGCTGACCAGTACTACGCCCAGCAGGGTCACCAGGAACACTTCCATCGAACGCTCCACCAGGCCGCCAAAGGCGAGCATGTCGCCCATCATTACCCCGGCGGCGATCTGCGTGTCTTGGAGTTGCCCGACGTCACCGTGCAACGCATGCTCCGGCTCCACTTCCATGTGGCCAACCACCGGTTGCGCCAAATGTTCAGCCGGAGTTTGTGAGTTGCCGGTGGACTTGAACTCGGCCTGGCGCAGCCCGAGGCCGGCGGCAAACACCGACAGAAAACCATAGCCGCCGATGGCTTCAGCCACCACGTAGGCCAGGGCGATCAGGGCCAGCGTCAGGTAGTCATTGGGAGACAGGGTGCTGTCGGCATTGGTGATCCGCATCTTCAGGGTGATGCGACCGATGCCCCGTCCCATCCAGTACCCCACAAGCAGCCCGGCAGGTACGGCCCAGAGCAGGTTTTTCAGGACCCAGCCGCCCAGCCAGTCACCGTCGAAGCCGCCGTGCTGCATGAAGATCAGCGCAAAGATCACGAACGGGAAGGCCGTGCCGTCGTTCAGTCCTGCCTCGCCTGAAAGGCCGAAACGCAGCGAGTCATAGTCCTGAGCGTTATTCACCTGAACCAAGCCCGCGAGCACCGGGTCGGTCGGTGCCAGAATCGCCCCCACCAACAGCGAAACGCCCCACGACAAATCCAGCAGCCAATGCAGCACCAGGCACGTGCCGAGGATGGTCAAGAGCATCACCGGCCCGGCCATGCCAAACGCAATGCGCCAGGTTCGGTGCTTGAGTGGCAGGCGCAGTTTCAGCCCGCTGACAAACAGCGAAAACAGCACCGCGACTTCCGTCAGGTGTTCCATCCAACGGGCTGAGGCCTTGATGTCCAGGTGCAGCAGGTCCATGCCCAACGGGCCAATGCAGATACCCAGCAGCAGGCAGACAGCCGAGGTGGTGACGGGCATCCAGCGCAGGTAGGAGGAGGTGAGGGCGAGGATGAGCAACACTGCGCCGAGTACGGCCATCCATAAAATAAAAGTCATTGCGGGTGCACCAGGCCGTGGTCTATCCCGGTTTGAGGACCACGGCCAGGCACAGGTTCAATGTGATTCCAGCCACGGCGAGCCGGTGGTTTTCAGGCGGATCATGTCGATCAATTGCCGCAACCCCGGCTGCGACTGGCGCCGGCTGGGGTAGTACATGCACAGCGGCGCGCCGATGCAGACCCAATCGGGCAACACCTGTACCAGGCGGCCGTCTGCCAGTTCCGACAGCACGCGATTCTCCAGGCAGTAGGCGATGCCCACGCCTTGCAGCGCTGCGTCGACGATGGTCTGGGTGTCAGCCGCACTGAAGTGGCCAGGCACGTCGAGGCGCTGCTGGCGAGTGCCGTTGCCCAGCTCCCACTTGTAGGTGGTCTTGTCGCCCAGGTACATGCGCACGCAGGAGTGCGCGAGCAAGTCCTTGGGTACCGAAGGCGTTCCGGCCTGCTTGAGATACGCGGGGGAAGCGACCATGATCCAGCGCAGCTCGCCAGTCAGCGGCACGGCCACCATGTCCTGGGGCACCGTGGCGCCATAGCGGATACCCGCGTCGTAGCCTTCTGCAACGATGTCGAGCATGCGGTCATCAATCATCACGTCCAGGCGCAATTGTGGGTAAGCGCGGGTGAACTCACCCAGGATTGGCGAGACAAGCAACACCGCCGCATCCCGTGGCACGTTCAGGCGTAGCCGGCCAATCGGCGCCTCGCGGTACAGTTCAAGGGTATCGAGGCCGTCCTGAATCGTCGCGAAGCCGGCACTGAGTTTTTCCGCGAGCACCACGCCCGCATCGGTGGGCTCCACCGCACGGCTGGTGCGGTAGAGCAACTTGACCCCCAGGCGGGTTTCCAGGTTGCGCATGGTGTGGCTCAAGGCCGAAGTGGTGACGCCCAGTTCATGAGCGGCATGCCGGAAACTGCGGCGGCGGATGATCGCCATGAACACATTCAGGTCGGCCAATTCGGAACGGTTGAACGCAGCCATATCAAGCACCTTTTGTGGGGTTTGGGTTGCACGCGCCGTTGAGCCCGATTCAACCTCGGATGATCTAGAGTAATCGTTTTTTTACTGATTGTTTCTGGCGGAGGATTTTTTCATGAGTATCGAAACCATCAAGATCCCGGGCATCGACAAGGCCGTCTCGCGGATTGCCCTGGGCACCTGGTCCATGGGCGGCTCGATGTGGGGCGGTGCCGATAATGAGGTCTCGATCAAGACCATTCGCCATGCGCTGGACAGCGGCATCAACTTTATCGACAGCGCGCCGGTCTACGGCCTCGGGCTGTCTGAAGAACTGATCGGCCGCGCCCTGCACGGTGTGCGCCATAACGCCGTGATCGCCACCAAGGCCGGGCTGCAATGGGACGACGGCACCGTGCGCCGCAACGCCACGGCCCAACGCATCCGCAAGGAAATCGAAGACTCGCTGCTGCGCCTGGAAACCGACTACATCGACCTCTACCAGATTCACTGGCCTGACCCGCTGGTGGCCCAGGAAGAGACGGCTAGTGAGCTGGAAAAACTGCGCCGCGAAGGCAAGATCCTCGCGGTGGGCGTGAGCAATTATTCACCCGCGCAAATGGACGATTTCCGTCAGTACACTCACCTGGATACGGTGCAGCCACCCTATAACCTGTTCGAGCGGGCGATCGACAGCGACATCCTGCCGTACGCCAAGCAAAACGCCTTGGTGGTATTGGCCTACGGTTCGCTGTGCCGGGGCCTGCTGACCGGCAGCATGCACGCCGCCACGCGCTTTAACGGTGACGATGTGCGCAAGCTCGACCCGAAATTCAAGGCGCCGCGCTTTGAGCAATACCTGGCAGCGGTGGCGGCACTGGACGTGTACGCCCGCGAATGCCACGGCAAGTCAGTGCTGGCCCTGGCGTTACGCTGGGTGCTGGACCAGGGCCCGACGATTGCGCTGTGGGGCGCCCGGCGCCCGGAGCAACTGAAAGGCATCGAGGACGCATTCGGCTGGCAACTGAGCGCCGACGACTTGCAACATATCGACCGTATTCTCGCCAGCACGATAAAAGATCCGGTAGGGCCGGAATTCATGGCCCCTGGCAAGCGTTAGCCTTTGCGACAGGGATGTCTGCGGTTGCAAAACAACAGATGACATCCCTTTGGCGTTGAGGTTTTTGGCATGAAGCGCGGTACCGTATTCAAGACTGTCGGTGGTGTGTTGTGTGTGGTGGCATTGGCGGGCGCCTGGAAATGGCGGGGCAATCCTGATGTGCTGTGGCAGATCGTCAGCCGCCAATGCGTGCCTGATCAGAACCAGCACCACAACCCCAGCCCGTGCCTCAAGGTCGACCCGGATAAAGGCTTTGCACTGCTCAAGGACCTCAACGGCCCGTATCAGGACTTGCTGATTCCCACCGATAAAGTCACCGGCATCGAAGACATCGCGCTGACCCGAAACCTGCTGCCGCATTACTTTGCCCAGGCCTGGAAAAACCACGATGTTCTCTCCGCCGGCCTGCAAACGCCGATTGCCGACCGCTTTGTGTCGCTGGCGATCAACTCGCGTTATGGCCGCTCGCAAAACCAGCTGCACATCCATATCGCTTGCCTGCGGCCCGACGTGTTCAACGCCCTCAACGAACGTGCCGCGACCCTCAACGAGCAATGGCAAACCCTGCCGGTAAAACTATTGGGACATACCTACAGTGCCCGCACCTTGTCGGCGGCGGACTTCGACCTGCGCGACCCGCTGGCGATCTTGAATGAGTACGCGCAGGCCCAGGACGACGCCATGGCCAGCTACAGCTTGCTGCTGACACCGGGTGCGAATGGCAACTTCGTGCTGTTGACGACGCGGTTGACGCTCAAGGAATGGAACCTGGCGTCTGCCGAAGAGCTGCAAGACCACCAGTGCAACCTGATGGGCAAACCACCACAACGACCTGTTTTAGCTGTTAACGACATCCGGTGAAATTTGCCGTTGAACGAGTGTTCAGTTTCAATTATGTTGGCTGCACCCCCTGCCTGGTAACAGGCGGGCTTGCGCTTTTTCTGATTGAACGAGAGGCACTGGCATGCGGTTTTCACCCTTTGTTGAGCGAATTGCAGGGCAGGGCGCAGCCGCCTGGGACATTCACCACGCCGCCTTCCAGGCCAGCAGCAAAGGCGAAGACATCATTATCCTGAGTGTGGGCGATCCCGATTTCACCACACCCTCGTTCATCACCGACGCCGCCGTCGAGGCGCTGCGCAAGGGCGACACCCACTACACCGAAATCCCCGGCCGCCCGGCACTGCGCGATGCCATCGCCGCCCGCTACAGCCAATCCCTTGATCGCCCGCTGAACGCCGAAAACGTCATCACCGTGGCCGGTGCGCAGAACGCCTTGTTCGTCACTTCGCTGTGCCTGTTACAGGCCGGTGATGAAGTGATCGTCCTCGACCCGATGTACGTCACCTACGAAGCCACGCTCAAGGCCAGCGGCGCGACGCTGGTGCGCGTGCCGTGTTCGGCCGACTCGGGTTTTCGCCTTGATCCGGTGTTACTCGCTGCCGCGATCACGCCCCGAACCCGGGCGATTTTCTTTTCCAACCCCAACAACCCCACCGGCGTGGTGCTTAATCCCCAGGAGCTGCAAGCGATTGCTGACCTGGCGATCGAGCATGAACTGTGGGTCGTGGTGGACGAGGTCTACGAAAGCCTGGTGTTCGATGGCGAATACCACAGCCTGGCGGCGCTGCCGGGCATGGCCGAGCGCTGCATCGTGATTGGCAGTCTGTCGAAATCCCACGCCATGACCGGCTGGCGCATCGGCTGGATCATGGCCGAACCTGCCATGGTCGCCCACGCAGAAACCCTGGTATTGAGCATGCTCTACGGCTTGCCGGGGTTTGTGATGGAAGCCGCGACGGCTGCTGTGCTGGCCCACGATGAAGTCACTCACGGCATGCGTGAAACTTACCGTCGGCGCCGTGACCTGGTGGTGGCGGGTCTCAGCGGTTGCCCGGGCATCCACGTACGCGCTCCGCAAGCCGGCATGTTCGTGTTGGTGGACGTGCGGGACACCGGCCTCAGCTCCCTGGATTTCGCCTGGCGCCTGTTTCGCGAAGCGGGGGTTTCCGTGTTGGATGCCGCAGCTTTCGGTGAGCCGGCCCAGGGCTTTGTGCGGCTGTCGTTCACCTTGGGTGAAACGCGGCTGGCCGAAGCTTGTGAACGTATCAGCCGCTTCGTCGCCAAGCTCGCCGGTGAACCACGCATAGCGCCTGCGGTGAAAATCATCAGCGTGCAGCCGGTTGCGGCGAAGAAGATGATCGAGGTGCTCGACCTGCACAAACGCTTTGGCAATATCGAAGTGCTCAAGGGCATCTCCCTGACGGCCCACGAAGGCGAAGTGATCTCGCTGATCGGCGCCAGCGGCTCGGGCAAAAGTACCTTGCTGCGCTGCATCAACATGCTCGAAGTGCCGGACCAGGGCAGCATTCACGTCGACGGTGAAAGCATCAAGCTCAACTACGGTCGCCCCGGCGCACCACTGGTGGCAGACGCCAAACAGCTGGTGCGGATTCGTTCGACACTCGGCATGGTGTTCCAGAACTTCAACCTGTGGCCCCATCGCACGGTCCTGGAAAACCTCATCGAAGCGCCGATCCAGGTGCTGCGCGAAAGCCGCGCCGAAGCCATCGAGCGCGCCGAAGCCTTGCTCGACCGGGTTGGCCTGGCCGCCAAGCGCAACGAATACCCGGCGTTCCTCTCCGGCGGCCAGCAACAGCGGGTGGCCATCGCCCGCGCCCTGGCCATGCGCCCCAAAGTCATGCTGTTCGACGAACCCACTTCGGCCCTCGACCCGGAACTGGTGGGCGAAGTGCTGCGGGTGATCCGCTCCCTCGCGGAAGAGGGCCGCACCATGATCCTGGTAACCCATGAAATGGCGTTCGCCCGGGATGTGTCATCCAAAGTCGCGTTCTTGCATCAAGGCCTGATCGAGGAAACCGGCTCGCCAGACTCAGTGTTTATCGACCCACGCAGTGAACGTTGCCGGCAGTTCGTCAACGCGCATCAAACTCGCTAACTCCAAAAAAGACGGGGCAAGATCATGAAATCCAAACGATTGGCAAAGTGGTTGAGCAGTGCAGTGTTGATGCTGGCGGCAGGTACGGCGTTGGCGGCGGAGAAACCTATCGTGTTCGCAGTGGCGGCGGAACCCTACCCACCGTTCACGGTGAAGGGCGGCAACGGTGAGTGGACGGGCTTTGAAGTCGACCTGATCCACAAGCTCTGCGGCTTGATGAAGGCTGAGTGTCAGATCAAGGAAGTGGCGTGGGACGGGATTATTCCGTCGTTGCTGGCGAAGAAAATCGACGTGATCTTCTCCTCGATGTCGGTCACCGACGAGCGCGAAAAACAGATCGCTTTCAGCCGCGCCTACTACGACTCGCTGCTGGGCATTGCCGGCCCCAAGGGCACCACCGTCGAGGTCACGCCGGCGGGGTTGAAGGGCAAGATCATCGGCGTGCAGATCTCCACGGTCAGCGCCAACTACCTGAAGAAGTACTACGAGAACATTGCTGACCTGAAGTACTACGACACCCAGGAATCGGCCAACGCCGACCTGATAGCCGGGCGCACCGACCTGATGATGGCCGACGGTGTCGCCATCGCCATGATGGTGAAGACCCCTGAAGCCCAGGGCCTGGCGGAAATCGCCGAAGTGCCTTACGACCCGATCATCGGCCGTGGCGTGGGGGCCGGCCTGCGCAAGGAAGACACCGAACTCAAGGCCCGCCTGGACAAGGCCATTGGAGAGTTGCTGGTGAGCAAGGACTACGCTGACCTGTCCCAGAGCGTGTTTGGGGTATCGGTCAGCCCGTGCAAACGCGCCGACACACCGGCCTATGTGAGCAAAGTCTGCGACAGCCCCTACACAAACTAACCCGGTAGAAAGGGAGTGCCTGTGGCGAGGGAGCTTGCTCCCGCTGGGGTGCGAAGCACCCCCAAAAAATGGGCCTGCTGCGCAGTCCAGCGGGAGCAAGCTCCCTCGCCACAGCAAGCTCCCTAGCCACAGGTTCACTGCGTGTCATCGAAATAGGGAGCCGCGATGTTCGATCTACTCAACTTCAGCGAGCAAGGCTGGGGCAATGCATTGCTCAAGGGGTTATGGATGACCCTGCAGATCTCCGCCGGTTCGTTTGCGGTGGGGCTGCTGATCGGCCTGGTGGTGGCCTGCGCCAAGCTCAGTGCGCCGCGCCCGATTGCGCTGCTGATGCGCGGCTACACCACGGTATTTCGCGCAGTGCCCGAGTTGTTGCTGATCCTGCTGCTGTATTACGCAGGCTCCATGGGCCTCAACGCGCTGATGCTGTGGCTGGGGTTTGCGCAGTTCAACATCAGCGGCCCGCTGGTAGCCGTCCTGGTACTGGGGCTGGTGCAAGGCGCGTACGCCTCGGAGATTTTCCGCGCGGCGATCCTCGCGATTCCCCACGGCCAGATCGAAGCGGCGCGGGCCTTTGGCTTGAGCGGCTTTGGCCTGTTCCGTCGCGTAACCCTGCCGATCATGGCGCCGTATGCCCTGGCCGGCATGTCCAACCTGTGGATCAACCTGATCAAGGACAGCGCGTTGATCAGCGTGGTGGGCACCAACGAACTGCTGTACACCGCCAAACAGGCGGCGGGCTCGACCCGGCATTACCTGTTGTTCTACCTTACGGCCGCCGCCTTGTATTACCTGGTGACATTGGCCTCCAACTACCTGTCCGGGCGCCTGGAACGACGTATTCGTCGCTGGATGCCGGTTGTCGAGTGAGCCGCACATGCCTGAGTGGATAAGTTATTACGCAGGACTGATCGCCAAAGGCTTGCAGACGACCCTGTCGTTGCTGGTGATTTCGGCAGTGCTCGGCTTCGCGTTGGCGGTGCTGGTAGCCCTGGCGCGGCTGTCCCGGCGCAAGTGGCTGGCCCGCTGTGCGCTGGGGTACACCAGTGTGCTGCGGGGCACACCATTGCTGATCCAGATCTACATCTTCTACTACGGACTGGGCAGTCTGTTTGCCCAGTTCCCGATGATTCGCGGGAGTTTCCTCTGGCCGTTCCTGCGGGACGGTTACTGGTACATCGTGTTTGCCCTGGTGTTGTCGGTGGGCGCGTATGTCGGCGAAGTGATTCGTGGCGGCCTGCTGGCGGTACCCAAGGGCGAGATGGAAGCCGCCTCGGCGTTTGGCATGACGCCGCGCCAGGCACTGTTGCGAGTGCGCTTGCCACGGGCCATGCGCCTGCTGTTGCCGACCCTGGCGGGGGAGACGGTGATGTTGCTCAAGTCCACCGCACTGGCTTCAACCATCGCCGTGGTCGACCTGCTCGGCGCCGCCAACGTGGTACGCGCCCAGACCTTGCAGATCTACCAGCCGCTGTTGCTGGTGGCCGGGGTCTACCTGTGCCTGACCTTTTTGATTGAAGCCCTGTACGCGATTGCCGAGCGACGCGGTACACCGTTGCGCAGGTCTGCCGGATGAAAACCGATCGCTCGTTGCAAGGGATTGCCCTGTGCTCGCTGGCCTATGCGTTCCTGGCGTTGCAGGACGCCGCGATCAAATGGCTGGTGGCCGACTATTCAGTGTTCACCATCCTGTTCTGGCGCAGCCTGGTGGTGGTCGCCGCGTGTGTAATTGCCGGGCGCCTGGGCTTGCTCAAGCGCGCCTGGAACTCGGTCAGCCGCAAGCTGCTGATCATCCGCGGCCTGCTGTCGCTGCTGGCGTGGCTGCTGTACTACACCGCCGCCAAGGACCTGACCCTGGCGGAAATGACCACCCTGTATTTCTCTGCGCCGATCATGGTCACGTTGCTGGCGGCGCTGATCCTCAAGGAACGCGCCAGTCGCGGCCAGTGGATTTCGCTGATCATCGGCTTTGTCGGCGTGGTGATCGCCTGTCGCCCCAGCAGCATGGTCAACCCGCTGCCAATCGCCCTGACATTGGCCGCCGCGCTGTGCTGGGCATTTACCTATATCCAGTTGCGCCAGGTGGACGACAACACCTCGGTGCTGGAGCAGATGCTGATCACCAATGTGGTGTTTGTGATCTGCATGGCGGTGACGCTGCCCTGGACCCACACACCGTCGCCGACCCCGGCGTGGCTGGGCATGCTCGGCGCCGGGCTGGTGGGCGGGATTGGCCAGTTCCTGCTGTTTGCGAGTTTCCGCCGGGCCACGGCGACGCTGCTGGCACCGTTTGAATACACCGGGTTGATCTGGGCCTTCCTGTTATCGAGCCTGATCTGGGGCACCTTGATGGACGTGTCGCTGATCTTCGGCGCCGCGCTGATCGCCGTCAGCGGCACCCTGGCCATGCTCAGCGCCCGGCACCCCGTGTCACAAGACGTGGTCGGCGCCGAATGCTCCGTGACGCAGCCCCTGTATCCAGCAACGGCAGATGTGCAGCCCGTTGCCGGGGCTGAAGGTGCCGGGGTTGAGGCACCACTCAAGCCAGAGTCCGTCGAGCATCGCCGATAAACCGATGGCGGCCAGGCGCGTGTCGTGGATCACGAAGCCTTCGCTCTGGGCCAGGTCATCGAGCAATTGACGGATCAGTTCGAGGTAGGCGCGATAGCTTTTTTCATGGGAGTCATTCACGTGCTGGGAGTGGCGGATCAGGCTCCAGAACACCACCCACACGCCCAACAGTTTCGGGTCCATGACCCGTGAGGAAAACGAGCCGGCGAGAAATGCATCCAGCCGCGCTGCTGGGCCCTCGGCCTGGTCGACTTCCTGCCAGAGGGCGGTGGTCAGTTCGCTGGCCAGCTTGTGGTAGGTCTCGGCGATCAATGCATCGATGCTGCCGAAATGGTGATTGAGCAATCCCACCGAAACTCCGGCTTCAGCGGCGATGCGCCGCACGGAAATACCGGCATGCCCGTCCCGGGCGAGGCTGGTGAGGGTGGCGGCAATCAGCAGGTCGCGACGGTCTTCGGTCACAGGCACATCCCAGATGGTTGAACGTGTGTTCAATATATACCTGCAGAACCAACAAGAGGAGGGCAGCGGCATGGCAAAAGACCTTTCGTGGCAAGTCCCCGGCGATTCCGGGAACACCCTGCACATCGGCGCCTGGCGCTTCGAGGGTGACGGCAGCGGGCCTCGGGTGCACCTGCAAGCAGGTGTGCATGCCGATGAAATCGCCGGGATGCTGGTGTTGCATCAACTGCTGCCGCGTTTGCAGGCGTGTCAGGACCGGGGGCAGCTCAAGGGCTCGGTGACGGTGGTGCCTCAGGCTAATCCGTTTGGCATTGGGCAGTTTCGCCAGGGGCGGTTGTTGGGGCGGTTTCATGAGGCCACCGGGCAGAACTTTAATCGGGCGTTTGATCATTCATTGGCTATGGAGCGGCCGGCGAGCAACTTGGCGCAATGGCAGAAAAGTCTGGTGCAGTTGGCGGCTGATGCGGAGTTGGTGCTGGATCTGCACACGGATGATGAGGCGCTGCCTTATTTGTATATCCACCGCAGCTTTTGGCCTGAGGGCCAGGTGTTGGCGGCGGCGTTGCAGGTGGATGTGGTGATTGTCTGGGATGAGGGCGGTGATGGGTCGTTTGAAGAGACGATCATTGATCACGGGAAGCCGCGGTTGGCGGCGACGATTGAGTTGCGTGGGCAGGCGGATGTGAGTGATGCCTTGGCCGGGCGGGATGGTGATGGGATCTGGGCTTGGCTTTGTGCCAGTGGGGTGATTGATGAGGCGCCGGTGATTGCCGACTGGCAGGGGCAGGTGGTGGACATGGGGTGTATGGAGACCATTCTGGCGCCGTGTGCCGGGGTGTTGGTGTTTGAAAAAGGTTTGGGTGAACAGGTTGAAGAGGGTGAGCGGTTTGCGCGGATTATCCGGCGGCCTGGGGATTCGGCTTCTGAAGTGGTGCTGCATGCGGCGCAAACCGGGCGGATGGTGACGGGGCATCGGGAGCGGTTGGTGTCACAGGGTTCGGTGGTGGCCAAGTTTACTGGGTCGCGGTTGTCTGAGGGTTACAGCGGGGGGGTGTTGGATCCTTAGCGGGGGGTGTACATATCCGTTATTTGGGTGATGGCTTCTATTGGTTCCGCTCTTACAGCGGCTCACTTTTGAAGAGCGCAAAAGTAAGCAAAACGCTCTTGCCCCACCACTCGGCACCTCGCTTGGGCTCGGTGTGCCCGCACTCCGGCTTTGGACCGTGGGCCGCCGTCATGGGCCATCCTTGGCCCAGGACGGCTAACCCGGCGTCCTGCCGGGTTACCCACGCTCCAAAGCCTGCGTTCGGCCAGCGTGGTTTAACGGGGCGCCTAAGATCAAGATCAAAAGCAGATCAAGGGCACAGCGGCCTACAGGCCGGCTTGAGTGTGGTGAAGCAACAGCAAAATCTAAAGCGGGCACGGTCAAAAATGTGGGAGCGGGCTTGCTCGCGAAGGTCGTTAACGATGACGTGGGCATTCTGGATGAACGCGGCGTTCTCAGGTTTTTCGCGAGCAAGCTCGCTCCTACAGAGAAGGAAGCCGGCCGTGAGGCCGCTGTGCTTTTGCTTTTGATTTTGATCTGACTGCCCCAATAAGCCCGAGGCCGAACGCAGGCAGTGCGGAGCGGGTAAACCGGCAGGACGCCGGTTTAGCCGCGCCGGGCCATGGATGGCCCGTCGCGGCGGCCCGCTTCGCGGTGCCGGAGTGAGGGAACACCGAGCCTAGGCGAGGTGCCGACAGGCGGGGCAGAGCCCTTTGCTTACTTTGGGGCTTTTCCAAAGTGAGCCGCTGTAAGAGCGGAACCATACGTGGCCGTTACCTAAATAACGGATATGCCCCCAAAAAGCCGCGTACTGGACAGGGGCCGCGCGATCTCACTGCCACACCCTGGTGCATGTTCTTGATTGCACGCAGCTTTTTGTGGCGAGGAAGCTCCCTCCCGTAGGACCGCACAGCAGCCCAAGCAACCTAATCAATAGCAAGCTAGCTAATTGGCGCATTAATTGCCTTGGAATATGGCAATTAGACATCACTCCCGGAGTGCGCCATGAGCAGCCTGTCGAGCAGCACGATGCAATTATCTTCCACTGAAAAAAGCTGGTTGCCCTGGTGGGGCAAGACCGGCAAGTTCGCCATGGGCTGGTCCTGCCATCTCAACCGCGCAGTGTACCCGGTAATGGAGCAAACCTTCGAAGCCATCGCCGAAACCCGCGTCAAACTCCTGCAAACCTGGACCCGCGAACAGTGGGAACACCTGGGCGAACTCGCCAGCGTGCTGACCCGCGACACCGTGCTCACCGACAACAGCCTGCTGCTGGACAAACTGCAACAGGCCGGGGATTTCTCCGAGCTGTTTATCGTCGACCCCAAGGGCGAGCTACTGGCAACCACCTGGAGCCAGGCCGGTCACCGCGCACTCAATCAACAAGCCCTGGCCGCCGGGCTCAAGGCGCCATTTCTCCACGGTCCCTACGCCGACCCGCTGACCCTGCAGATCGGCCCTTCGTCCTCGCGCTTCCATGACGAAGTGACCCTGATGTTCTACCAACCATTAACCCGCGAGGGCAGGGTGCTCGGCTGCCTGTGCGGGCGCGTGCCCAACGACATCCTCGGGGATTTGATCCAGCGTGAGGCCGGGCATATTTTCCCGGAGTCCGGCGATAACTACCTGTTCATGGTGCAATCACGCTTCGACCCGGCACTCCAACCCGGTATCGCGTTGTCGCGCTCTCGCTTCGAGGACGGTGCCTTCACCCACGGCGAAAACCTCAAGAGCGGCGTGCACACTCCCTGGAAAACCGTGCAGATCCAACGCCACACTGAGCTGGAATTACGTTTTATCGACCCGGCCACCCAACAACTGCACCCCGGCGTGCGGGAAACCATCCGCAAGGGTTCGAACCTGTTTGTCACCTATCCCGGCTACTCCGATTACCGTCACATCCCGGTAGTGGGCAAGGGCGTGACCTTTGAACTGCCGGGCTCGCCGGACCGCTGGGGCATGATGTGCGAGGCCGACCTGGAAGAGGTTTACCGACGCCGCTCCCTGAGCCACGGCTTGATGAAGCCGTACCTGGCAACCATGGCCGGCTTGTTTGCCTGCAACTATCTGGTGCGTCACTACAGTGGTTTGCCCGTAGCCTGGACGGATGCATGGGAGGTACTGAGCATGGTCGTGGCGGCCATGCTGTTCAGCCGCCTGGGGCCCAAGCGCCTGGCTGCACGCCTGAATGAAATGACCGAAGTCATCCGCACCATTGCCGAAGGCGAAGGCAACCTGCGCCAACGCCTGGACAGCGGCCGCATGGTCAACGACGAGACTGGCGACATGAGCCGCTGGATCAACAGTTTCATCGACCGCCTGGATTCGGTGGTCGGCCAGGTGGTCAAGGCCAGTCACAGCGTCGGCAACACCAATCAGTTGATGCTCGGCCGCAGCGAGGCGGCCGGGCTGATGTCCCATGAAGTGGCCGACGCCACCCACCGCATGATGATCATCGTCGAAGAGCAGTTGGGGGAAATCCAGCAGGCTTCGGTGAGTGCCGAGCAAATGAAACAGGCCATGGACGAGGTGGTCAGCCGGGCCCGCGAGCAGTTCCTGGCGGTGCAGGTCGGCACCCAGTCGATTCGTGATGTGGTACAGCGCTCCTCGGAAAGCGTGCAGTTGCTCGACAGCCGCATGGCACAGATCAGCAACATCACCGGGCTGATCAGCGACATCACCAACCAGACCAACCTGCTGGCTTTGAATGCCGCGATTGAAGCCGCACGCGCCGGCGAACATGGCCGCGGCTTTGCGGTGGTGGCCGATGAGGTTCGCACGCTGGCGTCACGCACCTCCAAGGCAGCGGAAGACATTCGCCAGATGGTCGAAGGCCTGCAAGGCGAAACCCGCAAGGCCGTGGGCTTCATGGAAAACGGCGTGACCAACGTCGACAGCGGCCTACGCCTGGCCGAGGATGCTTCCTCGGAAAACGTGCACCTGCACCAGGCGGTGGAGAGCATGTTCAGCATCATCCAGCAGCTCAACGCCCGCAGCCTCGACTACGGCAAGACCATCAAGCAGGTCAGTCATTCTTCGGAGCAAATGCGCCTGACGGTGGGGGTGTTGCAGACCAGCGCGGAAACCGTACGGGTCAATGCCAACAAGTTGCAGAAGCTGGTGGGGCTGTTCGAAGTCAGTGGGGCTGCGGCCTGACCAGGCTGCGTTTTTCCAGTAACAGGCGCTCCAGTTCCTTCATCGGCAATGGCCGGCTGAACAGATACCCCTGGATCTGATCGCAGCCGGCTTCCCGCAGAAACTCCAGCTGCGCCTGGGTTTCCACGCCTTCGGCGACCACTCGCAGTTTCAGGCTGTGGGCCAGTTCGATGATGGTGCGGGTGATCGCCGCGTCCTGGGGGTTGCTGGTGACTTCGCGGATAAACGCAATATCGATTTTCAACGTATCAATCGGAAACCGCCGCAGGTAAGCCAGGCTGGAATAGCCCGTGCCGAAGTCGTCGATGGAGATTTTCACGCCCATGGCCCGCAAGCGCTGCAAGCTGGCGATGGTGTGTTGGGTGTTTTCCATCAGCGAGCCTTCGGTCAACTCAACCTCCAGCCAATGCGGCTCCACCCCAGCCCTGGTGAGGGAATGGGAGATATCGGCAATCAAGTCACCCTCGATCAATTGGTGACCCGACACATTGACCGATACTTCGACGGCGCCCACCGCAGTGGATTGCCAGGCGGCCATCTGGCTGCACACGTTATCGATCACCCAACGACCGAGCGTCACGATCAACCCCAGGCTCTCCAGGATCGGGATAAACACCGCCGGAGACACCGCACCGTACTCGGGCCGGTCCCAACGCAACAGGGCTTCAAGCCCACACACCTGACCGCTGTCCAGCTCGACCTTGGGCTGGTAATGCAGCACGAACTCTTCGCGTTCGACGGCCAGGTGCAGGTCTTTTTCCAGCTCCAGGCGCGCCATGTCATGCACATTCAACCGGGCAGTTTCATGCTGGTGATGTTGCAGTTGCTGCTCCAGCATCAGGCTATGGTTTTTCAACCGATCGCCATGGGCCTTGAGCCGCAGCAGGTTGCGCACCCGTAGCCACAACTCGACCCGTTCCACCGGTTTACTGATGAATTCCTCTGCACCGGTTTCCAGGCCACTGAGCCGCGCGCTGGATTCACTCAAGGCCGAAAGCATGATGATCGGAATGTTCGCCGTGGCCTGGTTGCCCTTGAGCTGGTTGGCCACTTCATAGCCGTCCATGCCCGGCATCATGATGTCCAGCAGGATCAAGTCCGGCGGCCGTTGCGCCACCATCTTCAAGGCTTCTTCACCACTGGCGGCACTCACGGTCTGGTAACCCTCGTGACGCAGCAGGGTTTCCAGCAGCTTGCGCACCTGGATTTCATCATCAACGATCAAGAGCGTTGCGGGTTGGCGGGCCATGGAGAGGACTCAAGTCGGAGGAGTAATGTTCTTTTGCAGCAGCGTGTCGATCACCTGGTACAGCTCTTTGTAGCGCAGGGGCTTGATGATGTAGGCGTCGCAGCCGGCCCGCAGGGTTTTGTCGCGGTCTTCCTTCATGGCCATGGCTGTCAGGGCGATCACCGGGATGTGGGCGGTGTGTGGGTCCTGCTTGAGCAATGAAGTGGCCGCCAGGCCGTCCATGCCGGGTAGCTGGATGTCCATCAGGATCAGCGCTGGTTGTTTTTCCCGGGCCAGGGTCAAGCCAGACTCGGCATCGGCCGCCCACAACACACTGTGGCCGGCGTTTACCAGCAGCAAGCGGGCGAGGCGCATGTTGGCCTCGTTGTCTTCGACGATCAGGATTTCGGCCATACAGCCTCCGCATTCGCGGCGCGATGCAGCGGCAGCCACACCACAAAACACGCACCTGTGCCTTCGCGGCTGGCCACGGCGACGCTGCCGCCGTGCAGGTCGGTCAGTTGCTTGACCATTGCCAGGCCCAGGCCCGTGCCTTCGAATTTGCGCGCCAGGCTGCTGTCGATCTGGCTGAAGGCCTTGAACAGCTTGCTCATGTCGTCCCGGGCGATACCGATGCCGGTGTCGCTGACGCTCAATTCCAGGAACTGTTGGTGCTCGCTGGGTTGCAGGGCAAAACCATAGGTGGGCCAGTCGCCGGGAACCTGCCCGACGTGTGCACGGCTCACCTCGCGCACCGACAGGGTCACAGAGCCGCCGTGCTCGCTGAACTTCACCGCATTGGCCAGCAGGTTGTAGATGATCTGCTTGGTCTTGCGCAGGTCGAGTTCCAGAGTGCCGAAGTCGTCCTGGCATTCGAGCTTCAACTGGATGCGTTGCAGCGCGGCCTTTTCCCGCACGATCAGCAGGCTGTTGGCCAACAACCCCGCCAACTCCACGGCTTCCAGCTCCAGGTCCATCATCCCGGCCTCGACCTTGGACAGGTCGAGGATGTCGTTGATCAGCGACAGCAAGTGCTGGCCGCTGGTAAAGATGTCGCCGATGTATTCGCGCTGGATATCACTCATGTCGCCCACCAGGCCATCCTTTAGCGCCTCGGAAAAACCGATCACCGCGTTGAGCGGCGTGCGCAACTCGTGGGACATGGTGGCGAGGAATTCGGACTTCATGTGGCTGGCGTGTTCCAGCTCCAGGTTCTTCTCTTCCAGGGCACGCTCAAAGCCTTTGCGTTCCGCCTCTTCCTGCTTGCGTGCAGTGTTGTCGGTGCCGATCAGCAGGTAGCCGATGATCGCGTCGTTGCGGTTGCGCAGGGCGGTGACCGAGACCATCGCTGACAGGCGACTGTTGTCCTTGCGGATATAGGTCAGCTCGTAGATGTCCTCGATGCCCCGGGAGGCCTTGAACACCAGGGCTTCAAAGCCGGGCGTGATTGGCGTGTCGAGCTCCAGGCTCAAGGCGGCGGCGCGGGTGATCAGCTCGGCGGGGTCGGAAATGTCGGCCGGTGTGACACGGTTCAGCACATCGGCGGCGGCATAGCCGAGCATGCGTTCAGCGCCAACGTTGAAGATCTGGATCACGCCTTTTTCGTCGGTGGCAATGCTGGAGAAGTAGGCGCTGTTGAAGATCGCGTCCTGCAGGGCGCCGGTCTTGAGCAGGGTTTTCTGGCGTTTGAATTCGACGATTTTCTCGGCCCGGGATTGCGGCTCGATGGGGCTGTCGACTGAAGATTTTTCCATCGTGAAGTGTTCCGTGAACTTGAGGCCCGCCGCTGCCCGAAGACAGCGCCGCAGAACATGCTCACAGAAGATCGCGCAGGCGCGATGAGGAGGAGATGAGGTCTTTTTACGATAGCAGGTATTGAGCGGCTAAAAAGTAACTCATGCGAATTGCTTTAAGGCAAAGACCACCCATATGCGTGATTTTTTTGCGTCTGACCATCCGTGCCTCCAGCGCCTGGAAACAGCTTGTAACCCCGCCAGTTGAACATTTTCCCACGTTATCCCCACGCATGGCTGACGAGGTTCGTTGCGCTGTCTGGCAGACGCAACACTCGGCGCTATAGCTATTCACTCTAAGGCGATGCTGAAAATGATCTCTGACATCAACAACCTTCCCACATCCCGAGATGCAGGTGTTCCACGTCAGCATTTCGATTTTTCTAAAGGCGGACCTACCAGGCTGGGGCCGGGCAGTTTGCCCCAGTCTCTCCAACCCGCCTTCAGGGCGCCCGCGCTCAAGAACACGTTCATGGATGGCATGGTAAGAGACCTCAACAGCGGGACGATGCGACCGGAACTCAAGGAGTTGGTCGATGCTGTGCTCTATCCGAAAAATTCCACGGTCCATAAAGTTCAAATCAGGACATTTGCATTAGACGGAATTCAAGCCCGCGACATTATATTTATACAGCGCATACCACCTACAGAAAACGGCCCGAATATCGCTCTGTATACACCGGACACCGCGGGGCGTTCTTTTCAGGACTTTAAGAATACGAATGAAATGAATACTTGGCTAAAAGGTGTTGCCGCCGACCCCGTACGTCTGGATAAATTTGTCGCTCACTTCTCCACAGCAGACGCCGAGACCAAAGTTAAACACATCAAGTCCGTCATGAAGGATTTCAAGGACAACAACATCAATGCAATCGTTGGGCCTTATCGGTATGAGGCGGATAACATTTTCGAAAGATTGGAAAGGTCACCCCACATTCCGCCGGCCCCCGTTAATGGACTCACCGACCTTAAATGGGAGCGTGAAGGCCCGGAAGGGCAACTCGCTTACTCAGGAAAACGGCCTGATGGCAAAACAGTAATTTATGAATACGACGCCTACGGCAACTTCTTGGGGGCCGACCGCAGCGCAAACTACTACTTTGTTAAAGATGGCCTGAACTCACAGCCGGCGCTGCACGCGCTGACGTTCGAACAGTTTAAAAAACAAGTGAGCCACGTATCCCTGGACAACAGTGGGGCCAACGACGTTAGAGGATTTTACGATGAGTTCCTTCATCATCTGGAAAACCCTGCTTATGGTATGAGTGATGCTTTACACGTGTTTGGCGTCCCGCAAAACGCGGCAGACACCGTGGAGCGTTATCTGGACAACCCCATGACAGCGTTACTCATTGACCTGAACAAAAACAATCACCTTGGCAAGATATTCGGCATCGACAAGGCAACCATGGATGCAGACTTAAAACAGGTCGGAGACTTTGCCCAGGGTTTTGTTCCTTATTACGGCCAGGCCAGGATGCTGGCCTCCCTTACGGCCAAGGCGCTGAAGAATCAGCCGTTGTCGAACGAAGAAAAACGCGACCTCGCCGATGCCATGGCGTTGAAGCCAGGCAGTCAGGCGAGAGAACACCTGTTCTCGCGTTCACCCGGTCGCCTGTCCAACTTTGACCAGCCAACCGCAGAGCCCAAGCCGGCTGCCCCGACAGAACCGGAACACACCAAGGCGCTGCCAACGGGCGGCTCTCACCACCCTGGCATGGTCAAAATCGAGTTCCAGGGGAATAACAAGTATTACGTTGCTGAACAACCCGATGCTGGGGACAGTGAGCATTATCTATTGCGTGTAGAAGATCCCAATGACCCTTCCAAGTTAGTGAGCAGCGGCATTATCGGCAAGCCCGATGAAGTGGGCGTGTGGAGAAGACGAGGGGTCAGAGGAGGTGGGGCGGGGAACTCTACCAGCAAACCGTTTGACCCCGGAACTTATGATTACCCCTCCAGAAAAGAGGCTTCACGCTCGGCTGATATTTCCAAAATAGATAAACAACTGAAACAGGATGCTGATAATTTTCATAAGAAAGCCAAATCCAAGACAATGCCCGTCCAGCCCGCAATGCACGTAAATACACCCATTGCCGACGTTATAAAAACAGGATTAAAGGAATCTCCCGGCATGATTTTTGGAGAAGATCATTCGCAGTCCGCTGGCTTGCGGGTCATCATGGATAACGTGCTGGAATTCAAGAACAGCAACGTGAAAACTTTTTACTCAGAAGGTTTTGAACACTCACTTCAACCTGATTTGGACAAGTTCTATGACACCGGCGAGATCTCGCTGGCGCTACACAGAAACTTAAAGTTGATTGATGGTGCCCACCAAGGGCACGGTATCTATACAAACAGGAATCTTCTGCTCACCCTGCGCAAGCATGGCATCCGCATTAAAGCAATTGACGTGCCCTCGACAGACTCCAAATTTACGCGCATCAAAAATATGAACTACTACGCGACCAAAGTGATTGAGCGCGATCAGGCTCTTAATCCTGAAGGAAAATGGATAGCGCGAGTGGGCACCGAACATGTTTTTTCATATGACGCTCAACCGCGTATTCGAGGTATCGCTGAGCTGACAGGTGCAACCGGGGTTTCCGTCGACGAAGCGCCTGCGAACAGAGACACCGCCGTTATTCAGTCTCGAAACAAGACGGAAATATATATTGATTTGAAAAGACCGTAGATAAACGGACTCCTCACGCGCCACCACGTTTCTTGTGACGGCCACCGGCAAGGCCTGGGCTCCTTTTTGCGGCTCCAGGCTTTGCCGAAGAGAACGGTTTTGTGCATCACAAATCGATGATGAAACGTTTCACCTTTCGATAAATAGCGCACGCAAGCGCTTGCGCTTGGAAATTTACCTGATTACAGTCCCCATCAATCCGATCCGCCGATAGCGGCCATCGGCAAACGCTCGAACACAAAAATAATAAAACCAGGAGCTCAGTCATGAGCCTTGAACCCTTGCTTGAAATGCAGGGCATCAGCAAGACCTTCAACGGTCTGCGGGTGCTCAAGAACGTCAGCCTGAAGGTCTACCCCGGTGAAATCCACGCCTTGATGGGTGAGAACGGCGCCGGCAAATCGACCTTGATGAAGATCCTCTCCGGTGCCTACCAGGCCGATGACGGCGGCACCATCCGCATCGATGGTCAGCCCGTCGCCAGCTACAACCCAGCCTCCGCCAAAGCCCTCGGCATTGCCGTGATCTACCAGGAACTCAGCCTGTGCCCGAACCTCACGGTGGCCGAGAACATCTACCTGGGCCGTGAACTGCGCCGTGGCTGGACCATCGACCGCAAGGGCATGGAAGCCGGGGTTGCCGAGGTGCTGGCAAGGCTCGGCGCGGAGTTCCTGCCCACCACCCGCGTCGCCAGCCTGTCCATTGCAGAGCGCCAACTGGTGGAAATCGCCCGGGCGCTGCATGCCCACGCGAAAATCCTGGTGATGGACGAGCCCACCACGCCGCTGTCTTCCCGGGAAACCGACCGTCTGTTTGCGCTGATCAAGCAACTGCGCAGCCAGGGCCTGGCGATTATCTACATCAGCCACCGCATGGCCGAAATCTACGAACTGTCAGACCGGGTCTCGGTGCTGCGGGACGGCGAGTACGTCGGCGAACTGGCGCGGGACGTGCTGTCGGCCGAGGTGCTGGTGAAGATGATGGTGGGCCGCGACCTTTCCGGTTTTTACAAGAAGGAACATGCCGCCTACGACCCCGGCCAGGTGGTGATGCGCGTGCGTGACATGGCCGACGGCAAGCGCGTGCGCCATTGCAGTTTCGACCTGCACGCCGGTGAAGTACTGGGTATTGCCGGGCTGGTAGGCGCAGGCCGTACCGAGCTGGCGCGGCTGATTTTTGCGGCCGATCCGCGTACCTCCGGCACCCTGGAGGTGGTCGGTAAAAGCGTGACCCAACTGCGTAACCCGGCGGATGCGATTCGTGCAGGCGTGGTGTACCTCACCGAAGACCGCAAGGCCCAGGGCCTGTTTCTGGACATGAGCGTGGCCGACAACATCAACGTTTGTGCCTGTGTGCCGGATGCCCATGCCGGTGGGGTGCTCGACCGTGGCCACGCGGCACAACGCTCACGCGATGCGATCAAGTCCCTGTCGATTCGCGTAGCGTCGGGCAAGGTCAATGTCGGGGCGTTGTCCGGCGGCAATCAGCAGAAGGTGCTGTTGGCACGGTTGCTGGAGGTCAAGCCTCATGTGCTGATCCTCGATGAACCGACTCGTGGCGTGGACATCGGCTCCAAATCCGAGATCTACCGCATCATCAACCAACTGGCCAAAGCTGGCGTGGGCATCGTGGTGATCTCCAGCGAGCTGCCGGAAATCATCGGTACCTGCGACCGCGTGCTGATCATGCGCGAAGGGCAACTGGTGGCCGAAGTCGGCGGGGCATCAGGGCTGGATATTTCCCAGGAGGCGATCATCGACCTCGCCACCGGCAGCGAGCAGGTGGCTGCCCATGGCTAATTCAACGACAAGCGGGAGCAACACCATGACTGTGGCAACGATCGGCAAGGCTGAGCGTATTCGCGAACTGATGCGCACGGTGGGCATGCTGCCGGTGCTGGTGCTGCTGTTGGTGGGCTTTGCCCTGGCCAGCGAAAACTTCATGACGGTGCAGAACCTGTCGATCATCACCCAGCAGGCGTCGGTCAACGTGGTGCTGGCGGCGGGGATGACCTTTGTGATTCTCACGGCGGGCATCGACTTGTCGGTGGGGGCGATTCTCGCGGCGTCTGCCGTGGTCGCACTGCAAGCCTCGATGTCGCCGCAATTCGGCATGTTCGGGATTGCTGCCGGGGTTGGCTTCGGCCTCTTACTGGGCCTGGTCAACGGTGGCCTGATCGCCTTCATGCGCCTGCCGCCGTTTATCGTCACCCTGGGTGCGCTGACGGCCATGCGCGGTTTGGCTCGCCTGTTGGCCGACGACAAGACCGTGTTCAACCCTGACCTGCCATTTGCGTTTATCGGCAACGACTCAGTGCTGGGCGTGCCGTGGCTGGTGATCATCGCCGTGGCCGTCATCGCATTGTCGTGGTTCATCCTGCGGCGCACGGTGATGGGGGTGCAAATCTACTCCGTGGGCGGCAACCCGGAAGCGGCTCGGCTGTCGGGGATCAAGGTGTGGAAAGTCCTGCTGTTCGTCTATGCCATGTCTGGTGCGTTGGCCGGGCTGGGCGCGGTGATGAGCGCGTCACGCCTGTTCGCTGCCAATGGCCTGCAACTGGGGCAATCCTATGAACTGGATGCAATCGCGGCGGTGATTCTCGGCGGCACCAGTTTTACCGGCGGCGTCGGCACAATCGGCGGCACGCTGATTGGTGCGCTGATCATCGCGGTATTGACCAACGGCCTGGTGCTGCTGGGCGTGTCGGATATCTGGCAGTACATCATCAAGGGCATCGTGATCATTGGCGCAGTGGCGCTGGATCGTTATCGCCAGTCCGGTGCGCGGACCTGATTTCACTCAAACAACAATCACAAGAGAGTCATCATGAACTTCAAACGCATTTTTCCTGTTGTCGCCTCCCTGGGCGTTGCCGTGTTGATGTCCCAAGCCGTGGAAGCCCGTGAACTGAAGGCCATCGGCATCAGCATGGGCTCCCTGGGCAACCCGTATTTCGTGACGCTTGCCGACGGTGCCACAGCCCGGGCCAAGGAGCTGAACCCGGCGGTCAAGGTCACCTCGGTGTCGGCCGACTATGACCTGAGCAAGCAGTTCTCGCAGATCGATAACTTCATCTCGTCCAAGGTCGACCTGATCCTGATTAACGCCGTCGACCCGTCGGCCATGGCCTCCGCGATCAAGAAAGCCCGTGACGCCGGGATCGTGGTAGTAGCCGTGGACGTCGACGCCAAGGGCGTGAATGCCACGGTGCAGACCGATAACGTCGAAGCCGGCAAACTGGCCTGCCAGTTCATCGTCGACAAGCTTTCGGGCAAGGGCAACGTGATCATCCAGAATGGCCCGCAGGTCACGGCGGTGACCGATCGCGTCAAAGGCTGCAAAGCCGCGCTGGCCGGCGCGCCGGATATCAAGGTGCTGTCTGACGATCAGGACGGCAAAGGCTCCCGCGAAGGCGGCTTGAACGTGATGCAGGGCTACCTCACGCGCTTCCAGAAAATCGACGGCCTGTTCGCGATCAACGACCCGCAAGCCATCGGCAGCGACCTGGCCGCCAAGCAGCTGAAACGCAGCGGCATCATCATCACCTCCGTGGACGGCGCGCCGGATATCGAGAATGCCCTGAAGACCGAGACCCTGATCCAGGCTTCCGCCAGCCAGGACCCATGGGCCATGGCCCAGACGGCCGTCAACGTCGGCAATGACATTCTCAATGACAAACAACCTGCCGAAGCGGTTACCCTGCTGGCGCCAAAACTGATCACCCGCGACAACGTCGGTTCCTACAGCGGTTGGTCCAGCAAACATTAAAAGAGCGCAGGAGTGAGCACCGTGGCAACCATGGAGGATGTGGCAAGAATTGCAGGGGTGTCGACGTCGACGGTTTCCCACGTCTTGAACGGCACTCGCAAGGTCAGCCCGGACACGGTGCAAGCGGTGCAGAGCGCGATCCGGCAGTTGGGCTACATCCCCAATACGCTGGCGCGCTCCCTGGCCCGGTCCACCACCAATACCATTGGCGTGGCGATCTCAGCGCTGTCCAACCATTACTTCAGTGAAACGGTGCACGCGATTGAAACCGAGTGCGCCAAACACGGTTACATGATGCTGTTTGTCGACACCCATGACGATCCCGAGCAGGAGTTACGGGTGGTCACGACGCTGCACCATCGGCGGGTGGACGGCATTCTGCTGGCGCCGTCTACCGGTTCGCAGGCCCTGGAATACTTGCAGGCCAATGAAGTGCCGGCGGTACTGGTGGACCGGATGATGAGCGATCGCTTTGATCAGGTCGGGGTGGAAAATACCCTGTCTACCCAGGCCTTGGTGGCGCACTTGATCGAGCATGGCCACCGGCGTATCGGCTTTATTTCCGGGCGCGCGGGGTTGGGTACTTCCGATGAACGCGTCGCCGGTTACCAAGCTGCATTGCAAGCAGCAGGATTGCCGTTCGATCCGCAGTTGCTGGTCAATGGCGGCTCCAGCAGCGAGCCGGCGCGGCAAGCGACCGCGCAGTTATTGGCCCTGGCAACACCGCCCACGGCGATCATGGCGGGTAACAACCTGATGACCCTGGGTGCGATGCATGCTTTGCGCGATGCGCATATCGATGTGCCCGGGCAGATGGCTTTGGTGGGCTTCGATGATTTTGAGTGGGCGGACTTCTTCGTGCCGCGACTGACCCTGATCGCGCAGCCGGTCCAGGAGCTGGGCGCTCGTGCAGTCAACCTGCTGCTTGAGCGCATGGCGTCGCCCAAGCGTAAAACACACAGCGTGCGGCTTGCGCCCACCCTGAAAATTCGTAATTCATGCGGCTGTCCCTGATATGAACAACCCGGTTTCCCTTGGCATTGATCTTGGCACCTCGGAACTCAAGGCGATCTTGATGGACGAGCAAGGCAACGTGCTTGCCCATGCCGGTGCGCGCTTGACGATATCGCGTTTGCACAGTGGCTGGTCGGAGCAGGATCCTGAGGATTGGTGGCAGGCGTGTCTCAGCGCGCTGGACCGGTTGCGCTCGGGTCAGCCGGAGGTTTATGGCCGGGTGAGTTGCATCGGTTTGTCTGGGCAGATGCACGGGGCCGTGCTGTTGGGAGAGGACGATCGGGTGCTGTATCCGGCGATTCTCTGGGACGACTCGCGTGCCATGGCCCAGGCCGAAGCGCTGGGCAGCGAGTTTGCCGAGGTCACTGGCAGTTTGCCGATGGCTGGGCTTACAGCGCCGAAGCTGTTGTGGTTGCAGGAGCATGAGCCGGCGGTGTTTGGGGCGATTGATTGTGTGTTGTCGCCCAAGGATTACCTGCGCTTGCGGCTCAGTGGCGAGCGGGTGAGTGATGTGTCTGATGGTGCCGGGACGTTGTGGCTGGATGTGGCTAATCGGGAGTGGTTTGAGCCGATGCTGCGGGCGACGGGGTTGCGGTTGGCGCAGATGCCACGGCTGGTGGAAGGCGGGGCAGTTGGTGCTCGTTTGAATGCTGTTGCGGTGGTGCGCCTCGGCTTGGCTGAGGGCCTGGTGATTGCCGGCGGTGGCGGGGACAACCCGGTGGCGGCGGTGGGCATTGGGGCGGTGAATGCGGGTGATGCGTTTATCACGTTGGGTACGAGTGCGGCCATCGTGGCGATTACTGATCACTCGGCGGGGAATCCGTCGAGTGCGGTGCATAGTTTTTGTCATGCGTTGCCTGGGCGTTGGTACACCATGGGGGCGATGTTGGCCGGGGCCAGTTGTTTGCGGTGGGTGACGCGGTTAACGGGGTCGGTTGATGAGCAGGCGTTGCTGGATCGGGTGCAGGCCGAGTTGCCTACGGGGCAGGTTGTGCCGGTTTCCAATCCGTTGTTTTTGCCGTATTTGGCGGGGGAGCGTACGCCCCATAACGATCCGTTGTTGCGGGGTGGGTTTATGAACCTTGGGCATGACTGCACGCCGGCTATGTTGGGTTATGCGGTGATGGAAGGGGTTGGGTTCGGGTTGTTGGATGCGCTGAATGCGGTGCAATCGGCCGGGGCCTCGGTGGGGGCTTGTGCGTTGGTGGGTGGTGGGGCGCGCAGTGAGTATTGGGCGCAGTTGTTGGCCAATATTCTTGGGCGGGAGATCTATACGTTGCACGGCAGTGAGTTGGGGGCGTGTATTGGTGCGGCGAAGTTGGGGTTTTTGGCGAGTGGGCAGGGTGGGGAGTTGTTGCAGGTGGGGATGCCGGTGAAGCAACGGTTTTTTCCGGATGGTGCTCAGGCAGGTGTGTTGCAGGCGCGTTATCGCAAGTTCCAGGGGCTGTTGGGGGCGGCTAAGGCTTTGCACGATTAGGGGAGTTTTGGGTGTATATCCGTTATTTGGGTAACGGCTGATATGGGTTCCGCTCTTACAGCGGCTCACTTTTGAACAGCGCAAAAGTAAGCAAAACGCTCTTGCCCCACCACTCGGCTCCTCGCTTAAGCTCGGAGTTCCCTCACTCCGGCTTTGGAGCGTGGGCCGCCGCGATGGGCCATCCTTGGCCCAGCGCGGCTAACCCGGCGTCCTGCCGGGTTACCCACGCTCCAAAGCCTGCGTTCGGCCAGCGTGGTTTAACGGGGCGCCTAAGATCAAGATCAACAGCAGATCAAGGGCACAGCGGCCTACCGGCCGGCTTGAGTGTGTTGAAGCAACAGCAACAGCAAAATCAGAAGCTAAAGCGGGCACGGTCCAAATGTGGGAGCGGGCTTGCTCGCGAAGGTCGTTAACGATGACGCGGGCATCCTGATTCAACGCGGCGTTCTCAGGTTTTTCGCGAGCAAGCTCGCTCCTACAGGAAAGCAGCCCTGCTTTCGCTCTTAACACTCAAGCCGGCCGGTAGGCCGCTGTGCTCTTGCTTTTGATCTTGATCTGACTGCCCCATTCAGCCCGAGGCCGAACGCAGGTATTGCGGAGCGGGTAAACCGGCAGGACGCCGGTTTAGCCGCGCCGGGCCATGGATGGCCCGTCGCGGCGGCCCGCGGAGCAATGCCGGAGTGAGGGAACACCGAGCCTAGGCGAGGTGCCGACAGGCGGGGCAGAGCGTTTTGGTTACTTTTGCGCTTTTCAAAAGTGACCCGCTGTAAGAGCGGAACCCTAAGTGGCCGTTACCTAAATAACGGATATGTACCCAATCACTGAGCTGGCTTGCAGGCCATGGCATCAAGCTTTTGCAGCCAGTTCGCGCAGCACCTTGAGCAACGTGGTCTCACCCTTGACCACGTCCGCTTGCTCAAAACAGATCCAACCTTCGTTAAACCCATCAATCATGCGCATGCGCGGCATTGGATTCTGCGCGCCTTGCTCACGAAACATCGGCTCCCACGTATCACGAGGCACCACCTGTGCTGTCACACCACGACCAAGCACTTCGGTCAACGTGCGGGCGATGTCGTTCGGGCTGACCCACTGGCCTTCCAGCTCAACCACGCGACGCCCGCTCCAATGTTGCTGCAGCAGTTGCGCAGCGAGGCGGCCGACGTCGGCGGTGGCGATCATCGGCACGGTTTTGTCCAGCGGTTGCAGGAAGCTGTGGATCACCCCGTGTTCGCGGGCCGTGGCTACGTCGTAGGCGGCGTTTTCCATAAACCAGCCCGGGCGCAGGAAGGTCACCGGCACGTTCAAAGCGCTCAGCGCCTGTTCCATCAAGGTGCGTTGCGACAGCAGGTTCAGGTGTTCGGCCTGGGCGCCAATGGTCGACAGGCACACCACTTTTTGCGGTGCCGCCGCCTCGATGGCTTGGGCAACGGCGGCAATCACCTTGCGCGCCTTGGGGAAGCCGGGCTCCGGGTCGAAATCCGAAGGCGGCAGGATGAACACGCCGGTAGCACCCTTGAACGCTGCGGTGAGGGCGGTGGCGTCGTCCATATTGGCGATAGCGACCTCGCATCCGAGGGCGGCCCATTCGGCGCCTTTGCTGGCATCGCGAATGACTGCCCGCACGGGTTGACGATCGTTGAGGAGAAAGCGCGCCAGGGCGCCGCCGACTTTGCCTGTGATTCCGGTGATGACATACATGGTGTTTACGCCTGTTGTTTCAATGGGTGGATCAAGCATAAACACCGCTCTGCGTTGACAGAATAGCGATCCCGTCACTGCATCAGTGACTCAAAATCATGAATCACCCAGCGGTGGCAACCGGCGTTTTACCGGGGTTTTCTTGACGATGGCGGTGTTGGTTTCGGCGTACGCGTTGAGCTTATCCAGCAGTGTGTCGAGTTGGTCCATGGTGCGCACATGCAGGCGTGCGATGAAGCAGTCATCGCCGGTCACCTTGTCGCATTCGGTGAACTCGGGGATCGCCTGGATCTGGCGCTCCACCTCCTGCAGTTTCCCAGGCAGCGGGCGGATGCGCAAGATGGCCTGCAGCAGATAGCCAAAATGCTTGGGGTCAATGTCCACGGTGTAGTTCTTCAAGACGCCGCGCTCTTCCAGGCGCCGTAGCCGTTCGCCGACGCTGGGGGAGGAGAGGCCGGTGATGCCCGCCAAGGCCTTGAGGGACAGGCGCGAATCATCCATCAGCGCGGCGATCAGTTGCTGGTCAATGCTGTCAATCATGCTCGCTCCGAAAGTAATGTCTGGGGTTTGCCTAATAAGAATAGGCAAAACTCAAGGTTCGCCTTATTTAGAATCTGGAGTCACTACAAGCCAGATTGCCATAATTGAGCCTCACTTGAGGAGCTCAATCATGGACAAATCCATACGTCGCGGTTCATGGGAAATGGTCGCCGCCATGCTCATCTCCGGCACCATCGGCTGGTTCGTGCTGGTGTCGGGTGTGTCGGTGGTCGAAGTGGTGTTTTGGCGCTGTGTGATCGGCGCGCTGACGCTGCTGGTGGTGTGCGGGTTGCTGGGTTATCTGCGCCTGGGCTTGCTGAGCTACACCAAGCTCGGGCTGGCGATGCTCAGCGGCGTGGCGATTGTGGGCAATTGGTTGCTGCTGTTTGAGTCTTACGCCAGGGCTTCAATCTCTATCAGCACGGCGGTGTATAACGTCCAGCCGTTTATGCTGGTGATGCTGGCCGCGGTGTTCCTGGGGGAGAAAATTACCGTGCAAAAGCTTGCCTGGTTGAGCGTGGCTTTTGTCGGGATGTTGGCGATTGTCACTGCCCATGGCAGTCAGCAAAACACCGGGGATGACTATTTGGTGGGCGTGGCATTGGCCCTGGGCGCGGCGTTTCTGTATGCGATTGCGGCGCTGATCATCAAGCGTTTGAAAGAGGTTCCGCCGCATTTGATGGCGTTGATCCAGGTGACCACGGGCGCCTTGCTGCTGGCACCGTTGATGCAGTGGCACAGCCTGTCTGCATCAATGGATGCTTGGGCGGCATTGCTGACCTTGGGCGTGGTGCATACCGGCTTGATGTACGTGTTGCTGTATGGCGCGATCCAGAAGTTGCCGACGGCAATCACCGGGGCGTTGTCGTTTATCTACCCGATTGCGGCAATCTTTGTCGACTGGATTGCCTTTGGGCATCGCCTGGGCTGGATGCAATGGCTGGGCGTGGCGGCTATTTTGCTCGCGGCGGCGGGGTTGCAGCGGGGTTGGTGGTGGCGCTCGAAAACAGTGGTGAGCGTCACGCCGTAGCATGACGCTCACCGGCGACTCAATGTGCGCCGCGCGGGATGGTCTTGAGCAAGTCGTCCGGGCTGATATAGCCCACCACACTGCCCGGTTGCGGCAGGCCGAGGATATGGCCCTTGATCTTTCCGATCACGTGCATCTCGCAAGGCTTGCAGTCGAACTTCAGCGTCAGCACTTCGTCGCCGTGGATCAGTTGCATCGGCGCGACTTTGGTCTTCACCCCCGTCACACCCTTGGCCTGTTTAGGGCACAGGTTGAACGAGAAACGCAGGCAGTGCTTGGTGATCATCACCGGCACTTCGCCGGTTTCTTCGTGGGCTTCGTACGCCGCGTCGATCAGTTGCACGCCATGGCGGTGATAGAAGTCGCGGGCCTTCTGGTTGTAGACGTTGGCCAGGAACGACAGGTGCGATTCCGGGTACACCGGCGGCGGCGTGGTTTCCGCCTTGCGGCCGCCCCGAGGATGAGCCTGGATACGCGCCTCGGTCAGCGCCTCGATCACTTCACGGCGCAAGGCCTTGAGCTGCGAGTTCGGGATGAAGAACGCCTGCGGTGCATCCAGCTTGATCGCGGTGGCGTGGTACTGGGTGGTGCCCAGTTGACCCAGCAGGTCGCGTAGCGTTTCCAGGGCCTGTTCCGGCTTGTTGGCCACACCAAACGGGCCGGGCAGGGCAACGCTGGCGCTGATGCCTTCTTCGCTGGTGACGGTCAGTTCCAGGCGGTCTTCCTGCAAGCGGGCCACCCACGACACGCCGATACGGCGCTCGGCGGAAGTCTTGAGCAGCGCCTGCTGCCAGTTATGGTCCAGGTTGCGGTTCAACGGATGATTCGGCCGCAGTTGATGCAGGCCGGCCGGCATCTCGTTGGGCTCGACGCGGTAGCGGTAGCGCTTCTCGCCGTCTTCTTCGAACTCACCTTTAGCTTCTGCGATGTTGGCGCGGAAACCCACCACTTCACGCTTGATCAGCACATTGAGGCCGTCGCCATTGGACAGCGGCTCATGGGTGACCACTTGCAAGTCACGCTTGCCGGCTTTTTCCACCACACCCACCGGCAGGCCGGTAAAGGTCGGAGTGTCGAAGGCGCCGATGTCGACCTTGCGGTCGGTGACGAAGTAGTCGGTGCTGCCACGGTGGAAGGTCTTTTCCGGGTCCGGCAGGAAGAAATGCGCGGTGCGGCCGCTGGACGCGCGGGCCAGGTCCGGACGGTCTTCAAGAATCTCGTCGAGGCGCTGACGGTAATAGGCGGTGATGTTCTTCACATAGCCCATGTCCTTGTAGCGGCCTTCGATCTTGAACGAACGCACGCCGGCATCCACCAGGGCGCGCAGGTTCGCGCTCTGGTTGTTGTCTTTCATCGACAGCAGGTGCTTTTCAAAGGCAACCACACGGCCCTGGTCATCTTTCAAGGTGTAGGGCAGGCGGCAGGCCTGGGAGCAATCGCCGCGGTTGGCACTGCGGCCATTCTGGGCGTGGGAGATGTTGCACTGGCCGGAGAAGGCCACGCACAACGCGCCGTGGATGAAGAACTCGATGGCGGCATCGGTCTCATCGGCAATCGCCCGGATTTCTTGCAGGTTCAGCTCACGGGCCAACACCAGTTGCGAGAACCCGGCCTGGTCGAGGAACTTGGCCCGGCCCAGGGTGCGGATGTCGGTCTGGGTGCTGGCGTGCAGCTCGATGGGCGGAATATCCAGCTCCATCACCCCCAGGTCCTGGACGATCAGCGCGTCGACACCGGCATCGTAAAGCTCGTGGATCAGCTTGCGCGCCGGCTCCAGCTCATTGTCGTGCAGGATCGTGTTGATGGTGGTGAACACCCGCGCGTGGTAGCGCCGGGCGAACTCCACCAACTGCGCGATATCGCTCACGTCATTGCAGGCGTTATGGCGTGCGCCGAAACTCGGGCCGCCTATGTACACGGCATCGGCGCCATGCAAGATGGCCTCGCGGGCGATGGCGACATCGCGGGCAGGGCTGAGCAATTCCAGGTGATGCTTGGGCAAGGACATAGTTTTTTTAGTCAGGCTTGTCACGGAGGCGGGCATTGTAGCTGCGAAATGCGCTATCGACATCTATCATGCCGCTCGTGTGGGAGCCGGGCTTGCCCGCAATGCAGACACCGCGGTGTATCAGTGACACCGAGGCGATCCCATCGCAGCCTCGCTGGGGCTCGACAGCTCCCACATTTGATCACAGTGGGGTGATATAGAGCGTTTGGCTCAGGCCTTGGCGGCCATCGCCGTGACTTCAACCCGCATGCCTTCCACGGCCAGGGCTGCCACGCCCACCGCTGCACGGACTGGCCAAGGCTTGGCGAAGTAGCGTTTGTAGACTTCGTTGAACGCGGCGCGGTCGGCCATGTCGGTGAGGTAGATGGTCAAGTGCATGACCCGGTCAATCGAACTGCCGGCGCGCTCCAGGGCAACCTTGAGGGCTTGCAGGGTGCATTCGCTTTGCAGGGTGATGTCGCCCAGTTCAAGGCTGCCGTCGGCGCGGGTGGGGATTTGCGTAGAGACGAGGATGCCGTTGAAGCCGATGACGTCGGAGGAGATGGAATCCGGGTCGAGGTCGGGGGTGAAGGCGAGGTCGTGGTTGGCCATGGGGTTCTCTTGTTTGAGAGGATTGAAATGGCTGCCAGTCTATCGATTACGGGTGCGTTGAAAAAAGTTATTCTTGCCGGCTATCTCAAGACTATTGCAAGGACGTAACCCTTCAAATGCTTAAATATGCATCTGTAACCACGAGAGCCGACGCGGCCCGCCCTAAGAAAAGCATTGCCTGGTTAGTGTTCGGTTTGGTCGTTGCCGCGGGCGGCCTTATCGCTGCGCCTACACTTCAGCGTGACCCGGCTGGCTCTACAACGATGGTCACCGCCAGCTTGATAATGCTTGTGATGGTCGTTGAATGTTCGTTGAGCCGATTCATCAAAGGCTTGGTATTGATCGGCTTCGGGGTCTTTTTGCAGGCTACATACCTACCGACGTTTTTCCCTCCTATCGAGTTCCCGAACTTTTTGCAAGAAGCTGAAAATCAAAAAATAGTTTTGTTCAATTTGATGATTACCCTCGCTTGCGGAGGTGCCGGTGGCAGCTTGATTGCGGCGCACGCTGAAGTAAGCTCCAACGACCGTGCAATGTCTGCGCAATCGAATACGCAACAAACGAGCATCGACTACACAAGCCAACTGGATGAACTCGTCAAAAACGCTGAAGCGATGAATACCAAAATCAATGGGTTGATATGTATGTGCGGTGCTCTGTTTGTAATCATCGCGCTACTGCTGCTTTTTCGATCAAGCTGAGCAGACCCGTCGCCGGCCTTTGCGCGACGCGGAATTTTTAACCGGCTCGCGGTAAAGAACCAGTGAAGGGATGATTAAACTCGATTAATTAAAATTCACTACGCATGCACGCACGCTGCTGTAGTTTTAATCCTGTCTTAGCCGCTCTGCTTCGACAAAATCCTTTGGTTTGCCGCCGCAGTCTCTGCGGCGGATTTTTTATGGGCGATGATGTAGATATATTTAACTAATTTATAAAGTGGCACTTTAATAGTTGGTTTGATCAAACTATCAGTACGCGGAGGCGTGCTTGTACCTGCCCCATTTCGCATAACTGCTGTGCAGCATAAGGGATTAATCCACCGCCGCTGAATGCCTATAGTTCTTTCACCGCCGCAACCTCCCACGGGCCGTTGCGAAATCCAGCCGTAGATTGAGGTGATCATAATGAACAGCGAATTTAAGCCTGATGTGACCGATACCCAGCCACTGCACCTGCTCGACGCCGAGTACTTCGAATACAGCAAAGCCGCCAACCCCATCAGCGCCAACCTGATTACCCGCATTCCCTACCACAGCTTCCCGGCCTCGCTGTATGACAGCGGTCCGTCCCGGGTGGTCCCGCTGGACCTCAGCGAGGCACTGGGCTGCGAAGGCCCGGCGACGGGGCCGGGGCTGTGTGCGAACTTCATTCGGTTGAACGCCGGCGACACGCTGGAGCTGCAACCCAATGCCACCTCACAGGTGTTTTATGTGATTGCGGGGCAGGGCAGTGTGGTCCAGGGCGAGCATCACATCGAATGGTCCAAAGGCTGCTTCATTGCGCTACCGGGCCTGCTGCAGGCGCGTTTCAGTGCATCTGAGGATGCGCGCCTGTACTACGTGCACGATGAACCGATGTTGCGCTACTTGGGCGTGACCCGCAGTGCCGATCGCTTCGTGCCGACGCTGTATCCCGCAGAACTGGCCAATGCAAAGCTGCGTGAAGCCGCCGATGATCCCCGCGCCCAGGATCGCAGCCGTATCAGCATCCTGCTGGGCAATCGCAATTTCCCGCAGACCCGAACCGTGACCCATGTGCTGTGGGCGATGTACGGCATCCTGCCGGCCGGGTCGATTCAAAAGCCTCATCGGCACCAGTCGATTGCGCTGGATTTCATCATCGATTGCCCCAAGGGTTGCTACTCGCTGGTGGGCACCGAGCTGGAGGCCGATGGCCAGATCCGCAATCCGGTGCGGGTCGACTGGTCGCCGGGGTTGGCCTTCGTCACACCTCCAGGCTACTGGCATGCCCACTTCAACGAGTCCGACATGGAAGCCTTCCTGATTCCGATCCAGGATGCGGGGCTGCAAACCTATCTGCGGTCGCTGGATATCCGCTTCAGTTGAGACGTTTCCAGTGCGGTGTTTCGCCTAGCTGCTCGACGATAAAGTCGATGAAGCACCTCACCTTGGAGGACACGATGCGCTTGGGTGGATAAACGAACCACACCGCCGGTTCGCGGCCGGCGATCCGGATATTCCACTCAGGCAACCACACCACCAGCTCGCCGGCTTCAATGCTCTTGGCCACCAGCCAGTCGGGCAGCAAGGCAAACCCCAGGCCTTGTTGTGCGGCGATCAGCTGTGCGTCGAGGTCGTTGATGCGGATAGCGTCTTTATGCACCAACGGCGACACTTCATGCCCGTTGGCAAAAGCAACATCCGCCGCGACATCCCGCCCCAGAATCACCGGCAGCGCTGCGAGTTCCGAAGGGACGGACGGCGCCGGATGCTCCCGGCACAACCCCGGGCTGGCCACCAGCCGATAGCGCTCATCGCAAATCTTGCGTGCCTTCAAGGTGGAATCGGCCAGGGTTCCAATGCGGATCGCCAGGTCCGCGCCGGCATGAATCAGGTTGACGTGAGTGTCATCCAGCATCAGTTCCAGCTTGATCTGCGGGTAGCGGACCAGGAAGGCATTCAACGTGGGGAGGATATGGTGACGGGCAAAGGCGGGCGGCAGGTTGAGCTTGAGCACGCCCCGTGGCTGCTCGTTCAATGCGGAGGTGGCGGCCTTGGCTTGTTCCAGTTCATCCAGCACCCGGCGTGCGTGCATCAGGAACGTCTGGCCACCTTCAGTCAGGTGCAGCGTGCGCGTAGAGCGGTTGAACAAGGCGATGCCAAGGTCCTGTTCCAGGTCCTTCACGTAGCGTGAAACCGTGGAGGCCTTGATGCCAAGCCGGTCGGCGGCGCGGGAGAAGTTATTGCCCTCGGCGGCTTCGACAAAGGCGGTTAACGCAGCGAAGTAATCCAAGGGCGGCCTCGATCTTGACGGTGGGTTGCCGTGCGCTACAGCGGCGTCAGTACATTCATCACGGTATCCAGCGCCACTCGGGTATCGTCCAGTTGCACCAGGGAAGCATGCCGCGCGCCAAGGGCGTCACGGTTCTTGATCGCCGTGAGGATCGCCTTGTGCCGGGGCAGGCTGAGGCCCTGGATGTCGGGGCGACGGTTGGTGATGTTGATGGACTCGCGAAGTGGCAGCGACAGCATGTTGCACATGTAGGCCAGCAAGTCGTTGCGGGTCGCATCGGCAATTGCGCGGTGGAAGTCCAGGTCGGCCTGCAACAGCGCGTCGTGGGTCTGGGCGGTTTCCATGCCCTGGTAGGCCTTTTCGATGACGGCAATATCGGCATCGGTAGCGGTAGAAGCCGCCATGGCGGCGATTTCCGGCTCCAGGATGCGGCGTACACCGGCCAGGGTATTGAAAAACTCGCTGTGGGGCGTCGACTGCATCAGCCAGGACAGTACGTCCGGGTCCAGCAGGTGCCATTGCACCCGCGGGCGCACCACGGCGCCGACCTTGGGCTTGGAAATGACCAGGCCCTTGGCGCTCAGTACCCGCGTCGCCTCACGCAACACCGACCGGCTGACCTTGTATTCCTCGCACAAGGTCGCCTCCATGGGCAGTCGTTCTTCCGGCTTGAAGCGTCCGGAAACGATGTGCATGCCCAAGTCCTGAACGATTTGGGCGTGCATGCTCTTGCGCGGCTTGGTCGGCTGCTGATCCATAACAGGGAGGCTACTCTGGCGAAATACGCGGCATCATAGCATTGCTCCTGTCCCAATTAGTGGGAATGACGCGGCACTTCAGCGCCGCGGCAGCCCACCAGGAAGTCGAAGTCGCAGCCCTGGTCTGCCTGCAGCACGTGGTCGATGTACAACTGACGGTAGCCCCCGACAATCAGCTGTTGAGGCGGCGCAAGGTCGGCCATGCGGGCCGCCAGTTCGGCGTCCGGAATGTCCAGGTGCAGGCGGCCATTGGCGCAATCGAGTTCGATCCAGTCGCCTTCCTTGACCGTGGCCAATGGGCCGCCGGCGGCCGCTTCCGGTGCCACGTGCAGCACCACGGTGCCGTAGGCCGTGCCGCTCATGCGCGCATCGGAAATCCGCACCATGTCGGTCACACCCTGGGCCAGCAGTTTGGCCGGCAAGCCCATGTTGCCGACTTCCGCCATGCCCGGGTAACCCTTGGGCCCGCAGTTTTTCATCACCAGGATCGAGTTGGCATCCACGTCCAGCTCCGGGTCGTTGATGCGTTCCTTGTACATGTCGAAGTTCTCGAACACCACGGCACGCCCGCGGTGCTGCATCAGCTCGGGGCTGGCAGCCGATGGCTTGAGTACCGCACCCAGTGGCGCGAGGTTGCCCCGCAGCACACAAATGCCGCCGTCGGCGCGAATCGGGTTGTCGAGGGTACGGATCACTTCGTCCTGGCCGTAGATCGGCGCTTCCCGGGTGTTTTCGCCCAGGGACTTGCCGTTGACGGTCAAGGCGTTCGGATGCGGGATCAGGTTGGCTTCACCGAGGCGGCGCAGCACCGCCGGCAGGCCGCCGGCGTAGTAGAACTCTTCCATCAGGAAGCGCCCGGACGGTTGCAGGTCGACGATGGTCGGCATGCCGCGGCCCATGCGGGTCCAGTCGTCCAGGTCGAGCTCGACACCGATACGCCCGGCGATGGCTTTCAGGTGAATCACCGCGTTGGTCGAGCCGCCAATGGCCGCGTTGACGCGGATCGCGTTTTCGAAGGCCTCCTTGGTCAGGATCTTCGACAGCTTCAAGTCTTCACGCACCATCTCTACTGCGCGCATGCCCGACATGTGCGCCAGTACATAACGGCGCGCATCCACCGCCGGAATCGCTGCGTTGTGGGGCAGGGAAGTGCCCAGGGCTTCGGCCATGCAAGCCATGGTCGAAGCGGTGCCCATGGTGTTGCACGTACCTGCCGAGCGCGACATGCCGCCTTCGGCCGCGAGGAAATCGTCGAGGGTTATGGTGCCCGCCTTGACCTGTTCGCTGAGCTGCCACACCACGGTGCCCGAGCCAATGTCCTGACCCTTGTGCTTGCCGTTGAGCATAGGCCCGCCGGTGACGACGATCGCTGGCACGTCGCAACTGGCAGCGCCCATCAGCAGCGCCGGGGTGGTCTTGTCACAACCGGTCAGCAGCACCACGCCATCGATGGGGTTGCCGCGAATGGCTTCCTCCACGTCCATGCTGGCCAGGTTGCGGGTGAGCATGGCGGTGGGGCGCAGGTTCGATTCGCCGTTGGAGAACACCGGAAACTCCACCGGAAACCCGCCCGCTTCAATCACCCCACGTTTCACGTGCTCGGCAATCTGGCGGAAATGCGCGTTGCAGGGGGTCAGTTCCGACCAGGTGTTGCAGATCCCGATGATCGGTTTGCCATGGAACTGATGATCGGCAATCCCCTGATTTTTCATCCAGCTGCGGTACATGAAGCCGTTTTTATCGGCGGTACCAAACCAGCTGGCGGAGCGCAGGACGGGCTTTTTCTCGGACATGGTCGACTCTCTTATTGTAAGACTATATTGATCTAATCCCGGCTTAACATAGGCGCAAATTCGATGATTTGGAAGTATTGTTGATTAAATAGTAATACTATATAGTCCGATTCAACGAGGCTTGGCCCTGGCGAATTTCCGCGAGAGGCGACCCGCAACGCTCTATAAAAATAACAATCGGAGACTGCTCACATGAGCCAGGAACAGCGGCTGATACGTCGCATCACGCTGAAACTGATTCCCTTCCTGATCTTGCTGTACCTGATTGCCTACGTGGACCGCTCGGCCGTGGGCTTCGCCAAATTGCACATGGGCGCAGATGTCGGCATCGGTGATGCCGCGTATGGACTGGGGGCAGGGCTGTTCTTTATTGGTTACTTCCTTCTGGAAATCCCCAGCAACCTGATGCTCGACCGTTTCGGCGCGCGGCGCTGGTTCGCGCGGATCATGGTCACCTGGGGCGCCATCACCATCGGCATGGCATTCGTCCAGGGCCCCCACAGTTTCTATGTGATGCGCTTTCTGCTGGGCGCCGCCGAAGCCGGGTTCTTCCCGGGAGTCCTCTACTACATCACCCAATGGTTCCCGGTGCGCCACCGCGGCAAGATCCTCGGGCTGTTCATCCTGTCCCAGCCCATCGCCATGATGATCACCGGCCCCGTGGCGGGCGGCTTGCTCGGCATGAACGGAATCCTCGGCCTGCACGGCTGGCAATGGCTGTTCATTGTCATCGGCACCCCGGCGATCCTGCTGACCTGGCCGGTGCTGCGTTACCTGCCGGACGGGCCGCAACAGGTCAAATGGATGGACCAGGCCGAGAAGGACTGGCTCACCGGTGAACTGGCCAAAGACCTGCAAGCCTACGGCCAGACCCGGCACGGCAACCCGCTGCATGCTTTGAAGGACAAACGTGTATTGCTGCTGGCGCTGTTCTACCTGCCGGTGACCTTGAGCATTTATGGCCTGGGCCTGTGGCTGCCGACCTTGATCAAACAGTTCGGCGGCAGCGACCTGACCACCGGTTTCGTGTCGGCGGTGCCCTACATCTTCGGGATCATCGGCTTGCTGATTGTGCCCCGCAGTTCCGACCGCTTGAATGATCGCTACGGCCACCTCGCGGTGCTTTACGTGCTGGGGGCCATCGGCCTGTTCTTCAGCGCCTGGCTGACGGTGCCGCTGTGGCAACTGGCCGCGCTGTGCCTGGTGGCGTTCGCGCTGTTTTCTTGCACGGCGGTGTTCTGGACCTTGCCGGGACGGTTCTTTGCCGGCGCGAGTGCGGCGGCGGGTATCGCCTTGATCAACTCGGTGGGCAACCTCGGCGGCTACATCGGGCCGTTCGTGATTGGCGCACTCAAGGAGTACACCGGCAACCTCGCGTCGGGCCTGTACTTCCTGGCCTGCGTGATGCTGTTCGGGGTAGTGCTGACGGGTGTGGTCTACCGGCTGCTGGAGCGCAAACATGTGCTGCCGCCCGACCAGTTCGCCGCCAGCGCCCGTGGCGCCACGCGTACTTAATTGGCAATCAGGAGAAGACTCATGGGTTTAGTGCAGTTTGAATTGAGCAACGGCGAACGCCGGGTAGGCGTGGTCGAGGGTGGGCAGGTGCGCGAAGTGCAATCGGCACGCACGGTGCGCGACCTGGCACTCGCCGCCATCGAGGCCGGTGTCACCTTGCAACAGCAAATAGAGCATCTGGGCCTCGCCGCCAGCCACGACTACGCCGAACTGCTGGCCGGGCAAAGGATCCTGCCCCCGCTGGATCACCCCGACCCGGCGCACACGCTGGTCAGCGGTACCGGCCTGACCCACCTGGGCAGCGCGTCGGCGCGGGACAAGATGCACCAGCAAGCCGGTGACGAGAGCACGATGACCGACACCATGCGCATCTTCAAATGGGGCGTGGAGGGCGGCAAACCCGCCTCTGGCCAAGCCGGTGTGCAGCCCGAGTGGTTCTACAAGGGCGACGGCAGCATCGTGGTGCGCCCGGGTCAGCCGTTCCCGTGGCCGGCGTTCGCCGAAGACGCCGGCGAAGAGCCGGAAATCGCCGGGCTGTATGTAATTGGACACGACGGCAAGCCGTATCGGCTGGGCTACGCGGTGGGCAATGAGTTTTCCGATCACGTGATGGAGCGCAAGAATTACCTGTACCTGGCCCACTCCAAACTGCGCAGTTGCAGCTACGGCCCCGAGTTGCGTCTGGGCGAACTGCCCAAGCACCTGGCGGGCACCAGCCGCATCCTGCGCAACGGCGAGGTGCTGTGGCAGAACGAATTCCTCAGTGGCGAAGCCAACATGTGCCACAGCCTCGAAAACCTTGAATATCACCATTTCAAATACAGCCAGTTCCTGCGGCCCGGGGATGTGCATATCCATTTCTTCGGCACCGCAACCCTGTCGTTTGCCGACGGCATTCGTACCCAGCCAGGCGATGTGTTCGAAATCAGCCAGGCCGAATTCGGCGCGCCCTTGATCAACGGCATTACCAAGGTCGAAGGGGTCGTTGCACCCGGCGGCGTAGGCACTCTTTAAAGGAGACAGGCATGACCCGGATTTACGGCCACAACTACATCGGCGGCCAGCGCAGCGCCACCGGCAGCGTCACGCTGCAAAGCGTCGACGCCACTACCGGCGAAGCGTTGCCCTATGATTTCTACCAGGCGACGGCGCAGGAAGTCGATGCGGCAGCCAACGCCGCGGCGGCGGCTTACCCGGCCTATCGCAGCCTTAGCGCGCAGCATCGCGCGTCGTTCCTGGAGGCGATAGCCGATGAACTGGACGTCCTTGGCGATGACTTCGTCGCCTTGGTCTGCCGCGAAACGGCGTTGCCCGCCGGGCGTATCCAGGGCGAGCGCGGCCGTACCAGCGGCCAGATGCGGTTGTTCGCCAAGGTGCTGCGGCGCGGTGATTTCTACGGTGCGCGGATCGATCAGGCGCTGCCGGATCGCCAGCCTTTGCCGCGCCCGGATTTGCGCCAGTACCGCATCGGTCTCGGGCCGGTCGCGGTGTTTGGGGCGAGTAATTTCCCCTTGGCCTTTTCCACTGCCGGTGGCGACACCGCCGCCGCGCTGGCGGCCGGCTGCCCGGTGGTGTTCAAGGCCCACAGCGGCCACATGGCCACTGCCGAGCGGGTCGCCGATGCGATCATGCGGGCGGCGCAGAGCACCGGGATGCCCGACGGCGTGTTCAATATGATCTTCGGTGGCGGTGTGGGTGAAGCACTGGTCAAGCACCCGGCAATCCGGGCCGTGGGTTTCACCGGCTCGCTCAAGGGTGGCCGGGCCCTGTGTGATATGGCGGCGGCACGTCCGCAACCGATCCCGGTGTTCGCCGAGATGTCCAGCATCAACCCGGTCATCCTGTTGCCCCAGGCGCTGCAAGCCCGGGCAGACAGCATCGCCCGCGACCTGGTCGCCTCGGTGGTGCAAGGGTGTGGCCAGTTCTGCACGAACCCGGGCCTGGTGATCGGGATTGCATCGCCACCGTTCAGCGCATTCATCCAACAGGTCGCCCAACTGATCGGCGACCAGCCGGCGCAAACCATGCTCAATGCCGGCACCTTGAGCAGCTACGGCAAAGGCCTGCATACGCTGCTGGCCCATTCTGGCATCGAGCACCTGGCGGGCCAGGCGCAGACCGGCAATCAGGCGCAGCCACAACTGTTCAAAGCGGATGCCAGCCTGCTGATCAACGGCGATGAAGTGCTGCAAGAAGAAGTGTTCGGCCCCACCACAGTGTTCGTGGAAGTCGCCGACCAGGCGCAACTGAGTGCCGCGTTGCACGGCCTGCACGGCCAACTGACGGCGACGATCATTGGCGAGCCGGCGGATTTCACCCAGTTCGGCGAGTTGACGCCGCTGCTGGAACAAAAGGTCGGGCGCATCCTGCTCAACGGCTATCCCACAGGCGTCGAGGTGTGTGACGCGATGGTCCACGGCGGGCCTTATCCGGCGACTTCCGATGCTCGCGGCACCTCGGTGGGCACCCTGGCGATCGAGCGCTTCCTGCGACCTGTGTGCTTTCAGAATTACCCTGATAGCCTGCTCCCCGACGCGCTGAAGAATGCCAACCCGTTGCGCATTCAGCGTCTGGTAGATGGGCAGCCGTCGCGCGACGCGCTGTAACCCGTACCACCTGAAAACAACAAGAAAGCAGGAGGTTTCATGTCGTGGAATGCCGTCACACCGCACCGCGCTCGGCTGGGCGAAGGCCCGTTCTGGGACGAGCAGGGCCAGGCGCTGTATTGGGTGGATATCATCGGCCAGCAGGCGTTACGCCTGAAAGACGGGCAACTGCACACCTGGCAACTGCCTGAGCCCGTCTCGGCATTTATCCCGTGTGCCAGCGGTGATGCGCTGGTAACCCTGAGCAGTGGCGTGTATCGCCTCGACCTCGATTCGGCGCCGAGCGATCCCCGCCTGACCTTGCTCTGCGTCGCCGACCCGCAACCGGGCAACCGTGCCAACGAAGCCCGTTGCGATGCCCAGGGCCGGCTGTGGCTGGGCACCATGCAGAACAACATCGGCGAGAACGGTGAAGATTTGCCGGTGCTGCGGCGTTCCGGCGGCCTGTTCCGGGTCGATGCCGACGGGCAGGTCACGCCGTTGCTGCAAGGCCTGGGCATCCCCAACACCTTGCTCTGGAACGACGCCGCCACCCACGTGCATTTCGGCGACAGCCTGGACGGCACGTTGTATCGGCACGCGATCACCGACGATGGTCAGCTTGAACCCGCGCACGTCTGGTTCGGGCCTCACGCTCGTGGTGGCCCGGACGGCTCGGCCATGGACGCCGAAGGCTATATCTGGAATGCCCGCTGGGACGGCGGTTGCCTGCTGCGGCTGACGCCGGGCGGCGAAGTCGACCGGGTGATCGAGTTGCCGGTCAGCCGTCCCACCAGTTGCGTGTTCGCAGGCCCCGACCTCAAGACCTTGTACATCACCAGTGCCGCCAGCCCGCTGAATCACCCGCTGGACGGCGCGGTGCTGGCGATCGAGGTCGATGTGCCGGGGAAAACCTGTCACCGCTTTGCGGGATAACCCACTGGCTTTACCGCTGTTTAACGCATTCAAAAACAACAACAAGGAGTCACCCTATGAATCGTCGTCGTGGTATCCGTTCCCTGTGCTGCGCCGCTGTGGCGGTGTCGGCCGTCAGCCTGAGCAGCCTGTTACTGGCAGCAGAGCCAGTAAAAATCGGCTTTCTGGTCAAGCAGGCCGAAGAGCCCTGGTTCCAGACCGAATGGGCCTTCGCCGAAAAAGCCGGCAAGGACAAGGGCTTTGAAGTGATCAAGATCGCCGTGCCCGACGGCGAGAAAACCCTCTCGGCTATCGACAGCCTGGCGGCCAACGGCGCCAAGGGCTTTGTGATTTGCCCGCCGGACGTGTCACTGGGCCCGGCCATCATGGCCAAGGCCAAAGCCAATGGCTTGAAAGTGATCGCCGTGGATGACCGCTTTGTGGATGCCAAGGGCAACTTCATGGAGGACGTGCCTTACCTGGGCATGGCCGCCTTCGAAGTGGGCGAGAAGCAGGGCAGTGCCATGGCCACTGAAGCGAAAAAGCGCGGTTGGGACTGGAAAGACACCTACGCGGTGATCAACACCTACAACGAACTCGACACCGGCAAAAAACGCACCGACGGCTCGGTCAAATCCCTGAAGGCTGCGGGTATTCCGGACGACCACATTCTGTTCGCCGCCCTCAAGACCCTCGACGTACCCGGCAGCATGGACGCCACCAACTCGGCACTGGTGAAACTGCCCAGCGGCGCGAAAAACCTGATCATCGGCGGCATGAACGACAACACCGTGCTCGGCGGCGTGCGCGCCACCGAAAGCGCCGGCTTTGCCGCCGCTAACGTCATCGGTATCGGCATCAACGGCACCGACGCCATCGGCGAGCTGAAGAAAGCCAACAGCGGCTTCTTCGGCTCCATGCTGCCCAGCCCGCACATCGAGGGTTACAACACTGCGAGCATGATGTTCGAGTGGGTCACCACCGGCAAGGAACCACCGAAGTACACAGCGATGGACGAGGTGACGCTGATCACCCGCGAGAACTTCAAGCAGGAGCTGGAAAAGATCGGTCTGTGGAACTGAAGACCGCTGACGTTCCCCGGCGGCCCTGCTGACAGGGCTGCCTGACCTGTGTGACGAGGTGGTTATGCACGCGCAACAGAAACACCCCCACAGCACCGGTGCCAGCCTGTGCTTCAACGATATCGGCAAGACGTTTCCCGGGGTCAAGGCGCTGGATGGCATCAGCTTCAGCGCCCACCCGGGGCAGGTTCACGCCTTGATGGGCGAGAACGGCGCCGGTAAATCCACGCTGCTGAAAATCCTCGGTGGCGCCTATGTGCCAAGCAGCGGCAGCGTGCAGATCGGCGCGCACACCATGGCTTTCAAATGCGCGGCCGACAGCATCGCCAGCGGCGTCGCGGTGATCCACCAGGAGTTGCACCTGGTGCCGGAAATGAGCGTGGCCGAAAACCTGTTCCTCGGGCACCTGCCGGCCAGCTTTGGTTTGATCAATCGCAGCGCGTTGCGCCAGCAGGCATTGGCGTGCCTCAAGGGCCTGGCGGATGAAATCGACCCCCAGGAGAAAGTCGGCCGCCTGTCCCTGGGCCAGCGCCAGTTGGTGGAAATCGCCAAGGCGCTGTCCCGTGGCGCCCATGTGATTGCGTTCGACGAACCCACCAGCAGCCTGTCAGCACGGGAGATCGACCGCCTGATGGCAATCATCGGTCGCCTGCGGGACGAGGGAAAAGTGGTGCTGTACGTGTCCCATCGCATGGAAGAGGTGTTCCGCATCTGCAACGCGGTGACGGTATTCAAGGACGGCCGCTATGTGCGCACGTTCGAGGACATGAGCAGCTTGACCCACGATCAACTGGTGACCTGCATGGTCGGTCGCGACATTCAGGACATCTACGATTACCGGCCCCGCGAGCGGGGTGCGGTGGCGCTCAAGGTCAACGGCTTGCTGGGCCCCGGCTTGCGTGAACCGGTGAGTTTCGAGGCCCACCAGGGCGAGATTCTCGGCCTGTTCGGGTTGGTGGGCGCCGGGCGTACCGAGTTGCTGCGGATCCTGGGAGGCCTTGAGCGCAACAGTGCCGGCAGCCTCGATTTGTGCGGCGATGCGCTGCGCCTGCGTTCACCCCGTGACGCCATCGACGCCGGTATTTTGCTGTGCCCCGAGGACCGCAAGAAGGAGGGCATCGTGCCGCTGTCCAGCGTCGCCGAGAACATCAACATCAGCGCGCGCAGTGCCCATTCGCGCTTTGGCTGGTTGTTGCGCAGTGGTTGGGAGAAAGACAACGCTGCCACGCAGATCAAGGCGCTGAAGGTCAAGACGCCCACGGCGGCGCAGAAGATCATGTACCTGTCCGGCGGCAATCAGCAAAAGGCGATTCTCGGGCGGTGGCTGTCGATGCCGATGAAAGTCCTGCTGCTGGACGAGCCCACCCGGGGCATCGATATCGGCGCCAAGGCCGAGATTTACCAGATCATCCATGACCTGGCGGCTCGCGGCATTGCGGTGATTGTGGTGTCCAGCGACCTGATGGAGGTGATGGGCATTTCCGATCGCATCCTGGTGCTGTGTGAAGGCGCGATGCGCGGCGAGATGAGCCGCGAACACGCCAATGAATCCAACCTGCTGCAAATGGCCCTGCCGCGCCAACGCGCCGCGAGCCAGGGGAACTGACGAGGTGACTATGACAAGCCAAAACACTGCTGTGCCCACGGCGCGCAAACCGCTGGACCTGCGCAGCCTGCTCGACAACTGGGCGATGCTGATGGCGGCGGTGGGGATCTTCGTGCTCTGCACCTTGCTGATCGACAACTTCCTGTCGCCGCTCAATATGCGCGGCCTGGGGCTGGCGATCTCCACCACCGGGATTGCCGCTTGCACCATGCTGTATTGCCTGGCGTCAGGGCATTTCGACCTGTCGGTGGGCTCGGTGATTGCCTGCGCCGGGGTCGTGGCGGCGATCGTGATGCGCGACACCGACAGCGTGTTGCTCGGCATCGGTGCCGCACTGCTGATGGGCCTGGTGGTGGGGTTGATCAACGGGATTGTGATCGCCAAGCTGCGGGTGAATGCGCTGATTACCACGCTGGCGACCATGCAGATCGTGCGTGGCCTGGCCTATATCTTTGCCAATGGCAAAGCGGTGGGCGTCTCCCAGGATGGGTTCTTCGTCTTCGGCAACGGCCAGTTGTTTGGCGTGCCGGTGCCGATCCTGATCACCATCGTGTGCTTCCTGTTTTTCGGCTGGCTGCTCAACTACACCACCTACGGGCGCAACACCATGGCCATCGGTGGCAACCCGGAAGCCGCGTTGCTGGCGGGGGTGAACGTTGATCGCACCAAGATCATCATCTTCGCCGTGCACGGGGTGATCGGCGCCTTGGCCGGCGTGATCCTTGCCTCACGCATGACTTCCGGGCAGCCGATGATTGGCCAGGGTTTCGAGTTGACGGTGATTTCTGCCTGCGTGTTGGGCGGGGTGTCGTTAAGCGGCGGGATTGGCATGATTCGCCACGTGATTGCCGGGGTGCTGATTCTGGCGATCATCGAGAACGCGATGAACCTGAAGAACATCGACACCTTCTACCAGTATGTGATCCGCGGTTCGATCCTGCTGCTGGCGGTGGTGATCGACCGCATGAAACAACGCTGATCCCTGCGCAAGCTTTGATCGTTCCCACGCAGCGTGGGAACGATCAAGCGGGTTCAGTCGGCGGAGAATTTCAGCACGGTGTTTTGGCTGTAGGTCTGCCCGGGATCGAGGCGGGTTGACGGGAAGTTCGGCTGGTTAGGGCCGTCGGGATAATGCTGGGTTTCGAGGGTGAACGCGCTCCAGTGGGCATAAGGTTTGCCGCCCTTGCCCTTGATCGAGCCGTCGAGGAAGTTGCTGGTATAGAACTGTACGCCGGGCTCACTGGTATAGAGCTGCAAGCGCCGCCCGGACTGCGGGTCACGAACGTCAGCGGCCAGTTTGCCGATGTCACCCTTGGCATCCAGCACCCAGTTGAAGTCAAAGCCGCCTTGTTTCGGTTCGGCGAATTTCAGTTGGGGGTGATCGTCCTTGATGTGCTGGCCAATGGCGGTGGGTTTGAGGAAGTCCATCGGTGTACCGGCCACCGGGGCCAGTTCGCCGGTGGGAATCAAGGTGCTGTTGACCGGGGTGTAATGGCTGGCGTGCAAGGTGGCCAGCTGTTTGAGCACGTCACCGTTACCCGCGCCGGCGAGGTTGAAGTAACTGTGGTTGGTGAGGTTCAGCACGGTGGGTTTGTCAGTGGTGGCCTTGTAGTCGATGTGCAGCTCGTTTTTGTCGTTGAGGCTATAAGTGACATCGACTTTCAGGTTGCCGGGAAAGCCCATCTCGCCGTCCTTCGACAGGTAGCTCAGGGTCACGCCCACCGAGTCCTTTTGCTTGACTGGCTGGGCTTTCCACACCTGTTTGTCGAAACCCTGCGCACCGCCATGCAGGGAGTTCGGGCCGTCGTTGAGGGGCACTTGATAGCGTTTGCCGTCCAGCTCGAAAGCGCCCTTGGCCAGGCGATTGCCAAAACGCCCGATGGTCGCGCCAAAGAACGCGGTGCCGGCCTGATAGCCCTGGACGTTGTCGAAGCCCAGCACCACATCGGCGAACTGGCCGTGTTTGTCCGGTACCTTAAGCGACTGCAACACAGCGCCGTAGGTGATCACCGTGGCTTGTACGCCATGGCTGTTGCGCAACACGTACTGCTCGACGGCGGTGCCGTCATTGGTTTTGCCGAAGGGTTTGTGTTCGCTGGACAGGCCAGCCGCCTGAGCGCCGAGGCTGGCTATCGCCAACGAGAGGCCGAGGCCGGTAAGCAGGAATCGGGATTGCCGCATGACTGAGCTACCTTTTATTGTTGTTGATTAAATAGTTCGACTATTTATTGTATTTCGATCAGATGCAGTGCTGATATATAGACAAATTCGCAAATTTTGCAATATAAAATAAGACTAAATACAGCGGAGTGACCGTCACATGAACACTGAACAACAGGCTGGCGCACAGGCGATGTACCCGGACCTGCGAGATAAAACCGTGCTGATTTCCGGCGGTGCTTCCGGGATTGGCGAATCCATGGTGCGAGCCTTCGCACGCCAGGGTGCCAAGGTTGCGTTCGTGGACCGGGCGCAAGGGCAGGGCGACCGCTTGGCGGCCATACTGTCGGCCGAGGGGCATGCCGTTGAATTCGCCCATTGCGATATCACCGACGAGATCGCTTACAAGGCCGCCATCAGGCGCCTGGCGCAAACCCTGGGGCCGATCAATGTGCTGGTGAACAATGCCGCCAATGACGTTCGGCACACCCTGGATGAAGTCGACTCAGAGACATTCGACCAACTGATCTCGGTCAACCTGAAGCACGCCTTTTTTGCCGCCCGGGCCGTGGTGCCCATGATGAAAGCCGCAGGGGGCGGGGCGATCATCAACCTGGGTTCCATTGGCTGGATGATGGCTTCCAGCGGATACCCGGTATACGCCGCCAGCAAAGCCGCCGCCCACGGCATGACCCGGGCCCTGGCGCGAGAGCTGGGCCCGAGCCGGATCAGGGTCAACACACTGGTGCCGGGCTGGGTGATGACCGAAAAACAACTGGCGATGTGGGTGGATGATGACGCCCGGGAACTGATCAGCCGCAGCCAGTGTTTGCCGGGAAGTGTGCAGCCGGAAGATATCGCCAATATGGCGCTGTTCCTGGCGTCTGATGTCTCGGCGATGTGCACCGCCCAGAACTTCATTGTGGACGGTGGGTGGGTCTAGGCCGGGAAGGGTAGCCATCTCGGATGCAACGAATCGTCACCCGGGGCCTCATACAGTAACGAACGGTGGTTCACATACAGCCACCGCAACCGACTACTTCATGGGTGCAGGTGATTGATTTATGACGGACGCCGATAAGAAACATGTGGCCTGGCTGGTAGAACAATCAATGCTGCAGGCCGCAAAGCAGCGCGCCAAACTCTACTCGGGGCAAGGCAGATTGTGGCAGCAGCCGTATGCCCATACGCGGCCCCGCGATGCTTCAGCCCTGTCGTCGGTGTGGTTCACCGCATACCCGGCGTCCATCGTCACCCGTGAAAACGGCAGCGTACTCGAAGCCCTGGGCGATGAGACGTTATGGCATGCACTGTCAAAGATCGGCATCCAGGGTATTCACAACGGCCCGTTGAAGCGCTCGGGTGGTCTTTCCGGCACCGAGCACACCCCCACGATTGACGGCAATTTTGACCGCATCAGCTTCGACATCGACCCGCAACTGGGCACCGAGGCCCAACTGCAATCCCTGGCGCGCATGGCCGCCGCGCACAACGCGGTGATCATCGACGACGTGATCCCGTCCCACACCGGCAAAGGCGCGGACTTCCGCCTGGCCGAGATGGCTTACGAAGACTACCCCGGGCTCTACCACATGGTGGAAATCCGCGAGGAAGACTGGCCATTGCTGCCCGAGATTGCCGAGGGGCGTGATGCACAGAACCTCAGCCCGCAGCAGGTCGACGTGCTGAGGGACAAGCACTACATCGTCGGCCAGTTGCAACGGGTGATCTTCTTCGAGCCCGGAGTCAAGGAAACCGACTGGAGCGCGACCGATGTGGTGATCGGCGTGGATGGCAAACCCCGGCGCTGGGTATACCTGCATTACTTCAAGGAAGGCCAACCGTCACTGAACTGGCTGGACCCAACCTTCGCCGCGCAGCAGATGATCATCGGCGACGCCCTGCACGCCATCGACGTGATGGGCGCGAAGATCCTGCGCCTGGACGCCAACGGCTTCCTCGGCGTGGAGCGAAAACTCGAAGGTAACGCCTGGTCTGAAAGCCACCCGCTGTCCATCACCGGCAACCAGATATTAGGCGGGGCGATTCGCAAGGCGGGCGGTTTCAGCTTCCAGGAACTGAACCTGACGGTGGACGACATCGCCGCCATGTCCCACGGCGGCGCCGACCTGTCCTACGACTTCATCACCCGGCCGGCGTACCAGCACGCGTTATTGATGGGCGACACCGAATTCCTGCGCCTGATGCTGCGGGAGATGCACACCCTGGGCATCGACCCCGGCTCGCTGATCCATGCCTTGCAGAACCATGACGAACTGACCCTGGAACTGGTGCACTTCTGGACCCTGCACGCCCATGACAACTACCTGTATCAGGGCCAGACCTTTCCCGGCGGCATCCTGCGCGAGCACATCCGCGAACAGATGTACGAACGCCTCGCCGGCGAACACGCACCCTATAACCTGAAATTCGTGACCAACGGCGTGTCGTGCACCACCGCCAGCATCATCACGGCGGCGTTGGGCATTCGCGACCTTGAAGCGATTACCCCGGCGGATATCCAACAGATCCGCCAGATTCACCTGCTGCTGGTGATGTACAACGCGATGCAACCTGGGGTGTTTGCACTGTCCGGCTGGGACCTGGTAGGCGCACTGCCTTTGCCGGCGGAAGAGGTGGCCCACTTGATGCTCGATGGCGACACACGCTGGATCCATCGCGGCGCCTATGACCTGGTGGACCTGAACCCCGACGCGGAGCAATCCGCCGGGCAGATGCCGCGTCCGAAAACCTTGTACGGCAGCCTGATCACCCAACTGGCCGACCCGGATTCGTTTGCCTCGCAACTGCAAAGAATCCTCGCGGTGCGCCGTGCCTACGACATCGCCGCCAGCCGCCAGATCCTGGTGCCGGATGTGCAGCACCCGGGGCTGCTGATCATGGTGCACGAACTGCCGGCGGGCAAAGGCACCCAGATCACCGCGCTGAACTTCGGCTCCACGCCCATCACGGAAACCCTGCACCTGCCCAATATCGCGCCGGGGCCGGTGGTGGACATCATCAATGAGCGGGTGGAAGGCGACCTGACGCCCGAGGGCGATTTCACCATCACCCTGGATGCGTATGAAGGCTTGGCGCTGCGGGTAGTGAGTAGCTCGCCGATGATCTGATCCACTGTAGGAGCGAGCTTGCTCGCGAAGAACCTGAGGGCGCCGCGTTCATTCTGAATGCCCGTGTCATCGTTAACGTCCTTCGCGAGCAAGCTCGCTCCTACACGGGAACCGGCTGCTGCGCCTCCTGATGGTGCGTAGAACCTATGAACATATACATCGCCGGCACCATGAACAGCGTCAGCACGGTACCAATCGACAACCCGGCAAAGATCACCAGGCCCATATCATGCCGCCCCGCAGCCCCGGCGCCGGAAGCCCACACCAGCGACCCACTGTAGGAGCGAGCTTGCTCGCGAAGAACCTGAGGGCGCCGCGTTCATTCTGAATGCCCGCGTCATCGTTAACGTCCTTCGCGAGCAAGCTCGCTCCTACACGGGAACCGGTTGCTGCGCCTCCTGATGGTGCGTGGAGCCAATGAACATATACATCGCCGGCACCATGAACAGCGTCAGCACGGTACCAATCGACAACCCGGCAAAGATCACCAGGCCCATATCATGCCGGCCCGCAGCCCCGGCGCCGGAAGCCCACACCAGCGACCCACTGTAGGAGCGAGCTTGCTCGCGAAGAACCTGAGGGCGCCGCGTTCATTCTGAATGCCCGCGTCATCGTTAACGTCCTTCGCGAGCAAGCTCGCTCCTACACGGGAACCGGCTGCTCTGCCTCCTGATGGTGCGTAGAACCAATAAACATATACATCGCCGGCACCATGAATAGCGTCAGCACGGTACCGATCGACAACCCGGCAAAAATCACCAGGCCCATATCATGCCGTCCCGCAGCCCCGGCGCCGGAAGCCCACACCAGCGACCCACTGTAGGAGCGAGCTTGCTCGCGAAGAACCTGAGGGCGCCGCGTTCATTCTGAATGCCCGTGTCATCGTTAACGTCCTTCGCGAGCAAGCTCGCTCCTACACGGGAACCGGCTGCTGCGCCTCCTGATGGTGCGTAGAGCCTATAAACATATACATCGCCGGCACCATGAATAGCGTCAGCACGGTGCCGATCGACAACCCGGCAAAGATCACCAGGCCCATGTCATGCCGTCCCGCAGCCCCGGCGCCGGAAGCCCACACCAGCGGCACCACGCCCAGCACCATCGCCGCCGTGGTCATCAGGATCGGCCGCAGGCGCACGCCGGCCGCTTCTTCTATCGCCTCACGCTTGCTGTGACCGGCGCGCTGCAACTCGTTGGCAAACTGCACGATCAGAATCCCGTGCTTGGTGATCAACCCCAGGAGCGTCACCAGCCCCACCTGTGTGTACACGTTGATCGAGGCGAACCCCATGGTGATAAACGCCAGCGCGCCGAAGAGTGCAGGAGGCACCGAGAACAGGATCACCACCGGGTCGCGGAAGCTCTCGAACTGGAACGCCAGGGCCAGGTAGACGATCAGGATCGAGAACATCAGCAAGCCGAAGAACCCGCCGGACTCCTGCATGAACTGACGCGATTCACCGGAGAAGTCCGAGGTGTAGCCCGACGGCGCAATGTTGGTCAGGATGGTGTTCAGTTTCGCCAGCAGTTCGCCCTGGGCCACGCCGCTGACGCCCGACAGGGTCGCCGAGTTAAGTTGCTGGAAGTGGTTGATCGACTCCGGCTGGGTGGTGGTTTCGATATGCGCCACGGTTCGCGCCTGGATCATCGCACCTGCGGGCGTACGGATGTAGTAATCAAGAATCTGGTCCGGGTTGAGGCGGTCAACCTGCAACACCTGGGGAATGACTTTGTACGAACGCCCGGCAGTGGAGAAGTAGTTCACGTAGTTGCCGCCCAAAGCGGCGGACAACGCCGCACCGACGTCGGCCTGGGTCATGCCCAGTGCGGCAATTTTTTCCCGGTCCACCACCAGCTTGGCTTGTGGCTTGTCGAGCTTCAGGTCCATGTCGGAGAAATAGAACAGTTGTTGTTTCTGGGCCTCGGCCACCACGGCCTGGGCGACCTCATTGAGGTTTTCCACCGAGTCGGTGGTGGTGATCACAAATTGCACTGGCAACCCTTGGGCGCCCGGCAGTGACGGCAACGGGAAGGCCGCGATGGTCGCACCTGGCACCTGGTTCCATTTTTGCTGAAGATCCAGAATCAATTGGGCCTGGGAGCGTGTGCGGTCGCCCCAGTTTTTGAGCAGCACGCCGCCCAGGCCCTGGTTGAGAATGGGCAGCCCGGTCAGCTGGAACATCTGCGCGTATTCCGGCTCTTTGTTGGCGACCTGGAAGGCCTGGTCGGCAATCCGTTCCATCTGCTGCGGCGAGGCGGTCGGCGGGCCTTTGATCTGCATGAACACCAGCCCCTGGTCCTCGGTAGGCGACAGTTCGCTTTTGGCAGTCATGCCACTGGCCGCCACCAGCAGGAACAGCATAAAGCCGAACGTCACCAGCACCGGCCATACGTTCAGGCCACCTGAGAGTACGCGGTGGTAACGGCCTCGCAACCAGTCAAAGTACTGATCGAGCTTGCGGGCGAAACGACCTTCTTCCTGCCCGGTCTTGAACAGCCGGGAAGTCATCATCGGCGAGAGCGTCAACGCCACCACGGCCGACACGGTCACGGCACCCGCCAGCGAGAAGCAGAACTCCTTGAACAGTGCGCCGGTAAGGCCGCTGCGCAGCCCGATGGGCACGTACGCGGCAATCAACACCACCGTCATCGCGAGGATCGGCCCACCCAGTTCCCGCGCTGCAACCAGCGAAGCCTCCAGCACACCTTTGCCTTCTTCCTTGATATGCCGGTCGACGTTTTCCACCACGATAATCGCGTCGTCCACCACCAGGCCGATGGCCAACACCAGGGCGAGCAGGGTCAGCAGGTTAATCGAGTACCCCAGCAGGTACATGATGAAAAAGGTCCCTACCAACGACAGCGGGATCGCCACCAACGGCACGATTACCGCACGGAACGAGCCGAGGAACAGGTAGATCACCACCGCCACAATGATCATCGCCTCGACAAGGGTCTTCACCACCTCATAAATCGAGGTATTGATGAACTCCGTGGAGTCATACACGATTTCGCCGCGCACCCCGGTGGGCAACTGGGATTGCAGCTCGGGGAAGGCCTCGCGCACGCTGTCGGCGACCGTCAGGATGTTGGCATTGGGGGCCGTCTTGATACCGATGAACACCGAACGCTTGCCGGAAAACGCCACGCTGCTGTCATAGCTTTCGGCGCCGAGGGTGACGGTGGCCACGTCCTCCAGGTACACCAGCGCATCGCCTTTCTGCTTGACCACCAGCCGCTTGAATTCATCCACTGTGTGCAAGTCGGTCCCGGCCGTCAGGTCGACCGTCACCGTTTGCCCGCGGGTGGAACCGACCGCCGACAGGTAGTTGTTGTTGGCCAGGGCGGTGGACACGTCCTGGGCTGTCACGTTATGCGCCGCCAGTTTGGTCGGGTCCATCCAGGCGCGCAGGGCGAACTGGCGCCCGCCGAGGATTTCGGCAGTTTGCACGCCCTGGATCGAATCCAGCTTGGGCTTGACCACCCGCACCAGGTAATCGGTGATGTTATTGGTGGGCAGGGTGTCGCTGTAGAAACCCAGGTACATGGCGTCTGTGGTCTGCCCGACCGCCACTGTCAGCACCGGCTCCTGGGACTGCGCCGGCAGTTGGTTCTTGACCGAGTTGACCTGGGTATTGATCTCGGTAAGTGCCTTGCTGGCCTCGTAGTTCAGCCGCAGCGTGGCGGTAATCGTCGAGACGCCGGTGATGCTGGTTGACGACAAATAGTCGATGCCCTGGGCCTGGGCGATAGCCGATTCAAGCGGCTGGGTGATAAAGCCGGCCACCGTGGACGCGTCCGCGCCGTAGTAAGCGGTGGTGATGGTGACCACCGTATTTTCGGTGCGTGGCCATTGGTTTACCGGCAATTCGAAGATCGAGCGCAGCCCCAGGATCAGGATGAACAGCGAAACCACAATCGCCCAGACCGGCCGCTGAATAAAGGTATCGGTAAGCTTCATGGGACACCTTTAGTGTTCTTGGGGAGTCGGCGCAGGATCGTTCAGCGGCGCGGCGCTGTTATCGACCTTCACGGGCGAGCCATTCTTGAGCTTCATCTGGCCACTGGTGATCAGCAGATCGCCTTCCTTCACGCCCGACAGAATTGCCACCTGGTCGCCCCGGGTTGGCCCGGTCTTGATGAAGGTTTGTTGCGCCGTGAGGGCTTCCTCACCCTTGTCGTTCTTGGTCGATGTGGCGATGAACACCGTGGTGCCGTAAGGGTTGTAGGTGACGGATGTCTGCGGCACGGTGAGGTAGCGCTGCGTCGCACCGGAGGTGACAACGGCGCGGGCAAACATCCCGGGCACCAGGTTTTTCTTGGGGTTGTCGACGGTGGCTTCCACCGTGACGTTACGTGTGGTCGAGTCGAACTGGGTGTCGATGGTGCTGATCTTTCCGGTGAAGGTTTGATTCGACAGGCCGTCGGCCGTCACTGAAACCCCTTGGCCGATGGCAATGGCCTCCATTTGAGTCTGCGGCACCGTGAAATCGATGTAGATCGGATCAAAGGTCTGCAGCGTGGCAATCTTGTCGCCGGGGTTGAGGTATTGGCCGGGATTGACGCTGGTGATCCCAATGCGTCCGGCAAACGGTGCACGGATGGTTTTTTTCGCCACCAGCGCGCGCTGTTGTTCGGCGGCGGCGAGTTTGGCTTTCAGGTCCGCCGTGTCGGTGTCGACTTGTGCCTGGGAGATGGCGTTGACCGCCAGTTGCGCCTTGTCACGCTTGAGGACGATCACGGCCAGGTCGGCCGTGGCTTCAAGGGAGTGCAGTTGCGCGATGTCGGAGTCGGCATTCAACTGCACCAGCAGCGCCTGGGCGGCCACCTCTTGCCCCGGCGTGAAGCCGATGGTGCGCACGATGCCGCCCACTTCAGTGGTCACATCCACCCCTCGTACCGCTTTCATTGAGCCCACGGCGGTGACATTCGGTTGCCAGTCACTGAACGGCACCTTCATGGCCGTGACCACGGAGGCGGGCAAGGGCGCTTTTGACTGGGCGATCAGCGCCGAAATCTGCACAAACTTCACCCCGGCAATGATCGCCACAATCACCAGCACCACCACGATCATGATGAGCATCGGCCGCCACAGTCGACGCTTGCGCGGTGCGCCGGGCTCGGGTGGCAGGGGAGAAGCGGTAATGACATCAGCCATGGGTGTTCTCGCTGTTTCAAGAGTTCAGTTCAGTTGAACCGTGCCGAATCGGCAGGCGCTGCCTTGTTCTTGGCCGGCATGATCTCGTTCCACGACGGCAGGCCGAAGCGATCAGGCCGGCCCTTGGTCGCGGGGTCCACATCGGTTCGGTTCCACCAGCCGCCACCCAATGCCTGGAAGAGCGCAGTGGTATCGCTGTAGCGCGAAGCCTGCGCCTTGACGCGGGCCAGCACGGTGTTCTGGTAGGTTTGCTGGGCCGTGAGCAGGTTGATGTAGGCCACGGCGCCGAGCTTGAACTGCGCCTGCACCAGGTCGAGGTTGGCTTGCGCAGAGCGCTCGGCCACCACCTGCTGGTTCAGTGCATCGGCATCGGCCTCCAGCGCCCGCAGCGCGTTGGCCACGTCCTGGAATGCGCCGATCACGGTGCCACGGTAGCGGGCTGCCGACTCGTCATAGGCTGCCACGGCCGCGCGTTTACGATGCTCCAGTGCGCCGGCATCAAAGATCGGCTGGGTGATCGACCCGGCGAGGCTCCAGACACCGCTGCCGGCCGAAAATAATTTGGTCCCGCTGGCTACCGTGGAACCCACGGAACCGGTAATGCTGAACTGGGGCAACTGATTGGCCACGGCCACACCAATGTTGGCACTGGCCTGATGCAGTTGCGCCTGGGCAGAACGCACATCCGGACGCTGGCCGACGATCGCCGAAGGCAGGCTGAGGGGCAGTTCTTCCGGCAAGTGCAAGGAGGCCAGGTTGAAGCGCTCGTCCCGGTCCTGATTGGGAAACCGCCCGAGGTAGGCCATCAACTGGTTGCGGGTCTGGGCTAATTGCTTTTGCAGCGGCGGCAAGCTGGCACGGGTTTGCGCCAGTGCGGTCTGCTGCGTGAGCACATCGGTGTCGCCGATGGCCCCCAGCCGTCGCTGCGCCTGCAGGAGATCGAGTTGGCCGCTCTGGATCCGGATGATCTCCTCGGTGGCCGCGACTTGATCGCGTACAGAGGCCAGGCTAACCGCTGTATTAACCACGTTGGAAGTCAATGTGAGGTACGTCGCTTCCAGCTGGAAGCGTTCGTACTCGGCCTGGGCCGAGGTGGACTCAATTTGCCGACGGGTGCCGCCGAACACGTCCGGGGCATAGGACACACTCAGCGAGGCCGAACTCACCGTGAGAATCGGCGACTCCGGGATGCCCGAGGTGACGCCCGAGACTTTCTCGCGGGCTTTCTGCACATTGCCGCTGACGGAAGGGAACAGCGACGCCTGGTCGGCATACACCAGCTCATTGGCTTGGCGCAACGCTGCCTGGGCTGCGCTGACATCCGGGTTGGCACGCAAGGCTTCTTCCACCAGGGCATTCAGGGCCGGTGAGCGGAACAGCGTCCACCATTGCCCGGGAATATCCATCCCCGCGATCAGCCGCTGCGCTGCGCCGCCAGTGTCGATGTCGGCCTTGGCCGTGGAGGTGAGCTTCTCCCGAGAGTAATCGGCGTTCGCCGGCACATCGGGCCGCGCAAAATCCGGCCCGACGGTGCAGCCGGCGAGGGCGATGCACAGCAGACTCAGCGGAGCCAGAAGGTGTGTTTGTCGAAAAAGGGCGCGGGTGTGCGCCACTGGTTGCGGTGCCGATGCAAGCTGCCGAGGCTGCTCTTTCATAGTTACTCTGATTAGTCAGTCGGTTAACTGCTTTATTGGTTGAGCAATGAGTGCAGGTGCATCGGGCCAGGCCCGCCGAAAAAAAGCTGAAGAACTGCCGAATTCAAATCAGTGTAGGTGGTGCCGACGGGTACGCAATGTCAGTTCGCTCGGCGCCTTACAAAAAATGCGTTATGCGCATTAATATTGAATTAGGTTATGCGTTATAAGTATTTTACAGGCATGGGTTTGCACCCCATCGTAGACAGCCCTACGAACACTGCCGAGACCGTACGCGCGGATCGACTTGAAATGCCTGCGAGGGCATCTGGAGACGAACGTGCGTTACCTGAGAAAACTGGCGGCCGGGATGGCTGCTTTGCTGTGCCTGAGCGCGAACGCGCAAACCCTGGTGGTGGGTGACCAAAGCTACAACGCCCAGGCCGTGATGGAAGCGGCGGGGGTGCTTGACGATCTGCCCTATACCCTCGAATGGAAGCAATTCACCGCCGGCTCACCGGTGGCAGAAGCGCTCAACACCAACAGCCTGGACATCGGCTTGCTCGGTGATGCACCCGTGCTGTTCCTGGGCGCACTGGGTGCGCCGATCAAAGTGATTGCAGTCAGTCAGCAAAGCCTCGACGGCGTGGCCATCCTGGTGAAAAAGGATTCGTCGATCCACAGCCTTGCCGACCTGAAAGGCAAGCGCGCAGCCCTCTGGAAAGGCTCCTGGAGCCAGCAACTGCTGCTGACCGCGCTGGATAAAGCCGGCGTGCCAAAAGACTCCCTGGAGTTGCGCTACCTCAGCGCGCTGGATGCCTCCCATGCACTGGAAGGCGGTTCAGTTGACGTCATCGCCACCTGGGAACCCTACGTCACCCAACAGGAACGCCAGGGTGCACGCGTGTTGGCGACCGCTGAAGGGCTGATCCCGGCCCAGAGCTTCATCGCTGCCAGCACCCGGGCCGTTGACGGCAAACGTGCGCAAATCAGCGATTTTCTGCAGCGCCTGAAAAAAGCCCGTGACTGGACGCGCCAAAGCCCGGCCAATACCGACGCTTATGCCGACGCCTGGGCCAAACGCACCCGGGCTGATGCAGATATCGCCCGTGCCTGGTTTGCCCGGGCGCGCACGACGGTCGAACCACTGACGGCCCAATCACCTGTAGAGGCGCAAAAGACCGTGGACTTTTTCGCAAGCCAAGGCCTGGTCAAGTCGTACCCGGCAGCCAGGCTGTTCGACGATTCCTTCGCGGCATCGTTGCAGCCAGCCGTTGCCAGAACCCAGCCCTGAATGCTCCAAGGAACGCCTCAGACATGACTAAAAGACAGCTGAAACTTGGTGCCCTGACCATGGGCTGCGGCGGGCCCGGCCGCCACAATCTATGGCTCGATCCTCAACTGCCCGCCGATGCCAGCGTCAACGTCGACTGGTACATCGACATCGCGCGCCAGGCCGAGGCGGCCTTGTTCGACTTGATGTTTATCGTCGACAGCCAGTTCATCACCCCGGGCTCGCCATCCCACTACCTGAATCGGCTGGAGCCGCTGACACTGTTATCAGCATTGGCCGTAAGCACCCGGCACCTGGGCCTGGTCGGCACGCTGACCACCTCTTACAACTCGCCCTATAACGTCGCGCGACGCCTGGCCTCACTCGACCTGATCAGCAAAGGCCGCGCCGGCTGGAACGTGGTCACCAGTGGCGACGCCGGTACCGCCGGCAACTACAGCCGCGACGAGCATTATGACTACGACACCCGCTATGGCCGGGCAGCCGAACACGTCCAGGTGGTGCAGGGGCTGTGGAACTCCTATGAGGAAGAGGCCTTCGTGCGTGACCGGGCCACCGGCCAATTTCTCGACCCGAGCAAACTCCACAGCCTGAATCACAAGGGCGAGCACTTTTCGGTGGTCGGACCGCTGAATATCCAGCGCTCACCCCAAGGCCAACCGTTGATCTTCCAGGCCGGCGATTCGGAGCAAGGCCGTGACCTGGGCGCCGCCACCGCCGATGTGATCTTCACCCACGCGGCCAGCATCGAGCAGGGCCAGGCGTTCTACCGGGATATCAAGGGCAGGGCGCTGCAACATGGCCGTGATCCGGAGCAATTGCTGGTGATGCCCGGCGCCGAGATTTATGTGGGCGACACTGATGAGCATGCCCGTGAAATCGAGCAGCACTACCACCAGGCCGACCACAGTTTTGAACTGGCGTTGAAGGAGTTCGGGCGCAATTTCGGCTGGCATGATTTCAGCCAGTACGACCTGGACGCTCCGTTTCCGCAGGAAAGCCTGGAGGCTGCACGCAGCAGCTTCTTCACGGCGGCCAAGCGCATTGCTGACCAGGCACGGGACAAAGGCTTTACGTTGCGCCAGGCGGTGGAGTTTGGGCGCCAGTTGCGCCCGGGGGCGTTTGTCGGGTCGGCGGAGACCGTAGCGGGGAAAATGGCTGACTGGTTTGAAGCCCGCGCGGTGGATGGTTTTAACATCTACATCGGCCATCCGCAGCAGTTCAACCGATTCACCCAGGAGGTCATTCCGTTGTTGCAGGCGCGTGGCGTGTATCGCACGGCGTATGAAGGTACGACGTTGCGGGAAAGCCTGGGGTTGCAGATTCCGCGCTTTGCTCGCAACGGCGGTGTTTGACTCAAAAAGGGCGTTCAGATGAATAAACTGGTTGGCAGCGGATTTTTTTAGACATACTGAGGGTTCAAGCCACTCATTTGTCCCGAGACTTTCCTGATGCCATCCCAACCCGCACAAGGGTCGTTCAATCAGGACGACCGCTATCGACTGCTCGTCGACGCAGTGGTCGACTACGCCATTTACATGCTGGATACGAACGGGTTGATTCGTAGCTGGAACTCGGGGGCGAAGAAGATCAAGCAGTACGAACAGAGTGAAGTACTGGGCAGGCATTTTTCGCTGTTTTACACCCCGGAAGATCTGGCCTCGGACTTGCCCGGCCGAGCGCTCAAAAGCGCCGAACAGTCAGGCCGCTTCGAGGGCGAAGGCTGGCGCATCAGGAAAGACGGCACGCGCCTCTGGGCGCTGGTGATTATCGACCCGATACGCGCCGACGATGGCACGCTGATTGGCTTCGCCAAAGTCACACGGGACCTGACCGAGCGCAAGGCTGCGGAGGAGGCCCTGCGTCAGAGCGAGCAGCAATTCAGCCTGCTGGTACAAGGCGTCACCGACTACGCGCTCTATATGCTCGATCCCAACGGCGTGATCACCACCTGGAACGCCGGTGCCCAGCGCATCAAGGGATATGAGCCGGCAGAAGTCATCGGCAAACACTACTCCCTGTTTTTCCAGCCTGAGGACGTCGACAACAATGTCCCGCAACGCGCCCTTGAAACGGTTATCCGGGAAGGTCGGTATGAAGGGCAGGGAAGGCGCCTGCGCAAAGACGGTACGGGGTTCCTGGCGCATGTCGTTATCGACCCGATAAAGAATGAGCAGGGCGAGCTCGTGGGTTTCGCGAAAATCACCCGGGACGTTACCGAGAGCGTTCAGGCTCAACAGGAGATCAAGGAAACCCGGGAGGCGTTATTCCAGGCCCAGAAAATGGAGTCTCTGGGGCAGCTCACCGGCGGTATCGCCCATGATTTCAACAACCTCCTCATGGTGATTCTTGGGAGCCTCGAACTCGCCAAGAAGCGGGTTCCACAGGACTCCAGAACCTACTCATTACTGAATAATGCCATCGCCGGCGCCCAGCGCGGTGCGACGCTGACACAGCGGATGCTGGCCTTTGCCCGTCGCCAGGAGCTTGATCCGCAACCAGTGAATGTGGGTGACCTGATCAGAAACATGTCAGACCTGCTATCCCGCATGTTGGGCGCAGGCATCAGCGTCGACACACAGTTCCCACTGATCCTGCGGCCGGTACTGGTCGACATGAGCCAACTGGAAATGGCAGTGATGAACCTGGTAATCAACGCCCGGGACGCCATGGAAGGCCGGGGCAGGATTCTGATTTCGGCGAGGGAGGATACGTATCCCGGCAGGCCGAATGACTCGGAAAGGCTGATTTGCATCGCTGTCACCGACACCGGGCCCGGGATGGATGACGCGACCTTGCAACGGGCCATGGAGCCGTTCTTCACCACCAAGGGCGCAGGAAAAGGCACGGGGCTTGGTCTTTCGATGGTCCATGGCCTGGCAGCCCAGTCACAGGGCCACTTTGTGCTGAAAAGCAAGGAAAGAGAGGGCACAACCGCAGAACTCTGGTTACCGGTGGCGCTGATGGATACCACACAGTTTGCGGCGCAGGCATCAACTGCAAACACGCCCGATGCCCCGCATCAGCAAAGCCTCGAGATTCTGCTGGTAGACGACGACCCGCTGGTGCTGATCAGCACGGGGGCCATGCTTGAAGACCTGGGCCATCATGTTGTGGCGGCGGCAGATGGGCAGGCTGCGTTGGCGTTCCTGGCGCAAGGCGCGCGCTTTGACTTGGTCATTACGGACATGGCGATGCCGGATATGACGGGGATTGAGTTGGCTGGCAACATCGAGACGCTGTACCCCGAGCTTCCCCTCATTCTTTCGTCTGGATTTGCAGAGATATCCCTGGACCTCAAAACCACATTGACGCGCTTGCCCAAGCCGTTTGATCAATCGGCATTGGCGAAAGTGATCGCCGAAACCATGCGCACCCGGATCGAAAAGCCGTGTTGAACCAGAGCACTGACCGCCCGCTGTTTGTTTCTATGGACGGGCCCAAGGGCACCGGCAAAACCACGCTGCTGGAAGCCGTTACCAAAGCACTGAGGGCGGACAACAAAAAGGTAATCCGGCTGTGCGAGAGAAAAAGCGATCCCTATCGCAGTGAAACAATGGTCCTCGTTAACCAACTCGCCAGAACGCCCAGCCGCGATCTGGAGTGGGAGGTGTGTAGGCGCTTCGCTGATAGCCGTGCCTGGATTTCCCGACACGTGCTGACTCAACAGCCGGCAGACAGCATTGTCTTGATTGACCGCTGGTACCCGTCGGATGCCGCGTTTCGCCGGGGCGTCCCGCTGGCAGACATCCTGCAATTGAACATTGATCGAAACGTGCAAGTGCCGGATCTGCATGTGGGGGTGGTCACCGACCCTGATATTTCATGGGCAAGGGCAGCCGCACGCCGGCGCGGGCTGAGCAGTACCGTGATCCACAAGCTGGAAGAACATGTCGCCTGTACCCAGGCGTTCGAGCAAGCGGTAGCGGATCACGGCTGGGTGTTGTGCCGCAATGAAGGAACCATTGAGGGCGCGACACGGCAGGTCATTTCCGAGATTTATAACGTCCTTGAATCATCCCGGTGTGATTGACCCCGCCTGCTCTTGATAGCCTTTGCGCAGTTTCTCTGCGATCAGCTTTTGCGCTTCGCGCACTGCGCGTTCGGGGCTGTCGAGGGACTTGATCAAGGTCTGGCCCTTGGTGCCGATGCGACCGAAGTTCACCACCACGTCCGCCTCCGTGACGCCGATACGCCAGAACTTGTTGGAGTTGCCTTCACCAAAGGTGAACTCACGCATCGGGGTCTGTGCTTCCGGAGTAGACGGAGCCTCGACCTCAACGGTTTCCGGTTCCACTGGCTGTTCAGGTTCTGGCAGCGCGGGCGCCTCTTCACCCCGTAGCAGCGCTTCAATCTGATTCAGCACCTCTTCCGGGGCCCGCAACCAGTCATGGCTGAGCACGTCGATAATCTTCCAGCCGAAGCTGCGCAGCACGGTCGGGCGGAAGATATAACGCTCACGCACGTCAGCCGCGGCCGCTGTATCGCCGTCCAGCAACACACCCAGGCTGAAGTGTTCACCGCTGGCGTCACTGATCGCCAGGTCGCAGCGGAACTGCGAACGCCCGACGTATTCCTGCACCGTATGCCCACGTTTGCGCAACGCAGCAGCGAGGGCACTGCGCAGGCTGTCCTTGGGCAGGCTGACCGCAAAGGATTGCTTGGCGCCCGGGTTGAGGTTGGCGAGGATGCCCTGGGAGCGCGGCGCGTCGCCGTTGGCGCTGGCCTGGGCGAATTGCAGGAACCCGCGCAGTGCCGCGGCACCGTCGTTGTGGGTGTTGGTGATGGCATCCGCTTCAATGCTGGAGACAATCGCCATGCGCTTACGCGCACGGCTGAAGATCACATTCAGGCGTTTTTCCCCGCCGCGCTGGTTGATCGGGCCGAAGTTCATCAGCATCTTGCCGTTCGGTCCTGGCGCGTAGCAGATGCTCAGGATGATCACGTCGCGTTCATCACCCTGGACGTTCTCCAGGTTCTTGACGAACAGCCCATTGAACTGCCCGGCGTCTTCACGCACGTATTCTTGCTCAAGGCGCGTGGCAAAGGCTGAGTCACTGGCGGCCAAGTCTTCCAGGGCCTGCTCGATGGCGCCTTGCTGGGCTTCGGAGAAGGCCACAATGCCCAGGCTCAGGCCGGTCTCGCGTTGCAGCAACTCACGCACCAGTTTGGCGATGTAGCGTGCTTCGGCCAGGTTGCTGCGGCTGAGGTAGACGCCATCGCTCATCTTCAGAAAGCTGATCGGGCTGTCGAGCAGCGTATCGGCGCCCTGAATTACTGCCTGGGCATCCATGGAGTCCAGGGCCGCATGGGCCGGGGCAGGGCGCTCGATACGCCGGTCGGGAATGGTGATCAACCGGCCTTCATAGAACGCCGCGTTGGAGAAGCTGATCAACGCTTCATGTCGGCTGCGGTAGTGCCAGGCCAACAGGGTTGCCGGCAAATTACGCGCGGCCTGGCTCAGCAGGCTGTCGGCGTCGAGGTTGATTGCAATCTGCTCGCCGTCCTCCATGGCGATCAGTTCGTTATCGTCCTGTTCGCCTGCGCTGGAGAAGAAGTTGGTCGGTGGCAATTGCATCTCGTCACCCACCACGATCACCTGCTGCGCACGACTCAAGGCCGGCACGGCTTCTTCACTGGGGATCTGGCTGGCCTCGTCGAAAATCACCACGTCGAACAGGTCCGGGGTCAGCGGCAGCGTGTCGGACACCGACAGCGGGCTCATCAGCCAAATAGGCTTGAGGTCGTTGATCACGCGGCCACTGTCACCACTCGCCATTTCGCGGATGGAGCGATAACGCATGGTCTTGCCCAGCTCGTGTTCCAGTTCACGGCGGCCCTTGGCATAGGCTTTCTTGAACTCACGGGCCTGGGCGTCCAGTTGGGTCACCGACATCGCCGATTGCTTCACGTGTTCCAGGAAACGCTGGTGCAGCGTGGCGCTGAGCACATGGGCGTTGTGTTTGAGCAGGCTGCTTTCAGCCTGGCTGACCTGCCGCGCGGCTAGGCTCAAGGCCGGGCCATCGAAGCGCGCCAGTTGCGGGTTGGCGCGGTACAGGCGAGTCAGGTTTTCCTGGGCAATCAACCCATCCAGCGCCTTTTGCGCCAAGGCGTGCTGTTGCACGGCCAACAGGCAGACGGAGTCGGCCTGGTGCAGCTCATTGAGCAGGGGCAGGGTGTCGGGCAGTTCGTCGAGTTCTTCACGCAGGTCGCGCAGGTATTCGGCCAACTCGCCCAGGCTCGGTGCCGGTTCAAACACGCAGTGCTGCGCAACCAGCTCGGCCAGGCGTGCAACCGGCTGGCGCAGGCTGGCTTCCTGGCGTACACCCGGCAGGGCGTTCGGGTTACCGCGCAGGCCTTCGACCCACTGGCGCAATAACGGTGATGTGCTCAGTTGCTGGAGCAGGGCTTGCAGGTTTTGCACGAACTGGTCGATGTCCTGGATGCCGTAGTGACTTTGCAGGCGCTGCTGCTCGGCCTGCAACTCGGCGGTGGCGCGGTGTTCGCCGGCCAGGTTATCGAGCACGCTGCGGTAGCTGGGGCGCACCGCGTGCTGGCTGAAGTCGTAGCGCCGTTGCAGCTCGCCGCGCAGCCGCCACCAGGCAGGTTGCAGCCAACGCAGCAACGAGCCTTCCAGGCGCTGCACCAGATCCAGTGCGGCCTGGGTGTCCTGGGGCGCGAGTTTGTTGCGCCAATGGCGGGTGGTTTCAGCGGCGTTGTGTTGTTGCACGGTCAGCGTTTGCAGAGCGGCTTGTTCGGCCTGCAACGCCTGGGAACCGGGTGAGCCCGGTTCCAACAGGTCGAGGTGCGATGCCAGGTTGGCGCCGGTCAGTTGCTCCGCTGCCTGGGTCAGCACCCGCGCATCCGCCAGGCGGGTGTCACTGGACAGCAGGCTGGAGGATGACTCCAGAAACTGCTCGACGCTGTCCATCAGCCCACCCGCTTCATCCAGGAACGCCTTGAGCTGGCCATAGGCATGTTCGTGGGTAATGAGGCTTGAGGCCAGATGGCTGAAAGGGTGACGCGCAAAACTGTCGAGGCCGAAGCGCTCGTTGATCGCCTGATACAGCCGGCCAGTCAGTTCACTTTGCGCCTGCCAGTGACGCCATTCGGGCAAGCGTTCCAGGACTTCGGGTGGCAGCTTGGCAGCCAAGGCCGGCAGGTCGATCAGATGCCGCACCAGCTCGCGCACGGAGCAGGCCAGCGTTTCCGGTACCTCGGTCATGGCCTGTTCAAAGCGCTCGATCAGGCCCAACTGTTGGCCCAGGGTGGCCAGTGTGGCGTTGCGTCGGGCTTGCAACTGCGGCGACTGGGCATCACCGGCAATCCAGCGCTCATAGCACTCTCGCAGGTTGCCCACGAAGGCTTTCTTGTCGGTTTGGGAGTCGTGAATCAGGCAGCACAATTCACCCAGTTCACTCTGTTGCAGGCGATGGAACACCACATCCAGTGCCGCGCGCTTTTCGCACACAAACAGCACCCGCAGGCCGCGACCGGCATAGTCGGCAATCAGGTTGGTGATGGTCTGGGACTTGCCGGTACCCGGCGGCCCCTGAATGATGAAATTGCGCCCGGTGCGGGCCAGGCTGACGGCAGCGTTCTGCGTCGCGTCGCCGGCCACCACGTTCCATTGTTCCGGCAGCGGGATCGGGTCCGGTGCCTGGACCTCGACCTCCCGCGGCTCAATGGAGAACATCCGGTCAAACGCTTCGTTCTGCGCCGGTTCGTCGATCAACTGCGCGTAATCGCGCACCAACGACATCTTGCGATAGTTGAAGTTGGCCAAGGTGACCTGGGTCAGGTCGATGTCCCAGGCGTAGCGATGCCCCTGATTCTCGGGCAGGGCGAAGGTGCTGTTTTCAGTACTGCTGGCGACCATCTGCGGATGTTGGTCGCGCAGCGACGGCTTGCCGCCGACCGCGAGGCGCAGCGGCAACGCGCTGGGCAGCACCTTTTGCTGGAACAGTTGCAGGCCCAGTGGGCGGTAATCTTCGCGGTCGTAGCTGAAATCCGGCTTCACCAATGGCATGGCCGAGCGCTGACGGGCGCGGCGGCGCTGGAAGTGGTGCAGGTGCTGCACTGCCTTCTGGTGGATCAGTTCGATTTGCGGTTTGCTTTGCAGGCGCAACTCCACGCCAGGCTCGGTCAGCTTGATCTGGCGCGCAATATCCGCGTGAATTTCTTCAAGCGAGGTGTTTTGCAGGTCGACGGTTTCCGGCAACTGGATATCGTAGAGCTGGCGCAACTGATGACGCAGTACCGGGTTGAATTCGGCCTCGGTCTCATCGCACTGCAACATGAACTGGTCGCGCACACCTTTTTTGCGGCTCAGCTCCACCGGCAGCCACAGCAGCGGGGTGACGATGCGTTCTTCCGGCGTGTCCTTGAGGTTGTGCCAGCGCATGAAGGCCACCACCAGGCGCAGGTTGCTGAAGCCGAATTCGGCACGGTCGCGGCGGGTTTCCTGAATGATGCGTTCCAGGGACGCCTGCAGCCAGGTCTGGTCTTCAAACCGCAGCCATTGCTGCAGGCCAACCGGCTTGCCGCTCAGTACCTGCTCGGAGAAACCGCCGAGGGTAGGCTGCCAGGTACACAACGTTTCAGGCCGGATGCTTTCAATCCGCATCACCAGCGGCACGCTGGCCACGGTCAGGTTGACGTTGGCCTGGGTCGGCCGGAAGTGCAGCAGGCGATTGCGCCGCGACAGGTCAAACAACCGGTTGCGCAGGTGCTCCAGCACCACGGTGCGCCGCGACGCCGGGCCTTCGGCCTGGGCCAGCACACGCTCGACATCCAGGCTGGCCGGCTGCTCGCGCCAGGACTCCAGCCGCCGGGCCAGGGAACTGACATCGGTGGCGCGCTCGTGCCGGTTGAGTTCGGTCATCTCGACGATCAGGTTGGCCAGCACCGGGTTAAGCCGTCCGTTGAGCTGGAACAGGTTGCGCCGGTGCCGGGCAAACGTTTTTACGTCATTGATATCGGCAAAATCCAGCCCGCAGGCCAGGCACGCCAGCAACTGCCCGAGCTGGAAAATATCGGTGATTTCGTCGTGATGCCCGAGACGATGCTCCCAACTGTGCAAGTCCGTGAGGAACACCGGGCGGTCGATGGCCTGGTGCGGGTCTTCCTGCACCTGCAGGTCGGTAATGGCCACGCCACTTTCCGAATCCCGAGTCAGGCGCACGGTGCCGACGATATTCAGCGCCGACTCCGGATTGGGCTGCACCTGCTTGATTGCCTCCAGCGCCAGGCGCGGCGGCACGCCCTCGAGGTTGCGCAGTTGCAGGGTGCGCTCTGGCCCCAGCATCACGTTGAGGTAGCTGAGCTGGGCGACACGACCCTGTTCATGCAATTGCGCCACCTGGCGCAGCAGCGGCAACGCCAGGAACACCACATCGTCGATGGGCACGGCAGCGCCATCGTGGCTTTGCAGCAATTGAGTGAAGGTGACGGGTTGGGTTATTGGGTCCATGTGTCGACCTCCGCTTTGAGCGCGCGAACGATCGGGTCGAGCTCACGTTTGGGTAATTTGATATCGCGCTTGAGCACGTTGATAAAGTCGTCAGCGCTGCCGAGCTTCTTCGCGGTGCGCGCGGCATGCAGCAACGCGTCGTCGCGCAGGTCGCGGTCCACCAGGCTCAGGTCGAGCATGATGAAGTGCAGGTATTCGTGGATGCTCGCGTCGATACGTTCGGCATTCAGCGTGCCAAGGTCCAGGGGCGTTTCAGTGTCCTTCCAGTCGGGAAAGAACCCCCGCACCTGATTGAGCACAGCGTCCGACTGCAACACCGACGCACTGATAAAGCTGGCGATAAAGCCGCGGGTGAGGGCGGTCAGCTCCACCTGGTCGGTCACATCCAGGCGACTGAGCGACAACGGCCCGCGCAACCGGCGGTGCAGCCAGGCGTCCGTTTCCGGAAGCTGCTGCCACCAGCTGTCAACGGCCTGGGAGCGCAGAAACGCCTCCGGGTGCGATACGCCCTGGGACAGCTGCGCATCCTTGCCGTCCAGTTCACGGGCCTGCTGCAAATAGCTGGCCGCGTCGACACTGACAATCCCGGTGTGAATCTTCACCAGCGAGGTGATGGACGCTTCTGGACCGCTGGCCACCAGCGCCGCACCGCGGTCGGCGTAGATCTCGGTGTGCAGGCTATATAACCGCGCGGTCTGTTCCAGGCTGGGTGGGGTGTACACGTCAGCCATCGCGTGATTCAGAATCCGGTCGGCGGTGAGAAAGTCACCGTCGTGCTCCGACCACAGACGGTAATGCGCCAGTTCATGCCCCAGCAACGCCAGCAACTCCTGGGCGTCGAGCCGTTCAAGGATCGGCCCGTAGAACACCACATGCACTTCGCCGGCCAGGTAATACAGGCTTGCATTCATCGCGCCATCGCCGGCCTGGTAAAGCGTGGCCGGGGCCTGGATCTGCAAGCACTGCAACGCCGTCTCGCAAGCCTGATAGGCCTGCGGATGAGTCTCGGGGCTCAGGCGATAAGTGTCTCGCAGCAATTGCGCACGCACATCCTGGGCGTGTTCCTGCTGAACTACGAGGGACGAGGCCCAGCTCCACACGGCAGGTTCACTGGCTTTCAGGTAATCGACTACCTGCTGGTGGTAAGGCAGTGGCGTCAGGCTGCTGATGTCCAGCGCGGGGGTACTCATCGTTCAAACGTCCTTGAGGATACGGCTCCATAAGCTGCGTCTGGGCTGGCATCCCGGTATCAGTGGTCGGCAATAAACGCGGAGCATACCTATGGGAGGGGGAAATTACTTGTGAAAACTACACATCCCCGCGTGCGGCGGGCGTGTTCAAGCGGTTCCGCCAGACACCGTTGTGCACGCGCGCAAAAAAAGATTGAATTATCACATCTATTGTTATTTAAATAACACCACAAGAGCGTCACGGCCTCCCTGGCCGTGCTCGCAACAAGATGGGATGACCCTGTGAATGACAATTGAAGAACGCTTGATGGAACAGGCAAAGCGTGCCGCCCAAAGCACGTACTCGCCTTACTCCCATTTCCCGGTCGGCGCGGCGTTGCTGACCGCCGACGGTGAGGTGGTACAGGGTTGCAACGTGGAGAATATCTCTTACGGACTGACCAACTGTGCCGAGCGCAGTGCCTTGTTCAGCGCCATCAGCCAGGGCCATGCGCCAGGCAGTTTCACGGCGATGGCTGTTTATGCACCCAACGTTTCACTGATAAGCCCTTGCGGTGCCTGCCGCCAGGTGATGCTGGAGTTGATGGCCAAGGATGCGGTGGTGATTTGCCAGGGCAGTGACCCGGCCGCCACGCGCACCTGGACCCTGGAGCAATTGCTGCCAGGCGCCTTCGACGCTTTCTAATCCTGGGCAGGCCTTCGGGCCTGCGTCCGCTTGGTCCATTGTTGAGACGCCTGCATGATCAGTCTTGTCGGAATAGCGACCCTTATTCTTATTGCCATTGCTTTGTCCCATCAGCGACGCTCTATCAACTGGCGCACCGTCTCGGTAGCGTTTTTGATCCAGGTGTTGATCGGTGCTTTTGCGCTGTACGTGCCTTGGGGCCAGACAGTGCTGGCCTCGCTATCGGGGGCGGTGGCATCGCTGCAGCTCTATGCGAACAAAGGCATCGAGTTTCTGTTTGGCGGCCTGAGTTCGCCGCACATGTTTGAAGTGTTCGGCAGCGGTGGGTTTGTATTCGCGATCCGCGTATTGCCGATGATCGTGTTCTTCGGCAGCTTTATCTCGGTGCTGTATTACATCGGCGTGATGGGCTGGATCATACGGTTGGTGGGCGGCGGCCTGCGCCTGTTGCTGGGCACCAGCCGCATCGAGTCGATGGTGGTGACGTCGGCGATTTTCATCGGCCAGTCGGAAGTACCGCTGGTGGTTCGGCCATTCATTGCCAAGCTGACGCGCTCTGAGTTATTCGCGGTAATGGTCGGCGGTTTCGCGGCGGTGGCCGGCTCGGTGCTGTTGGGTTACGCCGGGCTGGGGGTGGAGCTCAAGTACCTGATCGCGGCGTGTTTCATGTCGGCGCCCGGTGCTCTGTTGATGGCGAAGCTGATGGAGCCGGAAACCGAATCAGCCCGCACCGAACAGGTGATCGAGGAACTGGGACAGGCTGAGAATCGCCCCACCAATATCATCGACGCTGCTGCCGAAGGGGCCCAGGTCGGCTTGCGCCTGGCACTGTCCGTCGGCGCCATGCTGCTGGCGTTTATCGCGTTGATCGCCCTGTTCAACGGGCTACTGGGCTGGGCCGGCAACTGGTTTGGCTACCCGCAGTTGACCCTGCAACTGGTGCTCGGGCACGTGCTGGCGCCCATCGCTTTTCTGCTTGGGGTGCCGTGGCACGAGGCGGTCATGGCCGGCGGTTTTATCGGTGAAAAACTGGTACTCAACGAGTTCGTCGCCTATGCCGACCTGGCCAACTACCTGACCCCGGCCAAAGCCGCCGAAGCCGGTGTGCCGCTGTTGTCGGTCCACACCCAGGTAATCGTCACCTTCGCCCTGTGCGGCTTTGCCAATCTGTCTTCGATTGCCATTCAACTGGGGGGCCTGACGGGTATCGCCCCGCAACGCCGCCAGGAACTGGCGCGGCTGGGCTTGCGGGCCATGATCGGCGGCACGCTTTCCAATCTGATGAGCGCGGCGATTGTCGGCTTTTTCATCTCACTGTAAGGAGCACAGTATGTGGTTGCCACAAGAAGTGATTCGCCGTAAACGCGACGGGCACACCCTGGCCGCGACGGACATTCAACGGTTTGTCACCGGGATTGCCGACGCAAGTCTCAGCGATGGGCAGGTGGCGGCGTTCGCCATGGCGGTGTTCATCAAGGGCATGGACGTGACCGAGCGTATTGCCTTGACCGAGGCGATGCGCGACTCCGGCCAAGTATTGAGTTGGGATCTGCCGGGGCCGGTCGTCGACAAGCATTCCACCGGCGGCGTCGGCGACATGATCAGCTTGATGCTGGCGCCCTTGCTGGCGGCCTGCGGCTGTTACGTGCCGATGATTTCCGGGCGTGGCCTTGGGCATACCGGCGGCACCCTGGACAAGCTCGAGAGCATCCCCGGTTACGACTGCCAACCCAGCCCTGAACGTTTGCGCACGGTGGTCGCCGAGGTCGGTTGCGCCATCATCGGCCAGACGGCCAACCTTGCCCCTGCGGACAAGCGCTTGTACGTGATCCGCGATGTGACCGGGTCGGTCGAGTCGATTGATCTGATCACCGCATCGATCCTCGGCAAGAAACTCGCCGCCGGCCTCGACGTATTGATCATGGATGTGAAAACCGGCAATGGCGCATTCATGGCCGAGCCCGAGCAGGCACGAGACTTGGCCGCCAGTATCGTCGCCGTGGCCAACGGTGCCGGGGTCAACACCCGCGCCCTGATCACCGACATGAACCAGCCGCTGGCCCGCAGCGCCGGCAATGCCCTGGAGGTTGCCGAAGCGGTCGCACTGCTTAAGGGCGAGGTGCGCAGTGAACGCCTGTGGGCGGTGACCTTGGCCCTGGCGACCGAGGTACTGACGATGGCCGGCCTGGCGAGGGATGAGGCTCAGGCCCGTGATCAATTGCTTCAGGCGTGGCAGAGCGGGGCAGCCTTGCAGCGCTTCGAGCAAATGGTCAGTGCCCTGGGTGGCCCGCAGGGCTTTGCCCACAACCCCGATGCGTATTTACCCAAGGCCGCTGTGTCGATACCGGTGTGGGCCGAGAAAGAGGGCTGCGTCAGCGAGATCGACACCCGGGCGGTGGGCTTGGCGGTAGTGGCATTGGGCGGCGGGCGCAGTCATCCAGACGACGTGCTGGACCTGTCAGTCGGCTTCAGCGAATTGGCCTTTGTCGGTGAACAGGTGAACGCGCAAAGGCCCTTGGGTTGGGTACACGCGCGAAATACAGAGCAAGCCGAGCAGGGCGCATCCGCCTTGCGCGCAGCCTATCGATTAGGTGGTGAACGCCTGGCCGAACGCAACTTGATCCAGGAAATACTATGAGCAAGGCCATCGTGTTGGTGCTGGATTCGTTGGGCATCGGTGCCAGTGCCGACGCCGCCCTTTTTGGCGACTCAGGCGCCGACACCTTGCGCCATATCGCCGAGGCGTGCGCCCGTGGCGAAGCCGATGGGCCGTTGCGCCGGGGGCCTTTGTCCCTGCCGAACCTGGGGCGGTTGGGATTGGGGGCTGCAGCGGCGGCCAGTGGCGACGGCCCGTTGCCGGGCGACTGGGGCAACGCTGCACCGAGCGGTGCCTTCGGCCACGCACGGGAGCAATCGTCCGGCAAAGACACACCGTCCGGGCACTGGGAAATGATGGGCGTGCCGGTGTTGTTTGACTGGGGTTATTTCGAAGAGCCGGTCAACTCCTTTCCGCCACAGTTGCTGGCCGACCTCATTGAGCAGGCAGCCTTGCCGGGTATCCTGGGCAATTGCCATGCCTCGGGTACCACCGTGCTGGACGAACTGGGTGAGGCACACATCCGCAGCAAGCAGCCGATTTGCTACACCTCGGCCGACAGCGTGATGCAGATCGCCGCCCATGAAAGCCATTTCGGGCTTGAGGAGTTGTACCGGGTGTGTGAAATCGCGCGCACCTTGTGCGATGAATACACCGTTGGCAGGGTCATTGCCCGACCGTTCACCGGAGAACACCCGGGTGAGTTTCGCCGCACCGGCAATCGCCGCGACTACACCGTGCCGCCGCCGTCGGCGACATTGCTTGATCATCTCTGCGACGCCGGTGGCACCGTGCATGCGGTGGGCAAGATCGGCGACATTTTCGCGCACCGCGGCATTAGTCGGTTGTACAAGGCAGACGGCAACGACGCGCTGTTCGATGCCACGCTCAAGGCTTACAGGGAAGCGCCAGACAACAGCCTGGTGTTTGCCAACTTCGTCGACTTCGACATGCTCTACGGGCACCGCCGGGACCTGGCCGGATATGCGACCGCGCTGGAAGCCTTCGACCGCAGGTTGCCGGAGTTATTGGCGTTAATGGACCCGCAAACGTTGCTGGTCATCAGCGCCGACCACGGTTGTGATCCTTCTCGTCCGGGCAGCGATCACACTCGCGAGCATGTGCCTGTGTTGGCTTATGGTGCGGGCGTGGCGGCGGGGTGGTTGGGGGAGCGTGAAAGCTTTGCTGATATAGGCCAGACGTTGGCAGCGCATTTGGGGTTGGGGCCGTTGGAGTGGGGGACGTCTTTTCTGTTGGAGGCTCGTGCTTCATCGCATATGACGCTTGAATAGGAGATGATTTGATCCAGCGACACGGGCGTAAAGAGCTGTTCGCGAGATATGCACTACGCGTTGCGCCAAGCTTGTTGATTTAAAACTTCTGATTTGGTTGGGACGTATCCCCTTGTAATTACGACGCTGAGTTAACAAATGAGGTAGGAGACTTCTAAATGTTCTGGTTAGGGCCATTTGAGTACAAATCTAAAAAGGATCTTTTGGACCGTCTCAAAAACTATCTGCAAAAAGCACAGATTGGCATGATCACTAACAAGCTCGCGGTCAAAAAAATGCACCTGCTCATAGCAATGCACCCGGATGCGAGTAGAAAAATGGGTGTCGGAATCGACCACTTCAAGATCGTGAGGAACCAAGTGGGAGCGGGAAGGGGGATCAGACTCGTCCGCATTGATGGTAGCGAAGAAGGTTTCTCCTACAAACGCTGCATCACTGGCGCAGTCCAATCGCCACATGGCAAGGTATGCGAGGCATTGAGGTTTACTGTGCGTTCTCAATTGATCGCATTTCGTGATGCACTTGGTCTGCCAGTAAAGTGTGCGATCAGCGACGTGATCATCACCGATCGAAAGGATTTACACATTGATCACAAGGATCCTTTCTGGATTCTGCTGGAGCGATTTTGTCAGGATCGCAAAGTAGACTTGGCCGCTCTGGAAACGTCCGGAAATGGAGAAAACCTGGCGTTGATGGACCTGAAGATTTCTACCGCATTCGAGGACTACCACCGGCTCCATGCGGAACTTCAACCGCTATTGAAGGCCGCCAATGTGGCAAAGGGAGGTCGGCGTGCTGCCTTTACGGAAACCAGCATGTAGACGGTAAGGTCGCCGGGAGTTGATGGGATTGGACAATTGGGAGCGTTGCAGGCTTATATACAGCGTTTAACAACTGGGCGATGTCAAATGTTCATGAATCGCTCATCGGGAGAACGCCCCTGGCTTAATGCTCCAGAAATGAATGCGGATGTTCATCGATTAATGTTCATAGACCTAGTTTTCTGCCCCCTCCTTAGCCTCGTCGCCCCGACCTCTGAACTGCCGCGAAATACATCCAGCGTTTGCCGACCTTGATGTACGTAACATCGCCACACCACACCTGGTTGATCGCCGTGACATCAAACTTGCGCTTGAGCAGATTATGACTACCTCGTTGATATGCTCGGCCACCCAGAGGTGCTCCCTGCGGGCTAACGAGCTCTAGCGGCTCTTCGAGCTAATCGTATGAATGCCCGTTTCAAACATCCGCTATGCCTTCTGGATGCCTCAAAGGCGGCGGGCGGCTTTGGTAGCTTTGGCGTGACCTGAAGATCGTGTAGCGACTGCAGGTCAGTATCAAGACAATCGATCTCTATCGCGTTCGGGTGATGACGCGCATGAAAGCTGAAAGCTGGCCGGCTCTGGTAGGGGATGGCCATTGCTGCTGCCAGGTTGCTCACTGAGCCCGGGCAGCACATTCGAAGTGCCTTAAAAATGCCAGAGAGCATAAAGTTAGAGGCTAGGTGCGCCTAGTCGACGTGGCCATGACGCCGACTCACTCGCACGGTGGCATCGCTTCTGCAATCCTGCCGGAGCTCAATCTTCCTCATGGATCTGGAGTAGGTATGCGAAGGGATCAGATCACAGATGAGCTGACTCAGCTCGCTTTCGAGTTCTTTTATGGCTTTTCTCGGTTCGAGTTTTGTTTGAAAGAAAACGGTTTTCTGGGAAATGACAAGCCTGGTAACGCCGCTGAGCCAGGATGGAATGCATTTGTAGAGCGGTATTCAGGAACCTATACGCTGTCCCCTGAGGCCGGAGATCTGCTCGCGGCTCCTCCCAGCAAACAGGTTGTTGGAGAGAGTCGGGCTTTAGAGTGGCGCGGTCTCAGATTCGGTGAGGGAGAATCGGATTTGGCAAAAGTGGTTCGCGTAGTTAAGACCGTTCGCAACAATCTTTTTCACGGCGGAAAGCATGGTGACGCGGGATGGGACAATCCAGAGCGCACGCGGGCGCTTATCACGAACAGTCAGGCCGTACTGGGCACTTTAGTCGAGCTTGGAGATTTTCAAGAGGACTATGAGCGCCGGTACTGAGATTTGGACACCTTCAGGGTAAGCGTCCGGCGAACTCGCCTTCCGAACTCCAGCATTAAGGGCGATGGTGTCCGCGTATTTTTAAGCGGACGCGATCACCCTTACCGCCAGGATTTTCATGCGCCAACGAAGCTCTTACCCCAATCCGTTCAAGGCCCAGGTCGTTCAGGACTGCCTGCAACCTGGCGCAACCGTGTCCAGTGTCGCCATCAGACACGGCATCAATGCCAACGTCATCCGCAAATGGCTGCCGCTCTATCGAGACCAATCCGCAGCAACCTCACTACCGGCATTTGTCCCGCTGAAGGCTGCACCTAAACGGCCCGCCGAAACGTTAGTGACAATTGAATTGCCCATGGTCGGGCAAGTGATCATGGTGAAATGGCCAGCCTCAGATTCTGAGGGCTGCGCGCAATTTATCCGGGCTGTCGCTCAATGATCCGCATTGATGCCATCTGGCTGGCCACCGAGCCGATGGACATGCGCGCCGGTACCGAAACCGCCTTGGCGCGAGTGATCGCGGTGTTCGGTGCGGCGAAGCCGCACTGCGCTTATCTGTTCGCTAATCGCCGGGCTAATCGGATGAAAGTGCTGGTAAACGATGGTGTCGGCGTCTGGCTTGCCGCGCGTCGACTGAACCAAGGCAAGTTCCACTGGCCCGGCATTCGCCATGGCTGCGAGGTCGATCTCGATAACGACCTACGTAGCGGTAAGCGGGCGGATGCAATCATGAGCCTGATCCAGTCGGCGCGTATGAATGGACATGATCCGTATGCCTATCTCAAGGATGTGCTGACGCGGCTACCGACGCAACGGGCCAGTGAGATAGGGCAACTGCTGCCGCATCAGTGGATGCCGGCCTGATTTACGCAAGGTGAGTTGGGCGGACGCTTACCCTTCAGGCGCGTGAGGACAAACTCCGCTCCATCGTTTTGTAATGTCCAATCTAGCAAGGGGGGTACGGATGTGCTCTTTGTGGCTCGGGATAGGCAGATCTGAGCTATTCGGGGGATCACTACAGCTATGTTAATGTGCCATCATCCGGCTTGTGAGGGTAGGACGTAGGAGGGGAGCCTTTCCTTCTCAAGCTCTGCAGTCAGCACTCGAAGTGGAAGGAAGTGTTCTGTTAAGCCGAGAGTCTGGGGTATTGGTTACTGATTAATGTGATGTGGGATGGATTCTGAAAATGCCGATAAATCAAAAAACAGTCGCTTCCAGTGAGTGCGAATTCTCTGAGTGGGAAATTGATCCTTTAAAAGAAGACAATCTCGCAGAAATCGTTGCCTATTTGTATCTGAGGCAAGAAGAGAATGCTCAACGAGTAATTAGTCAGGTTGCAACGCAAAGGGTTGAGCCCTTTGGTAATGTTGTTGCAAATGTGATAAGGAAACTTGGGGTTCTCAGTCCGACAGACCCTTCAAATACTGCAGATCAGATAAAAAACTCGATAATTCACCGAGATGGACTCTTGTTTCAGCATATATCCTGGGTTGTTACAAGGATTTCAATTCCAAGTGGTGTCATGACTTCGCCGCATGTGCGACAAGCTGACAAGGGGTTTGACGGCTTTGTACTTGAGCTTGATGAAAAAAAAGAAAAAGTCGATAGCATTATCATATCCGAAGATAAGGCCTCGGCTAAACCCAGGAACCTGATCACGTCTAAAGTTTGGCCAGAGTTAAAGCAGATAATTGATGGTGAGCGTGATGACGAAATTTTGGCTGAGCTGGTTGCTTTGCTCAAGGGGGTCGAGGGTGTAAATAAAGAGGGCGCTATAGGGCGAGTAGTGTGGGAGGAGGCGAGACGGTTTAGAGTTTGTATAGCTACTGGGGAAAATATTAGAGATACTGTTTCTGGCAGCTTTGAGAAGCTTATGAATGGTTTTTCAGGCACAGTTAGCGGAGCGATGAGTTCACGCACGGGTGGGGTTCTGGCATTTAAAAATGTTCGCGATGGTTTAGATAAGTTTGCTCTCGCAGTCGTCGAAAAAGTGAAGGAGATTTATCGTGTTTGACTCCAGTTCTCGTGCGCTCCTGAAAAGTGCTCCAGACCTTCCCGAATTCGACCCGGATACCATCGATACTCTACTGACAGAGGCTCATGTAGAAATTGCGACAGCACGCCTGGCTATTCAGCGGGGTGCTGATTCGGATAGATCGACTCTGACCAAGGTTAGGCGACTGGCTTCAACATTTGAAGCATATGTTGTACTTGATATACAACCTGAGAAAAAGAGAGCTGCCGCATTCGTCGCCGGTGTTGCTCACCAAGTAATCTCGATGGCACGAAATGCGGAGAATAGTAAGCGCACGCTTCTTAGTGCTGAAGCTATTGACTCTACAATCTCAACGACGCTGCTGTTTCTCATTGCGGATCGTTCAGCAGATGCCGCTGAAGCTGCCAGTCGTCTCACGGTAGTTAATGCTACTTCGTCAATGCGAAGCGCGTTAATATTATCTATTAAAGATCTGGCTATGGGGCGGCTTGACTCTCTTCTGACGAGAGAATATCCCGTAGATGCGATGTACTCAGAGGTAAATGTTGGGCGCGATAGTCGTGAGTTTGCTGCAGATCTGCTTTTTCATGAATGTGCCACAGCTATCAAAGGTCTTGCAGCTGAGGCGCATGGCGCTGATTACGAATTTGACGTAAGGGATGCTCTAGACAAAGTATTGGATTTATCAAGGGCGACTACTGAAAATTTACCTGGCCTATCAGGTATGGTTAATTATCAATATGCTGGCCCGCATCATTTGGCTAGCCTTTTACTTGCTATGATCGAAGGCGTCAGATCATCGATGCTTGCCCGCCTGGCGACTCCGGAAGGGGCCAATGTTGGAGAATGGGATAAATGGACAATCAGCCAGTCTAAATTGCGACCTTTTTTATGGGTAAACCATCAAAAGGCAATCCAGAGCGGCTATTTGAACCGTGGAAATTCCATGGTGATGACATCGCCGACTGGCTCAGGTAAGACCACGCTTTCCATGCTGAAAATTGCAGCGGTTCGTTGTTCTGGGAGGTCAGTTGTTTATCTGGCACCGACGCATGCATTAGTAGATCAAGTCGAGAACGACTTCGCGCACCATTTAGCGGATATTGAGGCAGTGAGCGTTGAAGACAAGGCACTCGAAGAGCTTGGTGATGCGCTTCCCCCATTCGCAGTTATGACGCCTGAGCGATTGCTAGCTCTCTTAGGTTTCGCTCCGGAACTATTTGGAAACGTCGGGCTTATCGTGTTTGATGAGTTTCACCTCATCGGTATGGATATAGATCCCAAGAGTGTTAAGGTGGGTTCGAGGTCAGTTGACGCTATGCTGTCACTCCTCGGGTTTACTCGCCTATGTCCAACTGCTGATCTATTACTCATGTCTGCAATGGTCAAAAATGCCAATGAGATTGCTAGTTGGCTTAGCCATGTTTTAGGCCGAGGAGTGCATGTCTTTGACGATCCATGGAAGCCAACCCGTCAGTTAAGGACATGCGTCGTATATGACGAGAAAGCACTTGATGCAGCCGTCGAGGTCGCTGCTCAAGGGGAAACAAAAAAAGAGCGCAGTCGAGTGTCCTCCGAACCTCTTGGCCTTTTTTCATTAGTCGCAGGCTGGCACCCGACGCAAACAGAAACATTTGCGATTAGAAGGCTTAGTGATGCCAATCCATTTTTAAATATTAATGATAAGGGTTATCTGACGGCTAATCGCAATGAGTTGGCTGCCACGCTTGCCGCAGATTTTGCACATTTAGGCAAGAGGGTAGTGGTTTTTTGTAGCGACGTGAGGGTGTGTAGTTCGGTTGCTGATAGCGTCAACAAGCTATTGCCCCCGCCTTCTATAGTTCTTGATGAGAATCAAAGGTTAATCCGTGAAACAATCATTGAAGATGTTGGTGATGTTACTGCTATTTTCGAGGTAGACTCCAGGCGTGCAGGTGTCCACCATAGCGACCTTCTTCCATTGGAAAGACGGTTGGTTGAGGCAGCTTTTCGTAGTAAAAGAGGAAAGCAAGAGTTGGGGCTTGATGTTCTGGCTGCTACCTCCACTATCGCCCAAGGATTGAATCTACCTTGTGATGTCGTAATTTTGGCAGGAACAGATCGTAGCGCCGCTGACGACCCAACTGGAAATCCTCGAACTGACTTGCGCCCGCATGAGATTTTGAACGCTCTCGGTAGAGCTGGCCGAGCCGCATACGCTGCTACTGGGCTTTCTGTGGTCATCCCCGCAAAGCCCATTATTATTGAGCTAGACGAAGCTATCACTTCAAACAATGAAGATCTGTATACGACATTTGCTCAGCAAGATGCATGCGAAATAATATACGATCCTATTGACTACCTGCTTGACCGAATTGAGGTTTCTTCTGCGAATGATCTGAGAGTGCAGGCTTTGATTCGAAGGCTGAATGCAGTCACTCCCGAGGGTAGCAGTGGTCTCGATGGAATTGTCAGGCGCTCACTCGGGTATTTCCAGCGGAGCTCTCGAGACGCCAGCAGTGCGGAAACTTGGCTCGAAGGCCGACGAGTTGTTTTGAAAGCTGCAGAACAGGAGTTAGATGATCCGGAAGCTGACGACTGGCAGAAGGAACTAGCCATTCGCAATGGAGTTAACCCGCGTATTATTTCCAGCTTTGCTGATGCCCTAATAAAGTTGCCGGCTGAACTACGGTCAACCTCGGATTGGGTTGGGTGGGCGCTTGACATAATTTCGAAAAATCCTACAGATCTGAATGGTTTCTTGCGCGAAAGTGCTCTTGAGTCTGTGTTTGCCAGGGCTCATAGACCCGGTAATGATGCGGCAATAAAAGTCCTCTCTGCGCTGAAAAAGCTAGTGGAGATGTGGTGCTCAGGACTGAATGTAGTGAACATTGAGACGTGGCTTCTCGCGTTCATTCGAGAAAATGAGGGTGAAGTATCTAGGCAGGCGACTAAGTCGAAAACTGCGCATCACGCAAGGCGATTCATTGTCAGGTTAACACCTGATATTGGCTTTCTCTGTGGGGTAATTGGTCAGGTTGCTGCCCATGTGTTCGCGGAGATTGAAAACTCTCCACTAGACTTCATCGAGTTGCTACCGCAGATGATACGAGCTGGTGATTACAATCGGCACCAATTTGTGTTGCGTCAAAATATGGCTGGTAGCTCGAGAGTAGCTATTCATGAAGCATATCTTCGCCTCCAGGCAAGCTTTGACCTGAATCCGAACTCAAGCATAGATGCGGTGCGATCTGAGGTGAGAGATGCCTTATTTTTAGACTTGCTAAGGGGTTTTGACAGTTGACGTAGGATATTAACTTGCTAGGGCTGGTTGGCTATTAGGTATGCGGAATTAATTACGCGTCGCAAAAATATTATTGCGACGCCATTTTACACACTCCAAGGTAGCGCGGAGACTCCACAAAATCTAACATCCCAAGGCACGGCGATTGGGTTTCTCGGGATTCTGTAAAGAGCCTAAACTCTGTTATTATTTTATGACGCAATTGAACTGTCGGCGGCATTGTCTTTTCAGTTGAAAAATGACGGCGCTTGGTACAATTTCTAGTCGGGCTGCTTTTTAATCACTACAAATAGGACTTGTTATGCTAATGCCTCCCGAGGGATATGAACTTCTTCTCAAGTATGAATTAGATAAGAGGATAATGCTGGGGCAGCGCGGAGAGTGTAGGTATTGCAGAAAGAAAGTTGGCGAAGTGAGCTTTAGAAAAACCGCACACTCTTTGCCCGAGCTAATTGGCAATAAATTTTTGTTTTCTAATGATGAGTGCGATGAATGCAATAGTTATTTTGATAAAACCCTGGAAAATAATCTTGCAAATTTCCTGGGGATTGCTAGGACTACAACAAAGGTTCAGGGGAAGAAAGGGGTTCCGAAAGTAAAAACAGTAAGCAATGAACGTGTAGAGATGCATGGGAATGATATGATGATTATTGAGGCTTACGACTCAGATATGGTGAGGCTCAGCGAAGACAAGACGGATCTCCTCATAACCACCACGACAAATTCGTATATTCCACTGCAAGTGTACAAGTGCTTCATGAAAATGGCTCTAGCAATACTCCCCGCGTCGGAGATTAAGAGCTACAAGCAATGCTTTGAATGGGTTCGCCACAATAAAAGGCCGGCAAGATTTAATGTCGATTTATTTAAGGTCGTCAGGGCCTTTATTCCGGGGCCGATGCCCTACACCAATGCCTGGATCTCTCTCTTCAAAAGAAAAGGATCATCAAAAAAAGACCCACATCTTAGCTGCGCTGTCGGGTTCAATAATTTTGTTTTCTATTTCTCTGTTCCATTTTGCTCAAAAGACAAATTCCTTGACTATAAGAAAATGAATCAACTCTCTATACCGCATGCGTTTGGTTTGGCCAGGCAACGTGGACGATCAGTCGCCGAAGAGGTCGATCTTTCATCCTCCATTGCTATTAGGGTGAAGGATCAATCCTCTATGAGAAGCGATGGAGCTTGGATTGAGGTTAAAGCAGAGGATTTGCCGGACAGTTTAAAAGAACGAATAAAAGAACTAAAATTTATTTTTCCGGGTGAAGATAACAGCCCTTCAGATCCAAGATAAATGCTTTCTAGTCAGTGCCGAATGTAGTGGTCAACTCATCCCGGACACGGTTTTGAGTTTTTCTTCAGCTTTCGCCGGAGCCAGTCCATCGTTGAACTGATGGGATCGGATCCAGTTGTAGTGGCCCATCAGGTACTGGCTAATGTCTCGTTGAGCTTGCTGCCCGGTCAGGTAGCCCGTGGTCGGTATCTTCTCTGATATCAAGCTGCGAAATACTCGCTCCATCGGCGCACTATCCCAGCAGTTGCCTCGGCGGCTCATGCTCTGACGCATGCGGTAGCGCCACAGTCTCTGGCGGAACTGACGACTGCCATATTGCGATCCCTGGTCGGAGTGAAACAGTAGCCCTTGAGGCTTTCCGCGTTGTTCGTAAGCCACGTCCAGCTCTTTAACCACCAGGTCTGCGTTCGGCTTTTCTGATAACGCCCAGCCCACCACTCCGCGTGCATAGTGAATCGCCCCGGGTTTCGTTGACACCTCTTTGCCTTAAACTGAGGCCGTTTAGGAGGTGCCATGAGCAACCCGCGTTACCCCGAGGAATTCAAAATCCAAACGGTCAATCAAGTGACCGGAAGAAGCTGCCTGTCGCTGATGTAGTGGCTCGTCTCGGCGTGTCGACGCATAGCCTCTATGCCTGGATAAAGCGCTACATCAAACCTCACGAAGAACGGCAGCAGGACGATGATCAGTACGCTGAACTGCGTCGCCTGCGAGTGGAACTCAAACGCGTCACTGAAGAGCGAGACATCTTAAATAGACCGCAGCGTACTTTGCCAAGGAGTGCGGCTGAAGTACGCCTTTGCTGCGCTCCCGAGTTCTTTCTGAAGCCGTCGCTATGATGCGAGTTGATGCAAAAGTGGAAAAAAAATTTTACTTCTGCCCCAAGGCCGAGGACTTCGGAAAACCATCGAGGACTTTGCCGATCTAGTCTAACTGGATATCAGGGTGGCCGTGTTCGACCCGGTGCTTTTCGTCTTTCTGAGTCGTCACCGCAACCACCCAATTTCGCGAGATCACGTGAAGCCCATTGCTAACCGCAAAGGCACTTGGGGAGAGCATGATGGCCAGCTAAATTTCAGGTTCATACTTGAAGCCTACGGCTTCCCAATCCCGCCAGTCAGGATTCGCGCCGTCAACCCATCGAACGTCTATGGCGGTCGGGTTGCTCAATGCTCCACTCCCTCCCTGATACCAGGCTCCGGTTACTTTCCCATTTGCTTCGACGGCCAAGGGCATAAAGTTTGAATGAAATGAAGGAGGGCGCGATTGTTTCCATCTAGGAACCAACAGATTTCTGACCCGCTCGTGCTCTTGGCGTTGGAGTTCATGGAGCACAGGGACCAGCTCGCTGAAGCCACATCGTACTGAGATCTCTGAGAACTTCTTGAAACCCACCGATTTCTGGGGCGCCTCCACATTGATGTCCAATGTTCTGCCGCTGCACAAGTAGAATTCAGCCTCGGAAAGGTTCAGGTGCGTCACGCTCACTTCAGGATCTTTTTCAACAACCGCGAGGATGTAGTATTGGGCGGGAAAGACTTTTTCGACCTTGTTCTTGTCTTTAGCCATATTCCATCTACACGTTTTATTGAGCCTCCAGTTTTCGCGATTGCTCGTACTTTTAATTTCAATCGTCACACCCCATGTCAGCTGCAAGTCAAAGACATCACCATGGGGTTGGTTGCTGTAAAAAGGTGCCAAGCTTTTAGCCAGCTGTCCTGGAAGCGGAACTTGGTGCGTCAAGTCCAGCACCCGGCCCAACACTATGTCGTCGACGTGATCTATCAGGTGTCGAGCCAGAATGAATTCGATCATGACACCGCGAATGACGGGAGTCGTGATGTTCGAAAATGCCCAATCCCAAAACTCCCCGACATCATAAGCGAGACGTTGATTGTCAAAAGAAAATTTCAGGTCTCTCGTTACTTTGGGGGACATGGTACACCGGTATTTGGAAGGGGCCGCATTGTAGCCATGGGTACTTGGCCAATCCAATCTGCGCGGAATTTTTAAACTGCTGGGAGTCGGCCAGCAATCTCCAGTGCGGTGTATTTCCGTGAATGCAATGTCGGAGCTGCAATTAAAGGACATTCGGGTGATCGGCCTGGAACACTTACTGTACCGGCTCCTGCCGCAGATCGAGAATGCAGCCCCCGCGCGGTAAGAGTAGTGGAGTCATCTGGGCATACCGTATGATGGCGACACCTTTGTCGCTCGGTGCCGCTTCGCAATGTCAATCGCTCCGCTTGATAGGCTCATATCTATATCATCAGGCCCTGACGAGTACAAAGACGCCCAGCGCCTAAGTGATCTGGCCGAGGCCCCCTATGTTGTTTTGTTGGGCGCGCCTGGCATGGGCAAGACTGTGGCGTTCGAGCATTTTGCGGAGCGAGCGGATGCGTCGTGCATTTCTGCCTTTTGGTTTCGCCGCAAAGATCTTTCCGATGTCACGACGGTGTTTATCGATGCTCTCGATGAAGTCCCCATGCAGAACGCCATTGAGATTGCAAAGTGCTTAGAAGAGCTACCGTCGATGCGATGGCGAGTGAGTTGTCGAGCGGAGGACTGGAACGAGGGTGGAAAGCTCAGCAAAGCGTTCGGTCAGGGGCTGGCAGCCCTTGACGAGGCCCCCGTCGTGGCTCAGTTGCAACCTCTCAGTGAGGAGGAAGCAGTCGCAGTGCTCACAGCGTTTGGCTGCTCAGAGCCCATCACGCTCCTCTCTACGCTGCAGACGCTGCGATCGACGCCCTTCGTGCTATCCCCGCTGGGGCTGAAGTTTCTCATGAGCGTAAAGCCCGAACGGTTGCCGTCGCTCACCCGTTTCGAACTGTACGAGTCCGGTGCACGCCATTTCGCTACCGAGCACAACCCCTCCAAGTCAGAAGACCGGCAACACGGCGAACCTGCGCCCGACGTCGTCCTAGACCATGCCGGGCGCGTCTTTCTGACTCTGCTCCTGACCGGAAAGCATGGCTTGCAGCGATCTGCTCCTGTCGCAGATACCATGCTGTCGGTGCATGACGCGGGGCTTGACCCGATCGCTCGCGAGACCGTCCTGGACACAGCGCTGTTCATGAAGAAGGGCGAAGACTTCCTGCCCTTTCATCGCAGCATCCAAGAGTTTCTGGCCGCCCGCTACCTGGCTCGCTTGGTGACAGGCGCCCTCGGGATCGCAAGACTACATATCGAACGCGCGGTTGCACTGTTGGTGTCGGTCGATGGGCTACCATCCGAAGGTCTGAAGGCGCTGTATGCCTGGTTCACCTGTCATCTGGTCAACGAGGGCGCACTACACCACGCCCAACGGCTGGTCCAGCGCGACCCGGAAACGCTGTTACTGCATGGCGATGCGGCCACACTTCCCGTTGCGTCCCGCGTCACCGTGCTGCAGGAGGTTGGGGCACGCGATCCGTTTTTTCGCTGGACTCCGGAGCAGTGGGGCCCAGCGCGGATCTGTTCCGTGGGACTTGTTACCCCGGACCTTGCGCCGCTGGTGATTGAGCTGCTGCAAACAGAGGCGTCCACGCACCGACTCAGCATGTTGCTGGAGGCGTTGTCGACCGGGCCGGCGCTGGCCTCCACCGCTGACGCCTGCTGGAGCGTCGCGTTACGCCAGAGTGACGTGCAATGGTGCCGAGAGCAGGCTATTGATGCTTGGCTACATAATGCTGTGACCTCAGCGGATGACATTTGGGGGCGGATCGACGAGCTCTGTTCCTCCGGGGAGACGTCGCGTGGTTACTTGCGCAGCATTGCACAACTTTTTTGCGCGATCCCTGCGCAACAGTTGGTGGTCGGCGACGTGGAGCGGGTTCTGGCTAGCCTGCAAAGAGCCAACAATGCACTTCTTCCGCGAGCTGCGCCGGAAGATGGACGCATGGAGAGCATCTACGCGATCAGGGATATCGCCTGTCATGTGGCAGCAGATTTGTGGCGCCCCCTGATTTTGGATACACCGAAGCGCTGGCGGCTACAGGCCGGTATGGGTGCCTTGGAGCACAAATTCGCCTCGGTGCTGTGCATCGCGGCCTTGTCGCACGATGGCGTTACCGCGAAAGAATTCGCGCATATGATGGTCGCTACCGGTGTGATCACTGGGGCCGAGTCAACCTTCAAGAAGGCTGCCGGAGAATGGTTGATCGCTCGATCCGCCTCCGAGGAGGTATTGCACGCGTTGCTTTTGATTGCGGACCAGGAGGTAGCCGATAGTGGGTCGCTTGCCCTCGGACTGCGAGCGCTTGGCTTGAAGCCTAGCGAGACGCTGGTGCGCCTGATGCTGAACTCCGACCCACTGATATCCAGCGTCGGTTCAGCATACGTCGGCAGACAGGTGGGTAACTGGGCACTGGAACGAGGAGAGCCCGTACCGGCCTGGCTGATTCCGGTACTCCACGAGAGCCCGGGTGCTGCCGCTGACGCCGCCCTGCAATACGTACGGCTACACGTTGAAGAAGAATCGGAGCGACAAGCGCACCAACGGGATAGCATCGAGCAGTGGCTAGTCCGTCAAATAGCCGAATGGCAGTTGCAGTTACCCTCCGTGGTCGCAGGTAAGGTCGACGGGGCCTTGTACTGGGGGGCAGAAGTCTATTGCGGTAGTCGCCCGATCACGGGTCGTCACGGAAGCGGGATAGAGGCGCTGCAGGAAGTGTTCGGTGAACCGCTGGCTCAGTCAATCCTTGAGGGGCTCGCCCGTGTGTGGTCGAAGGGCGAGTATGAAGATGAACGCGGGGCTAGCGGAGCCATCACAGCCGCGTCTGCTTCCATTCACCTGGCGGACGGACAGGATTTCTCCGCGGAATCTGCGGGACGAATTCTCAAGGTCCTTTTCGCCACAGTGACGATGCGAGATGCCTATCTCAAGGAACGCTTAGAGAGCTGCTGCATTGATCAACTCATTCGATCGTTCATAGACGATCCTGCTTACTTTTGTCAGCTCGCCCATAAGCGGGACGCCAATTGGAACGCGCTTTTGTACAAGCTGCGAGAGCATCCAGCGCGGTCCGCGTTACATGCATGGGCCGTCCAGGTAGCATTGGAGCAGCCTGATACGCTGAGTGGAAGTCTTCTAGACAGCGTGCTTCGGCTGGCTGAAACGAATGCTGAAGCGCCAGAACTGACGCCGCTATTGACTGATGTGCTGTCCCATTGGTCGAACAAGGGCGACGGTACTGATGCTTTGGTCACGGGTAGCGATCTGCGCTGCGCTGACCGCCTGCGCTGGGCATACTTTGCCGTCTGCCTGCAGTCGGATGTGTTCAGCAATGACTTCGTACATGCCCTTGACGAGGCAGAGGACGCTGTCATTCACCGGGTGATCTTCGACGGATACCCCAACTGTAGCTATTGGCAGACGCCGACGTCCACGCTGGCCGTCAGCCGCCTCCTGTTGCAGTTCCTGTTCCAGCGCACTCCATTGATGCAGGGGCACTTTGAGCGCGTTTGGCCGGACACAGTGAAAGTATTGAAAGCCGTTTCGTTGTCGGATGAACCAGGCGTCGAGACGATCCTTTTGGAATTGCTCACGGACTCTGAGGGTACACGCTGGGTTGATACCATCAGGCACGAGCTCGAGCTTTACAGGCGAGATGTCCGATCGCAAACACAGAAGCTACTCTCCTCGACAGATCTGGCAAAGGTGCTGAGCGGCAGAGGCCCTATCAATGCGCAGGACCTGAAGGCCTTGGTGCTGTTGAGCCTTGAGGAAGTCGCTGCCGAGTTGCAGCCTTCTCCACATAACCTGTGGAGGCTTTTTTGGGACAACAACAAGCCCAAGGTCGAGAACGATTGCCGAGACGTGCTGGCCGGCAAGCTCAGAGACAAACTTGGCTTTTTCGGTAGCTTCGAGGTGTCCCCTGAAGCGGCGTCATCCGGCGGAACGCGGGCGGACCTGCTTGTTACCCATGGCCCATTTACCGTGCCGGTCGAAGCGAAACGGACAAGTCATACACATCTCTGGTATGGGCATATCGGTCAGCTTCAGACCTATACATTGGCGAACAGTACCGAAGGTCAAGGCATTTACGTGATCTTCTGGTTCGGTAATGCGCTTGGTGTGACGCGCCCTCCAGCAGGCATAAAACCCGAAAAACCTGAAGCGTTGAAGGCGGCACTGGAAAATCTGCTGCCAGCCGAGCTAGCTGCTACAACATCAGTGGTGGTATTGGATGTCTCCAATGCCGCGCAGGCAGCGAAAGTGCGAAAGGACATCGAGTTCAACAAGGCGAAAGCAGCCAAGCCACTCCCCCCAAAAAAATCGAAAGCTGTGGCAGAACTACCCCAAGGAAGTGAAGGCAAAGGCACATAAGAGGTACCCACCATGCTGAGGTCACTCGCTAAAGCCCGCGTGCTACTGCAGGCGCGTATCGTGCCAAAACCTTTTGCGACAGGAAAACACGGATGTATTTGTCAGCGCTCACGATTCAGAATTTCCGGCAGTTTGGAGCTGGAGGGCAGGGGTTGGTAATTCGCTTCAACAATGGCGTCACAGCGCTGGTAGGCGAGAACGATGCGGGCAAGTCGTCCGTAATTGACGCATTGCGGTTGGTGCTGCAGACCCGGGATGGGGAGTACGTACGCTTGCAGCCTGACGACTTCCATTTCCCTGAGAATGGTCAACAAGCCCATCAGATCAAGATCGTAGCAAAGTTCTCCGCCCTCTCGACTGCCGAGCAAGGCGCGTTATCGGAGTACGTCACGTTTAACAAGCAAGAAGCTGCGGTGTATGTGCACTGGACTGCACGCCGACTGAATGACGATCAGTTGGCTCGTCGCTGGGTTGATATCGCGGTCCGTAGCGGCCATAGCGGAGGAGGGCCAAGCTTGGACGTCAATGTGCGTCAGTTGCTAGCCGCCGCGTACCTGCGACCGCTGCGCGATGCTGAGCGCGAGATGTCGCCTGGCCGTGGGTCTCGACTGTCCCAGGTTCTGAAAAACTTTCCTCACATCAAGCACGGTGCTGATTTTAACGCTGACCAACCTCTTGCAGACCTCGATCCTGCCAGCCTGAGCCTTGCGGGTTTGGCGGAGTATCTGCGTCACCTGGTCAACCTGCACGGGGGCGTGAAGAAGGCCCAGGACACGATCAACGATAACTACCTCTCCCACCTAGGGTTGGAGGGCGATGATCTGCACAGCCACATCAACTTTGTAGAGGGCGGGTCGGAGTCATCGCGCTTGCGCCAGATCCTTGAGCGCCTGGAACTAGGGCTACTAGATCAGCAATCTGGTGATACGAAGGGTTCCTACGGACTCGGTTCCAACAACCTGCTGTTCATGGCCTGCGAGCTGCTACTTCTGGGTAGAGAGCCTGACGGGCTGCCTTTGCTGCTGATTGAGGAGCCGGAGGCGCACCTGCATCCTCAGCGGCAACTGCGGTTGATGGAATTTTTGGAAGCAGCGGCCAAACCAATGGCATGCAAGCTGGAAGAGTCCAACCTGGAAGAGATCAATCAGCAGCGCCCCGTGCAGATCATCCTGACCACTCACAGCCCCAATCTGAGTTCCAAGATCGCATTGAATAACCTCGTGCTCATGCATCGGCACAAGGCCTACTCGCTCGCGGAGAAGCAAACTAACCTTGATGCCACCGACTACCGGTTTCTGGCGCGGTTCCTGGACGTCACCAAAGCCAACCTGTTCTTTGCACGAGGTGTGCTCATCGTTGAGGGGGATGGGGAGGCTATCCTGCTGCCGGCACTGGCGAAGATCATGGGCCGGGATTTCACCCGGCACGGGGTTTCCGTGGTGAATGTGGGCGGCACCGGGCTCGGTCGATACTCCCGCATACTGCAACGGGCGATACCGGAGGAGGGTACGCTCAATATCCCTGTCGCCAGAGTCGCAGACATGGATGTGATGCCTGACTGCGCGCCGGCAATCCTGGGACTGGTGGACGATGACAACGATCCCAGGTGGAACGGGAAGCACCGTCGGTGGAAAGCCATGAGGCATTTCGGGGATGATGAGAAAACCCGTGATGAAGCCCTAGCGGCTCGTCGCACAAACCTCAAAAGCGACGATGCCCAGAACGTTCAAACCTTCATCGCGAATCACTGGACGCTCGAATACGACCTGGCATACGCGGGCCTGGCGAAGGAGCTTTTAGTAGCCGCCAGGCTCGCGGCAAATGATGACGCGCTGAACATGGAGCGGAAAAAAGTTAAGAAGGTCGTCGAGGCGGCAGAAGCAGAGTTTGAGCAGCTTCGCCAGTCAACGGACACCCATGCCCATCTCTGCTCACACATTTACAGCCTGTTCACGTCTAGGACTGCATCCAAAGCCATCACTGCACAATACCTGGTCGACTTGTTGGAGGATTGCCTGCAGCGCCAGGTGCTCAGCCGCGAGCAGATTATGGGTTGGCTGCCAGGGTATCTAACCGAGGCGATTACCTACGTGACAACGCGTCTCGAGTTAACTCAAGAACCGTCCGGAGATTGATCATGACCGCGTTTAGAGATTTAGTGTCCGAGATTACGGAGGATGACGTTGCCTGGGTCGTTGAACTCATGAAGCTCAAGGAGCTCGATGCGCCTCGAATTGAGTTCCTACGATCGCGTGAGACGCTGGATGTCTCCGCATGTCCTGGGAGTGGCAAAACGACGATGGTCGTCGCGAAGCTTGCTATTCTCGCGCGCAAGTGGACGAGCCGTACCCGCGGTATCTGCGTCTTATCCCATACGAATGTTGCGCGTCACGAGATCGAGCACCGGCTCGGGAACACCGAAATGGGACAGCGGCTGCTCAGCTACCCACACTACATAGATACGATCCACGGCTTTGTCAGCCGATTTCTCGCCACGCCATGGCTGCTATCTGCCGGGTTTCGGTTCACAGCCATCGATGATGAGCTGACGCATCGCATGCGCTTCAATTGCATGACGCTCGCTGATAGAAAAAAAGTCCGTGGATATTTCGAGCGTAGCAATTTCAAAGCTGAGAGTCTCAGGCTGACCAGCACCGACTTCACCGACCCGCTCACAGGCAATAACTTTCCCTGTGGTCCGGATGCTGACAGCTACAAAATCATGGCAGCCGCGATGGGTGAGGCCGCCAAGCGTGGTTACTTTTGCTATGACGAGATCTTCGTTCTGGGCAAGGCACAACTAACCGAACGACCGGGCGTTGGCGCATCCCTTCGGCACCGTTTCCCCTGTGTACTTGTTGATGAAATGCAGGACACGTCTGAACTTCAGAACGAATACCTCAGTACCATTTTTCCACGGGAAGATGGGGATCTCTGCGTGACACGAGTGGGCGATCCTAACCAGGCAATTTTCGACTCTGAAGCAAGCTCCCAAGGCAACGATTTCCCAGATGTCGTACAATCGCTGGACATTGCCAGCAGTTTTCGATTCGACGAATCAATCGCGCTGCTCGCTAACCCTTTTGCGTTTCATCCCGTCGCGCAGCGCCTTAGAGGGCTTCGCGCGAAGGGGAATGAGCAACGGCTACCTCATACCATTTTCGTTTTCCCGGATGGAGATTGCGGCGAGGTGCTCGATGCTTATGGTCGCCACGTACTGCAGCACCTTCCTATAGAGCTGCTTCAGAAAGCGACCATCACTGCTCTAGGCTTTACGCACAAGGGCATAGACCCGGAAGACCAGGACGAGCATTACCCCAAAACAGTGGCACATTACTGGGGGAAGTACGACCGCAACGCCGGCGGCTCAGGTTACAAGCCACCCACACTGGTGGAGCGACTACGTTTAGCCAGGCATCACCTTACTAACGGGGAAACGGCGCATCAGGCGGTGGAGGAGATGGCTCGTGCGTTGATCCACCTGGCGAACCTGTCTGATCCTCGTATGAGGATCAAGCCTGGAGCGCGGCAGCACGTCCAGGTACAACAGCTATTGATCAAGCCTGATGATCTGCAACAGTACCAACACCTGGTAGTCGAGGTTTTGTTTAGCTCCGAAACGATCAGCCAGCGTCGCTGGAAGGTACTGGGACATCGCTTCTCATCACTTGCGAAGGTACTCGCGGCTACCAACGAGCTATCGGAGGCTGGAAAGGACTATCTGGGTTGGGTAGAAGACGCTCAGGAGACTATCCAAGAGGAAACCGTCGCGCCGTCAATAAATACGTATCGATGCGTGCACGAGCAAAGAACGGTCGACATCAAGCTTGGCTCCGTTCATTCGGCTAAGGGCCAAACACATACCGCGACACTGGTTCTGGAAACGTATAACTATGGCCATGTACTCAACAGCCTGATGCCCTGGATGCTGGGGCAACAGTGTCATGGCGGCAATTCTGTGAAGATTCGCCAGAGGAGGCGCCTTCTGGCGATGTATGTCGCCATGACCAGGCCAACACACCTGCTGTGTTTGGCGATTAGCAGGCGATCACTGGGAGAAGGTGAAGCGTTTGAGCAGAGTCGCCAGATGTTGATCGATCAAGGCTGGAACGTTCATCAGATAGTACCCAGAAACACCGTCGATAGTGTTGATCCAACTCCGTGAAAACTTGCGCTTTTGTTAGCCTCCGATAAGGTGGAAGTTATTCGTCTTGAATTTTTGGCACTCATCTCCTGTGCAACCTCAGAGACAATGAGAATGAATGCAAGCCCCTGTCTGCCACCCTATGCGGGCAAGACAACCGTTTATATAGATCAAAACGTACTGACCATGGCTGTCAAAGGCCACGACCCTGCATTCTTTACATCGTTACTTGACCGATTTCAGGTCATCTACTCGGACGAGACGCTGCGTGAGATCAAGCGCAGCGGCCAGCCTGATAAATTCCTGGCAGCCCTCGACTTCCTGAACGCAATGCACTTCAGGTATCAGGTCAACGATAGCTTCGAGCCTACCGGGGAAATGATCCTCCATGAGGTTCCTCCCGTCCAAGCCTATGACAATTATCTCCAGGCGGAGCCGGTCTACGACATCATGTTGGCGGCAGCTCATCAAACCACACTCAAGCTCTACGGGGGCCGCAGCGACTCGACTTTCACCGAAATAGCCTCTGAACAGATCGACGCGTTCGATGGCCTAATCAAAAGTCTGTCTGCCCCTCTTGCCCAACTCGACCATACCCACCCTCATCTGCGCGCGCCCATTGAGCAATACCTCAAAATCCTAAAGTCCCAGTACGAACAAGTTTCTGTGATGGCCGCCGCCGAGATGAGGAAACACATCAGCGATGAGAGAGATCAATCGGGAGTGAAAAATTACCGGGCCTCGGTTGGATTGGGTCCGAAGGAACTCAACAACATAAAGCCTCCTCGCGTCATTGAGAAAATATGGCAGGCCTATCAGGACCTTGATGGCTACCGCGGTCGGGGGTACTCGATCGAAAACTTCCTCGGCATCGCCGCCACGCCTCTGTACAGCCGAGACATGCACGTGCATGAAAAAGTTACGGCCATTTACAACTTGCTGAACGTCATTGGCTACAAGACCGACAGCAAGCTCAAGCGTGGATCCAGATATGTTGCCGCCATCAGCGATGCTGCTCATGCGGCAATCGGATCCCACGCTCACATCCTGCTCAGCGCAGACGAAGTTTTTGTGGACAAGGTCCGGACGATTTACGAGTTTCTTAGGGTGACCACCGAGGTGGGGCTTGTGTCTTTGGTCGACGGTAGAGTCCTAATAAAAAGCGAGTAGTAGGCCATCGAATACACGCCAGCGATAAGGCCCAGTCAACAGGCATTAACCAGTAAAGCGCCAATACATCTTGGGGGACAAACGGTCGGCTGAATGCTCTTCCTTCAAACTTACGCCTGTTGATCACGCCAGTACGCAGCCCGCAGAACAGACACACAAAGGCAAAAGCCCGGTCACTAACCGGGCTTTGCAGATCCCTCAAGGGGAGATAAAACTCAAGTGCCTCAGGGGCTAACGGCCAAACTCTACGAGCGGTTGGCGCACATGTCAACGCTTCGCGTCTGATACGAAGTAGTCAGGAGACATTTACCGTAATGTGTAGTCGTCAGAGCTGACGCAGCCCTGTCTAGCGCTCTAAGCAGACTACCATGCCGTAATTTGTAGTCGTTATGAAGACTATTGAGTCTGATTTATCGGGTGTTTCTCAAAGGTGCCATTACTGACTCTACGTCCAAACCGCTCATAAGGCAGTTGTGTGCTATTACTGACAGAGCCTCGAAAAGGTTGTCTCGCTGTCTTGCCAACGCTGCGTTTTCCGCTTGAAGACTTGCAATACGCTCTTCGAGACTCCTGCGCCGGCGGGCACCATCCGGATCCCTCCCGCTTTCCCTCATTTGAACAATACGGGCGGCCTCAATTCTGTCTCCACGGTCACCTCCTAGCGTGGCTCGGCTTGTCAGGCCCAGCCGGCGCTGCACCTCCGGTCGGGAAATGGGAGCGAACTCCACTCCTGAGCTAATCATCTGGGCGAGGAGAGCGTCTATTGCTTCGTCAAGAGTGCCGCCCCTCAATGTCTGTCGTCGTGCCATAGTTGCCCCTAGTCATCTGATACCGAACTGTGTCGTTTGTCCGAGTCCATAACCGTGATTGGACGCCCGTTTGGAAACACGCGTTGCACACCTCCATTGGTATCACGTGCAAGGACAGATTTTAAATTGTTGAGCTTGTTTTCCTGGTCTGCTAGCCATATATCGCTGCCTGCCTCTCCGGTGCCTGCGTCGCGCATGATGGATATTGCCTTCGTCAGATTCTTGGCTTGTTTTTCAAGGTTGACCCGTTCCGATGGAGTGCCCATCAGATGTAGATGCGAGCAGCCATTCCAGCACTGAAGATGCTTAGGGCAGGGGGCCTGGGAGAAATCGTGGATACAACCTCCGAAAGGGGTCACATGCAGCGCCGTGGCGTGTACGGTGAGGAATGCTTCCGCAGTTGTTGTGCCTTTATCTGATAGCAAAGCATGGTAACTGTCGGTCAAAGCGCCATGAATACGCTTATCTCTTATGCCTGTATGGAGAAATTCGATGCGTTCGTGATAGCTATTGAACGCCAGGAACTCATGATGGGCAGCGATGTTTTCTTCAATGCTCGTGTTTTGGTAATAAACATTCTGGTCGAGGCGTTTTCGACCCAGAGCCAACGCTTGCTGAACATCGCTCATACCGGTCAAGTGGTAAATTGTGTTCCGCCAGTGTCTAGGTTGGTGGCTTGTTAGCCTAATCGGAGTTCCATCGGATTCGGTTAATGAACGACGCGAAAAAATGGACGTATATTTTTCATCGTCACCTAATGCGTGATTGATATCCCCGAGGGTGACCCGACGCGGGACAGCACGAAACACATTTGCCTCACGTCCACCGAAACGAAATTGGCCGTCGAAAGCGATGGCAAGCGTTTCGCTGGTTCTAAGTACGATACGAACCCGTCCCCCAACATTTTCTGTCAATGCCGCGTGCCCACGGAGCCTCGGGACGATCAGTCGCTCAATCTCCCCGGCGACGTAGCGTCGCCTTAACGACCTTCCTTGCTTTTCATCCGGTTCATCGTCAAATGGATGGACACCGTTGCGTGTGAGGAAAAGGTATAGATTTCTGCTTGCGCTTCTTGCTTCGCTAAAACCTAGCCAGTCCAAGACCTTTGCATCGGAGATCACTGACTGAGGGGGGTAGCTCCAAATACGTCCTGGGTGGAGTTCTTGCCAGGCGGCAATTTCTCGTTGTTCATTGGTTAGCGTTTTTAATCGCTCTACTGCGCGCCTGGCTAGAGGAATGTCGCTTTCAGCCAGCCAATGAACACGGGACTGAAATTGCTTTTCCGCGAAGTACCTAATCCCGCATTCGACCAGAGGCTTGCCATGCGCATCGACAACTACTTCTCCTGTCGTCCCTTTGATCGGCCTTTCGACCCAACAATCATAGGGTATTACGGCTACTTCGTTACCTCGTTGCCCAGTCGCTATCAATAAGTCGATCACTCGCAGCAAAATTTCTTCGCCGTCACTAAGTGGGTTGTTCGAACATAGTGCATATGCCTCCATCGCCTCACGAGAAGGTAATCTATCATCAGATTTACGCTGTTTTACCGCACGATCAGGGTCGTGCAATGAAATGTAATCGTGTCGGCGTTTTTCTGGTTTTGCATCATGCTTAAAGTGGATGGCGAACTCGGTTAATTGGAGATTATCAATCGTATTCGCTATTACTTGGAGGTGAGAGATCGCGTCGTAGATATTCTTGTAGCCGCTCTCACGGAGAAAGCCTACGACGCGGTCGAAATCGCCTCGCGTCAGGAGTGTGGGGTCGGATACGCCGCGCTCAAACAGGGTGTTGTACAGCCGTCGAACAGCAATATTGTATGCAGCCACCATCGAAAACTTCAGGCTTCTGGTGCGTTGTAAATACACAATTAGAGCCTTGCTAAAGTCTTGGAAAGCAAAGGGGAGTGGGCCCTTCGGCGGTGCAGGATAACCTGTCTTTTCCAGGGCTTGTCGGTGCGTCTCAAACGTAAGTGCATGTTTGTTAACATCCCTTTGCGGCAACCAATTTCCGATACCCCAGAATGATTCCGCCCATGGTGTTGAAATCGGTAATGACCGAAAAATCGCTTGCTCCTGTGCAATAAAGCTTTCGAGGCTCAGCCTTGCCCTAGACAGCGTCATCTTCGGCACCCTCCGTGTGCTGCCGGCAGCGTTCGATCGTAGCGCTTACTGCCAGGATGGTTGTCTGATGCTGGGCGAGGGGCCGGTTGTGACTCAGATCACCGGCTTGTTCTGCCATATCAATGAACCGTTGGGCCTCCCGCTGGAGCGCATCCTTTACCTGCTCGTGGCGGCCGTCAGCAAAGGGGTGGAACTTCTTGCAGGTGTAGCACGCGTATATAGGGTTGTAGGGACAGTGGGTATGAACGGGCAGGGCGCAGGCACCAATATCGCCTATGTATTGCGTATCAATGACACCGCGGACGGCTGCTTCAGGAGCCGCATCGCGGCGTTGGACGATTTTCCCAGTTAATAAGCTGCGCATGATGCGTTGATAGGCCGGGCTCTTACCCAGTGCTTTCTCTTTGATCCGGGCAATATTAGGGGTGGCCGTTACGTAAGCACGCGCTGCAACCGTGCTGTTGTGACCGAGCAGTTCGGCAATCATGTCTGCTGGAGTACCCTGATCCGCCAAGCCTTGCCCAAGGTGATGGCGCAACAACATGGATACCTGATTCGGCCTATCTATCCCAGCTTCACGCAGCTCGTATTTGAGGCCTGTACCGATTTCAATAACCGAGAGACGCCTTCCACAAGGATTGACAAATAATGGTTCACAGTCGCTACCAAAACGGCGTTGAATTTCTAAAACGTGGCGTGAGATTTTCTCACCCAGGCGGGTGGTTATCTTGCGGGGGCGCCGCTCAGGTCTGCGCTGGCCGACTTTTTTGGCCATGGGTAACCACAGGGTATAGTACTTCTCGTGATCTGCGCTCTCAATAAACTCAAAGTCAGCAATGTCAAGTGAATGAAATTGAATCGACCGAGGTGCGAGCTCGAAACCCAAGTGAAGCACTATATTAAGCTGAACATCCTCCCAAGAGTCAGATTTAGGTTCTCGTTCAATGCGTTTGAGCAATCGAACTTCCTCGTCAAGTTCTAACCCAGACTGCGAGAGAAAAATTCGAGCATAGGGGTCAACCCGATCTGATTTTACCTCCTTGATTTTTAAATATGTGATTGGATCGAATCCATTAATTCCTCTATCCATTGCCCAGCGATAAAATCTGCGAAGCCCAATTAGGTTGTGCCTAACTTGTTTAAAGTCTTCTAATTTGGCAATAAAGTTTTGCTGACCCCAAGGAAAGTGTTGGGCGAGGTTGGTGCTTGATAAGTAGACAAGAAACCTAGCAAACATGAATGCTGTTTGGGGAGCATACTTCTCTAACGAATAAACCATAAAGCCTTTGGCTATTTCAGTAAGCTCTGGAGCTAAGGCTAGCTCGACCCAATCAATTTTCAGCGCGACTCCACCGTCGTACCATGTCCACACCTTTAGCCGGGTATCGACGTAGCGTGGTTGGTCATTAGTGCGAGTTCGAATCGCAACGTGAGCGGGCCCCCTGAACACGTAAGCTGGCAAAGAGGAGGGCGGTGACGCGTGTTCTTGATCGGCTGATTTGGTCACGGCGAACCTCCTTAACTGTCAAGTCGGCTCCAGGCTGCCGAGGTGCGCTGGGCATTGTGGAGGTTGGCCGACTCGGCTAGATAACGACCTGCGTAACGGCGTGGCATAGTCGAGGTTTCAGACCAACCGCAGACTCGCCGTAGTTCGTCCGTGGCCCGCTCGAGGTCATGCCCACGCTTTTCGACCAGGTAAGCCAAAAAGTGGTCTGCAAAGGTGTGGCGAAAGTCATGCGCAGAAAGTGTAGGCAACAATCCTGGATGAGCCAGCTCAATGGTCAGAAACAGCCGATCAAGAACGTTAGACAACGCGCGGATCGACAGCGGGCGGCCACGATCCGAGATGAACAAATAGCGATACAGCAATTTCATCGGTTTACCGTCACGCAGAGGGCGCCGGTCGCGCTGGATATAGCGCTCGTAGACCTCATACAACTGTGCGGAGATGCCTACGGTCCGCCCATGTGTTTTGAGCGCAGGCTCTTCAACGCGCGGGTCGCGGGGATCATGTTCGCGATCATTGATGCTGACATAGGCGTGCTGAGAACCTTTATTGATATCCGTGGTGTAGAGTTTCAGAAGCTCTCCGCGACGGATGCCGGTCTCCAAGAGCAATTCAATCATTAGCCAGTTACGCAGTTGCAAACGTTCCGGGAACGGATTCGCCGCAGCGCCAGGGCGAATCAGTGTGCGAACGATCTGTAGTTGCGTATCTGTCAGGCTGCGGTAACGAGTGCGATCAGGACGAGCATTGATGATATAGCTCTCAAAGCGCCGCTCAATGACGTCGGCAACATCGGCAAATACCACGTTGATGTCAGCCTGTGTGGCTGAATTCTGACGGGCGCGCGGGATGTAACGGGTGACGCACCAAGACAGGTATTTCTTCAGCAGGCGCAGGTACTGGTCACGTGTTCGTGAACTGATCTGCTGAAAAAGTACAGTGCCAGCTTTGCCGATTCGGGCGATCAGATTATCGGCATGACGGCCACTTTGGAGCCAAATAGCGTAACCGTCCAGCAAAGCCAGAATCGCCTCAAAGTGGCAGGCCAAGATGGCCTCATCGATATCCAGATCTCGGCTTTTGGCATAGGCGTAGAAAGCCTGGATCGCGCGCAGGTGCGCCGCAGCCGTGTTGTAAGCCCGGTGCCTGAGTTTGAGTTGGACGTAGATGAACGGAATGAGTATGGGCAACGGCGTCGCATCACCAGCTTGTACAAGCAGCGGTAGTCGTTGACCTGAAGAGAACCTGCACTGGATCAGTTTCATCGACAGCTACCTCATTCAAGGACTCGCCATGAACACGAAACACATGGCCCGTTGAGAGAGTAGACGTCAAATACGAATTGGTCGAATCAGTGACTTACGTAGCTTATGAACATATCTGACATAGCACCTCGTTTAACATAATATACATTATGCGCAATCATATGATTCGCTATCAGGGGCAGTGCCAGTCAGATTTCAACCAGCGCACCACGCTCCTCATCGGCCAAACCCAACCCATCTCGATTTGGCCGATGACCCTGAATCACACCTGAGCGAAACCACCATCTACGAACATCTCGCTGCCTGTCATGAAGCTGCTTTCATCCGACGCCAGGAACAATGCCGCATTCGCCACTTCATCTGGCAAACCCATACGACCCAGCGGCACACGCGTCACCATCGAATCAACAATCGCATCCTTCTGGCCGGTACCCGAAAGCGCTCGGTCCAAACCCGGTGTCGTTGTCGGCCCAGGTGAAAGCACGTTGACGCGAATACCCGTGCCTTGCAAATCCAGCGCCCAGCTTCTGGCGAAGTTTCGCAGTGCACCTTTCGAGGCGCTGTACACGCTGAACGCTGCGGTGCCCATCGAGGCTGTCGTTGAACCGGTCAGCACGATCGAGCCACCGGCGCTCATCAGTGGCAACGCGTTTTGTACGGTGAACAGCGTGCCTTTCACGTTCACGCCAAATGTGCGATCAAATGATTCCTCGGTGATCGATCCGATGGGTTCCAGATCTCCCAAGCCAGCATTGGCGAACAACACATCAATCTGGCCTTTGTCTGCTTTGATCTGGGCGAATACCCGCTTCAGATCCTGCAGATTTGAAATGTCGCCCTGGATTGCAACGGCGTCATGCCCGATCAGGACCAACGCTTTGTCCAGTTCCTCCTGGCGACGTCCGACGATAACGACCTGTGCACCTTCGGCCGCAAAACGTATGGCACTGGCCAAGCCAATCCCGCTGTTGCCACCGGTGACGACTGCGATTTTTCCGTTGAGCCTGTTCATGAGTGTTTCCTGGAAATGTTGAGGCTCAAGCGTAGATCTGCGCTATTGTTTTGAATAGTATGCACCTTTTGGTAAGTACCCAGCCTGAGGGCACAAACATGTCGAATAGCACCTTTAATTGCGGGCTCGACGCCGCCCTGGCGGTGATTGGCGGGAAATGGAAACCGTTGGTCTTGTACCACCTGGCCCATGAAGTTCACCGTTATGGCGAACTGCGGCGTGCAGTTGGCGGCGTGACGGATAAGGTGCTGATCCAGCAGCTGAAGGAGCTGGAACGCGATGAAATCATTAATCGCATCGACTTCAAGGAAATCCCGCCGAAGGTCGAATATTCCCTGACCCCATTCGGCCATTCACTGGCCAAGGCCTTGGGGCCGCTTTGCCAATGGGGTACCGATCACATGCTCGCGGTTGAACGCATCAGCGAACGCCGAACAGGCGCCCTCGCCCAGCCTTAAACTCACGAAATACTTAACTCGACTAAATGGATATTTAGTTGAGTTAAATCAATAGATTACGAGTTTATCACGCGATCAGGGATCGTTTACGACACTCGGCCCCTCATGACTATGTACTGAGTCTGTAAGCACCGGCTTGTATGCACCGAGGGTGATCACTAAGCTGGCCGCTCTTTTTTACCGCCGTCCGGAATCACCATGTCTCGAAGTATCGCCCACCTCGCCCTGCTGCTGGGGTTGATCACCGCCGTCGGCCCGTTTGCCATCGACATCTACCTGCCGGCTTTGCCAACGCTGGGTGCCAGCCTGCATGCCTCGCCCGCTGCGGTGCAGATGAGCCTGACGGTGTTCTTTATGATCATCGGTGTATGCCAGCTGTTCTACGGCCCGATCAGCGATGTGTTCGGGCGCAAACCGCCGATCTACGCCGGCCTGGTGATCTTTATCGTGGGCAGCATTGGTTGCGCCCTCGCCCCCACCATCGAAGCGCTGATCGGCTTCCGGGCGTTGCAGGCCTTTGGCGCCTGCGCCGGGATGGTGATTCCCCGGGCAATTGTCCGTGACTTGTACACCGGCCATGAAGCTGCACGCTTAATGGCGTTGTTGATGCTGGTGGTGAGTATTTCGCCGATTCTCGCGCCACTGGCGGGCAGCCTGATCATTGCGGTATGGAGCTGGCGCGAAGTGTTTCTGGCGCTGGGTGTGGCCGCCGTGCTGTGCCTGATCATGACCGCCGTGCAACTGCCGGAAACCCACCCCGCCGAACGCCGCCTGGGCAAGACCCTGGGCAATGCGTTCGGCAGCTACGGCGCGTTGCTGCGCGATCCGGTGTTTACCGGGTTGTCGGTGGTGGGCGGTTTTGGCCTGGCGACGTTCTTCGTGTTCATCGGCAGCGCGCCGTTCGTTTACATCGAGTATTACGGGCTCACGCCAACGCAATTCAGCCTGTGCTTTGCCCTCAACGCAGCGTCGTTTTTTGCCCTTAGCCAACTGACGGCGCGCTTGAGTGCCCGCTTCGGTTTGGCCCCTCTGATTCGTTGGTCGGTGGCCGGCGTGGCGACCGTCATGACCTTGCTCGCCCTTACCACACTGTGGGGCAACAGCCTGCCGTTGATGATGGCGCTGCTGTTTGTCGGCTTTGGTTTCCTCGGCCTGCTATTGCCGGCGGCCGGGGTGTTGTCCCTGGAAGATCACGGCGCCGTCGCCGGTTCTGCATCGGCTTTGTTGGGCGCGATCCAGATGATCACCGCGGCCGTGTGCATGGCGGTAGTGGGTGTGTTCGCCGACCACACACCGGCGCCGATGTTGATCGGCATCGCACTCAGCGCTGTGGCGGCGATGCTCACCGTGTGGTGGACGCTGCACCGCCTGCCGGCGCACCTGCAGCCTCAGCCGCGTACCTGAGCAGTGGAAATTGGGGCCTCAGCCTGAAGCCCCATGCCCGCCAAATAGGCCCACGGGTAAATCCCCCGCTGATGCCCATCGCTGAAGATCAACTGCACGCCATACCCCTGGGGATGCACTTCCAGTACCCGAACACCGTCCGATACCAGCGGCAGCATGCCCCTCAACCGAAAGGCCCTGCACTGTGAACACGGGCATTCACGGCGCAGGCGGGTATGGTCGATCCATTGCACGCCTTCATGCCATTCCAGCCTCAAGCGTCCTTCATCATCGCGCCCAATGCTTTTCGGTGCGCTGTTCATTGCAGTTGCTCCAGGGCAATGCGGACCGCCTTGCGCACTTCCGGGTCGCCATCGTTGGCGGCATCACGCAACGGACCAAGGGCTTGGCGATCGCCCAATTCGCCCAGTGCCAGAGCGGCTTCCTTGCGCAGATTGCTGATGCTATGGCCCAAGGTCAGGACCAACCCGTGCAACGCTGGGGCATAGCGCAGGCGACCCAGGCTGCGGGTTGCGCGCAGGCGGACTTGCCAGTAGTCATCGGCCAGCGCCTTGATCAAGGCGTCGCCTGCACTGGCACTACCGACTTTGCCCAGGGTAGTCGCCGCCTCCTCCCGCACTTGCCAAGTGACGTCCTGCAACGCTTCATACAGCGCGGGTAGCACCCGATCATCACTGGCAAGACCCAGGGCGCCGGTGGCGGCGCGCCGGACTTCGGTGTCCGGGTCGCTGCTGGCCAGTATCGCCAAGGCCTCCAGTGCCGGCAGGTGCTTTAGCCAGCCAAGCACGCCGACTGCTTCGCGGCGTACGCCCGCATCGGCATCGTTCAGCGCCAACAGTGCCGACGGCGCCGAATCTTCAAGGCGCAACTCGCGCAAGGCACGAAATATAGCCGTGCGCACACTGACGTCGGCGTGGGTGGTCCAGGGTAATAACAACCGGCCCGCCTGTGTTGTCTTGAGCACGCTCAAGCTCTGGGCGGCTGCGTCACGCACCGATACCTCGGTGTCGGTCAGCGCCTGGCACAGCGCCTCGACCACTTCGTCTTCCTCCCAGGCTTCCAGCAGGCTGGCGGCCTGGGCGCGCACGTCGGTGGCCGGGTCGTGGCGCAGGCTGTCTACCAGCCACACCAGGCCGTCTGGGTCTTCCAGGTCTGCCAAATCAATCAGGGCGATCCGGCGCATGCCGGCATCCGGCGCTTGCAGCCGGGGGCGCAGGGCTTCGATGTCGGGGTTTTCGGTTTCATAGGTCATATGGCAAATCGCGGTCTTGGGTGATCGTTGGGTAGCCCGAGCGGGTTCAGCCGTGGCAACTGGCGACCCTCTTCGTGGTGCAACAGCTCAAGGCAATGGCGCTTGAGGTGGGTAAATTCCGGCGAGGTCATCAGCTCGGTGCTGCGTGGCCTCGGGAAGGTCAGCAGGAAATCTTCGATGATGCGCCCGGGCCGTGGGCTCATGACCAGGATGCGGTCGGCCAGGAACAACGCTTCGTCGATGTCATGGGTGACAAACACCACGGTGGTGCGGATACGCGTCCAGATGTCCAGCAGCAAGGCCTGCATCTTCATGCGGGTCAAGGCGTCCAGCGCGCCGAAGGGTTCGTCCATCAACAGCAGGCCGGGACGGTTGATCAACACCCGGGCGATTTCCACCCGCTGCTGCATGCCGCCAGACAGCTGGTTGGGCCAGCGCTCGGCACAATCTTCCAAGCCCACCAGTTGAAGAATTTCATCGGCGGCAGCCAGGCGCTCGGCCTTGCCTACACCGCGCATCTTCAGGCCAAAGGCGACGTTTTCGCGCACCGAGCGCCAAGGGAACAGGGTGTGTTGCTGAAACACCATACCCCGCTGCTGGGACGGCCCGACAACCGGCTCGCCGTCCATTTCCAAGGTGCCCTGGCTCGGCGTGAGGTGCCCGGCCAACGCGCCGAGCAAGGTCGACTTGCCACACCCGGACGGCCCGAGGATGCACACAAACTGGCCCGGCTCGATCCTGCAATCCAACGCTTTCACCGCCTCGAATGCCTGCTGCTTTTCGCCCAATACAATGGACAAGCCGCGAATCTCGACACGCCCTTCAAGTTGACTCATCAGGCTTTACCTCGTGGTCGATGCCAGGGCGTGAACAGTGCACCGAGGCGCTTGACCAACAGGCTGCTGCCCATGCCCAGCACCCCGATCAACAGCATGCCGACGACAATGTCGGCATAGTTCTGGATGGTGTAGGACTCCCAGGTGTAATAGCCGATGCCGTATTGGCCGGAGATCATTTCCGCCGTCACCAGGCAGAACCACGAAGTACCCATGCCGATGGCCAGGCCGGTGATGATGCTCGGCGCGGCGCCTGGCAGGATCACTTCCAGCAGGATCGCCCGGCGCCCTGCCCCCAGGCTGCGCGCCGACGCGATCAGCCGTGGGTCGACGCCCTCCACGCCATGCACGGTGTTGAGCAGCACCGGAAACAGCGCGCCGGTGAAGGTAATGAAGATCATCGACAGCTCCGACGACGGGAACATCAGGATCGCCAGCGGAATCCAGGCCACCGCCGGGATCGGCCGTATCACCTCCAATGGCGGCAACAGCAGGTCTTCCGCCCACTTCCAGCGGCCAATCGCGATGCCCAGGCCGATGCCCACCACTGCTGCCGCCAGGTAGCCTTCAAACACCCGGGTCAAACTCGCACCCAGGTGCCTGGCGAGCTTGCCCGAGTCCGCCAGCCCAAGGGCGGCCTGCACCACGGAGCCCGGCGTGGGCACATTGGCGAAGGTCACCAGCCACAGGTTCCAGTGCTGGCTGGCCGCCAACTGCCAGAACAGCAGGCACAACAGCAATGAAGCGGCCTTGGGCAGCCAGCGCCATGGGGTGCTTGTCATGAACACGCTCCCTCAGCGACCGGCAACGGCCTGCACGCCGGCGTCGGTAAAGTTGAACACCTTGCCGCCCTGAGCCTGGGCGAACTGCTGCGCCTGGCCCTTGAGCAGGAACGCGCTGAGTTGGCCTTGCTGATTGCTCGCAAACCACGCCTGGCTGGCCAACAACTTGATGCCGCTGTCCTGGGCCTGGGCATAGACCGCGCGCACCGCCTTGCCTTGTTTGTTCAGGCTGTCCAGGGCGGTGAACGCCGCCTCGGCCGAGGCGTAATCGCGCACCTTGGGCTCACCCTCGACCCAGATTTGCGCGACATGCTTCCAGTCGGTGATCGGTTTGCCGGTCAGGGCATCATTGGCCTTCAGCGGGGATTGGGTGTAATTGCCCAATTGCGCCGCATAGTCCAGGCCAGATGCCTTGAACGCGGCACGGATGTACTGGTCGTCGATAAAGGTATTGAGGTCCAGACCGCGGTCGGCCTTTTTCAGCAATTTGAGGGTGTCGATCGCGGTGCCCACGGCCTGGCGGTATTCGGGTTTCCAGCTCAGGTCACGGGTTTGCACCCCCAGCGGGCCATGGAACAGGTAGTTCACCTCGGCTTCGACACCGGTGACTTTTTCGATCAGTTCGCTGTACTTCTCCGGTTCTGCGGCCAGCAACTGATTGGCCTCGATACTTGCGCGCAGGTAGGCGATGACCACTTCCGGGTACTGTTTGGCGTAACCCTCGTCCACCAGCGCGCCGTGAAACGTCGGGGTATTGGATTGCGAGCCGTCGTAGATCTTGCGGGCAAAACCCCGGTTGGGGAACAGTTCGCCAAACGGCACAAAGTCCGCATGGGCGTCGATCTTGTTGGCCTGCAACGCCGAACCCGCCACTTCGGGCGCCTGGGCAATGATGTTGACGTCCTTCAGCGGGTCCCAACCCTGGGCTGCAACGGCGCGCAGCAACATGCCGTGGGCCGTCGAGGCGAATGGTACGGAGATGGTCTTGCCTTTCAGGTCGGCCAGGGACTGGGCGCTGGAAGCAATCGGCACCACGATGCCATTGCCGCTGCCCTTGATATTGCCCGACAACACGCTGATAAACAGGCTGTGCTTGCCCGCCGCTTCGAACGCCACGCCATTGAAGGCGCCGGGGAAGTCGGCCATCGCGCCAAAGTCCAGTTTGCCGGCGACCATTTCATTAGTCAGCGGCGCGCCACTGGTGAAGTTTTTCCACTGCACGTCGTAGGTAGCGTCCTTGTACTTGCCGTCGTGTGGCAGGTACTTGTCCAACAGCCCCAGCTCGCGGATCAGCAAGCCGCCCGCCGCACAGTTGATGGTGGTGTCCTGGGTGCCGATGGCCACCCGGATCGTTTGGGCCTGAGCCGACAGGCTCAAGGAAGCCAGCACCAGGCCGGCCAAGGTTGCACGCAATAACATTTGGGTAGTTCCCCTCGAATCGTGATTGAAAGAGTCGTCTCCGCCACGGTCTGGCGTGGTGGGAAACGAGGGGGTGTCACTCGGATGGCGTCCGGGGTTGGCGGATGGCGTTTGCGGCAGATCTCAGCGCAGCAGGTACGGGATCTCGACCTTGACTGCGCCGGTGGGGCAATCTTTTTCACAGGGCATGCAGTACCAGCATTCATCGAACGCCATGTACGCTTTCTGGGTTGCCGGATTGATCGCCAACAGGTCCATCGGGCACACGTCGACGCAGACCGTGCAGCCTTTTTCGGCGATGCACTTGTCTTCATCCACCGTCACCGGGGCATTGGAGCGGAAGAATATTTCCTGGGGCTGGTAGGCCATTTCACGGTGTCCTTGGCGCTTTTGCGCTCTCTGGCTGTAGCGGTGCAACGCAGGTTCAGGCAGCCGCGTGGGCGCCCACCCGCAGGCGGTCGTAGGCCTGCAGCTCTTCGGCATCCAACGCAATCACATACGGCTCGACGGGTTTCTTGAAGCTGACCATCTGCCCGTCGTCACCTTTTTTCAGGTGGCAATGGCAGAACCAGTCGGCATCGTTGCGTTGCGGGTGGTCAACCCGGTAGTGGTACAAACCCCAGCGGCTTTCAGCGCGGTACAGTGAGGCGCGGGCGGCCATTTCGGCGCAGTCGCGAATCACGCTGGTTTCCATCGCGCGCATCAATTCATGGGGGTTGTGGGCTTTCATCTGGTCCAGGTCGCGCTCGATGTCGGCAAAGCGTTGCAAGCCGATTTCCATCTTGCGAGTGACCTTGGGCGGTTGCAGGTAATCGTTGACGAAGCGCCGCAGCTTGTATTCGACCTGGGCCGGCGGCAGGCCGGTTTCGCGGTCCAGCGGCGCGTAGACCCGCGCCTGCTCGGTGGCGACTTGCCGGGCATCCACCGCGCTGAATTCGCGCTCGGCCACAAAGCTGGCAGCGTTGGTGCCGGCGAACCAGCCATAGGTGAACGCACCGAGCATGTAGTTGTGGGGCACGGCCGCCATGTCACCCGCCGAATACAGGCCCTTGACCGACGTCTCGGCGCGCTCGTTGACCCACACGCCCGACGCCGAATGCCCGCTGCAAAAGCCGATCTCGGAGATGTGCATCTCGACCATCTGGCTGCGGTAGTCAGTGCCCCGGTTAGCGTGAAACTGACCACGGCTGGGACGCTCGTTGCTGTGCAGGATCTGCTCGATGTTCTGGATGGTTTCCTCGGCCAGGTGATCGAGCTTGAGAAACACCGGGCCGTTGCCGCTTTCGAGCTCCTGGTGGAACTCCCACATCATTTGCCCGCTCCAGTAGTCGCATTCAATAAAGCGCTCACCCTTGTTGTTGGCGGTGTAGCCACCCAAGGGCCCGGTGACATAAGCGCAGGCCGGGCCGTTGTAGTCCTTGATCAGCGGGTTGATCTGGAAGCACTCCAGGTTCGCCAGTTCCGCACCTGCGTGGTAGGCCATGGCGTAGCCGTCGCCGGCGTTGGTCGGGTTTTCATAGGTGCCCATCAGGTAACCCGACGATGGCAAACCCAGGCGGCCGGCCGCGCCGCAGCACAGGATGACCGCCTTGGCCTTGATCACCTGGAAGTCGGCCGTACGGCAGTCAAACCCCATCACGCCGTTCACTGCGCCTTCACTGTCGGTGAGCAAACGAGTGCAGACCAGCCGGTTGGTGATGTTGACCCGCGCCCGCTTGAGCTGGCGATACAGCACCTTCTTGATGTCGTGCCCTTCCGGCATCGGCAGCACATAAGCGCCCATGTGATGGACTTTTTTCACTGCGTAATCGCCGGTTTCGTCTTTCTCGAACTTCACGCCCCAGCGGTCCAACTGCTCGATGGTTTCAAAGCTGTGGGTCGCGTAGGCATACACCGCCGCCTGGTTGACGATACCGTCGTTGGCGATCGTGATTTCCTTGGTGTACTGCTCCGGCGTGGAGTGGCCTGGAATAATCGCGTTGTTCAGCCCGTCCATGCCCATGCTGATGGCGCCGCTGCGTTTGACGTTGGCCTTGTCGATCAACAGAACGCGTAAATCGCGGTTGGCCTCCTTGGCCTTGATCGCTGCCATGGGGCCGGCGGTGCCGCCGCCGATCACCACGATGTCGTATTCCAGCTCCAGGGTTTTGCGGCTCACGGGCGGCTACCTCGCTGACGGTCGATGCGCAGGCGGTACTGAAACGCATCGCCGCGGTAATACAGGTGTTCAAAGTCCACTGGCTGGCCGTCGGCGGTGTGGGTCAGGCGCTCGATGCGCATGATCGGCGAACCCGCCTCCACGTTCAGCGCCTGGGTCAGTTCGCTATCGGCGAGCACCGCGTCAATCGCCACGTCGGCGTGACCCAGTTGCAAACCGCAGTCGTTCTCCAGGATCAGAAAGATGTCGCGGGTCACCAGGTCGGCGTTTTCCAGGCGCTCGCCCAGGGCCTGGCTGAGGTAGGTGATTTCCAGCGACACCGGCTCGCGATTGATCAGCCGTACCCGCTTGATCTGCGTGACAGTGGTGCCCTCCTCCACGCCCAGGCGCTCGGCCACTAACTTGTCAGCGGGCACAAAGCGGTAGCTGCGCAGGCGATTGATCACTTCATAGCCGCGCTCGGTCATGGACTCGCCCAACCCTTGCAGAGTGCTGACGTTCTGATAAGCCTTGGGCTTGGAGACGAAGGTACCCTTGCCGTGGATCTTGTAGATCAGGCCTTCCTTTTGCAGATCACCCAAGGCCTGGCGCACGGTGATGCGGCTGACTTTGAAGCGCGCACCCAGCTCGCTTTCGGAAGGCATCTGGGTGTTCGGCGCGTACTCACCATCAAGGATGCGGCTGCGCAGCAGATCCCGCAGTTGGGCATGCAGCGGAACGCTGGACAGAGGAGATAAGGCGATGGTTGATTCGTTCATCAGGACCACTTGTCATAACGAGTTATGACGTGATCATAAGGAGTCTTATGAATGGCGTGGAAATACCGTTTTGGAATAAGGTTATCGACAGGAGAATCACGCTGCACCTAGGAGGTAGGTGCAGCGGACCAGCCTGTTTTATAGAGCAGCGTCCAGACCTTATGAAAAATCAGAAGTTGTAACTGACTCGGGTATAGAGGATCCGCCCAAACGGGTCGGCGTACTTGGGGTCGTACCCGCTCTGGAACGCGTAGGTCTGGTTGCTGAATGGCGGCGCGCGGTCGAACAGGTTCTTCGCGCCCAATGTGACGGCCAGGGACTTGCTCCAGTTGTAGGTACCCGCCAGGTCCCAGACATTGTAGGAGCCTACGGAATCATGGGTTTCCGGGTCCGAGTCGTGATAGCCACTGGTGTAGCGGTTGGTCAGGCTGACGCCCAGCGGTCCGCGGGCCCAGGTGCCGGTCAGGCTGTGGCGCCAGCGTGCAACGGCGCCAGCGGTGGAGAATTCGCCGCCACGAAAATCACCGAGTTTGTCGATGTAGTCGCCTTTGAGCTCCTGTTGGTATTTGTATTCGTTGACGTAGGTGCCTTGCAGGCCGATCCCGAAGTCACCGATGGCGGTGCTCGGGAAGCGGTAATCGAAACTCACATCCACGCCGTTGGTCTTGGTTTTCCCGAGGTTGGCCAGGCCGGTAACGATGTGATCGATGGAGCCGTCGGCCTTGCGAATCAAGCGGTCGCCGTAGGCATCCGGGTCGTCAAATACCGAGGACTCGGGGAACTCGGCGATCTGGTTGGCGATGGTGATCCACCAGAAATCCAGGGCGGCACTGAGGCGCTCAATCGGTTGAAACACGAAGCCAAACGTCACGTTACGTGCGGTTTCCGGGCTCAAGCTGCCGTTGCCGCCCGTTTGCCGGCGGAACTGTTGGGCGCAGTCGCGGTTACCGATCCCGCCATTGGCCGGCGTACCGCCCGGGCACAGGCGCGGGTCGTTGTAGTTGGCCACGGTGTAGCTGGTGTAGGTCGGGTTGTACAACTCATACAGCGACGGCGCACGGAACCCTTCGCTGTAGGCGCCGCGAACCACCAGCTCTTTGAATGGCTGAAAACGGAACGAGTATTTCGGGTTGGTGGTGCTGCCGAAGTCGCTGTATTTGTCATGACGCACCGCCGCGGACAGCTCCAGGCTTTCGAGCACCGGCACATTCACCTCGGCGTACTCGGCCGAGACGCTGCGATTGCCGCGTACCGCACCATTGGGGTCTACGCCGAGGCTCTGCACGGTCTCGGCGAATTGGGCGAAGTCCTGGTGAAAATCTTCCTTGCGGTATTCGCCACCCAGCGCCAGGCCTGTGGGACCTGCGCCAAACCAGTCGCCGATTTCACGGCTGACGCGACCGTCGATACTCTTCACTCGGCCCACGGCAGTGGCGTAATCGCCATCGACGCGGCTGGAGGCGAGCAACGCCCTGCCCGCTTCGCTCTGCGGCCCGAACGGGTTGATCACGCCGTTGGCGATACCCTGGCTGATGGTCTGGTCGTTCACATAACCGTCCAGAATGGTTTGCACCACTTTGTTCTGGTTGTAGGACGCACCGACGTTGTAGTCCCAGTTCGCCACGTTGCCCTCGAAGCTCAGCAGCAGGCGCTGGCTGGTGTTGTCATCTTCGTGCTTGCGCGCCCCGGCGTCGGTTTCGCGCCAGTTCACATCCACGGGTTGTGTTGGGTCCAGGGCAAAACCCGTCGGGCCCGGAGTGATGCCGTTGCCCGGATAGAACGCCGTTCTCGGATTCACTTGGGCGCCCATCAGGGTCCCCGGGCCGATCTGCGTGCGGTTTTCGTTGCGCGCCCAGAAGTACTCAAGGCTCACGGTGTGGTCATCGGCCAGCTTGCCGGTGGCTTTGGCAAAGGCCGAGGTTTTTTCGGTTTCCGGCACCAGGTCCAGGTAACTCCACAGGCTTTGGCGGCAGATGCCATTGCGTGACAGCAACCCGGGGGAGTTACAGCCGGAGCCGGCCAGCGGGTTGGTCGCGTTGCTGCCCTGGCTCCAGTTCGCCGGGGCGGCGGTGCCCGAGGTGAAATCCAGGCCGCGACCGGGCTGGTAGTTGTAGGTGTAGTCGCGGTCCTTGGCGGCCAGGCGCGTCTGCTTGTCATAGCTGACCACGCCAAATACGTTGAAGCGGTCGTCTTCAAGGTCGCCAAAACCATAACTGCCGCTGAAGTTATGGCTGTCACCACCGCCGGAGCGGGTCGGCGAATCGTAATTGGTCGAGAGCTGGCCGCCGGTCAGGCTGGTCTTGGTGATGAAGTTGATCACCCCACCGATCGCGTCGGTGCCGTACAGCGCCGACGCGCCATCGCGCAGCACTTCCACACGGTCGATAGCGGCGAACGGGATGGTGTTCAAGTCCACCCCGGAGCCGTTGGTGGTGTTGACGGCGTTGTTGCTCAGGCGCCGGCCGTTGAGCAGCACCAGGGTTTTGTTCGCGCCAATCCCGCGCAAGTCGGCAAACGCTGCACCGCCGCTGCTGGAACCCACCGAACGCCCGGAGCCAACGGAAGATTGGTTCGCCGAGATGCGGCTAATCAACTCCTCGGTAGTGCTCACACCCTGCTCGCGCAATTGCTCGACCCGCAGGATGGTCACCGGCACGGCCGTTTCCGCGTCCACCCGACGAATCGCCGAGCCGGTCACTGTGACTTTTTCCATACGGTAGTCAGTACTTTTCCCCGCGGCCGGGACGGCGTTGGTGGAGGTCACGGGCGCTGCGTGCACCGTCAGCCCCTGTTCGCTGTCGCTGACTTGCAGGCCGCTGCCCTGTAACGCTTTGTCCACCGCTTGCAGGCTGCCCAAATCTCCGCGAATGGGGGCGCTGCGCTTGCCCTGAACCAACTGCTGATTGAAGGAAATCATCACGCCGGTCTGCCGGGAAATATCCAGCAGCACCGTATCGAGCGGACCGCCGGCGATATCAAAGCTGAACACCTGGCTGGCCGCTTCCTGGGCCATTACGCAGGTGCTGCAGACACCCATCGCCAACGCCGCCGCCAGCGTCAGTCGAGGTAATTGTTGTTTGAATAAGAACATCGAGGATCTCCCTGTTGAATGTGTCTACAGGGGTTGAGCAGCGGCAGACGCGTTTTTATAGGGCGGTGTTTAGGCGAAGATGCTATGAGTTTATAACCGGTTTAACGGGCCTCAATACTTACCCAATAGGCGCTGTGATACGTCACGCGAATCGGTAATGAATTCTCCAGCAGCTGCAGGGTGCGGTCCGTATCGTCCAGGGGATAGATGCCGCTCAGGCGCAGCTGCGCCACATTGGGGCTCAGGCGCAGAATCCCGGGGCGATAGCTGCGCAGGCTGTCGATCACTTCGCTTAACGCCCGGTCGTGGACTTCAAGGCGTCCTTGGGTCCAACCGGTTTCATCGCCCTTGAGGGGGCCAAGGCCAAAGGTGTGCTGTTGATCAAACCGCATGCTCTGCCCCGCCTCCACGATTTGACGCGCGCCGTCCTGAGTGACCACTTCCACTCGCGAATGCAGCATCAACAGACGGGTGGACGCTTCGTCACGCTGCACCAGGAATCGGGTACCCAACGCGCGAATCTGGCCATGCCGGGTTTGCACCACGAAGGGCCGCGCCGGGTCCTTGGCCACGTCCACCAGCAACTCCCCATCCCGTAACTCCAGCACACGCCGGTGTGCATCGAAACGCGCAATCGCCCGGCTCTGTGCGTTCAGCGTCAGCAAGCTGCCGTCGTCCAGCGTGAAGTGTTTACGCTCCCCAGTGCCAGTGGACAGCTCGCTGGTATCCCCCAACCAGCCCTGGCGACGACCGAGAAACAGCGCTGCCAACGCGACGATACCCAGGCTACCAGCGACAAAACGTCGACGGCTGGACGGTGCTTTCAGGCTATGCAAAAGGTGCTCGCTGGGCACTCCGCGCAATGCATGATTGCGCAACAGCCCCATGCCACCGCTCATTTGATCAATTACCTGGCGGTGACGAATGTCAGCCGCGCACCACGTCTCGAATGCCTGCCGTTCCTGAGCGCTGGCGTGCTCCGATTGCAGCAGGGCCATCCACCGCGCGGCCTCCTCCACCACGGCTTCTTCCGGGCGCAAAAGGCTCATGGCTGAGCCATCACCAGGTAGCAGCGCTTGAAGGCATCGGCCATGTATTGCTGTACACGGCTGGTGGAGACCTGCAAGCGCTCGCCGATCTGGCTGTAGGTCAGGCCGTCCAGTTGATGGTAAAGAAACGCCGCCTTGGCCTTGGCGGACAGCCCGTCCAGCAGGCGATCCACGGCCAGCAAGGCCTCGATGACCAACGCCCGCTCTTCGGGTGATGGGTGCACCGGCACGGGCGCATGGGCCAGGCTTTCAAGGTAGGCACGTTCCAGGTCCTGCCGACGCCAGCCCTCGTACACCAGGCGCCGGGCGATGGTGGTCAACAGCGCCCGAGGTTCGCGAATAGCGGCGGGGTCCGGTAGCGACAACACCCGCAGGAAGGTTTCCGAGGCAATGTCCTGTGCGCTGTGATGACACCCCAAGGTTCGCCTGACTGAACTGCACAACCACTGGTAATCCTTTTGGAACATCTGCCCAATCAATGGGTAACCGAGGGCCTGACTGACACCCATGCCTTGCTCCCTTACGAGACCTATCGCCCGTCTCAACAATCATCCGCCAACGCCCCCTGAGTCGGGGCCTGGAATAAAGGCAGCGACTGTGCCGCAGAGATATCGGGCTTTGGAAGTAATAAAAAATCAGCTGTGACTCTCAAATGAATATAAGCGCCTGCGCGCATCGATTTGGCTGATGTCTGCTATTGGCCCGCAGGCGTTCATCCCCCCGGCAGGCGCTTTGTAGAATGAACCTCACAGTCAAGCCACCACCTTCGTGGTGTCGGAGGTTCTCATGCGTTATTTGCTTATTGCCGTGCTGGGCCTGTTCAGCACACTGGCCGTCGCCCAAGGCGAAACCCTGGCACCCACTGTGAGTGCCAGCGCACCCGCCAGCGAGACGTACGACTACTCTCAGGACCTGGATATCGCCAAAGTGGTGCGGGTCAGTACCGAGTCATCCACCGAGTGCGGTCCGGTCAAGGGCCACATGGTCTACATCGACAGCCACGGCGTGCGGCATGAGCTGGACTACATGCGCCTGGGTGATGCCTGCCAGCACGGTTGATCGCAAACCATTCGTCGGGCCTTGCGGGAATCGATTACAACTATTGCCGCGCGCAAAATTACTAATCCATAGAACCCGTTGTGATCTATGGAGATTGAGATGACTGACTACCCACGCCCACCTTTCGCCAGCCAGGCCCAATCCGTTCCCGGTTCGCAGAAGAAGATGGACCCCTACCCCGACTGCGGCGAGAAGAGCTACACCGGCTCCGGCCGCCTGGCCAACAAGATCGCCCTGATCACCGGCGCCGACAGCGGCATCGGCCGCGCCGTGGCGATTGCCTTTGCCCGTGAAGGTGCCGACGTGGCCATCGCCTACCTGGATGAACACGAGGACGCGAAGGAAACCGCACGCTGGGTGGAAGAAGCCGGTCGCCAGTGCCTGTTGTTGCCAGGGGACCTCGCGCAAAAGGCCAACTGCCAAGCGATTGTCGACCAAACCGTCGAGCAGTTCGGGCGTATCGACGTGCTGGTGAATAACGCAGCGTTCCAGATGACCCACGAGACTCTGGAAGAGATTCCCGACGAGGAATGGGTCAAGACCTTCGATATCAACATCACTGCGATGTTTCGCATCTGCAAGGCGGCCCTGCCACATATGAAGGCCGGCGGGTCGATCATCAATACCAGTTCGGTGAACTCCGATATGCCCAAGCCGACGTTGCTGGCGTATGCGGCCACCAAGGGCGCAATTGCCAACTTTACCGGCGGCCTGGCGCAACTCTTGGGCAGCAAGGGCATCCGTGTGAACAGTGTGGCGCCAGGGCCGATCTGGACGCCGTTGATTGTCTCGACCATGCCCGATGAGGACGTGAACAGCTTTGGCAGCGAGACGCCACTGGGCCGCCCGGGACAGCCGGTGGAAGTGGCACCGATCTATGTGCTGCTGGCGTCGGATGAGGCGAGTTACATCTCGGGCTCGCGCTATGCGGTGACCGGTGGCAAGCCGATTCTCTAAGGCCGGACGTCAATCCAGTGTGTGAGCGGGCTTGCTCGCGAAGGCGGTGGATCAGTCACACATGTAGTGCCTGACACTCCGCTTTCGCGAGCAAGCCCGCTCCCACATTTGGTACTCGGTTAGCCTGGAGATCGTGTCGGATCAGCTTTGCGCGGGTACGTGCGCTCCTCCTGAATCCGCCCGTCCATGCTGTGAATCCTCAGCGACGCCGTCTTGTCGCTGAGAAATTCCTTCGCCAACTCAACGATCGCCTCTTTGGTTTCCGCCGTTTTCGACGGCCGCGCCGAGCCCTGCTTGGTCAGTGCCCAACCCGTGCCGGTCTTGTTGATGTTGTAGGTATCCATGGTCTGCTCCCTTGACTGAATGAACACGGCACGCGGCAAAACCCGCGCCCTACTTATTGCGAGCGCGGGTGCCGGGCAGAGTTCAAGGCAGTTGGCGGATCAGGTTACAGGCGGGCCTACAGTCAATCGGATCTGGATCAGTAACCACTCGCGGCCGTCATCACGCCGCCCACAATCGCTATCCCCGAACTGCTGCCCAAACGTGTTGCCCCGGCATTGATCATCTTGATCGCCGTCTCATAATCGCGCACGCCACCGGAGGCCTTGACCCCAACCCCGGCACCCACGGTTTTGCGCATCAGCGCCACGTCTTCCACCGTTGCGCCGCTGCGGCTGAACCCGGTGGACGTCTTGACGAATGCCACGCCCAAATCCCGGCAGATCTCGCACGCCTGGACTTTCTGTTCGTCGTCGAGCAGGCAGGTTTCCAGGATCACTTTCAACGGCACGGCGCCGCAGGTCTTGTGGACCAAGGCAATGTCATCGCGCACCGCGTCCAGCAGCCCTTCCTTCAACCAACCGATATTGAGCACCATATCGATCTCCCCTGCCCCGGCGGCAATTGCCCGTTGGGCTTCAAATGCCTTGGTATCACTCAGGCCGGCACCCAGCGGGAAGCCCACCACCGCACAAATCACCACGCTATCGTCGGTCAGGCACGACGCGGCGTAAGGCACCTGGCCTGAATTCACGCACACCGAATAAAAGCCATGTTCCCGGGCTTCTTCGCACAAGGTGCGGATCTGCTCACGGGAGGCATCGGGAGCCAGCAAGGTGTGATCGATGTACTTCGCCAATGCCGCGGGTTGAAGAGTGTTCATTTAACGAGTCCTTGCCTGTATGTTGCCAATGTTCGTGTACCGCTTGTCACAGCGCTCACATAAAATACGTTACAATACTCACACTTAATGTTACTTATTTAACACAAACAATCAAGCCCTGGAATACTCGTGGACAGTAGAAAAGCCGAGCGACTCAAGCTTATCCAACAAGCCTTGCAGGACCAGAACGCCATTCACCTGAGGGAAATGGCCGCGCTGCTGGACGTGTCCGAGATGACCCTGCGCCGGGATCTGAGCCACTTCACCGATCACTTGCGCCTGCTCGGTGGCCATATCACCCGGGTCGGCAGCGAGGCCAGCGATTATCGGGTAGCCGATCAGGACACGCGCCACGTCGAGGAAAAGCGTCGCATCGGCAAGCTCGCCGCCCGGTTGATACAACCCGGTGACACGGTATTTTTCGACTGCGGCACCACCTCGCCCTTTGTCATTGATTTCATCCCTGATGAGCTGGAGTTCACCGCGGTGTGCAGCTCGTTGAACGTGCTGCTCAGGCTGCAGAACAAACCCAACTGCCACATCGTGTTATGCGGCGGCACTTTTCACCGCAAGAACCAAGTGTTTGAAAGCAGTGCCGAAAGCAGCATTCTCGACAGCGTGCGCCTGACGTGGGCCTTCGTGACCGCCGCGGGCGTCAGTCAGGAGTTCGGCGTGACGTGCTTCAACTTCAATGAAGTCGAGGTCAAGCAAAAGGTCCTGCGCCAGGCCCAGCAACGGGTGCTGCTCGCCGACTTCAGCAAATTCGACACAGTGCGCACCGCTCACTTCGCCACCCTGGACGACTTTCAGTACGTGGTCAGCGACAAGAAAGTCCCCCGCGCCTACAAGGACGCCATTCAGGCCAGCGGCGCGCAATTGCTGGTCTAACCCAGCAACCGCTGCCGCTCTTGCGCATTCAGGTAGCCGGTGGTCACGCTGAACGAAGCGCTGGCCCCGGCTGCCAGCTGACGCACGTGACCTTTGGCGTTCTCGGCGTTATAGCCTTCGGGCTCGCAGGTTGACGGGAGCACGAAGGCCGCCACTTGTTGATCCGGCGTGTGCAAGATCCAGCGTGCGGCGTGCTCAAACTGTTCGGGACGATAACGGGTGTAGAACGCCGCGCCATCGCTATGCTCCAGCAGAAAGTGCGCGTGGCCCGTGGCGTCGGTACGCACGCCGTCGAAGAAAAACACAATCTCAGGGTCGTACAGCGCCGGCTGATCGAGGCAGGCCAACTGGGCTGGATGCTCGGCCAGCTGCGCCATGTAGGCGCTCCAGTCGGGTGTTGGCTTGACGTGGTCCGGCACGCTGGTACGCAGGCGCAGGCGCTGCATGCCCAGCGGCTCGACGAACCGGCCTCCCGCAACATAGGCGTAGTTCATGTGGGCCATGTACATCAGGTCCATGGGCTTGCCGGCCAGGTTGGTCACGTCCATGTCGATGTCGAACAGGGCCGAATCGGCGCGCAGTGTCACGCTCGGGCACGCCCGGTAACGATCACCGAATCCCTTGGCGTATTGATACGAGCCGCCCAGGCGCACAAAGCCCTCGCCTATTTCCAGCCAGGCCGTGTCCATGGGCGCGCAGGGCATTTCACCGTGCAGCGCATGCGTATCATCCGGCGCCGGGCAACCATTGCGCAGCAGGCCACTGTGGAACATGAAGCAGCCGTAGGTATCGATGATCGTCGGGCTGGGACGAGGCTGTTCAAACAGGTTGCTCATGGTCAGGTCACAGCCGTCGAACACGGCCGACCAGATCATCTGCCCTTGATAAGGCAGCACGACAAGCCGCCCACGGCTGTTCTCCAGGGCCACAGCCAGCACGCCGGACGGGTACGTCCAGGCGCTGACCTTGAAATCCCCAGACTGCAACAGGATCTTTTCCTGCTCGCCAAACACCGCACGATACAGCGGCATATGCGTGTTCATGAGGCCACCGCTGCTGCCGAGCCCAACGGGGCGGTGTCTGACTGGCGCAGGCATTTGACCGCATAGATCACGATCACGATAAAGCACAGCAACGGCACGCTGTAGGCCAACTGCATGTTGCCCCCGCTGGCGTCAGACAACAGGCCCTGGAAGATCGGAATCACTCCGCCGCCGACAATGCTCATCACCAGCAATGAACCGCCGACGCCGGTGTCCTCGCCCAGGCCATCGATGGTCAAGCCGTAGATTGTCGGCCAGCATGGACCAAGGAAAATGCTCACGCCGACTGCTGCGTACACCGCCGAGATGTTCGGCACCAGAATGGTGTAGGCCAGCAGCACGATGCACAGCACGCCGTAAATCGCCAGGACCTTGGCCGGGTGCAGTCGGCGCATCAGCAAGTTGGCGATCATCTTGCCGACAAAGTAGGCGGCAAAGGTGGTGAGCAGAAACCATGAAGCGCTGCGTTCATTCATGCCGCCCATTTGCATGGCCAGGCGGATGGTGAAGCTCCACACGCCCACCTGCGCGCCCACGTACAGAAACTGCGCGAGTACGCCAAAGGTGAAGCGCGGGTTACGCCACAGCCGTCCCAGGCTTTGACGCAGGCTCCCGGGCTTGCTGTCGGCCGGCTTATTGCCCTTGCAGGCCGGGAACCTGGTGATGGCGATCAGGATAAACATCAGCACCAGCACAGCGATCATCCACTTGTAGGGCAACAACGTGGACTGAATCATTTGCAACTGCTGCACCGCAGCCTCGGAGACACTCATCTGCTGCAGTTGTTGGGTGGTGGCGTCGGTGTCCTTGAACATCACGAAGCTGCCCACGTACACCCCGGCCATGGCGCCGAAGGGGTGAAAGGTCTGGGAGATGTTCAAGCGCCGGGTTCCGGTTTCCCGTGGGCCCATCAGTGTCGAGTAGGTGTTGCACGCTGTCTCCAGGAACGACAGGCCGGCAGCAATCACGAACAGCGCCAGCAGGAACATGCCGTACTTGGCCGTGGACGCGGCCGGGAAAAACAACAGGCAGCCGAACATGTACAGCAGCAGGCCGATCAGGATCGTGGTCTTGTAGCTGAACCGACGAACCACCATCGCGGCCGGAATCGCAACAAAGAAGTAGCCGAGGTAAAACGCCGACTGCACAAAGGCGGTCTGGAAATCACTGAGCAAAAACGCCTTCTTGAAGTGGGCGATCAGCACGTCATTCATGCTCGCCGCAGCCGCCCACAAGGCAAAGATGCTGCACAGCAGGATAAAGGCGAACCAGGGCGTGCGGTTCAGGTAGAAACCATCGGGTGTCTGTTGCAGCGCAGGTTTGTTCATTATTGTTCTCCGGGCTGGGTAGAGGGCGTTAGCGCTGTTGCTGGAAGCGGGCGAATGCTTCGCTGTCGGGATAAGAGGTCTGGGTACCCAGCGCCGTGACCGAGCACGCCGAATACGCCACCGCCTGCTCCATGGCATGACGGATTTGGCCGTCGCGGCTCCAGTGCTGAACGAAGCAACCGATAAAGGCGTCACCGGCGCCGGTGGTGTCACGGGCGTCGACCCGCTGACCCGGCACCTCGAATTCGCCCTCCTCGCCCACGTACAGCGCACCGTGTTCGCCGAGGGTGACGATCACGTGACGAATGCCGCTGGCGACAAGGGTGCGTGCAGCCGTGCGGGCCGAGTCCGGCGAGTCCACGACTTGGCCAGTAATCAACGCCAGTTCGGATTCGTTGGGGATCAGGAAATCCAGCTGCGCCAAGTGCTCAGCGCTCAACCCGGCCAACGCCGGCGCCGGATTGAGCAGCACGGCGATGCCATGGCGGTGAGCGAACTCGATGGCGTAATAGACCGTCGGCAGATTGATCTCCAGTTGCAGCACGATCAGCGTGCACTCACGCAGGTCGGCGGCCGCCGCGTCGATATCCGCCGGCAGCAAATGCGCATTGGCGCCCTTGACGATCAAAATGCTGTTGTGGGAATCGGCCCGCACGAAAATCGGCGCCACGCCGCTGGACACACCGGGCACCCGCTGTACATAACGGGTGTCGATACCAAAACGCTGGAAGTTGGCCAGCGTGTTGTCGGCAAACATGTCGTCGCCGACTTTGCTGAGCATCAACACATCCGCCCCAAGCTTGGCTGCCGCCACCGCCTGGTTGGCCCCTTTGCCGCCGCAACCCAAGGCAAAGCCCGGCGCTTCCAGGGTTTCGCCCTGGACCGGCATGCGGTCGATGTAGGTGATCAAATCCACCATATTGCTGCCGATGACTGCGATCTTGCCCATTGCTATTCCACCTTGTTGCGTCACGACCAGGCAGGTCGTGACGCTTTTGTTTTGTTATTTAAATAACATTAGGTGTGAATATTCAATCTTTTTTTTGCAAGGGCGCTACAAATCAAATCGATCCACCGCCCGCCGCCGTTCATTGTCGTCACGCACGTCATAGTTGGCGGTGGTCTGGATATTGGTGTGGTGCGCCAGCTTCTGGGCGATGGACAGGTCGTACTCTTCAATCACCCGGGTGATGAACGAGCGCCGGAAATCATGGGGCATGATCTTCACGCCGACTTGCTCGCCGCGCTGGCGGGCGATGTAGTAAATCGCGTGCTTGGTGATGCGCTCGCGGGTGATATGGCTGCCCCGGCGAATGCGGTTGAACAGGAACCTGTCGTCCTGCTCACCGGGTTTCAACTGGCTGCGACGGAACTCAAGCCACGCCTCCAGCTTGGCAAAGGCCCAGGCCGGCGCGTACTTGATCAGTTGTTTGTTGCCCTTGCCGGTGACCTGCAGGCTGCGCTCGTCAAAATTGACCTGGCCCAGCTCGATATTCACCGACTCCGACTTGCGCATCCCCGAGCCATACAGGATCCCGATCACCGCTGCATCCCGCAGGCCCTGGGGGCGCGGGTCGGCGGCGCAGACCTCCATCAACTCACGAATCAATGTGCGCCGCAGGTTGCGACCCTGGCTCAGCCGGGTGCCGGCCATGGCCTTGACCGAGCGCATCTTCAACAGGTGGTCCTGGCTGATCAGGCTCATGCGCCAGGCTTCGTTCATCACCCCGCGCACGGCGTTGACGTACAGCGAGGAGGTGTTCGGCGCATAACCGTCTTCCCGCAGCGCCGCCACCAGGGCCATGACGTGTTCGGGTTGCAGCAGGTGCCAGTCGATGTCTTCGAGGTTGATGTCTTCAAAGCCCAGGCGGTCGGCGGCGTCTTGCAGCACGTAGCGCATGGTCAGCTGGCTGGAAGGCGCCAGGCGGGTGAGGTAGAGGGTCAGCGGGTTGCGGGTAGACTCAGTCAAGGTAGATCAGCCTTTGGATTAAATATGTCGACTAACCATCTGTTTAATCAACATATTTAGTGAATTGGCGAGCGCCGAGTCTAGCGCAGGTCAATCCATGGGGCTATTCCTGATCGTCTTCCGTCGGGGCTGGCGTCTGCTGCTGGCTCCAGTTGGTGTCCTGCTTCTGCATCAAGGCAAACCAGTGCTGGCGCATGAACGCCAGGTACGGTTTGGGCGCCTTGGCAAAATCCTCCTCGTCGCCATAACAGCCGGGCAGCGGCAGCTCGGTGCCCTGCTCCTTGTACTGGCTGACCAGCGCTTGCTGGGCGGCGATGCTGCAATCCTTAGGCAACGGCATGCCTTGCAAGGCGCCAGCGTCTTCATCCCACCAACTGGCGCCATAGCGGTCGATGCCGCGCAGGCGGTACTTCTGCGACTTGCCGATGTGCATGATCAGCTTGAAATCATTGGGGCTGACATCGCTGGTGCAGGTGCGGCTATACCCCACAGTCACCTGACTGATGCCGTCACCCAGCAGGTCGGTAACCTTGGTGGCCTCGGTGTTGTAGTGCGCCCCGGCGTCGAACTCGCAATGCTGCACGTCGTCGTAGAGCATCCACAGCCGCTTGGGCCGATCACCGTCGAGCAGGTACTGGGCCGCGTAGACAAAGGCCGACTGCGCGCCGTCGTCGTCGCGTTCGCTGACTTGCTCAGCGAGCACCAACAGGTTCTTGCCCTGTTTATCACTCCAAGTGAAGGCACCGACCTGTTTACCCCGCACTTCTACGCCATCGGGCACCTGGTCGATGGCCGTCAGTGCCACGCCGTCATCGGCCCGCACACTCGTGGCCCAGGCCACCGTCATTAACAACACCATCAACATTGGCCGTAAACGCTGCACGCTATTCATCCGACTGCCCTGGCAAGAGATGGCTTACTTTACCGGCACTTGCACGGCATTGCAGAGAAGATTGTTCAGGAATGAACCCGCGCGAGGGAAAACACAACTGCCCCGCCACACACCGCGAACACGGGGTTGTGCGCATTGATGTTGTTTACCTGAACCCTAGCTGTCTACCTGCCAGAAAAACGACTTTTTCATCTGCGTTTCATATTCGTTGAACATTTTTGCGCTTAATCTTGGCGGCACGACTTGAGAACGAACCGTACTTCGCAGGTTAACTCGTTGATTCCGCTTTACCTTTAAGCATTTTGGTCTTTACTCACGTAAGCCATGGAAGACCCACCGTCACCTGTCAGGACTCACGAATGAATGCCATGAATCCACGTTATTTTTAATCAGGCGCCTGCTTCTCCAGGCTGTTGATGACTGCTGTCTTTACGCTTCAAGTTGCTCTAACCCCCGAGGTAATGAATCTTTGAAACCCTACCCAATTCATTGCGTGTCGATCGTTATCCCGGTCTACAACGAACAAGAAAGCCTGCCTGAACTGCTGCGCCGCACCATGGCGGCCTGCAAGCAACTGGCCTACGAATACGAAATCGTCCTGGTGGACGACGGCAGCCGCGACAACTCCGCGCAATTGCTGGAAGACGCCGCCGCCCTCGAAGGCAGCAACGTCGTCGCGGTGATCCTCAACCGCAACTACGGCCAGCACGCCGCGATCATGGCCGGCTTCGAGCATTGCCGGGGCGACGTCGTGATCACCCTGGACGCCGACCTGCAAAACCCGCCGGAAGAAATCCCGCGCTTGGTCGAGCAGGCCGCCTTGGGCTACGACGTGGTTGCCACCGTGCGCAACAACCGCCAGGACTCAGCCTTTCGCCGCTGGCCGTCGCGCTTGATCAACCTCGCCGTACAACGCTCCACGGGCGTCGCCATGAGCGACTACGGCTGCATGCTGCGCGCTTACCGCCGCAACATCGTCGACGCGATGCTCGCCTGCCGCGAGCGCAGCACCTTTATCCCGATCCTGGCCAACAGCTTTGCGCGCCACACCACGGAAATCCTGGTGCACCACGCCGAGCGTGAACACGGCGAGTCCAAGTACAGCCCGATGCGCCTGATCAGCCTGATGTTCGACCTGCTGACCTGCATGACCACCACACCCTTGCGCCTGTTGAGCATCGTCGGTTTCAGCCTGGCGGCCCTCGGGATGCTGTTTGCGGTCGCATTGATCGTGCTGCGCCTGGCCTTCGGTGCCGGCTGGGCCGGTGACGGCATGTTCGTGCTGTTCGCCGTGCTGTTCGTGTTCACCGGTGGCCAGTTCATCGGCATGGGCCTCTTGGGTGAATACCTGGGCCGCATGTACAGCGATGTGCGGGCCCGCCCACGGTTCTTTATTGAAAAAGTGCTGCGCAACCAACCGGCAGCGCCGGCCGAGACCTTCACGGTCGACGGCCTGACCTCCTCCCACACTTCTACTTCTCCTTCCGATCAGGTTTCGTCATGAATTCAAAAGCTGTTGTCTTCGCTTACCACGATATTGGCTGTGCAGGCATCGAAGCCCTGCTCAATGCGGGTTACGAAATTGCTGCCGTGTTCACCCATGCCGATGACCCCAAGGAAAACAATTTCTACGGCTCCGTCGCGCAACTGTGCGCCCGCAACGGCATCCCGGTGCACGCCCCGGAAGACGCCAACCACCCGCTGTGGATTGAGCGCATCGCCAAGCTGAACCCGGACTACATTTTCTCGTTCTACTACCGCAACCTGCTGAGCGAAGCCCTGCTGGCCACCGCCAAGAAAGGCGCGTTCAACCTGCACGGCTCCCTGCTGCCACAATACCGTGGCCGCGCACCGGCCAACTGGGTACTGGTCAACGGCGAAACCGAAACCGGCGTGACCCTGCACCGTATGGTCAAGCGTGCCGATGCCGGCGCGATCCTGGCCCAGCAGAAAGTCGTGATCGACCGCACCGACACCGGCCTGACCTTGCACGCCAAACTGCGTGACGCCGCCACCAGCCTGCTGCGCGACGCACTGCCACAACTGGCCCAAGGCAAGCTGACCGAAACCGCCCAAGACGAAAGCAAAGCCAGCTACTTCGGTCGTCGTACCGCGGCGGATGGCAAGCTGGACTGGAAAAAACCGGCTGAAGAGCTGTTCAACCTGGTTCGCGCCGTCACCCAGCCTTACCCGGGTGCCTTCTGCGCCGTGGGCGAGCACAAGCTGATCGTCTGGAACGCTGAAGTCGTCAAAGGCAACGAAGGCCTGGCACCCGGCCGCGTGATCAGCGTCAACCCGCTGCGCATCGCCTGCGGCGAAGACTCCCTGGTGGTCAAGTTCGGCCAGCGCAACGAAAACGGCCTGTACCTGGCCGGCCCGTCCCTGGCGGATGAACTTGGCCTGGTGGACGGTTCCGTCCTGCGCGGTGCCGAGTCCGGCCGCAAGCCACGCCGCACCCGCGTGCTGATCCTGGGTGTGAACGGCTTTATCGGCAACCACCTGTCCGAGCGCCTGCTGCGTGACGACCGTTACGAAATCTACGGCCTGGACATTGGCTCCGACGCGATCGAGCGCCTGCGCAGCCACCCGAACTTCCACTATGTGGAAGGCGACATCAGCATCCACTCCGAGTGGATCGAGTACCACATCAAGAAGTGCGACGTGGTCCTGCCGCTGGTAGCCATCGCCACCCCGATCGAGTACACCCGCAACCCGTTGCGCGTATTTGAACTGGACTTCGAAGAGAACCTGAAACTGGTTCGCTACTGCGTGAAGTACAACAAGCGCGTGATCTTCCCGTCGACGTCCGAAGTATATGGCATGTGCCAGGACCAGTACTTCGACGAAGACACCTCCAACCTGGTGGTGGGCCCGGTCAACAAGCAGCGCTGGATCTACTCGGTTTCCAAGCAACTGCTGGACCGCGTGATCTGGGCTTACGGCGACAAAGGCCTGAAGTTCACCCTGTTCCGTCCGTTCAACTGGATGGGCCCGCGCCTCGACCGCCTGGACTCGGCCCGTATCGGCAGCTCCCGCGCCATCACCCAGTTGATCCTGAACCTGGTGGAAGGCACGCCAATCCGTCTGTTCGACGGCGGCGAGCAGAAGCGCTGCTTCACTGACATCGCCGACGGCATCGAAGCCCTGGCCCGCATCATCGATAACGACAACGATAACTGCAACGGCCAGATCATCAACATCGGTAACCCGGAGAACGAAGCCAGCATCCGTCAGTTGGGCGAAGAACTGCTGCGTCAGTTTGAAGCTCACCCGCTGCGCAGCAACTTCCCTCCGTTTGCCGGTTTCCGCGACGTAGAGAGCAAGGCGTTCTACGGCACCGGTTACCAGGACGTGGCTCACCGCAAGCCAAGCATCGACAACGCCAAGCGCCTGCTGAACTGGGAGCCTACCGTCGAGATGAGCGAAACCATCGGCAACACCCTGGATTTCTTCCTGCGTGAAGCCATGCTCGAAATCGCGGACAAGCGTTGATGCAAGCGGGTCTACGCATCGACGTCGACACCTACCGAGGCACCCGCGAAGGCGTGCCAAGGTTGTTGGAGTCGCTCGACGAAGCCGGGGTCAAGGCGACCTTCTTCTTCAGCGTCGGGCCGGACAACATGGGGCGCCACTTGTGGCGCCTGATCCGCCCGCAATTCCTGTGGAAGATGCTGCGCTCCAACGCAGCCGGCTTGTACGGCTGGGACATTTTGCTGGCCGGCACCGCCTGGCCGGGCAAACCCATTGGCCGCGACCTGGGGCACTTGATGCGCCAGGCCAAGGCTGCCGGGCATGAAGTCGGGCTGCACGCCTGGGACCACCATGGCTGGCAAGCCAACACCGGGAGTTGGAGCGATGCACAGTTGATCGAACAGATTCGCCGTGGCGTCGACACCTTGAGCGACATCCTCGGTGAGCGCATCGACTGCTCAGCCGCCGCCGGCTGGCGTTCCGATGAGCGCGTGGTGCAAGCCAAGCAATCGTTCAACTTCCGTTACAACAGCGATTGCCGGGGTACCAGCCTGTTCCGGCCAACCCTGGCGGATGGCAGTGCCGGCACGCCACAAATTCCGGTAGACATGCCGACCTTCGACGAAGTCGTGGGCCCGGTGGTGGCCGCCAAGGATTTCAACGCGTACATCCTCGACCGCTTCAAGCCGTCGAAGCTCAACGTCTATACGATCCACGCAGAAGTAGAAGGGATTCTGATGGCCAATGATTTTCGCCAGTTGCTCGCCCAGGCAGGGCAGCGCGGCATTCAATTCAAACCGTTGGGCGACCTGTTGCCCGCCGACCTGAGCACCCTGCCCCAGCAACAACTGGTGCGCGGTGCGCTGAGCGGCCGTGAAGGCTGGCTCGGAGTGCAAAAGGCATGATCCGGCGCTGGGCCCTGCCCCTGCTCCTGCTGGCTTTCGGGGTGTTCTACCTGATCCCGTTGGCCACCCATGGTCTATGGATTCCCGACGAAACCCGCTATGCGCAGATCAGCCAGGAAATGCTGCTGACCGGCAAATGGGCTTCGCCGCACTTCATGGGGATTCGCTACTTCGAGAAGCCTGCGGCCGGCTACTGGATGATCGCGCTGGGCCAGGCGATCTTCGGCCAGAACCTGTTCGGCGTGCGTTTCGCCTCGGCCTTGAGCACCGGCTTGAGCATCCTGCTGGTGTACTGCGTGGCCCGGCGTTTGTGGAACGACCCGCGCAAGAGCCTGGTCAGCGCCGTGCTGTACATGAGTTTCGTCAGCGTCGCGTTCCTGGCGGGCTATGCCAACCTCGATCCGCAGTTCACCTTCTGGGTCAACCTGACCGGCGCCGCGCTGTGGTTCTGTTTCGACAGCACCACGACCCGTGGCCGCTTGTGGTCGTGGGCCTTGCTCGGGTTCGCCTGTGGCATGGGCTTCATGACCAAGGGTTTCCTCGCCTGGTTGTTGCCGGTGTTGATCGCCCTGCCCTACATGCTCTGGCAGAAACGCTTCCGTGAACTGCTCACCTATGGCCTGGTGGCCGTGGCCGTGGCGATTCTCGTGAGCCTGCCCTGGGCCCTGATGGTGCATGCCCAGGAACCGGATTACTGGAACTTCTTCTTCTGGCACGAGCACATCCAGCGCTTTGCCGGCGACGATGCGCAACATGCCGAGCCGTTCTGGTACTACCTGCCGCTGCTGGTCGCGTTCAGCCTGCCGTGGATGGCGTTGCTGCCGTCCACCGTGAAACAGGCGTGGCTGGAAAAGCGCAGTGCCAACATCGGCTTCCTGCTGCTATGGCTACTGATGCCGCTGGCGTTCTTCAGCCTGGCCAAAGGCAAGCTGCCGTCCTACATCATGCCGTGCCTGCTGCCTCTGGCGTTGTTGATGGGGCATACCCTGGCCGAGAAACTGGGCCAGGCCCGTGGCCGCGTATTGCGCATCAATGGCTGGCTGAACCTGATCATCGGCGTGCTGGGCCTGCTGGCCCTGACCTGGTTCCAGTTGAAGAAGCCGGTGTATGAGCACGGCCAGGAAACTCTGAGCCTGGTGCTGGTGTTCGTGTTCCTGTTCGGCTGGATCATCGCCAACCTGCTGCAAGCCGCCCGCCCGCTGCAGATGTGGGCCGCGCCGGTGATTGGCAGTTGGTTGCTGGTGGCGCTGGTGCCGGCCGCGTTGCCGCACTCGGTGGTTTATAACAAGACCCCGGACCAGTTCATCATCGATCACCTCCAGGAACTGCAGCCGACCACTGCGTTGCTGAGCAACGACCTCGGCGCTGCATCGGCCTTGTCGTGGCGCCTGCAGCGGCCTGAAGTGATGCTCTACAACACCGTTGGCGAAGTGAAATACGGCATCGCCTTCCCGGACACCGCTTACCGCAAGATCGATGCCGCCAGCGTCCAGCAATGGATGAGCGATGCGCGCAAACAAGGCTCGGTGGGCGTGGTGATGCGGGTCAAAGGTGACGACGAACGCCAGGAAGTTGACCTGCTGCCTAAAGACGGCAAGCGTTACGAGCAGGGCAATATCGTGATTTTGATCTACCCGCAGAGCGCGCCATGACCACTCTGCTGCTGTTGTTAGGTGCGTGCCTGCTGACCTGCATGGGCCAGGTGTCCCAGAAGTTTGCCGTGGAAGGCTGGCGTGACCAGCCCGACGGCTGGGCCTTAAAGTTGCGCTCGCCGTGGCTGTGGTCGGCGCTGGTGTGCCTGGGCCTGGGTTTGCTGGTGTGGCTGCTGGTGCTGCAACGCCTGGAAGTCGGCATCGCCTACCCGATGCTCAGCCTCAACTTTGTACTGGTCACCCTGGTGGCGCGCTTTGTGTTCCATGAACACATCGATGGCCGCCACTGGTTCGGTGTGCTGCTGGTGATTGCCGGTGTGGTGCTGCTGGGGCGTCAGGTATGAGTCGCGCTCGCGGTTTTGCCCTGGCCCTGGGCAGCGTTGCGTTGGTCAGCGGTGCCCAGTTGGGCATGCGCTGGAGCATGACGCGCCTGCCGCTGCCCGCTGAATGGCTGACAGCACTCAACACCGGCGCCATCGACCTCGGCGCGCTGGGCTTGGTGATCCTGGCGATCATCGCCTATGCCCTCTCGATGCTCTGCTGGCTCGGCGCCCTGAAAGATTTGCCGCTGGGGCGCGCCTACTCGCTGCTCAGCATCAGCTACGCGTTGGTGTACCTGCTGGCTGCCAGCCTGCCGGTCTTCAACGAACATTTTTCCGTTTCAAAAACTGCGGGGGTGGCCTTGGTCATTCTCGGAGTCCTGACTATCAACTCTCGTCGTGCTAGCACTACAAGTCCCAGGAATGCCCCATGAAAATCAGTGTATTTGGTAGTGGTTACGTCGGTCTGGTGCAGGCCACTGTATTGGCCGAAGTCGGTCACGATGTCATCTGCATGGACGTAGACGAGAACAAGGTCAAGTTGCTGCAACAGGGCCACGTGAGCATTTTCGAGCCGGGCCTGGCGGCGATGGTCAAGGAAAACCTCGAAGGCGGACGCCTGACGTTTACCTATGACGAAAAACTCGCGGTCGAACACGGCGAAGTGCTGTTCATCGCCGTGGGCACGCCTTCGGACGAAGACGGCTCGGCCGACTTGAAATACGTGCTGTCGGTAGGCGATGCGGTGGCCCGTCACCGGATCGATCCAGTGATCCTGGTGGAAAAATCCACCGTGCCTGTCGGCACCGGCGACACCTTGCGCGCCCACATGGAAAAAGCCTTGCGCGTTGCGGGCCGCCACCTGGACTTCGATATCGTCTCCAACCCGGAATTCCTCAAGGAAGGCTCGGCCGTTGCCGACTGCCGCCGCCCGGACCGTATCGTCATCGGTTGCGAACGCGAAGAAGTGCGCGAGGTGATGCGCGAACTGTATGCACCGTTCAACCGCAACCACGACCGCATCATCTTCATGGACCTGCGCAGCGCCGAACTGACCAAGTACGCCGCCAACTGCATGCTGGCCACCAAGATCAGCTTCATCAACCAGATCGCTGAACTGGCCGAACACCTCGGCGCGGACATCGAAGCCGTGCGCCTGGGCATTGGTGCCGACTCGCGTATCGGCTACCACTTTATCTACCCGGGCTGCGGTTATGGCGGTTCGTGCTTCCCCAAGGACATGCGCGCCCTGATCCACAGCGCCAAGGCCGCCAACTGCTCCAGCGACCTGCTGGAAGCCGTGGAAGCCATCAACCAGCGCCAGAAGAGCAAGCTGTTCGAGCGTGCCAACGCGTTCTTCAAGGGTGACCTGCGGGGCAAAACCTTCGCCTTGTGGGGACTGGCGTTCAAACCCAACACCGACGACATGCGCGACGCACCCAGCCGGGTGCTGATGGAAGCCCTGTGGGCTGCCGGCGCCAATGTGCGTGCGTTCGACCCGGAAGCCATGCAGGAAACCCAGCGTATTTACGGCGATGACCCGCGCCTGATGCTGATGGGTACCCCTGAATCGACCTTGAGCGGCTCCGACGCCTTGATCATTTGCACCGAATGGCAGCAGTTCAAGGCACCGGACTTCGACTTGATCCAGCAGCGTCTGAAAACCCCGGTGATCTTCGACGGTCGCAACCTGTACGACGGCGAGCGCCTCGCCCGCAAAGGCATCCAGTACTTCCCGATGGGCCGCGGCGAATCCTGCCAGTTGCCGATCCCCCAGCAAAACTGGGCGCCTCAGGCCGAGGAAGCCTAAGACGTGGACAAAGTTCATCCGCCCCTGCTCAACCCGACGATCCGCCGACACTCATGGGTACTGGGGCTCCTGGCACTGATCCTGTTTATCGCGGGCAACTGGAACCAGGCCATCATCGGCTTTGATTCGCGCTTCGTGCTGTTCGCCCAGGAGATGCTGCGCCATGGGCCGGGGTTCTTCCCGACGACGTATGGCCAGCCTTACGCCGATTACCTGGCCACTTCGACACTGCTGACCTGGCTGCTGTCCTTGCCCCTGGGGCAGGTCACCAGCCTGACGGCCTGGTTGCCGACGGCCATTGCTTCAGCGCTGATCGTGGTGCTGATCTACCGGCTGACCGCGCCCTACTCCCGGCGCTGGGCGTTGCTGAGCATTGCGGCGCTGCTGCTCAGCAGTACCTTCATCAGCGAAACCCGCGCAGTGTCCCTCGACCAGATGCTGGCCGCCGTGGCCCTGGCGGTGTTTTACCTGGGTTATGCCCATGACCATTTCGGCGCCTGCCGTCGTCTGCATTGGCTGTTTCTGCTGCTGATCCTGGGGTTCGCGATCCGTGGGCCGATCGGCCTGGTAATTCCCACGGGCATGTTGTGCAGCTATTACCTGATCAATCGTCAATGGCGGCAGCTGTTCAGTTTTGGCCTGTTGGCGTTGGCGTTGCTGGCAGCGTGCGTCGGCCTGCTGTTGCTGCTGGCCAAGCTCAGCGGTGGTGAAACCTTCATGCAGGACGTGATCCGCATGCAGTTCCTCGGCCGCATGGACGGTACCGAAGGCTCCGGTAGCGTGCTGTATTACTTCAGCAGTTCACTGGGCAACTACGCGCCGGCGTACCCGCTGGCCGTGCTGGCACTGCTTGCGGTGGCGGCTGGCGGTCGCGAGGACAAAGGTCCTGCGCTGAAACTGGTGCTGTACTGCCTGGCCGCCGGCTTGATCGTGATGGTCGGCTTGTCGGTGCCCCAGGCGAAAAAGGCCCGCTATGTGCTGCCGATGCTGCCCATGGCGGCGATCATCGCGGCGTATCCATTCCAGGTAGCACGGGGAAAACTGTTCGCCGGGCTGCGCTGGCTGATGCTGGCGCTGTGGACGGTGATTCCGGGGCTACTGATCGCAGGTTTGTTCGTGGCGCGTCATCGCTTTCCCGAGCAGATCGGCAGCCTCAATCCGGTGTTCGGGATCCTGATTGCACTCCAGACGCTGACCTTGGGCTTTTTGTTCAACCGGCGCCTTCGCTACCTGGGGCCGGCCTTCTCCGCGGTACTTGCGGTGTGGCTGGCGTATATCGTGATGGTCGAACCGCTGGAACGCCGCCTGTACGACACGCGCACCTTTACCCTCCAGGCCCATGCGCTGACCCAGCAGCAACCGGCGCCGCTGGTACTGCATGCGCTCGGAAAGGACGCCAAGGCCATCAAGTTCATGGTCAACCTCGATTGCGACCGGGTACCGTTGTTTACCCAGTTGCCCGCCGACCTGGCACCGATCCAGGCACCGGCCTGGCTGATCATGAGCCAGTCGGACTATGAGGCGTTAAGCGACCCGCGCTTTCGCTCACTGCAACCGGTGCTGACTGGCCAGTTCGACAAGAACCCCTATGTGCTGCTGCATTTGATCAAAACAGCGCAACCTTGATACTGGGTGCGGGATAAGCGGCGTAGACCGCTTATCCCTCGCCAGTACTTTCCGTAGTTATACGTCCAAGTGCACGTAAGAAACTTCTTTCTCCATTCAACTTTGAAACTTTCCAGATATTAACTATCGAGAAAGATCCTACGCACCTATCCGCAACTACCGATGCAACATCCCTTCCCGCTACATGTCCCCGACTGTAGACTCGCCTGCCAAGTGAGTTAATTAATTACTACCTGCCAGTTATTTTCAGAGCCTCAAAGGCTTGGTGTAGGGCCTTCCTGTGACTATCTCTAGAAAAACGAAGAGCGTAGCAGTAAGCCATCAAGACTTATCCCGCTTTAAATAAACAGCCGCAATAACAATAAATAAGTTTTAAACAGCAATTAGCCCTGCCGTTTATTTCATTTAGAGGAATCTTCTGTGTCCGACCATCGATTGCCCGCCCCCTCAATCTCTGAAGCTGTTGCGTGTTTATCTCTGGACAAAGTAAATGTGGGTTACCTCCCGCTACCCAAACTGGATCGGCTCATGGGATTGCGCGATGCACTGGTAGTACTCAAGGGGCCTCTGGCCAACGATCCGTCACTGCGGGAAAACGTACAGAACCTGCTGATCAACGAGGAAACCAATGATCGGGTGCTGGGCAAGATCAGCAGCCACCTGCCGCCGCCAACCCGGCTGATACCCTTTGGCTAGGTCGGTTAACTGCAAAAATACTGCACTTGATCGGCATTAATATGCAATTGCAGCAACCTTGTCCGATGGGCACACTGCACAGGTTCCTCCCCCAAATGCAGGAACTGTTTTTTTGAAGGGCTTTTCCGGGAAACCAGGCAAGCCTTTTTTTTCGCCCGCTTTTTATGGATCGTCTGTCAATGCTCGCTCGCTGGTTACCTGCTGCCATCAATACCCGCCCTGCCGAATGGAGCCGTGCCGCCATCGGCATGTCCCTGGGCACTTTGTTCAGTGTTTGGGTGTGCGCCCAAGTGTTTGGCATGGAGGTGGCCTTGCACCTCATAGGCCCGCTGGGAGCCTCGGCGGTTCTGCTGTTTGCCGTGTCATCCGGAGCATTGGCCCAGCCCTGGTCGATTATTGGCAGCTACCTGTGTGCCGGGGTCGTTGCCCTGCTGGTGGCGCGGGTGCTGGGACGTACGTTGGGCAGCGCGTGCCTGGCGGCCGGGATGACGGTCATGCTGATCTGCTGGCTGCGCTGCCTGCACCCGCCTGCAGGCGGGCTGGCGATGAGCCTGGTGTTGGCTGATCCCGCATCGATTTCCATCGGCTGGCACGAACTGGGCGCCGTGATGCTGGGCGCCGCTGCCTTGCTGGCCTGCGCCCTGGCCTATAACAACGCAACGCGCACGCGATACCCCAAGGGAGCCAGCGAACCCGCTGCACCGAACTTCCTGCCAACGGCCATCGAAAACCCCGGCATCAGCGCCGAAGACCTCAAGCAGGCACTGGCCGAGCGTGAGCAGTTCCTGGACGTGACGCAGCAGGAGCTGGAAGAACTGATCCAGGCCAGCGAGCGGTATGCGCGGCGGCGGACGATAGGCGCGGTTTTCCAACGTTAGGGCCAGCATCGTCCCTAGGGCATAAATGCAAAAACGACCTGCATGATTCCGACTTGTACTGGGCAAATTTGCACTGTTACGATCGCGAGATGGTTCGCCCGCGAACATCTTGATAAAGAACAATAAAAGCAGGGAGTTAGAGATGACTGCTCAGGTTTCATCCGAGGCAAGCAGCGCCGGGGTCGTGCACGACGAGGTCCTGGCGCAGGTACGCAACCACATAGGCCACCTGACCCTCAATCGCCCCGCCGGCCTTAACGCCATTACCCTGGACATGGTCCGTAGCCTCAGCCGGCACTTGCAGGCCTGGGAGGACGACCCAGCGGTGCATGCCATCGTCTTGCGCGGCGCAGGTGAAAAAGCCTTTTGCGCCGGTGGCGACATTCGCTCGCTGTACGACAGCTTCAAGAGCGGCGACACACTCCACGAAGATTTCTTCGTCGAGGAATACGCCCTCGACCTGGCCCTCCACAACTACCGCAAACCGGTCCTGGCGCTGATGGACGGCTTCGTCCTCGGCGGCGGCATGGGCCTGGTACAAGGCGCCGACCTGCGGGTGGTCACTGAACGCAGCCGCCTGGCAATGCCTGAAGTGGCCATCGGTTACTTCCCTGACGTAGGCGGCAGCTATTTCCTGCCGCGTATTCCCGGTGAACTGGGGATCTACCTCGGCGTGACCGGCGTGCAGATTCGCGCGGCCGACGCACTGTATTGCGGGCTTGCAGACTGGTACCTCGACAGCGCCAGGTTAACCGAGCTCGATCAGCGGCTCGACCGCCTGACATGGCACGACTCACCGCTCAAGGATCTACAGGGCGTGCTGGCCAGCCTTGCCGTGCAGCAACTGCCTGCCCCCCCACTGGCGGCGCTGCGCCCGGCCATCGACCACTTCTTTGCCTTGCCGGATGTGCCGAGCATCGTCGAGCAATTGCAGCAAGTCACGGTTGCCGACAGCCATGACTGGGCACTGACCACCGCAAGCCTGATGCAAACCCGCTCGCCCCTGGCCATGGCCGTGACCCTGCAGATGCTGCGCCGCGGGCGCCACCTGCCACTGGAGCAGTGCTTTGCCCTGGAGTTGCACCTGGATCGCCAGTGGTTCAGCCGTGGCGACCTGATCGAAGGCGTGCGCGCCCTGCTGATCGACAAGGACAAAACCCCTCGCTGGAACCCTCCAACCCTCCAGGCGCTGGAGGCTGATCATGTCGAAAGCTTCTTCCGCGACTTCGACAAGAACGGGAACTAAGCCATGCAAGATATTGAATTTACTGAAGAACAAGTAATGATCCGCGACATGGCCCGGGACTTTGCCCGTGGCGAAATCGCGCCCCACGCCCAGGCCTGGGAAAAAGCCGGCTGGATCGATGATGGGTTGGTCGCCAAGATGGGCGAACTGGGTTTACTGGGCATGGTCGTGCCCGAAGAATGGGGCGGCACCTATGTCGACTACGTGGCCTACGCCTTGGCGGTGGAAGAGATTTCCGCCGGTGACGGCGCCACCGGCGCGCTGATGAGTATCCATAATTCAGTGGGTTGCGGGCCAATCCTCAACTACGGCTCACAAGCACAAAAGGAAACCTGGCTGGCGGACCTGGCCAGCGGCCAGGCCATCGGGTGCTTCTGCCTGACCGAACCCCAGGCCGGTTCCGAAGCACACAACCTGCGCACCCGCGCCGAACTGCGGGACGGCCAATGGGTGATCAACGGCGCCAAGCAATTTGTCAGCAACGGCAAGCGCGCCAAGCTGGCGATCGTGTTTGCGGTGACCGACCCGGACCTGGGCAAGAAAGGCATCTCGGCGTTCCTGGTGCCCACCAATACCCCGGGCTTCGTGGTGGACCGCACCGAACACAAGATGGGCATTCGTGCCTCCGACACCTGCGCCGTCACCCTCAACCAATGCACCGTGCCCGAAGCCAACCTGCTGGGCGAACGCGGCAAAGGCCTGGCCATCGCCCTGTCCAACCTCGAAGGCGGGCGCATCGGGATCGCCGCCCAAGCGCTGGGCATCGCCCGTGCCGCCTTTGAAGCGGCGCTGGCCTACGCCCGTGACCGCGTGCAGTTCGACAAGGCGATCATTGAGCATCAGAGCGTGGCGAATATGCTGGCCGACATGCAAACCCGCCTGAATGCAGCGCGCCTGCTGATCCTGCACGCCGCGCGGTTGCGCAGTGCGGGCAAGCCGTGCCTGTCGGAAGCGTCCCAGGCCAAACTGTTCGCGTCGGAAATGGCCGAGAAGGTCTGCTCGTCAGCGATGCAGATCCATGGGGGTTATGGGTATCTGGAGGATTACCCGGTGGAGCGCTATTACCGGGATGCGCGGATTACCCAGATTTACGAGGGCACCAGCGAGATTCAGCGGATGGTGATTGCCAGAGAGTTGAAAAACTACCAGCTGTAACAGGTATTTCGCAGAACCCATGTGGGAGCGGGCTTGCTCGCGAAGGCGGTGTTACAGTCACCAGATGTATCGACTGATCCACCGCCTTCGCGAGCAAGCCCGCTCCCACATTTTTGATCTTCAGCGTTTCAGGACAGTGTTTATTTGTCCTTGAACTCCGGCGCACGCTTGGCTACAAACGCCGCCATGCCTTCCTTCTGATCCTGCGTGGCAAACGCCGCATGGAACACCCGGCGCTCAAAGCGCACGCCTTCGGACAGGCTCACTTCAAACGCGCGGTTGACGCTTTCCTTGACCATCATGCTGATGGGCACCGATTTGCTGGCGATCAGGGTCGCGACTTTCAGCGCCTCGTCCAGCAACTCATCCGCCGGCACGATCCGCGCAACAATCCCGCAGCGCTCCGCTTCCACGGCATCGATAAAGCGCCCGGTCAGGCACATTTCCATGGCCTTGGCCTTGCCCACGGCGCGGGTCAGGCGCTGGGTGCCGCCCATGCCCGGCAGCACGCCGAGGTTGATTTCCGGCTGGCCAAACTTGGCGTTGTCACCGGCCAGGATGAAGTCGCACATCAAGGCCAGTTCACAACCGCCGCCCAAGGCGAAGCCGTTGACCGCGGCGATGATCGGCTTGCGGCGGTTGGCCACGCGATCGCTGTCGCTGAACAGGTCGTCGAGGTAGATCTGCGGGTAGGTCAGCTCGGCCATTTCCTTGATGTCGGCGCCGGCGGCAAAGGCCTTTTTCGAGCCAGTGAGCACGATGCAGCCGATTTCCGGGTTGGCTTCGAGGCTGTCCAGCGCCTGGTTCAGCTCGCTGACCAGCTGCGCGTTCAGGGCGTTCAGCGCTTGCGGGCGATTGAGGGTGATCAGCCCCACACGGCCCTGGACGTCCAGCAAAATGGTTTCGTAACTCATAGATACTCCTCAGAGATTGCGTGAAATGACCATGCGTTGAATATCGCTGGTGCCTTCGTAAATCTGGCAGACCCGCACATCGCGGTAGATCCGCTCCAGGGGAAAGTCGCTCAGGTAACCGTAACCGCCGAGGGTTTGCAATGCTTGCGAACAGACCTTTTCGGCCATTTCCGAAGCAAACAGCTTGGCCATGGACGCCTCCACCAGCGCCGGCTTGCCGCTGTCACGCAGGGCTGCAGCGTAATGCACCATCTGCCGGGCGACTGCGATTTGGGTCGCCATGTCTGCCAGTCGGAAGGCCACGGCTTGGTGCTCGATGATCGGCTTGCCAAAGCTTTCCCGCTCGCGGGCGTAATCCCGAGCGGCCTCAAACGCCGCCCGCGCCATGCCCACCGCTTGCGAAGCAATGCCGACGCGCCCGCCTTCGAGGTTGGCCAGGGCGATCCGGTAGCCTTCGCCCTCTTCACCCAAACGGTTGGCCACCGGCACCTTCAGGTCTTCAAACAGAATCTGGCAGGTGTCGGAGGCGTGCTGACCGAGTTTGTCCTCGACACGCGCCACGCTGTAGCCCGGCGAGTCGGTGGGCACGATAAACGCGCTGATACCGCGCTTGCCGGCAGCCGGATCGGTAACCGCAAACACAATCACGATCCCGGCGTTTTGCCCGGAGGTGATGAACTGTTTGCAGCCGTTGAGCACGTAATGATCGCCCTCCAGACGGGCCCGGGTTTTCAGGCCGCTGGCATCGGAACCGGCCTGGGGCTCGGTCAAGGCAAACGCCCCGAGCATCGCCCCGCTGGCCAAGGGCTTGAGGAACTGTTCTCTCTGTTGATCGTTGCCGAACTTGAGGATCGGCACGCAGCCCACCGAGTTGTGCACGCTCATGATGGTCGAGCAGGCACCGTCGCCAGCGGCAATCTCTTCCAGGGCCATGGCGTAGGCCAGGTAGCCGGTGTCGCAACCGCCCCACTGTTCCGGGACCAGCATGCCGAAAAAGCCCAGCTCGGCCATTTCGCCAATGGCTTCCTTGGGAAAGCGATGCTCGCGGTCCCACTCGGCGGCGAACGGCTTGAGCCGTTCCTGGGCAAATTGCCGGGCGGCTTCGCTGATTTGCAGTTGTTCGTCATTCGGGAGCATAGGTGTTCCTTAGTACAGGCATTCAACGGCCATGGCCGTGGCTTCACCGCCGCCGATGCAGATCGCCGCAACGCCGCGCTTGAGGCCTTTCTGGCGCAGGGCCGAGAGCAGCGTCACCAGGATCCGCGCGCCGGACGCGCCGATCGGATGGCCCAGGGCGCAGGCGCCGCCGTGGATGTTGACCTTGCTGTGGGGAATTTCCAGCTTGCTCATGGTCACCAGGCTGACCACGGCAAAGGCTTCGTTGATTTCAAACAGGTCGACTTCGTCGAGGTTCCAGCCGGTCTTGCTCATCAGCTTGCGGATCGCCCCCACCGGCGCGACCGGGAACAGGCCTGGCTCATCGGCAAACGCCGCGTGGCCATGGATCACCGCCAGCGGCTTGAGCCCGCGCTTCTGCGCTTCAGATTCGCGCATCAGCAGCAACGCCGCCGCACCATCGGAAATCGAACTGGAGTTGGCCGCCGTCACCGTGCCGCCTTCGCGGAAGGCCGGCTTCAAGGTGGCGATCTTGTCCAGCTTTGCTTTAGGTGGTTGCTCGTCGTGAGTGATGGTTTTCTGTTCCTTGCCCACGGTGACCTGCACCGGGACGATTTCGGCGATGAAGTTACCGTCGGTGATCGCCTGTTGCGCACGGGTCAGGGAGGCAATGGCAAACGCGTCCTGGGCTTCACGGGAAAAGCCGTTGTGCTCGGCGCAGTCTTCGGCAAAGGTGCCCATCAGGCGGCCCTTGTCGTAAGCGTCCTCAAGGCCGTCGAGGAACATGTGGTCGAGCACCCGGCCGTGGCCCATGCGGTAACCGCTGCGGGCGCGGTCCAGCAGGTACGGCGCGTTGGACATGCTCTCCATGCCACCGGCGATAACCACTTCCACACTGCCCGCCAGCAACGAGTCATGGGCCAGGATCGTGGCTTCCATGCCCGAGCCGCACATCTTGTTGAGGGTGGTGCAACGGGTCGATTTATCCAGGCCGGCGCCGAGAGCGGCCTGACGCGCAGGCGCCTGACCGAGGCCGGCGGGCAGCACGCAACCGAACAGCACTTCATCCACGGCATCGGTGGCGATACCGGCACGCTCGACCGCTGCACGAATCGCCGCAGCCCCCAGTTGCGGGGCGGTCAGGCCCTTGAGGTCGCCCTGGAACCCGCCCATTGGGGTGCGTACTGCGCTGACAATAACGATGGGATCAGTCATGAAAATCTCCTTATTTGGCTGCCATGCGCAAGGCACCGTCGAGACGGATCACCTCGCCGTTGAGCATGCTGTTTTCAATGATATGCCGCACCAGCGCGGCGTACTCGCCTGGCTTGCCCAGGCGCGGCGGGAATGGCACGCCGGCGGCGAGGGACTCGCGCACTTCCGGGGTCATGCCGGCCATCATCGGTGTTTCGAAAATGCCGGGGGCAATGGTCATCACCCGAATTCCGTAGCGCGCCAGTTCACGGGCGGCAGGCAGGGTCAGGCTGGCGATCGCGCCCTTGGAGGCGGCATAGGCGGCCTGGCCAATCTGGCCGTCAAACGCGGCCACCGAAGCGGTGTTAATGATCACCCCGCGCTCGCCATCGGCATTTGCCTCGGTTTCAGCTATAGCCGCCGCAGCCAGGCGCAGCAGGTTGAAACTGCCGATCAGGTTGACGTTGATCACCTGGGCGAAGTTGGCCAGAACGTGAGGGCCATTTTTGCCAAGGATTTTCTCGCCGCGAACCACACCGGCGCAGTTGACCAGCCCATGCAAAACACCAAAGGCCGCAACCGTGGCCTGCACTGCCGCTTCCGCCGCGGCTTCCTGGCTGATATCGGCGACCACGCTTCGCGCTTGCTCACCGAGCTTTACAGCCTGGGCGGCGACTGCGTCGGCGTTCAGGTCCACCAGCATCACCTTGGCACCGGCTGCTACGAGCATCTCGGCCGTTGCCGCGCCGAGGCCTGAAGCGCCGCCGCTGACCAGAAAAACCTTGTTCTCAATCTGCATCACTGTTTCCTTGAAGAATGGGTCACGCCGTGGCCGCCTGGGCCTTGGCAATTTCCTGATTACGCAAAATGAAGCGTTGCAGCTTGCCGCTCGGGGTCTTGGGCAGCTCGCTGACAAATTCGATTTCCCGTGGGTACGAGTGAGCCGCCAGGCGCTTGCGCACGTGCTGGCGCAGCTCCTCGGCCAGGGCCGGCTCGGCGCGGTATTGCTCGCTGAGCACCACAAAGGCTTTGACGATCTCGGTGCGTTCCGGGCATGGCTTGCCCACCACTGCCGCCTCCACCACCGCCGGATGCTCGATCAACGCACTTTCCACATCGAATGGGCCGACGCGGTAACCGGAAGTGGTGATCACATCGTCACTGCGCCCGACAAAGCTGATGCTGCCGTCGGGGTTCAGCTCCACGGTGTCGCCGCTGAGGTAGTACTTGCCGACGAAGGCTTTGGTCTTGACCCCGTCGTAGCCGGCGAACCAGCACATTGGCGATTGTTCGCGGTCGATGGCGAGGATGCCTGGTTGGCCGGCGGGCAGTTCCTGATGGTTGTCGTCCAGCACCACGATGCGGTGGCCTGGCGAGGCAAAGCCGGCAGAGCCGACGTGCACCGGGTGTTCCAGGCCGTGGTGATTGCACAGCACCATGCCCAATTCGGTCTGGCCATAGTGGTCGTGGATGGTCACGCCGAGGTTGTCGGCAAACCAGCGGATCACTTCCGGGTTCAACGGCTCGCCGGCGCTGCTGACAATGCGCAGCTTGCCCTTGATCGACTTAGCGAACTGCTCGCCGCCGGCGATCAGCATGCGATAGGCCGTGGGCGATCCGGTGAGGTTGGTGATCCCGTATTTGTTGATGACGCGGCAGGTGCTTTCGAGGGTGAACGGGCCGTCGTAGAAGGTGATCGGGTGGCCCATGGACAAGGGGCCGGTCACGCCGAAATAGATGCCATAGGCCCAGCCCGGATCGGCGACGTTCCAGAATGCGTCTTCGGGGCGCAGGTCGACGGCGTCGCGGGTGTAGCTCTGGAACGCCACGATTGCCTTGAGCGGTACTGCCAGGGATTTCGACGGGCCGGTGGTGCCGGAGGTGAACATCAGCAGGAACGGGTCGTCGGCGCCCAGCAATACGGGCTCGCAGAGGTTGGAATAGTTGGGCAGTTCGGCCCAGAAGCTGAAATCGCCGCGCACAATGCCTTCGCCGTTGGGGCCGGCGACGGTGACGATGGTTGGGCAGTCGGCCACTTCATTGAGCTTGGGACGGTTGACCGCGTCGGTCACCACCAGCGCGGCGCCGGAGCTGTTCAGGCGGTGTTCGATGGCTTTGGGGCCGAAGGCGGTGAACAGCGGCTGATAGACCGCGCCGATGCGCCAGGTGGCAAGTACCACTATCAGTAACTCGGCGGTGCGTGGCAGGAGGCCTGCTACCTTGTCGCCGCGATTGACGCCCTGGGCCAGGAGGAAGTTGGCGAAGCGGGCGGCCTGGTCTTGTAATTGGGTGAAGGTGGACGTGGCGCTGCGGCCGTCCTTGCCCTCCCAGAACAGCGCGATGCGACCGGGTAAGGCGTGGCGGTCGCAGCATTCGACGCAGGCGTTGAGGGCCTGCAGGTTGCCCGACAAGGCGGCGTCGACGGTGTGTTGGTAGTTGAACTGGGTGGTGGCAGCCGAGTAATCACGCATCGCTTCAAATCCCTGTGTGGTTTTTATTTTCAGGATGGGTACGTAGACCGGTGAAATAGTCGCTCTAGAGCGGTGGGTGGGCAATGGTCAAAGCTTTCAACTTGGTTGACTGGTTTGGCCAATGGGGTGTTGTTTTTTGGGTGAGGTTTGGGTGTATATCCGTTATTTGGGTAACGGCTTCGATGGGTTCCGCTCTTACAGCGGCTCACTTTTGAAGAGCGCAAAAGTAAGCAAAACGCTCTTGCCCCACCACTCGGCTCCTCGCTTAGGCTCGGAGTTCCCTCACTCCGGCTTTGGAGCGTGGGCCGCCGCGATGGGCCATCCTTGGCCCAGCGCGGCTAACCCGGCATCCTGCCGGGTTACCCACGCTCCAAAGCCTGCGTTCGGCCAGCGTGGTTTAACGGGGCGCCTAAGATCAAGATCAAAAGCAGATCAAGAGCACAGCGGCCTACCGGCCGGCTTGAGTGTGGTGAAGCAACAGCAACAGCAAAACCAGAAGCGGGCACGGTCCAAATGTGGGAGCGGGCTTGCTCGCGAAGGTCGTTAACGATGACGCTGGCATCCTGATTCAACGCGGCGGTCTCAGGTTTTTCGCGAGCAAGCCCGCTCCCACAGAAAAGCAGCTCTGCTTTCGCTTTTAACACTCAAGCCGGCCTGTAGGCCGCTGTGCTCTTGCTTTTGATCTGCTGTTGATCTTGATCTGCGGGCCCCGTCAACCACGATGGCCGCAAGTAGGCACGGTGGAGCGGGTAAATCGGCAGGGAAGCCGATTTAGCCGCGCCGGGCCATGGATGGCCCGTCGCGGCGGCCCGCGGAAGCGTGCCGGAGTGCGGGCATGCCGAGCCTAAGCGAGGCACCGAGTGGTGGGGCAAAGACCTTTTGGTTACTTTTGGGGCGTTTGCCAAAAGTGACCCGCTGTAAGAGCGGAACCATAAGCCGCCGTTACCGCAGCAACGGATATGTACACCAAAAGCCCCGACGATAGACCCCACCAATCACCCAGTCAGCCCAAGCAATTGGACGCAACGCAAACAGGCTTCTAACCTGACAGTCTGCGCCACCCAAGAAGCCCGCCCATGATCGTCCGTCCCAAACCCAACCTGCTCGGCATCCTGTTCTCCCTGAAGGGCTCAATCGCCAAGCGCATCGCCTTACGCAGCTTGCTGGTAACCCTGCTGGCCTCAGTCATCGTGCTGGTAGAAACCCTGCACCCGGCCTACTTCTCCAAGGTCAACGCCACACCTTTCACCCTCCTCGGCCTGTCCCTGTCGATCTTCATGAGCTTTCGCAACAACGCCTGCTACGACCGCTGGTGGGAAGGCCGCAAACAACTGGGCCAGATGATCATCGAAATACGCTCACTGATCCGCGAAACCCAAATCCTCACCTCCACCGACCGAGAAGCCGTACTACGCGGCCTGTGCGGCTTCGCCCATGGCCTGATCGCCCGCCTGCGCCTGGAAGACGAAGCCCAGGCGATCAAGCCGTGGGCCTACGTCGAGCCCAGCCACCCCAACCTCCCCGACAGCATCCTGCAAGACCTCGGCGCCCGCTGCTCGAAACTCGCCGAACAAGGCCACATCAGCGACTGGCGCTACACCCAACTCGAAACCCGGCTATACGGCCTGAGCCAGGTCCAGGCCTCGTGCGAGCGAATCAAACACACCCCGCTGCCCTTCCCCTACACCTTGCTGCTGCACCGCACCATCTACCTGTTCTGCATTCTGCTGCCCTTCGCCATGGCCGAGCCGCTGGGCTGGCTGACGCCGGTGTTCACCGCCATCGTCAGCTACACCTTCTTCGGCCTGGATGAAATCGGTGACGACCTCGAAGACCCCTTCGGCTTCGACGAAAACGACCTGCCCTGCAACGCCATCGCCCGCAACCTGGAGCGCGAGATTCTTGCGGCCCTCGGCGAAACCGAGCTGCCGCCGGCCCTTGAGCCGATTGAGTTCGTGCTGACGTGATGCGGGTTTGACACTCACGGTGACCTGACCGAAGCTGATGGCTTTGCACTAGCTGCCAAGCTTTCGGACGCCTGCATGTCAAAGTCACGCCGTTACTCCATCATCGGCCTGTGCGCCCTGTTGTTTATTGTGCTGATCACCTGGTATTTCACCCGTACGACACCAGTGGTGGTGCCGCCGGCCATCGCCCACGGTTACACCAAGGCCTTGAAACAGGCCCACAACGGCGAACCCGGCGCCGCCCGTGTGCTGTATCAACAGCTGGGCCGCCCGGACCTCTCCGATGTACGCCGCGCCGCGCTGCATGCCGAACTGCCCAATTACCCCAGCCCCCAGGCCCTGAAGCTGGCGGACAAGGACCTCACCAATGACGCGCCCATGGTGCGCGAGGCGGCTATTCACAGCATCGTCGGCCTGGTGCCCAGCGGCCAGCGCACACTGTTGCTCGGCCCATTGCTGGATGACCCGGAGCAAAGCGTTCGGTTTGCCGCAGCCAATGCCTTGCTGGGGCTTTCTCCCGATACCCTCGGCCTGTACTTCGGCCCGTTGCAGCAGGTACTCGACGAATACGTGAAGTTGCTCAAGGGACAACCCGAGAGTCCCGAAGGCTGGATTCAGCTGGCACGCCTGTACATTCACAGCGCATTGTTGCCCGACGCTCAAAATGCCCTGGAACAGGCGATGCGCCTGCAACCGGATAACCTGCAAGCGGTGGTCGCGCAAATCGAACTGCTGGACAAACAGGGCAAGGTCGACGAGTCCCGCCAGCTATTGGCCAAGCAGTTGCAGGCCCACCCCGATTCGGCCTATCTGCAACATGCCCTTGGCATGTGGCTGCTGCACCACGGTGAGCGGGCGTTTGCGTTACTCAGCCTGTCCCGTGCGGTGGAGCTGGAACCGAACAATCAGGATTACCGCTACGACTTGGCCACCACCCTGCACGCCCAGCAGGAGCTGGAAGCCGCCCAGCGCCAGTTGGAAGAGATCATTCAGCGCAACCCGGCCAATCGCAAGGCGCGGGTCTTGCTGGTGAATTACTGGAAGGAAACCGGCCAGTTGCAGAATGTGCAGGTGTTGCTGGCCCAGCTGGAACAGCAAAATCCGGACGATCCGGCGTTGCAACAAGGGCTGTAGGTACAGCAAGAAGCTGTAATTGATACAAAACGTTGAACCGCCACACGCCGCTACGGTCAAGTAAATATGGCGCGCCCCAGCCGGCGCTGCCGACTACTTATTTGTGACCCGAGGGCACTTCTTGTCTACATCCAAAGAGCTGTTCACAGCAAAGGCGGCCACCGGTATTGAAGGTCTGGACGACATTCTTGCCGGGGGGCTTTCCCGTAGCCATTTGTTCCTGCTGGAAGGTGAACCCGGCACCGGTAAAACCACCGTGGCCCTGCAATTCCTCCAGGCCGGCGCAAAAAGCGGCGAACGATCGCTGTACATCACCCTGTCGGAAACCGAGCGCGAGTTGCGCCAGGGTGCCAAGTCCCATGGCTGGGACCTGGATGAACACATCCACATCTTTGAACTGACCCCGCCGGAAAGCCTGCTCAATGCCGAACACCAGCAGAGCCTGCTGTACTCCTCGGACCTTGAGCTGGGTGAAGCAACCCGACAGATTTTTGAAGTGGTGGAACGGGTCAAACCGACCCGCGTCGTGATCGACAGCCTCTCGGAAATCCGCCTGCTGGCGCAAAGCTCCCTGCGCTACCGCCGGCAGATCCTGGCGATCAAGCACTACTTCGTGCGCTACGACGCCACTGTATTGCTGCTGGATGACCTGACCACCGAGTCTCTCGACAAAACCGTGCACAGCGTGGCCCACGGCGTGATTCGCCTGGAAGAACTGACCCCCAACTACGGCGCAGAACGCCGCCGCGTGCGGATTGTGAAGTACCGTGGTCAGAAGTACCGCGGTGGCTTCCACGACTTCACCATCATGGAAGGCGGCGTGCATGTGTTCCCGCGTCTGGTGGCGGCCGAGCACCGTGGCGGCTACAACCGCCAGACCTTGACCAGCGGCATCCGCGAGATGGATGCATTGCTGGGCGGCGGGATCGAGACCGGTTCCAGCACGTTGATCCTGGGCCCGGCCGGTACCGGCAAATCGCTGATCTCGATGATCTTCGCGGCAGCAGCCGTCGCCCGGGGCGAAAAAGCCGCGCTGTTCATTTTTGATGAAGAGCTGGGCCTGCTGTTCGAGCGCATGAAAAACATGGGTATCGACCTGCAGGCTCTGCAAGACACCGGCAACCTGCTGATCGAGCAAGTAGACGCCGCCGAGCTTTCCCCCGGTGAGTTCTCCCATCGGGTGCGGCGTTGCGTGGATGAGCGCGGGATCAAGACCGTGGTGATCGACAGCGTCAACGGCTACCAGGCCGCGATGCCGGAAGAAAACGCGCTGATCCTGCACATGCACGAGCTGCTGCTGTACCTCAACCGTCGTGGCGCCGCGACCTTCATGACCGTTGCCCAGCACGGGCTGGTGGGCGACATGCAGGCGCCGGTGGACATCACCTACCTGGCGGACACCGTGATCCTGCTGCGTTACTTCGAAGCCCTCGGCAAAGTCCGCCGGGCTATCTCGATCATCAAGAAACGCACCGGCAGCCATGAGTCGACGATTCGCGAATACCGCATCGGCAGCACGGGCATGACCATCGGTGAACCTCTGGATACGTTCCAAGGCGTGTTGCGCGGTGTGCCAACGTACATGGGTACCGATAACCCGCTGCTCAAGGATGAAAGTTCATGAGTGGCCTACCGGCCATCTCCGAACGGGCGATCATTCTGGCGCCACTGGGGCGTGACAGCTCATTGGCATTGATGATGCTCAATGAGGCCGGTTTCAATGGCGTCATCGCCAGCCATTTGCAGATGCTCTGCGAGGAGCTGGAGCACGGTGCAGGCTTGCTGGTCATTGCCGCTGAAGCCATGCGCGGTATCGACCTGGAGCCGCTGCTCACGCACCTGCATCAACAACCGGCGTGGTCAGACCTGCCGATTGTGCTGATGACGCACCATGGCGGCAGCGAACAGAACGGTTCCTCACACCTGAGCAAGTTACTGGGCAACGTGACGTTCCTCGAGCGGCCATTCCATCCGGTTACCTTGATCAGCCTTGTGACCACGGCGCTGCGCGGGCGCCGCCGGCAGTACGAGGCCCGCGACCGGTTGATCGAACTGAGCCAGAGCGAGCAACGCCTGCAACGCACCCTGGAAACCCTTGAGCAACAGGTGGAAGAGCGCACGGCTCAACTGCGTAACAACGAAGAAGCGTTGCGCCAGTCGCAGAAAATGGAAGCCGTCGGCCAGTTGACTGGCGGTATCGCCCATGACTTCAACAACATGCTGACGGGCATCATCGGCAGCCTGGAGCTGCTGCGAAGGCGCGTCGCTCGGGGCCGCACTGAAGACCTCGACAGCCTGATTGACCTGGGTGTCACGTCGGCGAACCGCGCGGCCGCCCTGACCCACCGCCTGCTGGCCTTTTCCCGTCGCCAGTCATTGGATTCCAAACCGGTACAGATCAACCAATTGGTGAGTTCGATGGGTGAGCTGCTGCAACGCAGCCTCAACGAAAGCATCACCCTGAACATCCGGCTGACCGAGCAACTATGGACCGCCGAAGTCGACCCCAATCAACTGGAAAGCGCCCTGCTCAACCTGGCCATCAATGCTCGGGATGCAATGCCCAACGGCGGCCAACTGGTGGTGGAAACCACCAACCGCCACCTCGACAGCGTCTTTACCGCAGCCTACGGCACCCTCAACCCTGGCGACTACGTGGAACTGAGCGTCAGCGACACCGGCTGCGGCATGCCCGAGAGCGTGATCAGCCGCGCGTTTGACCCGTTCTTTACCACCAAACCCATCGGCCAGGGTACCGGGCTGGGGTTGTCGATGATCTACGGGTTTGCGCGCCAGTCCCATGGGCATGTGTCGATCCACAGCGTTGTGGGCCAAGGCACCACCGTCAGCCTGTTCCTGCCGCGGTTTGTCGGCGAGGTCATTGCAGATGAACCTCTCAACCCGGCGCTGCTGCCGTTCGCCAACGCTGGCGAGACGGTGTTGATCGTCGAGGACGACCCGGCCGTGCGGGTGCTGGTCAGCGCCGTGCTGAGCGAACTGGGCTATGCCTTCGTTGAAGCCGGTGACGCCGACAGCGCCATGCCGATCATCGAGTCCAGCCAGCGGATTGACCTCCTGATCAGCGACGTCGGCCTGCCCGGCATGAATGGCCGGCAACTGGCGGAAATCGGGCGACAGGTGCGCCCGGACTTGAAGGTGCTGTTTATCACTGGCTATGCAGAGCATGCGGCGGTGAGGGGCGGTTTTCTGGACCCGGGCATGCAGATGATCACCAAGCCATTCACCTTTGATTTGTTGACGGCAAAGGTGAGGGAAATGATCAAGGCTTGAAGAGGGAGCGCGCTCCCCCCTTCACAAGGCTTAAGCCAACAAGCGCTGGATATGTTCCTGCAACGTATCCAGGTCAAACGGCTTGGCCAGGATCGGCGCATTGCGCGTGATCGGGCTGTTGCAGTCGAGAATCTCCTGCGGGTAACCGCTGATAAAGATCACCTTCAATTCCGGTCGCAGCTTGATCGCAGGCTCGGCGATCTGCACGCCGGAGATACCACCTGGCAGGCGATAGTCGGTGACCATCAGGTCCAGGTGCGGCTTGGTGGCGAGGATTTCAAATGCCTGCTCGCCATCAATCGCCTTCAATACCCGGTAACCGAGGCCCGACAGGTACTCACCCAACACAAACATAATCGACTCGTCATCTTCGACGATCAGAACCACATCTTGCGCATCTTCACTCATGGGAAGCCTTTGTCCGGTCAATTGCTGCTGATACGACCATAGGGTCACGCAGAGGTTGCGTCGGATTCACGATTGATTTCACGCCTGCGGCCCCAGGGGCAGGCAGACGCGGAACAAGGCACCCTCGCCTATCCGGCTTTCGACTTCGATAGTACCGCCGTGGGCCGCGATAATCTGCTCGGAGATAAACAACCCCAGGCCCAGGCCCGCCACCGCGTGATTGGCCGACACCCGCTCAAACTGCTGGAAGATCCGTTTCTGGTTGTCTTCGCTGATGCCGATCCCGTGGTCGCGCACTTCCACCCGCGCTTCGCCATGCTCTGCATACACCCGCACTTCCACCGGGCTCTTGGCGCCGTAGCGCAAGGCGTTGGTCAGCAGGTTGGACACCACCTGTTCGATACGGAATTCATCCCAGTTGCCCTCCACCGGCCCTTCCTGCACCCACTTCACCGAGGACTCGGCCGCCGCTACTTGCGGGGCGAAATTCTCCAGCAGGTTGTGCACCAGTTGCGTCAGGTCAAAGCGCCCGGGGCGGATCGACAGCTTGCCGGTGCGGATGCGCGACACGTCCAGCATGTCTTCGATCAAGCGAATCAGGCTATGGATCTGCCGCTCATCGCGGTCGACCATGGCGTGCATCTTGTCCATGGTAAAAGCCGCAGCGTTGTCCCGGGCCAGGTGCATCTTGCGCAACTGGGTTTCCAGGATCAGCCCGTTGAGGGGCGTACGCACCTCATGGGCAACGATCGACATGAAGTCATCGCGCATGCGCACGGCTTGTTCAAGTTCGGCCTGGGTGGCCTGCAAGCGCGTGAGCAAGGCTTCCTGTTCGCGGCGGCTTTGCTCCAGAGCTTCAACCTGCTGCTTCATCGCCTTGCTCTGGCGGTACAGGTCGACGAACACATTGACCTTGCTCTTGACCGCATGGATATCCAGCGGCTTGTGCAGGAAGTCCACGGCGCCGCTTTCGTAGCCCTTGAACGCATAGTTGAGCTCACGCCCGGCGGCGCTGACAAACACGATCGGAATGTTCTTGGTCTTTTCGGTGCCGCGCATCAGCTCGGCCAGCTCAAAACCATTCATGCCGGGCATCTGCACGTCGAGAATGGCCATGGCGAACTCGTGCTCCAGCAACAGCGACAAGGCCTCGTCGGCGCTTAATGCCTTGTAGACCTGGCGGTCTTCGCGCTTGATCAGCGCTTCAAGGGCCAGCAGGTTTTCCGGCAGATCGTCGACGATCAGCAGTTTGGCCTGGACAGTACTTAACATGGGGAAGATTCCAGGGAAGCCAGCAAAGTGCCAATGCGGCTCAAGGGAAGAATATGGTCCGGTGTGTGCAGCTTCAGGGCGGCCCGGGGCATGATGGCTACTCGCGCCTCGTCGGGGTCCTGAACCACCGTCGTACCACCGCACTGTTTGACATGGGCCAGGCCACGGGCGCCATCCTGGTTGGCGCCCGTCAGCAGGATCGCCATCAGGCCAGAGCCGTACACATCGGCAGCCGACTCGAACAGGTAGTCAATGGCCGGCCGGGAATGGTGCACGCGGTCCTCCTGGCTCAGTGAGAGGCTGCGGTCGTGTTCCACCGACAGGTGATAACCGGGGCCGGCAAAATACAGGGTGCCGGGCTGGATCACTTCTTTGTCGCGCGCTTCAACTACCTTCATCGATACGCGACGGTCGAACACTTCCGCCAACTGGCTGCGGCGCTCGTCCGGCAGGTGCAGCACGGTGATGATCGGCAGGTCGAAGTTCGCCGGTAATTCACCAAAAATGCTCAGCAACGCCTCGACGCCGCCTGCGGAAGCGCCGATCACAACAGCCTCGATCCCGGATACCGGGCTGGCAGCAGCTTCATTCATAATTTTCGGTAGATCCGTTCTTGCTTGACCAGGGGTTCGAACTGTTTGCTGTAGCCGGAAAAATCCAGGGTTTCCTTACTGCCCAGCACCAGGAAGCCGCGATGACACAGCGACTCATGGAACAATCCAAACGCTCTATCCTGCAATTTTTTATTGAAATAAATCAATACGTTACGACATGAAATTAATTGAGTTTCTGAGAATACGCTATCCGTTGCCAGGCTGTGATCAGCGAACGTCACGTTCTCCCGCAGGGTCTTGTCGAAGATCGCATGATCGTAAGCCGCGGTGTAGTAATCGGCAAACGAACGCTGGCCCCCGGCCTGCTGGTAGTTATGGGTATAAGCGCGGATGTTCTCAAGTGAAAAAATCCCCTGCTTGGCTTTTTCCAGGGACCGGGGGTTGATGTCGGTGGCGTAGATGATGGTGCGCTCCAGCAAGCCTTCCTCACGCAACAGGATGGCCATGGAGTACACCTCTTCCCCGGTGCTGCAGCCGGCGATCCAGATCTTTATCGACGGGTAGGTCTTGAGCAGCGGCACCACTTCCTGGCGAATCGCCAGGAAATGCGAGGGGTCGCGAAACATCTCGCTGACCGGAATCGTCAGGAACTGCAGCAACTGCATGAACGCCGTCGGGTCATGCAGCACCCGTTCCTGCAACGCCGAAATGGTGGCGCAGTCAAACTGGCGCAGCGCATGGGCCACGCGGCGCTTGACCGAAGCCCCGGAATAATCACGAAAGTCATAGCTGTACTTGAGGTAAATGGCCTCAATCAGCAAGCGCAGTTCGATGTCAGTGCTTCTTTCCAATTAAATCCGTTCCATCTTGGGTAGCCACACGCGAATCAATGAAAACAACCGGTCCAGGTCAATGGGCTTGGCCAGGTAATCGTTGGAGCCTGCCGCCAGGCAACGCTCCTGATCGTCCTTCATGGCCTTGGCCGTCACCGCGATGATCGGCAGCTTGCGCCAGCGCGGGTCCTGGCGGATCAAGGCCGTGGCCTCGTAACCGTCCATCTCCGGCATCATCACGTCCATCAGCACCAGGTCGATGTCATCGACTTCATTGAGTTTCTCGATCGCCTCGCGGCCATTACGGCCGATCACGACAATCGCGCCCTTGTGCTCCAGGGCACTGGTCAGGGCGAAAATATTGCGCACATCGTCATCCACCAGCAGGATCTTGCGCCCTTCGAAGACCTTGTCGCGGCTGCGGGCGGTCCTGAGCATTGTCTGGCGTTCATGGGACAGCTGGGATTCGACTTTGTGCAGAAAGAGTGTGACCTCGTCCAGCAAACGCTCGGGGGAGCGTGCGCCCTTGATGATGATCGAGCGCGAATACTTGCGCAGTTCGGCCTCTTCGTCCCGGGTCAGGTTGCGCCCGGTGTAGACGATCACCGGCGGGAACGAGCAGATATCCTCGGTGGACATGCGCTTGAGCAGCTCGTTACCGAGCATGTCCGGCAGCTTGAGGTCGATGATCATGCAGTCATAGATGTGGGTGCGCAGCAGGTCCAGGGCCTCCTGGGCGAAGCCTACAGCGGTGATCTCGATGTCATCGTCGCCGATCAGGCGCGCGATACTGTCACGCTGTAGGTCATCGTCTTCCACCAGCAGCACACGCTTGACCTTCTGCGTCAGCTTGGCTTCCAGGCGAGCAAACACATCCTTGAGCTCTTCGCGGGTGGTCGGCTTGACCGCGTACCCGACGGCGCCCATGTGCATGGCCGCTTCGACGCGGTCTTCCACGGAAATCACGTGCACCGGGATGTGACGGGTTCCGGCATGCTCCTTGAGACGTTGCAGCACGGTCAGGCCGGAATGGTCCGGCAGGCGCATGTCCAGCAGGATCGCGTCGGGAATGTATTGTTCTGCCAGGGCGTAACCTTCATCCGCGCCATGGGCCACCAGGCAGTGGTAACCCAGCTCATGAGCCAGGTCGAAGAGGATGCGCGCAAAGTTCGGCTCGTCCTCCACCACCAGGATGCAACGCGTGGCGAATGGAGCCTTGTCGCGGTCATCGATAAAGCGCGGGATCTGCGCTTCGTGGGCGATCGGCATCGGCGAGACCTTGATCGGGGCTGGTGCAGGCGCAGGGACCACCGCGCGCGGCTGTTCCAGCGCCGGGGTGTCTTCGTCACGCTCTACATAGTGCTCGGGCACCACCAGGGTAAAGACGCTGCCCTGGCCAGGTTCGCTGGTGACACTGATATAGCCGCCCAACAGGTTCGCCAGGTCCCGGGAGATCGACAGGCCCAGGCCGGTGCCGCCGTAACGGCGGTTGGTGGTGCCATCGGCCTGACGGAAGGCTTCGAAGATGCTTTCCTGCTGGTCCGGAGCAATACCTATCCCCGAGTCGCGCACGGTAAAGGCGACGCCCTCGCCCGGTGCCCGGGATACCGACAGGCTGACCTCGCCTTTCTCGGTGAACTTGACCGCGTTGGACAGCAGGTTCTTCAGAATCTGTTCCAGGCGCTGGCGGTCGGTGAACAGCATGTGCGGTGTGCCTTCCTGCACCTCCACCTGAAACCCGAGCTTGCGGTCGGCTGCCAGCGGCTCGAACATGCCGCGCAAGCCATCCACCAGGCGTGCCACGCTGGAGTTCTCCGGGCGCATTTCCAGCTTGCCGGCCTCGACCTTGGAGATGTCGAGGATGTCATTGATCAGGTTGAGCAGGTCGTTGCCGGCCGAATAGATCGACTCGGCGAACTTGACCTGTTCGGCGCTGAGATTTTCCTGCGGGTTTTCCGCCAGCAACTTGGCCAGGATCAACGAGCTGTTCAGCGGCGTGCGCAGCTCGTGGGACATGTTGGCGAGGAATTCGGATTTGTACTTGCTGGAGCGCTGCAACTCGTCGGCGCGCTCTTCCAGCTCGATCTGTACGCGGTTGAGCTGGACGTTTTTCTGGTCCATGGCATCGCGTTGCTCGGCCAGGGTCTGGGTCTGCTCCGCCAGTTGTTCGTTGGTCTGCTCCAGCTCCGCCTGCTGGGTTTCCAAGTGGGCCTGGGATTCCTTGAGGATGCGGGACTGTTCCTCCAACTCTTCGTTGGCGGTCTTGAGCTCTTCCTGCTGCACTTGCAGCTCTTCATTAAGCTGCTGGGTTTCGGCCAGCACTTCCTGCAGGCGCTGGCGATAACGCGCCGCTTCGATGGACGTACCGATGTTGCCGGCAATCAACTCCAGCAGCTCGACATCACGGTCGTCCAGGGCACGCAAAAAGCCCAGTTCGATTACGCCGTTGACCCGGCCATCATCACTGGTCGGCACCACCATCACACTGCGGGTCGGGCCCTCGCCGAGGCCGGAACTGACCTTGAAGTAGTCCACCGGCACATCGTCCAGGCGAATCAGGCGATCCTGCCGCACCGACTGGCCGACGATGCCTTCATCGTTGTAAATCGACTGCTCCTGCTGCTCTTGCTCGCGAGAGAAACCATAGGTGGCCACGCGCGTGAGGCCGCCGTGCTCTTCACGCACGTACAGTGCCGCCACTGCCGAGCCCATGTATTGGGCGAAGAACTGCAAAATGTTGCGGCCCAGCAGGTTCAGCGTCAGTTGGCCCAGGACCTGCTCGGCCAGTTCGGTCTGGCCGTTGCGCAGCCAGGCTTGCTGCTCCAGGCGCTTGGCAATCTTCTGTTGTGACGCGAGGTTTTCAATGTAACTTGTTGAAAGTTCGATTAAATTCTTTCTTCCGATATACGCCAGGAAGCCACTCAGGCCGAGCACAAACACCAGATACAAGCTGACGCTGATGATCGTGGTACGGGTGACGTCCTCATTGCGGGTGATGCGGAACTGTTGCTCCATCGCCACCGCCCGGTCGTACTCCTTGCGAATCTCGTCCGTCAGGCTTTTACCGCGCCCTGCTTTCACAGCGGTGCGAAAATCACCGCTCTGGCGCTGCATATCAATCATCGACTGGGCGTAGGTGTTCCACGCCAGTTGCAACGATTCCAGACGCTTGAGGCGATCCACCTGCTCCGGATTGTCCGCCACCAATGCCTGCAAGTTGCGCAAGTCGGAAATGATTCGCGGCTTGGCCACTTCGTACGGGTCGAGGAAGTGCTCGTCGCCAGTGATCAGGAAGCCGCGCATGCCGGTTTCCAGGTCCACGGTCAGCTTCGAGGTTTCGTTGAGATTGTTGATCACCCGGTCGGTGTGTTCCACCCACTGGATCACCGACAACAGATAGGTGATCAGGCACACGAAAAACACCGCGCTGAGCACGCCGACACTCAGCGGCAGCGCTACGTTGCGGCCCAGCAATTTACGGAAGCTTTTCTCATCGACGGACGACGCGGGAGTCATGGGCATGCCTTGGCCAAATACGGAAAAACGAGGAGTTTGCCCCAAAGTCGCGGTTGAACGCTATTTTTCTGCTGGCCATGGTGGCATTGACTGCATAACGCCTTTGCACTTCTGTTCCTTGAACGGGACATTTCCAATCATTACCGGCACAATGCCGACCCTGTTTCGGGAACTTGCCGAGATTGACGCGACTCATTAGAGGATGGTCTTTCGACTGATCAAGACCTGCACCCTCCACTTCTCGGGAACCCTCACTATGTCCGCCTCTGCCTCCACCATCCTAGTAGTCGAAGACGACGCCATCGTGCGCATGCTGATCGTCGATGTCCTCGAAGAGCTGGAGTTCCAGGTACTTGAAGCGGCAGACGCTGAAAGCGCCCTGGACATCATCAAAGACGCCGGAAAAACCATCGACCTGATGATGACCGACCACGGCCTGCCGGGTATGAGCGGCGTGGAACTGGCCGCCAAGGCCCGTGAGCTGAGACCTGTCCTGCCGATTCTGTTTGCCAGTGGTTACGCCGAGAATATCAATGTGCCGGTTGGCACCCAGGTGATTGCCAAACCGTTCTCGATTGATCAGTTGCGTGACAAAGTCAAATCAATGCTCCTCTGATCCCCTCCCCCTCAATGCCGTTGCACAGCAGCGGCGTTTGAGGCAATTCGCCATTATTCATAGCGTCCGTGATGCCGCCCTCAACAAACAACTAATTCTTTCGATTGACTAGCGAGTCTTAAATTTACTGCTAGCTTCAAACGACATGTCCTACACGTAATAGTGAATAAGGACAGCCCCCTAGCCTTCACAAACGCGCTATCGGGAACATCACCAGGGAATTGGGGAGTGGTCATGCTTAAGTCATCGTATATTCCGGCAGTTGTGCTGGTGGCTTCAGTGTTGCCCGCAATTTCGGCCCAAGCCGACAACGCCGACACCGCCAACAAGAGTAACAACCCGTTGAACCTCGCACCGGGTGCAAACCTGCAGGACTATTACACCCCGAAGTTATTCGACACTAACGCCCACACCAACGACATGCTGCTGCGCGGCACGCTGCCCGTTGCGCCCTCGGACTTCATCGGGGTGCCCCAGCTGTTGCGCGCGACATTGCCCATCAGCACCCGCCCCGATCCCCACAGCGGCTACACCACAGGGATCGGCGACTTGAACCTGTTCGATATTTTCCTGCTCAAGACCGACGGCGTGCAGTTGGGCATCGGCCCGCAAATCACCGCGCCTACCGCCGAGCACGATGAACTGGGCACCGGCAAGTGGCAGGCCGGCTTGGCGGCGGTGGCCATCGATGCCTCGCCCCGCGGCCTGCTCGGCGCTCTGGTTCAATACCAAAGCTCCTTCGCCGGCGACAGCGATCGCGCCCATGTGGAAAGTGCCACTTTCCAGCCGTTCATCACCCATAACCTGCCCAAGGGCTGGTACCTGCGCTCCACCGGCACCTGGACGTTTGACCTGAAAAACGACACCCATTACATCCCTATCGGTTTCGGTGCCGGCAAGGCCTGGAAATCCGGCAGCAATATCCTCAACGCCTATATCGAACCGCAGTGGACGGTTGCCCGCAAAGGCGATGGCCTGCCGCAGTTCACCCTGTTTGCCGGGATCAACGTCACATTTGGGAAATAAGGACATTTTATGCACGCTCTGCTTCGGAGTGCCGGTTTAAGCCTGTTGGCCCTGACCGCCAGCGCGCACGCGCTGGATACGCGCATCGGCCCAATCACGATGGAAGGTGAGCTGCCGGCCCACAGCGAAATCGCCAAGCTGTACGGCGAACTGGATTTCCAGCAGGCCACCCAAAGTTATCTGTGGGCCTTGCCGCTGGTGTCATACGCCCAATGGCAGGACGAATTCAGCACCAAGCTGGGCGCCCGCAGTGGCGACCTGATGGTGCTGACCACCTATGAAGACAAACTCGGCGTGATCACCGCCAACGCAACCACGCCTTATATCCTCGGTTTCGTCGACCTCAACGAAACCGGGCCACTGGTAATCGAGCTGCCGCCGGGGCCAACGGCCGGCGGGATCGGTGATTTCTGGCAACGGGCAATCATCGACATGGGCCAGACCGGCCCCGACCAAGGTAAAGGCGGCAAGTACCTGGTGTTGCCACCAGGCCAGGAACCCCCGGCCGATGCAGGCAAATACTACCTCGCCAAGTCGGAAACCATGAACATACTGGTAGGCTTTCGCGTACTCGACCCAGACCCGGCAAAAGGCAAGGCCTTGGTCGAGCAGTTCAAGATGTACCCCTACGCCCAGCGCGCCAATCCCGGCAAGACCCGTTTGCTGTCCCCCGGCGGCAAACCCTGGTCCGGCACCCAGCCGCGTGGCATGGCCTACTGGCAGCGACTGCACGGGATTATCCAGAAAGAGCCGGTCAACGAACGCGACCGTTTCTACATGGCCATGCTGTCCAGCCTGGGCATCGAGAAGGACAAACCCTTCAACCCTAACGAACACCAGCGCCAAGCCCTGGAGCAAGGCGCGCAAATGGGTGAATTGATCGCCAAGGCCAACGCCTTCGCCAAGCGTTTCCCCCAGGCGCAGTACTGGAAAGACCGGCAATGGGACACCGTGCTCAACATCACCGAGCCGTCCCAGCGCGTGGCCTATTACGACCAGCTGTGGGAACGCAGCGCCTGGTTCTACGAAGCGGTGACCAACACCAAAGGCATGGTTTCCAAGACATCGGGCCTGGGCCAGACTTACCTCGGCGCCTACACCGACAACAAGGGCCAATGGCTCGACGGCAGCAAGTCCTACACCCTGCACATCGGCGCCAACCCACCGGCCAAACAGTTCTGGTCGATGACCGTGTATGACATAGACAGCCGCTGCCTGATCGACAACCCGCAGCGCAAGGCCGACCTGTCGTCACGCCAGGATTTGAAGAAAAATGCCGACGGTTCGATAGATCTTTACTTCGGACCTCACGCGCCAAAAGACTTCGAGAGCAACTGGGTGCAAACTCTGCCCGGCAAACACTGGTTCAGCTATTTCCGACTGTATGCGCCTACCGAGGCCTACTTCGATAAGAGCTGGAAACTCGACGACATCCGACTGATTCAGTAAGGACGCAACAACATGATTCGAACTCCGACGCGCCTGCTGTTGGCGAGCCTCTCGATTTTCATGAGTACCGGCGCCTGGGCCGATTTCACCGCCACGCCGAGTGAAGCCCGGGCCATCGCCAAGGAGGCTTACCTGTATGGCTTCCCGGTGGTGGAGATGTACAAGACCCTCTACACCCAGGCCGTTGACAAGACCGGGCCGAACTTCAAGGCGCCGTTCAACCATATCGGCAACACCGCGCAAGTGTTCACGCCCAAGGACACTGCGTTCATTACACCGAATTCGGACACGCCCTACTCCTTTGTCTGGCTGGACCTGCGCGCCGAGCCGGTCGTACTGACCCTGCCGAAGATCGAAGACAACCGATACTACTCGGTGCAGTTGATCGACCTCTACACCCAGAACTTCGGCTACCTGGGCACCCGCAGCACCGGCAACAACGGCGGCCACTACATGATCGCCGGCCCTGACTGGAAAGGTCAGCAGCCCCCCAATGTCGACCGCGTGGTGTACAGCGAAAGCAACATCGCCTACGCCCTGTACCGCACCCAATTGTTCGATGACAAGGACCTCGCCAAGGTCAAGCAGATCCAGGGCGGCTACAAGGTCCAGACCCTCAGCAACTATGTGAACCAGCCGAAACCGATCAAGCCGCCGAAAATCGCCTGGCCCAAGCCAACCCCCAACATGAGCGACAGCGTGCACCTGTTCCGCTACCTGAACTTCATGCTGGGCTATGCGGCGCCTCAGGACAGTGAAAAAGAGGTGCTCGCGCGTTTTGCCAAGATCGGCGTCGAGGCCGGCAAACCGTTTGACCTCAAGGCCCTGACGGTTGAACAACGCAAGGCCCTGGAAGACGGGATTGCTGACGGCAAGGCTGAGTTTGCAGCGTTCAAGAAGGACAAGATCGACACTCACCAAGTGGCCAGTGGCGATTTCTTCGGCTCGCGAGACCATCTGAACAACAATTATCTGTATCGCTACGTGGGCGCCAACCTGGGGATCTTCGGCAACTCGACGGATGAGGCCGCCTACCTGAGCTACTTCGTCGACAGCGAAGGCAAACCGGCCAACGGCGCGCGCCACAGTTACACCGTGCACTTTGCCAAGGACCAGTTGCCACCGGCGGATGCGTTCTGGTCGCTGACCATGTACGACGCCAAGACCAAGCTGCTGGTGCCGAACCTGAAGAAGCGCTACCTGCTCAACTCGCGGATGTTGCCCAACTTCAAACTCGACGCCGATGGCGGCCTGACGCTGCTGGTGGCGCACCACGAGCCACCGAAAGCCGAACAAAGCAACTGGCTGCCTGCACCGCCCGGCCCGTTCTATGCCGTATTGCGCATTTACCTGCCCAAGCCCGAAGTGGGCAATGGCCAATGGAAGCTGCCACCGCTCACACCGATCAAATAACGCCTGATCAAGTAGCACCGCTGCACCCTGACATCAGGCATTTACAAGGAGTAGAGCCATGGTTTCACGTAGTCAACTGAGTGCGTTTACCGCCGCCACACTGGCACTGATGCCAGGGATAGGGTTTGCCGACAATGCCAGGGATTGGCAAAACTCCCCGACGGACCTGAACATGGTGTTCGGCTACTACAATCGGGTCGACACCAACACCCCGATCGACACGACATTGCCAATCAACGGCCTGTCGTTGGACGCCGACCTCTATCTGTTCCGTTACGCCCGTTCATTCGGCATCGACGGGCGCAACAGCGCCATCCAGTTTATCCAGCCTTACGCCGACGTTTCGGCGTCGTTCGACAACGCCCAGTTTTTCAGCGGCACCAAGCGCAACGGTGGTATGGGCGACACGCAGATTGTGTTCGCCCATAACATCTTTGGTGGCCCGGCACTGACCGCCGAGGAGTTCGCCAGCTGGAAACCCGAGACGTTCCTCACCGGCGCGCTGTGGGTGACCATGCCCACCGGTGATTACGATAAAGACCGCATCATCAACATCGGCTCCAACCGCTGGGTGTTCAAGCCCGAACTGGGCTTCGGCACCCCGATTGGCCCGACCTGGCTGGAGATCAACACCTACGTGTCGCTGTTCGGCGACAACAAGGACTACCACGGCGACAGCAAGCTGGAACAAAAGCCGCTGTACGCCATCGAGGGTCACTACAGCTACACCATCAACCGCGCGCTCTGGGTTTCACTGGACGCCACCTACAACCGCGGCGGCGAAAGCAAGATCGATGGCGACTGGCAAGACAACAAACAGGAAAACGGCCTGCTGGGCGCCAGCCTGGGTTTTATGTTGTCACCCCAGTTTGGCGGCCTGATCGCCTATAACGACACGGTCTCCGAGCGCACCGGCTCACCCGACGTGAACACCTGGACCTTCCGCCTGCAGTATGTCTGGTGAACAGCGTTCGCTGTGCCGCCCTGTGTGCAGGTTTGTTCAGCAGTGTTGGCGTATCTGCCGCCAATCTGCCGGACCTGGGCACCCGCGCCAGCCCGGTCGCCAAAGCCGATGCAGAGACCTGCCACCGCCTGCAACAAGACTTTGATATCGACCTCAAACAAGTGGTCAAGGCCGGCTGCGAGCCCTCGACCGAGCAGATCGCCAAGCTGATGGACAACCCGGTGGGCAACCTGGTGCTGCTGTTCAACCAGTTCGACTACAGCGCGCTCAAGGGGCCCCACAGCAACGGCACTCGCTACCTGGGCAAATACAGCTTCATGCCCACCTTCCCGATTTCCCTCGGTGAAGACTGGAACCTGATCAACCGCCTACCCATCAGCTACGTCAGCGCACCGATCAATCAGAAGGCCGGCGGCCTGGCTGGCATGAGTCCTTCTGGTGTGCTGACCGACCGGGATTTCCCGTCGGTGGTCAACGACCCTTTTGACCGCACCTCGGGGTTTGGCGACCTGGCTTATGTGGGCGTGTTCTCGCCCAAGCAACCGATCCGCTTTGCCAATGGCGGGAAAATGGTTTGGGGCTTCGGTCCGACGGCGATGTTCCCCACCGCTGAAAAAGACGTGCTGGGCACCGGCAAGTATTCCCTGGGCCCGGCATTCGTCGCCGCCTACCTCGGAGAAGACTGGACCCTGGGAGTGTTCCCCCAGCACTGGTGGTCGGTGGGCGGTGATGCCCGGCGCAAAGACGTCAGCCTGACCAATATCCAGTACTTCATCCAGCGCAACATTCCCGGCCCCAGCCAGTGGCGGGTGGGCATGACGCCCAACGTCACCGTCAACTGGAAAGCCGAAGGCGGCAACAAGGTCAACTTCCCTATCGGCCTCGGTGCCGGACGGATTGTGTACTTCGGCAAGCTACCGGTGCGCATTTCCGGTGAGGTGCAGTACTCGGTGATCCACGCCGACGACCTGATCAGCAGCCGCTGGAATTTCCGCCTGTCGTTTATCCCGGTAATCCCGACTTTCATGCTTTGAACGAGGTGCGCCATGCGCAGTTTTCATTGCACACGCGTTTTGTTGATCGGCCTGATATTCAGCGCCGGCACCACGGCCTGGGCCGATGAACTCGAACCCAAGGCCCTGACCGCCCTGGAACAGATGGGCGGTTACCTGCGCAGCCTGCAGCAGTTCCGCATCGACGCCCACAGCCACACTGACCAGGTGCTGGATAACGGCCAGACCATCGAATTCAGCCACCAGACCCGCCTCGCGGCGATGCAGCCAGACAAGCTGCAAGTCTCGGTGGAAAGCGACGGTGAGCGCCGGAGCCTGTTCTACAACGGCAAAAGCTTCACCCTCTACGACAGTCGCAGCGGCTACTTCGCCAACCAGGCTGCGCCGGCCAATATCGGCGGGTTGCTTGATCAGTTGAGCGAACGTTACGGCATCGAGTTGCCCCTGGCCGACCTGTTCCGCTGGAACCCCGGCACCGCCAAGGAGGTGGGCATCAGCAACGCCGTGCTGATCGGCAGCGAAACCATCGACGGCCAGACCTGCACCCACTACGCCTACCGCCAGCCGGACATCGACTGGCAGTTGTGGATTCGCCAAGGCTCGCAGCCGCTGCCCTGCCGACTGGTGATCAGCCGTCGCGACACCGCAGAACACCCAAGGCACAGCGTCAACTACTTGTGGCAACTCAACAGCTCGCCCAAGCCTGCCGACTTTGAGTTCACCCCACCGGCCGGCGCCCGCGCGGTGCCCCTGCAACAGTTGGAGCCTCAGGGAGAACAGCCATGAAAAGCACAGCGGCGGTGCTGACCGCAAGTTTGCTGCTGACGCTGTTCGATCCGGTTACCGCCCAAGCCTGGCAACTGCGAGGCGGCGGTGGTGCACGGACGTTTGTGGTGCCCCATGGTGGCGGTGGTGGTTACCGTCCTCCTATGCCGGCGCCGCACCCCATGCCCGCACCCCGTCCGATGCCACCACACCCGGAGCCGCACCCGCAGCCCCATCCTCAGCCCCATCCTCAGCCAGGGCCGCACCCCGAGCCTGGTCCGCATCCGTATCCAGTGCCACAACCTGGCCCTCACCCCTATCCGGGACCCGGACCACAACCGGGGCCGCATCCGTACCCGATGCCGCCTCCTCCACCACCGCCTCCGCCGCCCCACGGAGATGACTGGTACCACCCGTGGGCCACCGCCGCCGTCATCGGCGCGACCACGGCGACCATCCTCGCGATCGGGACACGCGTCACCACGGTGCCCGTGGATTGCGTCTCGGTGATCGCCAATGGCGTGGCCTACCAACATTGCGGGCCCACGTGGTACCAGCCGCAATACGTCGGCAGTTCCGTGCAGTACATCGTGGTCGCCGCACCCTGGTGACCCACTGTTTCAAGGAAGATTGTGATGACAGCGCTCAACGATTTAACTGCCCTGCAAGCCAGCATTGCCGAAAGCGTGCTGGGCCAGGACCAGGTGATTCGGCAGATGCTCATCGGCCTGCTGGCCAACGGTCACTTGCTGCTGGAAAGCTTGCCGGGGCTGGCCAAGACTCGCACGGTCAAGGCCCTGGCCCGGCACCTGGATGCGAAGATGAGCCGTATCCAGTTCACTCCCGACCTGCTGCCCTCGGACATCACCGGCGCCGAGGTGCTGCACCAGGTGGACGGCCAGAACCAGATCCGCTTCCAGCCAGGCCCTCTGTTCGGCAACCTGATCCTTGCGGACGAAATCAACCGCGCCCCGGCCAAGGTCCAGGCGGCCTTGCTCGAAGCCATGGAAGAGCGCCAGATCACCGTGGCCGGCGCCAGCCATCCGCTGCCCGAGCTGTTTATTGTGGTCGCCACCCAGAACCCCATCGAACAGGAAGGCACTTACCCACTGCCTGAAGCGCAGATGGACCGGTTCCTGATGAAAGTCCTGCTGGATTACCCCAGTGCCGAAAACGAAAGCCAGGTGCTGCGCCTTCTGCGTGAAGAAGAGCAGCATGCAGCCACGGCGGCCACCCAGGGCTTCAGCCTCGCCCCCGAGGTGATCTTCGCTGCCCGCAAGGAAGTCAGCGCGATCCAGGTGTCCCCCGCGATCGACCGCTACCTGATCGACCTGATCAACGCCACCCGCCATCCCGGCGACTACGACGCCGACCTGGCGCGTTGGATCAGCCTTGGCGCCAGTCCCCGTGGGGGCATCGGCCTGGACCGCGCAGCCCGTGCCGATGCCTGGTTGCAGGGTCAGACCTTTGTGACCCCGGACAACGTGCGCACCGTGGCGCATCCGGTACTGCGTCATCGCCTGCAATTGAGCTACGACGCGGTGGCCGATGGTGTCAGCGCCGACCAGGTGCTGGACCGCCTGCTGGACAAAGTGGCGATCCCGGCATGAGCACCGACGGCCTGGTCTATGTGTCCCTGGGGCAGTTGATGGCTCTGCAGTTCCAGACCCGCGGCCTGAGCTTTGTCGCGCGCCAGCCCCAGGGCAGCATTCTCGCCGGCAACCAAGCCTCGCGACTTCGCGGGCGCGGCCTGAACTTCGACGAACTGCGCCGCTATCAGCCCGGCGATGATCTACGCCACCTGGACTGGCGCGCTTCCCTGCGCACCGGCAAACCGGTGATCCGCACCTTTACCGAAGAGCGCGACCGCCCGGCGCTGATTGTGGTCGACCAACGCATGTCGATGTTCTTCGGCTCGGTGCGCAGCTTCAAATCTGCCGTCGCCGCCGAGTTGGGTGCGCTGGCCGCGTGGATGGTGTTCAACGCCGGCGACCGGGTCGGCGGGGTGGTGTTCAACGATGAGCGTATCGACAGCGTGGCGCCGTTGCGCAGCCGCAAGCGCGTCGAAATTCTGTGCAGCCGGATCGTCGAACAAAACGCCGCGCTGAATGCGAGTAATCCGGACCATGAAGCTGACGGCCAGCTCGACAAGGTGCTGCAACAATGCCTGGCGCTGGCCGGGCATGACCACCTGATCTGTATTGTCAGTGACTTCGCCGGGGCCGGTGATCGCACTCTGCAATTGATGCGGCAATTGTCGGCCCACAACGATGTGATCGCCCTGCAAGTCTATGACCCGCTGGCACTGAACGTGCCCGACAGCGGGCATTTGATGGTTACCCAAGGTCAGCTACAGGTCGAGCTGGCCGTACAGAAACGCCAGGTGCGCCAGCCCTTGGGCGACTTTCTTGGCGGACGGCTCAAGGACGTCGCCAGTCTGTTGCGCCGCAGCCAAGTGCCTTTGTTGATGGTCAGCACGGCGCTGCCCGCAGTTGACCAGCTGCGTGATGAACTGGGCCGGCGCAATGGAGCGCGGCGATGAACCCCAATGTGCCGAGTATCGAGCAACTCAAGGAGTTGGGCCTCCCTGCGCCGGTCAGCTATTGGCCACAGAGCTGGGGTTGGTGGGCGCTGCTGGGGTCACTCGCGATTGCCTTGCTGGTGCTGGGCATCCGCGCCTGGCTGCGCTGGCGGCGCAATGCCTATCGCCGCGAAGCCTTGGCGCGCCTCAACGCGCTGGAAGACCTGCGCGAATTGCCCGAATTGCTCAAGCGTGTGGCGCTGTCGATGCCGCTTGCGCCGGAGGAGCGCCAGCGCGTGCCAACCTTGAGTGGCGCCGACTGGCAGGCGTTCCTGCTGCGCCATGCCAAGGCCCCGCTGCCGGAGGACTTCAGCCACCAACTGGCAAGCCTTGCGTATGGTTCGGTGAATGTTTCCAGCGCGCAACGCGAACAGCTGTTGGCCCAGTGCAAAGCCTGGGTGGAGCATCACCATGTGGCAGCTTGATTATCCCTGGCTGCTGCTTTTGCTGCCGCTGCCGTGGCTGGCCTACCGTTACCTGCCGGAATACCGTGAAGCCCGCAGCGCCGTGCGCGTGCCGTTTTTCGCCAGCCTCAGCCGGGCCGTGGGCCAGACGCCGAAGGCAAGCGGCATTCGCAGCAACCGCCTGCAACTGCTGCTCAACCTGCTGGTGTGGGCATTGTTGGTACTGGCCATTGCCCGCCCGGTGTGGATCGAAAAACCCATCGAGCGCCAACAGCCGGTGCGGGACTTGATGCTGGCCATCGACATCTCACAGTCCATGGAAACCCAGGACTTTACCGACACCAACGGCCAGAAGATCAACCGCCTGGCCGCCGTCAAACAGGTGGTGCATGGCTTTATCCAGCGCCGCAAGGACGACCGTATCGGCCTGATCCTGTTTGGCAGCGGCGCCTATCCCCAGGCGCCATTGACCCTGGACCACGCCAGCCTGTCGCTGCTGCTGGATGACAGCGGCATCGGCATGGCCGGGCCCAACACCGCGATTGGCGATGCCATTGGCCTGAGCCTGAAGCTGCTGGACCAGGCCCATGAACAAGAGAAAGTGCTGATCCTGCTCACCGACGGCAACGACACCAGCAGCGCGATCCCGCCCGACCATGCGGCGTCCATGGCCGCGGCCAAAGGCGTGGTGATTCATACCATCGGCATTGGCGACCCGGGCGCTTCAGGTGAGTCAAAGGTCAACCTGAGCGCGCTGCAACAGATTGCCGAAGCCACCGGCGGGCGGTATTTCCGGGCGGAGAACCGCGACACCCTGGACCAGGTCTACGCCACCCTCGACCAGATCACCCCGCATCAGGTGAAAACCCTCAGCCACCAGCCCAAGCGTGATCTGTTCTGGATGCCACTGACGGCCGCCATCGGCCTGCTCGCGCTGTATCACCTGATCGCCGCGTTGTGGCCGCACTTGGGACTGCGCCATCGGGAGGTCCGCGATGGAGTTCAACCTCAGTGACTTCCACTTCCTGCGCCCGGTCTGGCTACTGCTGGGGTTGCTTGGCCTGTTGCTGCCACTGTTGTGGCGCCGCAGCAAGGACCTGCAACGACGCTTGAGGGGCAATATCGCCCCGCACTTGTTGCCGCATTTACTGCTGACCCCGACCGACCCTCATCGCCTGCGGCCGGTGCATCTGGTCAGCGCCTTGCTGATTCTCGGCGCACTGGCCAGTGCCGGGCCCACTTGGGAACAGGACCGGCCCCACTTCCTGGAGAATCGCGCGCCGCTGATCATCGCCCTCGACCTGTCGCCGTCGATGGACACCGCTGACGTGCCGCCTACCCGCCTGCAAGCCACCAAGCACAAATTGCAGGACCTGGTACAGCGTCGCCAGGGCGCGCGTACTGGGTTGATCGTGTATGCCGGCAGCGCGCATCTGGTATTGCCACCAACGGACGACCCGGCATTGCTCGACAGTTTTATCCAGGCCCTGGCCACCGACCTGATCAGCAAGCCCGGGCGGGATGTCGCCGGAGTGATCGACCAGGCCAAGCGTTTGCTGGCGGCCGAAAAAGCCCCTGGCACGCTGTTGCTGGTCACCGACGGCGTCGATCCGGCACAGCTGCCACAGCTCAAACAACACTTGGCGGACAGCCCGCTGCAGGTGCTGGTACTGGCGGTCGGCGTGAACTTCGATGCCGGCGCCTTGAAGCAACTGGCGTCGGCCACTGATGCGCCACTGGGTAGCCTGACCCTCAACGATGACGACCTGGACTGGGTCGAACTCCATGCCCAACAGCACTTCCAGAATGCCGACGAACAACAGCGCAACCTGCAATGGAAAGATGCCGGTTACTGGCTGTGCTGGCCGCTGCTGCTGTTGGCGTTTTTCAGTGTGCGCCGGGGCTGGAGCCTGAACTGGATGGCGGTGCTGCTGCTGGGGGTATTCCTGCAACCCGCGCCCGCCGAAGCCAACGCGCTGACCGACGCGTTCTTCACTCGCGATCAACAAGGCCGCTGGGCTTTCGAACATCATCACTACCCCGCCGCTGCCGCGCTGTTTGTCGACCCGTATTGGAAAGGCATTGCCGCCTACAACGCTGCCGATTACGACCTGGCCCTGGCGACCTTTGCCCAACTCGACACCGCACAGGCCGCGTTCTACCGAGGAAATATCCATGTGCGCCGCTTCAAGTTCGACGACGCTATCGCCGCCTATCAGCAGGCATTGCAGCTACAGCCACAATTCCCCGAAGCCAGCGCCAACCTGGCACTCGCCCTGGCGCTGAAGAAAGACACGGAGAACGCCTCGGACAACGCCCCCGAGGTCAAACCCGATGCGGTCAAGTTCGACAAGGCGGCCGGCAAGGGCAAGAGCAAGGCGATCCAGACGGAGCAGGCAAGCAACGATGCGCTGTGGTTGCAGAATCTGACGACGTCACCGGCGAACTTCTTGCGCCGCAAGTTCAGCCTCCAGGATCAGGGAGCCCAGCCATGAACCGGCTCTGCTGGCTGTTGCTGCTGATCGCAGGCCCGCTGTGGGCGGCCGAACCGCAATTGAGGGTGCAGGCGCAACTGGTGCCTGGCAACAACGTGGTAGTGGGCGAGCAAGTGCAATTGCAGGTCGATGTATTGACCGACAGTTGGTTCACCGCCGCCGCCAGCCTGCCGCCGCTGCAACTGCCCGGCGCACGGGTGCAGGCGCCGGACAGTGAGTCCGAGCACGTGAACCAGGTGATCGAGGGCAAGACCTTCTACGGCATGCGTTACCGCTACCGCATCACGCCCGCCGTGGCCCAGACCTTCAATATTCCGCCGCTGACTGTGCAGGCCCAGCCCGGGCAGGCCAGCGCGCCTCTGAGTGCGCAAACAGCACCGCTGTACTTCCAGGCCACCCAACCGCCGGGATTTGAACCCGGGGAAACGGTATTGGTGGCTGATGGTTTGCGCCTGACCCAGACCGTCACCACCACACCGCTCAAGGTCGGTGACACCCTCACCCGCACGCTCACCCTGCAAGCCGACAACACCCCCGGCCTGTCCTTGCCGCCGCCCGACCAGGCACAGGTAAAAGGCCTGCGCCGCTATCCGCAGTCGCCGGTCATCAGCAACCTGGATGATGGACGCGGCAACATCAGCGGCGGCCAACGCATCGACCGGCAGGTGTACCGCGTCGAGCAAGCCGGTCGCTACCAACTGCCGGCTATCGTCGTGAAATGGTGGGACAGCCGCAACCATCGGCTGCAGGTGACGCGTGTGCCGCAAGTTACCGTCGAGGCACAAGCAGCGAGCGCCTACACGCCGACGTTTTCCATCGCCGAAGACCTCAAGCAACTCGGCCAGCACAGCCGCTGGCAGTTGTCGCAACACGGGTTGGCTTGGGGCGCTGCGTTGGTGTTGTTGGTGCTGGCCACGTACCTCGCACATGGCATATGGCCACGAATTCCGCCGCTGTGGCGACGTGGTTGCGGGGCATTGCGCTGGTGGTTTCGTCGACTACGCTTGCTACCACTGAACCCCCGTCGCGAAAAGGATTTCCCATGACGTCCCTCCGTTCCGTCTTGCCCCTTCTGCTGCTGTTGAGCTTGCCGGCCCTGGCCGCCGATCCGCTGCCCTCGTGGAACGAAGGGCCGAGCAAAAAGCACATCATCGAGTTCGTCCAGGCCGTCACCACGGAAGGCTCCAAGGACTTTGTAAAACCCGCTGAACGCATCGCTGTATTCGATAACGACGGCACACTGTGGACCGAACAGCCGGCCTACTTCGAGGTGCTGTTTGCCTTCGACGAAATCAAGCGCCTGGCCCCCCAGCATCCCGACTGGAAAGCCACCCAGCCGTTCAAGGCCGTGCTCGAAAACGACCACCAGGCCCTGGCACAGAGCGGCATGGAAGGCCTGCTGAAAATCATCGGCGCGACTCATACCGGCATCAGCACCGACGCCTTTATCGATAACGCCAAAACCTGGCTCGCCCAGGCCCGTCACCCGAAGACCGGCAAGCCCTACACCGAGATGATCTACCAGCCGATGCTGGAGATGCTCGACTACCTGCGCAGCCAGCAATTCAAGACCTACATCGTTTCCGGCGGGGATACCGCGTTCATGCGCGCCTTCGCCGAGGTGGTGTATGGCGTGCCACCGGAACAGGTGATCGGCTCCAACTTCGTCACCGCGTTCCAGATCAAGGACGGTGTTCCGCAGGTACTGCGCACCGCCAGGCTCGCCCACAACGACGATGGCCCGGGCAAGCCGGAAAGCATCGACTCGATCATTGGCCGCCGGCCGATCCTGGCCTTCGGCAACTCCGACGGCGACCTGCAAATGCTCCAGTGGACAGCCGCAGGCTCGGGCAAACGTTTCATGGGCCTGGTGCACCACACCGACGCCAAGCGCGAGTGGGCCTATGACCGCAATTATCAGATCGGGCGCCTGGACAAGGCGCTGGACGAAGCAAAGACAAAAGGCTGGAACGTGGTGGACATGGCGACCGAGTGGAAGCGCATCTACCCTTTCGAGCCGGCTGTGCAACAGCAGGTGCAATAAGAAAAGACGTCACGATGGACTGTAATAAACGTTGGTCGCAAGCAACGCGACTCAAGCCGAGAAAGGAGCAAGTCATATGACTCGCATACGCAAGTGGCTGCCGAAACTCGCCCTGGTGGCGGTATCGGTGATGGGGGTCTCGGCTTCAGCCTGGGCCGCCGAAAAGCCGAATATCCTGGTGATATTCGGTGATGACATTGGGCAAACTAACATCAGCGCCTATTCCATGGGCGTGGTGGGTTACAAAACCCCGAATATCGACCGCATCGCCAAGGAAGGCATGCTGTTCACCGACTACTACGCGGAGAACAGCTGCACCGCCGGGCGCTCATCCTTTATCACAGGCCAGACGCCGTTGCGCACTGGCTTGTCCAAGGTGGGTATCCCCGGCGCGCCGGTGGGTCTGCAAAAACGCGATATCACCATCGCCCAGGCGCTTAAAGGGCTGGGCTATTCCACCGGGCAATTCGGCAAGAACCACCTGGGTGACCGGGATGAATACTTGCCCACCAACCATGGCTTCGATGAGTTCTTCGGCAACCTGTACCACCTCAACGCTGAAGAAGAGCCGGAACGCCCGTACTGGCCCAAGGATGATGCCGAGTTCGTCAAGGCCAACACCCCACGCGGCGTGATCCACAGTTTTGCCGACGGCAAGATCGAAGACACCGGCGCGTTGACCGCCAAACGCATGGAAACCATCGACGACGAAACCACTGCCGCCGCGCAGGCGTTCATCAAGAAGCAGGCCGAAGCCAACAAGCCGTTCTTCGTGTGGATGAACACCACACGCATGCACGTGTTCACCCACGTGCGTGATTCGATGAAGGGCCAGAGCGGCATGCCCGGCAACGAGTACGCCGACGGCATGCTGGAGCACGACGCCGATGTGGGCAAACTCCTGCAAACCCTCGACGACCTGAAAATCGCCGACAACACCATCGTCGTCTACACCACCGACAACGGGCCGAACCAGTTCTCGTGGCCGGACGCGGCAACCACGCCGTTCCGCAACGAGAAAGACTCCAACTGGGAAGGTGCCTACCGGGTGCCGGCGATCATCCGCTGGCCGGGCAAGATCAAGCCTGGGGAAGTTTCCACCGAAATGGTCTCGGGCATGGACTGGTTCCCTACCCTGCTGGCCGCCGCTGGCGATGGGGACGTGAAAGACAAGCTGCTCAAGGGCTGGGCCCCGACGGCGGGCGGCACCAACTTCAAGGTGCACCTGGACGGTTACAACCAACTGCCGTACCTGACCGGCCAACAGCCCAAAGGCGCGCGTAACGAGTTCTTCTACTTCAACGACGATGGCGTGCTGGTAGCCGTGCGTTTCGAAAACTGGAAAGTGGTGTTCGCCGAACAGCGCCAGCCGGGTGGTTTCCGGGTCTGGAGCGAACCGTTCGTGCAACTGCGCGTACCGAAGATCTTCAACCTGAGGATGGACCCGTATGAGCGGGCGGATGTGGTGTCTGACCAGTACTACGACTGGAGCACCAAAAACATCTACCTGGGTGCAGTGGCGGTGACTAAATCGGCGAAGTTCCTCGAGACGTTTATCGAGTACCCGCCGAGCCAGAAACCGGCCAGCTTCAGCATCGACCAGATCCGCGAAGCCGTGGACAAGAAGATTGCTGAAAAAATGAAGGCTAACCCGGCGCAATAACAAGTGCAGCACTTGCCCTCGAACTTGAGGGCTTTTCTGTGGCGAGGGGGCTTGTCCCCCGTTGGGCTGCGCAGCAGCCCCAATAAGGTGATCGCGGAGCTTCAGTCAGTTCCTCGTCGCATGCTTGAGGGCCGCTTCGCGGCCCAACGGGGGACAAGCCCCCTCGCCACAGCAAGCTCCCTCGCCACACTTTGATCGGTATTTCCATAAGGCTATCTGCAATGTCGTCACGCACCGCCAGCAAACCTGCTGCACTGGCTCACACCTCAACCACACTGATTCCCGCCCTACTCCTGTTCATCTCCGGTATGGCCGCCCTGGTGTACCAGGTGCTGTGGATCAAGCAACTGTCGTTGGTCGTCGGGGTGGAGGTGTACGCCATCACCACCGGCATCAGCGCGTTTTTTGCCGGCTTGGCGTTGGGTAGCTTGCTGTTCGGACGCTGGGCGGATCGCCTGTCGAGACCGCTGCTGCTGTATGCAATTCTCGAAATTCTCGTCGCTGTGCTCGGCGTGGGCGCGACTGTCGCCCTGAGCATGGCCGCCAGTCCGTTTGCCTGGCTGGAACAACAGGTCGGCCTGCTGGCCTGGGTCCTGCCGTTTGTACTGGTGGGCATCCCGGCGCTGTTGATGGGCGGCACCTTGCCAGTGCTGGTGCGCTCGCTGGACATCGACCCCAAGACCCTCGGCCAGGCTGGTGGCCGCTTGTACGCCGCTAACACTGCCGGGGCAATTGCCGGCACCTTGCTCACCGCCTTTGTGCTGATCGCCACCTTCGGCGTGCGCGGCAGTGCCCTGGTTGCAGCGATCCTCAACCTGCTGGCTGCCGTCGGCGCGCTGTTGTATGTGCGGCATCACACCACCACGGTAATCACCCATGCCCACGGTGCGAAACCGGCGCGCCTGGCCCTGGTGCTGTACGCCATCGCCGGCGGCGTGGCTTTGGGTTACGAGGTGGTGTGGTCGCAATCCATCGTGCAGTTCATGAGCACCCGCACCTATGCGTTTGCCGTGGTGCTCGCCACTTACCTGGCGGGGCTGTTTATCGGCAGCCAGTTGATGGCACGGCGGGTCGAGCGCATCCGTGATCCATGGGGCGTGTTCGGGCTGTTGATCGCCGGTGCCGGGTTGGTGGCCTTGCTGGAAATCGCCCTGCTGGGCCGCTGGCTGGTGCTGCTGCAAACCCAGGCCGAAGCTCTGGTGCTGAGCCTGGGCGGCGCCGAACTGCCGGGCATGAGCGCACGCTTTGCGGTGGCCGCCCTGTGCATCGTGTTTGTGCCAACCCTGTTGCTCGGCGCGGCGTTTCCCCTGGCCCTGCGCTTGAGCGTGGGCAGCGAGCATGTGGGCAGGGACGTCGGCGCTGTGGTGGCGTTCAACACCCTGGGTGGGATTGTCGGGGTGATGTTGTGCGGTTTTGTGCTGATTCCCTGGCTCGGGCTGGTACGTACCTTGGGCCTGCTCGCGGTGATCGCCGGTGTCGTGGGTTATTTTGCCGTGCGCCGTGGCCACGGGGTCAAGAAAGGCCGGCGTCAGGCGGTGATCGGCCTCGGCTTGCTGTCACTGGCGGTGGCACTGCTGACCCCGGTGGATCGCCTGGCCAAGCTGCTACCCGGGGCACGTAATGCGAGCCTGGCGTTTTATCAGGAAGGTCGTGGCGCCACTGTCGCTGTGGTCAGCCAGGGCCAGGGTGCCCGCAGCTTTCAGCGTCTGTATATCCAGGGTGTGTCCAACACCGGCGACGCCATGCCGTCTCTGCGCTATATGCGAATCCAGGCGCTGCTGCCGCTGCTGATCCATAACGGTGAACCCCGTTCTGCACTGGTAATCGGCTTTGGCACCGGGATTACCGCCGGGGCGTTGCTGCGTTATCCCGGGCTGGAACACCGGGTGGTCGCCGAGTTGCTGCCATCGGTGATCCAGGCGGCGCCGTTGTTCAAGGGCAACTTCAATGCCGCCAGTGATCCGGGCGTCGATGTGCGCCTGCGGGACGGTCGCCAGGAGCTGCTGCGCAACCCGCAGGCGTACGACCTGATCACCCTCGAACCACCACCGCCGTCGGCGGCTGGCGTGGTCAACCTGTATTCCCGCGACTTCTATCAACTGGCCGCCCGGCGCCTGGAGAAAAACGGCCTGCTGGCCCAATGGCTACCGCTGCCGACGCAAAACATCGAAGACTCGCAGTCACTGGTACGCAGCTTCCTCGACGTGTTCCCGTACGCGACCCTGTGGACCAGCGAGTTCCATGAAATGCTGCTGGTGGGTTCCATGGAGCCCATCACGCTGGATGCCACGGTGATTCGCCAGCGCTTTGAGCAACCGACCGTCAGCAGCGCCCTGGGGGACGTGGGCATCGATTCGGCGGCAACCCTGCTCGCGACCTGGGTCACCGATCGCCAGGGCCTGGAGCGTTTTGCAGGCAATGCATTGCCTGTCACCGATGACCAACCGCGTATCGAATACGCGCCGTGGGTGCGCAGTAAAGAGATCGCCCGGGTGCTCCCGGTACTCCTGGATTTGCGGGTGCCGGCACCGTTACTGAATGCAGACCCGGCGTTCACGCGGACCTTGGCCAGCGAACAACAACGCCTGATGCAGTTCTATCGCGCCAGCCTGCATGCCTATACCGGCGACCGCACCGCCTGGGGCCGGGATATCCAGGCGGTGTTGCAACAAGACAGCGCCAACCCTTATTACCGCTGGTTTATTGGCCAGTAGTTGAGCGCCCAGTTGGCCCGGGGGGCGAACCCCGGGCGCAGTGCATCAGCGCTTGAGCTTCAGATACGACTGATGCAGGTCCGAAGCCCAGCCGTCGATCACGCTTTTCACGTCATCGGCTTTCATCACCTGGGAGTCGTTCGACAACGGCTTGCCGGTGCCCTTACGCACGACCTGAGCAATCACCTTGCCGCTGTCGCCATCAAGGAATTGGGCTTCGGTGCCCAGGGTGGTTTCCTGGTCACGAATCCCGGTGCCGGTGCTGACCGCAGCGGCCACCAGGGCGACGGGTATGTACTCATACGGTTTGAGGCTTTCGGTCTTGCTGCTGACTGCCGTGATAGCCGCCCGTACCACGATCACGCCCGGGCCAGGCCCGTTGGCCAGGGGCAGGGATTTTTCCAGCTCGCGTTTGAGCGCCTGGTTGTAGTAGGTGTTGATGCCCTGCAAGGTGCTGTCAGGAATCTTGGTAGTGGCTTGTGGCTTGGGGTAGAACTGGGTGGGCTCGATGTACACCGCGGTATAGCGGCTCAGGTTCAGGTTGGGGTCGACCCAGCGCATCACTTCCGCCCCCGACGGCGACTTGGCCTCCTTCAGTTGGCTGTAGTCGGAGAGGAAGCCGGAGTATTCGTCCGGCTGCGTGACCTTGCTGGAACACCCCACCACGCCGATCGAGGCAATGCACACCGTGCCGATCATTAATCCTAGCTTCATCGTCGAACTCCATGGCTGTCATCGAAGGAACACTGAGCTGTAGGTATAGCCAACTCTGGGAAAATAACCCGGCAGACGTTGCAGGTTGTGGGGTATTTCACAGCGACTTTTCTATTTGACAGGCAAGCGCCCAACGTCAAAGCTGCACGGAGCTTAAGCGCGCCATTAGAGCGTCAATGCATCGGACATCGGAAGTCGTAATGCCCAAGCCTGAAAATAAAACCGTACCTCGCCATGATTCATCCAGTCGTTACCTGTACCCCGTAGTGATCGCCCTGTTGCTGTTGGCCATGGCCGGGATCTGGTTTTTTCTCCAGGCCAGCACCCCCAAGCTGCCGATGGCGGCGCCTGCACCCGTGGTCACGCCGGTGGCCGTGGTGCCGCCGCCGGCAAAGATGGTCGACGAGCAGCAATGCCAAGGCTGTCATCAGGCCCAGGTCAAGGACTGGCAAGGCTCGCACCACCAACTGGCGATGCAAGCCGCCACTCCCGAGACGGTACCGGCGGACTTCAATAATGCATCCTTCAGCAGCGAGGGTGAGACCACCCGTTTCTCGCGCCGGGGCGATGAATTCTGGGTCAACACACCCGGTGCCGACGGCAAGGCCACGGACTTCAAGGTCGCCTATACCTTCGGCATCGCACCGCTGCAGCAATACCTGATCGAGGTCGGTGACGGGCGCCTGCAGGCCCTGGGCGTGGCCTGGGATACGCAAAAAAACCGCTGGTTTCACCTCTACCCCGGCCAGGGCGTGAACTTCAAGAACCCATTGCACTGGAGCAAGCCCAGCCAAAACGCCAACTTCATGTGCGTGGAGTGCCATACCACCGGCTACAAGCGCAATTTCGACGCAGCCAATAACCGCTTCGACAGCCAGTGGAACAGCCTGGGCGTAGGCTGCCAGGCGTGCCATGGGCCGGCGTCGAACCATGTGGCGTGGGCGGCGAAAAAAAGTGACCTGCTGCACGCAGGCTTTGCCGTGAACCTGAAAGACAAGGACGCCACCGTCGAGATCGAAACCTGCGCCCGTTGCCACGCCCGTCGTGCACCGTTGGGGGACGGCTATACCGTCGGCAAACGCCTGATGGACGATTACCTGCCCAGTGTCCTGACTCGCGAGCTGTACGCGCTGGACGGCAAGATCAAGGATGAAGTGTTCGAACACGGCTCGTTCGCCCAGAGCAAAATGGCCGAAAAAGGCGTGCGCTGCAGCGACTGCCATAACCCTCACAACGCCGAGCTGAAGGCGCCGGGCAATGGCCTGTGTCTGCAATGCCACAACACCGCGGGCAAAACGGCGGTGGCCACCGTGGATGGTCGCGGGTTGCAGGCCAAGAACTACGACTCTCCCGAACACACCCGTCACGCTGCCGGTGAGCCAGGTTCGTTCTGCGTCGATTGCCACATGCCCGGCAAGTTCTACATGGGCAATGATTTCCGGCATGACCATAGCTTCAGCATCCCCCGGCCCGGAGACAAGGTCAGCGAGCAGTTCAAGCTCTGGAGTGCCAGCGAGCCCGAACATGCGCCGCGTTACGCCGAAAGCATGGTATTGATCCGTGGCGGCCAACCGGGCGCCGCGCAGGCGCTGTATGACCAGTTGGCACGCAACAACCTGCCACCGATCCAGCGTGCGACATTGCTGGCTGAACTGCCGAACTACCCGAGTGAGCAGGCGTTGAAGCTGGCAACCAAGGACCTCGGCAACCCGGCGCCGCAAGTCCGTGAGAGCGCGGTGCGGGCGATCAGTGCGTTCCTGCCGCCCCCTGAACGGGTCGCGTTGTATGGGCCGTTGCTGCGGGACCCGGTGCTGGCGGTAAGGATCATCGCCGCCCGGGATCTTTTGAGTGCCTCGGCACAAGGGCTTGGGCCAGCCTGGGACAAGGCGATCGCGGAATATGAAAATGTACAGATGAGCTTGCTGGAGCGGGCCGAAGCCAATCTCAACCTGGCGATGCTGTATCAGGCCAGCGGTCGGGGCGACAAGGTCGAGGCGCAACTGCGCACCGCGTTGCTGCGGGATCCGGATTTCTTCCCGGCGCTGGTGACCCTGGCGCAATGGCTGGAGGCTAACGGCCGCGCCCTGGAGGCACGCACGCTGATCACGGACAACCTCAAGCAGCACCCAGAGGCGGCGCTGCTGCAACACACCCAGGGGTTGATGCTGATTCGGGTCGGGGATACGGCAAAAGCCATGCCGCACCTGCGTGAAGCTGCGCGGCTGGAGCCCGCGAATCCGCAATACAACTATGTACTGGCGGTGGCGCTGCATGACAGTGGGCATGTGGATCAGGCCTGTGAGCAGCTGGAAAAGCTGCTCGCCGCGCAACCGTATAACCGCAATGCGCGACTGTCGTTGATCCAGTACTACCTTGAGAACGGGAAAGAGCCCAAGGCGCAGGTGGTGATGCAGTCGTGGAAAAAACTTAACCCTGGAGACCCGGCACTGAAGTAAACCCGCTAGGGGCGGCCTGCATTAACAGTCTTTGACAGTTTTCCGACAAAGCTCACAAAGACTCATGGACGGCCCGCCCCTAGCATTCGAGCATCCAAACCACCCCTCGGGTGCTCCTCATGTTTCGCACATTGCGCAGTATTCCGCTGCTGGGTTTCTTGCTGGGCAGTCTCGGCTGCCACGGCCAACCGCCGGCCCCGCCGCCCATCCCCAAGGGCGACTACAGCGCAATCATCCGCTACCTGCAAAAACGCATTCCGGTTGAAATGGCCAGGCAAAACATACCCGGCCTGTCCATCGCCCTGGTCAATGGCCAGGAACTGATCTGGGCCCACGGCTTCGGCGTTGCCGACAAAGCCTTGGGCAAACCGGTAACCCCCAATACGGCGTTCCGCGCCGGCGCCCTCTCCAAACTGCTCACTGCCACCGCGGCCCTGCAACTGGTGGAGCAACAGCGTCTGGCCCTCGATGCCCCGATCCAGGACACCCTGCGGGAGTTCTACGTACGCTCGCGCTTTCATTCCGACCAGGCGGCCGCCGACCGCGACATCACTCTGCGCCGCCTGCTCAGCCACCAGTCGGGCCTGCCCAGCGAACACTTGCGGGATGTGCGCAACACCTTCGCCATGGGCCAGATGCCGATGCGTGTTTCGGGCGTTTGGCTGAGCACTCCGCCGGGCACCCAAGTGGCGTATTCCAACCTCGGCTACGCCCTGGTCGGTGCCGCCATTGAGCGCAGCAGCGGGCAAGACTTTGAAAACCGCCTGCAAAGCAGCCTGCTCAAGCCCCTGGAGATGAACCAGTCGAGCTTCGTCGGCACCGGCGCGCAACTGAGCTTCCGGGCCGTGGGTTATGAAGACGGCACCGTCAGCCCCGACGCCCAGGTGCGTGACCTCGCCGCCGGTGGCTTGTGGGCCAGCCCCAAAGACCTCAGCCACTATGTGCGAATGCTCTTTGCCCGAGGCCGCTACAAAGACAAACAGGTGGTGGGCAGCCAGTCGATTGACGAAATGTTCACCCAGCAAAACACCGGGAATGCCCTGGACTTCGACTGCCAGATGGGCCTGGGGTGGTTTCTCGCGCCCTGTGGTGATGAGCCGGTCGGCCCCGGGATACGCACCTTCCAGCACAGCGGTGGCGGGGATGATTTCGCCACACAACTGACGATGCTGCCGGACCAGCAATTGGCCGTAATCGTGATGGCCAACGACAGCAGCGCCGAAGAGATGGTGGTCTCCCTGACCACCGACACCCTGCGCCTGATGCTTCAGGCCCAGACCGGCGACCCGGTGTGTTCCGACGACTGCCAGCAGCCGGCCCACGGCCTGAAAATCCGCCAGGTGCCCGCCGCCATCGACCGCAAGCGCCTGGCCGGTTTCTACGCCACGGCGTGGGGCATTTTCCGTATCAAGGACGAAAACGGTCAGTTGTATGGCGAGTTGGCCGACACCCGTTTCGAACTGCTGCGTGACGGCCAGGGCTGGCTGCGGGCGCAGCAGAAATTTCTCGGTTTCTGGCTCAAGGACCTGGGCGAACTGGGCCGCGTGCAGCTGGACGTGGTGACGGTGCAAGGCCGCCAGATGCTCACCGCCCGCAGCAATGGCCAGCGTGTGCCTGTGGGCGAACGCATCGAACAGACCCCACTGAGCACCGCGTGGGCCGGCACCATCGGCACCTATCAAGTGCTTAACACCCACGAACCCGACGCGCCCTTGAGCGGCATCAGCGTGCGCCTGGAAAACGGCTTCCTGGTGATCCGCGGCCAACTGCACGACGAGCCGCTGACCGACTACATCCTGCTGCCCGTGGACAACGCCCACGCGGTACTTGCCGGCAACGGCTATGGCCTGGGGGACACCGTGAGCCGCCAGATCAATGGCCTGAGCGCCTCCGGCTACCAGTTCAAACGTACGGATTCCCCCCACAACCCCTTGAGTCTCTGACCTCACATGAAGACCATCATGCGTTCAAAAAACCTTTGCCTGTCCCTGACGTCGCTGTGCCTGCTGGCCAGCGCCGACACCCTGCTGGCCGACGACTGGGAATACACCCTCAAGGCCGGCGTGGCCAACCTGCCCCGCTACAGCGGCAGCGACGAGCGGGTGACCGCGCCGGTGCTGGGGGCGGCCATCGTCAGCCCGTGGGGCGTTTTCCTCGACACCGACAAAGGCCTGGGCTGGGGTTATGAAGGCGGCGGCGCGAGCTTCAGCGCCTACGTCGGCGCCAGTGGCAATCGCAAGGATGAAAGCAAGAGCGGTCGCCCGGGCTCGAAGAAACTCAAGGGCATGGGCGAAATCAAGACCCGCGCCCAAGTGGGTGTCAGTGGCAGCTACAACCTGGGCGGTGTGATTGTCGGCGCCACCCTGGAACATGCGCTCGAAGAAGATGATCACAAGGATTCCGGCAAGGCCTTCACCCATCTGGAACTGAGCCTGGGCACTAACCTGTATGACGGCGACTATGGTTCGCTGGACGCCAGCCTCAGCAGCCATTTTGGCGACAGCAACTACCTGCAGACCTGGTACGGCGTCACCACCGGCCAGGCCGCGCAGAGCCGCTTCAAGGCCTACAAGGCCAGCGGCGGCAATATCAGCAACGGGATGAACCTGGTGTGGAGTTTGCCGATCAGTGAGCACACCCAGTTTTCGACGCTGCTGGATGTGCAGTACCTGGCGGACAAGGCAGGCCAGAGCCCGATTGTGGAGCGGCGGTTGCAGACGTCGGTGATGGGGATGGTCGAGTACACTTTCTAATTTTGGTAACCCCATCAAAATGTGGGAGCGGGCTTGCTCGCGAAGGCGGTGGATCAGTCGCCGGATACGTTGACTGAAACACCGTCTTCGCGAGCAAGCCCGCTCCCACATTTGATCTCCATGGCTCTTGGATGATTACTCGGCATACGCCCAGGTCATCCGGAACGACGCCCCGCCCCACTCCGAATCCAGCACTTCAACCTGCCCGCCATGCCACTGGCACACCCGCCGCACCAGCGCCAGGCCAAGGCCGAAACCACCGGTGCGGCGGTCGCGGCTGGCGTCCAGGCGCAGGAACGGTTCGAAAATCTTCGCCCGCCCTTCCATCGGCACCCCCGGCCCATCATCATTCACCCGCACTTCATAGCCGGCACCAAACTTCACCAGCGACACTTCCACACGCCGGTCGGCGTAGCGAATCGCATTGCGCAACAGGTTGATCACCGCCCGCGCCATAAAGCGCGGCTCAATGCGGATGTAATCGACTTCACAAGTGCGCAGCAGCAACTGCACCCCCGCCGCCTCGGCCTCCAGGGCAACGCTGCCGATCACACTGTCGAGCCAGCTGTGGGCCTCAATGCTTTCCCGAGTGATCTGCGTGGCGCCGCGCTCCAGGCTGGCGTAGGTCAACAGTTCCGAGACCATTTCTTCCAGCTCGCCGAGGTCGGCGTACATGTCGGCGATCAGCGCGCGACTCTCCCGTGGGTCGGCCTGTTGCTTGAGTTGGTCGAGTTCAAACGACAGCCGCGCAATCGGCGTGCGCAGTTCGTGGGAGACCGCGTTGGTCAACTCGCGCTGATTGGCGATCAGGCTTTCGATGCGCTCGGCCATCTGGTTGAAGTGCCCCGCCAGCTCGCGCACGGTGGAGCGGCGCGGCAACAGGATGCGTGAACCCAGGTCGTTGTCACCAAAGCGCTGGGCTGCCAGGCGAATGTGCTCCAGGTCGCGCCAATGCGGGCGTACCCAGAAATACAGCACGATCGCCAGGCACACGCCAAGGAAGCCATACGCCCACAGGTAGAGCCACTTGGGTTCTTCCGGCAGCTTGATTTCCAGCAGCTGCTTGCCGCCGTCGATGTTGGCGATGAATTCCATGAAATCGCCGCGCACCACCAACTCGCCACCGGCCAGCAGTTGCTGTTCACGTTCGGTCAGTTTCAGCGCGTCCTGCGGCACCAGCGCGAGGCGCAGCCCATAGTGCGGTTGCAACTCCGCCAGGCGTGCGGCCCGCGCTTCACCGGTCACTGGCCGCAATTGTTCCAGCAGCCCATAGGCCGGGCCGCGAAGGGCTTCGCGGTTATAGGTTTCGTTGGCCTCCGGCAGCAACTCATCGAAGGTGTAGTTCACCAGCCAGATCGCCCCGGCCAAACCAATGGCCAGGATGATATACAGACGCAGAAACAGCCTTAACATCTAAATCTCCCAGGCGAACGGATTGAACAGGTAACCCTTGCCCCAGATGGTCTTGATGCACACCGGTTCCCGGGGATTGTCATTGAGCTTGCCGCGCAGCTTGCTGATGTACACGTCGACACTGCGATTGAGCCCGTCAAAGGCAATCCCGCGCATGCGATTGAGGATGTCGTCGCGGGAGAGGATTTTCCCGGCGGCGCTGGCCAGCAACCACAGCAGTTCGAATTCCATGGTGGTCAGGTCGATCTTCTCGCCACCCAGGCTTACCACCCGGCAACTGCGATCGATAGTCAGCCGGCCAAACTCAAGGGCGCCGCGCACCGTGGGTTCCGGCGTCTGGCGGCGTTGCAGGGCACGCAAGCGGGCCAGCAGCACGGGCGGTTTGATCGGTTTGATCACATAGTCGTCGGCGCCGGATTCCAGGCCGAGGATATGGTCCAGGTCGTCTTCCTTGGCGGTGAGGATCACGATCGGCGTGTCGGACACATTGCGAATTTCGCGACACACATGCAGGCCGCTCTGGCCGGGCAGCATCAGGTCGAGCACGACGATCTTCGGCTTGAACTCCAGGAAGGCCGCCAGCGCCAGGTCGCCACGGTGCACGGCCAGCACCTCGAAGCCATGCTGGGACAGGAAATGGGCGATCAGCCCTGCCAGCTTCTGATCGTCCTCCACGAGCAATACCTTGCCGAGACCCAAGTTATCCATATTTTTCCAGTACGCGCGCGGATTGAAGTGTGCGCATTATAGGTGGCAAGCTGGGCAACTAAAGCAGCTGGCCATCACTGGCCGACGAAGCTTCATGCTTTTAAGAGTTTTTAACAAATAACCTGCAATCTTTAACGCCATTCACAGGGAGTTGTATGCGCAAGGATTACCTGGCTTTCTTCATTTCACTGTTTCTGTCGCGGCTGGCCGACCAGATTTTGTTATTCATCGTGCCGTTGATCGTGTTTCAGACCACCAACAGTGTGTCCTGGGCCGGCCTGGCGTTTTTTGTCGAGTCACTGCCGCGTTTTTTGTCATTCCCGGTGTGCGGCGCGTTGTGCGACAAGTTTTCTCCCGTTCGCATCCTGCACATCAGCCAGGTTTACCGGGCGGTTGCCTGCGTGCTGGCGGTGCTGCTGTATGGGGCGTTTGACGGGATCTACTGGATTGTCATTCTTTCGGCGCTGTGTGGCGTGCTGACCACCCAGGGCATCATGGCCCGGGAAGTGGTGATGCCGCATATCTTCAAGCATTACACCTACGCCAAGACTTTGTCGTACTCGCAGATTGCCGACCAGACCGGGTTGGTGCTGGGCCCGTTGGTGGCGGCGTTGATGCTGGAAGTCTGGGCCTGGCATTGGGTAGTGCTGGGGATTGCCGGGCTGTTCCTGCTGGCAGACCTGGCGATGCTGATCTGGCAGCGCAACACCACGGTCAACCTGGAGACCTTCGAGCAGCACCATGACATCTGGTTGCAACCGCTGCGCATCGCCTTCGGGCATATCCGCAGCCTGCCGGAACTGAAACGGATCATCGCCCTGGCGGTGGGCGTGAACCTGATCATCGGCGTCACCCTGGCCACGTCGGCCGCCATGGTCATCGGTCAATACGCCGCCGGCAAGGACACCTACGCCGGCCTGCAGGCGGCGGGTGCCGTGGTGACCATTGTCATTCTGTTCTATCTGGCTCGCGCTACCCTGCCGTTGAAGGTGGTCGGCGGCCTGTCGTATTCAATGATTGCCGTGGGTGCGCTGGTGACAGCGATCAGCCCGAACGTCTGGGCCTATACCGCAGGCTTCCTGCTGGTGACCGGTTTCGACAAGATGTTCAACGTATATATGCGCAGCATCCGCCAGCGGGTGATTCCGACTCAGGATTTTGGCAAGACCGTGGGGGTGATCACGTTGCTCAACAATCTCTCGCAGCCGTTGGCCGGGTTGCTGATTGCAGTACTCGCGGCACCGCTGGGGACGCAGACGGTGATCCTGCTACTGGCCGGGATCACCGTATTGATCGGTGCGCTGGTGTACGTGGTGTCAGGCCGGCACGCCACTGTGAAAGCGGAACTCGACGTCCGGTGACTCGATCAGTTCCTGCTCGGCGGCGCGCACGCGGTCGATGACTTGGGCGATGTCCTTGGCGTCACCGTACTGGTAAGCCAGTTTCAGGTAACCCTGGAAATGCCGGGCCTCGCTTTTCAGCAGGCCGAAGTAGAACTTGCCGAGTTCTTCGTCCAAATGCGGTACCAGTGCTTCGAAACGCTCGCAACTGCGGGCTTCGATAAACGCGCCGACCACGAGGGTATCCACCAGCTTGACCGGCTCATGGCTACGCACCACTTTGCGCAAACCCGAAGCGTAGCGGCCGGCGGACAGCTGTCGCAGCTCGATCTTGCGCTTCTTCATCAGGCGCATGACTTGTTCGTGGTGCACCAGTTCTTCCCGGGCCAGGCGCGACATCAGGTTGATCAGGTCGACATGGGAATGGTACTTGGCGATCAGGCTCAAGGCGGTGCTGGCGGCCTTGAATTCGCAGTTCTTGTGGTCGATCAGCAAGGTTTCCTGGTCGGCCAATGCGGCCTGGACCCAGCCGTCGGGGGTGCGGCAACCGAGGAATTCGTAGATTTCTGGCAGGTTCATCGGGCTCACGGGCAAAGATTCACAAAAGGCCGGCGATTATACCGACCGCGCCGCAGACCGCCAGCCACCGGGCTTGATGTGCATCAACATGACGTGTGCCGAGCAGCAACTATAGTTGTTCCACGCCCACCCTTTTTTGGAGAACCCGACCATGCAAGCCATCCGCAGCATCCTGGTGGTCATTGAGCCCGAGCATTCGGAAAGCCTGGCCCTCAAGCGCGCCAAACTGATTGCCGGCGTCACCGGGGCCCATTTGCATTTGTTGGTGTGTGACAAGAGGCATGAGCATTCGGCGATGTTGAGCCTGCTGAAGGCGGGTTTGCAGGAGGATGGCTACAGCGTCACCACCGAACAGGCGTGGAATGACAGCCTGCATGAAACCATCATCGATGTGCAGCAGGCGGAGGGGTGTGGGTTGGTGGTCAAGCAGCACTTTGCTGATAGCCCGCTGAAAAAAGCGCTGTTGACGCCTGCCGACTGGAAGCTGATGCGCTACTGCCCTACCCCGGTGCTGCTGGTGAAGACGTCCACGCCGTGGGCGGGCGGGGTGATTCTGGCGGCGATTGATGTGGGGAATTCCGATGCGGAGCATCAGGCGTTGCATAACTCGATCATTGATCATGGGTTTGATATTGCGAGCCTGGCCAAGGCGCAGTTGCATGTGATCAGTGCGCATCCGTCGCCGATGCTGTCGGCGGCGGATCCGGTGTTTCAGCTCAAGGAGACGATCGAGGCGCGGTATCGTGAGCAGTGCAAGGCGTTTCAGGCGGAGTTTGATATTGACGACACGCATCTGCATATCGAGGAAGGGCCGGCGGATGTGTTGATTCCTCATGCGGTGCATAAGTGGCAGGCGGCGGTGACCATTATCGGTACCGTGGCGCGTACGGGGATTACCGGGGCGTTGATCGGGAATACGGCGGAGGTGGTGCTGGATGCGGTGGACAGTGATGTGTTGGTGCTTAAGCCGCAGGAGTTGATGGATCATCTGGAAGAGCTGGCTAATGGGTGATGCTTCTTTTTGGGGGCATATCCGTTTTTTGGGTGATGGTTTGTATTGGTTCCGCTCTTACAGCGGGTCACTTTTGAAAGGAGCCCAAAAGTAACCAAAAGGCTCTTGCCCCACCACTCGGCACCTCGCTTAAGCTCGGTGTGCCCTCACTCCGGCTTTGGAGCGTGGGCCGCCGCGACGGGCCATCCATGGCCCGGCGCGGCTAACCCGGCGTCCTGCCGGGTTACCCACGCTCCAAAGCCTGCGTTCGGCCAGCGTGGTTAACGGGGCGCCTAAGATCAAGATCAAAAGCAGATCAAGAGCACAGCGGCCTACAGGCCGGCTTGAGTGTGGTGAAGCAACAGCAACAGCAACAGCGAAATCAAGAGCGGGCACGGTCCAAATGTGGGAGCGGGCTTGCTCGCGAAGGTCGTTAACGATGACGCGGGCATCCTGAATGAACGCGGCGCCCTCAGGTTTTTCGCGAGCAAGCTCGCTCCTACAGAAGAGCAGCTTTGCTTTCGCTCTTAACACTCAAGCCGGCCGGGAGGCCGCTGTGCTCTTGCTTTTGATCTTGATCTGACTGCCCCATTCAGCCCGAGGCCGAACGCAGGTATTGAGGAGCGGGTAAACCGGCAGGACGCCGGTTTAGCCGCGCCGGGCCATGGATGGCCCGTCGCGGCGGCCCGCGGAGCAATACCGGAGTGAGGGAACGCCGAGCCTAAGCGAGGTGCCGACAGGCGGGGCAGAGCGTTTTGGTTACTTTTGCGCTTTTCAAAAGTGACCCGCTGTAAGAGCGGAACCCTAAGTGGCCGTTACCTAAATAACGGATATGTACACCATCAGCCCCCAAAAGCATCCCGCAAAAACCCCGGCGCGATATACCGCTGATAATGCGCCTCAGACAGAATGAAAAACTCCCGGTCAATGGCATCCCGCAAATCCGGCAACCCCCACTCCCGAAACTCCGGCATCAGCACCATGCCATACGCCTCCAGATTGGTAATCACCCTCGACCCCCGGGCAATCAACTGATACGCCCAGCAGTACTCCGACTGATGCGGCACAAACCGAATCTTGCGCTGCTCCAACTGCCCACGCAGCATTTTCGGGTCAAACACCTCAAGCTTCCCGGCCATCACCTGCACCAACAACTGCTCCAGCCGCAGCCAAACCGCTCGTTTCTCTTCCTCGTTATACCCGTTCCACTGAATCACCTCATGGTGAAACCGCTTACACCCCCGGCACACAAGATCGCCGTAAACCGTGGAGCACAGGCCTACGCAAGGGGTCTTGATGGTTTGATTAGACATGATCGACAACGCACAAATCAGCGAAACAGTTGCACATGTTAGCCCTTTGTCTAAGGTTGATCACCCTGCAAACTTGGCAAGGCAACTTACGTTTAGAAATTTTTTGCCGTAGAATCATCCGGCCTTGTAAGGCGCCAATAATCCGTTGGAAGCTGTTTTCAAAGCGTCACGAGCACAGTCGTTCCTAAAGAACGGTGTTGGCGATGGTTATTTACCCGGTAAATAGCCAGCGCCAACCCTCATCAGCTCCGTTCTGCAGGCGTAAAACTTTGAAAGCAGCTTCTGTGAGGATTGCCGGCAGCGCTGGCTCTACGGCCCAAAAAGCCCCTGAGCGCATGCGTGCCGTGCATTTCTGGATGAGCGTCCCGTGGGACCACTGATGAGGGTAATAACTGTGCTTGAAGCCTACCGCAAACATATCGAAGAGCGTGCAGCCCTGGGTATCGTTCCCCAGCCGCTTAACGCCGAACAAACCGCAGGCCTGGTCGAGCTGCTGAAAAATCCTCCGGCTGGCGAAGAAGAATTCCTCGTTGACCTGATCACCAACCGCATTCCACCAGGCGTTGACGAAGCTGCCTACGTCAAGGCCGGTTTCCTGTCTGCCCTGGCCAAGGGCGAAGCCACTTCCCCTCTGATCGACAAGAAACGCGCTGTTGAACTGCTCGGCACCATGCAGGGCGGCTACAACATCGTGACTTTGGTCGAGCTGCTGGACGACGCCACCCTGGCTCCCGTCGCTGCCGCCCAACTCAAGCACACCCTGCTGATGTTCGATGCCTTCCACGATGTCGCGGAAAAAGCCAAGAACGGCAACCAGCACGCCAAAGACGTGATCCAGTCCTGGGCCGACGGCGAGTGGTTCAAGAACCGCCCGACCCTGGCCGACAAGATCAGCCTGCGCGTGTTCAAGGTGACTGGCGAAACCAACACCGACGACCTGTCCCCTGCCCCGGACGCCTGGTCCCGTCCTGACATCCCGCTGCACGCCCTGGCCATGCTGAAAATGGCCCGTGAAGGCATCGTGCCGGATGAGCAAGGCAAAACCGGCCCGATGAAGCAGATCGAAGAAATGCGCGGCCAAGGCTTCCCGATCGCCTACGTCGGTGACGTGGTCGGTACCGGTTCGTCGCGTAAATCGGCTACCAACTCGGTGCTGTGGTTCTTCGGCGACGACGTTCCTTACGTGCCGAACAAGCGCGCTGGCGGCTTCTGCTTCGGCAGCAAGATCGCTCCCATCTTCTACAACACCATGGAAGATGCCGGCGCACTGCCAATCGAATTCGACGTCACCAACATGAACATGGGCGACGTGATCGACCTGTACCCGCATGCTGGCAAAGTCACCAAGCACAACAGCGATGAAGTCCTGACCACCTTCGAAATGAAGACCCCGGTCCTGTTGGACGAAGTCCGTGCCGGCGGTCGTATCCCGCTGATCATCGGCCGTGGCCTGACCGAGAAGGCTCGCGTTGAGCTGGGTCTGCCGCCTTCGACCCTGTTCAAACTGCCGGAAGCTCCGGCTGAAAGCGACAAGGGCTACACCCTGGCGCAGAAAATGGTCGGCAAGGCCTGCGGCGTGGCTGGCGTTCGTCCAGGCACCTACTGCGAACCGAAGATGACCACCGTCGGCTCCCAGGACACCACCGGTCCTATGACCCGTGACGAACTGAAAGACCTGGCGTGCCTGGGCTTCTCGACCGATCTGGTAATGCAGTCGTTCTGCCATACCGCGGCCTATCCAAAGCCGATCGACGTGACCACCCACCACACCCTGCCTGACTTCATCATGACCCGTGGCGGTGTATCGCTGCGTCCAGGCGACGGCATCATCCACAGCTGGCTGAACCGTATGCTGCTGCCGGACACCGTCGGTACCGGTGGTGACTCCCACACCCGTTTCCCAATGGGCATTTCATTCCCGGCCGGTTCCGGCCTGGTAGCGTTCGCCGCAGCCACTGGCGTTATGCCACTGGACATGCCGGAATCGATTCTGGTGCGCTTCAAAGGCGAAATGCAGCCTGGTATCACCCTGCGTGACCTGGTTCACGCCATTCCTTACTACGCGATCCAGGCTGGCCTGCTGACCGTAGAGAAGAAAGGCAAGAAGAACGCGTTCTCCGGCCGCATCCTGGAAATCGAAGGCCTGGACAACCTGAGCATCGAACAGGCTTTCGAGCTGTCCGACGCCTCGGCTGAACGTTCGGCTGCCGGTTGCACCATCAAGCTGTCGAAAGAATCCATCACCGAGTACCTGAACTCCAACATCACCCTGCTGCGCTGGATGATCGGTGAAGGCTACGGCGATGCGCGTACCCTGGAACGTCGTGCCCAAGCGATGGAAGCTTGGGTTGCCAACCCTGAGCTGATGGTTGCCGATGCCGATGCCGAATACGCTGAAATCATCGAAATCGACCTGGCCGACATCAAGGAGCCTGTGCTCTGCGCGCCAAACGATCCGGACGACGCCCGTCTGCTGTCCAGCGTTGCTGGCGAGAAGATCGACGAAGTGTTCATCGGTTCGTGCATGACCAACATCGGTCACTTCCGCGCTGCCGGTAAACTGCTGGATCAGGTCAAGGGTCAGCTGCCAACCCGTCTGTGGCTGTCGCCGCCGACCAAGATGGACGCTCACCAACTGACCGAAGAAGGCTACTACGGCATCTACGGCAAGGCTGGCGCGCGCATGGAAATGCCGGGCTGCTCGCTGTGCATGGGTAACCAGGCACGTGTAGAGCCGAACTCGACCGTTGTGTCGACTTCGACCCGTAACTTCCCGAACCGTCTGGGTGACGGCGCAAACGTCTACCTGGCTTCGGCTGAGCTGGCGTCGGTGGCTTCCATCCTGGGTCGCCTGCCGACCGTCGAGGAGTACATGGAATACGCCGCGAAGATCAACACCATGGCCAGCGACGTATATCGCTACCTGAGTTTTGACCAGATCGCCGAGTTCCGTGAAGCTGCTGCAAACGCCAACATCCCGGTCATTCAAGCCTAAGGCTTAATTTCCGGTCAGAAAAACGCCGCGTATCGTCAGATGCGCGGCGTTTTTTTATGCGCCTCGATTGAGGCCCAGACTTTCTCCTGCGCCTGGGTGCAAGGCGTGCCTTGCGGGTGCGCCTGGATCGTTGCGATCACTGCGCGTAACTCTGCCTTGCTTTGGTCCATACGCGCCTGAAGCTCTTCTATTTGCACAATCTTGTGCTCCAGCCTGAAGACCATCTGCGCCCGCTTGGCCTCACTCGGTGAGTCGTCCGGCATCAGCGCCTTCAATTCCTGCAAGCTGAAACCCGCCCGCTGCGCGCCCTGGATCAATTGCAGCGCCTGCAGTGTCTGCATTGAATAACGACGGTATCCGTTGCCTTGCCGCTCAACCTGGATCAGCCCCTGGGCCTCGTAATAGCGGATCTTCGAAGCAGCCAGCCCACTGCGTTGCGCCAGTTCACCAATATTCATCGCCGACCCCATTGACCTTAAAGTGACCTTTAAGCTTAGCCTGAGCGTTCCCTTTGTGAGGAGTCAAGCATGTCGCCCTTTGAAGCGTTGCAATTGCCCAACGGCCAGGTCATCAGTAACCGCATCGCCAAGGCGGCGATGGAAGAGAACATGGCGCAGGTCAACCAGGCGCCTTCCGAGGCCTTGATGCGCCTGTATCAAGCCTGGGCCGAAGGCGAACCCGGGCTGATCCTGACCGGCAACGTGATGATCGACCGCCGCGCCATGACCGGCCCCGGCGGCGTGGTGCTGGAAGACGAACGCCACCTGGACGAGTTTCGCCGCTGGGCCGCGATTGGCCGGGCCAAGGGCGCGCAATTCTGGGTCCAGCTCAACCATCCGGGCCGGCAGACCATGGCCAATCTCGGCCAGCAAGCAATGGCGCCCTCGGCCGTTCCCCTCGACCTCGGCGGCTTCTCGAAGATGTTCGCCCAGCCCAAGGCGATGACCGAGAAGGATATACAGGACGTCATCTCGCGCTTCGCCACCAGCGCGCGTCTCGCCGAAAAAGCCGGTTTCAGCGGTGCGCAGATTCATGCGGCCCACGGCTACCTGATCAGCCAGTTTCTCTCGCCCTTGAGCAACCAGCGCACGGACCGCTGGGGCGGCAGCCTGGAAAACCGCGCACGTCTGCTGCTGGAAGTGATCACGGCCGTGCGCGCCGCCGTGAGCCCGGACTTCTGCGTGGCGGTAAAACTCAACTCCGCGGACTTCCAGCGCGGCGGGTTTGACGCCGCCGACGCCCGCGCCGTGGTCGAGTTGCTCAACCCGCTGGCCATCGACCTGCTGGAGTTGTCCGGCGGCAGCTACGAAGCCCCGGCCATGCAAGGCGAAGCCCGCGACGGACGGACCCTGGCCCGCGAAGCCTATTTCATCGAGATGGCCAGCGACCTGGCGAAAGTTGCCAGCATGCCGGTGATGGTCACCGGTGGTATCCGCCGTTTGCCAATCGTCCAGCAAGTCCTGGACAGCGGCATCGCCATGGCCGGAATCGCCACCGCCCTGACCCTGGAGCCGCACCTGATCAAGCAATGGCGCGCAGGCCGCGATCTCAACCCGCAACTGCCGGCCATCCGCTGGAAGCGCAAACCCCTGGCCAGCCTGGCGACCATGGCAGTGGTGCGTTATCAGTTACGCCGCCTGAGCCGTGGCCGCCAGCCGAAACCTGGGGTGGCGCCGCTGCTGGCGCTGATCAAGGACCAACTGTTTATCGCCCGGCGCACCCGCCAATATCGCGCTGCGATGACCAATTCTTCATATTGAGCGGGGAGCATTCAGCGCCATGGAACTGTCCTCTACTGATCAGCAGCTTTTTACACTCACTGACGATTGGAGTTCTTCATGGCGAAAATCACCCTGGCCCAGCAATTGGCGACCACCCTTGAACAGGCGGGCATCAAGCGCATCTGGGGCCTGACCGGCGACAGCCTCAACGGCCTGACCGACTCCCTGCGCACCATGGACAGCATCGAGTGGATGCACGTGCGCCACGAAGAAGTGGCCGCGTTTGCCGCCGGTGCCGAAGCGGCGGCCACCGGTGAACTGACCGTATGCGCTGGCAGCTGCGGCCCCGGGAACCTGCACTTGATCAATGGCCTGTTCGACTGCCATCGCAACCATGTGCCGGTGCTGGCCATCGCTGCACAGATCCCCTCCTCCGAGATCGGCCTGAACTACTTTCAGGAAACCCATCCCCAGGAATTGTTCAAGGAGTGCAGTCACTTCATCGAGCTGGTGACCAACCCCGAACAGATGCCCCACGTGCTGCACCGCGCCATGCGCTCGGCGATCCTCAATCGCGGCGTGGCGGTGGTGGTGATTCCGGGCGATGTGTCGTTGCTGGAAGTGGAAGACAAGTTCAAACCGTGGCCGGCCCTGCTGGCGCCGCGCACCCTGCCGGCAGAACAGGACCTGCAACGCCTCACTGAGATCCTCGAAAACAGCGGCAAAGTCACCCTGCTGTGCGGCAGCGGCTGTGCCGGCGCCCACGATGAAGTGGTAGCCCTGGCCGACGCCCTCGGTGCACCGGTGGTTCACGCCCTGCGTGGCAAGGAGCATGTGGAGTGGGACAACCCGTTCGACGTCGGCATGACCGGCCTGATCGGCTTCAGCTCCGGTTACCACGCCATGCTCAACTGTGACACGCTGATCATGCTCGGCACTGACTTCCCGTATCGCCAGTTCTACCCGACTGACGCGAAGATCATCCAAGTCGACCGCAACCCGCAGGCATTGGGCCGACGTGCCACGCTGGACTTGGGGATTGCTGCCGACGTCAGCGAAACGATTCAAGCGCTGTTGCCGCGTCTGACCCGCAAGACGGATCGCAGCTTCCTCGAAACCTCGCTCAAGCATTATGAGAAAGCGCGCCAAGGCTTGGATGACCTGGCGGAACCGTCAAAGGCTGGCCGGCCGATTCATCCGCAATACGTAGCGCGCCTGCTCAGTGAGCTGGCGGACGACGATGCGATTTTCACCGCCGACGTTGGCTCGCCTACGGTGTGGGCAGCGCGCTACCTGAAGATGAACGGCAAGCGCCGGCTGATTGGCTCGTTCAACCATGGCTCGATGGCCAACGCCATGCCCCAGGCCATCGGCGCACAAGCGGCATTTCCCGGGCGTCAGGTGATTTCGATGTCTGGCGACGGTGGCTTTACCATGCTGATGGGCGACTTCATCAGCCTGGCTCAGTTGAACCTGCCGGTGAAATTAGTGGTGTTCAACAACTCGTCCCTGGGCTTTGTCGCCATGGAGATGAAGGCTGCGGGCTATCTGGACACCGGCACCGAACTGAAAAACCCGGACTTCGCTGCCATGTCCAACGCCATGGGCATCCTCGGCATTCGTGTCGAGCAATCCGAAGACCTCGAGCCGGCCCTGCGCCGCGCCCTGGCCCATGACGGCCCGGTGCTGGTGGACGTGGTCACCGCCACCCAGGAACTGGTGATGCCACCGAGCATCAAGCTGGAACAGGCCAAGGGCTTCAGCCTGTACATGCTCAAGGCGGTGATGAGCGGGCGTGGTGATGAAGTGATCGAGCTGGCGAAAACCAACTGGCTCAGATAAGTCCCGCCACTGTAGGAGCGAGCTTGCTCGCGAAGATCGTTAACGATGACGCGGGCTATTTGAAAGCTCGCGTCGCCTGGACGTTCTTCGCGAGCAAGCTCGCTCCTACAGGTTACTTATGCGCTCTGTTTTTCCACCCACTTGCCGTAGGCATCAATAAACGCCTGCAAAAACGGCTTGGTCTTTTCCGACACCTTCCCCGACTCGTCGAACACACTGCCCGCGCCGCCCAGGTAGGCTTCCGGCTGCTGCATGCACGGCACATCAAGGAACACCAACGACTGGCGCAAATGGTGATTGGCCCCAAAACCGCCGATGGCGCCGGGGGACACACTGATCACCGCGCCGGGCTTGCCGCTGAAGACACTTTGGCCATAAGGACGTGAACCGACGTCAATCGCATTCTTCAATACACCCGGCACGGAGCGGTTGTATTCGGGCGTCACAAACAGCACCGCGTCGGATGAACGCACGTGTTGACGGAAAGTACTGTAGGCTGCCGGCGGTGCAGCGCCGTCGATGTCCTCGTTGTAGAGCGGCAAATCGCCAATTTCGACAATGTTCAACTTGAGGTTGGCGGGCGCCAACTCGGCCAATGCCAGGGCGACCTTGCGGTTGATCGACTCTTTTCTCAAGCTGCCGACCAGTACGGCAATCGTGTAGACCTTGCTCATTGGGGTTTCCCGATTTCTGACTTAAGGAGTTTGTAGTTATAGAGCCTGCGCGACGCTACCACCAGCGCGTTTTTGCAATCCCCAGGGACGTTAACGCCGCAGATGGACTTGTAAGTAATGTCTGAAAAAGTCAACGAATAGTATTTTTTTTCAATAGGTAAACTACCCCGCTCTCCTACGGTCTACAGAACCGCAAATCGAGTGTTTATCTCCAGAGGTTCTAAACAGATGGCAGCAGTACTTGTCGGACAGTTCCATGCCAGAGACGCAGAAGGTCGCGTTTATTCGGTGCATGAGTTCCAGGAATCCAACCCGCCCCTCGACGGCCTGGCTGGATCGGCGCCCACCACCACCTACAAGCTGGCCATTGGCGACCGCGTAGAAAAACTGGATGGCGATGAATTCAGATTGATTCAGTCGGGCACCATCATCACCCGCGAATCCGCAACGACCCACGCTTCATAAGACCTTATTCCCCATAGGCGATATCAACATTATCGCCGACGCCTCCCAGTGTTCGGTCCTTGCCGAACGAGAACAGATCAAAGTTGGTTTTGGCCTGGCTGGGAGGACAGTGGTACTGATAGGCCACGCCCCAGGGGTCTGTCAGCATGTCCTCATCCTTGAGATAGGGCCCCCGCCACTTCCCTTCCCCCGCAGGCTTAACAGTCAACACCGCCAGACCCTCGTCGTCGGTAGGATAACGCCCCACATCCTGATGAAACTGCTCGACCGCCTTGCCCAGTTCTTTCAGTTGGACCTTGGCCGTGGCGATTTCCGACTGAGTCACGTCGCCGAAGATCCGCGGCCCCACCGCAACCGCCAACACGCCGACAATCAGTACCACCACCAGCAGGTCCCACAACGAAAACCCGCGTGTGTCTGTTTTACCGAGCATCGATAAAGCTCCCCCATGGATCCCCTGATTGATACGCCCTTTGTATGACCTGCTGGTTGCAGGCGCCAAGGGACTTGATCGTGCAAGTCTAGTTGGGCCGTTCCCGCGCAGGGTCTTTTTTCCACACCCTGGCCTGAGCCATTGAATCCACGTCGTACTGAACATAGACTCCGGCCATGCGTTTACGTCATATCGAAGTCATTCAAGCGATTTTGCAGACCGGACACCTCGGCACCGCCGCCGAATGGTTGCAACTCCCCGTGGCCGATGTGGACGCGACCCTCAAGGATGCCGAGTTGCAATTGGGTTTCATGCTGTTCGCCAGTGTGCGCGGACGCTTGCAGGCCACCCGGGAAACCCTCGAGCTGCAGGGCGAAATCGCCCGCCTCTATGCCGCCCTTGAGCCGGTGCAACGCCTGGCCAGCAGCCTGAAACACCATCATGCCCCGCCCTTGCGCGCACTGTGCACCCCGCCGCTGGCCAATCAATTGTTGCCCCAGGCGATTGCGGTGCTGCGCCGACGTTTTCAAGATACGCCGTGCAACCTCTCCAGCTACTCCACCCGGGACATCGTCAAAAGCCTGCTGCTGCACGAAGCCGACCTTGGCCTGAGCCTGCACGACCCGGAACATCCGCAGATCCACAGCACGCCACTGGCCCACGGTAAACTGCAATTGCTCGCGCCCCATGGCTGGCTGAAGCCTCGGCAGAAGTACATTGCGCTACAGGAACTGGCCGGGCAGTCGATGATCGGCCTTGAAGGCCAGGACCCGCTGAGCCGCCTGCTGGACAGCAAGCTGCAAGCCCTGCGTCCGCTGCCGGTGGTACAGACGCGGGTGCAGACGTACCAGATGATGCGCAGCATGGTTGAAGCTGGGGAAGGCCTGGCGATTGTCGACCCGTTCACCGCCACCGGTGCACGGGAAGCCGGGCTCGATGCGTGCCCGTTGTCACCACCGATGGGGGTGACCTTGTATGCCTTGACCCTGAAGGACAGCGAAGCGTCGCCCGCCTTGAATGCGCTGCTGGAGATTGTCACCGAGAAGGCGGAAAGCCTGCTGACCAGTACGCTTCCGTGAATGTGGGAGCTGTCGAGCCCTGGCGAGGCTGCGAAGGCGGCGGCATCGTCGATAAATAGGTTGCCTGACACACCGCCATCGCGGCCTCGCTGGGGCTCGACGGCTCCCACAGGGGATCGGGGGACGTTTGGTAGTTGTGTGTTTGATCGCAAGCACTCGGGCTGCGCAGATCGAATGTGGGGGCTGTCGAGCTTTAGCGAGGCTGCGAAGGCGGCGGCATGGTCGATAAAGAGGTTGTCTGACACACCGCTATCGCGGCCTCGCTGGGGCTCGACGGCTCTCACTGGGGATCGGGGGGAGTTTGGTAGTTGTGTGTTTGATCGCAAGTACTCGGCTTGCGCAAATCGAATGTGGGAGCTGTCGAGCTTTAGCGAGGCTGCGATGGCGGCGGCATAGCCGATAAATAGGTTGCCTGACACACCGCTATCGCGGCCTCGCTGGGGCTCGACGGCTCCCACAGGGGATCGGGGGGAGTTTGGGGGTTGGGTGTTTGATCGCAAGTACTTGGCTTGCGCAAATCGAATGTAGGTGCTGCCTCGCTAAAGCTCGACAGCTCCTACAGTTGATCGGTGAAGCTCAGACCGCTTCCAGTTCTGTCTTGAACAACCGATACCAGAAAATCGCCACTTCACGGGTCTGCGGATCAATCCCGCGATAGCGCAGGTGGTCGATTCCGCCCATCACATACCCGCAGCGCTCATACAACCGGCAGGCACCAAGGTTGTTGTTCTGGGTTTCCAGCATCACCCCCGGCAGGTTTTTCTTGCGGCTCCAGAATTGCGCCACGTCCAGCAACGCCTTGGCCACCCCGTGGCGCCGCGCCGGCAATACCACCGCCAGCTCATCCACATGGGCAAAGCCGTTCCAGTTGGTGCTGACCACGATGTGCCCAACGGGCCGGTCATCCAGGTACGCCATGAACACAGCACTGTCGGCCGCGTCACGGAAGCTGGCGAATTCCTCGGGGTCGATGCCGTAGCATTTGCGGTACGGCACGATACGCTCCACCGCCCACTGATCGACGCGCTTGCCCATTTCCGGCACACCGTAGGCGTTGACCTCAAAGCTGAAGTCGTTACCCCACACGTAGGCGTCAAATCCCTCATCAGCCACACGGACACTGAGACCCGGGTACTTCGGGTTCATTACAGCTTGCATAAACATTCTTAACCCTTGATGCAATCGACGGTGTAACAGCGACCATTGCCGTCATCTTCGTGTTGCAGTCCATGAACATCGGCGACAAAGCCGGGGAAACTACTGTCGAACGTCCTGGCAAACGCCAGGTAATCAATGATCGAACGAGTCGACTCGGTGAAACGCTCACCCGGCATGATCAACGGAATGCCCGGTGGGTAAGGCACCAGCATGACCGCTGCAACGCGTCCTGGCAAAGCGTCGATGGACACCGCCTCGACTTCGCCCTTGACCAGCAGGTCGTAGGCGTCGGCCGGTTTCATCGCGATTTCCGGCAAGACCGTATACATCCGCTTCAAGTGCTTGGCCGTGGCATTACTGCGGTAACAGCTGTGCAACTGGTCACACAAGTCCTTCAACCCCAGCCCTTGATACCGCGCCGGGCCCTGCTGAAATACCGAGGGCAAACAACTGGCGAGGCTCACGTTGGCGTCATAACTGCGCTTGAATTCCAGCAATTCGGTGAGCAGGGTACTCCACTTGCCTTTGGTGATGCCCATGGAAAACAGCACGAGGAACGAATACAGCCCGGTCTTTTCCACCACCAGCCCACGCTCCCAGAGGAATTTACTGACCACTGCGGCGGGGATTCCGCACTCGCTCAAGGCGCCGCCGGCGTTCAGGCCGGGCATCACCAGGGTGACCTTTATCGGGTCCAGCAGCACATAGTCTTCGGCGATATCGCCAAAGCCATGCCAGTCGGCCTGGGGTTGCAGCAGCCAGTCCGCCGTCACCACCCGGTCAATGCCCGCCACCAGCGGCGGCTGCCAGATGGAGAACCACCAGTCTTCGGCGGCAATATGCTGGCGCAGGTTGGCCAGGGCGCGACGAAAGCTCAGGGCCTCGTCAAACATCTCTTGCAGCAACGACCGCCCCGCCGGCCCTTCCATCATTGCCGACGCCACATCCAGGGAGGCGATGATGCTGTACTGCGGCGACGTGGAAATATGCATCATGAACGCTTCGTTGAAGCGGTCGCGGTCGAGCTTGCGCGCCCCGCCATCCTGCACATGGATCATCGACGCCTGGCTGAACGCCGCGAGCAGCTTGTGGGTGGAGTGCGTGGTGAACACCAGCGGGCTGTCGACCGTGCGCGACGTGCCCATGCCATAGCGCCCGGCGAAGAACTCGTGAAACGCTGCGTAGGCGTACCACGCCTCGTCAAAGTGCAGCACCTCGACACTGTTGCCCAGTTGCTGCTTGATCAGTTCGGCGTTGTAGCACAGGCCGTCGTAAGTGGAATTGGTGACCACTGCCAGCTTGACCTTGGCCGGCCGCCCTCGGGTCAGTGGGCTGGCCTCGATCTTGGCGCGGATCGACTCGGGGCTGAACTCGCTCAGGGGAATCGGCCCGATGATCCCCAGTTCATTGCGCTCCGGGCACAGGTACAACGGAATGGCGCCGGTCATGATGATCGAATGCAGCACCGACTTGTGGCAGTTGCGGTCCACCAGCACCAGGTCATCCCGGCCAACCATGGAATGCCAGACGATCTTGTTGGCCGTGGACGTGCCATTGATCACGAAGTACGTGTGATCCGCCCCGAAGTTGCGCGCCGCCCGGGCCTCGGCCTCGGCCAGCGGGCCGGTGTGGTCCAGCAGCGAGCCCAATTCCGGCACCGACACCGACAAGTCCGAACGCAGGGTATTTTCCCCGAAGAACTGATGAAACGCCTGCCCCACCGGGCTTTTGCGATAGGCCACGCCACCGCCATGGCCGGGGGTGTGCCAGGAATAATTCGAATCCGCCGTGTGCTGCACCAGGGCCTTGAAGAATGGCGGCAACAGGCCATCCAGGTAAGCCCGCGCGGCCCGTGCGACTTGCCGCGCGAGAAACGGCACGGTGTCTTCAAACAGGTAAAGAATGCCCCGCAGTTGGTTGAGTTCACTCATGGCGTCGGCCGGGGCGTTTTCCAGGGTGACTTGCTCACCCAGGGCAAAGATCGGAAGGTTCGGCGCCCGCACCCGCGCCAGCCGGATCAGCTCCACCATGTTTTGCATCAGGTGAGTATTTTCCCCGGCACCCTCTGCAGCAATCAGCATGCAGGCCAGGCCGTGATGGGTCGAAGCCACCAGGCGCCCCTCGGCGTAGTCCACCGCCGAAAAGATACTGAAGCCCTCCTGTTCCAGCTCCCGGGCGATGCCCCGGACGCGGTCGCCGGCAACGGTGTCGGCCTTGATGTCGCGGTGTACGATCAGAACCGGGAACTTCAGGTCTTTGTACATGAGCGCTTGGCGTCCTGAGGGCTATGCCTTCAGGGTAGAAGCTCGGAGCGGATGTGGCGAATGAAGATGTTCAACCCGCCTTCATAAAGCCCCCTTGATGACCTCCCGCAACAGCAACGCCGCCTCCACCGCCTGCTGGCGTGTCGCCAGGTTGGTGAAACCCATCAACAGCCCTTGCTGGCGCTCCGTCTCGATACTCCAGCCAGACAGTGCCTGAATCCCCAGCCCCGCGTCGGCGGCCTGAGACGCAACCACCTGATCAGAGACCTCCACCCGCAACCGCGCCAACAAATTGATCCCGCCAGACTGCTCATCGACCTGCAAAAACGCCCCGCAATGACTGTTCAGCGCATCCACCAGAAAGCCGCGCCGCTGGGTGTAGAGCTGGCGCATTTTTTTCAGGTGGCGGGTGAAATGGCCCTGGTCGAGAAAGTCGGCGGTGGTGGCTTGCAGCAACTCGGCACTGCGGTTTTGCAGGACGCGGGCGCTGGCCTCAAAGACCGGGAGCAACGCCTGCGGCACCACCAGATAGCCCAGTCGCAAACCCGGGAACAGCATCTTGCTGAAGCTGCCCGAGTAAATCACCCGGTCCGCCGTGTCCTGGCTTTTGAGCGCCGCCAAGGGCTGGCCCCTGTAACGAAACTCACTGTCGTAGTCGTCCTCCACCACCCAGCCGCCATGGACCTGCGCCCAGTCGAGCAGGCTACGGCGCCGGGTGGCACTGAGGGCGACACCCAGCGGGCTTTGGTGAGCCGGCGTGACAATCGCCAGCCGCGCCTTTGGAGCACGCCGTACGCCCTCCTCGACATCGAGCCCGTCACGGTCGACCGGCACCGGCATTAACTTCACCCCCAAGTGGAGCAAAAACTGCCGCGCATGCAAATAGCCCGGGTCTTCGAACCAGCACTGCTGGCCTGCCATCTGCAACGCATCACACACCAGCGCGAGGCACGCCGAGTAACCGGCACACACGAACACCTGCTCCGGCGAGCACGCCACACCACGGTACAGCGCCAGGTATTGAGCAATCGCCACACGCAGCGACCGGGCACCGCGCACGTCACCCATGGCCAGGCTGTTGACGTCGACACGCCGGACCTGCCGGGTGACCAGGCGCGCCCATAACTTGCGCGGAAAGCTATCGAGTGCCGGCAAGCCCAGTTGCAACAGGCGCGGCGCAGAGGTCGGCGCCAAGGTCTGCGATTCGACCGCCAGCGACTTGATTGACCGCTGCGGCAACGCATCGGCCACCACCGTTCCCGCTTGCCCGCGCGCCAGGAAGAACCCCTCGCTGACCAGCAACTGGTAGGCGGTCTCCACGGTGCCCCGGGCCACCTTCAGCTCCTGGGCCAGGCTGCGCACCGACGGCACCCGTTCGCCAGGACGCAGTTGGCCCTGATCAATGGCCTGGCGAAAGCGCCGGTAAATCTCCTGGTATTTGGGCAGTGACGACATCGTTATCCGGCTCACAGTGAATCAGCGCTGGAGTCTGATCTTGTCCCAACCCGCTTGTCCATTCTTGGCCCTATTGAGCCGGCGACCAGGCCGCCAAACTGACGACATCACTTCACCACAGCAAGGAACACAGCATGCAACACCGTCTCGACTACGCCCAGGCAGCGCCCGCCGGCTACAAGGCCCTTGGTTCGGTGCACAGCTACATCCACGGCTGCGGCCTGGAGAAGGAGTTGATTGACCTGGTGTACCTGCGGGTTTCCCAACTCAACGGTTGCGCCTACTGCCTGGACTCCCATTCCCGCGACCTGCTCAAACAGGGCGTGAGCCTGGAAAAGCTGATGCTGCTGGCCGCATGGCGCGAAGCCTTGCCGTTGTTCACCCCGCGTGAATGTGCCGCGTTAGCTTGGGCCGAGTCGGTCACCCAGGTCGCACAAACCGAGGTGCCGGACGAACACTATGCCGAGGCCAAGGCCGTCTTCGATGACAAGGAAATTGCCGACCTGACCCTGGCTATCGCCCTGATGAACGCCCTGAACCGCATCGCCATCAGCTTTCGCAAAGTCCCTGCCGCCGTAAAAGCGCACATGGAGCACGGCAACCATGAATGACTCTGTTGAGTTTGTGCACATCGAAAGCGACGCCGACTGCCTGGCCTGCTTTGCCGTCATGCAGCAGCTGCGGCCAAAGCTCGAAGACCCGCACGCCTTCGTCCAGCAGATCCAGCGCCAGCGGGAAAACGGCTACCGCCTGCTGGCCGCCCGGGAAAACGGCCAGGTGCTGGGCCTGGCCGGTTACCGCCTGACGGAAAACCTGCTGTATGGCCGCTTTATCTACGTCGATGACCTGGTAGTAGACGCTTCCCTGCAACGCCGACGCCTGGGCGAACGGCTGCTGGATCAGGTACGCCAGCACACCCGCCGCCTGGGTTATCGCTACCTGGTGCTGGACACCGGCATGCACATGGCCTTGGCCCAGCGCTTCTATTTCCGCCAGGGCCTGCTGCCGCTGGGGATGCACTTTTCCCAGGATCTGAGCCAATGACCCGCGCCCTGCTGCTGAGTTTCAGCCCCCACGGCAAGGCGGCCCAGACCTTCCGCCTGGCCCGCGCCCTGCTCCGTGAACAGGCGCCCGAGGCCGAAGTGGTCGAGCGCGACTACGGCGGCCAGGCCCTGCCACCGCTGACCCGGGAATACGCCAACGCACTGACCACGCCCGGCGGGCTCAGTGGCGCGGCAACGGCGCTGTCCGAGCAACTGATCGTCGAGCTTGAGGCTTGTGACCTGCTGATTATCTGCACCCCGGTGCACAACTTCACGGTGCCGGCAGCGCTTAAGTGCTGGATCGATCATGTGGTGCGTATCCACCGCAGTTTCACCGTCAGCCCGCAGTTTGAAAAAGTCGCCTTGCTCCAGGACCGGCCAACCTTTGTGCTGGTCAGCTCCGGAAGTTCGCGAAAAAACCGCGAACCCGACTTCCTCACGCCCTACCTGCAGGCGATCCTCGGCACCGTGGGCATCCGCACGGTGGAGTTCGCCTATCTGGGCGCCATGGTCCGTGGCGAAGCCGCCGTGCAGCGCAGCCTGGAACAGGCCCAACAGCAGTTGTCCGGGGCTTTTTACCGGCAAGCGGGAGCCCAAGCGGCAATCAGCTCTGGCGCGTAAAATTAATGGCGCTAGAATCAGCGCCATTTCCACGCCCGCCTCCCTGACACGAGCCCCCCATGAGTTTTGATTTCGACACGATCCACTCCCGCCTCGGCACCGGCAGCACCAAGTGGAGTCGTTACCCGCAAGACGTTCTGCCGATGTGGATTGCCGACATGGACATCGCCGCGCCACCGGCCGTGCTTCAGGCGTTGCACGAGCGCCTGGGTCAGCAGATCCTCGGCTACAGCGTGGCCTGCGATGGCGTGCGTGAGGCGATCGTCGCCGATTTGTGGGCCAAGTACGCCTGGCGCGTCCAGCCGAATGAGCTGCTGTTTTTGCCGGGTGTCGAGCCTGGTTTCAACATGGCGTTGCACGCGTTTGTGCAGCCTGGGCAACCGGTGGTTTTGCAAACCCCCAACTACCGCCCGATTCGCCTGGCCCCTGGCCACTGGAACCTGCCGAAGATCGAAGTGCCGTTTGAGTTGAGCGCCGAGGGCGAGTACCTCACGCCGTTGCCAGCGATGCGTGAGGCACTCAAAGGTGCCGGCGCGCTGCTGTTGAGCAACCCGCACAACCCGATGGGCAAGGTCTTCCCCCGCGAAGAACTGCTGGCGGTGGCCACCGCCTGCCTGGACCAGGGCGCGTTGATCGTCTCCGATGAAATCCACGCCGAGCTGTGTTTTGACGGCCGTCGGCATATCCCAACCGCCAGCCTCAGCCCGGAAATCGCCCAGCGCACCATCACCCTGATGTCGGCGAGCAAGGCGTACAACGTGGCCGGGCTGAAGACCTGCTTTGCGGTGATCCAGAACCCCGAGATCCGCGAGCGCTTCAATAGCGCCCGCTGCGGCATGGTCGACAGCGTCAGCCCGCTGGGCCTGGAAGCCACCCGTGCGGCCTATAGCGACTGCGGCGACTGGCTGCAAGCGCTGGTGGTTTACCTGCAAGCCAACCGCGATTACCTGCTCAATGCCGTGCAAACCCGCCTGCCTGGCGTGGTGATGCATGCGCCCCAAGGCACTTATCTGGCCTGGCTGGATTGCAGCGCCCTGGGCCTGGACGACCCGCAACAGTTCTTCCTCGACCAGGCGAAAGTCGGCCTTAGCGCCGGCCTGGAATTCGGCGATGACAGCCAACAGTTCGTGCGCCTGAACTTCGGCTGCCCGCGGGCCATGCTGGAAGAAGGCATTGCCCGCATGGAACGCAGCCTGCGTCACCGTTAAGGCGCAATTCACAACTTTTCGCAACGACCGCCGAACCCCTGCTGTTACTGTTTTTGCCGATCCGCCCCACCGGTAACAGCAGGAGTTCCATGGCATGACGACCCAGCCGCTCAACCGCTCGCCCGACCCCAAAGCCCTCCCCCTTACACCGCCCAAGTCCGGCGCGGCGTTCCATGTGCTGCTCAAGAACAGCGCCAATAACAAGAAGGTGGAGGCCGGCGACAAAACCGCGCAAGGGCTCGCTGCCAGCAAGGAACAAGGCTATGAACTGGCCGCCAAGGACGCCGCACCGCCGGCCAGCCTGGGCGATTACAAGGCCATCGGCCCGGCAGATGAAGTCGGCCCCGGCCTGATCCGTTATGAAACCCAGGATGGCAAGAAGGTCATCGTCAGCGAAAAAGACAGCCCCGAGCTGTTCAAGCAAGTCAGTGCCGACTTCAAGGCACTGTCCGGCGTCAACGCCAGCGAAGCCGCCGGCTACCAGCGCCTGGGCGGCGACGCCACGGCCCCGGAAAAACTCGGCGACTACAAATCCCTCGGCCCACCCGACGAAACCGGCCCCGGCGTGATTCGCTACGAAACCCAGGACGGCAACAAGTTCGTCATCAGCCAGCGAGACAACCCCGAGGCCTTCCAGAAAGCCAAGGAAGCCTATGAAAGCTTCACCGGCCTGGGCAGCAGCGAAGACGCCGGCTACAAGCGCGCCAGCGACAACGAAGTGTGGCCGCCCTACGCCGGCACCACCGTCGGCCCCAAGGATGAAGTCGGCCCCGGCCTGATCCGCTTTGAAAGCAATGGCCAGAAAATGGTTGTGGCCCGCGACGATAACCCCAAGCTGTTCGACTACCTGGCGGGCCTGCATGAGGTCTACACGAACCCCGACAAAAAGGCCGCCCTGGAGTCCGCGCTCAACGACGGCTCGAGCCTGGCAGACGCCAATACCAAGCCGCCGGAACTGAATGACTACAAGGGCTTCGGCTGGATCGAAGGCCAGCAAGGCAACGTGCTGACCTATGAAACCCACGACGGCACCAAGGTCGTCGTATCGGCCGACGTCAGCCCGGAACTGTTCAAGAGCGTGGCCACCGCCCAGGACACCTGGAGCAAGATCCACAGCAGTGAAGACGCCGGCTACAAGCTGGCCGGGCCGAATGACTTCCTGAAAAACACCGACATCACCTTCGGCTCGCCCGACGAGCTGGGGGACGGCCTGATCCGCTATGAAACCAGCGAAGGCAAGGTCATCGTCTCCAAGGAACTCAGCCCGCAGCTCTACGACGAAGTGGTTGCCAAGTGGGAAGCCTGGAGCGCCGGCACCGTCGACGAGACCCGCGCCAAGTACAACCTGCCGAGCAACGACGAGCTCGACGTGCTCAACCTCGACACCGGCGTGCATGCCGACAAGGACGACGACAAATCACCGACCCAGAGCGTCAGTGAGCTGGCCACCACCGAACTGATCGATACCTACCGCGCCGGCGTCAAGGACGGCTCGATTCCCAAGGACGACCCACGGGCCAAACTGGTCCGCGCCCTGGAAGCCCAGGCCGCCTACCAGAACGGCCATGGCATCACCGGCTACGAAGAATCCAAGCGTCCGTTCAACACCACCTGGCGCGAGTTCGATGACAAGCAGACCGAACTCACCTCCGCCGACATGCACGACATCATCGACGGCAAGGCGGTGCAGGAGCAGATCGGGGAGCTGTTCAAAGACCCGACCGTGCAGGCCGACTACAAGGCCAAGATGGACGACGCCATCAGCCACGTGCCCAACAAGGACGAGATCAAACAGAAGCTCCTCGACCTGACCAGCAACCCCGACTACGTGCTCTACCTCAAGGACCTGCAAAAACAGGGCAAGAGCCACGAAGCCCAGCAAGACCTGAGCAACACCCTCACGTCGCTGTCGCTGTTCGACCCGGAAGCCGCCACCAAGGCCGCGCAGAACATCCAGGCCGACGGTCTCACCACCGACCTCAACGAGATCCTCTCGGACCCGAGCAAGATCTCCGACGAGAACAAGGAACTGGCCACCAAGGACCTGTTCGGCCTGCTCAAGGGCGTGCTCAAAGGCAACCTGCTGGACCTGCCGCGCCGCAGCCAGGAAGTACTGGAGAAATTCCTCAACGAGGGCCTGGAGGGCAAGGAGAAATCCTCGGCCGTGACCAAGGCCCTGGAAGAACTCGGCGACGTCTACAAGAACAGCGGCACCATCAGCGAAGCCGACGTGAAAACCGCCCTGAGCAAACCGTACATCCCGGTGGCCGATCGCGGCATGCTCGGCGAAGTGTTCAACACCCTCAACAGCAAAGGCATCCTCGGCTCGATGGGCGCCGGCGTCAGCCTGTTCTCGGGGATTTACCAACTGGTGGGCAAAGGCGGCAAGCTCGGCGAAACCCCGGCCCAACGCATGACCATCGCCAAGGACTTCCTGAGTTTTGCCGGCGGCGCGAGCCACTTCGTCAAGCTCGGCGACAAGATCGGCGAAGCCCTGGGCAAGGGCGGCCTGGTGGACTTCCTCGGCCTGGACAAGACCCTGCCGGAAATCTGGGGCAAGGAAGGTGCGGCCGGTAAAGTCATCGACTTCAGCAAGCCCACCGAGATCGACTCAAAGATCAGCAAGGAGATCGCCGCCGCGCTGGACGCGGTTCCCGACAGCCAGTACGACGGCGTCGCCAAGCTGTTTGGCGAGGGCGACAAGGCGGTGACGGAAGCCACCGAAGGCCTCGCCACCCACCTGGATGACGGCCTCAAGGCAGCCGGCGCGGCCAAGCTTGGCGCCTCCCAATCGGCGAAGATCGCCGGTTCCGTGATCAAGGTGCTGGGCCCGGCGACGGATATCGCCGGTGGTTTTGCCGACATTGTGCTCGGCGCCCTGGCGATCAAAAGCGGCGTAGACAGCAAAGACCCCCTGGCTCAGGCCGCAGGTGGCTTGCAGGTGGCGGGCGGTGCGTTCGGCGCGTCGGCGGGTGTATTGGGTGCGGCGGCGCTGTTTGGCGCAGGCACGGCGGCGGCGCTGACCGGGCCGCTGTTCCTGGTGGGCGTGGTGTTGGCGGTGGTGGGCGGAATCATCGGCTACTTCGTCGACCACAACAAAAAACAGAAGGCCTCCGAGAAGGAAAACGACTGGTACCGCGACCTGGCCGGCGACGGTTTGTTGCAGGACAACTGGGCGGACAAAGTCGAATACGCCCACTACGAAATCCACCATTACCACGGCCGCGACACGCCGACCGATGACAGCCTGTTCCGCTTCCAGCAATCAGAGTGGGAGCATTTCGACTCGACACCCCAAAGTGGCGGCTCGTCGAGCAACCGGCTGGATGGGGATTTGCACAAGGACTACAAGGACCCGAGTGAAACGCCCAAGGCACTGCCCGATGCTTCGGATGAGAAGCCGGGGTCGCGTCCATCAGGAGGCGGGCCTCGGCTCAACTAACCTTCCAACGGCTGTATGCAAAACAAAATGTGGGAGCGGGCTTGCTCGCGAATGCGGTGGATCAGTCACTGTAAATGTCGACTGTCACACCGCTTTCGCGAGCAAGCCCGCTCCCACATTTGGATTGGGTTCACAACTGGACTCAGGTTTACAACTTGGCGATGGAGACTTCCGTCGACTTCACAAAGGCAATCACTTCACTGCCCACTTTCAATTCCAGGTCACGCACCGAGCGGGTGGTAATCACCGACGTCACGATCCCCGACGCGGTTTGCACGTCGATCTCGGACACCACTTCGCCGATCAGGATTTCCTTGATCACGCCTTTGAACTGGTTGCGCACGTTGATCGCTTTAATGGTCATGTCGGCTTTCCTTTGGTCTGTTGGGTCAATCCGCACGAATGCGCAGGCACTCAAAGTGCCCTATTCGTGAAACCAACAAAAGGAATATATAACTCTTTATTTATTCCATAAAAACATATGCAAGCTGTTGCGCAGCCAACAGTGATTCAACAAAGTGCCCGCCTCCCCACTCCCAACCACTCCCCCACGTACCAGCTGTCGAGCCTAAGCGAGGCTGCGTCAGCGGTCTGTCTGATACATCGCGAACGCAGCCTCGCTTGGGCTCGACAGCTGCTACGCAAAATGTTGCCCGGCACCACGAAAGACGCTGGCACAGAGACTGCATATTCCTATAACGCATGATGGAACATGCCATATGAATTTTCTGAATATAAGAAAAGCCTTCTCTTTCCCGCCTTGTCCGGAGCTGTTCCATGAAACCCTTCGTCAACACCCTGCTGGGCGCCTGCGCCCTCGCCTTCAGCCTGCAACCCCAGGCCCATGCGGCGGAAACCGAGCCCGCGCAAGTCAATCTGGACTACGCCTATTACTCACCGGTAAGCCTGGTGCTCAAGCACTTCGGCTGGCTCGAAGAAGCACTGCCAAACACCAAGGTCGGCTGGGTGTTGAGCCAGGGCAGCAACCGCTCGCTGGAATACCTTAACAGCGGCGGCGTCGACTTCGCCTCGTCCGCCAGCCTGTCGGCTGTGCTCAGCCGGGCGAATGGCAGCCCGATCAAGTCGGTGTACGTCTACAGCCGCGCCGAGTGGACCGCACTGGTGGTACGCAAGGATTCGACCTTCAAGAGCGTCAGCGACCTCAAGGGCAAGAAAATCGCCGCCACCAAGGGCACCGATCCGTACCTGTTCACCCTGCGCAGCCTGCAGAAAGCCGGCCTGAGCAAGGACGACGTGGAGTTGGTGCACCTGCAACACCCGGACGGCCGTACCGCCCTGGAGAAAGGCGATGTGGACGCGTGGGCCGGTCTCGACCCGCACATGGCCGCCAGCGAAATCCAGGCCGGTTCGCGCCTGCTGTACCGCAACAAGGACTTCAACAGCTACGGCGTGGTCAGCGTGACCGATAAGTACGCCAAGGAGCATCCACAGACCATCGCCAAAGTACTTGGCGCCTATGAAAAAGCCCGCAACTGGGCGGTCAAGCACCCTGACGAATTCGCCAAGCTGCTGGCTGACGAGTCCGGCCTGCCGCTGGACGTGGCCAAGCTGCAACTGTCGCGCACCGACCTGAGCAGCCCGTTGCTGACCGCGCAGGACGTGGTGTCGTCCAAGGCCGCCGCGCCGATTTTGGTGTCGGAAGAACTGGTGCGCCGTGGGGTGAATGTGGATCAGGTGATCGACCAACTGATCGACCCAAGCTTCGGCCAGGCTTTGCCTCGTCCATAAGGGGAGCGTCATGAGCAGCAAAAGCGAAGCCCTGCCCGTCGCGCTGGCGCCCGGCATCACCCTGCAACGCAGCGCCTGGCCACGGCGGCTCAAGGGCCTGGCGTTGCCGGTGCTGATCCTGGTGATCCTCGAGGTGGTGGTGCGCATTGGCTGGCTGCCGTCCTACCAGATGCCGGCCCCCAGCGAGATCGCCGTGACCCTCACCGACCTCGCCGAAGGCGCGCTGTGGAAACACATCAGCGCCAGCCTGTTGCGGGTGCTGCTGGGGTTCGCCATTGGTGCCAGCCTGGCGTTGGTGTTTGCCGCCTGGGTCGGCTTGAGCCGCGAGGCTGAGGCGTACCTGGAACCGACCTTCGCCGGCCTGCGCTCGATCCCGAGCCTGGCCTGGGTGCCGCTGTTGCTGCTGTGGCTGGGCATTGATGAGACCTCGAAGATCGTGTTGATTGCCATCGGCGCGTTCTTCCCGGTGTACCTCAATGGCGTTGCGGCGATACGCGATATCGACCGCAAGCTGGTGGAAGTCGGGCAGATGTATGGCTTCAGCCGTACGCGCTTGGTGCGTCGCATCCTCTTGCCCGCCGCCCTGCCCGGTTTGTTCACCGGCCTGCGCAGCGGCTTGAGCCTGGCGTGGATGTTCCTGGTAGCGGCCGAGTTGATCGCCGCCACCAAGGGCCTGGGTTACCTGCTCAGCGATGGCCGGGAAACCTCACGGCCTGACATCGTGCTGGCGGCGATCATCGTACTGGCATTGCTGGGCAAGATCAGTGACGGCCTGTTGGCTGCCCTGGAAAAACGCTGCCTGGCCTGGCGCGACACCTTCAACGGCCAAGGCCCGGAGCATTGAACATGAGTGAAGCGCTATTGGATATTCGCGTCGAGCGTAAGAACTTCGGCGCGACCACCGTACTGACCAACGTCCACTTGGCCCTGCAACCCCGGGAAGCGGTGAGCTTGCTGGGCCCCAGCGGCTGTGGCAAGAGCACCTTGCTGCGGATCGTCGCCGGGCTGGAAAAGGACTATCAGGGGGAACTGCTGCAAGGCGGTGGTGAGGTTGCATTTGTCTTCCAGGAGCCGCGCTTGATGCCCTGGCTGACGGTGGAGCAAAACATCGGCTTCAGCGATGACGATGGCTATGACAAGGCCTGGGTCGCTCAGTTGATTGATGAGGTGGGGCTTACGGGGTTTGGCCGGGCGTTACCCAAGGCGCTGTCTGGCGGGATGGCGCAGCGGGTGGCGATCGCTCGCGGGTTGTATTCAAGGCCGCAGGTGTTGTTGCTGGACGAGCCGTTCAGTGCGGTGGATGCGTTTACCCGCATGAAGCTGCAGGATTTGCTGCTGCAATTGGCTGAGCATCATGGGATCGCCTTGCTGCTGGTGACTCACGATGTGGACGAGGCGCTGTACCTGAGTGACCGGGTATTGGTGATGGATAACCGGCCGAGCCGTATTCGCCAGGAGCTGGCGGTGGAGCTGGTGCATCCGCGGGATCGGCGGGATCCGCTGTTGGCACGGCTCAAGGCACTGGCGCTGACTGAGTTGCAGCGGGCGCATGTGATCTGACCAATGCACTGATCCGCTGGATTTGTGTTGGGGCTAAGTCAGGCTGGGGGGCATATCCGTTGTTTGGGTGATGGCTGATATCGGTTCCGCTCTTACAGCGGCTCACTTTTGAACAGCGCAAAAGTAAGCAAAACGCTCTTGCCCCACCACTCGGCACCTCGCCTAGGCTCGGTGTGCCCTCAGCTCCGGCAGCACGAAGCGGGCCGCCGCGACGGGGCGTCCCTGCCCCGTCGCGGCTAAACCGGCGTCCTGCCGGTTTACCCGCTCCGTACTGCCTACGTTCGGCCAGCGTGGTTTAACGGGGCGCCTAAGATCAAGATCAACAGCAGATCAAGGGCACAGCGGCCTACCGGCCGGCTTGAGTGTGGTGAAGCAACAGCAGGAGCAACAGCGAAATCAAGAGCGGGTACAGTCCAAATGTGGGAGCGGGCTTGCTCGCGAAGGTCGTTAACGATGACGCTGGCATCCTGACTCAACGCGGCGCCCTCAGGTTTTTCGCGAGCAAGCCCGCTCCCACAGAAAAGCAGCCCTGCTTTCGCTCTGGATCTTGCCTCTGCTTCTAACACTCAAGCCGGCCTGTAGGCCGCTGTGCTCTGCTTTTGATCTGCTTTTGATTTTGATCTGCGGGCCCCGTTAACCACGATGGCCGCAAGTAGGCACGGTGGAGCGGGTAAATCGGCAGGGATGCCGATTTAGCCGCGCCGGGCCATGGATGGCCCGTCGCGGCGGCCCGCGGAGCCGAGCCGGAGTGCGGGCATGCCGAGCCTGGGCGAGGCACCGAGTGGTGGGGCAAAGACCTTTTGGTTACTTTTGGCTGGGCCGGCATTCCGGGCGTTTGCCAAAAGTGACCCGCTGTAAGAGCGGAACCATAAGCAGCCGTTACCTAAATAACGGATATGTACCCAGCTCACAGATCACATCAGGCAACCGCTTCACGCGGCACCAACGTCACCCAATACCGAGTACGAAACTGCACCTCCAGCGCCATCGTCGACGCCAGCAACGCAAGAATACGATCCGTATCCGCCAACTGAAAACTCCCAGTCACCCGCAACCTCTCCAGCCTCGAGTCCCACCGCATCACCCCTGGCCGATACCGCTCCAACTCCCGCAAAAAATCCCCCAACAGCTGGTTCTGCGCAGTCAGCACACCGTCGCGCCAACCCAATTGCAACGCATCAAACCCCACCGCAGCACCCATCCCCGACGCCTGCAACCGAGCCTGCTGCCCACCTTGCAATGTCGCCATCTGCCCACGCAGGTCCTGCACCTGCACTACGCCCTTGAGCACCGACACCAAACACCCGGATGACAACTGCCGCACACACACTTCAGCCTGGCTGACGATCACCTGGCCATAACGCGTCTGCACCGTCAGCGCACCACCCCCCGGTACCGTCAACGCCATCTCCCCTTCCACCAGCGTCACACGGCGCCGGGTCGCATCCACATCCACCGCACTCGCGGTATTCAATTGCAGGCTACTGCCATCCGCCAGCGTCACCCGCCTGCGTTCACCGGTGGCGGTGTGCAAGTCAGCACGCCATGCATCGATCGGCAATTGCCGGCTAAACAACCACGCAGCCGGCACCAACGCCGCCACCCCCAACGCACGCTTGAGCACCGCACGCCGACCCGGTTGCGGGCGATCAAGGCTGGCCATGGCCAATGCCGGAGGCAAGTCGGTAAAACGCTGGCGCAGTAACTGGGCTTTTTGCCAGATCTGTTCGTGTTGAGGATGGCTGTCACGCCACTGCTGCAGGCTGGCATGGTCACGCTCGGTGGCAGTACCGGATTCCAGCAACGCCAGCCACTGTGCCGCCGCACGGGCAAGATCCGGCGCGGTACGGCTCACAGTTCCACCAGCAGGCAATGCTCATAGGCCTGGGCCATGTAGCGTTTGACCGTACGCTCGGAAACCTGGAGCCGCTCGGCGATCTCGCGGTAGCCCAGGCCTTCCAGCTGGCTCCAGAGAAACGCTCGGCGTACCACCGGTGGCAAACCGTCGAGCAGCTCATCCAGGGCTTGCAGGGTTTCCAGCAGCAACCAGCGCTGTTCCGGTGACGGCACGCAAGCTTCCGGCAAGTGCATCAACGCATTGAGGTACGCCTGTTCCAGGCTGCGCCGCTGATGAAAATTCACCAGCAGCCGTTTGCCCACGGTCACCAGGTAAGCCCGGGGCTCCTGCAATTGCGCAATCGGCTGGGCGCTGGCCAGCACCCGCAGGAACGTGTCCTGGCTCAGGTCGGCGGCATCCCAGGCGTTGCCCAGACGGCGCCGCAACCAGCTTTCCAGCCAGCTGCGGTGGTCGCGGTACAAGCTGTGAAGACTCGGTTCAGTGAGGTGCGTCGGCAATACAGCATCATTCATGGCAAGTAACCTGCGCGGCGCGAGTCAGTCTCAAATGAGATTCATTCTATTTAATATCCCGCCGCCATACCACGTTCTTTTGCACAGCATGTTTAAAGCATCGCGGCCTTTTGCCTGAGCATGTCGATAAACATCCCTAACTCGCGACTCACCGGGTCACCCCGGCGCAGCAGCATGCCGAACGGCGCAAGCTGCACCTGCAGCGCCACCGGCAGTGCGACCACCAGGCCCATTTTCAGGTAATCCCGCAGGGCACTTTCCGAGAGCACCATGATCGCGTCGGTCAGTTGAATCAGTTGCTGCATGGAATACACCGAGCTGCATTCGATGATGTCTGCCGGCTGCGGTAACGCAAGGCGTTGCAGCGCTTCGTCGAAGCCGATGCGCGCCGGGCTGGTTTCCGGTTGCAGGATCCACGGCCAGTCGCTGACCAGCTCCGTCAACGCCAGGTCATCACGCTGGGCCAGGGGATGGCCGGCGTGCACCACCACCAACAAACGCTCGTTGCCCAAGGGTTCGAAGGTGTAATGCTCGCTGTCGGTGGCGGCATTGCGCCGGGCGATGGCCAGGTCGATGCGGCCTTGTTCCAGCAACTGGATCACCTGGTCGCTGGTGTCGCCCATGATGCGAATGCGCAGTTGGGGATTGAGTGTCTTGATCTGGGCGATGGAGTCCATCACCAGGTCCGGGGCCGCGCCCATGATGGTGCCAATCGACAAGTAGCCATAACCGCCCTGTTGACGCGCCATCAGGTCTTCGGCGCAGCGGTCGAGGCCACTCAGCGCCGACTCGGCAAAGCGGATCAACTCCTTGCCCAGCGCCGTCGGGCGCATGCCCCGGGGCAGGCGCTCGAACAGGTCACAGGCAAACATGTCCTCGATCTCGCGCAACATGCGCGTCGCCGCCGGCTGCGACATGTTCAGGCTTTGGGACGCACGGTGCAGGTTCTGGCTGGAACTCAAGGCCACCAGCATGTGCAGATGCTTGTAGCGCAGGCGGTTGAACAGGCTGCGGGAGATCAACGGACTACTCATTTTTATCCTTGTTATCGATACCCTGAGGTTATCAGTTGTAAGCGAGATTCGATTTGTAGCGCATGGATTGAGCGCCGTACAGTCCTTCCCATAAGAACAAAACACCGGACTGAACAATGAAGACCCTGCCCGCACCTCTGCTCGCCAAAATTTCCTGGCGGCTGCTGCCCTTCCTGCTGCTGATGTACATCATGGCCTTCCTCGACCGCGCCAACGTCGGGTTTGCCAAACAAGCCTTCCAGGCCGACACCGGCCTCAGTGACGCCGCCTTCGCCTTTGGCGCCGGGGTGTTTTTTGTCGGCTATGCGCTGCTGGAAGTGCCGAGCAACCTGATCATGCATCGCGTCGGTGCCCGCCTGTGGATGTGCCGGATCATGGTCAGTTGGGGCCTGGTGTCCGCCGCCATGATGTTTGCCCACAACGAAACCAGCTTCTACGTGTTGCGCTTTCTGCTGGGCGTGGCCGAAGCCGGATTCTTCCCCGGCGTGATCCTCTACCTCACCTACTGGTTCCCCTCCGCCGTGCGCGGCAAGGCCATGGGTTTCTTCTACTTTGGCGCGCCCCTGGCCTTCATCTTCGGCAGCCCGTTGTCTGGCTTGCTGCTGGAGTTGGACGGGTTCTCCGGACTGCACGGGTGGCAATGGCTGTTCGTGGTGGAAGGCCTGATGGCCACCGCAGTTGGCATCTGGGCCTATTGGTACTTGGACAATCGCCCCGCCGATGCCAAATGGCTGAGCGTTGCAGAGCGCCGCCAGATCCAGGACTTGCTGGACCACGAAGACCAGCACAAAACCTCCCACGGCCGCAGCCTGCTCACGGTGCTGTGCCAGCCCAGCGTGCTGTACCTGTGCCTGGTTTACCTGCTGATCCAGGCCAGCGTGTACGGCGTGGTGTTCTATTTGCCCACCCAGGTCGGCGGATTGCTGGGGACCAAGGTCGGCTTGATGGTGGGCCTGGTCTCGGCGATTCCGTGGGTCTGCGCGCTGTTCGCCGCGTGGTGGATTCCCGGCTACTCCGACCGCACCGGCGAGCGCCGCAAAACCGCGTCCCTGACCCTGTTGATGGCCGCCGCCGGGATCGCCTGCTCAGTGACCTTCGCCAATCCGCTGCTGGGCATGCTCGCCCTGTGCTTTGCCGCCTCGGGCTTTATCGCCGTGCAACCGGTGTTCTGGACCTTCCCTTCCAGCTACCTCGCCGGCAGCGCAGCGGCGGCCAGCATTGCCCTGATCAACTCGTTCGGCGCCCTCGGCGGGTTTATCGCCCCGGTGCTGAAGAACTGGGCAGAAACCGCCTTTCACTCCCCTGCGGCCGGCCTTTACCTGCTGTCCGCCACCACCGTACTCGCAGCGTTGCTGGTACTCGGTATCCATTCCCCAGGCCAAAAAGCGACGAACACGCCGGCCACTGTTTAATCAAGGAGTCACACCATGGGCAACCTCACTATCAAGCACGTCCGCGCCTTTGTGCTGCGCGGCGGCGGCGCGGACTACCACGACCAGGCAGACGGCCACTGGATCGACGATCACATCAGTACCCCCATGAGCAAATACCCCGAGTACCGCCAGAGCCGCCGCAGTTTCGGGATAAACGTACTCGGCACACTCGTGGTGGAAATCGAGGCCAGCGACGGCACCATCGGGTTCGCCGTGACCACCGGTGGCGAGCCCGCCGCATATATCGTCGAGAAGCACCTGGCGCGTTTCCTGGAAGGCGCCCGCGTCACCGATATCGAGAAAATCTGGGACCAGATGTACCAGTCCACCCTGTATTACGGTCGCAAGGGCCTGGTGATCAACACGATCTCCGGTGTCGACCTGGCGCTGTGGGACCTGCTCGGCAAGATCCGCCAGGAACCGGTGCACCAGTTGCTCGGCGGCGCGGTGCGTGACGAATTGCAGTTCTACGCCACCGGCGCCCGCCCCGACCTCGCACAGAAGATGGGCTTTATCGGCGGCAAGATGCCCCTGCACTACAGCCCGTCGGAAGGCGAAGAAGGCCTGCGCAAAAACCTCGAGGAACTGGCGACCATGCGCGAGCGGGTCGGCCCGGACTTCTGGCTGATGCTCGATTGCTGGATGAGCCTGGACCTGAACTACGCCACCAAACTGGCGATCGGCGCCCATGAATACGGCCTGAAATGGATCGAAGAAGCGCTGTCGCCCGACGACTACTGGGGCTATGCCGCCCTGCGCAACAACGTGCCCAAAGGCATGTTGGTCACCACCGGCGAACACGAAGCCACCCGTTGGGGCTTTCGCATGCTGCTGGAGATGGGTTGCTGCGACATTATCCAGCCGGATGTGGGCTGGTGCGGCGGCCTCACCGAACTGGTGAAAATCTCGGCCCTCGCCGACGCCCATAATGCGCTGGTGGTGCCCCACGGCTCGTCGGTCTACAGCTACCACTTCGTCGCCACCCGCCATAACAGCCCGTTCGCCGAGTTCCTGATGATGGCGCCCAAGGCCGACGAAGTGGTGCCGATGTTCCACCCGCAACTGCTCGGTGAACCGGTGCCGGTGAATGGCCGCATGCGCCTGTCGGTGCTCGACAAGCCCGGGTTTGGCGTGGACCTCAACCCCGATTGCCAACTGCATCGTCCGTATAACCGCTGAGGACTCCTGCCATGAACATGCCCCACAACGCTTTCAAGGCCGCGCTGCGTAAAGACGCCGCGCAATACGGGATCTGGGCCGGCTTCGCCACCGCCTACGCCGCCGAGATCGTCGCCAGCACCGGTTACGACTGGATGCTGATTGACGGCGAACACGCTCCCAACACCGTGCCCAGCGTGCTCAACCAGCTCCAGGCCGTGGCGCCCTACGCCACTGCGCCGGTGGTGCGTGCGGTGAGCAGCGACGCCAACCTGATCAAGCAACTGCTGGACGTCGGTGCGCAAACGCTGATGATCCCGATGGTCGAAACCGCCGAGCAAGCCCAGGCCCTGGTGCGGGCCATGCGTTATCCGCCCCACGGCATTCGTGGCGTTGGCGGCGGCCTGACCCGCGCCACCCGCTGGGACGGCGTGGCCGACTACCTCAATACTGCCCATGAACAGCTGTGCCTGATCGTGCAGGTGGAGTCGCGCCAGGGGGTGGAAAACGTCGCGGCGATTGCGGCGGTGGAAGGCGTGGACGCGGTCTTTATCGGCCCCGCCGACCTGTCCATCGGCCTCGGTCACGCTGGCAATCCCGGGCACCCCGAGGTGCAGGAACGCATCCAGCACGCGGTCAACGCCACGCTGGCGGCCGGCAAGGCCTGCGGCATTCTCGCGCCCAACGAAGACGATGCTCGCCGTTATCAAGCCTGGGGCTGCCAATTCATTGCGGTGGCCATCGACATCAGCCTGCTGCGCCAGGGTGCCATGGCGACCCTGGCCCGCTATCGCCCTGCCGCCGACGCCAAAGCACCGTCACGTACCTACTGAGGAGCCAAGCATGTCATCCGTACCGGTCTACCAGAACTTCATCAACGGCCGCTTTACCTCAAGCGATGCGCACCTGGATGTATTGAACCCGGCCACCGGCGCCCTGTTGTCGAAGGTCCCGGCGTCCACCTCCGAAGACGTCGACCAAGCCTTGGCTGCCGCACGTCATGCGCAAAAAGACTGGGCGCGCAAACCGGCGATCGAACGTGCCGGGCACTTGCGCCGCATCGCCGCCAAGCTGCGGGAAAACGTCGCCCACCTGGCGCGCACCATCACCCTGGAGCAAGGCAAAGTCAGCGGCCTGGCGGAAGTGGAAGTCAACTTCACCGCCGACTACCTCGACTACATGGCCGAGTGGGCACGCCGCATTGAAGGCGAGATCATCACCAGCGACCGCCCCAATGAAAATATCTTCCTGTTCCGCAAACCCCTGGGTGTCGTGGCCGGCATCCTGCCGTGGAATTTCCCGTTCTTTTTGATCGCCCGCAAGATAGCCCCGGCGTTGCTCACCGGCAACACCATCGTGATCAAACCCAGCGAAGAAACGCCGAACAACTGCTTCGAGTTCGCCAAACTGGTGGCCGAAACTGACCTGCCAGCCGGGGTGTTCAACGTCGTGTGCGGCGACGGCCGTGTGGGAGGCGCACTCACCGCCCATAAGGGCGTGGACATGATCAGCTTTACCGGCAGCGTCGCCACCGGCTCGCGGATCATGGCTGCTGCGGCACCGAATATCACCAAGCTCAACCTGGAGCTGGGCGGCAAGGCACCGGCCATCGTCCTCGCCGATGCCGACCTGGACCTCGCGGTAAAAGCCATTCGCGACTCGCGGATCATCAACAGCGGCCAGGTGTGCAACTGCGCCGAACGGGTGTATGTGGAGCGCAAGGTGGCCGACCAGTTTATCGAGCGCATCAGCGCCGCGATGGCCGCCACCCGCTACGGCGACCCCATCGCCCAGGCCGATGTGGAGATGGGTCCGCTGATCAACCGCCAAGGCCTGGACAGCGTCAATCGCAAGGTACGCACCGCCTTGAGCCAAGGTGCATCGCTGGTCACCGGCGGGCAGATCGCCGACCTGGGCCAGGGTTTTCACTTCCAGCCGACGGTATTGGCCGGTTGCCACGCCGACATGGAAATCATGCGCGAAGAAATTTTTGGCCCGGTGCTGCCGATCCAGATTGTCGACGACCTGGATGAAGCCATCGCCATGGCCAACGACTGCGACTACGGCCTGACCTCTTCGATCTACACCCGCGACCTGGGCAAGGCGATGCAGGCAGTGCGCGAATTGTCGTTCGGCGAGACCTACGTCAACCGCGAGAACTTCGAGGCGATGCAAGGCTTCCATGCCGGCGTGCGCAAATCCGGAATCGGCGGCGCCGATGGCAAGCACGGCCTGTATGAGTACACCCATACCCATGCGGTGTACCTGCAGGGCTGAGGTGGTGCAACGGGCCCTGGCGCGGTAGCGTGCGGGTCCTTCCCTATCCATTCTTCCGAAGGATTGCGCAATGCCTCTTACCCCTTACAGCGGCCCGATCATCGACAGCCATTTGCACCTGTTCGACCCGCGTCGCCCCCAGGGCATTCCCTGGCCCGAGCCGGGCAACGCGCTGTATGCCGCGCATTTGCCGGCGGATTATTGGGCGCTGGCAGGCGAACATAACGTGATTGGCGCCATTGCCGTGGAAGCCAGCCCGTGGCGCGACGACAACCGCTGGTTGCTGGAGACCTTGCGCAGCGATCCGCGCATGCTCGGTTTCGTCGGCAACCTGGACCCGCTGCACGGCGACTTTGCGGCTGATCTGGATGCCTTGGCCGATGAGCCGCTGTTCCTCGGCTTGCGCTACGGCAACCTGTGGGACCGCGATTTGCTAGAAGACCAGGCGCGCCCCGGATTCATCGACGGCCTGCGCCGGCTTGCCGAATGCGGGCGCGGCCTCGACAGCGCCAACCCCAATCCGCGCCTGATCAAAGGGCTGCTGCACCTGAGCAACGCCTTGCCCGAGCTGCGCATCATCGTCGATCACCTGCCCAATGCCAGCGTGCCCGCCGGTGAAGAATCGGCCTATCACGCAGACCTGATGCGCCTGGCAGAACGGCCCAATGTGTTCGCCAAACTTGCAGAAATCCCTCAGGTCGGTCCACGTGGATTGATCACCGACCCGGCGTTCTACAACGACCGCCTGGCCGTGCTGTGGGAAGCCTTTGGCGAAGACCGTTGCTTCTTCGGCAGCGACTGGCCCAACAGCGATCAACTGGCCAATTTCGCCACCACCCTGGGCCTGGTGAAAGCCTGCATGGCGAGTAAATCCGAGGACGTACAGGGCAAGTTCTTCCTGCACAACGCGGTGCGCATCTATAGCCCCACGCCACCCCACGGAGGCCAGTCATGCAGACCCGAGCTTTTCGCATGAACCTCAACCCCGGCCAGCACGCCGAGTACCGTCGACGCCATGACGAGATCTGGCCCGAACTGGCCCAGGCCCTGCGCGATGCCGGCGTGGCGGACTACCGGATCTTCCTCGACGAGGCCAGCAACGCCTTGTTCGCCGTGATGACCCACGACGACCAGCACAGCCTCGACGCGTTGCCGGGCACCGCGCTGATGCAACGGTGGTGGCAGTACATGCAAGACATCATGCCCAGCCATCCGGACGCCTCGCCCGTCAGCGTGGATTTAATCCCGATGTTCAGCCTCACCCCAGGCTGAAACAGCGTGCTACCACAACAATAAAAAAGGATTCGACTACGTGGAAATCATTCTCTTCGGTGTGATTCTGCACTTCATCGGCGGCTTCGCCTCCGGCAGTTTCTACATCCCTTACAAGAAGGTCCGCGGCTGGGCCTGGGAAAGCTACTGGATCACCGGTGGCCTGGTGTCATGGCTGATCGTGCCGCTGATTGCCGCGCAACTGACCGTGCCCGGTTGGGTCGACATCCTGCGCCAGGCCGACAGCAGCACCCTGCTCTGGACCTACCTGTTCGGCGTACTCTGGGGCATCGGCGGGCTGACCTTCGGCCTGACCATGCGCTACCTCGGGCTGTCCCTCGGCATGTCACTGGTACTGGGCCTGACGTCGGCCCTCGGCGCCTTGATGCCGGCGCTGTACCGCGACCTGTTCACCGACGCCACCGAAGGCACCCTGACCTCGATGCTCGCGTCTCAGGGCGGACATTGGGTGCTGTGGGGTGTAGCGGTTTCACTGGTGGGCATTGCGGTGTGTGGCAAGGCCGGGTTGATCAAGGAACGTGAAGTGCCGGAGGCGGTGAAGTTTGCCAGCATCAGCGAGTTCTCGGTGGCCAAGGGCATGCTGGTGGCGGTGATCTCCGGGGTCTTGAGCGCGTGCTTCAGCTACGGCATTTCCGCCGGTCGCCCCTTGGCCGCAGCGGCCGTGGAGCACGGTGCCAATAGCCTGTTCCAGAACAACGTGACCTTCATGGTGATCATGTGGGGTGGCCTGACCACCAACGGCATCTGGTGCCTGTGGCTGAACTGGCGCAACCGTACGTTCCACAACTACACCGACCGCAGTACGCCGCTGCTCGGCAACTACCTGCTGGTGGCGTGTGCCGGCACCCTGTGGTTCCTGCAGTTCTTCTTTTACGGCATGGGCGAAAGCCGCCTGCAGAACGACGCCAGTTCGTGGGTGTTGCACATGTCTTTCATCATCATCGTGTCCAACTGCTGGGGCCTGTATTTCCGCGAATGGCAGGGCACCAGCGCCACCAACAAAGGCGTATTGGTCGCTGGTATCGCGGTGATTCTCGGCGCTATCGCCATGGTTGGTTACGGCAACTATCTCGGCTGAGGCCGCTTGTTTTCCAGGAGTCTACTTATGTTACTTGCAGACAAAACCGTGATTATTACTGGCGCATCCCGTGGGATCGGCCGCGCCGCCGCCCGGGAATGTGCACGCCAGGGGGCTCGCGTGGTGATCGGCCACAGTGGTAGCGGCCAGGGCACTGAAGCGGCATTTTCGTTGATCGAGGAGATCAAGGCGTTCGGTGGCCAGGCGGTGGAAGTGGGCGGCGACGCGGCCGACCCGGACACCGGTGACAAACTGGTAGCCGGCGCGCTCAAGGCATTTGGCAGTGTGGATGTGTTCGTCAACAACGCCGGGATTTGCCCGTTCCACTCGTTCCTCGACATGCCGCGCGAGGTGTACCTGAAGACGGTCAACACCAACCTCAACGGCGCCTACTTCGCCGTGCAAGCGGCGGCGAATCAGATGAAAAACCAGGGCACGGGTGGCGCGATTATCGCGGTCAGTTCCATCAGTGCGCTGGTGGGCGGCGGGATGCAGACGCACTACACGCCGACCAAGGCCGGGCTGCATTCGTTGATGCAGTCCTGTGCGATTGCGCTGGGGCCTTATGGGATTCGCTGTAATTCGGTGTTGCCGGGGACGATTGCTACCGACATCAACAAGGAGGATTTGGCGGATGAGGAGAAGCTGGCGTACATGACTTCGCGTACGCCGCTGGGGCGCCTGGGTGAACCCGACGATGTTGCGGGGCCCATTGTTTTTCTTGCTTCGGATATGGCGCGGTATGTGACCGGGGCTTCGTTGCTGGTGGATGGGGGGTTGTTCGTCAACTTGCAGTAGCTGGTGGGGGCGTATCCGTTATTTGGGGGTTTGGGTGTATATCCGTTGTTTAGGTAACGGCCGCCTATGGTTCCGCTCTTACAGCGGCTCACTTTTGAACAGCGCAAAAGTAAGCAAAACGCTCTTGCCCCACCACTCGGCACCTCGCTAATGCTCGGTGTGCCCGCACTCCGGCACCACGAAGCGGGCCGCCGCGACGGGGCGTCCCTGCCCCGTCGCGGCTAAACCGGCGTCCTGCCGGTTTACCCGCTCCGTACTGCCTACGTTCGGCCAGCGTGGTTTAACGGGGCGCCTAAGATCAAGATCAAAAGCAGATCAAGAGCACAGCGGCCTACCGGCCGGCTTGAGTGTGGTGAAGCAACAGCAACAGCAGAATCAAAAGCTAAAGCGGGCACGGTCCAAATGTGGGAGCGGGCTTGCTCGCGAAGGTCGTTAACGATGACGCTGGCATTCTGGATGAACGCGGCGGTCTCAGGTTTTTCGCGAGCAAGCTCGCTCCTACAGAAAAGCAGCTCTGCTTTTGCTTTTAACACTCAAGCCGGCCGGTAGGCCGCTGTGCTCTGCTTTTGATTTTGATCTGCGGGCCCCGTTAACCACGATGGCCGCAAGTAGGCACGGTGGAGCGGGTAAATCGGCAGGGAAGCCGATTTAGCCGCGCCGGGCCATGGATGGCCCGTCGCGGCGGCCCGCGGAACCGAGCCGGAGTGCGGGCATGCCGAGCCTGGGCGAGGCACCGAGTGGTGGGGCAAAGCGTTTTTTGGTTACTTTTTTAGGCGTTTGTAAAAAAGTGACCCGCTGTAAGAGCGGAACCCTAGGCGGCCGTTACCTAAATAACGGATATACACTCAAACAAGATCAAGCATTCCCCGCCAACCTCAACCGAGCCGCCTGAGTAAAATCCAACATCCGCTTCAGCGGCCTAACCGCCTGCGGAATCACCGAAGGCTCAACAAAAATCTCATTACTCCCCTCACGCAAACACTGCAGCGTACGTTCCAGGGTATTCATCGCCATCCAAGGACAATGCGCACAACTGCGACACGCCGCCCCATTCCCGGCCGTAGGCGCCTCGACAAACACCTTATCCGGGCACAACTGCTGCATCTTGTAGAAGATACCCCGATCAGTAGCCACGATAAACGTCTTGTTCGGCAACCGCTGCGCCGCCGCGATCAACTGGCTGGTCGACCCCACCGCATCCGCCAACTCAATCACCGAAGTGGGCGACTCCGGATGCACCAGAATCGCTGCGTCCGGGTAAAACGCCTTCATGTCCTCCAACTGCTTGGACTTGAACTCCTCGTGCACGATGCAAGCACCGTCCCACAGCAGCATGTCCGCACCCGTCTGACGCTGGATATAGGTGCCCAGATGCTTATCCGGCCCCCAGATAATGGTCTCGCCGTTATCCATCAGGCTTTCGACAATCTCCAACGCACAGCTGGAAGTCACTACCCAATCAGCCCGGGCTTTCACCGCTGCCGACGTGTTGGCATAAACCACCACAGTGCGCTCAGGGTGCTGATCACAAAACGCCGAAAACTCATCCACCGGGCAGCCAAGGTCCAGGGAGCACGTGGCTTCCAGGGTTGGCATCAGGATGCGTTTTTCAGGCGTGAGGATCTTGGCCGTCTCGCCCATGAATCGCACGCCCGCCACCAATACGGTCTTGGCCGGGTGCGCCGCGCCGAAGCGGGCCATTTCCAGGGAGTCGGAGACACAGCCACCGGTTTCTTCGGCCAGGGCCTGAATCACCGGATCGCAGTAGAAGTGCGCCACCAGCACCGCGTCCTGAGCCTTGAGCTCGGCAGCGATGGCGGCACGGTAGCCCGCCTCTTCTTCAGCGCTCAGCACCTTGGGCTGCTTGGCGTCGAGGTGGGCTTGGACCAGAAGGCGTTCGGAAATTTGCGTCATGTTCGCAAGACCTGCAGGCGCAGTTGCGCGAAAGTCGAGTGTACCACCGGCTCTGGAGCCCTTCGGGCGCCGCCGGACGAAGTGATTGTATTCATCAAGCACGGTGAAGCTGCGCAAGGCTACAGAATATCGAATGGATTCAAAAGCCTAATCTGGGATTCGACGAGGCATAAAAAAGGGAAACCCGGCCGGGGGTTTCCCTTTTTTACAACGATTGGTTTAACGGGGCAAAACGGTTGGATCGTCTTGCAGCAACACCAACTGATGCATGTTCGCCAGCGCATCCTTCAGGATGGTTTCATCAGCGCCCTGGGCCTTCTTGCCTTCCCGCGCCGCGTACTCCAGCAACACCAGGTAGTCGCGATGGCTGCTGGCCTGGTTCGGCGCCACGGTGTCTTTAACCAATATCCCCATCTCATAGCGCTGGGTACGGGTGATCTGGCTGGCACTCTGGTCCACGGAGGCGTTGGTCAGGAAGCCGTCCTTGTAGGTGATATTCGCCGAGCTGCTGGCCTTGTCGTCGACCTGCACATAGAGGTAGTTCTGCGACTCGCGCTGACTATCGAAAGACGGTGGCTTACCGCCATTGAGCGCCAAATGAAAACTGGCTTTGAGAGTTGATTGCTGGACCTGGTCGACCGTGCGATTCGAGAGGTCATTGCCGCCGACGCGGGTCTTCTGGGACACCTCATAGGCAAACGTGTCGGTTTCCGCCAGGCGGGCCGGGTTCGGGGACGAGGCCGTCTGGCTGATGGAGGCCTTGAAATCTGCGAGACCGGTGAGCAGGCCTTGATCCGCCGCATTCCGGGTCAGCGGCTGTGGCGCCTTGATGCCCTGCGGGTAGTTGCTGTTCATGGCGGTAAACGCGTCCTTGAACATCGCCATCAGGTCAGCGTCGGCTTTGCCCCGCGCCTGGGCCTTGTCGAACTGGGCCAGGTAGCTTTTCAGCGCGATTGCCTGCTGCTTGGCGTTGCCGAGGATGCCGGCGTTTTTCAGGTCGACCGAGAGATTCACTTCCCCCGCCGGACCACTCATCTTCGTCGTACGGCTCTGGTTGTCCGCGTGGAACGCAAGGTTGAGGTCGTCAACGTTACCCACTTTCAATTTGCCGCTGAGATCCACCGAGGACAACACACTGGAATCAAATTGCGTCAGTTTGCTCAACTCGAGTTTCGGCGGCTGGGCGGCCAGGCCGTCGATGGCACCCTGGAAGGCTTCGCCCAACTTGGCGACTTCCTTGAGCTCGGCGGCGCTGAGGGTGCCGCCGTCCACCTTGGCCTGCGCAGCCAGGCCACCGGACTGGCTGGCCAGGCTGAAGGTGACGGTCTTGCCGCTGGCCGTCTTGACGGTGAGGCTGACCAGGTTGTCTGCCTTGCTGTGGAGCAGCGCCTGTTGAATCTTGAGCGCGTCGGGGCTTTGGGTCTTGGACGAAGTGGTGCTCAGCGCCGACTGCGAGATGTCGGTACCGCTCTTCGCAAATTGCTCGATCAGGGTCGCGCCCAGGCCGCTGAAGCCCGTGCCTCTGGGCAGCGCATAGAAATTCGTGTTGATCGCTTTAGTCACCGCATCGTAGCTGTCACTTTCCCAAGCGTTGATCGACCCATGACCGGGCAATTGTCCGTTTCGGGAATACGTCTCGGCTTGAACCTCCACCGTGACATTGCCAAGGCTGACCACCGAGGAAGGACGCACGGCAGTGACCTCCGTTTCTGGCGTCAGCGTCGCTGGCGGCGTAACGGCGGGTCGATTGATAAGGGGAATGGCGGAGCTGATCGGCGAAAGCGTAGTCATGACGATCCCTGTCTTGAGCTGAATTACGCCTAATTTAACCAAGACAGGCAGGGTTTGGTAGCGTGATTGATACAATTGCTAGCAAAGAGCCATGTCAGAAAAATGACTCTTTGCCCTGTTCCGGTGCATTAGAAGCGGTAAGTGACCGAACCACCAAAACCGTTGGCGCTGTTTTCATACTTGGCGTCGTAGGTCAGGCCCAGGGCGGGCTGGCTCTGGCGCACCTTGATCGGTTCTTCCTTGAGGTAGGAATAGGCCACGTCAAAGGTTACGTTTTCGATTGGCGTCCACCCGGCACCGAGGCTGAACACAGTACGGTCACCCGTCGGAATCCGCACGGAACGGTCGGTGTTGTTGGTTGGTGTCTGATCCACCGAGAACCCGGTACGCAGCACCAGTTGTTTGTTTACCCGGTACGCCGCGCCAATGGCGTGGGACCAGGTGTCATGCCAGTTCTGCTGTTCGGTGATCGCATTCAAGCCGCCGAACTGGGCGGCCAAGGCTGACACACCGTCGTTGTTGATGGTGATCTTCTTCAACTGGCTCCAGCGCGTATAAGTGCTGCCCAGGTACAGGGTCCAGTCATCGTTCAGTTGATGGGTAACCGAGAAGTCCACCGACGAGGGTGTGGTGACATTGAGGCTGGCGTCATAGCGTTGCGGGCCGCCATCAAAGGCATCGGAAATCAGGCCGGAAGCGTTGGTCTTGCCGCTGAGGTGGTAGACCACTTGCGAGTGATAAGTCAGGCCGATGCGCGTGCTTTCCAGCGGTTGTACCAGGATACCGGCATTGAAACCGGTGGCGGTGTCGTCGCCCTTGACTTTGACCTTCTCGCCGGCGCCACCCCCAAGCGGCACGTTGGAATCCAGTTCACCCGAGATCCGGTTGAAGGTAGGACCAAAACCCACCGAGACCTTGTCGTTGAAGGCATAACTGACCGTCGGCTGGACGGTGATGACCTTGATCTGGCTTTTATTGCCAAAGCCATTGCCCTGAAAGCTGCGCTCATAGTCGGTTTCCAGGCCGAACGGCGCATAGATCCCCAGGCCGAACGCCCAGTGTTCATCAATCGGCGTCACCAGGTAGCCCATCGGCACGGCAATGCCCGGCACCATGTCGCCCTTGTCGGTGCCCGGGTTATTGGCACCGAATTGCGAGGAGCTGGCGTTCTTGATATTCGAACTCGCATCCAGGTACGTCGCCCCGATGCTCACTTCATTCTGCTTGAGGCGGGACATGCCGGCCGGGTTGCCGAACACCGTGCTGGCGTCATCGGCGGAGGAGGAACGCCCGGCGTAGCCTGTACCCATTGAACTGATGCTTTGTTCATTGAGGGCGAAACCACCTGCAAACAGGGACGTGGAGGCGAGCGAAATCGACAGCGCCAAAGCGCTCTTGCAGAGTTTTTTATTCATTATTAGAACTCGAATTATTGGGCAGCACGAGGAAGCTACCAATCTTCGAGCGGGCAAATTATGAAGAGTTTTTCATGCGAAAAATTGTCCGACAATCCTCTTGATTTCAACGACTTTGGCGGTTTTTAGCGCACTCATTCAGACCTGAAAACCCGAAAATGACTGATGAGTTTTAAGCTTGATCCGGCGCTTGCAGACAGACGGGCGACCGCCGTCGAATTAGCGTCAAGTTGCTGGAGATATAAGTGTCGCAATGACATGATGGCGGCTATTTAACACGCGCGGCAGCACTCAAATGAATAGCACTATCGGGAAGGGTTCAGAAACACATCGCCCACCCGAAACGGGTGCCAGCGATTTGTCCGTCGCGGGCCTGGATCACAGCGAAGCCTTCACCGAGCGCGTGCTTGCCAGCATCAACGACTGCATCAAGGTGCTGGACCTCGACGCGCGGCTGACCTTCATGAGCGAAGGCGGCAAGCAGATCATGGAGGTCAGCGACTTCAATGCGATTCGCGGCTGCCCCTGGCCGGACTTCTGGCAGGACCAGGGTAATCTCGACGCCAAGGCTGCCGTGCAAGCCGCCCGGGATGGCCACAACGCCAGCTTCATCGGCGCCGCCAACACCATGGCTGGCAACCTGAAGTGGTGGCATGTGAACGTCAGCCCGATCATGGGCAGTGACGGTCTGCCGGAGAAAATCCTCTGCGTCTCCCGGGACATCACGCCCCTGCGCGAAGCCGAAGAATCCCTGCGCAAGCTCAACGAATCCCTGGAGCAGCGGGTGATCGAACGCACCCGCGACCGCGACCGCATCTGGCGCCTGTCACCAGACCTGATGCTGGTGGCGCAACTCGACGGTGTGATCTCCGCCGTGAACCCGGCCTGGACCCGCATGCTCGGCCACGCCGAAAACGACCTGGTGGGCAGCCAATTGCTGGCGCTGGTCCACCCCGACGACCTGGCCGTCTCATCCTCGGCAGTCAGTCGCCTGGGGGACGGCAAGAACTTCCCCAACTTCAAGAACCGTTACCGCCACCAGGACGGCAGCTACCGCATGATCGCCTGGACGGCCGTGCCCGACAGCGACTACATCCATGCCGTGGGCCGCGACATCCAGGCCGAGGAAGAAGCCAAGGAAGCCCTGCGCCTGTCAGAAGATGCCCTGCGCCAGTCACAGAAACTGGAAGCCATCGGCCAACTCACCGGCGGTGTCGCACACGACTTCAATAACCTGCTGACGGTGATCAAGTCCTGCGCCGACTTGCTCAAACCGCCCGCCCTGAGCGAAGCGCGCCGCATCAAATACGTGGAAGCCATCGCCAGCACCGTAGATCGCGCAGCCCGCCTGACCGCCCAACTGCTCACGTTCGCCCGCCGCCAGGCCCTGCGGCCAGAGGTGTTCAATGTCGGCGAAAGTGTGAAGCGGGTGGGAGAGATGATGGACAGCCTGACCGGTTCGCGGGTCAAGGTGAGCATCCAGGTACCCGACGATGCCTGCTTTATCAACGCCGATGAAAGCCAGTTCGACACTGCTTTGGTCAACATGGTGGTCAACGCCCGGGATGCCATGGCTGGCAATGGGCATTTGACGATTACTGTCTCGACGGCCAGCTGGCTACCTTCGGTACGCGCTCATCCGGTACGCATCGCCGATTACGTGACCATCGAACTGACGGACACCGGGTCGGGTATCCCGCCGGAGAAACTCGACGCTATCTTCGAGCCCTTCTACACCACCAAGGGCATCGGCCAGGGCACCGGGCTGGGATTGTCCCAGGTGTACGGTTTCGCCAAGCAATCGGGCGGTGAAATCCTGGTGCAGAGCGAGTGCGGTACCGGCAGCCAATTCACCCTGTACCTGCCCAAGGTCGAGCCAAGCGCCATGCCGGCGCCTCAGACCACCAGCACCTCGCCTATCGTCTCGGGCTTGGGCGTACTGATGGTCGAGGACAACGCCGATGTCGGCCTATACACCTCGCAGACCCTGGAACAGATGGGCTTTCACGTGCTGTGGGTGCCCGATGCCCAAAGCGCGCTGGAAGCGCTCGCTCCCAACCCGGAAAGCTTCCAGGTGGTGTTCTCGGATATCTCCATGCCCGGCATGAGCGGCCTGGAGTTACTGGACGCGATCGAGGCCCTGTATCCGTGGCTGCCCGTGGTGCTTACCACCGGTTACAACGACGAATACGCGCGTATCGCTCAGGAAGAGGCCAGCCGTTTTGTCTTGCTGCAGAAGCCATATTCCACCCAGGCGCTGGCCCTGCTGCTGCAAAAAGTCGTCAACAGCCGCCTGCCCTTGGTCGCACAAAGCTAAACCGCAGGCTGGGCCGTGTCTGGAACATTGCCCATCTCCAGGGCCAAGTCCAGCCAGGCCCGCGCCGCCGGTGGCAGATGCGCCTGTCGCCGCCAGGCCAGGGCGATGTGCCAATCGGTCTGAGGCTCGTCCAGCTGAATCAGCGCGATACCGGCATGCAGGTGTTTGTAAGCCAGCATGCTCGGTAGAAACGCGATCCCCAGCCCCGCAGCAACCAAGTCGACGATAAAGTCGATCTGCGCGCTGCGGGCGGTGATGCGCGGGACTACGCCTCTGCGCTCGCAGGCCGTGAGAATAATCCGGTTAAGCGCAAACCCGGCTTCGAACAGAATGAACGGCGAGTCGGCGAGGTCGGAAAAGTCGACGCTTTTGCGCCCGGCCAGTGGATGGTCGATCGGCATCACCACCATCAGCGGTTCGACGCGCACATCCTGATATTCAAATTCCCCCGCCACCGGTACCAGTAACGCTGCCAGGTCCACCTCGCCGGCCTCCAGGCATTCGCCGAGCTTCTTGCTGCCGTGCTCGATCAGCTCGATTTCGATTTCCGGATAACGCTGTCGATACAACGCAAACATCGCCGCAAACAGCACGCCACTGCCCACCGGCGGCAAGCCGATGCGCAATACACCGCGCTTGAGTCCCAGCAGGTCGTTGATCTCCGCCACCAGGTCACTTCGCTCGGCGAGCAACACCAGGGAGCGACGGTAGGCAATTTCGCCGGCGGCCGTCAGCTCGCTCTTGTGGCCGATGCGATTGAACAGCGGCGTGCCCAACTCATCTTCCAGGGTCTTCACCGCCTTGCTCACGGTAGACTGCGTGAGTGAAACCACCTCGGCCGCCTGTGAGAAGCTGCCCTGGCGTACTACTTCGACAAAGGCCAACAGCGTACGAAGGTTCATGAGTATTCCGTTTGCGACTTGAATCAAGTTGGAAAAGTTGTTTTTACCATGAAAGGCGTTTGTCTATCCTCCCCCCACCGTTTCTTCATTCCGGGGCATCACTGTTCATGATCATTTCGTCCGCATCGGATTACCGCGAAGCCGCCCGCCGCAAACTGCCGCGTTTCCTGTTCGACTACATCGACGGCGGTGCCTACGCCGAACACACCCTAAGGGCCAACAGTTCGGACCTGTCCGACATCAGCCTGCGCCAGCGCATCCTGCGCAACGTCGAAAGCCTGAGCCTTGAAACCACGTTGTTCGACCAGCCATTGGCGATGCCGGTGGTGCTCAGCCCCGTGGGCCTGACCGGCATGTTTGCCCGGCGTGGTGAAGTGCAGGCGGCGAAGGCGGCGGCGAACAAGGGCATTCCGTTTTGCCTGTCGACCGTGTCTGTGTGCCCGATCGAAGAAGTGGCGTCCCAGAGCCCGCAATCCATCTGGTTTCAGCTGTATGTGCTGAAAGATCGCGGCTTCATGAAAAACGCCCTGGAGCGAGCCCAGGCCGCCGGGGTGAAAAACCTCGTGTTCACCGTCGACATGCCCACCCCCGGCGCGCGCTATCGCGATGCGCATTCGGGGATGTCCGGCGCCTACGGCCCGCAACGCCAAATACTGCAAGCCATGACCAAACCGGCCTGGGCCTTCGATGTTGGCCTGCTGGGTCGCCCCCACGACCTGGGCAACATCTCCAAATACCTGGGCAAGCCCACGCAGTTGAAGGACTACATCGGCTGGCTGGCGAACAACTTCGATCCGTCCATCAGCTGGAAAGACCTGGAGTGGATCCGCGAGTTCTGGAAAGGCCCGATGATCATCAAAGGCATCCTCGACCCCGAGGATGCCAAGGACGCGGTGAGCTTTGGTGCCGACGGCATCGTCGTCTCCAACCACGGCGGCCGCCAACTGGATGGCGTGCTGTCCACGGCCAAGGCGCTGGCGCCTATCGTACAAGCCGTAGGCAGCGATCTGACGGTGCTGGTGGACTCCGGCGTACGCTCGGGGCTGGACGTGGTGCGCATGCTCGCGCTGGGCGCCAAGGGCGTACTGTTGGGCCGTGCGCAGGCTTATGCACTGGCCGCCGACGGGCAGCGTGGCGTGGAAAACCTGCTGGATATCTTCGCCAAGGAAATGCGCGTGGCCATGACGCTGACCGGGGTCACGTCGATTGCACAAATCGATGAATCGATTCTGGTGCGCAGCCAAAACTGAGTTGAAACACAGCAGCCCCGGTCTCTCACCAAGACCGGGGCTGCCTTTTCAGCCACGTATAAACAAAATGATTAAGCGCCCGTACTGCAACAATAGAAAAGCCCTCCTCGCCCCCTCCTGACGACCAAAGCCCGAAAGACCAACCTAAATTAAGCACCTACCTGCCCTTCTTGCACCACCCTTGTGCATTTATTTTGTGAATAACACGGCATTCCCCACGTTTTACGTAATAAATCCTGCCTCCGATGTAACAATCCGTTTAATGATGGCTCAACTATGGCAAGCCCCTGGGTTAACCGCCTGGTTCAGGGGCATGGATCGTGCGTATTTCTAAGTTAAGGATGTCGAGTGCCGAATCAGCCCTCAACCAAACGCCACAGCTGCACCCACAAACTGGTCACGGCCCTGCTCTGCCTGTGCACGCTGCCGGCAGCCGCCGCCGATGGGCCAGTGCTTGGCCAGGAAGCACTGCGCTTGCAGCAGCAACAGCAGCGCGACTTGCAGCAACTGCAACTGGAACAGCGTCAGCGGCAACTCCAGCGAGGCAGTTTCGCACCGTCGCCGGCCACGCCAGCATTGCCCGCGAACACCGCTCAGGATCAACGCTGCTGGCCCTTGCGCGGTACCCGCGTGGCCGGTGTCACGCTGTTCAACAAGGCTGAACTGAACACGCGCATCGAGCCCTATGTGGCGCCGTGCATGGGCGTCGCGCAGATCAACCGCCTGCTGGCCGAAATCACCCGCCTGTATGTCGAGGCCGGCTACATCGCCAGCCGTCCGTACCTGACCAGCACCCCGGCCGCCGGACAGCCGCTGGCGATTCATGTCGAAGAAGGCTACGTCGAAGCCATCGAGCTGGCCGACCAGAGCCTGCCCGTGTCGTTACGCGGGGCATTCCCGGGCATGCTCGGCGAGCCGCTGAACCTGCGGGACCTGGAACAAGGCCTGGACCAGCTCAATCGCCTGCGCTCGGTAGACCTCACCGCCGACATCGCCCCCGGCAGTGCAGCGGGCGCCTCACGGATCATCCTGCGCTCGCGCAGCGCTGCCTCGCGGTGGTCGTTGGGACTTGGCGTCGACAACCTCGGCAGTGCCGGCACCGGCCGTGATCGCAATGCCATCAACCTGAGCCTGGACAGCCCGTTGCAACTCAACGACGCGCTCAACCTGAGTTTCAGCGACACCCTCAACCACGGCCCGCGTTACAGCCGCAGCAACAGCCTGTTTTATTCCATCCCCTACGGTTACTGGACCTACAGCCTGTTCGCCAGCCATGCCGAATACCGCTCGCCGTTCAAGCTCAGCCGCACCACGCTCTATAACAGCGGCCGCACCGATCAAGTCAGCCTGCGCACCGACCGGGTGTTGTGGCGCGACCAAAGCCATCAACTGAGCGCCAACCTGCAACTGGCTTACAAGGACGTCGACAGCTATTTGCAAAAAGTCCGCCTGGGTATCCAGAGCCCGACGCTGACCGTGGCCGAGGCCGGCGTAAATCTGTTCTGGCTCAACAGCGCAGTGTGGAACCTGGACGTCAATTACGCCCAGGGCCTGACCTGGTTCGGCGCCGACCGCGACGCCGATCAAGTGGTGAAAAACCTGCCCCAGGCGCAATTTCACAAGTACCGCGTTAACCTCACCCAATGGCGCAATGGCCAGCTCATCGGGCAACCGTGGCAGTGGCAGAGCCAACTGTCGGTGCAATACAGCCCGGATGCATTGCCTGCCATCGAACAACTGCTGGTCACTGACGATTCGGCGGTGCGCGGCTATCGCGACAACAGCGCGTCCGGCGCCATCGGTGCGGTGTGGCGCAACACCTTGCGCCTGCCGCTCAACAACGACCTGCCGTTCAAGATCACCCCGCGCCTGGGCCTGGACAACGGCTGGGTCAAGCGTGAATACGGCGCCCGCAGCCAACGCCTGAGCGGCGCCAGTGCCGGGCTCAACCTGAGCTGGAAGAACGTGCAACTCGACCTCGATTACCAACGCAACTTGAACACCCCCGCGGGGTTTGCCCAGGAGCCGGAGGTCTGGCTGACGCGCCTTAGTTTGCAGATATGACCCAACACCTGATTTGCCTGAAATAACCGCGGCACCTGATCAGCACAGCAGCGTTGCACCGAACGACGCACTTCACCGATCAGCCAACAGAGCGAGACTATTTATGCCGACTAACACGCATGCCTTTCACCTCTCTCCACAGGGCAAACTGCGCTGGGCCATCGCCAGCCTGTTCCTGTTACCTCAACTCGTACTGGCCGGCGGCTTGACCGTCGTCGAAGGGCCCGGCGGCACCCCGCAACTGCAAAACCAGGCGGGCGTGCCCATCGTCAATATCGTCGCGCCGAATGCCGGCGGCCTGTCCCACAACCAGTTTCTCGACTACAACGTCGACCGCCAAGGCGTGGTGCTGAACAACGCCTTGCAGGCCGGGCAATCCCAACTCGCCGGGCACCTGGCGGCCAACCCGCAGTTCCAGGGCCAGGCAGCGAGCGTGATCCTCAATGAAGTGGTGAGTCGTAACGCCTCGGCCCTCAACGGTGCGCAGGAGATTTTTGGCCGGGCGGCCGATTATGTGCTGGCCAACCCGAACGGTATTTCTGTCAACGGCGGCAGCTTCATCAACACCCCCAACGCCAGCCTGGTCGTCGGCCGTCCCGAGTTCATCGATGGCAAGCTGCAAGGCTTGGACACCCGTGATGCAAACGGCCAACTGACGGTGCAAGCACAGGGCCTGCAAAACCGTGACGGCTCGATCAACCTGATCGCACCGCGCATCGACAGCAAAGGCCGGCTCAGCGCCCGTGATCAATTGAACCTCACCGTCGGGCGCAATCAGGTCGACGTTGCCAGCGGCCAGGTGCGCCAGGTAGACCCGGCCAGCAAGACCGGGGAGCAGCGTATCGACGCCAGCCTGTTCGGTGCGATGCAGGCCGGGCGGATCAATATCGTCAGCACCGCCGAAGGTGCCGGCGTACGTGTGGGTGCCGTGCAAGTGGATGGGCGGGACGGCGTGAACATCCGTTCGGCCGGCGACCTCGGCATCAGCGGCCAGGTACACGCCAATAGCCTCGAAGCCACCCGCGCCGGGGTGCAGAGCCGCCAGGGCGATGTCGACCTGCACAGCGCCAAGGACTTGAGCCTGGCCGCCACCGATGTTGGCGGGCGCAACGTCAAGCTCGACGCTGGCCGCAACCTGACCCTGAGCAGCCTCGAAAGCCGCAAGCTCCAGGAAAAGCGTGAGCAGTGGAACAACAGCAACTTCCTCTTCACCTACGAAACCTATGACCGCACCACCACCGACAAGGACTCGCGCCAGCACGGCAACAGCGTCGTCGCGCAGCAGAATGCCGCGCTGTCTTCAGGCGCCAACACCGAGATCAAGGCCAGCCACGTCGAGGCCGGCGACACCGTGCGCGTCAACAGCGGCGCAGACTTGCGCCTGACCGCTGCGACAGAGACCCATGAAACCCGCGACCATGGCAACCACCGCAAGCACCTGTGGAAAGCCGACTGGGACAAGTCCGCCAGCGAACAACGCAGCGTCACCAGCAGCCTCAAGGCTGGCAAGAACCTGGAACTGACCGGTCGGCAGACCCTGCAATTGCAAGGCGCCGAACTGAAAACCCCGGGGGATATTCAACTGGCCGCCCGGCAAGTGGAAATCACCAGCGCCAGCCGCACCCAGAGCAGCCGGGACAACGGGTACTCCGGAGACCTGGTGGGCGGCAGTTTCTTCGGTTCCAAGGGCGATGGCGACAAGGGCAAAACCCTTAATACCGGCAGCAAGGTCAACGCCGACGGCAAGCTGATCGTGAAGGCCGATGAAGTGCGCATCAGCGGCAGCCAGGCCCGTGGCGGCACACAGGCCAGCGTCATCAGCGACAAGGGTTCGCTGGTGATTGATGGCGTACGCGACACGTCCCACGAAAACCGCTACAGCAAGGACAGCAAGTTCTTCGGGATCTCCAAGGACGAAAGCCGCAAAAACCTCAAAGACAGCACCGTGGTTGCCAGCGACCTGCGCTCGGACAGTAACCTCGCACTGCGCAGCGCCAAGGACATCGAAGTCAGTGGTTCCAAGGTCTCCGCTACAGGCGAACTGACGGCTGACGCCAAGGGCAATATCAAGATCGCGTCGGCGGAAAACACCTCCGGCGACACCACCCGCACTCACACCCGGAGTTTTGATGGCTACGCCAAGGAAACCGCCGACGGCACTCGCCAGTACCGCGCGGGCGTGAGCTACGAAGACCAGCAGAAAACCAGTCACACCGACACCACACGCCAACAAGCCTCCAGCCTCAGCGGCGGCACCCTGGCCGTCACCGCAGGTGGCGATTTGAGCGTCGAGGGTTCTGGCCTTACGGCCACCCAGGGTGATGCAACCTTGAGCGGGAAAAATATCGAGTTGCTGGCGACTCATGACAGCACGGCCAACACCACCGAGCAGACCACCACCGGCGGCGGTGTCTATTACACCGGCGGCCTCGACAAGGCCGGCAGCGGCGCACAGTTCAGCCATCAGAGCAGCCACGACACCCGCAGCAACACCACCGCGCAAACCACCAGCGTAGCGGCGGCCGGCAAGCTGACCGTCAACGCTGGCAACACCCTCGCCAGCCAGGGCGCACAGGTCAAGGCCGGTTCCGGGTTGCAGGTCAACGCTGCCCAGGTCGACAACCAGGCGGCGCATAACAGCGAGTCGAGCACCCACAAGGAGAATGGCTGGACGGCCGATGTCGGCGCCAATGTCGAATACAAAGGCATCACCCGGCCCATCGAAAAAGCCATCGAAGGTGTGGCCCAAAGCAAGTTTCATCAGCCAGGGCTGTTGGACGCGTTCGAACACCCCAATGTCGGGCTCGATGTTGAAGTCGGCCATACCAACAAGACCCGCACACAGCAGGACAGCACAGCAGTGGTCAGCCAGTTCACTGGCGGCACGGTGCAGGTCAATGTCGCCGGCAAATTGCAGGATGAAGGCACTCAATACCGCGCCACCGATGGCGGCCTGAAGATCGATGCCGGCAGCCACCTTGCCACCGCCGCCGCCAATACCCACAGCAGCAGCGAGCAAGGCGTGGACGCCAAGGCCGGCGTGCGGGTCTACACCACCACGGGTGAAGACTTGAACGTGCGCGGCAGCGGCGCAGGCGGCAGCAGTGACGTACGCGAATCCAGCAGCACGGCAGTGGTCGGCAGCTACGCCGGGGCCCAGGGCGTGGGCATCGACGTCAAGGGCGATGCGCGTTATGAAGGCAGCCAGTTCAACGGCGGCCAGGCCGGAGTCGACCTCAAGACGGGCGGCGAGTTGGCGCTGAATCAAGCCAACGATACCCAAAGCAACACCAGCAGCACCCTGCGCGGCAACGGCTCGCTGACCGTGGGCACGGCGCCGGGCACCAACGGCAATAACGTCAACCTCGGTGCCGGCTTGCAGTTGGACAACAAGCGCCTGGACACCCAGGACAGCCAGGCCCGGGTCGCGACCCTCCAGGGCAAAGGTCCGGTCCAACTCAACAGCGGCGCCGACCTGACCCTGCAAGGCACCCGGATTGGCAGCAGCACCGCCAAGACCGGTGACATCAATCTCGCCGCCGGGGGCAAGCTGGACCTGCAAGCTGCCACCGATCACCACGTCAGCAGTGCCAGCAACCTGGGCGGTGGCCTGAACGTCGGCGCCGGCAAGACCAGCAGCGCTGAAAGCAGCGGCAAGACCGGGAGCCTCAGCGCCAACTTCAACATCGGCAAGGGCGCGGAAAACGACCAGGCTGTGAGCGTCGGGCAGTTGCACAGCAACGGCAACGTGACGCTCTCCAGCGGCGGCAACAGCGCCGATGCCATCCACCTGCAAGGCACGCAAATCGAAGCCGGCAACGTGCGCCTCGACGCGATAAATGGCGGCATCCTGCAGGAGTCGGCGCAATCGACCCAGGCCCACGACAGCTGGGGCGTGACCTTGGGCGCGGGCGGCAGTGGCGGCAAGACAACCCTGGCCAACGCGGGTGAACACGACACACCCAAGACCCAGCACGGCATCAATGCCCGGGCCAAGGTCGACGTCGATTACCTGCAAGGCACCACTCAGCACGACAGCCAGATCAAGGCCGACACCGTGGTGATCAACAGTGCCGGTGATACCCGGTTGTCCGGGGCACGGATCGATGCGAATCAGGTGAGCGGCAAGATCGGGGGCGACCTCATGGTCGAGAGCCGCAAGGATCATGTCAGCAGTACCCATGTCAACGTCGATGCCAAGCTGGACGTCGAGAAAAACCAGCCCGGCGTGGTCAACAAACTCGCCAAGACCACCGGCCCCCTCAAGGACAAAGTGCAGGCCAAGGCGGAAGGCGCGTTCGACAAGCACCGCGAAAAACTCGAGAACGCCGTCGACAAGGGCACCGAACATCTGGCCTCGGCCAAGGACACCCTGGTCAACCGCGTCGGCAACGCCAAGGAGCGACTGGGCGAAAAACTTACCCGCAGCGGTAGCTACGACGTGAACCCCGAGCCTCGTGGCGCCTTCGGTACCCGCGTGGATCAGGCTAAGACTTACCTCACCGACAAGAAGGACGCCTTGGGCACGCGCCTGTCCAGCGTCAAGGAAAAGCTCTGGCCGAAAACCAGTGACAGCTACGCCGTCAGCGGCAAGAACACCACCGGCAGCTCGGTGGCCAATACCGCAGAAAGCGTGTTGTTCGGCGACAAGAGCGGCACCACCGCTTACACCCCGACCTTGAACCTGGACGTCAGCCACGTCGCCAAGGACAGCGTCACTCAGGCCTCGGGCATCAGCGGTACCCAAGGCGTGAACTTGCAGGTGGGTGGTGAGACTCGGCTGACCGGTGTGCGCATCGGGGCTTCGGAAGGCAAAGTCGATTTGGGTGGTTCTGCGGTAAAAGCCACCACGTTGACGGGCAGCGATTATCGCGCGGATGTCGGGCTGAACGTCTCGAAGTCACCGGTCAACCTGGCGCTCGGCGCCAAGGATGAACTGACGCGCAAACAGGACGACGCAACGCGTAAGGATCAAGCCATCAACCTCGGACCGCTGCGGGTTGGCGGGCACAGTGACAGCCAGGAGTTGCAGGCGGGGATCGATCAAGGCACCCACTAAGCAACCCTGCTCCGGTGGAGACGAGCACGCCCGCCTTCACCGGAGCAAACATTTCTAAATGTTTCTTCATAAAGCCAAACCGTCATCAAACAGAAACATCCCAGGAATTAAATCGTCACGTCTTTGACAGGTGGAGCCCTCCACTTAACCCTTTCCTTTGAGGTGTCGTCGTGATGTTGCTGACCAAAAAGAGTCTGTCAGTGTTGTTCACTGCCCTGTGCCTGAGTGGTGTCGCTCACGCCACCGACGTCACGGGCGCAGGCTCCAGTTTCGTCTACCCGGTGCTGTCCAAGTGGTCCCAGGAATACAGCAAGAATTCCAATGACCGGATCAACTACCAGTCCATCGGTTCTGGCGGCGGCATCGCCCAGATCAAGGCGGCGACCGTAGACTTCGGTGCTTCCGACGCACCGCTGTCGGCGGACGAATTGAAGGCCGGCGGCCTCGGCCAGTTCCCCAGCGTGATTGGCGGCATCGTGCCGGTGATGAACGTCGAAGGCGTTGCAGCAGGCCAACTGAAACTCGATGGCGAGGTGCTGGCGAAGATTTTCCTCGGTGACATCAAGGCCTGGAACGACCCGGCGATTGCCGCGCTCAACCCCGGCCTGAAGCTGCCTGGCGCGAATATCACCGTGGTCCACCGCTCGGACGGCTCGGGCACCTCGTACAACTTCACCAACTACCTCTCCAAAGTCAGTGATGGCTGGAAAAGCAAAATCGGTTTCGGCACCACCGTGCCGTGGCCAGTCGGTGTGGGCGGCAAGGGTAACGAAGGTGTTTCGGCCTACGTAAAGCAGATCAAGAACTCCATAGGCTTTGTTGAATACGCCTACGCCCTGCAGAACAAGATGACTTACGCCTCACTGAAGAACGCGTCCGGCAAATTCGTCGAGCCCAACGCCAAGGCCTTCCAGGCAGCGGCGGATACCGCCGACTGGGCCAACGCCCAAGACTTCAACCTGATCATGACCAACGCACCGGGCGAGAACGCGTGGCCGATCACGGCGACCACCTGGATCATCATGTACAAGCAGGCAAAGAACGCCGAGCAAAGCCAGGCCGCTTTCAACTTCTTCAAATGGTCGTTGGAGAAAGGTCAACAGCAGGCTGCGGCATTGGACTACGTCGCGTTGCCTGATTCCCTCGTGACCCGGATCGAAGGTTACTGGAAGTCCGACTTCGCCCACTGATCCGTCCTCCCATGACCCCCTTGCCAGGCACCTGCTTGAGCAAGGCGGGTGAGCACATCTGATATGAACGAAACTGTCCATCCTCTGGCCATGACCACTCACGCGAGCGATGTGTCGGGTGACAGCCGCGCCGCTCGCGATCAGCGTAACGACCTGTGGTTCAAACGCTCGATGTTCGGGGCCGCCATGCTGGTCTTGCTGTTGCTGGCAAGCATCGCCGCCTCGACATTGTGGGGCGGCGGCCTAGCCTTCAAGACCTTCGGTTTCGGTTTCATTACCAGCACCGAGTGGGATGCGGTCAACAACCACTTCGGCGCCCTGGTGCCGATTTACGGCACCTTGGTCACCTCCTTCCTGGCGTTGCTGATTGCAGTGCCGGTGAGTTTTGGCATCGCGATTTTCCTCACTGAAGTGGCGCCGCCCTGGCTGAGAATGCCGGTCGCCTCCGCCGTTGAATTGCTCGCGGGCATTCCCTCGATCATTTATGGCATGTGGGGTTTGTTTGTTTTCGGGCCGTTTATGGCAGAACACTTGTCACCCTGGATCAACGATTACCTGGGTGCGCTTCCGTTTATTGGCTCGCTGTTTCAGGGGCCGCCGCTGGGCATCGGGATGCTGACCGCCGGCATCGTGCTGGCGATCATGATTACGCCGTTCATCACGTCGGTAATGCATGAGGTTTTCCGCAGTGTGCCGACTCAATTGAAAGAATCGGCCTACGCGCTGGGCAGCACTACCTGGGAAGTGGTGTGGGACATCGTGTTGCCCTACACCCGTTCGGCAGTGGTTGGTGGGATCTTTCTCGGCCTCGGTCGCGCCCTGGGTGAAACCATGGCCGTCACCTTCGTGCTGGGTAACGCACAACAGTTCTCCGCCTCATTGCTGATGCCCAGCAGCTCCATCGCATCGGTCATCGCCAACGAGTTCAGCGAGGCCTATACCGACCTGCATCGTTCGGCACTGATCGCGCTGGGCTTCCTGCTGTTTATCGTGACGTTCGTGGTGCTGGCACTGGCGCGGCTGATGCTCATGCGCCTGTCACGCAAGGAGGGCCTATGAACAGCAACGACCGCCTGTACCGCAAGCGTGCCTTCAAGAACCGCGTGGCCATGCTGCTCAGTTGTGGCGCCACAGTCTTTGGCCTGTTGTGGCTGGCGTGGATTCTGTTGACCACCATCATCAACGGCTTTCAGGCACTCAACCTGCGCCTGTTTACCGAGATGACACCGCCACCCGGAACAGACGGCGGCCTGGCCAACGCGTTTTATGGCAGCGCCCTGATGTCCGGGATTGCGCTGCTGATTGGCACGCCCATCGGGCTGATGGCCGGTATCTGGCTGGCGGAATTCGCACGGCATTCGCGCCTGGGTACCACGGTGCGTTTCATCAACGACATTCTGCTGTCCGCGCCCTCGATCGTCCTCGGTTTGTTCATCTACACCGGCGTGATCCTGCCGCTGAACCTGCTGACCAATCACCAGGTCGGTTTCTCTGCCATTGCCGGCGCCCTGGCGTTGGCCTTGCTGGTAATTCCGGTGGTGGTGCGGACGACCGACGAGATGCTCCAGCTGCAGCCCTCCACCCTGCGCGAGGCGGCCCTGGCCCTGGGCGTGCCGCAATGGAAGCTGACGTTGCAGATCGTATTGAGAGCCGCCAAGGCCGGCGTGGTAACCGGCATCCTGCTGGCGCTGGCGCGAATTACCGGGGAAACCGCCCCGCTGTTGTTCACCGCCTTCGGCAACCAGTTCTGGAGCAGCAACCTGCTCAAACCGATCGCCAGCGTGCCGGTGGTTATTTTCCAGTACGCCATGAGCCCTTTCGATGACTGGCACTCCCTGGCATGGGCAGGAGCGTTGGTGCTGACGATGTTCGTGCTGGTGCTGAGCTTGCTGTCTCGCCTGATTCTTTTGCGCAATAGGTCCCACTGATGCAATCGACCCGCCTTGATCCTGAAAAAACCAAAATCCGTGTCCGTAGGTTGGAGTTTTTCTACAACAACCAGCGTTCGCTGAAATCCATCGACATCGACATTCCGGAAAAACGCATCACCGCGATCATCGGCCCATCGGGTTGCGGGAAGTCGACTTTGCTGCGGGTGTTCAACCGTATCTACTCGATGTACCCCAAGCAGGAAGCCCGCGGCGAAGTGCTGCTCAACGGAGAAAACATCCTCGCCCCCGGCTACTCGATGAACCGCCTGCGCAGTCATGTCGGGATGGTTTTCCAGAAGCCGGTGCCGTTCCCCATGTCGATCTACGACAACATCGCCTATGCCGTGCGCCACCATGAAAAGCTCTCACGCCGGGAAATGGATGACCGTGTGGAGCAGGCCCTGCGCGGAGGCGCCCTGTGGGATGAAGTGAAAGACAAACTCAAGCAGAGCGCCCAGAGTCTCTCAGGCGGGCAGCAGCAACGCCTGTGCATCGCTCGCACCATTGCGCTGCGGCCGCAGGTTTTGCTGCTGGATGAACCGACTTCGGCACTCGACCCGATTTCCACCGGGCGTATCGAACAGTTGATCACCGAGCTGAAAGAGCAATACACGGTGATCATCGTGACCCACAACATGCAACAGGCCGCGCGGGTATCCGACAGCACGGCGTTCATGTTCATGGGCGAACTGATTGAGCACGGCAATACGGATGAGATCTTCACCAAGCCGAAGATGAAGCAGACCGAAGACTACATCACCGGGCGGTTTGGCTAGGTTTAAAACAAAAAAGCCGATCACTCTCGGCGTTGAGAGTGATCGGCTTTTGTTGGGCAAAAAAAAACCCGGAAATCCTCACTTGCGTGGGCCTTCCGGATTTTCTAAACCGCCAAAAATGGTGGGTCGTGTGGGATTCGAACCTACGACCAATTGGTTAAAAGCCAACTGCTCTACCAACTGAGCTAACGACCCGCTGTGTGGTGGCGCGTATAATACTGATTTCTAAGGATTATTCAACACCTTATTTGAAATAAATCAGAAATAACGCGTTGGGTCAGTAATTCCGGCCGCCTCGAAGCCCTCTGCACGCAGTCGGCAGCTGTCGCATTTCCCACAAGCACGACCGTCATTGTCCGCCTGATAGCAGGAAACAGTCAGCGAGTAATCGACGCCGAGTCCTACGCCAGCCTTCACGATATCGGCCTTGCTGCGGTTCTGCAGCGGCGCCAGGATGCGAAAGCCCTGCCCTTCCACACCGGCCTTGGTAGCGAGGTTGGCCATGCGCTCGAACGACTCGATGTACTCGGGACGGCAGTCCGGGTAACCGGCGTAGTCCAGGGCGTTAACGCCGATGAAGATGTCGCGTGCGCTCAGCACTTCGGCCCAGCCGAGGGCCAGGGACAGAAAGACCGTGTTGCGCGCCGGCACGTAGGTCACCGGGATGCCTTCGCTGGGGCCTTGTGGCACGTCGATGGAGCTGTCGGTCAGAGCGGAGCCACCCATGCCGTCGAGGTTCAGTCCGATCACCTTGTGCTCCACCACGCCCAGGTCGCGGGCGACGCGAGCCGCGGCATCAAGCTCGGCGCGGTGGCGCTGGCCGTAGTCGAAGCTCATGGTGTAGCAGCTGTAGCCTTCGGCACGGGCCATGGCAACCACGGTGGCCGAGTCGAGGCCGCCGGACAGCAGAATGACCGCACGCTTTTGATCAGTCATCTCAGCGCCCCGGCTCGTCGTTCCACAGGTACTTGTGCAACTGCAGTTGCAGGCGCACCGGCAGATTGTCTGCGACGACCCAGTCAGCCAGGTCACGCGCATTCAGGTCATGGTGGCTTGGGGAAAACAGCACTTCGCCGGCGCGGCGGTCCAGGCCATATTGGATCAGCTTGGAGTTCGCCCAGTCGTAGTCTTCACGGGAACAGATGACGAACTTGACCTGGTCGTTGGCCGTCAGCAGCTCGATGTTCTCGTAGCGGTTGCGGTGCGCTTCCTTGGAACCCGGGGTCTTGAGGTCGACAACCCGGCTGACGCGAGGGTCTACCGCGGAAATATCCAGGGCGCCGCTGGTTTCCAGGGACACCTCGTAACCGGCGTCACACAACTGCTTGAGCAGCGGAATGGCATTAGGCTGTGCCAGTGGCTCGCCACCGGTAACACAGACATAGCGCGGCCGGTAACCGGCTACTTGCTCGAGAATATCGTCAAGGGTACGCACGGTGCCGCCGCTGAAGGCGTAGGCGCTGTCGCAGTATTGGCAACGCAGCGGGCAACCGGTGAGGCGCACAAATACAGTGGGCAGCCCGGCAGTGCGCGTTTCACCCTGCAACGAGTAAAAAACTTCGGTGATACGTAATGTGTCTTGCATAGTCGCCACGGGCGTAACAGCTAAACAGGCTGTCCGCCTCCGTCAGGCACTTCAAGGAATTGCGCCAACGCGTAAACCCCAGGAAGCGTGTGTCATAAAAGGGCGTGGATTCTAACGAAAAAACCCGCGCAGGGCGCGGGTTTCTTCTGAACGGGTTGCAACGCTTACATGCGTTGCAGATCCCGCTGTGCCAACTGAGCAGCGGAGGTACCCGGATATTGGGCCACCACCTGCTGCAGAATGCCTTTGACCTTGTCGGTATGACCCAGGCGGCGCTCTACGTCAGCGAGTTTGTACAGCGAGTCCGGCACCTTGGCGTGCTTGGGGTACAGCTGGCTGACCTTGGCAAACGCTTGACCTGCACCTTGCAGGTCACCCTTGGCCAGGTTCACCTCACCCAACCAGTACTGGGCGTTGCCGGCGTACTGGCTGTTCGGGTATTTGCGCAGGAATGCGGTAAAAGCCTGGCTGGCCTTATCGAAATCCTTGGCCTTGATCAGGTCGAAGGCTGCGTCGTAATACAGCTTTTCCTTCGCCGGATCACCCGGTTCGCTGCTGGCGGCAGGGGCTTGGCTCGCAGCCGCGGCCCCTGCTGCTGCACCACCGGCGGCGCTTGCGGCGCCACCGGCAGAAGAATTATCAGGAGTGGCGGCTGGTGTAACGCCGGCTCCAATACGTCGATCAAGATCCTGGTAACGCTCCAGGCCTTCTTGCTTCAGCTGGTTCACTTGATTCTGCAGAACTTCAATCGTGCCTTGTTGCTGCGACAATTGATCCTGCATGCGTTGCAGCTGGTTGAACAGTTCGCCCTGTGCCGAAGGCGCGGCCGTAGCCGCGCCCCCGGCATAGGCGCCGTTCGTGCCATAACCCGCTGGGGGATAACTGCTCCCGCTATTGTTATAGCCAGAGTTGCTATCTTCCACAGGAACCGCAGCCCACACCGCAAGCGGTGCCAGGCTGAGAGCCAATACAGTTAGAGCACGACGGCACGTTCGCATGACGAATTACTTACGCAGTTCGACGCGACGGTTTTGAGCCCAGGACTGCTCGTCGTGGCCAGTAGCAACTGGACGCTCTTTACCGTAGGAAACCAGTTCCAGTTGGCCCGGAGCAACACCTTGCAGTACCAGGTAGCGCTGAACGGCTTTCGCACGACGCTCGCCCAGTGCCATGTTGTACTCACGAGTACCACGTTCGTCGGTGTTACCTTCCAGAACAACGCGAGCGCCGTTAGCTTTCAGGTCCTTCGCGTGAACGTCCAGAGCGCGCATGGCTTCTGGCTTCAGGTCCGAACTGTCGTATTCGAAGTAGAAAGTGGTGATAGCGCGCAGAGCAGCTTCTTCGCTCAGGGAGCCGTCAACTGCACCAGTGTTAGCGCCGTAACCAGCGTTTGGATCAACAGCTGCGCCTTCACCGGCATTGTCGCCGCCTTTAGACGAGCAACCAACGGCTACGGACAGAGCCAGAGCCAGAGCAGCAAACTTACCAAACTTCAGCATTTCCATCGTGAAACTCCTAATGAACCCCAGTGTGTTAAGTACTTCTTTTTGTAGCGCCGCGTCAGTTCAGGTAAGGGGACCAGGACGGTTCTCTGACTTCGCCTTGTGCGGTAGGAAGCGGGAGCCTTACGCGTCCATTAATGGACACGAGCATCAAGACTCCCCGGCCCTGCTGGCGGGTGGCGTAGATTACCATGGTGCCGTTGGGCGCAACAGTAGCTGACTCATCAAGGTTGGTATCTGTAAGGATTTTTACCGTTCCACGCTGCAAATCCTGGGCCGCAACCCGGAAATTAGTGAAACCATCCTGACGGTGAATCATCACCAACGTCTTTTCATCAGCCGAAAGCTTCGGTGCAGCGTTGTAGTTACCAATAAAGGTCACTCGTTCGGCGCCGCCGCCGCTCACGCTGGTTTTGTAGACTTGCGGCTTGCCACCACGGTCTGAGGTGAAGTAGATGGTCGAACCATCCTTGCCCCAGAACGGTTCGGTGTTGATGCCCGGGCCACTGGTAACACGGCTCAGTTGGCGCGAAGCCATGTTCATCACGTAGATGTCCGGGTTGCCATCTTTGGACAATACGAATGCCAGTCGCGAACCATCCGGCGACCAGGCTGGCGCGCCATTCAGGCCTTCAAAGTTGGTGATCTGCTCACGGCGACCGGTATCAATGTGCTGAACGAAGATCCGTGGACGCTTCTGTTCAAAGGACACATAGGCGATACGCTTGCCATCGGGTGCAAAGCGTGGCGACAGGATCGGCTCACGGGATTGCAGCAGCGTCACTGCGCGAGCGCCGTCATAGTCGGAGCGCTGCAGTGTGTAGCGAGTGTTGTCTACCGAAAAACGCTCTGCCGTTACATAAAGCAGGCGAGTCGAGAAGGCACCCTTGATCCCGGTCAGCTTTTCAAACGACTGGTCGGAGATGTAGTGCGCCATGTCCCGCAGTTGATCCGTGGTGCCCGACACGCTGCCGGTCAGCACTTGCTGCTCGGTCGCGACGTTGAACAACGTGTACTGGATCTGCAGGCGACCGCCGGCAGGCGTGATGCTGCCCACCATCAGGTACTGGGCGTTCAGCGCTTTCCAGTCGCGGAAGATGACTTCGCTGGCCTGGGTCGGCTGGCTGATCATGTTGCCTTTGTCGATCGGTGCGTAGTAACCGGAGTTGCGCAGGTCATCGCTGATGATCTGCGACATGTCGTCCGGCAGCACGCTGCCGCCCTGCCAGCCAAACGGTACAACGGCGATCGGGGTGGCCCGATCGCTACCGCTGGTGACCAGAATGTTCTTTTCATCCGCCGCCGCTATCCCTGCCATGCAGCAAATAACGACAAGCATTCCTCGAAGAAGGTTTCTCACAAGGCTAGATCCTCAGGTGTGAATGTCATCTTGAATGAACGGTAGGGAGCGAAGTCGCTTGGTTTCATTCCCTGCATCTCGGTCAACCGGCCAATGTTCTTGACCGCTGCTACCGCCGAACTGTCGAACGAACCGTCGCCACTGGACTTGGCCACGCCGACCGAAGTCACCGTACCGTCCGGCAACATGCCGATCTGCAGCACTACTGTCATGCCTTTGCGTGCCGAAGGAGGACGGGTCCACCCTTCCGCTGCCCGTGAACGAATCAGGTCATCGAAACTGCCCGCGACTTCGTCACCACGTTCATCGGCCAAGGCTTGCTGGCGCTGCGGCGTGTCGGAAAGCAAATCGGCCAAGGCCTGGGCCTTTTTGTCTTCGGTCGATTTACGTGCTGCTTCCTGGGCCTTTTTCTTGGAGGCGTCGGCGGCAGCTTTCTTCTTCGCATCGTCGGCGATCTTCTTTTTCGCCTCGTCAGCTTCAGCTTTCTTCTTGGCGTCGTCCGCGGCTTTCTTCTTCGCGTCTTCGACTATCTTTTTCTTCGCGTCTTCAGCGGCCTTTTTCTTGGCCTCTTCTTCAGCAGCTTTCTTGGCTTCTTCTTCAGATTTCTTCTTGGCTATATCAGCCAATTGTTTCTCTTCAGCCTTCTTGGCTTCGGCAGCTTTATCGGCTTTCTTGGCTTCATCAGCCTTTTTAGCCTCGTCAGCTTTCTTCGCCTCGTCAGCCTTTTTCGATTCCTCGGCCTTTTGAGCCGCCTCTTCTTTCTTTTGTTCCGCAGCAGCCTTCACCGCTTCCTGCTCGACCTTCTTCTGTTCCATCTGCTCGACTTCAGTCTGGCGCGCAGCCGACTTCTGGGCCTCACCCGCAATCTTCTGATTGGTCTGGGTGGTGGCCTGGCTTTTCGATTTCAGCTGATACAGGGTCGCCTGCACGATCGGCTTGGCTGGCGGCAGGTCCGGGGTCATGGCAAAGCTGACAAACAGCATGCCAAACACCAGGACGTGCAGGGCAATCGCCCAGACGCTAGGCCAGAAGAAGCTTTCCGAGGCGGACGGCTCTCGCTGTTGGTGCATCAGGGCGCCTCGGTAATCAAGCCAACGTTACCGACGCCGGCCTTCTGCAGCCCGCCCATGGCGCCCATCACGGAGCCATAGTCGACGACCTTGTCGCCGCGGATGAACACCTGGGTGTGCTTGCCACCTTCGTTGCCGGCGCGAATGATCTTGGTCACAGCATCAGTCATCTGCGGCAAGGTCATGGCCTTGTCCTGCTGTTTCTGAGTGTCGACTTCGCTGCCAAGGTTCCAGTAATAGGTCTTGTCAGCCTTGATCGAAATGGTCAGGACCTGGGTGTTGTTGTCCTGCGGCAAGGCTTCGCTGGAAACCTTGGGCAGATCAACCTTCACGCCCTGATTGAGCATCGGCGCGGTCACCATGAAGATAACCAGCAGCACCAGCATCACGTCGATGTAAGGCACTACGTTCATCTCGGCGACCGGCTTGCGCTTTTTGCGAGCTCGAGCGATTAAAGCCATTGGGAATTACCTGCTTATTCTTCGCTGGTGTGCACTTTACGGTGCAGGATCGCCTGGAATTCATCGGCGAAGGTGTAGTAACGGCTGATCAAGGTTTCGCCACGAGCGGCAAAACGGTTGTAGGCGATTACTGCGGGAATAGCTGCGAACAGGCCGATGGCGGTGGCGATCAGCGCTTCGGCGATACCCGGGGCCACGGTGGCCAGGGTCGCTTGCTGGGCCTGGGCCAGGCCACGGAAGGAGTTCATGATCCCCCACACGGTACCAAACAAGCCGATGTACGGGCTGACGGAACCTACGGTGGCGAGGAACGGCAGGCTTTGCTCAAGCTTTTCTTCTTCGCGGGAAATCGCTACGCGCATGGCACGGGCCACGCCTTCCATGACCGCTTCCGGATCAACGCCTGGCTGCTGGCGCAGACGGGAGAATTCCTTGAAGCCGGCACGGAAGATCTGCTCGACGCCCGAATCCGGGTCCGGGTTGCTGCCGGCCTGGCGATACAGTTTGGACAGGTCGATACCCGACCAGAAGCGCTCTTCGAAGCTCTCCAGGGCACGTCGACCGGCACGCAGCAGGTTGCTGCGCTGAAAAATCATGACCCAAGAGGTAACCGATGCGGCTACCAGGATCAGCATCACCAGTTGAACCACGACACTGGCATTGCTGACCAGGCTCCACATGGAGGAATGGTCGACGACGGTAGGTTCCACGCTAAATCTCCTGCTCTGAATGTTTACCCGCGCCGCTCACGCCGGCAAAGGCCGTGCGTAGAGCTTCGGGAATGGCCCGGGGTTTCAAACTATTGGTGCGAACACAGGCCACCAGGAACTGCCCCTCACAGAGCAGCGTTGCATCCGTAGCCCGCCTGACCTGCTGTTTAAAGCGCAGGCTGGCACGGTTCAATTCGGTTATTTCTGCGCTGACCAGCAATTCATCGTCCAGTCGCGCCGGCGCGTAGTAACGCGCCTCGCTGGAATGCACGACAAACAACAGGTCCTCCCCTGCCAGCTGGGATTGGGCAAAGCCCAGCTCCCGTAGCCGCTCGGTTCGAGCCCGCTCCATGAACTTTAGGTAATTGACGTAATAAACGATGCCGCCGGCATCGGTGTCCTCGTAATAAACGCGACAGCGATGTGCGAACGACTGATCCCCGTTTTGCGCGCGCATACTCTAGTGCTTACTCCTCAGGTTGCCAATCCGGCCAGGCAACTGTTTTTCATTCTGTGGCACATTTCTAACGAAAGAATGACGACGCCAGCCACTAGGACAGCACAAACGCCGAATAAATCGAATCGCCAAGCGTTTTTAATCGTCTACTGCATCGAGGAATTCGTCTACTACGGGCATCTCGCCCAATCGTGACGGAATGTTTAACCCAAAGTGCAGATACGCATGCCGGGTGACCACACGCCCCCTCGGCGTACGCATGATATAGCCCTGCTGGATCAGGTACGGTTCCAGTACATCCTCAATCGTATGCCGCTCTTCGCTGATGGCTGCCGCGAGGCTGTCCACACCCACCGGGCCACCGTCGAACTTCTCGATCATGGTCAGCAGCAGGCGCCGGTCCTGGTGATCAAAGCCGTGCTCATCCACATCCAGCAGGTTCAGCGCCAGGTCTGCCACGGGCTTGGTGATATGCCCCTTGGCCCGTACTTCGGCAAAGTCGCGCACCCGTCGCAGCAACCGGTTGGCAATCCGCGGCGTACCACGGGCGCGACGGGCGATTTCAAACGCGCCTTCCGGGTCCAGGGGCAGACCGAGGATATTCGCCGAACGGCTGACAATAGTCGCCAGATCCGCCGTGCTATAGAACTCTAGACGTTGAACAATCCCGAAACGGTCTCGCAGCGGGTTCGTCAGCATGCCCGCACGGGTGGTGGCCCCCACCAGGGTGAACGGCGGCAAGTCGAGCTTGATCGAGCGCGCGGCCGGGCCTTCGCCAATCATGATGTCCAGCTGGAAGTCTTCCATGGCCGGGTACAACACTTCTTCGACGATGGGCGAAAGCCGGTGGATCTCGTCGATGAACAGTACGTCGTGGGGTTCCAGGTTGGTCAACAGCGCCGCCAGGTCACCCGGGCGTTCCAGCACAGGGCCGGAGGTGGACTTGATCGACACGCCCATTTCCTGGGCAATGATGTTGGCCAGGGTGGTCTTGCCCAGGCCCGGCGGGCCGAAAATCAACGTGTGGTCCAGGGATTCGCTACGCCCGCGCGCGGCCTGGATGAACAGCTCCATCTGCTCACGCACGGTGGGCTGGCCGATGTATTCGGCAAGGCTCAGGGGGCGAATCGCCCGGTCCTGGACTTCTTCACGGTCACGGGGGCCGGTGGCCGCGATCAGACGATCAGCTTCAATCACTTAAATCATTCCCTTCAGGGCGCGGCGGATCATGTCTTCGCTGCTCAGGTTCTTGTCCTTGATGGCCGACACGGCCTTGCTCGCCTCTTGGGGCTTGTAGCCCAGGGAGATCAGCGCACTGACTGCATCGCTTTCGGCACTGGCCACCGGCACACCCGGCGCATCCGGCTGGTTAGGCACCAGGGCGAACATGCTCGGCACGACCTCCCAGGCCTTGAAGCGGTCCTTGAGCTCCACCAGCAAGCGCTCGGCGGTTTTCTTGCCGACGCCTGGCACCTTGGTCAGCGCCGAGGTGTCCTGGGCCGACACGCAGCGCACCAGCTCATCGACTTCGAGGCTGGACATCAGCGCCAGCGCCAGCTTCGGGCCCACGCCGTTGAGGCGGATCAGCTCACGGAAGAAGTCCCGGTCACGCTTGCCAATGAAACCATAGAGCAATTGTGCGTCTTCGCGCACCACCAGATGGGTGTGCAGGGTCAGCGGTTCACCGACCGACGGTAGGCGGTAGAGGGTGGTCATGGGCACTTCCAGCTCATAGCCCAGCCCGTTTACATCCAGAATCAGGTGCGGCGGCTGTTTCTCAGCCAGAGTGCCGCGCAAGCGTCCAATCACGTTCGAATCCTTAACAATCGGCTCAGATCAAGGCCTGACCGGTAATAACGCGGGCATGCCGGCCGACAGCACAGGCCGTTCATGCACCCCACGCAGAATGATTGCGCTGATGCTATCAGAGACGCAGCCGGCCGCCACGACTGCGTGCCGTACCCAGGCCATGGGGCATCAGGCTGGAGCGGGTATGGGCGTGGCAAATGGCAATGGCCAGGGCGTCAGAGGCATCGATTTGCGGTTTGGCGGTGAGCTTGAGCATATGCATGACCATCATCATCACCTGCTCCTTATTCGCGGCACCGGTACCGACCACGGCTTGCTTGACCTGGGTCGCGGTGTATTCAGCGATCTCCATGCCCTCCTCGGCACCGGCAACGATGGCCGCACCGCGGGCCTGGCCGAGCTTTAAAGCCGAGTCGGCGTTTTTTGCCATAAACACTTTTTCGATGCCCATGGTGACCGGGCCGTAGGTCTGGATCACTTCACGCACGCCGCGATAAACGATCTGCAAGCGCTCGGCCAGCTCGCCGGCGCCGGTACGGATACAGCCCGACGCCACGTACACGCAGCCTCGCGGGGTCTGTTGGACCACGCCAAAGCCGGTGATTCGCGAACCGGGGTCGATACCTAGGATTAGAGTCATAACGCCTGCGGATTGGGTAAAAAATTCTTGATATAGCGAAGGTCGAAATGTGGGAGCGGGCTTGCTCGCGAAGGCGGTGTACCAGTCAGTCGATAAGGTGACTGTTACACCGCCTTCGCGAGCAAGCCCGCTCCCACATTAGATCTGCATCATCCCTCAGCCTAGCTGTTCGGCCACCGATTCCGGGATATCGGCATTGGAATAGACGTTCTGCACGTCATCCAGGTCTTCAAGCATGTCGAGCATCTTGAGCACCTTCTGCGCCCCATCCAGGTCCAGCTCGGCGCTGGTGGTGGGCAGCATCACGATTTCCGCATCGGTACCTTTGAAACCGGCCGCTTCCAGAGCGTTACGCACAGAGTAGAAACCCGCGAACGAGGTAAACACGTCGATGGAACCGTCTTCGTTGGTCACCACGTCGTCGGCATCCGCCTCCATCGCGGCTTCGATCAGTGCATCTTCGTCAACGCCCGGCGCGAAGGAAATCTGCCCCTTGCGCTCAAACAGGTAGGCCACCGAACCGTCGGTGCCCAGGTTGCCGCCACACTTGCTGAATGCATGGCGCACGGCGGCCGCAGTACGGTTGCGGTTGTCGGTCATGCACTCGACCATCACCGCCACGCCACCCGGGCCGTAGCCTTCGTAGCTCAGCTCGACCATGTCGTCGGTATCGGCCGCACCGGCACCACGGGCCACGGCGCGGTCGATGATGTCGCGGCTCATGTTGGCACCGAGGGCCTTGTCCAGGGCCAGGCGTAAACGCGGGTTGGAACCCGGGTCACCGCCACCTTGGCGCGCAGCGACGGTCAGCTCGCGAATCCACTTGGTGAAGATCTTGCCTTTCTTGGCATCCTGACGCTCTTTGCGGTGCTTGATGTTCGCCCACTTGGAATGGCCAGCCATAACACAACTCCGAAATTCTGTAGAAACCTGTCGATCCCGCCCCAGGCGGGACTTCCCTCTTTAACGTACAGCCCTTCTAACGCAAAGGCGCATCCGAAGATGCGCCCTTAGCTGACAATGTAAAACCTTATGGCGCTTTCACGCTGCGGCCTTACTCAGCCTTTGGTGCTTCGCGCAGACGGATATGCAGCTCGCGCAGTGCCTTGGCATCCACCACACCCGGTGCTTGCGTCATCACGTCGGCAGCACTTTGGGTTTTCGGGAAGGCAATCACTTCACGGATCGACTGCGCACCGGTCATCAGCATCACCAGACGGTCCAGGCCGAAGGCCAGGCCACCGTGAGGCGGCGCGCCGTATTTCAGGGCGTCAAGCAGGAAGCCGAACTTCTCTTGCTGCTCATCTTCGTTGATGCCCAGCAGGCGGAAGACCGACTGCTGCATTTCCTTGCGGTGGATACGGATCGAACCGCCACCCAGCTCGGTGCCGTTCAGCACCATGTCGTAGGCACGGGACAGAGCGCCAGCCGGGTTGGCCTCGAGCTCTTGCGGCGTGCACTTCGGCGCGGTGAACGGGTGGTGCAGGGCACTGAAGCTGCCGTCGTCGTTCTCTTCGAACATCGGGAAATCGACAACCCACATCGGCGCCCACTTGCAGGTCAGCAGGTTCAGGTCGTTACCGACCTTGATCCGCAGTGCACCCAGTGCTTCGCTGACGATCTTCGACTTGTCGGCGCCGAAAAACACGATGTCGCCATCGACCGCGCCAACGCGATCAAGGATCACGTTGAGGTTGGCTTCAGGGATGTTCTTGACGATTGGCGACTGCAGGCCTTCAACGCCCTTGGCGCGCTCGTTGACCTTGATGTACGCCAGGCCCTTGGCACCGTAGATGCCGACGAACTTGGTGTAGTCGTCGATCTGCTTGCGCGGCATGCTCGCAGCGCCAGGAACGCGCAGCGCGGCAATACGGCATTTCGGGTCGTTGGCCGGACCGCTGAACACTTTGAAGTCGACGTCTTTGAGTTGGTCTTCAACGTCAACCAGTTCCAGCGGGTTACGCAGGTCAGGCTTGTCGGAACCGTAACGGCGCATGGCTTCTTCGAAGGTCATGTGCGGGAATTCGCCGAATTCCAGGTCCAGCACTTCCTTGAACAGGTTGCGGATCATTTGCTCGGTGATGCCCATGATCTCTTTTTCATCGAGGAAACTGGTCTCGATGTCGATCTGGGTGAATTCCGGCTGGCGGTCGGCCCGCAGGTCTTCGTCACGGAAGCATTTGGCGATCTGGTAGTAACGGTCGAAGCCGGCAACCATCAGCAGCTGCTTGAACAGCTGTGGCGATTGCGGCAACGCGAAGAAGGAACCGGCGTGGGTACGGCTCGGCACCAGGTAGTCGCGAGCGCCTTCCGGGGTAGCACGGGTCAGGATCGGCGTCTCGACGTCGAGGAAGCCGTTTTCGTCCAGGAAGCGACGGATGCTGGTGGTCATGCGCGAACGCAGACGCAGCTTCTCGGCCATTTCCGGGCGACGCAGGTCCAGGAAGCGATAACGCAGGCGGGTTTCTTCGCCAACGTCGGAGAACTCGTTGAGTGGGAACGGCGGGGTTTCCGACTCGTTCAGCACTTCCAGCTCGTAACCCAGCACTTCGATCATGCCCGACGCCATATTGGCGTTGGTGGCACCAGCCGGACGCAGGCGAACCTTGCCGGTGATCTTCACGACGTACTCGCTGCGCACGCGGTCGGCGGCGGCGAAGCTCTCGGCGCGGTCCGGATCGAACACCACCTGGGCCAGACCATCACGATCACGGATATCGAGGAAGATCACCCCGCCGTGGTCGCGGCGACGGTGAACCCATCCGCAAAGGGTGATTTCCTGACCTTCCAGGGTCTCGTTCAGTTGGCCGCAATAGTGGCTGCGCATCATGATAGTGGTTTCGCTTCTCGTAATTCGAAATTCAGTGGAGGCCTGCCTCATCACCGTACAGCTAAGTCAGGTGACGGATAATGCAGGAGCCTGCGCGTAGAGTTCAACTCAGTCTGCTTTGTCGCCGCCGGCCAGATTCTTCTTTGTACCGGTCTTGAAATCAGTCTCGTACCAGCCATTGCCACTCAGGCGGAAGCCCGGCATGGACAACATCTTTTTAAGCTCCGGTGCCTGGCAGGCCGGGCAATCGACCAGCGGCGCGGCGCTGATCTTCTGAATGGCTTCCAACTGATGACCACAGGAAGCGCATTGATAGTCGTACATGGGCATGGAGATGTCTCGGCGATCAGATCATTACTGCGCCACGCCCTGCCCTGACTCTATCCCGTGGGAAAGTCCCGGCATGCGCAGCAAAGCCCGGGATTATATCTGGTAAATCGAGGCTGTGCAGCCGTAGCGGCGCGCTGCTCTTTATATAGGTGGTGGCAGCACGCTTCTGCCAGGCGCCCGACCCGGGGCAATCCCGAGCCTGGCGGCCGGCACAAGGATCATGCCAGGTCCGGATGGACACCCGGCGCGTCAAGGCGCCCTTTCAATACATGAACCACACAAACTACCCTGACCAGACCACTGAAGTTCTTTACACCGCCGTATCGCAAGTGCACTTCACGGTCCACGTAAGACAGCAGCGCACTGACCGAACACGTATTGATCCTGGCTATCTCCGTGAGGATATTCCAATACACCTCTTCAAGTCGCAAACACGTCGAAAAACCATTAAGCCGAACGGACCGGGACAATGGCCTCGCCAAGTTCATATCGAACCCCTTGGCAAAGGGATCTACCTTTATCTTGTGCAACCCGCACGTTTCCATAACTCCATTACCTGCTCCGCGTGACATACACTTGACACTCCATTGCCTGACGGCCACTCATCAGTGTTGTCGTTGGCCGTTGAGCTATAAAACATCAAGAAGACAAGTGCAGCCAGAAGACAGGGAGCTGATCACCGTAGGACAAGCCAACGCGTGTATCAGGAAGCTCGCAGAATCAGGGAAATCGCCGGAAAACAGGCACGCGAGGGGCGTCAGCTCGACGCCCACCCGCCACCGGTGTTACTTGTTTTCGAGCAGGGAGCGCAACATCCAAGCGGTTTTTTCATGAACTTGCATACGCTGTGTCAGCAAGTCCGCAGTAGGTTCATCGCTGACTTTGTCCAACAACGGGAAGATACCCCGGGCAGTCCGGGTAACGGCTTCCTGGCCTTCGACCAGTTGCTTGATCATGTCTTCAGCGCTCGGCACACCCTCTTCTTCCTTGATGGAAGAAAGTCGCGCGTACACCGAATAAGCACCCGGCGCAGGAAAACCCAGGGCGCGAATACGCTCTGCAATTGAATCCACCGCCAGCGCCAGTTCGTTGTACTGCTCTTCAAACATCAAGTGCAGCGTACGAAACATGGGGCCCGTTACGTTCCAATGGAAGTTGTGGGTCTTCAGGTAAAGTACATAGGTATCGGAAAGCAGGCGCGAAAGTCCGTCAACGATTGATTTACGGTCTTCTTCACTGATACCAATATCGATTGCCATGTGTTTCCCCTTCAATTGATAAAAAATTCATTGATCAGGTGCAGGACCACTCTAGCAAGAGTACCGGCCTTGTGCAGCCCGACTGGCCCGCTCTACCTGCGGCAAATCGCCCCTTGCAGCGCGCGTCTGCACGGCAGGCAAGGCTTTGAGCCCTGCAAGAAAAATTACCCGCCGCCGACGAAAAATCCCGCACCTGTCTAGGACAAGCGTTTGGCGCGCAAATGCCCCCGCGCCTTGCAACAGCCCGAAATGCTTGATTTGAGTAGGCACAGGCTTTGCTGTTAAATAGGCAGCGTGTCGCCGTCGTTATTTTTTGCGGCAGCGGCATAGGCTGATACCCCGTGCACGTGCCCAACGCCTCCCATTGTTCAGAAGCGAACCGTGCCAGTCAGCTCTTCCTCGTGATCCGTCTTAACGTGAGTTAATCAAAATGTTGAAAATCGTCCACCTGCTAACGGGCGCTGCAGCTTTGCTGCTGTCCTTTATCCCCAGCCTGCGCTCAGAAACCCTGCCTTATCTGCAGCAACCTGACGCTCTCTACCTGACCTTCTTTGGTCTTCTTAACCTGACACTGGCTCCAGTCATTCCTTACTGGAACAAAGGCCCGCGTCATCAACTGCAAAACCTGGTCAGCGCCCTGCTGGTCCTGGCTGTTGTCGTGCAAACCCTCACCCTGCTGGCGCCTATGCCTGAAGTCGGTGGCCACCCGGCCGTCCTGCTCAGCCTGGTAATAGCACTGGTAGCCATCGCTCTTCATCTGGCCACCAGTTTTTACCGTTCCTCGCCGGCCGCTGCGTCGCAAAGCTACGACATGACCAACCGGGATACCGGTACCGTGAAGTGGTTCAACACCTCCAAGGGCTTCGGCTTTATCTCCCGGGATTCGGGCGACGATATCTTCGTCCACTTCCGGGCGATTCGCGGCGAAGGCCATCGCGTCCTGGTAGAAGGCCAGCGCGTGGAGTTCTCCGTGATGAATCGTGACAAGGGCCTGCAAGCTGAAGATGTGATCGCGGCGTTGCCGCGTCGCTGATTCCAGTACCCCGAAACAAAAAAACCGCGATGCAGCCTGGCTGCATCGCGGTTTTTTTATGCCTGGGGATTCACCCCTGCCTCATTAATAGTGAGGCGGCGGGGCCTCTTCCTCGGACGACTCGAACTGGCCTCCCATTTCTTCCTGGCGCTTGAGCAATGCAGTCATCTGCATCTGCAGGCGTTCAACCGCGCGCTGCTGCGTGACCAGGATGTCATTGAGGGTCTCAATGGTGTCGTCCTGAAAGGCCAGTCGGCTTTCCAGGTCGGTCACGCGGTCTTGAAGGTCCATGGCTCAAGCCTCCAGAAACGCGAAGCCGGCCGGCAGGATCTCGTGCAGACGCGCACGAATCGCCGCCACTTGCTCGTCGCTGTAAGGCTTCGCCGGATGCTTGCCCCAGACCGGCGCCGGCCAGGCGGCGTCATCGCGCTTGCGCACGATCACATGCACATGCAGTTGGCTAACCACATTACCCAGCGCACCGATATTCATTTTGTCGGCGCCAAACCCTTCATTAAGCAACTGCGCCAGCGCCGTGCTTTCTTGCCACACGCTCTGCTGGTCAGCGACATCCAGTTGAAACACTTCGCTGATACCGTCGATGCGCGGCACCAGGATAAACCAAGGGTAATTCGAGTCATTGGACAGCAGCAGCCGGCACAGGGGGAAATCCCCGATGGGCAAGGTGTCTTGTTGAAGACGTGGATCTAAGGCGAACACAGCAGTCACTCCCGTTCGGCGGGTCAGGTTTCAGGCGCCCAGCATACCTGCGAATGCCGGGCGCTTCACGGCGAATGCATCAGGCCAGATACGCGCCCAAACAGGACGCCGCGAAAAAAAGCGCACCATTTCGAGACAGACCAATATTTCAGCTACGCTAAATGACCAATGCATCCAATCCCAGTCAAAGTCAGGACGTAGGACACGCTTAAAGACCTTGAGCCAGAGGGCTCTCAGGATAAGAACACTACCTTGAGGCAAAAACGCAGACCGGGAACAATCGCACCAAAATGACCCATTTGTGCTTCAAAGGGATCCGCCGACTACCCACCTAACGGGGTGAACCGGTAACGTTTTGCTCTGGTGCAGGTTTTAACCACCACCCAACAGGAGCACAGCAGGCGCGTCAAGGCCAAACCATTCGGCGTAAAAAGCCCGTGCTTATGCGGTTTTTACACGGCGTTGACAATTTTCACGAAAAAATCACATTCGGTTTCCGGTTTGTGCACGCTTGTTGCATTCACCGTTGTATCGTCGACAACGGCACCGGCAGGAAGCAGGTGTTTCGCGACGGAAAACAACAGCGGTTCAATGCTTTTCAAGGAAGAGTTAAAACTTTGAGAAGGGATATTCCTTACCCGACTCAACGCTTTTAAACAGTATTGAAGTTGTCAGTCCGGTTCCAAACGGACTGTGAATTTGCGACATGGAGCTAGCAATTTACGACAGGCCCGTAAAGAAGCTGAAAGGATAGATGTGCAAGTATCGTCAATAATGTCTGCGTGATATAACTTTGCGCCGACACAAAAAAGAAAGAGCCGCCCAGACAAAAATATAGGTGGGACGGCAGTACTCTTCCTAAAACCAAAGGAGCAAATCACGATGCGCGTGATGAAGTGGAGCATGATCGCCCTGGCTGTTTCAGCAGGCACCTCGCAGTTCGCAATGGCGTCCTCTCAGGACGACTCCAAAGGCTTTGTTGAAGACAGTACTTTCAGCATCAACACTCGCCTCCTGAACTTTGGCCGCGACTTCCGTAACAACGACACCGGCAAAAGCCGCGTCAACGAAACCGGCCTGGGCTTCAACGGCCTGTACCAGTCGGGCTTCACCCAAGGCACCATCGGTGTGGGTGTCGACGTGATCGGTCTGTTGGGCGTCAAACTGGACAGCGGCAAGGGTCGTTCCGGTACTGGCCTGTTTCCAACGGGCTCCGACGGTCGCTCTGAGGATGATTACTCCAAAGGCGGCGGCGCCGTTAAGTTCCGTATCTCCGATACGGTCCTGAAAGTCGGCGACCAGTACACCACCGCACCTGTGTTCGCTTCCGATGACAGCCGTCTGCTGCCTGAATTGCCACAGGGTATCTCGCTGACCAGCAACGAGATCAAGGGCCTGAAACTCGAAGGCGGTCACTTCACTTCGAGCGTGGCGCAAGCCCAGACCTACCGCGACAGCCTGGGCCTGACAAAAACTGACTTCATCGGTGGCGTCTACGCCCTCACTCCAGAAGTCAGCGCCAGCCTCTACTACGCGAAGACCGAAGACTACTGGAAGAAAACCTACGCCAACCTGAACTGGACCCATGCGCTTAGCAATGAACAGTCCCTGGCAGTCGACTTCAACATCTACAGCACCAAAAGTGATGGCGCTGGCCTGCAACGGGCTGAAAAGGACGGCACCACCAAACTGGATAACCGTGCCTACAGCTTGCAAGGCGCGTACACCATCCAGGCTCACACCTTTACCCTGGCCTACCAGAAGGTTAGCGGTGACGGTGACTACGGTTACGGCGTAGACGGCGGCGGCACGATCTTCCTTGCCAACTCCATCGCTCGTTCCGACTTCAACGCTGAAGACGAGAAGTCCTTCCAGGCTCGCTACGACCTGAACATGGCCACGTTTGGCGTGCCAGGCCTGAGCTTCATGACTCGCTACGTTAAAGGTACCGGCGCCAACACCGCCGACACCTCGAACGGCAAAGAGTGGGAACGTGACATCGAAGCCAAGTACGTGATCCAGAGCGGCCCGGCTAAAGACCTGAGCCTGCGTGTACGTCAAGCCACTTATCGCTCCAGCGATGGTGTGTACTACGGTTCGGCGTCTATCGACGAACTGCGTCTGATCGCGCAATACCCGCTGAACATCTTGTAATTGGCAGTTTGATTACAACGATGACTTAGGGCCTCGGCTCTAACTAAAAAGCCGCTCACTTGTTCGCAAGTGAGCGGCTTTTTTATTGCAACTTAATCTCAACAACCGGATAACTAGCAAGCTAGCTATCTAGTTCAATCCCGCGAATAAACCTGACACACCAGACAAGTTTAATCCGCACGTCGCACGTTTACTTCACTGCACTTTCCTGCATCACGCGAATAACCCGCTGCGGAAATGGAATATCAATCCCCGCGGCTTTCAAACGGTCACGTGCCAGTTCATTGAACATAAACATCACATCCCAATAATCCGCAGTCTTGGTCCAGACCCGCAGGGATACAGTGATCGAACTGTCGCCCAAAGTAGAAATCACGGCTGCCGGCGCAGGATCAGCCAGTACACGTGGATCCTTGGCCAGTTCCAGCAACACTTCGCGGGCCTTCTGCAGGTCGGCTTCATAGTCGACACCCACATCAAACACCACCTTGCGGGTCGGCTGACGGTTGGTGTTGGTAATCAGGCCGTTGGACAGGCTGCCGTTTGGGATGATCACCGTCTTGTTGTCGCCGGTGCGCAACACGGTGTGAAAGATCTGGATGCTGTCGACGGTACCGGAAGTGCCCTGGGCTTCGATCCAGTCACCAATGCGGAACGGGCGGAACAACAGAATCAGCACGCCGCCGGCGAAGTTCGCCAGGCTGCCTTGCAAGGCCAGGCCGATGGCCAGGGTGGCGGCACCGATCGCGGCAACGAACGAAGTGGTTGCCACGCCGATCATCGAGGCCACGTTGACCACCAGCATGACTTTGAGCGCAATGTTCGCAAGGTTGGTAATGAAGTGTTGCAGCGCCAGGTCAGCATTACGCAGTGCCAGCAAACGCCCGACTCGGTGGGTCAAGACGTTGATCAGCCACCAACCGATGGCCAGGGTGACCAGGGCCAGCAAAAATCGGCTGCCGTATTCCATGATCATCGGTAACCACGACTCAGAGGTCTTGATCAGGTGATCCACTTCAGCGTTCAAATCCATCTACATTCTCCTGTTTACCGGATGCTCGGCATATTGATTGGCCCTAAATGCAATTGAGCCCCGTAGGGCTCAATGGTGGGCGCAGGTTCTGGGGCGTGGGACGTCAAAAACGCCTACAGGTTCCCCAAAGTGCTATCAGTCACGGAAGTTATTGAACTGCAGCGGCATGTCGAAAGTCTTGGCACGCAAGGCAGCAATAGCCTCTTGCAAGTCGTCACGCTTCTTGCCGGTGATGCGCACCTGTTCGCCTTGAATGGAGGCCTGGACCTTGAGCTTCGCGTCCTTGACGTGAGCGACGATTTTCTTCGCCAGCTCCTTGTCGATGCCTTCCTTGAGCACGGCTTCCTGCTTCATCAGCTTGCCGGAGGCATACGCATCCTTGATTTCAAGGCATTGCGCATCGATCTTGCGCTTGACCAGCGACAGCTTGAGGATCTCAATCATCGCTTCGAGCTGGAAATCGGCTTCCGCGGTCAGGTTGACGGTCAGGTCCTTTTCCTTGAACTCGAAGCTGCCCTTGCCCTTCAAGTCATAGCGACGATCCAGCTCCTTGACGGCGTTCTCGACGGCGTTGGTGACTTCGTGTTTGTCCAGTTCGGATACCACGTCGAACGACGGCATGTAATTTCTCCAATAAAAAGGGGCGCGGCTCAGTAGAGATGGAGCACGCCCAGGCTAAAATGCCCGGGCATTATAGCGGTTCTTTCGCCTCGTTCACTGCGGGCAGCCTTACGGAGTAAAAACTGATGTCGACCACCTGGCATGTCCTCGGCGCTGGCAGCCTCGGAACATTGTGGGCCGCCCGCCTGGCCCGTGCCGGGTTGCCCGTGCGCCTGATCCTGCGGGACCACATGCGGCTGACGAGTTATCAGGCCGCCGAGGGCCTGACGCTGGTCGAGCATGGCGTGGCCCACACTTACCCGGTCGTCGGCGAAACCTCCGACAGCCCAGGGCCGATTCATCGCCTGCTGGTGGCGTGCAAAGCCTACGACGCCCAAGAGGCCGTCGCACAGCTTGAACATCGACTGGCACCGGACGCCGAACTGATCCTGCTGCAAAACGGCCTGGGCAGCCAGGACGCAGTCGCCGCCCAACTGCCCCAGGCACGCTGCATCTTCGCCTCCAGCACCGAAGGCGCGTTTCGCGAGGGCGACTGGCGGGTCGTGTTTGCCGGCCATGGCTACACCTGGCTGGGAGATGCGAGCCACCCTACCCCGCCGCTGTGGCTGGATGACCTGCAAGCCGCCGGCATTCCCCATGAATGGAGCACCGACATCCTCACCCGCCTGTGGCGCAAGCTGGCCCTGAACTGCGCCATCAACCCGCTGACCGTGCTCTACGAATGCCGCAATGGCGAACTGCAAGCCCATCAATGTGAAGTGGCCACCTTGTGCGCCGAACTCGCCGACCTGCTGGAACGCTGCGGCCAACCCGCTGCCGCGCAGGACCTGCAACGCGAAGTGGAACGGGTGATACAGGCCACGGCAGCCAATTACTCGTCGATGTACCAGGACGTGGCCAGTGCCCGCCGCACCGAAATCAGCTATTTGCTGGGCTACGCCTGCCAGGCGGCCGCACGCCACCAACTGACCTTGCCGCACCTGCAACAACTCCAGGCGCGCCTGGTACAGCGACTGTCTGCACGCGGATTGCCCAGCGACTGAAGCACGCGCTACCCTGCCTGCCTGTTCCTTTGCAGCGAAAACCTTGATGCCACTGCGCCAGCGCCTCGAAAATCTACCGGTTGGGCAAAAACTGCTGGCGGCCCTGCTGGTTTTGTTGACCACTGTGTTGCTGGTGGCCAACCTGACCTTTATCAGCGCCGCCTACTGGATCTCCCAGGAAAGCATGGCACCCCAGGCCTTGCAGGCCATCGGTCGGCTGGTGTCCAACCCCTCGCTCGCCGCCGAGTCCCTGGACTCACCGCTCAAGGCGCAAACCCTGCTGGATGAACTGACCAGCTACTCACCCTTGCGGGCCGCAGCCTTATATGACGGCGAAGGCACGCGCCTGGCCCAGCTGCAACATGCCAATCGCCTGCACTTGCCAGACAATTACCGGGATATTGAAACCTGGCGCGCCACCGAGTTTCGCAGCAACCAGGTGATCACCCTTCCCCGCGCCGGCCAACCGTCCGGGCATTTATTGCTGGTGGCCAGCAGCGAACTGCCGGTGGCCTTTTACACCGGGACCTTCACCGCCAGCCTGGGCATCCTGATTTTCAGCGTGCTGCTATGGCTGCTGATTGCGCGGCAGATCAAGCGCCTGATTACCCGGCCAATCCATGAACTGGAAGAATTGTCGCGCCAGGTAACCCGGGAAGAGAACTACGCCCTGCGCGCCGGTCGTGGCAACCACGATGAAATCGGCAGCCTCGCCGAAGCCTTCAACACCATGCTTTCGCGCATCGAAGCCCGCGAGCAGCAACTCAAGCGCGCCCGTGACGATTCCCAGGCCGCCTACGATCAAGCCCAGGGTCTGGCGGAAGAAACCCGCCACACCAACCGCAAGCTGGAGCTGGAAGTCCAGGTGCGCAGCAAGATCGAGAAAAAGCTCACCGGTTTCCAGAATTACCTCAACAGCATCATCGACTCGATGCCCTCGGCGCTGATCGCCCTCGACGAGCAGCTCTACGTCACCCAATGGAACCAGGAAGCCAGTGCGCTTTCCGGCACCCGTCTGGACGAGGCGTTGAACCAGCCGATCTTCCTTGCCTTCCAGCCGCTCAAGCCGTTCCTGCCGCAGATCAAGGCCACGGTAGAGCAACACACCGTGGAGCGGATCGAGCGGGTTACCTGGATCAAGGATGACGAAGCCAAGCACTACGCCCTGACCTTCTACCCGCTGATGGGCGGTGCCGGGCGCGGCGTGGTGATCCGGATCGACGACATCACCCAGCGCCTGTCCCTGGAAGAAATGATGGTGCAGTCAGAGAAGATGCTCTCGGTGGGTGGCCTCGCCGCCGGCATGGCCCACGAAATCAACAACCCGCTGGGGGCGATCTTGCATAACGTGCAGAACATCCGCCGCCGGCTGTCCAACGAGCTACCGAAAAACCTCGAGCACGCCGAACAAGTGGGCATCGACCTGGACACGGTCAACCGTTACCTGCAAAGCCGCGAAGTGCCGCAATTGCTCGACGGTATCCAGCAGGCCGGTGCCCGGGCAGCGAAAATCGTCACCCACATGCTCAGCTTCAGCCGCCGCAGCAACCGCCAGATGGCACCCTGCGACTTGCCGGCCTTGATCGACCAGGCCGTGGAGATTGCCGGCAACGATTTCGACCTCATCGTCGGCTTCGACTTCAAGGGCCAGGCGATCATCCGCCAGTTCGACCCGCAGTTGGGCCCGGTCCCCGGCACCGCCAACGAACTCGAACAAGTGCTGCTCAACCTGCTGAAAAACGCCGCACAGGCGATTCACCAGCGTGAGGATGACAGCGAGCCAGGGCGTATCATCCTGCGCACCCGGCTCAACCCGCCATGGGCGGAGATCCAGGTGGAAGACAACGGCATTGGCATGAGTGAGAACGTGCGCAAACGCACCTTTGAACCGTTCTTCACCACCAAGGAAATCGGCCAGGGCACCGGCCTTGGGTTGTCGGTTTCGTATTTCATCATCACCAACAATCACAAAGGGCAGATGGAAGTGCATTCCACCCTCGGCCAAGGCACCTGCTTCACCTTGCGCCTGCCCTTGGCCGGCAGCCAACTGCCCCCCAACGAACTGACTCAACTGGAGCGCTAACCATGGGCTTTCGCCTGTCGAAAATTTACACCCGTACCGGCGACAAGGGCGAAACCGGCCTGGGCGATGGCCGCCGCGTACCCAAGGACCACCCACGGGTAGAGGCCATTGGCGAAGTCGATGCGTTGAACAGCCAGCTGGGTTTGTTGTTGGCGGGTCTTGAGGAACAGAGCGGGCAGCATCCGGCATTGAAGGATGTGATCGAGGTGCTGACGCCTTGCCAGCATCGGCTGTTTGATCTGGGCGGCGAGTTGGCGATGCCGGTGTATAAGGCGCTGAATGCGGCGGAAGTTGACCGGCTTGAGGCCGCGATCGATCGCTGGAATGAAGAGGTCGGCCCGCTGGAGAACTTCATTCTGCCGGGGGGTTCGGCGTTGATTGCCCAGGCTCATGTCTGCCGCAGCCTGGCCCGCAGTGCGGAGCGTCGGTGTCAGCACCTGAATGCAGTGGAACCGCTGGAAGGCGTGGGGTTGGCGTATATCAACCGGCTGTCGGACTTGCTGTTTGTGGCCGCCAGGGTGATTGCCAAGCGCCAGGGCGTTGCGGAGATTTTGTGGCAGGCGGCGGCGAAGCCGCACTGATGCTTACTGACTGATTGAGATTTGTGGCGAGGGAGCTTGCTCCCGCTGGGCTGCGCAGCAGACCCAAAATATTGGGAGCGCTGCGCACTCCAGCGGGAGCAAGCTCCCTCGCCACAACAAGCTCACCGGCCTGGTCCTTATACCTCAGGCCAGAACGCCCGAATCCCCGCCACACCTTGAGCCCCGGCCTCCCAGGCCTTTTCCCGCTCAGCAGGGCCAACCCCACCCAGCAAGAACACCGGTTTGCTGAAACCACTGATCAACTGCTGCGCCTGCTCCCAACCCAATGGCTGGGCATCAGGGTGAGTCTGGGTCGGCTGCACCGGTGACAGCGTGACGAAATCCACGTCCATCAACTCCGCCAACGCCAGTTCTTCAGCATTGTGGCAAGACGCCGCCAACCAGCGATCCTTCGGCAAGGGTCGCCCCTTGCTCGCGTATTTGCGCAGTTGCGCCGAGGTCATGTGCCAGCCGGCTGCGGGAAAATCCCCCAGCCATTCAAACGGCCCCTTGAGCATAAGCTGAGCCTTGCCCGCACACAGCCCCACGGCGTCCACCGCCAGGTCGCGGTATTTGGGGTCGTAGCCGTTGGGAGCACGCAACTGAACCAGCTTGATGCCGCCTGCGATAGCTTTTTGAATGCCGCGTAACAGCGTCGGCGTTTCCAGCTCACCCGGAGTGATCAGGTATTCAGCCGGCAAACGCGCTGCCGCTACGATCGGTGCGTTGGCCGCCGGAAACTCATAGTCAGGCAAGTCCCGCTGGGCTACCCACTCAAGGGGTTGCCCTTCGGCACCGTGAGGTTCACCGGTAAAAGCCGAAACTTCCCAGACATCCAGCAACACCTGCTTGTCCGGGTAATCATGCTGCACCTTGATCAACGGACGAGCTGCCGTAACCTGGATGCCCAACTCTTCCTGCAATTCACGGGACAGCGCGGTAGCGACCGACTCATCGGCCTCCACCTTGCCACCGGGAAACTCCCAGAGGCCGCCCTGATGCTGGGTATCGGCGCGGCGCGCCAGCAGAATCCTGCCGTCGACACCCCGGATGACCGCTGCTGCTACATGAACTCGTTTCACCGCATTGTTCCTCTAAACGTAAATCCACCTGTAGGAGCGAGCTGGCTCGCGAAGGTCGTTAACGATAACGCGGGCTTCCTGACTCAGCGGGGCGCCCTCCGGTTTTTCGCGAGCAAGCTCGCTCCTACAGTGACACCTGCCATACCTGCGTATCAGGTGCGGTATTCCGCATTGATCTTCACGTACTCGTGGGACAGGTCGGTGGTCCAGATGGTTTCGCTGCACTCACCGCGACCCAATTCGATACGGATGGTGATTTCTTCCTGCTGCATCACCGCAGAGCCTTGGGCTTCGGTGTATGTCTCGGCCCGAGCGCCACGGCTGGCGATGCACACGTCGCCAAGGAATACGTCGATCTTGCTCACGTCGAGGTTCGGCACACCGGCACGGCCCACAGCGGCCAGGATACGGCCCCAGTTCGGGTCGGAAGCAAACAGTGCAGTCTTGATCAGCGGCGAGTGGGCCACGGTGTAGCCAACATCCAGGCATTCCTGGTGGTTGCCGCCGCCGTTGACTTCAACCGTCACAAACTTGGTGGCGCCTTCGCCGTCACGCACGATGGCCTGGGCCACATCCATGCACACTTCGAACACGGCCTGCTTCAACGCTGCGAAATACGCGCCGTTGGACGAGGTGATTTCCGGCAGGTCGGCCTGGCCGGTGGCGATCAACATGCAGCAATCGTTGGTCGAGGTATCGCCGTCGATGGTGATGCGGTTGAACGATTTGTTCGCGCCGTCGAGCATCAGGTTCTGCAGTACATCGCGGGAGACTTTGGCGTCGGTGGCGATGTAGCCAAGCATGGTCGCCATGTTCGGGCGGATCATGCCGGCGCCTTTGCTGATGCCGGTAACAGTGACGGTGACGCCTTCATGCACAAACTGGCGGCTTGCGCCTTTGGGCAGGGTGTCGGTAGTCATGATGCCGGTGGCCGCAGCCGCCCAGTTATCCGCCGACAGGTCATCCAGTGCGGCTTGCAGCGCGCCTTCGATTTTCTCGACCGGCAACGGCTCACCGATCACGCCGGTGGAGTACGGCAGCACCTGGCTGGCATCAACGCCGGTCAGCTCCGCCAGCTTGGCGCAGGTACGGGCAGCGGCGGCCAGGCCAGGCTCACCAGTGCCGGCGTTGGCATTGCCGGTGTTGGTCAGCAGGTAACGCACCGGGCCTTCAACCCGTTGCTTGGCCAAAATCACCGGAGCCGCGCAAAACGCGTTCAGGGTGAACACACCTGCGACGGTCGAGCCTTCGGCACAGCGCATCACTACCACATCCTTGCGCCCCGGGCGCTTGATGCCGGCCGAAGCGATACCAAGTTCAAAACCGGCAACCGGGTGCAACGTGGGCAAAGGACCAAGACCAACAGCCATGAATGCGCTCCTAACAATAGTGGATGTGTATCCCGTCGTTATCGACGGTGACGAAATGGCAAAACGCCGCGACGGCTGATGCCGGTCGCGGCGCGGGGTGTTGCAGCGTCAGGCGAAAATCTTAGTTGATTTCGCCGTGGCAGTGTTTGAACTTCTTGCCCGAACCGCACCAGCACAGCTCGTTGCGACCGAGCTTCTGCTCATTGCGCACAGGCGCCTGGGCCAGGGCCACATCGACCTCTTCACCCAAAACTTCCGGAGCTTCAAGACCCGGTGCTTCGTCATGCTGGAACTGCATGCGCGCAGCCAGGGCCTCGGCTTCCTGACGCAGGCGGGCTTCTTCCTCGATCGGGTCTTCGCGACGCACCTGAACGTGGGACAGCACACGAATCGAATCGCGCTTGATCGAATCCAGCAGCTCGGAGAACAGCGTGAACGACTCGCGCTTGTACTCCTGCTTCGGGTTCTTCTGGGCGTAGCCACGCAAGTGGATGCCGTGACGCAGGTGGTCCATGGTCGACAGGTGATCTTTCCACAGGTCGTCCAGCACACGCAGTACGATTTGCTTCTCGAAGGTGCGCAGTGCTTCGGCACTCGCCTGCTCTTCTTTTTCGTTGTACGCGGCCAGCAGCTCGGTCATGAGCTTCTCGCGCAGGGTTTCTTCGTACAGGTGATCGTCTTCGTCGAGCCATTGCTGGACCGGCAAGTCGACACCGAAGTCGCTCTTCAACGCGGCTTCCAGACCGGCAACATCCCACTGTTCAGGCAGGGATTGTGGCGGAATGTGTGCACTGACAGTGGCGTTGAGCACGTCCTGACGGAAATCGGCGATGGTCTCGCCGATGTTGTCGGCGGCCAGCAACGTGTTACGCATGTGATAAATCACTTTACGCTGTTCGTTGTTGACGTCATCGAACTCAAGCAGTTGCTTGCGAATGTCGAAGTTGCGGCCTTCTACCTTGCGCTGGGCCTTCTCGATGGCGTTGGTCACCATGCGGTGTTCAATCGCTTCACCGGACTGCATGCCCAGGGCTTTCATGAAGTTCTTCACCCGGTCCGAGGCGAAGATACGCATCAGGCTGTCTTCCAGGGACAGGTAGAAACGGCTGGAACCGGCGTCACCCTGACGACCGGCACGACCACGCAACTGGTTGTCGATACGGCGCGACTCGTGACGCTCGGACGCGATCACCTGCAAGCCACCGGACTCCAGCACTTGCTGGTGACGCTTCTGCCAGTCGGCCTTGATCTGCGCGATCTGCTCAGGGGTCGGGTCTTCCAGGGAGGCGACTTCCACTTCCCAGTTACCGCCCAACAGGATGTCGGTACCACGACCGGCCATGTTGGTGGCGATGGTCAGTGCGCCTGGGCGACCGGCCTGGGCAATGATCTCGGCTTCTTTTTCGTGGAACTTGGCGTTGAGGACCTTGTGCTCGATGCCTTCGTTGTTCAGCAAGCTGGACATGTGCTCGGAAGTTTCGATGGTGGCAGTACCCACCAGCACCGGACGACCCTGGGCCATGCATTCCTTGATGTCGGCGACGATTGCAGCGTATTTCTCGTCGGCGGTCAGGAACACCAGGTCGTTGAAGTCTTTACGCGCCAGCGGCTTGTTCGGCGGGATAACCATCACCGACAGACCGTAGATCTGGTGGAATTCGAACGCTTCGGTGTCGGCTGTACCGGTCATGCCGGACAGTTTGTTGTACAGACGGAAGTAGTTCTGGAAGGTCGTCGAGGCCAGGGTCTGGCTCTCTGCCTGGATGTTCAGGACTTCCTTGGCTTCGATCGCCTGGTGCAGGCCTTCCGACAAACGGCGACCCGGCATGGTACGACCGGTGTGTTCGTCGACCAGTACGACCTGGCCGTCCTGCACGATGTATTCGACGTTGCGATGGAACAGCTTGTGAGCACGCAGGCCGGCATACACGTGGGTCAACAGGCCCAGGTTATGCGCCGAGTACAGACTCTCGCCTTCGGCCAGCAGGCCGATCTGGGTCAGCATGTCTTCGACGAACTGGTGACCGGCTTCGTTGAGTTCGACCTGGCGGGTCTTCTCGTCGATGGTGAAGTGACCTTCTTTGGTCACCACGCCTTCCACTTCCTCGATGTGTTGCTCAAGGCGCGGGATCAGCTTGTTGATTTCGGTGTACAGGCGCGAGCTGTCCTCGGCCTGACCGGAAATGATCAGCGGTGTACGGGCTTCGTCGATCAGGATGGAGTCGACTTCGTCGATCACGGCAAAATTGAGTTCGCGCTGGAATTTTTCTTCCATGCTGAACGCCATGTTGTCGCGCAGGTAGTCGAAACCGAATTCGTTGTTGGTACCGTAGGTGATGTCGGCAGCGTAGGCGGCGCGCTTCTCTTCCGGCGGCTGGAACGGCGTGACAACGCCGACGGTCAGGCCGAGGAATTCATACAGCGGACGCATCCAGTTGGCATCCCGGCGGGCCAGGTAGTCGTTCACCGTCACAACGTGCACGCCCTTGCCGGACAGTGCGTTGAGGTAAACGCCCAGGGTTGCTACCAGGGTCTTGCCTTCACCGGTGCGCATTTCGGCAATCATGCCTTCATGCAAGGTCATGCCGCCGATCAACTGAACGTCGAAGTGGCGCATGCCCATGACACGCTTACCGGCTTCACGGGCGACCGCAAAGGCTTCGGGAAGCAGCTTGTCGAGGGTTTCACCTTTGGCTATGCGGGCCTTGAACTCTTCGGTCTTGGCGCGCAATTGCTCGTCCGAAAGGGCAACCATCTGCTCTTCGAAGGCATTGACCAGCTGCACCGTCTTGAGCATGCGTTTGACTTCGCGCTCATTCTTGCTTCCAAAAAGTTTCTTTAACAAAGGCGCAAACATATCGGCAGGTTCTTCCACACATAGGGATGGAGGGCGCCCCGTGAGTCGCCCGAGCAGCCCTCACGGCCGCATGCGAACGAGCATTCTACCCGGAAACGTGGGTGAGGAAAGTGGCGTTATTCCACGATGCAGGCACGGCGCTCTTAGAGGGCTTGTTTAAAATAAGGGCTTTTTGCTGAACTTCAACCCATTCGGGCAATAAGTTACTCATTGATTTAATGGATAATCTGCCCGTAATGCAATGGGCGCGGCGGTGCAGACACTTTCTGCTACCATGGCCGCTCTGTTACTTAAGGTGTCTAGTCATGGCATTTCGCCCTCTTACGGCTCGAGCTCCCGCCGTGTTGCTTCGCGAAGCCAAGCCTTTAAAAGCCATCTTCGGCCATGCGCAACGCCTTGGTCATTTGCAACGCCTGGTAGAAAGCCAACTGCAACCCGCCGCCCGCGAACACTGTCATGTGGCGTCGTGGCGTGAAGGCAATCTGCTGCTGATCGTCACCGACGGCCATTGGGCGACGCGCCTGCGCTATCAGCAAAAACGGTTGCAGCGCCAATTGATGGCCTTCGATGAATTCGCCAGCCTGACGCGCATCCAGTTCAAAGTACAACCGCCGACCGTACCGCAAGGTGCAGTGGGGCATACGATGGATTTGTCGGAGATTGCAGCCGAAACCATTCAGGCCACAGCCGACGGGATTACCGACCCGAATTTACGCGCGGCACTGGAGCGGCTGGCCGCTCACGCCAAACCCAAGACCTGAGACCCGGCGCAGAACCAAGTGTGGGAGCGGGCTTGCTCGCGAAGGCGGCGTGTCAGTCACTGGATATATTGACTGTTCCACCGCTTTCGCGAACAAGCCCGTTCCCACATTTGATCGCATCGTTATTTACGCTTGCTGCCGCCCAACAGCGACCCCAGTAACCCGCGCACCAACTGCCGGCCCATCTGATTGGCCGCCTGCTGCATCGCCGATTTCAGTGCCTTGCCTGCCGTAGTCCCCAGGAACGCGCCGGCCTTGTCGGTAAAGCTCGGTTCTTCAGCAGCGGGCGTCGCCTCCTCTTGCGGCCCCAGGTCCTTGCGCGCCATCAACACTTCGTACGCCGACTCCCGGTCAATCGGCTTGTCATAGCGCCCCAGCAACGGCGAACCGGCAATCAACGCCGCACGCTCGGCTTCGCTCAACGGCCCGATCCGCGATTGCGGCGGCGCCACCAGCACGCGCTGGACTACCTCAGGCGTCCCTTTTTCCTGCAAGGTTCCCACCAGCGCCTCACCCGTACCCAATTCGGTCAGCACCGCCAGCGCATCAAACGCCGGGTTGGGGCGGAAGCCATCGGCCACAGCCCGCAGGGATTTCTGTTCTTTAGTGGTGAACGCGCGCAGCCCATGCTGGATGCGCAGGCCCAACTGAGCCAGCACCGTATCTGGCAGATCCCCCGGAGACTGGGTGACGAAATACACCCCGACGCCTTTCGAACGAATCAGTCGCACCACTTGTTCCAGGCGATCCTGCAGGGCCTTTGGCGTATCGGCGAACAACAGATGCGCTTCATCGAAAAACAGCGCGAGCAGCGGCTTGTCGGCATCACCGCGCTCCGGCAGTTGCTCGAACAGCTCGGCCAGCAGCCAGAGCAGGAAGGTCGCGTACACCTTCGGCGCTTCATGCACCAGGCGGCTGGCGTCCAACAGGTGAATGCGTCCGCGGCCGTCACTGGCCGGCTGCAGGATATCTTCCAGTTGCAACGCCGGTTCGCCGAACAACGCTTCGGCGCCCTGCTGCTCCAGCACCGCCAGGCGCCGCAACAACGCCTGGCTGGAACCGGTAGTCATCAAGGCCGCATCTTCCCCCAGCAATTCCGGGTGGTAGCGCAAATGATTGAGCAGCGCCTTGAGGTCCTTGAGGTCCAGCAGCAACAGGCCTTCGCGATCGGCCACCTTAAAGGCCGCATAAAGCGCTGATTGTTGGCTGCCGGTGAGTTCCAACAGGCTGCCGAGCAATAGCGGGCCCATTTCACTCATGGTGGTACGCAGCGGATGACCGGACTCGCCGTGGATATCCCACAACGTCACCGGATACGCCTTGGGCGTGTAATTAAGGAAAGGCATGCCGGCGATCCGCTCAGCGACCTTGCCTTGAGGGTTGGCCGCAGCGCCCAGGCCGCAGAGGTCGCCCTTGATGTCGGCGGCAAATACCGCGACGCCGGCATCGCTGAAGGCTTCCGCCAGACGCTGCAACGTGACGGTTTTGCCGGTGCCGGTAGCACCCGCGATCAGGCCGTGGCGGTTGGCCAGGCGCATCGACTGGGCGATCGGCTGACCTTGAAGATCGGCACCAATAATGAGTTGCGAGGAGTCAGGCATTTTGTCACCCATGGTTAATCTTTAGCACTGCGTGGTCGATACAGTTAGAGCGAGAGACCCAAAAAGTCTTAGAAAAACGGGCCGGATAATTCCTGCAGGAGCAGATGGAAATATCACACTTTTTTTAACGCAGCCATTTTGCGCGCCTCAAAAGGACGTGCATCGGATATTAAGACCATAGCGGACCCCACAAGCCATGAATAAAAATCTGCGTTTCAGCCATAAAATCCTGCTTGCCGCCGCTCTTATCGTCATTGCCGCCTTTGCGTTGTTTACCCTCTACAACGACTACTTGCAGCGTAATGCGATTCGCGACGATCTGAACAACTACCTGCATGAAATGGGTGATGTCACCGCCAGCAACATCCAGACCTGGCTCACCGGGCGCATTGTGCTGATCGAAAGCGCCGCCCAGAACATCGCCATCAACCCGGATTCAACTAACGTCGCGAGCCTCCTGGAACAGAAAGCCCTGACGTCTTCGTTCATGGCCACGTACCTGGGCGACAGCAAAGGCGGTTTCGTGATCCGCCCCGACACCAAGATGCCCGACGGCTTCGACCCGCGTGTACGCCCCTGGTACAAGGGCGCACAGGGCAGCAACGGCTCAACCCTGACCGAACCCTACATTGATGCGGCCACCGGCCAGTTGATCATCTCCATTGCCACCCCCAGCAGCAAGGCCGGCCAGAGTGTCGGTGTGGTGGGCGGCGATCTGAGCCTGCAAACCCTGGTGGACAACATCGGCGCCCTGAACTTCGGCGGCATGGGTTATGCCTTCCTGGTCAGCGCCGACGGTAAAGTGCTGGTGCACCCGGACAAAAACCTGGTGATGAAAACCCTGGCTGACGTCTATCCAAAAAACACCCCGAAGATCAGCAGCGATTTCAGTGAAGTCGACGTAGACGGCAAAACCCGTATCGTCACCTTTACCCCGATCAAGGGCCTGCCCTCGGTGAACTGGTACCTCGGCCTGTCTGTGGATAAAGACAAATCCTTCGCCATGCTCAGTGAGTTCCGCACCTCGGCGATCATTGCCACCATCATCGCCGTGGTCATCATCATCGCCCTGCTGGGCATGCTGATCCGCATCCTTCTGCAACCATTGCACGTCATGACCCGCGCCATGGAAGACATCGCCGACGGCGAAGGCGACCTGACCCGCCGCTTGACCATCCAGAACCACGACGAATTCGGCGTGCTCGGCATCGCGTTCAATCGCTTCGTGGAGCGGATTCACACCTCGATTCGCGAAGTGTCCTCGGCCACCGAACACGTCAATGAAGTGGCCTTGCGGGTGGTCAGCGCCTCCAACTCCTCGATGATCAACTCCGACGAGCAGGCCAACCGCACCAACAGCGTCGCCGCGGCCATCAACGAGCTGGGGGCCGCCGCCCAGGAAATCGCCCGCAACGCCGCCCAGGCCTCTAATCAGGCCACCGATGCGCGGCACCTGGCCGAAGACGGGCAACACGTTGTCGAGCGCAATATCAAGGCGATGAACCAGTTGTCGCAAATGATCAGCGCCTCCAGCACCAATATCGAAGCGCTTAACAGCAAGACCGTGAACATCGGGCAGATCCTGGAAGTGATCACCAGCATTTCCCAGCAAACCAACTTGCTGGCCCTCAACGCGGCGATTGAAGCCGCACGGGCCGGGGAAGCCGGTCGCGGGTTCGCGGTCGTGGCCGATGAAGTGCGCAACCTGGCACACCGCACCCAGGAATCGGCGCAGCAAGTGCAGAAGATGATCGAGGAGCTGCAAGTCGGCGCGCGGGATTCGGTCAGCACCATGAGCGAAAGCCAGCGACACAGTCAGGACAGCGTGGAAATCGCCAACCTGGCGGGCGAGCGCCTGAACAGCGTGACCCAGCGCATCGGCGAGATTGACGGGATGAACCAGTCAGTCGCCACCGCTACCGAGGAACAGACCTCGGTGGTGGAGTCGATCAACATGGACATCACCGAGATCAACACCCTCAATCAGGAAGGTGTGGAAAACCTGCAATCGACGTTGCGTGCCTGTTCCGACCTGGAACAACAGGCAGCGCGCTTGAAACAACTGGTGGGCAGTTTCCGGATCTGATTCAACAGCGTCAGTGGCGGCTTTGCGCAGCGGCTGACGCCTGTTCTTCCGGCGAATCGGATGTGTCTTGCAGTTGCTCCCACAACTCGGTGGCACCTGGAAACTCGGTGCCGTCCTCACTGCTCAGGTCATCCGGGTCATATCGACTCAAACAACCTTCTCCCAGCGTCGCGGGAGCTTTGGACGTGGCTTTATCAAGTGGATCGCTCATTCTCCAATCCTCACCTGTTACCAAAGAAAAAAGGGCCTGTAGCGATTTAACGCCCAGGCCCTTCACTCTTCAATCAAAACACTTCAATCAGAACACGACGGTCTTGTTGCCGTGCACCAGCACCCGGTCTTCCAGGTGATAGCGCAGGCCGCGAGCCAGCACCATCTTCTCGACATCGCGGCCAAAACGCACCATGTCTTCGATGCTGTCGCTATGACTGACGCGTACCACGTCCTGCTCGATGATCGGACCTGCGTCCAGCTCTTCGGTAACATAGTGGCAGGTAGCACCGATCAGCTTTACACCACGCAGGGATGCCTGGTGATACGGCTTGGCACCCACAAACGACGGCAGGAAACTGTGGTGAATGTTGATCACCTTGCCAGCGTATTCACTGCACAGTTCCGGCGGCAGGATTTGCATGTAGCGCGCCAGCACCACGACGTCTGCATCGTGCTGTTTGACCAGGCGCGAGACTTCGGCAAATGCCGGCTCTTTGTCCTGCGGGTTGACCGGGACGTGGTAGTACGGGATGCCATGCCACTCGACCATGCTGCGCAGGTCGTCGTGATTGGAAATCACGCAGGAAATCTCGCAGTCCAGCTCGTCGCTGTGCCAGCGATGCAGCAAGTCCGCCAGGCAGTGGGACTCGCGACTGGCCATCAGGACCACGCGCTTTTTCTGTTCCGTGTCGGTAATGCGCCAGGTCATCGAGAACTCTTCAGCGATCGGCGCAAATGCCTCGCGAAATGCCTCTAGACCAAAGGGCAGCGTATCGGCACGTATTTCGTGACGCATGAAAAACCAGCCGCTGAGATTGTCCGAGTGATGGCTCGCTTCGGTGATCCAGCCGTTATGGGAAGCCAGAAAGTTACTGACCTTGGCAACGATGCCAACCCGGTCCGGGCAAGCAATCACCAGCCGAAAAGTGCGCATTAGGGGGAAACTCCAGAACTTCGCAAAGGCCGCCATTCTAGCGATTGCGCAGAAAAACTGCAGTATTCCTTAACCGTTATTCTGATCGCGAGCGTCAGCCCTGCCCCTTAATAGCGTAAGGTTTTACCCATGGTATGTGTGCAAACCCGTGGACTCAGGCAGTAAGCCAAGACTTAGCGAGAGTATCTTTAGCCTGTCGCCGTTAGTAATTAACTAAATTCCACGCTTTTGTCACAAACAACCAAAGTAAATTACATAAATGCAGTCTTAAATGTTTACTTGAGCAAACTGTCTGACTATTATTGGGCCACTATCCCCTTTCACTCCGCGCCCTACATAAGGTAGTCCTCATGTCCCTGATCAACGAATACCGCGCCACCGAAGAAGCTATCAAAGAGCTGCAAGCCCGTTTGAAGAACCTGTCCCAAGACGACAAACTGCAAACCGAGCTGGAATTCGAAGGCAAATTGCGCACCCTGATGGGCGAATACTCCAAATCCCTGCGTGACATCATCGCGCTGCTGGATCCAGAATCGAAAGTTAAAGCTCCACGTGGCGCCGTAAAAACTACCGGCACCAAGCGTGCACGCAAGGTTAAACAATACAAAAACCCGCATAACGGCGAAGTGATTGAAACCAAAGGTGGCAACCACAAGACTCTGAAAGAGTGGAAAGCCAAGTGGGGCGGCGACGTGGTTGAAGGCTGGGCTACCCTGCTGGGCTAAGCCTCACCAGGACGCAGCGTGATACGCAACGCAATAAAAAACGCCAGCTAGCTGGCGTTTTTTATTGTCCGTATTTTACCTGTGTGCCGATTACAGGCTCATTCGTGCGGCTAAAGAGTCAACATACTCCTGCCATTCATCAAGCACCCGCTGCTGAAACGGTGTAGCACTAACAGCCAACTCAAGACGCGCCTGCTTAAAAGCCTCAAGGGTGTTTGGCGCGCCCCATTGCGGGTCTGACAAACGTTGCTGACAGAAAACTCTCCAGCGTTGTTGCTCCTCACTATTCAAGGTGTCAGGGAAGTTACGCGCACGATAGCGAAATAATAATTCAGGCAAACGTTCATCATCGAAAGGCCATTGCTGACGCGCTAGTTGCGCAGGCTCGGCGACTCTCACTTGTTCACATAAACGTCGATCACGGTCACCGATAAAACCATCGTATAGCTGCTGCTCAGGATCAGCGGTTGGCGCAAAATCTTCCTCGGCGTAAATCAGCGCTAATTTATCGCACCATAGTTCCTGTGCGTCGCTTAGCCGCAGGGCCCGCGCCTCACACTCATCCATATCCAGTTGCAGACGCTCGCGGTCTTGGGCCCGAAGCACGCTCAACGGTGCGACCACCGGGCAGCGATTGATGTGCAACAGTTTGAGCGGTACCGGCAACTCACCTTCGGCAAGGTCGTCACGACGGGTATATAGCCGCCGGCGCAACGTATCGGCGTCCTCGTCCAACAGCCCTTGGGGATCGAGCCCAAGGTCGCAGACGATCAACGCATTGCGATTGCGCGGGTGCCAGGCCAGAGGCAGCACCACACCCAGGTAATGACGCTCGGCAGAAAATCGACCGGAAATGTGCACCATCGGCTGCAACAAACGAATCTGGTCCATAACCCGTTGCTTACTGCGCAGTTGAAACAGCCAGTCATAGAGCTTGGGTTGTTTCTCGCGGATCAACCGCGCCAGGGCGATGGTGGCGCGCACATCGGACAAGGCATCGTGGGCCTGGCCGTGATCGATGCCGTTGGCAGCCGTCAATCGCTCAAGCTTGAGGGTGACGCGCCCGTCCTGTTCCGGCCAGACGATCCCGTCCGGGCGCAGGGCGTAAGCGGTGCGTACCACGTCGATCAGGTCCCAGCGGCTGTTGCCGCCCTGCCACTCCCGGGCATAGGGATCAAAAAAGTTGCGGTACAGACTGTAGCGCGTCATCTCGTCGTCAAAACGCAACGTGTTGTAGCCGGCCCCGCAGGTACCCGGGGTGGCCAGCTCGGCGTGTACGCGGGTCATGAAGTCGGCTTCGGCCAGGCCTTTTTCCGCCAGCACCCCGGGCGTGATGCCGGTAATCGCGCAGGCGGCCGGATGCGGCAGGATATCCTCGCTGGGCTGGCAGTAGAGATTGACCGGCGGCCCGACTTCGTTGAGTTCAAGGTCGGTGCGAATACCGGCTACCTGCAGCGGGCGGTCGCTACGCGGGTTGATGCCGGTGGTTTCATAGTCGTACCAGAAAATGGTGGTCACGGGCTATTCCTGTGCTGAAGACCGGCAAAGTCTAGGCGCTTGACGGCACCGGGGGCCAGCGCTGTGTTCACTGTACAAACATTCAGTAAATCGTTGAGTGGTTGCTTCCACCGTCGACACTGCTAGCATCCGTCTTTCCAACCCCGCCGCTGCCGCCCAGGCGCCAGCGCCGCACTGCCAAGGACCGCGATGCCATCTGCGCCACTGGACACCCGCTACCAGATCGAGACCCCGGAGGGCGTCGACCTGCCCCTGCGCCCGGCCGGCCTGCTGGTTCGCTCACTGGCCTTTGCCTTCGACCTGGGGTTGCGCGGCCTGATTCTTGGCATCCTGTTCATCGCCCTCGCGTTTCTCGGCAACCTGGGCATTGGCTTGGGCTCGCTGCTGCTGTTCCTCGTCAGTTGGTGGTACATGGTGCTGTTCGAAGTGCTTAACCAGGGCTGCTCGCCCGGTAAGCAGATCATGGGCCTGCGGGTGGTACAGGACGACGGCACGCCCATCGGCTGGTCCGCCTCGCTGATCCGCAACCTGCTGCGTTTTGTCGACATGCTGCCCTTCGGCTACTTCCTCGGCGCCATCAGCTGCCTGCAACACCCCAACTTCAAACGCCTGGGTGACCTGGCGGCCGGGACGCTGGTGATCTATCGCGAACAACCACTTTCCCGTCCGCAGGTGCCGCAAGCCCCGGCACTGCGCCTGCCGTTCGCCCTTGAGCTGAACGAACAACGGGCGATTCTCAGCTTCGCCGAACGCCAGGGCGAACTCTCCGCCGAGCGAATCAACGAACTGGCCGCGATCCTGGCCACGCCCCTGCAAGTCTCCCCTGCCCGCGCCGTGGCGGAACTGAACGGCGTGGCTCGCGGACTGTTGGGGCCAGCATGAAGCAGAGTCTTTTCGAAAGCCGCCACCAGGCACAATGGCAAGCCTTTGCCACGCAACTGACACAACTTGAAAAAGGCAACGCCAAGCGCGCTGACTTCACCGACTTCCCTCATCAGTACCGGCAGTTGTGCCAACACCTGGCCCTGGCCCAGGAACGTGGCTACAGCAGCTACCTGGTTGACCCGTTGCAGCAGCTTGCCTTGCGCGGCCACCAGCAGTTATATCGGCATCGCAGCCAGTTGGGCGCAAACGTACTGAGCTTCCTGCTGGCCGACTTCCCCCGGCTGGTTCGCGCGCAATGGCCGTTCGTGTTGGCCGCCAGCCTGCTGTTCTTTGGCAGCCTGATCGGCATCGCGTTGCTGGTGTACCTGTATCCAGACCTGATCTACAGCATCGTCAGCCCCCAACAAGTGGCTGAGATGCAAAGCATGTACGACCCGGATGCCAGCCGCCTGGGCCGGGCAGCCGAACGTGCCTCCAGCGAAGACTGGATGATGTTTGGCTACTACGTGATGCACAACATCGGCATCGCGTTCCAGACCTTTGCCGCCGGGCTGTTGTTCGGCCTGGGCAGCGTGTTTTTCCTGTTCTTCAACGGGCTGATCATTGGTGCCGTTGCCGGGCACCTGACACAAATCGGCTACGGCCAAACCTTCTGGTCTTTCGTGATTGGCCATGGCGCCTTCGAACTCAGCGCCATCGCCCTGGCAGGCGCGGCCGGCCTGCAACTGGGCTGGGCGTTGATTGCGCCGGGGCACCTGACGAGAGGTGAATCCCTGCGACTGGCCGCACGTAAAAGCGTGCAGATGATTTGCGGTGTGATGGTGTTCCTGCTGATCGCCGCGTTTATCGAGGCGTACTGGTCTTCCACCAATGCCGTGGCGCCGTGGATCAAGTACCTGGTGGGCACCACCCTCTGGTTGCTGATGGCCGCCTACCTGCTGCTTGCCGGACGGAACCGCCATGCGCCTGAGTGATGCCAGCGTCGTGATCCGCCCGCGTACCTCTTGGGAAGCCATGGACCTCGGCATCCTGCTGGCCCGCGAACATCGGCTGCTGCTGATGAGCAGCTGGGCCATCGTGACCTTGCCGATCTTCGCGCTGTTCAGCGTGCTGCTGTGGAATCATCCCTCCACCGCGCTGTTACTGTTCTGGTGGTTAAAACCGGCATTCGACCGCCTGCCACTGTATATCCTGTCCAGGGCCCTGTTCGGCGAAACACCCAGCCTGAAACAAGCCCTGCGCCACTCGCCGCGCCTGCTCAAGGGCCAACTGCTGGCCAGCCTGACCTGGCGACGCTTCAACCTGAGCCGCAGCTTCGTGATGCCGGTGGTCCAGCTCGAAGGCCTGCAAGGCCAGGCGCGCCAACAACGTCTTGGTGTGCTGCAACAACGCAATGCCGGCGCCGCACGCTGGCTGACCCTGATCGGGGTGCATCTGGAAATCGCCCTGTGGTTCGGGTTGATGGCCGTGTTCTATTTTTTCCTGCCGCAAGAGGTCGAACGGGACTGGGACTGGCAACAGCTGGTGCTCACAGCGGGGCACGACTGGCTCTGGCTGGAACACCTGACCAACGCCTTCTACGCGCTGATCCTGGTGTTCTGGGAGCCTATCTATGTCGCCTGCGGTTTCAGCCTGTACCTGAACCGCCGCACCGTACTGGAAGCCTGGGACCTGGAGCTGGTGTTCCGCCGATTGCGCCAGCGCCTGAGCGGTGTGGCGCCGGTCCTGCTGCTGGTGATCGGGCTGATGCTGGTTCCGCCGCTCCCATCGGCATGGGCCGATGAACCGGCTCCCCAAAAACAGCTGAGTACACAATCGGCCAGTCAGTCGATCAAGGCGCTGTTGGAGCAGCCACCGTTCAAAAACTCCGAGACCGTCACCCGCTACCGCTTCGGCGAAGAAAAAGCGGCGGACAAAAACAAACCGGCTGATGACGGCAAGTTGCCGGCCTGGCTGGAAGCATTGCTGAAAAACCTCAACAGCGATTCGTTCAAGCACATCGCGAAGGGCCTTGAAGTACTGCTCTGGGGGTTGCTGGTGGGTGGCCTGGCACTGGTGATCTGGCGCTACCGCGACTGGCTGCATGCCTTTGTCAGCCGCCGCAGCCCACGCAAGCCGAAGGCTGCCAAGCCCGCCCCCTCGCAGTTGTTCGGCCTCGAACTGGGGGCAGACACCTTGCCCGAAGACATCGCCGGCACCGCCGAACAGCTCTGGGCGACACAGCCTCGGGAAGCCCTCGGTTTGCTTTACCGTGGCTTGCTCAGCCGACTGCTGCACGACTTCAACCTGCCGCTGAAAAACGCCGACACGGAAGGCCAGGTCCTGGAGCGTATCCGCCAACTGCAACAGCCGCAGTTACTGGCGTTCAGCGATGAGCTGACCCGCTACTGGCAAAACCTTGCCTATGGCCACCGCCTGCCGCCTGCCCTCGCGCAACAACAGCTATGCAGCAGTTGGCGAGCCCTGTTCGGCTCGGGAGCTGCGCAATGAACCGGCCATTGCTGTGGGTCGGACTGCTCGTGGCGGGCCTGCTCGCAGCAGGCGGTTTTTATGCCTGGCACAAGGCGATCCCGTATCAGGAGGTGGTCGATCGCGGCCCTTCGCCCGAAGCCCTCGCCAACCCTTACCTGGCGGCGGAACACTTTCTACGCCAGCAAGGCCTGGTGGTGGAGCACGCCAACAGCCTGGAACGGCTGGCCAGTCTTTCGCCCAAAGGCAACAGCCTGTTGCTGCTGGGCGAGCGCAGTAACATGAGCCCACCGCAGGTCGAGCAATTGCTGCAATGGACACAGGCTGGCGGCCACCTGCTGCTCGTCGCAGAGGCACTGTGGGATGACGACACCGGTAAAAGTGGTGACCTGCTGCTGGACCGCGTGCAGATACACCAATCCTTCAGTGAAGAGTTCGACGCTCCAGCACCCGCGCGTAAAAAGAAAACGCCGGACCTGACCAAACTCTATGTGGACAACGAAACGGCCCCGGCCTATTTCAGCTTCGACACCGACTTCAATCTCACCGACCCCAGGCACCTGGCGCAATTCTCGGCCAACAGTGCCAAGTCGACGCACCTGATGCAGATTAACCTCGGGCAAGGCCGTGTGACCGTGGTCACCGACAGCGACCTGTGGAAAAGCCCGGCCATTGGTCAATACGATAACGCCTGGCTGCTTTGGTACCTGAGTCAGGGGACGCAGGTCACGCTGCTGTTCAACACCGATATCGAGGATCTGTTCAGTCTGTTGCTGCGCTATTTCCCCCAGGCTCTGGTGGCACTCGCCGCATTGATCGCCCTGGGGTTATGGCACGCCAGCCTGCGCCAGGGCCCGATCCGGCAACCAGCCCCCAAGGCACGTCGGCAATTGCAGGAACATTTGAAAGCCAGTGCCGACTTCCTGCTGCGCCGCAGCGGCCAAAACAGCTTGTTGCAAGCCTTGCAGCGCGACATCCAACGCACTGCAAGGCGCCGTCACCCCGGGTTCGAACACCTCGACACTGCCGAACAATCGCGGGTGCTTGAACGCCTGACCCGCCAACCCTCACTCGTCATCAGCCAGGCCCTCGGCCCACTCCCGGCAAAACGGCTTTCCAGTGCCGATTTCAGCCGTCAGGTGGCTAGCCTGCAAACCCTCAGGAATGCCCTATGAGCGAATTTCCAGCCGCAGACCCGATCCAGCGCGCCAGCCAACTGGCCCAGGCCTTGCGCGTCGAACTGCGCAAGGCGGTCATCGGCCAGGACCAGGTGATCGATGACGTGCTCACGGCATTGATCGCGGGTGGCCACGTACTGCTGGAAGGTGTTCCCGGCCTGGGCAAAACCTTGCTGGTACGAGCCCTGGCACGCTGTTTTGGTGGCGAGTTCGCACGCATCCAGTTCACCCCGGACCTGATGCCCAGCGACGTGACCGGCCATGCCGTGTACGACCTGCATACCGAGCAGTTCAAGCTGCGCAAGGGGCCGTTGTTCACCAACCTGCTGTTGGCTGACGAGATCAACCGCGCCCCGGCAAAAACCCAGGCGGCGTTGCTGGAAGCCATGCAGGAACGCCAAGTAACCCTAGAAGGCGAAGCGCTGCCCATCGGCCAACCGTTCATGGTACTGGCCACCCAGAACCCCATCGAGCAGGAAGGCACTTACCCATTGCCCGAGGCCGAACTGGACCGTTTCATGCTCAAGGTGCGCATGGACTATCCCGAGGCGCAGCAGGAACTGGACATGGTGCGCGAAGTCACCCGTTCGTCCCGCGCCGACATGCTCGACGTGCAACCGCTGCGAACGGTGCTGCACGCCGAAGATGTGTTGCAGCTGCAACAGATCGCCAGTGAGCTGGCGCTGGATGAGCAGGTGCTCGACTACGCCGTAAGACTGGCCCGCACCACCCGCAGTTGGCCAGGCCTGACCATCGGCGCGGGCCCGCGGGCCTCCATCGCCCTGGTGCGTGGCGCACGGGCCCGGGCTTTGCTGCGCGGTGGCGAGTTTGTCACCCCGGACGATATCAAAGGCTGCGCCCTGGCCGTACTGCGCCATCGGGTGCGCATTGCCCCGGAGCTGGATATCGACGGGCTGGAAGTCGACCAGGTGCTCAAGCAACTGCTGGACCAAGTCCCGGCGCCACGGCAATGACCCGCCCATGAGACCGACCCGCCTGCTATTGATCTGGCTCGGTGTGCTGCTGGGCCTGAGCATCCTGCTCGGCGCACTGGTGGCGCTGCAGGTCAAGGTGCCAGACACCCTGCACGCCGTGACGTGGGGCCTGCTGCTGGCCCTGTTGTTACTGGCCCTGCTGGATGCCGGCCGTTTGCGTCGCCGCCCGTCCCCGCGCGTGCGACGGCAGATGCCCGGGAGCCTGGCGCTGGGTCGCTGGGGCGAGGTGCGGGTGACGCTGGACCACGACTATTCCCAGCCACTGGTGCTCCAGGTATTCGATCATGTACCGGACGGTTTGACGGTGGAGAACCTGCCGCAGTCCATCGACCTGCGACCCGGCGAGCAGAGTGAATTGGGCTACCGGTTAAAACCTCAAAGGCGCGGGCATTTCAGTTTTACCCGTTGCGAAGTTCACCTTCCCAGCCCACTCGGATTGTGGTCGGCACGGCGGTTGATAGACGTCAGCGATGCCACCCGGGTCTACCCGGACTTCGCGCGCCTGTACGGCGCGCAGTTGCTGGCGGTGGACAACTGGCTCAACCAGCTCGGCGTACGCCAGCGCCAACGACGCGGGCTGGGCATGGAGTTTCATCAACTGCGTGAATTTCGCGAGGGCGACAGCCTGCGCCAGATCGACTGGAAAGCCACCGCTCGGCAACGCACGCCCATTGCCCGGGAGTACCAGGACGAGCGCGACCAGCAGATCATGTTCATGCTCGATTGTGGCCGGCGCATGCGCAGCCAGGACGCCGAACTGTCGCACTTCGACCACGCCCTCAATGCATGCCTGCTGCTCAGCTATGTCGCCCTGCGCCAAGGCGATGCCGTCGGGCTCTGCACGTTTGCCTGCGACCAGCCGCGCTACCTGGCGCCGGTCAAGGGCAGCGGCCAGCTCAACCTGCTGCTGAATGCGGTGTATGACCTGGACACTTCCCGGCGTACGGCCGATTACCAGGCAGCCGCCAGCCAACTGCTGGCCCAGCAGAAACGTCGTTCGCTGGTGATCGTAGTAACCAATTTGCGCGATGAGGATGATGAAGAGCTGCTGGGCGCCGTTAAACGCATCAGTCGCCAGCACCGGGTGCTGGTTGCCAGCCAGCGGGAGGAAGTCCTTGACCAGTTGCGCCAGGCCCCCGTGCAAACCCTGCCCGAAGCCCTGGCCTATTGCGGGAATGTCGACTATCTCAATACCCGGGACGAACTCCATGACCGCTTGAACGCCCACGGGCTTTCGGTACTGGACACGCTGCCTTCGGAAATGGGAGCCGCCCTGGTGACCCGCTACCTGGGCTGGAAAAAAGCCGGCGTACTATGAATGCTGGTGCACTGTCTCTAGGCAGAGGCCTGCAAGGGATCAAAGCTGAAGTAACTCAACAGTGCGTTGATCACCTCCCCATATTCGGCAGGCGCCTGGGAAATACGAAACCCGGAGTCGTAATGCTTGGGGTTTATATCCTCATGGCACCACAGGCAGGTAGCCGTGAGGTCCACCGCATGTACCTCGCCCTCAGGCCCCGGGATCTTCAAGCGCAACTCGAACTCCACGTCGACCATCATGGGTAATTGGCTGATCAACATCAGGCCCTGCTCGGAGAGATTGCCCAAATAGCCAATAGGTTTGTCTGTGAGGCGATTGAACACTTGAAGGAAGCAAGGTAACTGATGCCGCTTGATCCGTCGGGGAGTAAACATGATGAGGTCGCCATCCAATGGCCATGATTGTGGCCGCTCCAGTGATTCGAAACGAGCCCAAAGGCCCGCTCTCCCCGGATATCGGTGCGACAACGGCAAAAGCGTTGCCACTTTACGGCTGCCAAATCCGGGTATTCCATCCGTTCGAATAGAAACCTATACAAACTGACACTCAAAGATTAGCCCAAGACTGGCAACGAGCCAGCTATGGCATGACAAATATCATTACAACGACGCCGGACGCGGCCGGGCGGCACTCGCGCCGGGGTAATGCCCCAGTTGTTGCAGGGTATCCAGCCGCGCGCGTGCCCGGAAAGCATATTCGCTCGCCGGGTACTGGCTGATGATGAACTGATAAGTCTGCGCCGCATCGACAAACAATTTCTCGCGCTCCAGGCACTGCCCGCGCAACATCGAGACTTCCGGTTGCACGTAGCGCCGGGAACGGCTTTCACGGTCGACCTGGGACAACTCAAGGGTGACCCGCTGGCAATCGCCCACACCGTAGGCGCGGTACGCATTGTTCAAATGATGGTCCATCGACCAACGGGTGCAGCCGACAACACTGACGGCCAGGGCAGCAATGATCACGATTCGCATGGGGGTTCTCCTGTCTTGTGCAGTGTATCGACCCTTCATCGAAAATCTTCAAGGTTGTTCATCTGTTCATGCAGAGTGAAAACAAGCGAATCATCGATAAGTAGTGCAAACGAACAATGACTACAACTAAAGAGCATAGTAGCCTTCCTCAGCGCTTGAACTCAGGAGTCCGTGCATGTCCGTCCGTCGTACCAAAATCGTCGCCACCCTTGGCCCGGCCAGTAACTCGCCGGAAGTCCTCGAACAGCTGATTCTGGCTGGCCTGGACGTTGCCCGTCTGAACTTCTCCCACGGCACCCCGGACGAGCACAAGGCTCGCGCCAAGCTGGTGCGTGAACTGGCCGCCAAACATGGCCGCTTCGTTGCACTGTTGGGTGACCTGCAAGGCCCGAAAATCCGTATCGCCAAATTCACCAACAAGCGAATCGAGCTGAAGATCGGTGACCAGTTCACTTTCTCCACCAGCCATCCGCTGACCGAGGGCAACCAGCAAGTCGTGGGTATCGACTACCCGGACCTGGTGAAAGACTGCGGCGTCGGCGACGAGCTGCTGCTGGACGACGGTCGCGTGGTGATGCGCGTCGACACCGCAACCCCGACCGAACTGAACTGCACCGTGATCATCGGCGGCCCGCTGTCGGATCACAAAGGCATCAACCGTCGCGGCGGTGGCCTCACCGCTCCAGCCCTGACTGAAAAAGACAAGGCCGACATCAAGCTCGCCGCCGAAATGGAAGTGGACTACCTCGCGGTCTCCTTCCCGCGCGACGCCGCCGACATGGAATACGCCCGTAAACTGCGCGACGAAGCCGGCGGTACTGCCTGGCTGGTGGCGAAGATCGAACGCGCCGAAGCCGTGGCCGATGACGAAACCCTCGACGGCCTGATCAAGGCTTCCGACGCAGTGATGGTTGCCCGTGGCGACCTCGGCGTGGAAATCGGTGACGCCGAGCTGATCGGTATCCAGAAGAAAATCATCCTGCACGCACGTCGCCACAATAAAGCGGTGATCGTTGCGACCCAGATGATGGAGTCGATGATCCAGAACCCGATGCCGACCCGTGCCGAAGTGTCCGACGTGGCCAACGCCGTGCTCGACTACACCGACGCCGTGATGCTCTCGGCTGAAAGTGCGGCGGGCCCGTACCCGCTGGAAGCCGTGCAGGCCATGGCGCGCATCTGCGTCGGCGCTGAAAAGCACCCGACCAGCAAGACCTCCAGCCACCGTATCGGCAAGGTCTTCGAAAGCTGCGACCAGAGCATCGCGCTCGCCGCCATGTACACCGCCAACCACTTCCCGGGCGTGAAAGCGATCATCGCCTTGACCGAAAGTGGCTACACGCCGTTGATCATGTCGCGCATCCGTTCCTCGATCCCGATCTACGCGTTCTCCCCGCACCGCGAAACCCAGGCCCGCGCGGCCATGTTCCGTGGTGTCTACACCGTACCGTTCGACCCGGCATCGCTGCCGCCTGAGCAAGTCAGCCAGGCCGCGATCGACGAGTTGCTCAAGCGCGGTGTTGTGGAGAAAGGCGACTGGGTCATCCTGACCAAGGGCGACAGCTACCACACCATCGGCGGCACCAACGGCATGAAGATCCTGCACGTTGGCGACCCAATGGTCTGAGTGACACGCTGAAAAACAAAAGCCCCGCCATGTGAATGGCGTGGCTTTTTGCATTCCAGGTTGGCTTTTGTATTGGCTTCACTGGCCTCTTCGCGAGCAAGCCCGCTCCCACTTTCGACCGTATTTCTTCAGGATGTACTCGGTTAAATGTGGGAGCGGGCTTGCTCGCGAAGACGTCCGACCAGTCAACACACATTCATCGCCGAGTGATAAAAGCCGACAACGCCGCAATCGCTTCCGGCGACTTCAACCGCTGGGTAAACAACGCGCCCTCCTCCTCGATCACCCTGCGCAACTGCTCGCGATCGACGCTTTTCATCAGATGCTTGCTGACCTGCACCGCACCCGGCGCCAGGGTTTCAAAGCGTGCGGCGACTTCCCGCGCCTTGGCCAACGCCGATTCGCCGCTGCCCAATGCCTCAGTTGCAATGCCCCAAGCGGCAGCCTGCTCACCGGTAAAACCTTCACCCAACAGCAACAACTCCGCCGCCTTGGCATGCCCCAGCAAACGCGGCAGGATCAAGCTGGAGCCAAACTCCGGGCACAGCCCCAGGTTGACGAACGGCATGCGCAACCGCGCGTCCCGGCTGATATACACCAGGTCACAATGCAGCAGCAGCGTCGTACCAATCCCCACCGCCACGCCTGCCACCGCCGCAATCACCGGCTTGCGGCAATTGAGCAAGCTGCGCATGAAGTGAAACACCGGGCTGTCGAGATCAGCCGGCGGTTGTTCAAGGAAGTCGCCAATATCGTTACCGGCGGTGAAGCACTCACTGCTGCCCTGGATCAACACAGCGTTGACGCTGGTATCGGCATCCGCCTGCTCCAGTGCTTCGGCCAGTTGGCTGTACATGGCGCGGGTCAGGGCGTTTTTTTTGTCCGGGCGGTTGAGCTGCAGGATCAGCAACCCGCGCTCGCGTTGCTGCAGGATGGCATCGGTCATGGTAAATCTCGCGGCTGGAAAATTCAGCGCTCAACCACGGGGCAGGAACACATCGGCCAGCAGTTGATTGCGCGGCAGTCCGGCCAGGAACAGGCGCTTGGAAAAGGCCTCGACGCTGGCAGGGTGCCCGCAGAGTAAGGCCAGAGTTTGCCGGGAAACAAGCCGCAGTTGCGCCAAAGCGTCAGTCGACCCGGCCGCCGTCCATAACTCGACCGTCACGTTCGGATGCGCCGCAGCCAGCTGCGCCAACGGCTCGGCCAGATAATGACCGCCAGCGTCATGGGCCAGGTGAATGACCCGGATGGCGCCTTGATGATCCTGGCGCAAGGCCTCACGTAACACGCCCCACAGCGGGCCTAGTCCGGTGCCCGAGGCCAGCAGCCAGAGCGGCCGGGATTGCCAGTCGGGGTCGTACTGCAACGCCCCGCCCCGCAGTTCGCCCAGGCGCAGGCTGTCACCGGCCTTGAACTGGCGGGCGGCGTCGCTGAACTCGCCGGGCAGGCGGCAATCGATATGAAACTCGAGAAACGGATCTTCCTGGGGCAGGCTGGCCAGAGAGTAAGGCCGCGCAGTGCTGCCCGCCCACAGCACCAGATGCTGCCCCGCCCGGTAGCGCAAGCCGCGCTCGGGTTGCAGCCGCAGGCGTAGCACCGTCGGGTTCATCCAATCGACGCTCAGCACCGTCGCGGGCAGCCCGTCACGCAGCGGGTCAAACGCCTCGACTTGCAAATCACCTGTGACCTGGCACTGACAGGCCAGGCGCCAGCCGTCCTGGCGTTGCGCCGGGCTCAGGGCATCTGGTTGATTGTCCAGAAGGTCACCCTGGCAGCGCACCAGGCAGGCATGGCAACTGCCGGCGCGGCAGCTGTAAGGCACAGCCACACCCGCCTGGTTCAGGGCATCCAGCAGGTTGCTGCCGGCGGCTACCGACCAGTGGCGTTCGCCGACGTGAAGTTCAGGCATAAAACTCTTCAACTGTAGGAGCGAGCTTGCTCGCGAAGGTCGCTAACGATAACGCGGGGAGGCTGGCGAAACCCATCAGATTCACGTTTTTCGCGAGCAAGCTCGCTCCTACAGTGAATCGGGACCGGCACTCATGACCATAGTCGGGTGTATCAGCCACCGTGGCGGGTTATACTGCCGCGCCTTTTTAGCGTCGCGCCAGCACCATACGGCGTGCCTTGGAAAGGTGCCTTCAGCCGACCGATTCACCCTACTGAAGACACCTTTATTGAATGTTCCCTTATAGAGGAGCGCGACTCATGACCGTGATCAAGCAAGACGACCTGATTCAGAGCGTTGCCGACGCCCTGCAATTCATTTCCTACTACCATCCCGTTGACTTCATCCAGGCGATGCACGAAGCCTACCTGCGCGAAGAATCGCCAGCGGCCCGTGACTCCATGGCTCAGATCCTGATCAACTCGCGCATGTGTGCCACCGGCCACCGCCCGATCTGCCAGGACACCGGCATCGTCACCGTATTCGTACGTGTAGGCATGGACGTGCGCTGGGATGGCGCCACCATGAGCCTGGACGACATGATCAACCAAGGCGTGCGCCAGGCCTACAACCTGCCGGAAAACGTCCTGCGGGCTTCGATCCTCGCCGACCCGGCCGGTGCGCGTAAAAATACCAAGGACAACACCCCTGCCGTGATCCACTACTCCATCGTCCCGGGTAACACCGTGGAAGTGGACGTGGCCGCCAAGGGCGGTGGTTCCGAGAACAAGTCGAAAATGGCCATGCTCAACCCGTCCGACTCGATCGTCGACTGGGTACTGAAGACCGTTCCGACCATGGGCGCCGGCTGGTGCCCACCGGGCATGCTCGGCATCGGCATCGGCGGCACCGCCGAGAAGGCCGCCGTAATGGCCAAGGAAGTGTTGATGGAATCCATCGACATCCACGAGCTGAAGAAGCGCGGCCCGTCCAACCGTATCGAAGAGATGCGCCTGGAGCTGTTCGAGAAGGTCAACCAACTGGGCATCGGCGCCCAGGGCCTGGGTGGCCTGACCACCGTGCTCGACGTGAAAATCATGGACTACCCGACCCACGCGGCCTCGCTGCCGGTGTGCATGATCCCCAACTGCGCCGCCACCCGTCATGCGCACTTCGTGCTCGACGGTTCGGGCCCCGCGTCGCTGGAAGCGCCACCGCTGGACGCCTACCCGGAAATCGTCTGGGAAGCCGGCCCGTCGGCCCGTCGCGTCAACCTCGACACCCTGACCCCGGAAGACGTGCAGAGCTGGAAGCCGGGCGAAACCGTACTGCTCAACGGCAAGATGCTCACCGGTCGCGACGCGGCGCACAAGCGCATGGTCGAGATGCTGAACAAGGGCGAAACCCTGCCGGTGGACCTCAAGGGTCGCTTTATCTACTACGTCGGCCCGGTTGATCCGGTGCGCGAAGAAGTCGTTGGGCCTGCCGGTCCGACCACCGCCACGCGGATGGACAAGTTCACCCGCCAGATCCTCGAGCAAACCGGCCTGTTGGGCATGATCGGCAAATCCGAGCGCGGCCCGACCGCTATCGAAGCGATCAAGGACCACAAGGCGGTTTACCTGATGGCAGTGGGTGGCGCGGCTTACCTGGTGGCCCAGGCCATCAAGAAATCCCGCGTCGTGGCGTTCGCCGAACTGGGCATGGAAGCGATCTACGAGTTCGACGTGAAAGACATGCCGGTCACCGTTGCAGTGGACAGCAAGGGCGAGTCGGTACACATCACCGGTCCTGCCATCTGGCAGAAAAGGATCAGTGAAAGCCTGGCGGTAGAAGTGCAGTAAGCATTTCCCCTGCGGGATAAATGACCTTGTGGCGAGGGGGCTTGCCCCCCGTTGGGCTGCGCAGCGGCCCCGAAAAAAAGAGGGAGCGCTGCGCACTCCAACGGGGGACAAGCCCCCTCGCCACAGGACAAGCCCTCCCCTCGCAACAAGCCATGCGCTGCGTGCTATGGTGCTCGCCCCTAATTGCACTGTTCATCTTCGTATGATCGCGATTCCCCGCCCGTTGCGTTTGACCTTCTACTCCCTGCTGATCATCGCCGGCGCGATGCTGGCTGCCGCACTGGCCACCCGCCACGCCGAACGCCTGGCCCTGGTGGATGACGCTGCCCGCGCCAATCAGCAACTCGCGCTGTACGCCAACTCCCTGCACACCCTGATCGAACGTTACCGCGCCCTGCCCGCCGTACTGGCACTGGACTCGGAAATGATCAGCGCCTTGAAGGGCCCGCTGGACACTGCCACCCAGGATTTGCTCAACCGCAAACTGGAGCGCATCAACGGCGCCGCCCAGTCTTCCACACTGGAACTGATGGACCGCAACGGCCTGGCCGTGGCCGCCAGCAACTGGAATTTGCCCAGCAGTTATGTGGGGCATAACTATGCGTTTCGCCCGTACTTCAGCCAAACCCTGAGCCAAGGCACCGGACGCTTTTATGCGGTGGGGGTGACTACCGGGATTCCGGGGTATTTCCTCTCCAATGCGGTGGTTGGCGAAAACGAACAGTTCCTCGGTGCCATGGTGGTCAAGCTGGAGTTCCCGGAACTGGAACGCGAGTGGGCTCAGGGCAACGACCTGCTGCTGGTCAGCGATGCCCGGGGCATTGTGTTTATCGCCAATCAACCGGGCTGGCGCTACCGCGCACTGCGTGCGTTGTCGGACAGCGACCATGCCGAACTCAAGGCCACTCGCCAATACGACAAGAAACAGCTGCTGCCGCTGGACGCCGAAGTCCTGCAGCGATTTGATGAAAACAGCCACCTGATGCGCGTCGACGGCCCCGACGGCAAGGCCAACTACATCTGGGAATCCCTGCCGCTGAAAGCCGAAGGCTGGACCTTGCACCTGTTGCGCAAGCCACAGGTTGCCTTTGAGGACCAACGCAATGCCGGCCTCGCCGCCGCCGGTTCGTGGCTGGCGCTGGTGTTCCTGGTGCTGTTCCTGACCCAACGCTGGCGCCTGGCCCGCCTGCGCCAGCGCAGCCGCGAAGAACTCGAACAATTGGTGGAAGAACGCACCCGCGCCCTGCGTACCGCCCAGGATGGTTTGGTGCAGTCCGCCAAACTGGCGGCGCTGGGGCAAATGTCAGCGGCCCTGGCCCACGAAATCAACCAGCCACTGACCGCCCAGCGCATGCAGCTGGCGACCCTGCGGCTGCTGCTGGATCACGGCCGGGTGGATGACGCCTACCAGGCCCTGACGCCTCTGGACGATATGCTCACGCGCATGGCCGCGCTCACCGGCCACCTCAAGACCTTCGCCCGCAAGAGCCCCAGCGGCCTGCGCGAACGCCTCGACCTGGCCACGGTGGTGGACCAGTCCCTGCATTTGCTCGACGCGCGCCTGCGTGACGAAGCCATCGGTACCGTCCTGGATTTGACCCGCCCGGCCTGGGTACGTGGCGACGCGATCCGCCTGGAACAGGTGCTGATCAACCTGCTGCGCAACGCCCTCGACGCCATGGCCGACAAACCCCGCAAACGCCTCGAAATCCGCCTGCACGCCGATCAACAGCTGTGGTGCCTGACCGTCAGCGATAGCGGTGGCGGGATTGCCGAAGAAAATCTCAACAGCGTGTTCGACCCGTTCTTCACCACCAAGCCGGTGGGCGACGGGCTCGGTTTGGGGCTCGCAGTGTCGTACGCTATCGTCCACGAACTCGGCGGCCGCCTGAACGCCGGTAATCACGGTGACGGGGCGATCTTTACCCTGACCTTGCCCATCGCCCTGGAGACACCTGACCTATGTTGAACGCGGTGATTGTGGTCGATGACGAAGCCAGCATTCGCACGGCCGTCGAGCAATGGCTGAGCCTGTCGGGCTTTGACGTGCAGTTGTTCAGCCGCGCCGAGGAATGCCTGGCGCAATTGCCCAGGGACTTTCCCGGGGTGATCCTGAGCGACGTGCGCATGCCCGGCCTCAGCGGCCTGGAGTTGCTGGCCGAAGTGCAGCGGCGCGACGCCGACCTGCCGGTGATTCTGCTCACCGGCCACGGCGATGTGCCGATGGCCGTCGAAGCCATGCGCGACGGCGCCTACGACTTCCTCGAAAAACCCTTCAGCCCCGAAGCCCTGCTCAGCAGCCTGCGCCGGGCGCTGGACAAGCGCGGGCTGGTCTTGGAAAACCGCCGCTTGCATCAACAGGCCGATCACCGGGCCCAGCTGGAATCGAGCCTGCTGGGGGTGTCGCGAGGTTTGCAGAACCTGCGCCGGCAAGTGCTGGACCTGGCGGGCCTGCCGGTCAATGTGTTGATTCGCGGCGAAACCGGCAGCGGCAAGGAACTGGTCGCCCGTTGCCTGCATGATTTCGGCCCCCGGGCGAAGAAACCATTTGTGGCGCTGAACTGCGCGGCGATTCCCGAGCAGCTGTTTGAAGCCGAGTTGTTCGGCCATGAAAGTGGCGCGTTTACCGGTGCCCAAGGCAAGCGCATCGGCAAGCTGGAGTATGCCGACGGTGGCACGCTGTTTCTCGATGAGATTGAAAGCATGCCCCTGGCCCAGCAGGTGAAATTGCTGCGGGTGTTGCAGGAGCAAAAACTCGAACGGCTCGGCTCCAATCAAAGCATCAAGGTGGACTTGCGGATCATCGCCGCCACCAAGCCCGACCTGTTGGACGAAGCCCGCGCCGGGCGTTTTCGTGAGGATTTGGCCTACCGCCTGACCGTCGCGCAACTGCGCCTGCCACCGCTGCGGGAACGCCGGGAAGACATTCCGCTGCTGTTCGAACACTTTGCGCAAAGCGCCGCCGAACGCCTGGGCCGCAGCTTCACTCCATTGAGCGGGCCGGCGCTGGGCCGCCTGCTCAGCCATGACTGGCCGGGCAACGTACGAGAGTTGGCCAACGTCGCTGAACGCCAGGTGCTGGGGCTGGGTGAACCGGAGCCGGAAGGCATCGAAGCCGGGCAATCTTTGGCGGCGCAGCAGGAAGCGTTTGAAGCCCATTGCCTGAAAGCCGCGTTGACCCGGCACAAGGGCGATATCAAGGCGGTGCTGGCCGAGCTGCAGCTGCCTCGGCGCACCTTCAATGAAAAAATGCAGCGCCATGGCTTGGCGCGGGACACGTTCCTCTAATCCGATCGTTCCCACGCTCTGCATGGGAATGCAGCTCTGGACGCTCCGCGTCCGCCCTTAAAATCGTGACGCGGAGCGTCACAGGATGCGCTCCCACGCAGAGCGTGGGAGCGATCTTCGTCGGCGGATTTCCGCTCATCACCCATCAATCATCAGCGACTTTCCGCTCAAAAAAATCCTGTAACCCTTCTAGACCGGGCCCTAACCTCTTTGGCACAGCTTCTGCTATAGCCCAGCCAGGCTGCGCTTGCGCGCGCTCCACAAAAACAATTAGATGAAGGATCCTTAAATGGATAACTCCAACTCCCTGCCTCTGGGGTCGGCGGCTGCGCCGGCAAAAGTTCGCACCACTTCCAGCCGCATCAAGTCGATCTTCAGCGGATCGGTCGGCAACATGGTCGAGTGGTACGACTGGTACGTCTACGCTGCATTCTCCCTGTACTTCGCCAAGGCCTTTTTCCCGAAAGGCGACACCACCGCCCAACTGTTGAACACCGCCGCGATCTTCGCCGTGGGTTTCCTGATGCGTCCGATCGGTGGCTGGCTGATGGGCCTGTACGCCGATAAAGTCGGGCGTAAAAAGGCCTTGATGGCCTCGGTGTACCTGATGTGCTTCGGCTCGTTGCTGATTGCCCTGAGCCCGGGTTATGAAGCCATTGGTATCGGTGCGCCGATCCTGCTGGTCTTTGCCCGTTTGCTGCAGGGCCTGTCGGTCGGGGGTGAATACGGTACCTCCGCCACTTACCTCAGCGAGATGGCGACCAAGGAACGTCGGGGTTTCTACTCCAGCTTCCAGTACGTGACCCTGATCTCCGGCCAGCTCATCGCCCTCGGCGTGCTGATCGTGCTGCAACAGACACTGACTACCGAGCAGTTGTACGACTGGGGCTGGCGTATCCCGTTCGCCATCGGCGCCCTGTGTGCGGTAGTGGCGCTGTACCTGCGTCGTGGCATGGAAGAAACCGAGTCGTTCACCAAGAAAGAAAAAGCCAAGGAAAGCGCGATGCGCACCTTGATGCGTCACCCCAAGGAACTGATGACTGTGGTCGGCCTGACCATGGGCGGCACCCTGGCGTTCTACACCTACACCACCTACATGCAGAAATACCTGGTGAACACCGTCGGTATGAGCATCTCCGACTCCACCACCATTTCGGCGGCCACGCTGTTCCTGTTCATGTGCCTGCAACCTATCGTGGGCGGGCTGTCGGACAAGGTCGGCCGCCGGCCGATCCTGATCGCCTTCGGCATCCTCGGCACGCTGTTCACCGTGCCGATCCTCACCACCCTGCACACCATCCAAAGCTGGTGGGGCGCGTTCTTCCTGATCATGGCGGCGCTGATCATCGTCAGTGGCTACACCTCGATCAACGCGGTGGTGAAGGCCGAACTGTTCCCGACTGAAATCCGCGCCCTGGGCGTTGGCTTGCCGTATGCACTGACCGTGTCGATCTTCGGTGGTACCGCCGAATACATCGCGCTGTGGTTCAAGAGCATCGGCATGGAAACCGGTTACTACTGGTACGTGACGGCCTGTATTGCGGTGTCGCTGGTGGTGTACGTGACCATGAAGGACACCCGCAAGCATTCGCGGATTACCACGGACTAAGGGTTCGGCAGGTGTAAAAAAGGGGCCATGTCATTGACTGACATAGCCCCTTTTCATTTGCCTCAAGACAGCTCGGCAGCCTCCTGGCGCCCATACCGGCGCTGGGCATACGCCGCTCCGGCAATCATCACCACCAGCACTGCCGCCAACACCGCCGACGAGCCGATGGTGCCAAAGTCCAGCCCGCCCTTTTCATGGGGCTTAGTCAGGAAGTCCCCCAGAGTTGCGCCGAACGGCCGGGTCAGCACGAACGCTACCCAGAACAGCAGCACTGATGAAATCCGCGTGAAGTATTTAAGCAATACCACCACCGCGATACTCGCGCCGATCAGTAAGGCGCCACCGGCAAACCCCAAACCGGAATCGTCTGCCAGGAAATCCCCCAGCGCCGTGCCCAGGGTGTTGGAGAACAGAATCGCCATCCAGTAGAACAGCTCACCGCGAAAGGTCTGGACCTTGTTCACGTTCAGCGAATCGCCGCTGATACGCCACAGGGCAAAGATCGCCACCAGGATCGACACCAGAATCATCGACCCCGTGGCATAACCCAACCCGAGCGTGCGGTCCATAAAGTCGGACATGGTGGTGCCGGCGGTGCTGGTGGACAGGATCACGATCCAGTACAGCACCGGGTTGTAGGTTTTCGACCAGAGTTGCGTCACCAGGGTGACCAGGAACACGCTGATCAGGATCATCGAACTGATGGCGTAACCGACATTCAGGGTCATCGACAGCAAGTCCCCGGCAGTTTCGCCCAGGGTCGTGGCGCAGATTTTCATGACCCAGAACGCCAGGGTGATCTGAGGAAGTTTGTTCATTGTGCAGAAGGCTCCAAAGGCTCAGTCATTCAATCGGTCGACTTATCGGGGGTGTCGACCTGGCGCGCAGACTGCACCGGGAGCTGTGAAAAATAGGTGGGGGATGCATGAAAATTCCATCCCATGATAGAAATACGCGGCGCTGGGTTGCACTATGGTGCCCTCCCCAGAACCACCAGCAGGAACCCCGGCCATGTCCGACGATATCCATTTCTACGAACCCGCCAACGGCCACGGCCTGCCCCATGACCCGTTCAATGCGATCGTCGGCCCGCGCCCGATTGGCTGGATTTCGTCCCAGGACCGCGAGGGCCGCCTGAACCTGGCGCCCTACAGTTTCTTCAACGCCTTCAACTACATTCCGCCGATCATTGGATTCTCCAGCGTCGGGCGTAAAGACAGCCTGAACAACATCGAACAGACTGGCGAATTCGTGTGGAACCTGGCCACCCGCCCGCTGGCCGAGCAGATGAACCAGAGTTGCGCACCGGTCTCGCCCGAGGTCAACGAGTTTGAATTGTCCGGCCTGACGCCGGTGGCTTCAAAGGTGATCGCCGTGCCTCGCGTCGGTGAGAGCCCGGTGTCGTTCGAGTGCAAGGTGACGCAGATCATTCAGCTGCAGCGCGCCGACCAGGAACTGGTGCCAAGCTGGCTGGTACTTGGCGAAGTGGTCGCGGTGCATATTGCCAAGTGGCTGTTGAAAGACGGGGTGTACGACACGGCTGCCGCCGAACCGATCCTGCGTGGAGGCGGCCCGGCGGATTATTTTCAGTTGGGGCCGGAAGCGCTGTTCAAAATGTACCGCCCAGGCGCCGCGCAACGCTGATTGGAATGCGATAAAAATGTGGGAGCGGGCTTGCTCGCGAAGGGGGCGTGTCAGTCAATGCATATGCCAACTGATCCACCGCATTCGCGAGCAAGCCCGCTCCCACATTTGGATCAGCGGTGTTTTTAGTTGGCGGAAGTTGCCCAAGAGAGCTGACCGTCTTCATCTACATTGACCAAGCGCTCCAGTTGCAGAGCAGCGGCATCATCAGCGTCATCAGCGGTCTTGAATTTCTGTCCATCGAGGATCTTGTGAAAGCGCGGTGCGCCCATGCCATCCAGTGCCTTGACGGCGATGGCGGCGCTGTAGCCACCCTCACCTTCACGCACCAAGGCGGAAACGGCTTCGTGGTGGGCAAACTCTTTACGTGCCATGTTGCAGGTCCTGGCCAATGGGAAAGGCGGCCATTCTAAAGCACTAACCCGCCAGTTGCAGGTACTCGCCGTAGGCGTTGGCTGCCGAGGCGTCGGTGAAGGTCTGGAAGTCCATGCTGCGAACCACCATGTCGTTCAACAACTCGGTGAAGACCATCAGCGCCGGCGAGCTGAAGTAGGCACTCATCGCCTGCTCGCTGCTCCAGAAGCCCGACACCAACCACACATCCGGGTCGGCCAGGGAGTGCTGCAACGAGAATTGCAGGCAACCCTGAGCCTGGCGGCCCGGTTCGATCAAACTGCTCAAGCGTGCACCCAGTTCGGTGCTGTACCCGGTACGGGCACGGATAAAGGCCATATGGCTCGCGGGAATGGGGGTGGACATGTTCGACTCTCCCGTTGAGAAGTGATGCTCGGCAAGCACTGTGAGGGCGTGTTGCCACAGGATCAAAGATACGGGCGCGGGTGTGGATGCGGTTAGTCGATTCCTGCCAGCTTATTGCACAATCCTGCGAGAAGCGTGGATATAGCAATCGGCCTGCGGGTTTTATTCCCGGCATGACTGCCGTATTTCAGGAGCATGACAGCCATCTGCTTGCCTGATTCACGATTTATCGCAGGATCAGGCAAGGATTGTGCAGAATCGAAGTACCGCTTTTTGCAAAGCCGCCTTTAAGCTGTGCCCATCGTCAAAAGCACCAGAGGATGTCCGATGCCGTCGCCCGATCTTCGCTCCACGCCCCTCGACGCCGACATGGAAAAGCAGCGCGCAGAACTCGCCGGCATCGTACGTCGGCACACTTGGGAGGACGGTTCCTACGGCACGGCGATCACGTCGCTGTACCTCAACCGCCATAACACCCCACGGGAATTCACGCCTGTGCTGGTGGAACCCGCGCTGTGCATCCTGGCCCAGGGCAGCAAGGAAGTGCGCCTGGCGGATGAAGTCTTCGCCTACGACCCGCTCAATTACCTGGTGTTTTCGGTAGCGATGCCGGTGGCCGGGCGCATCCTTGATGCCACGCCGGAAGACCCCAACCTGTCGATTCGAGTGAATATCGATCCGGCACACATCACCGCACTGATTGCCGAAGCCGGGCCGATGGGCGTGCCCCCGCGCCCGACCTCCCGAGGGATGTATGTCGACCGCCTGGACAACCAGCTACTCGACGCCGTGCTGCGCCTGACCCGATTGCTGGACACGCCGAAAGACATCGCGATGCTGGCGCCGTTGATCAATCGCGAAATTCTTTATCGTTTGTTGCGTGGCCCGCAGGGATATCGGCTGTATGAAATCGCCGTCGCCAACAGTCAGAGCCATCGGGTGAGCCAGGCGATCACCTGGTTGAACGGCAACTACGAACAGCCCCTGCGTATTGATGACCTGGCCAAGGAAGTAAACCTCAGCGTTTCGACCTTGCACCACCGCTTCAAGGCGATGACCGCCATGAGCCCGTTGCAGTATCAGAAGCAGTTGCGCTTGCAGGAAGCCCGACGGTTGATGATCGCCGAGGGCCTGGAAGCCTCGGCGGCGGGTTATCGGGTGGGCTATGAGAGCGCCTCGCAGTTCAGCCGCGAATACAGCCGGCTGTTTGGTGCGCCGCCATTGCGGGATCTGGCCCGGTTGCGCCAGAGCGTCTAACCGCAGTTATAACGCCGGATACTACTAATGTGGCGAGGGAGCTTGCTCCCGTTGGGGCGCGAAGCGGCCCCAAAAGATGGGACTGCTGCGCAGTCCAACGGGAGCAAGCTCCCTCGCCACAAGTACTCAATCAGCTGCGGTATGGGTGGCGTTTAATCCAGGCCGCGGGGCAGCTGCAAGGTCACCCGCAAACCGCCCTCGCGCAGATTCTGCAAACTCACTTCACCGCCATGGCTGTGGGCGATATTGCGAGCGATGCCCAGGCCCAGGCCGTAACCCTGTTGCTGCCCGGCCAGGCGGAAGTGCGGTTCAAAGACCTGCTCCAGGCGCTGCTCCGGCACGCCCGGGCCTTCGTCGTCGACGTGGAGGATGAACTCTGCGCCATCGTCTTCAATATGCAAATGGGCGTTCTGCCCGTACTTCAACGCGTTGTCGATCAGGTTGCCGATGCAGCGCTTGAGCGCCAGCGGCTTGCCCGGGTAAGTCGTGAATGCCCGGCCAGTTTGGGTCACGCGGCCATTGCCGTTGGGTGCCAGGTACGGTTCCACCAGGCAGTCGAGTACGTGGTTGAGGTCCACCGGTTCGATGTTTTCGTGGATGTCGGTGTCTTTCACACACTGCAGCGCGCCTTTGACCAGCAATTCCAGTTCATCCAGGTCGCGGCCGAATTTGACTTGCAGGTTTTCGTCTTCCAGCAATTCCACCCGCAACCGCAGGCGTGTGATAGGTGTGCGCAAGTCGTGGGAAATTGCGCTGAACAGTTGGCTGCGTTCGGTCAGGTAACGGCTGATGCGTTCGCGCATCGCATTAAACGCGCGGCCCACTTCCACCACTTCGCTGCCGCCGCCTTCGGCCACTGGCTCCACGTCGGCGCCCAGGGACATGTCCCGCGCCGCCCTTGCCAGGCGCTTGAGCGGACGGCTTTGCCAGTGCACCAACAGGCCGATGAACAGCAGCAGGAAGCCGCTGGTGAGCACGATAAACCACACCTGCTGGTACGGCAGGCCTTGCTCTTCGAGGCTGGTGTAGGGTTCGGGCAGCAAGGAGGCGATGTACAGCCATTCGCCCTGGGCCAATTGGATCTGGGTCACCAACACCGGCGGATTCACCGGTTCCAGTGTCAACGCGTAATGCGCCCAGGAGCGCGGCAGTTCATCGAGTTTCAAACCGGCGTTGAAGATACGAAGGTCTTCGGCACTGACGAATTCCACCGACACATGCACGTCGCTGCCCAGGGTCTGGCGCAATACTTCTTCGACGGCACCGAGTACCGCTTGCTTACGTGGGGTTTGCGGCAACACGGCCATGTCCAGCGGCTTGTCGTTGAGGGTCACCACAAACCGCGTGCCGCCCATGCTGCGCAATTGGTCGAGCACCAGGGGCCGAAAGGCCACCGGCAAGGAACGGAAATAACTGACGCTGGCGGTCATCGAATGCGCCAGGCTGCGGGCAGCGGTCACCAGGCCTTCGAGCTGGGTAGCGCGCAGTTGCGACACCCAGATCACGCTGGATAATGCCTGGGCAAACAGCACCGCCAACAGGGTCAGCAGTAACATCCGCCCCAGCAGCGAACGCGGTACCGGGATTCGCCGGCGTAGTTCACGCAGGCGTTCAGTGGGCATTGCCGGCAACCACGCTGGCTGCCAATTGATAGCCACTGCCGCGTACGGTGCGGATCAGCCGGGGTGGTTTTTCGGTATCGCGCAGGCGTTGGCGCAAGCGGCTGACGGCCATGTCGACAATCCGGTCGAGGGGCATCAGGTCGCGGCCACGGGTGGCGTTGCCAATGGTGTCGCGGTCGAGGATTTGCTGGGGATGATCGAGGAACAGCTTCAGCAGGGCGAAGTCGGCGCCGGAGAGAATCACTTCCTCACCGTCAACGTGGAACAGCCGGTGGCTGACCATGTCCAGGCGCCACTCGCCAAACACCAGCACCTCGCCGCCGCTGCGCTCCTGGCCAAACTGGCAACGCCGCAACAGCGCCTTGATTCGCGCCTGCAACTCGCGGGGACTGAAGGGCTTGCCGATGTAATCGTCGGCGCCCAATTCCAGGCCGATCACGCGGTCGGCTTCGTCGGAACTGGCGGTGAGCATGATGATCGGCACCTGCGCCTGGCGCGGGTGCTGGCGGATCCAGCGGCAGAGGCTGAAGCCATCTTCGTCCGGCAGCATCACATCAAGGATCACCAGGTCGCACGGCGCTTCGTTCATCGCCTGGCGGAACCCCGCGCCATCCGGCACGCCACGCACCTGGAAACCGGCGCGGCTGAGGTAGGTTTGCAGCAACTCGCGGATTTCCTGGTCGTCGTCGACCAGGAGAATGGATTTACTGATTACGCTCACGGGGCCCCTCCTTGTTGTTATGGCCAAGCTTAAGTCATTTGTTGCCCTTGAGGCCGCCTTCGCGAGCAAGCCCGCTCCCACATTCGACCTCATTCATCCAGTTGGAATGGGATTGAATGTGGGAGCGGGCTTGCTCGCGAAGAGGCCATCACTGCCTACGCAAATGCCTGCTCAAGCGCCACACCAGCACCTGTCAACCCTGAATACGGTGCCGTCACCAGCCACACCGGAATGCCTTTGAAGTAGTCGCTCATGCAGCCTTTGTCGCAAAAACTCTTGGCAAAACCACTCTTGATAAAGAAATCGGCAAAGCGCGGGATCACGCCGCCAACGATATAAACCCCTCCACGGCCGCCGGTGGTCAGCACGTTGTTACCGGCGACGCGACCCAGCCAGATACTGAACTGGTCCAGCACTTCCAAAGCAATCGGGTCGCCAGCCAGGCCAGCGGCAGTGATGGCCTCGGGGGTTTCCAGCACGGCTTCATGGCCGTCCACCGCGCAGATCGCCCGGTACAACCTCGGCAGGCCGCCACCGCTCAAGGCGGTTTCAGCGCTGACATGGCCGATCTCGTTGTGGATGTGCTGCCACAGCTGGGCTTCCCGCGGGCTGCTCACCGGCAGGTCGACATGGCCGCCCTCCCCCGGCAATGCGGCCCAACGGCCGTTGCCGAGGTCGAGCAAAGTACCGACACCCAGGCCGGTGCCCGGGCCAATCACCACCGCAGGCCGCAACGGTTCCGGCGTGCCTTCGCAAACCACGCGGAATTCGTCCGGTTTCAGGCGGGTCATGCCCAGGGCCATGGCCGAGAAATCATTCACCAGCAGCAGTTCGTCCACCTGCAAGGTCTTGCAGAACGCAGTCTTGCTCAGGCGCCAGTGATTGTTGGTGAATTTAAATTCATCTCCGCTCACCGGCCCGGCGACCGACAGGCACACCGCACCGATCGAGCCGACGGCCAGGCCTTCTTCCTTCAGATAGACCTGGATCGCCTCTTCGGGGCTGGCATGATCCGCCGTCGCGTGGACGCGGATCGAATGCAGTTCCTGATCACGCCACAATGCAAAACGGGCGTTGGTACCCCCAATATCACCGACCAGCGCAAGCTTCACTTAAGTGTCTCCAGGGCAGAGGTAAAGGCGCTGGCGCCCTGCTCTGCGGAGCTTGCGGCCAAACGCATAAACGCAAACAGCTCGCGACCGGCCCCCACGTTATTGCCCAGAAGGCCCGTGGCAGGCACGCGCGCTGCAAATTCTTCGGCGTCCACCTTAAGCTCCAAGGTGCCTTTGACGCCATCCACGCGAATAATATCGCCATCGCGCACACGTGCCAGTGGCCCGCCGCTCTGGGCTTCGGGGTTGACATGAATCGCGGCGGGAATCTTACCCGACGCGCCGGACATGCGCCCGTCTGTTACCAACGCCACTTTGAAACCACGGTCCTGCAGTACGCCGAGGAACGGCGTCATCTTGTGCAATTCCGGCATGCCGTTGGAGCGCGGGCCCTGGAAGCGCATTACCGCGACGAAGTCTTTTTCCAGCTGGCCAGCCTTGAAGGCATCGGCCAGGTCTTGTTGGTCCTGGAACACCACGGCCGGGGCTTCGACGATTTGATGCTCAAGGGCCACGGCGGAGACTTTCATCACCCCACGACCGAGGTTGCCTTCCATTACGCGCAAGCCGCCTTCCGGGGAAAACGCACGGGCCACAGGGCGCAGGATCGTTTCGTCGAGGCTTTCGATCGGTCCTTCGCGCCACACCAGTTCGCCGTCCACCAGGAACGGTTCCTGGGTGTAGCGGCTCAGGCCATGACCGGCCACCGTATTGACATCGTTGTGGAGCAAGCCGGCTTCCAGCAGTTCGCGGATCAGGAACGACATACCGCCCGCCGCCTGGAAGTGGTTGATGTCGGCCTTGCCGTTTGGATAGACGTGGGACAGGGTCGGCACGACTTCGGAGAGGTCAGCCATGTCCTGCCAGGTGAGGATGATACCGGCCGACATGGCAATGGCCGGCATGTGCAGGGTGTGGTTGGTGGAACCGCCGGTGGCGTTGAGTGCGACGATGGAGTTGACGATGGATTTCTCGTCGACGATCTCGCCGATCGGCGTGAAGTTACCGTTGGCCTTGGTCAGGCGCGTGACCTGATGCGCAGCTTCGCGGGTCAGGGCATCACGCAGCGGCGTGTACGGGTTGACGAACGAGGCGCCCGGCAGGTGCAGGCCCATCACTTCCATCAGCAACTGGTTGGTGTTGGCGGTGCCATAGAAGGTGCAGGTGCCAGGGCTGTGGTAGGACTTCATCTCCGATTCCAGCAGCTCTTCGCGGGTGGCCTTGCCTTCGGCGTAGCGCTGGCGCACGTCGGCTTTCTGTTTGTTGGAGATCCCCGACGGCATCGGCCCGCCCGGCACGAAGATCATCGGCAGGTGGCCGTAGCGCAGGGCGCCCATCATCAGGCCCGGGACGATCTTGTCGCAGATGCCGAGCATCAGCGCGGCGTCGAACATGTTGTGGGACAGCGCTACCGCCGTGGACATCGCGATCACTTCGCGGCTCAGCAAGCTGAGCTCCATGCCCGGCTCGCCCTGGGTCACGCCGTCGCACATGGCGGGGGTGCCGCCGGCGAACTGGCCCACGGAGCCGACTTCACGCAGGGCTGTCTTGATTTGCTCGGGGAAATGTTCGTACGGCTGGTGGGCCGAAAGCATGTCGTTATATGACGAAACAATTGCCACGTTAGCGGCGTTCATCATGCGCAGGCTGTTTTTGTCTTCGGTGCCGCACCCGGCCACGCCATGGGCAAAGTTGGCGCATTGCAGCTTGCCGCGCATCGGGCCGTCGCTGGCAGCGCCGCGAATGAGCGCAAGGTATGCCTCACGGGTTGCACGGCTGCGGGCGATAAGCCGTTCGGTGACCTCAAGTACGCGGGGATGCATGTATAGAACTCCAGGCTAACGGATGTGGCGACCTGAGTGTCTATGCTGGTCAAACGCCCGCCGCGAAGAGGTTGGCAGGGTGTTGCTTGACCAATCGGACCAGTTGATTCAGGTCACTCGTTGTAGATTGAACAAAATATTGCCACTAAAAAGGCTTGTTTTCTATTTTTATGCGAATAATCTTGTAATTCTTACAACAAATCGACGACAGGCACCTTCCAATGACTCTACGTATCGCTATCAATGGTTTTGGCCGTATTGGCCGAAATGTCCTGCGCGCACTTTATACCCAAGGCTACCGCCAGGATTTGCAGATCGTCGCCATCAACGATCTCGGCGACAGCTCGATCAATGCCCACCTGCTTAAATACGACACCGTACACGGTACTTTCGATGCAGAGGTCGCCCACGATCAGGAAAGCCTGACCGTCAATGGTGACCGGATTGCCGTGAGTGCCATTCGCAACCCGGCCGACCTGCCGTGGGCTGCCCACAAGGTGGACGTGGTGTTCGAATGCACCGGCCTGTTCACCGACCGTGACAAGGCTGCCGCCCATATTACCGCCGGGGCGCGCAAGGTAATCATCTCGGCTCCGGCCAAGGGCGCCGACGCCACCGTGGTGTATGGCGTGAACCATGACATTTTGCGTCAATCCCACCAGATCATCTCCAACGCCTCCTGCACCACCAACTGCCTGGCACCGGTGGCCCAGGTGCTGCACCGCGAGCTGGGCATCGAAAGCGGCTTGATGACCACCATCCACGCCTACACCAACGACCAGAACCTGACCGACGTCTACCACACCGACCCTTACCGCGCGCGTTCGGCCACCCAGAACATGATCCCGAGCAAGACCGGCGCCGCCGAAGCCGTGGGCCTGGTGCTGCCGGAACTGGCAGGCAAGCTGACCGGCATGGCCGTGCGTGTACCGGTGATCAACGTGTCGCTGGTAGACCTCACCGTGCAGCTGAAAAAAGAAGCCAGCGCCGAGCAGGTCAACGCACTGCTTAAAGAAGCCAGCCAGCACTCGAAAATCCTCGGCTACAACACCCTGCCGCTGGTTTCCAGTGACTTCAACCATAACCCGCTGTCGTCGATCTTCGACGCCAATCACACCAAGGTCAGCGGCAAACTGCTGAAAGTGCTGGCCTGGTATGACAACGAGTGGGGTTTCTCGAACCGCATGCTGGATAACTGCCTGGCGCTGTGCAACGCCGAGTAATGCTCGGCCTGTAGGAGGGAGCTTGCTCGCGAAAAACGCAAAGACACCGCGTTTATTCAGGACGCCAGCGCTATCGTTGACGCCCTTCGCGAGCAAGCTCGCTCCTACAGTATTGCCAAGTGCCACTTGCCATTTGCGTTGATGATAAGCATTATCATTTGCTGCAAACCGGTCTGGTATCACTGTGAGCCAATCTCGCTTCAATCAAGTCTTCCTCACCCAGCGGGTGATTCTGCTGCGCACCTTGCAGCGGATGGTGAATAACCACAGCACCGCCGAGGACCTGCTGCAGGAAACCTACCTGCGCGTTACCCGGGCCTTGAGCGAACGGCCGATCGATCACCTCGAACCCTTCGTCTACCAGACGGCGCGCAACCTGGCGCTGGATCACCTGCGCGCCCGCAGGATTCAGGCGCGCACCCTGCAGGAAGATGTCCCACTGGACGTCCTGCAAAGCGTCGCCTCCCCCGTCAGCACGCCCGAAGACGCGACACAGGCCGAGCAATTGCTCGAGCACCTGAGTGTCAGCCTCGGCCAGTTGAGCGCCCGCCAGCAGCAGATCTTTATCCTCAGCCGCCTGCACGGTTGCACCTATCAAGAGATCGCCGACAAGCTCGACGTGTCCCTGAGCACCGTGCAAAAGGAACTGAAATTGATCATGGCCATCTGCATAGGTGTGGCCGAAAGACTGGATCGCCCTTAAGCTTTGTCGGAACAGTCTGTAGGACTATTGATTAAAACGTGGCGAAGACCCGAGGAACACCGTGACGGATCCGAATAAACTGCACCCCCATGAGCTGGCTCATGAGGTGTTGCAAGACACGGCTATGGACCAAGCCCTCGACTGGCTGATCGCCTTGCAGTGCCCGCAGCCCGGGCAGCAAGACGCGTTTGAAGCCTGGCTCGCCCGCGACCCTTTGAACGCCGAAGCCTTCATCAAGGCCCAGGCCGCCTGGGCCGGCGCGCCGGTGCACAGCGCTGCCGTCGCCCTGAATGCGCCGCGCAAACCCAGCGCCTGGCGCCGTATCAAACCTCACTGGAAACCCCTGGCCACCGCCGCCGTGTTGCTGCTGGGCCTGTTCAGCTTCAGCAACCTGCCGATGCGCCTGCAGGCCGACCACCTGACCGTGGTGGGCGAACGCCAGCGCCTGCAACTGGACGATGGCTCGAAAGTACTGCTTAACACCAATTCCGCCTTCTCCAGCAGCATCAAGGATCACCATCGCATCGCCCGCCTGTACCAGGGCGAGGCGTTTTTCGAAGTACTGCCCAGCCGTGGCCTGCCCCTGGAGATCGACGCCGGCCCGGTGCGCGCCAGCGTGCGCGATACGTCCTTCGCGGTGCGCTACTTGAACGGTGAAGCCCAGGTTCAGGTACAGCGCGGCGACGTCGACCTGAGCAACACCTTTGACGATGCCCGGGTACGCCTGAGCGCCGGTGAAAGTATCCGCATCGGGCCCAAGGGCTTCAGCCAACCCGCCAAGCTGGACACCACCAAGGACCTGGCCTGGGTCGACGGTCGGTTGATCTTCGAAAACTGCCCGATGGGCGAAGTGCTGGCCGAATTGCGGCGCTACTACCCGGGCTGGATCGTCAACAACAACGACAAGCTCGCCAGCGTGGCGGTCACCGGCAATTACCGTCTCGACCAGCCTCTCGACGTCGTGCGCTCACTGGCGCACATCACTTCAGCCAAACTCTCGGAATACCCGGCGCTGGTGATCCTGAACTAAATGAGAATTATTTTTACTCGATAGCCATCGGCGGTTCGTCTCGTTATAGCCAATGCAACTGATTCCTATTTGATTCAGTGTCGCAACTATAAGATTCGTACCTTCCGGAGCGCTCTCGATGTCCTCTCGTTTCAACCGCCGGCCCTCTTCGCCCGTTCGCCGTCACGGCTTGTCCCTGCTGACGGCTGCCATCCTGTTGGCCGGGGCGCCCGTCGTCGCCGCCACCGCTGCCGAGCCTGCCACCCGCAGCCAGGGCAATTACAGCTTCAGCATCGAGCAACAATCCCTGGTCTCGGCGCTGAACGCCTTCACCGCGGTGACCGGCTGGCAAGTCGGCCTGCCCGCCGAGCTGGGCCAGGGTGTGTCGTCCCCTGGCGTGCGCGGCGCGTTGCCAGCAGATAAAGCCCTGGACCGGCTGTTGGTGGGGACCAACCTCGGCTATCGCAAACTGAGTAACAACAACATCGTGCTGGAAAAACGCGCCGCTGGCAGCGCTATCACCCTGCAACAAATGACCATCAGCGCCACCCGCCAGGAACAGGCCGTGGACAGCGTGCCCAGCACCGTGACCGTGCATGACCGCGAAGAACTGGACCGCCAGAACGTCAACACCATCCGCGAACTGGTGCGTTATGAGCCAGGTGTGTCGGTAGGTGGTGCCGGTACCCGCTCCGGGAACGCCGGCTACAACATTCGTGGCATCGATGGCGACCGCATCCTGACCCAGGTGGACGGCGTCGAAGTCCCCGACAACTTCTTCAACGGCCCCTACGCCAAGACTCGCCGCAACTACGTCGACCCGGAAATCGTCAAGCGCGTGGAAATCCTGCGCGGCCCGGCCTCGGCGTTGTACGGCAGCAGCGCCATCGGCGGCGCCGTGAGCTATTTCACCCTCGACCCCGACGACATCATCAAGCCCGGCCAGGACTTCGGCGCGCGCCTGAAGACCGGCTACAGCTCCGCCGACGAAAGCTGGCTGACCTCCGGCACCGTCGCCGGTCGCGTACAGGACTTTGATGGCTTGCTGCACCTGAGCCAGCGCAACGGCCACGAAATGGAATCCTACGACGGTAATAACGCCACCGGCCTGGCCCGCACCGGCGCCAACCCGGAAGATGCGCGCACCACTAACATCCTGGCCAAGCTCGGCTGGAATTATGGTGAAGAGAATCGCCTGGGCCTGACCTACGAGAAGTTCAAGGATGATCGCGACACCAACCTGAAAAATGCGGTGGGTGGCCCGTTCGTCGGTGGCCAGGGCTTTAACTTCTACCGCGGCCGTACGGGCAACGACACCATCACCCGCGAGCGTTTCGGCATAGAAAACACGTTCGCCCTCGACTCGCCGATTGCCGATCACATCAAGACCAGCCTCAACTACCAGATCGCCAAGACCGACCAGACCACCGCAGAGATCTACCAGCCATCGCGCAAGGTGTTGCGCACCCGTGACACCCTGTACGAAGAGAAACAGTGGGTATTCGACGCGCAGCTGGACAAGGCTTTCAGCATCGGCGAAACCGACCACGTAGTGACCTACGGCACCACCCTCAAACAGCAGAAAGTCACGGGTTCCCGTGAAGGCTCCGCGACCTGCCTGGCTGTCGGCAGCGGTTGTACGGCCATCGGCGCACCGAGCCCGTCGGCCGCCGACAGCGTGAAAAAGGCCAGCGACTTCCCGGATCCGACCATCAACTCCTACGCGCTGTTTGCCCAGGACCAGATTGCCTGGGACAAGTGGACCTTCCTGCCCAGCGTGCGTTACGACTACATCCAGCTCAAACCCAAGCTGACTCAGGAATTCCTCAACACCGTTGACCCGACACGCATCTACGACCACAGCAATTCGGAAAAGAACTGGCACCGTGTAACGCCAAAATTCGGCGTGACTTACGCGCTGACCGAGCAATACACCTGGTTCGGCCAATACGCCGAAGGCTATCGCACGCCGTCGGCCAAGGCTTTGTATGGCCGCTTTGAAAACCTGCAACAGGGCTACACCGTCGAACCCAACCCGGACCTCAAGCCGGAAAGCAGCCGGGGTGTCGAAACCGGAATTCGCGGCAACTTCGACTCGGGCTCGTTTGACGTGGCGGTGTACTACAACAAGTACCGTGATTTCATCAACGAAGATGCCTCGGTCGCCGGTGGCACGGTCCAGCAGTTCGAAGCCAACAACATCAAGCACGCCACCATCAAGGGTGTGGAAGCCAAGGGCCGCTTGAACCTCGATGCGTTTGGCGCGCCGCAGGGCCTGTACACCAAAGGCTCGATTGCCTACACCTACGGGCGCAACGACGACAACGGCGAACCGCTGAACAGCGTCAACCCGCTCAAAGGCGTATTTGGCCTGGGTTACGACCAGCAGAACTACGGTGCCCTGGTCAGCTGGACTCTGGTCAAGAAACAGAATCGCGTCGACAGCACCACCTTCTTCGCCCCCGACGGCAACAGCGCCAACGGCCCGTTCAAGACCCCGGGCTTCGGCATCGTGGACCTGACCGGCTTCTACAAGGTCACCAACGACGTGACCATCAACGGTGGCCTGTACAACCTGACCGACAAGAAATACTGGGACTGGGACGACGTTCGCAGCTACGACAGCGTCGGCGAAGCCGGTGTGACCGGGCCGGCCAACCTGGACCGCCTGACCCAGCCGGGCCGCAACTTTGCGATCAACCTGATCTGGGACATCTGATCAATGGAGCCTCGCCCCGCCGGAATTTCTTCTTCCGCGGGGTGAGGATTTTTTACTGTGACGCGTCTTCTGGTTCGTCTAGTTCATAACAGCCTGGCAACCAGACGCATCCTCTTCTCAAGGACATCTTCATGACCGCTTCTCCTACTGCTGAACGCCCAAGCCTGCGCTCTCAACGCCTGAACCAGATCACCAACGAACCGCACACCAAGCTCGACGCGCTGGTAAAGGCCCATGCACCGTTTGAAACCCAGGCCAACTTCGCCCGCTTCGTGGTCGCGCAGTACCTGTTCCAGTCGGAGCTGGTGGCGCTGTACAACGATGCAGAACTGATCAAGATCGTCCCCGACCTGGCCGAACGCTGCCGTGCCGAAGCGGCCAAGCTGGACCTGGGCGACCTGGACACCGAAGTACCGGCACCGGTCGCCGGCGCGGTAAAAAACCCGAGCAAGGCCGAAGCCCTGGGCTGGCTGTTCGTGTCCGAAGGCTCCAAGCTGGGCGCCGCGTTCCTGATCAAGCGCGCCGTGGGCCTGGGCTTGAGCGAAACCTTCGGCGCCCGTCACCTGGGCGAGCCGGCGGGTGGTCGCGCTGAAGGCTGGAAGCGCTTCACCCGCACCCTCGACGCACTGGAATTCACCGCTGAAGAAGAAGCCGAAGTGGAGAAAGCCGCGGTTGATGCGTTCGTACGCTTCACCGTGTTGCTGGAACAGGCGTACGCTAGCGCCCCTGAACTGGCCTGATTCCCTGATTGGAATGCAATCAAATGTGGGAGCGGGCTTGCTCGCGAATGCGGTGGATCAGTCGGTACATGTATTGACTGACACACCGCATTCGCGAGCAAGTCGAATCGTCGCACCGCCGCTCCCACATTTTGACCCGGTTTCAATTTGAATCCTTCGTAAATCCATCCATGCAAACCGCACCCATGACCGGCAAAACCCAATCCTCATCCAAAATCGCCCGTGTCCTGTTCGGCCTGCTGGCCTACGTCAGCCTGGGCATCGGTTTGATTGCGATTGTGGTACCGGGCTTGCCCACCACCGAATTCATCCTGCTGGCCGCCTGGGCCGCCACCAAAAGCTCCCCGCGCCTGAGTGCATGGCTGGAAAACCACCGCCTGTTCGGGCCGATCCTGTTCAATTGGCGCAACGGCAAGATCATCGCCCGCCGGGCCAAAGTCAGCGCTACCGTGAGCATGTTGCTGTGCGCCGGCTTGATGTTGGTGATGCTCGACCATGGCTGGCCGATCTACCTGGCCATCGCCGGAATGAGCATGGGCAACCTGTGGATCTGGTCTCGGCCGGAACGCCTCCCGCACCCTGCCTGACCCCCGCCTACCGCTCATCGGCTTACGCTCATGAACTGCCGGCTCAAGCCGATGTTCCGGGCATAGCGCCGAATGGACTCGCCTGAGCTTGCATACTAATAAGTCCATTCGCGGGTAAAACTATGTTCGACACCCTCTCCATACGTTTGAAAATCGTGCTGCTGTCCGGGCTCTGCCTGCTGGGGGTGATCGCGTTGGTGGTCAGCATGAACCTGTACCAGACCAATCAGAACGACGAACTGATCAGCAATTCAAGCTCGCGAATGCTCACCGACAGCGTGCAGAACCTGCTGCAGGCCAAGGCTGCCGAACAAGCCTCGCAACTGCAAAAAACCTTCGGTGAAAGCCTGTTGGTGGTCACGGCCCTCGCCGACCAGATCAAGGACCTGCGCACCCTGGCCGGCAAGCGCTCGCTGGACGCCGCAGCGTTGCGTGAAGAGCTCAACCACAGCCTGAAAACCGCCTTCGACCGCAACAGCAAGGTGCTCGGTATCTGGCTGTCGTTCGAGCCCAATGCCCTCGACGGCAAGGACAGCGAATTCGTCAACGACGCCGCCCGTGTGTCCAACGAAAAAGGCCGTTTTTCCAGCTACTGGAGCCGCGCCGGCGGTGAAGGCCTGAACACGGTGATGGTCGAGGACGACCTGACCAAGACCACCCTCAACCTCAGCGGTACGCCTTACAACATCTGGTACACCTGCCCGCGGGACACCAAAAACACCTGCCTGCTGGACCCGTATGAAGACACCGTGGCCGGCAAACCGGTGTTGATGACCACCATTTCCCTACCCCTGCTGGTCGACGGCAAGGTGATCGGCGTAGTGGGGATCGACCTCGCCCTCAACGCCCTTCAAGCGGCCACCGATGCGGCACAAAAAGAGCTGTTCAATGGTGCAGGGATTCTCGAAATACTGTCCGGTAACGGCCTGATTGCCGGTTACAGCGGCGAGCCGGCCAAGGTCGGCAAAAACCTGGTGGACACCCTCGGCGCCGAAGGCAAAGAGATCGTGCAATTGCTGGCCAGCGATACCCGCAAGATCCGCGAGGAAGATGGCACGATCCGCGCCGTGTACCCGGTGAAGCCGATTGCCGACGCCAAATCCTGGGGGGTGGTGATCAAGCTGCCTAAACAAGTGCTTCTGGCAGACTCATTGAAACTCCAGGCCGTGCTCGACAAGGCCCAGGCCAGTGGCACCGTCAAGGCGCTGCTGGTGGGCGCAGCCGCCGGCCTGCTGGGCTTGTTGCTGATCTGGCTGACGGCCACCGGCGTGACCCGGCCGATCAACAGCGTGGCCGCCATGCTCAAGGAAATCGCCAGCGGCGACGGTGACCTCACCCAACGCCTGGCCTACGCTAAAAAGGATGAACTGGGGGAACTGGTGAACTGGTTCAACCGCTTCCTCGACAAGCTGCAGCCGACCATCGCGCAGATTAAGCAAAGCATCACCGAAGCCCGTGGCACCGCCGACCAGTCTTCGGCAATCGCGCGCCAGACCAGTGAAGGCATGCAGGTGCAGTTCCGTGAGATCGACCAGGTGGCCACGGCCTCGAATGAAATGAGCGCCACCGCCCACGACGTGGCCAACAGCGCCTCCAACGCCGCCAGCGCTGCCCGCGGTGCCGACCAGTCAGCCCGTGAAGGCATGCAGATCATTGAGCGCAGCACCCGCGACATCACCACCCTGGCCGAAGAAGTCAGCAAGGCAGTGACCGAAGTCGAAGCCCTGGCGGTGAACAGCGAACAGATCGGTTCGGTACTGGAAGTGATCCGCAGCATCGCCGAACAGACCAATCTGCTGGCCCTGAACGCCGCAATTGAAGCAGCACGGGCCGGGGAAAGCGGGCGAGGTTTTGCCGTGGTGGCCGACGAGGTGCGCAACCTGGCCAAGCGTACCCAGGATTCGGTGGAGGAGATTCGCCTGGTGATCGAACGCATCCAGACCGGCACCCGTGGGGTGGTGGCGACCATGCATTCGAGCCAGAGCCAGGCGCAGAACAATGCCGGGCAGATTCATCAGGCGGTGCAGGCCCTGGGCAAGATCAGCGATGCAGTGACGGTGATCAGCGACATGAACCTGCAAATCGCCAGCGCTGCCGAGCAGCAGAGTGCGGTGGCCGAAGAGGTCAACCGCAACGTTTCGGCGATCCGCACGGTGACCGAAACCCTGACCGGCCAGGCCACCGAGTCGGCAGCCATCAGCAGCCAACTCAATGCGTTGGCCAGCCAGCAGATGAAGCTGATGGATCAGTTTCGGGTTTGACCCGAGCTTGAAACCAGTGAGGTCTAAATGTGGGAGCGGGCTTGCTGTGGTGAGGGGGCTTGTCCCCCGTCGGGTTCACCACAGATTGATGGGGCTGCTTCGCAGCCCAACGCGGGGCAAGCCCGCTCACCACAGCAAGCCCGCTCCCACACAAGCCCGTCCACATTAGAGTTGCGGTGCCTTACTGACCCGTCCAGGCCGCCACAAACGGCGCCAGGTCTTCTTTCGGCGCGGTACGCGGCGGGTTTTGTGGCGTGCCCAGGTAGAGGAAGCCAATCACTTCCTCATCCCCGGTCAACCCCAGCCCCTTGGCAACGTGTGCCGAGTACGACAACTCACCGGTGCGCCACACCGCGCCAATGCCCTGGGCATACGCCGCCAGCAGAATCCCGTGGGCCGCACAGGCCGCCGCCAGCCGTTGCTCGGATTTTGGCACTTTGAAATGTTCTTGCAGGCGGGCAATCACTACCACCACCAACGGCGCACGCAGCGGGCCGTTCTGCGCCTTGTCGATCGCGGCCTGGGGCGCGTCGGCGTCTTGCAGGCGAGCGGCTTCGGCCAGCAGCGTGCCCATGCGCTCACGTGCCGCACCTTCCACCGTCAGGAAGCGCCAAGGCCGCAGCTGGCCGTGGTCGGGGGCGCGCATGGCGGCGGCGAACAGCAGGTCGCGCTGCTCCTGGGTCGGTGCCGGGTCCAGCAGTCGCGGCACGGAAACACGGTTGAGCAAAGCGTCGAGAGCCTGCATTGGCCACCTCCAGAGAAAAATGTGCGGTCATTCTAGCGGGAATGAATCGGATATCACCAAACGATAATTGCTCTTATTCAATCCGCCCTGCCCTGTTAGACTTTGCGGCCTTGTTTTCAGCCTCCGTTCAGGAAACCTGATGTCTCGTTCGCCCCTTCGCCTGTCTGCACTGTTGATGGCCTTGAGCCTGAGTGCCTGCGATGACGCCCCGCGATTCACCAAAGCGGAGCCGGGCGAAGCGCGCGCGGGTGGCGCGACAACGGTGAGAAAAACCGACCAGAACGCCTTCTCGCTGCCCTCGGCCAACCTGTCCCCGACCCGGCGCCTGGACTTCAGCGTGGGCAACAGTTTCTTCCGCAGCCCCTGGGTGATTGCCCCGTCGACCACCACTGCCCGCGATGGGCTGGGGCCGCTGTTCAACACCAACGCCTGCCAGAACTGCCATATCAAGGATGGCCGTGGTCATCCGCCGCTGCCCGATGCAGCCAACGCGGTGTCGATGCTGGTGCGCCTGTCGATCCCCGATGCGCCGCCCTATGCGAAGGTCATCGAGCAACTGGGTGTCGTCCCCGAGCCGGTCTACGGCGGGCAATTGCAGGACATGGCCGTGCCCGGCGTCGCCCCGGAAGGCAAGGTGCGGGTCGACTACACACCGGTCAACGTCAGCTTCAAGGACGGTACCGTCGTCGAGTTGCGCAAGCCGGCGCTGCAAATCACCCAGCTGGGCTACGGCCCGATGCACCCCGACACACGCTTCTCGGCCCGGGTCGCACCGCCGATGATCGGCCTGGGGCTGCTGGAAGCCATCCCCGACGCCGACATCCTGCGCAACACCGATCCGAAAACCGCCGACAAGGAAGCCATTGTCGGACGCGCGAATTGGGTCTGGGACGACGCGCAACACAAGACCGTGCTCGGTCGATTTGGCTGGAAAGCCGGGCAACCGAACCTCAATCAACAAAATGTTCACGCGTTCTCTGGTGATATGGGCCTCACCACGTCCCTGAGACCGTTCGATGACTGCACTGATGCACAAGTCGCCTGCAAACAGGCGCCCAACGGCAATGGCCCGGACGGCGAGCCTGAGGTCAGCGACAACATCCTGCGCCTGGTGCTGTTCTACACCCGCAACCTGGCCGTCCCCGCCCGCCGCGACGTCAATTCGCCGCAGGTGCTGGCCGGGAAAAACCTGTTCTACCAGGCTGGCTGCCAGGGCTGTCACACCCCGCAATTCACCACGGCGCCAACGGCTGCCGAACCTGAATTGGCCAAGCAGGTGATTCGCCCCTACAGCGACTTGCTGCTGCACGACATGGGCGACGGCCTCGCCGACAACCGTACCGAATTCAAGGCCAGTGGCCGCGACTGGCGCACCCCGCCGTTGTGGGGCATTGGCCTGACGCAAGCCGTCAGTGGCCACACCCAGTTTTTGCATGACGGCCGCGCCCGCAACCTGATGGAGGCCGTGCTGTGGCACGGCGGTGAAGCCCAGGCGGCGCAGCAGCATGTGCTGTCTTTTAATGCCGAACAGCGCGCCGCGTTGCTGGCATTCCTGAATTCTTTATAAGCTTTGTCCTAATTACAGAAGGGAGCTCGACATGTTCCGTCCCAAGTTGTTGTTCACCAGCCTGGCCGCCCTCGCCCTCGGTGCATGCTCGCCCCAGGACCCGCAAGCGGTGACCTCGGCGGCCATCGCCAAGCAAGTGATCCTGCCGACCTACAGCCGCTGGGTTGAAGCCGACCGCCAACTGGCCGTCAGTGCCCTGGCCTACTGCCAGGGCAAGGAAAGCCTGGAGACCGCCCGTGCGGACTTCCTGCACGCACAAAAAGCCTGGGCCGAGCTGCAACCGCTGCTGATCGGCCCACTGGCGGAGGGCAACCGCTCGTGGCAGGTGCAGTTCTGGCCGGACAAGAAAAACCTGGTGGGCCGTCAGGTCGAGCAACTGGTGACTGCCCAGCCGCAGATCGATGCCGCCGCACTGGCCAAATCCAGCGTCGTGGTGCAGGGCCTGTCGGCCTACGAATACATCCTCTACGACGCCAAAACCGACCTGGCGGACGAGACACAAAAAGCCCGCTACTGCCCGTTGCTGGTAGCCATCGGCGAACGCCAGAAACTGCTCGCCGAAGAAATCCTGTCGAGCTGGAACAGCACCGACGGCATGCTGGCGCAGATGACCAAGTTTCCTAACCAGCGCTACGCCGATTCCCACGAAGCCATCGCCGACCTGCTGCGAGTTCAAGTGACCGCACTGGACACCCTGAAGAAAAAACTCGGCACCCCGATGGGCCGCCAGACCAAGGGCATCCCGCAACCGTTCCAGGCAGATGCGTGGCGCAGCCAGTCGTCCCTGCAAAGCCTCGAGGCCAGCCTGGCTGCCGCCCAGACCGTATGGGTCGGCGTCGACAACAAAGGCCTGCGCGGCCTGTTGCCTGCCGATCAAAAGCCGTTGGCTGACAAGATTGACGCCGCGTATGCCGCGTCCCTGAAACTGTTCGCCAGCAACCAGCGCTCGCTGAACGAACTGCTGGGCGACGATGCCGGGCGCCAGCAACTCAACGACATCTACGACAGCCTTAACGTGGTCCACCGCCTGCACGAAGGCGAACTGGCCAAGGCGCTGGGTATCCAACTGGGCTTTAACGCCAACGACGGTGACTGATGATGCTCAGGCGACAGGCTTTGGCCCTCGGCAGCGTGCTGCTCAGCGCAATTACCCTGGGTGGCTGGACGCTGTTCAAGCAGAAGGGCAAAACCCCGCTGCTGCTCTCGGCGCGCGATGACAGTGATGGCAAGCACTACGCCGTCGGCTTCCACCTGGACGGCAAACAAGTGTTTGCGACCCAGGTTGGCCAGCGCTGCCACGACATCATCAACCACCCGACCCTGCCGATTGCGCTGTTTGTCGCCCGCCGGCCGGGCACCGAGAGCTATCTGATCGACTTGCGTGACGGGGCGCTGCTGCAGACCATTACGTCCAACGCCAATCGCCACTTTTATGGACATGCGGTGGTGCACAAGGATGGCGAGTGGTTGTATGCCACGGAAAACGACACGTCCGATCCGGGCCGTGGCTTGCTTGGGGTGTATCGGTTCGAGGGTGAGCGGTTGGTGCACACCGGGGAGATTTCTACCCATGGGATCGGGCCGCATCAGGTGTCGTGGATGCCTGACGGTGAGACGCTGGTGGTGGCTAACGGCGGGATTCGTACCGAGGCGGAGAGCCGGGTGGAGATGAACCTGAATGCCATGGAGCCGAGCCTGGTCCTGATGCAACGCGACGGTGCGCTGTTGAGCAAGGAAACCCTGAGCCAGCAGATGAACAGTGTGCGGCATATGGGGATTGCCAGCGACGGTACGATCCTCGCGGGGCAGCAGTTCATGGGAGCGTCTCATGAGCGGTCGGAGTTGCTGGCGATCAAGCGGCCAGGGCAGCCGTTTGTGGCGTTTCCGGTGGCGGATGAGCAGTTGCAGTCCATGGGGCATTACACGGCCAGCGTTGCGGTGCACAGTGAGTTGCGGCTGGTGGCGCTGACGGCGCCTCGGGGCAATCGGCTCTTTATCTGGAACATGGACAGCGCGCAGTTGCTGCTGGACGGGCCGTTGCCGGATTGTGCCGGGGTGGGTGCGGTGGCTGACGGGTTTGTAGTGACTTCCGGGCAGGGGCGTTGCCGGTTTTATGATTGTCGGCAGGTGCCGTTGGTGGCCAAGCCGCTGGAGTTGCCGGCGGGGCTTTGGGATAACCATTTGCATCTGGTTTGATCGGGGGCATATCCGTTATCCAGGTAACGGATATACACACCCATACCCGCCTCAGGACTTCAGCGCCTTCTTCGGATAAATGTCATACCGGCTGGACTTCCCATCCAACGCATGACTCGGCTTCGGACCATCAATACACGGCGCCTTACGCGGCCGCTTAACCACCACCCGATGGCTGGCCAAGGCCAACGCAGCAGCGAGCAACGCCGGCGCGTCCGGATCATCCCCCACCAAGGGCCGAAACAACCGCATCTCCTTCTTCACCAGCGCGGTCTTCTCCCGATGAGGAAACATCGGATCCAGGTAAATCACCTGAGGCGGCTCCCCCTCCCAACTGCGCATCACCTCAATCGAATTGCCCTTGAGCAACCTCATGCGCGCCACAATCGGCGCCACCTCAAAATCCTCAGCCCCGCGCGCCAGACCATCCTCCAGCAACGCCCCAATCAACGGCTGCCGCTCGATCAGGCTCATCTCGCACCCCAGGCTAGCCAGTACGAAAGCATCCTTGCCCAACCCCGCCGTAGCGTCCAGCACCCGCGGCCGCACACCCTGCGCCACGCCCACCGCCTTGGCAATCATCTGCCCGCTGCCACCACCGTACAAACGCCGGTGCGCCGCACCACCTTCCACAAAATCCACCCGCACCGGCCCAGGCGCATCAGGCCCCAGTTGTTGCAACTGCAGGCCCTGCTCGCTCACCTGCAAGGCAAAGTCCGCCTCATCCAGCTGCAAAGGCAACCCAAGCTGCTCGGCCCACTGCTGGGCACGGGCCTGAAAACCTTCGGCCAAGGCCTCGACCCGAATGCGGCTGGCCGCTGGTTGTTCGCTCATCGGTGACTACGCTCAAAAATATTAAGGATCGGCGAAAAGCGGCCGATAAAAAAAAGGATCAGGCATTTTGCCAGAGCTGAGCGACGATCGAGAGAAATGTCAGACATTCCTTCGCTATTTACCGGTGTACTGCCGACCCACAACCACTTCGGCCTGCGCAATACCCAAGCGCTGGCCGGGGTCAGTCATGTGTGGCAGGACTTCTTCGCCCAGGCGTTGGCCGAACAGCTCGGCGACACGCCGGGCGCGCTCGCCAAGTCCGTGGCAACGCCGGTAGATCCGTCGGTTGAACCGAGCGAAGGCAGTGACCTGCTGTCGCAGATCGTCACCCAACGCGCGTGTGACGTGAAAGAGACCGAGATCGCCCCGCCCGAGCCGCTGTTCCTGCCCATCGCCGAATTCGAACTGGAATTGCTGCCACCGTCCCCGCCACCGTACCCAGCGGAAGAAGTGGTCGCCCAGCAAAAACAGCAGAACTTCGAAAGCGGTTGGGTGCGCCCTATCGTCCTGACCGCCGGCCACCCGCTGCCCCTGCCTGGCCCGGCGCCTCAGCCACGCCCACTGCATTTGCCGATTGCCGAATTCGAACTGGACCTGCTGCCACCGCCACCGCCGCCATTCCCGGCAGAAGAGCTGGTTGAGCAACAAAAAGCCCTGGACTTCGACAGCCGCTGGGCTCGCCCGCTGATTATCCACAACCTGCGCCTCGCGGCCTGACTCTCAGCGACACACCCACCAACGCCCCATGTCGAGATGAAAGTGGTTTCGGTGGGCGGCGTTGTAATCCGGGCTCAACACCACGTTGAAATCCTTGCAGGCGCCATCGCGCACTTGCCGCAGAAACCTCGCGCCCTCGCCGCCGCCCGGCCAATCCTTGAGCACATTGATGGTGCGCCCGTCCGCCAGGCGAAAGCCGGCGATATCCAAAGCATTCGCCGACGCGTGCTGGCTGAGGCGCCCATCGGCCCGGTTGTAGATATTGCGACAGGCAAAGCTGCCGAGGTGATCGACCCGTGTCACCGCCTGGCCAAACACCGCCTGCGCCGCCGGTTGCAAGCTGTGGCGCTCGAACAGGGCGAACGCCACGGCCAGCGGGCAACTGGCGAGAAAGCTGCTGCTCAGACCGACCTCCGCCCCCTGGACGCGCAAGGTATTGCGCAGCGGGCAGGCGGCATCGGCAGGGCTGTCTGCCTGATGTGTGACCCGCAGCCCGGAGGTTTTCAGCACCTGGTCACACAGCGCAGGGTCATCCTGCAAACGCCCAAGCTTGAATCGGGTCAACAGGTTCGGGCTTGCGCGCACGTCCAACGGTGCCCACGGGTTCCAGTCATCGGGCAGCGGCACCCAGCCCCGCCACACGCCGACCAGCAGACCGCCCGCCAACACGAGCAACACACCCAGCACTTTGAAGAAGCGCACGCTCCCTCAACCCTTGAACAGTTGATTGGCCTGGCTGAACGGCATCGAGCGTTCGGTAAAGGTAAACGTGCCCAGTTCATGAACCTCCCGGGCCGCCCTGAAGAACTCTCCATAAGCCGCCAGGGCCATGGCCGAACCCACGCTGATGCGCTTGACGCCCAGCTCGCTCAACTGCGCCACGCTGAGTTTCAGGGCGCCTGACATCAAGATATTCACGGGCTTTGGCGCGACCGCCTTCACCACGGCCAACACTTCCTCGGCACTGCGCAGGGCCGGTGCATACAGCACGTCGGCACCGGCTTCGGCGTAGGCCTGGAGGCGGCGGATGGTGTCGGGCAAATCCAGCCGGCCATGCAGGAGGTTTTCTGCACGGGCGGTCAGCGTGAAGGGGAACGGCAGGCTGCGGGCAGCAGCGACCGCCGCTTCGACACGTTCGACGGACAAATCAAACGGATAGATCGGGTCGACAGCAATCCCGGTGGCGTCTTCGATGGAGCCACCGACAATGCCGGTAGCTGCGGCGCGCAGGATGGTCTCGGCGCAACCTTGGGGCGTATCGCTGAAGCCGTTTTCCAGGTCGGCGGCAACGGGCAGCGAGGTGGCCTGGACGATCGCCCCGGCATTGCCCAAGGTGTCTTCCAGGGACAACGCACCTTCGGCATCCGGGCGGCCGAGGCTGAAGGCGAAGCCGGCGCTGGTGGTGGCCAGGGCTTCGAAACCCAGGCTGGCGAGCATTTTTGCGGAACCGGCATCCCACGGATTGGGCATCACGAAGGCACGGTCACGCTCATGCAGGGCCTTGAAGGTTTCGGCGCGAAGGGTTTGGGCATCCATGACTGACTCCTGTCGGGAAAAGGAGCCTTAGAGTAACCCCAGTTGCTCCGCTTCGGGTTCTCGATGAATCTGCGGCAAGGCCGGCAAGCCGGGCAAACGCACCATCAGCTTTTCATGAAAGCGCAGGGCCAGTTGGGCGGCCAGGCGATTGTCAGAGGTGTGGAGAAAGACATAGGGCGTGCGACCCTCTTCGATCCAGCCGGCGACCTTTTCAACCCAGGGCACCAGGAACGGGTCATTGGCTTCCAGCTCCGGATGGCCAATAAAGCGCACTTGCGGAAACTGCGTCAGCGCCGCCGGGCGAGGTGGCACCTTGGGCTTTTTCGATTGGGCGTGCAGCACGGCTGCCGAGGTGGACGTGCAACTGAACAACGCACGCGGGTCCAGGCAGATGCGCTCGACACCCCGGTCGCGCAGCAAGCGGTTGAGACTGCGCTCGGCGTCGCCCTTGGCGAAGAACTCCAAGTGACGCACTTCCACCGCCAACGGTCGCTCCACCCCATCGATAAACCCGGCCAACTCACCCAGGCGCTGCGGGGTAAAGCTGGCCGGCAGTTGCAGCCACAACGGCGAAATGCGCTCACCCAACGGGCTCATCAAGCCAAGAAAACTTTCCGCCGCCGGCAACTGCTCAATCAGGTTGCCGCTGTGGCTGATGTCACCCGGAAACTTGGCAGTGAAGCGAAAATGTTCGGGCATGATTTCAGCCCAGCGCTGCACGGTAGCGACGGAAGGACGGGCATAGAACGTGGTGTTGCCCTCAACGGCGTTGAAGACGTGGGAATACAGGGCGAGGTAATCGCTGGAACGGGCGGCGGCGGGATACAGGTATTCGCGCCAGGCGTTTTCACTCCAGGACGGACAACCGAGGTAGTAAGGCAACAGCATCAGATGTGGATATCGAGGCCCAGCACTTCCATATCCCATTCGACAAAGCCGGCGGTGGTCAGGTAGCTGGCCAGGGCATTGGCGACGTTTTTGCTCATGGAGCGCGGGAAGACCATGTCTTGCTGGCGGGCGGGTACGCCGCTGATGCGTTCGCCGTTGGAGCCATGGGAACGAGCAGAAACAGCAGTAGAGTCAGACTGGATTTCAACAAAGTCGGGCGAGTCTTCGACGGAGTCGTCTACCGTCACGTTCGCCTTGCGAGGCTTACGCTTGAGGGGGTAGGACTGTGATGAAAAGCCGTCTATGCGCATACATGCGAACTCGGTATCGGTGATGGCATTTTAGTGGCGCTTTCCATGGCGCGCAAATGCTCTGGTGATAACTAGAACACATAATTGGTAAAAGGTTTAAAAGCGCGGGCAAATTCTGACGATTGGCGATTTTTGCCTGAAATTGCCCGCCTTTTTGACGTCAAATAATTCCGCGTTCAGCCTTGGTTTGCGCCACTTTATCCCGCAGGTACACAGGCGCTGCCTGGTCGGCCGCAATTGCCTCGCCCCGCTCCCAGGCAAAGCGTGCCAGGGTCAGCAGGTCTTCGGCATGGGGCAACATTGCGGCATCCTGGCCCGCAAGCGTCACGCCAATGCGCTCGCCGTAGCCCCAGCCGGTGCCGGCACCGAACCAGTCGCCGCTGGCATCAGCCGGCAAGGCCGCCGTTTCAGGCGGCAACACGGCTTCAGCACCCACCAGGCGCATCTCGCCAGCGGTTTCGCGGTAGCAACCCCAATACACTTCGTCCATGCGCGCATCGATGGCAGCGGCAACTTGGCTCACGCCGTGTTCGCGAAACGCCCGCTGCGCCAGTACCGCCAGGTTGGACACCGGCAACACCGGACGCTCGAGAGCAAATGCCAATCCCTGAACCACGCCAATAGCGATGCGCACACCGGTAAACGCACCCGGGCCACGGCCGAACGCGATGGCGTCCACCGCCGATAAGGTGGTGCCCGCGTCCAGCAACAGTTGCTTGATCATCGGCAACAGCTTCTGCGCGTGCAGGCGCGGGATCACCTCGTAGTGGCTCGTGACCTTGCCATCATGCAGCAGGGCAACGGAGCAAGCTTCAGTCGCGGTGTCCAGGGCCAGCAAGGTGCTCATCGGTGTATGCATCCACGTTGAAAAAAAGTGCGTCAGTATAAACAACAACGGCCCGCAAGCGGGCCGTTGTCAATCAAGCGGATGAACGATCAGCTCAGCGCTTGCAGTACTTTGCCAGTGATGGCTTCAACCGAACCCACACCTTCGATGTGGCTGTACTTCGGCTTGCCCTGGGCGGCCGAAAGTTTCTGGTAGAAGTCCACCAGCGGCTTGGTCTGGGAATGATAGACCGACAGACGATGGCGCACGGTTTCTTCAGTATCGTCTTTACGCTGCACCAGGTCGTCGCCGGTGACATCATCCTTGCCAGCCACTTTCGGCGGGTTGTAGACGATGTGGTAAACGCGGCCCGAGGCTTCGTGAACACGACGACCGGCAATACGCTGCACGATCTCTTCGTCTTCAACGGCGATTTCCACCACGTTGTCCAGCTCGACGCCGGCCTTCACCAGGGCTTCAGCCTGGGGAATGGTGCGCGGGAAACCGTCGAACAGGAAACCGTTCTTGCAGTCGTCCTGGCTGATGCGTTCCTTGACCAGGTTGATGATCAAGTCATCGGAGACCAGGCCGCCGCTGTCCATCACGCTCTTGGCGATCAGGCCCAGCTCGGTGCCCGCCTTGACGGCCGCGCGCAGCATGTCGCCGGTGGAGATTTGTGGAATGCCGAATTTTTCAGTGATGAACTTTGCCTGAGTACCTTTACCGGCCCCGGGAGCTCCCAGCAGAATGACGCGCATCGATGTGCTCCTCAATTTTTTATAAAGATGACGCTCGGATTCGCCGCATGGGGCCAATCTCGGAAATTTTGGGTCCAGGCCGCACAAACGGCCAAAGGCTGATCAAGATACACAGCAGGCCCAAACCACACAAGCCGCCGAAAGTAGGAGAAACCCGCGCCGCGCTGGCTTTATCGGCAGGTACAACCCGGACAGCAAAACGCCGGTCGACATTTTGACGGCGACCGGCGCGATGTATCTGCAAGCTATTGAGAACACGCCATAAATGTCAGCCGGTGTTGCGCAATCCGGCGGCAATACCGGCCACAGACACCAGCAGCGCCTGTTCCAGAGGGCTGTCCTGCGCCGCCTCCTGTTGCCGCGATCGGGCCAGTAACTCGGCCTGCAACAGGTGCAACGGGTCGAGGTAGGTGTTGCGCAGCCGGATGAACTCCAGGGTATCGGGGCTATGGGCCAGCAGCTGAGACTGGCCAGTCAGGCCAAGCACTACACTGCACGCCTGCGACAATAGGTCGCGTAAGTGCGCACCCAATGGCAGCAGATCAGGCTGTACCAGACGCTCGTCATACAGGCGGGCGATGTCGGCGTCGGCCTTGGCCAGCACCATTTCCAGCATATCGATGCGCGTACGGAAGAACGGCCACTGCTCGCGCATTTGCCCCAGCAACTCACCTTCGCCGCGCTCAAGGGCCTTGCTCAAGGCCGCTTCCCAACCGAGCCAGGCCGGCAGCATCAGGCGAGTTTGGGTCCAGCCGAAAATCCACGGGATTGCCCGCAGGCTTTCAATACCGCCGGCTCGACGCTTGGCCGGGCGACTGCCCAAAGGCAAGCGGCCCAACTCCTGCTCCGGCGTGGACTGGCGGAAATACTCGACAAATTGCGGATTTTCCCGCACCACGGCGCGGTAAGCGCTGACACCGTCGGCGGCCAATTCGTCCATCAAGTGGCGCCAGGCCGGCTCCGGTGGTGGCGGTGGCAACAACGTCGCCTCCAGCACTGCCGCCAGGTACAGGTTGAGGTTTTGCTCGGCGATGTCCGGCAGGCCGAACTTGAAGCGGATCATCTCGCCTTGTTCGGTGGTGCGGAAACGCCCCGCGACCGAACCCGGTGGCTGCGACAGAATCGCCGCGTGCGCCGGGCCGCCGCCGCGGCCTACGGTGCCGCCGCGACCGTGGAACAGCAGCAGTTCGACTTGTTGTTCGCGGCAGATTTCCACCAACTGTTCCTGGGCCCGGTATTGCGCCCAGGCGGCGGCGGTAGTGCCCGCATCCTTGGCCGAATCCGAATAGCCGATCATCACTTCCTGCGGGCCCTGCAGACGGGCGCGATAGCCCGGCAACAGCAGCAGTTTCTCGATCACCGGGCCTGCGTTGTCCAGGTCAGCCAGGGTCTCGAACAACGGCACCACCCGCATCGGTCGTTGTACGCCGGACTCTTTGAGCAGCAGTTGCACAGCCAGCACATCCGACGCGGCGCCGGCCATGGAAATGACGTAGGAACCCAGCGAAGCGGCAGGTGCGGCGGCGATTTCCTTGCAGGTGTTCAGCACTTCGGCAGTGTCTGCCGACGGTTTGAAGTAACCCGGCAACAAGGGGCGACGGTTGGCCAGTTCCTTCATCAGGAAACTGATGCGCGCCTCTTCGTCCCAATCCTCGTAACGGCCAAGGCCCAGGTAATCGGTGATTTCAGTCATGGCCGCGCAGTGGCGGGTCGAATCCTGACGGACGTCGAGGCGCACCAGGAACAGGCCAAACGTCACCGCCCGACGCAAGCAGTCCAGCAGCGGGCCGTCGGCAATCACGCCCATGCCGCAGGTATGCAACGACTCGTAGCACAGCTCCAGCGGCTCGAGCAGCTCGCGGTTGTTTTGCAGCACATCGGCAGGCGCCGGCGTGGTGGTAGTCAACGAGGTGTGGGCCCATTGGCGTGTGGCGCGCAGGCGCTCACGCAGTTGCTTAAGCAACGCCCGATAAGGTTCGACGCTGTCGCCGACCTTGGCCTGCAATGCCGGGCTGGCTTGTTGCATCGACAGCTCGGAGGCCAGGTGATCGATATCGCGCAGGTACAGGTCAGCTGCCATCCAGCGTGCCAGCAGCAACACTTCACGGGTGACCGGCGCGGTGACGTTGGGGTTGCCGTCGCGGTCGCCGCCCATCCAGGACGCAAAGCGAATCGGCGCGGCTTCCAGGGGCAGGCGCAAACCGGTCGCCGCATGCAAGGCATGATCAGCCTTGCGCAAATAATTCGGGATGGCGTGCCACAACGAATGCTCGATCACCGCAAAGCCCCACTTGGCTTCGTCTACAGGCGTGGGCCGGGTGCGGCGGATTTCTTCGGTGTGCCAGGCTTCGGCGATCAGGCGTTGCAGGCGATTGCGGATCTGCTCGCGCTCGGCGGTGGTGAGGTCGCGGTGATCCTGCAGGGCCAGTTGTGCGGCGATGGCATCGTATTTCTGGATCAGGGTGCGGCGGGCGACTTCGGTGGGGTGCGCGGTGAGCACCAGCTCGATTTCCAGCCGGCCCAACTGGCGCGCCAGGGATTCACTGCTGTGGCCTTCGCTCTGCAAGCGTGCCAGCAGTTCCGGCAGTACCCGTGACTCAAACGGCGCAGGCGTTGATTCATCACGGCGGTGGATCAACTGGTACTGCTCGGCGATGTTGGCCAGGTTGAGAAACTGGTTGAAGGCCCGCGCCACCGGCAGCAGTTCATCTTCTTTCAGTTGGTTGAGGCTGGCGCTCAGCTCTTCGCCAGCCGCCTGCTCCGAAGCCGCGCCACGGCGGTCGGCCTTGGCGCCTTTACGGATCTGCTCGATCTTGTCGAGGAATTCATCGCCGTACTGCTCTCGAATCGTGTTGCCCAACAGCTCACCCAGCAGGTGAACATCCTCACGCAAACGTGCATCGATATCGCTCATCAGCCAATCTCCAGCAGAAAATCCGGGACGCTTTGATCCTCAAGAGTGCCGCCCACGGCGAAGTCTTACAAGGAACTTTAAACCTTGTGAGTTGCAGCTAGTCTCAACAGTAAGCCGCAGCGTTATCCGCGCTGGCCGGCTGGTCACTCATCATCGCCCGCGTACCGTGGGCTCCATTGAGGTTGCCATGAAAATCCGAGAACTGGCCCAGCATTGGGAAGAAAACGCCAAGGGTCGCCTGACCAAAACCGAATACGCCATCCATCTGGACGTTGAAGCCGCTGCCAGGCTGGCGGCGATCTCCGAGATGTACCCCAAACGCCACACCGAAGAACTGCTCGGCGAGTTGATTGGCGCAGCCCTCGAAGAGCTGGAAGCGAGCTTTCCCTACATCAAGGGCATGCAGGTGATTGCTACCGATGAGGAAGGCGATCCGCTGTACGAAGACGTTGGCCCAACCCCACGCTTTCTCACGCTGTCACGGCGCTATCTGCACGATCTGTCGGCTCAGTCCGACAAGCAGAAACACTAGTCAACCTCCGCTAAAAAAACCGAAACCTCCAGTATTCAGGGCCTCCGACGGGCCCTGAATACCCCTGCGTATTGCAAAAGTTCCAACTTTTAAACGCTGACCGTTCAGTCAGATATTTTTTTAGGCAAATCGCCATCTTCGCTGAACTATTCAAAAAAGCCTCCGGTCACAGCCAGTAAGCCATCACTTGGAACAGCCGTTTGAATAGGCGTCCCGAGCTTTACCGCCGGGCCCCCGCAGACACTGCAAGCCGGAGATGGATTTGATGTTTTTCAGGAGTTACCTAATGGAGTTGAAGACGATGAAGACCAGCACTGCCAAAACCTCGTTTAACCACCTGCGCGGGCTTAAATTGGCCGCGCTGGCAATCGGCACCAGCTTCGTACTGGCTGGCTGCGCCGGCAACCCACCGACCGAGCAATACGCTGTTACCCAATCTGCGGTGAACAGCGCCGTCAGCGCCGGTGGTACCGAGTACGCAGCCGTGGAAATGAAGTCGGCTCAGGACAAACTGAAGCAAGCTGAAATTGCCATGCACGACAAGAATTATGACGAAGCCCGTCGCCTGGCCGAACAAGCCGAGTGGGACGCACGCGTCGCAGAGCGCAAAGCCCAGGCTGCCAAGGCCGACCAAGCTGTGAAGGATTCCCAGAAAGCTGTTCAGGAGCTGCGTCAGGAAGGCATGCGTCCGGCTGTTATCAAGCCGCAGCAATAAGCCGCTACCTCTGATTGCATTGCACCCGAAACCGAATTGAAAGGACGACACGACTATGCGTAAACAATTGATGATCCCTGCCCTGCTGGCAATGAGCGTTGCTCTGGCGGCGTGCTCTACCCCGCCGAACGCGAACCTGGAAAACGCTCGCACCAACTTCTCGGCCCTGCAAGCCAACCCGCAAGCCACCAAAGTAGCGGCGCTGGAAACCAAAGACGCCAGCGAGTGGCTGGACAAGGCTGACAAGGCCTACCGCGACAAGGAAGACCAGAAGAAGGTCGACCAACTGGCCTACCTGACCAACCAGCGCGTTGAAGTGGCCAAGGACACCATCGTCCTGCGTGAGTCCGAAGCCAAGCTGAAAAACGCTGGCGACGAACGTGCCCGCGCCCTGCTGGAAGCCCGTGACGCGCAGATCAAGCAACTGCAAGACAGCTTGAACGCCAAGCAAACCGATCGCGGCACCCTGGTGACGTTTGGTGACGTGCTGTTCGCCACCAACAAGTCGGACCTGAAGTCCAGCGGCCTGGTGAACATCACCAAGCTAGCGCAGTTCCTGCGTGATAACCCGGACCGTAAAGTGATTGTCGAAGGCTACACCGACAGCACCGGTTCCGACTCGTACAACCAGAGCCTGTCGGAGCGCCGTGCCGCTTCCGTACAGCGCGCACTGGCTAATCAGGGTGTGGATATCTCGCGCATCGTGACCCAGGGTTATGGCAAGGAATACCCGGTTGCCGACAACGGCAGCGTTTCGGGCCGTGCCATGAACCGCCGCGTTGAAGTGACCATCTCCAACGACAACCAGCCGGTCAAGCCACGTTCTTCGATGGCTAACTGATCGATTGATGCTGGATAAGAAAACCCACCTCACGGTGGGTTTTTTTTGGTCTTGTCGAATTGGACCGGGCGGTTTGTATCCTCGGCCGGCAGCTTGTCCATCAGTCGCTTGAGCTTTTGATCCTCAGCGTCTCGCATGTCCAGCTCTTTATGCGCCCAGACGATGGCCGCCATTCTGGTTATTAAAGGAATATCCACCTTCTCGCCCCACTCTGTGCACGTTACATCGCTTTCTGTGGTTTCTTAGGCAATACGGTTCCAGAGAGTCCTGTCACGAACTAGCCCGTAACAGCACGCTGCCCACACCGTCGCTGACTGATCGTTTCTAGCTGCATGAAGAATCCCGCCAGTTGGCGGGATTCTTTTATTGGCAGACCTAAGAATCACGAGGTCTTAGCGCGTTTCCAAAGCCTTGGGGTCAGAAGGTCGCTTGCGCCGGGTTGTTCTCCGACACTGCGTTTATCTTGTTATCACCGCCTTGGTCTGCGCCCTGCTCCTGAGCACCCTGCCCCGTGAGTTTTGACAGTTCTTCCATCAGCTTCTTGATCAGCTCCTGAATGTTTTCGCCGCCCTCCGCCCCCTGCGCGCCACCGCCCCCTTGGGAGGATTGGTTCTTCAGTTGCTGAATTTGTTGCTCCAATTGCTGAATGCGCGAATTATCTCCTCCCGCACCTGCGGTACTGGAAGAAGGTGTGTTGCCTGAGATGGGACTTGTCATATGACTGACTCCAAATTAAGTAGCAGAGATAACTGCACCAGCGCCGCTGGCCAGTGCAGAATCTGTGGTAACTCACTTAAAATGGTTCCAGACCCTTCCCACTTCATTCGTCCTACTGTTCCAATTGCGGCGTTTCCTGGCCCATGCATCGCACTGCCTGTTTCTTGCCGTTCACCAGGACGCCGGTCAGGCCTTTCTGTTCGGTATCAAACAGCACCAACACACCATCGACACACTGCGCTACCTGGGCGGCCGGGGTCAGGGAGATTTTGTAGTCTTCCCCTGGCACGGTCTTGAGCATGGTGAAGTCGCTGAGCAGCAATGCATCCTCAGGCTTGGCGAAGTGCAAATAGCCGTAGTACCACAGGCAGCCAACGGTGCCGATGATGGTGCCAATGCCGGTGAGGATCAGGGGGATCATGTTGCGTTCTTCGCTCATTGCGGGTTCTCTGCATTGGAATTCGGGGACGCCGGGTAATTGGGGATTTCCCCCAGGCGGCGCAGCCCGTTGAAATGCTGCGGGTCGTCGAGGTAGCGCAGCATCACGGTTTGCCAGGTCTTGTCGGCAAAGGTCTGCACGTGACCACCCCGGGTCAGTTGCAGCACCCTCGGTGGCGGCGCAGCTTGATACAGGCGGATGCCGTTGGACAGCGGCACGATCGGATCATCGAGGCTATGGAACAACAACTTCGGCACACCGGTCAGCCGGGGCATGGCGTTGATCGCACTGTCGGCGTCCGGTACCAGCCACGACAACGGTACCTGGAATGGCCATGTTAGCCAGGAGGTGCTGAGGGCGAATTGTCCTACGTCACGATAACTGGCCGGCACACCGTCCAGCACCAACGCCTTGAGCTGGGGCTGGCGCTCGGGATGTTCCGCCAGGTAGTGCACCACCAGCGCACCGCCCAGGCTTTGGCCCAGCACGATCAGCGGCTGGCCCTGGGTTTCGGGGGCGTCGTCGATCCACTTGAAGGCGGCGTCGATGTCCTGGTAAACCGCCGGCAGCGAAGCTTCACCTTCGGACAGGCCGTAACCGCGATAGTCCAGCAGCAGCACTTGATAGCCCTGCTCCGGCAGCCACCAACTGCCGCCGAGGTGCCAGGCGAGGTTACCTCCGTTGCCGTGAAGGTGCAGCACCGTGCCCTTGAGCGGCACACCGGCCTTGGCCGGAAGCCACCAGGCGTGCAGCTTGACGCCATCGGCGGTGGTCAGTGTCACGTCACGGTATTGCAGGTGGGCCTTTTCCGGGGTGAACGGCAAGCCGCGCTCCGGGTAAAACAGCAGCGAGCTGCAGCCGTTCAGGGTCAGTAGCAGGCAAAGAATGCCGAGGATTCTCATCCGTTGAAGCCTCGTGAATGGGTTGTGACCTATGGAGATCAAATGTGGGAGCGGGCTTGCTCGCGAATGCGGTGGGTCAGTAAACACACCTGTTGCTGATACACCGCATTCGCGAGCAAGCCCGCTCCCACATTTTGACCGAGTTCCTTCAGAGATATCGTTAAAGGATATTGGAGTAATCCGCCTCGATCCGATCCAGGCTCAAATGGTTGAGGAAGTTGGAGAAACACATCCACGCCGCCAACGCATTCATGTCACGGAACTGATCCGGCAGGTATTTGGGCGGTACCACCAGGCCTTCATCCACCAGTTGGCGCAGGGTACGCATGTCTTCCAGGGTGGTCTTGCCGCAGAACAGCAGCGGCACTTGCTCCAGTTTGCCTTTGCGCACGGCCAACTGAATGTAGTTGTAAACCATGATAAAGCCCTTGAGGTAGGACAAATCCTTGGTAAACGGCAGACCCGTAGGCGTCGACCCACGGAAAACCCGGCTGGCGTTGCCGTAGCTTTCCGCCATTTCAAAGCCCTGCTCGCGGAAGAATTCGAACACCTGCAGGAAATCAGCACCCTGCTCCACCATATGGATGGCGCGGGTGCGGTTGGTCAGCTTGCGCAGGCGGCTGGGATAGGAGGCGAAGGTGATGATTTCCATCAGGATCGCCAGGCCTTCCTGGGTCACCGTCGACGAGGGCGGGCCCTTGGACAGGAAGGTGCAGATCGGCTGGTTCTGGCCATTGAGGGTGGTGCCCACATGCACCAGGCCTTCATGGACCTCCAGGGCGCGCACGTCGCGGTCGTTGAACATCGCGTCGGCGCGGATCTTGATGTAGTCGGCGCCTGCCGCCGCATCCGCCACGATACCGTCAGACTCGAACACCCGAATGGTTTCCTCAGCCTCGCCGAATACCTTGTTCAGGCGGCTTTGCAGCAGGCCGACGGCGTCCTTGGCGGTGAGGGTCTTGGCTTCGTCCTTGAGGTCGCCACGGCCGTCGATATTGTTCAGGTAGTCCGACATCATCAGGCCGAGGTCGGCCAGGGTCGGGTCACCGGCGTGGAACGCATCGGAGGCGGCGCCGTACAGTTCCTGGGAAATCAGGCCGAAATCCTCGGTGCCGCGCGCTTCGAGCATGCGCACTACCATGCGGTATTCCTTGCACATGCGCCGCATGATCTGCCCGACCGGGTTGAACTGGCCAAGCTGGCGGGTGATGTCACGCTCGATGTTCTGGAACTCCAGCTTCACCGCGCTGGAATCGAACGACAGTGGCCGGTTCAGGTAGTAATCGCGGTCCACCGCCGGCATTTCCTTGCCCTTGGCCTTGAGAAATCCCTGGCGGATATTCTCGTCCCACTTCACGGCGTCGAGGACGCGAATCGGTGTTTGCGCCAGCACAATGCGATCGGACAAGGTGCGTATCGTCTGCTGGTAATCGTCCACCCGGTACTTCCTCTTTAAACGTTATTTGCTCGCGCGCTGGTAGCGCACGGCTTCGACGAACACGTCAGCATTGGCCGGGTCATCCAGGTAGGCAAACACCTGGGCCATGGGGCTGTTGATCAATACGCCGTCGCCTTCGACGGTTTCGACAGTGCTGCCGCCAAGGACTTTCTGGCCGACAGCCTGGTGGATCTGGTCCAGGTCGAGGTTGTAGACCACCAATTCGTGTTCATCGTTGAGCTCGAAGCCTGCCAGGATGAAATGCCCGCCAAACTTGGCCGGCAGCGGCGCCGACAAATACCAGCGGCTGCCATGGCGGGAAACCGTGAACAGGTATTCATCACGTTGGCCCGGCTGAGCTTTAGGGTAGCTCACGGCTTTGTAGCGATGTTCGCCCACGCGGCTGATCTGCAGGTTGAGCGGCTCGCCCCAGGCATTTTTGCTGGCCCATTTGCCCAACAGGGCCTCAGGCGCCGCCTCACTGGCCGGCAACGGATCCTTGAACGTCACCAGGCAACCGCTGAGCAACAGGAACGACAAGGCGATCACAACGACACGCCAGGCTTTCATTGAACACTCCCCTGTGTCAGACCGAAGCCAACACCAAATGCATGTAACGCTTGAGGATCTCAAGCATTTCTTCGCTGGTCAGAGGCTCTGCACCGCCCAGCAGGCCCTGATATTCCATCCGACCGATAATCGCCGTCAACACTTTGGCATCCTGTTGCGGCTCGCGCGAACCCAATACCTGGAAAAACTGGCAAGTACCCTGCAGCAGGATTTGTTGGTGAGAACGTACCAACTCGGCCAGGCGCGGGTTCAGCAGCGCTTCCTGGCGAAACGCCTGCTCGGCCATCAAGTGCTCGCGGCGATTGAGCAATTGGCGTTGCACGTAATCGGCGGTCAGGCGCGCGATGTCGTCGGCCAGTTGCGAGCGCGACTGCGGACTGCCGTCGCCGTAAGCGACCATCTCCCGCAGCAGCCCTTCATTACGCACCCATAACTTGCCCATGAACGCCGCGCTGCGCTCCACGTATTGAGCGAAGGTGTCGGTGAGCAGGTCGTCGATGTCCTTGAAGTAATAGGTAGTGGCCGATAATGGCACGCCGGCCTCTGCCGCCACCGCACGATGACGCACGGCGCGCACGCCTTCACGCACCACGATGCGCATCGCCGCATCGAGAATGTCCTGCCGGCGTTGCTCACTGCCCCGGCGACTGGCCTTGCGGCCCTGGTACTGAACACTTTCAGCCACGGCAGCGGCTATGCCGGCGGCACCCTTTTGAGCGATTACGCGGTTCACGACAGATCTTCCTTTCAGGGTGACGCGGAGCGTCACGGGCTGCGTTCCCACGCAGAGTGTGGGGACGATCATCTGGCGCTGTTAGCTTGACGCTTAAATACGCCACATAAAAAAGCCGCCTTATAAAAGGCGGCTTCGGATTTCGCTACGGTTACGCTTGTGGCCGCATGTGCGGGAACAAGATCACGTCACGGATCGACGGCGAGTTGGTCAACAACATCACCAACCGGTCGATGCCGATGCCTTCACCAGCGGTAGGCGGCATGCCGTATTCCAGAGCGCGAACGAAGTCGGCGTCGTAGTGCATCGCCTCGTCGTCGCCGGCGTCCTTGTCGGCCACTTGGGCCATGAAGCGCTCGGCCTGGTCTTCTGCGTCGTTCAGCTCGGAGTAGGCGTTGGCGATTTCACGGCCGCCGATGAACAGCTCGAAACGGTCGGTAACGTTCGGGTTGTCATCGTTGCGACGGGCCAGCGGCGACACTTCGAACGGGTACTGGGTAATGAAGTGCGGCTGTTCCAGCTTGTGCTCAACCAGCTCTTCGAAAATCATCACCTGCAATTTGCCCAGACCTTCAAAGCCCAGCACCTTGGCGCCGGCTTTCTTGGCGATGGCACGGGCCTTGTCGATGTCGGTCAGGTCGTCAGCGGTCAGCTCAGGGTTGTACTTGAGGATCGAATCGAACACCGACAGGCGCACGAACGGCTCGCCGAAGTGGAACACTTTGTCGCCGTACGGCACATCGGTGGAACCCAGGACCAACTGCGCCAGTTCGCGGAACAGTTCTTCGGTCAGGTCCATGTTGTCTTCGTAGTCGGCGTAAGCCTGGTAGAACTCCAACATGGTGAATTCAGGGTTGTGACGAGTCGAAACGCCTTCGTTACGGAAGTTGCGGTTGATCTCGAACACTTTCTCGAAGCCGCCAACCACCAGGCGCTTGAGGTACAGCTCCGGCGCGATACGCAGGAACATTTCCAGGTCCAGCGCATTGTGGTGGGTTTCGAAAGGCTTGGCTGCGGCACCACCGGGGATGGTTTGCAGCATCGGCGTTTCGACTTCCAGGAAGTCACGCGCCATCAGGAAGCTGCGGATGTGCGCGATCACTTGCGAGCGTACGCGGAACGTCTGGCGCACTTCTTCGTTGACGATCAGGTCAACGTAGCGCTGGCGGTAGCGCTGCTCGGTGTCGGTCAGGCCATGGTGCTTGTCCGGCAGCGGGCGCAGCGACTTGGTCAGCAGGCGCACGCTGGTCATTTCAACGTACAGGTCGCCCTTGCCGGAACGGGCCAGGGTGCCTTCGGCGGCAATGATGTCGCCCATGTCCCAGGTTTTCACCGAGGCCAGGGTTTCTTCAGACAGGGTTTTGCGGTTGACGTAGACCTGAATGCGACCGGTCATGTCCTGGATCACCATGAACGAGCCACGGTTAAGCATGATGCGACCTGCCACCTTGACCGGGATCGCAGCCTCTGCCAGCTCTTCCTTGGTCTTGTCCGCGTACTGTTTCTGCAAGGCATCGCAGTAGTTTTCGCGGCGGAAGTCGTTGGGGAAGGCATTGCCCTTGGCGCGCTCGGCAGCAAGCTTTTCCTTGCGCAGGGCGATCAGGGAGTTTTCTTCCTGTTGCAGGGCTTGCGGGTCGAGTTGTTGGTCGCTCATGTCTTTTGAAATTCCATCACGGGTACGTTTTCCCCAACCTTCGGTTGGGGATCGCGAGCAAGCTCGCTCCTACAGGGGGTTACAGGCCAGATTTCAAGCTGGCTTCCAGGTATTCGTCGATATCACCGTCGAGCACCTTGTCGCAGTCGCTGCGTTCGATGTTGGTACGCAGATCCTTGATCCGCGACGCATCGAGCACGTACGAGCGGATCTGGTGACCCCAGCCGATATCCGACTTGGTGTCTTCCAGCGCCTGGGACGCGGCGTTACGTTTCTGCATTTCCTGCTCGTACAACTTGGCCCGCAGCATTTTCATGGCGGTGTCCTTGTTCGCGTGCTGGGAACGTTCGTTCTGACAGCTGACCACGGTGTTGGTCGGTACGTGGGTAATACGTACGGCCGAGTCGGTGGTGTTTACGTGCTGACCACCGGCGCCGGAGGAACGGTAGGTGTCGATGCGCAGGTCTGCCGGGTTGATCTCGATTTCCACCTTGTCGTCGATCTCTGGCGAGACGAAAACAGCGGAGAACGAGGTGTGGCGACGGTTGCCGGAGTCGAACGGGCTCTTGCGCACCAGGCGGTGAACACCGATCTCGGTACGCAGCCAGCCAAAGGCGTATTCGCCCTTGATGTGCACGGTCGCGCCCTTGATGCCAGCCACTTCACCGGCCGACAGCTCCATGATGGTCGCGTCGAAACCGCGTTTGTCAGCCCAGCGCAGGTACATGCGCAACAGGATGTTGGCCCAGTCCTGGGCTTCGGTGCCGCCGGAACCGGCCTGGATATCCAGGTAGGCGTTGTTCGGGTCCATTTCATGGCTGAACATGCGGCGGAATTCGAGTTTGGCGAGGTTCTCTTCGAGACGGGCCAGCTCGGCGACGATATCGCCCACTGCACCTTCGTCGTCTTCTTCGACGGCCATGTCCAGCAGGTCGCGGCAATCGCCCAGACCGGTGTTCAGCTCGTCGAGGGTCTCGACGATCTGCGCCAGCGCAGCGCGCTCGCGGCCCAGTTCCTGGGCGTATTCAGGTTTGTTCCAGACAGCCGGATCTTCAAGCTCGCGATTGACTTCGGTCAGACGCTCATGCTTTTGATCGTAGTCAAAGATACCCCCGAATAGTTTCGGAGCGCTCGGACAGGTCCTTGATGGTGTTAAGGATCGGGTTGATTTCCATGGCGGGCAGCACTCGTTGGCGAACTTTTGAAAGCCGAAGAGTATAACGACAAACGGGCGGGAGCGGCAGCCCGCTTGGCCGAAAAGGCGGGGTTGCATCAGCAAATGCGAGTTCAAGAGAACCCTGTGGCGAGGGAGCTTGCTCCCGCTGGGCTGCGCAGCAGCCCCTTGCAATGTCACTGTGGTGTGTCAGGCGGTACGTGGTGATGGTCTGGGGCTGCTTCGCAGCCCAGCGGGAGCAAGCTCCCTCACCACAGCAAGCTACCTCTCCACAGCAAACGCTCTCCCGACAACCAGCATTTTGCCGTCGTTATTCGATCCCCACCTGATCACGCCCATTGTGCTTGGCCAGGTACAAGCCCTTGTCCGCCGCCGAGATCAACTGCCGGCAATCGGTGCCCTGTACCGGGGTCATGGTCGCCAAACCAATACTGATGGTCAGGCTCGAGCCTTCCGCCGGGGCAATGTGCGGGATTTTCAGGCCCGCCACCGCCTGGCGCAGTTTCTCGGCCACCAGCCGCGCACCGCCCGGCGAGGTGTTGGGCAGCACCAGGGCAAACTCTTCACCGCCGTAACGCGCCGGCAAATCCGAGGGACGGCTGCTGGCATCACGAATGGCCGCAGCCACCTTGCGCAACGCTTCATCGCCTTCCAGGTGCCCAAAGCTGTCGTTGTAAGTCTTGAAGAAGTCCACGTCGATCATCAACAGCGACAGCTGGGTCTGGTCACGCATGGCACGCCGCCACTCCAGCTCCAGGTATTCGTCGAAATGCCGGCGATTGGACAGCCCGGTCAGGCCGTCGGAGTTCATCAGCCGTTGCAGCACCAGGTTGGTGTCCAGCAACTGCTGCTGGCTGACCCGCAGCGCACGGTACGCCGCGTCCCGCTGCAGCAGGGTCATGTAGGAGCGCGAGTGGTAACGGATACGCGCCACCAGCTCGATGTTATCCGGCAGCTTGACCAGGTAATCGTTGGCACCGGCGGCAAACGCCGCGCTCTTGATCAGCGGGTCTTCCTTGGTGGAAAGCACGATGATCGGGATGTTCTGCGTCGCCGGATGATTACGGTATTCGCGCACGAGGGTCAGGCCGTCGAGCCCCGGCATCACCAGGTCCTGCAGGATCACCGTCGGTTTGATACGGATCGCCTGGGCAATGGCCTGGTGCGGGTCGGCGCAAAAATGGAAGTCGATGTTGTCTTCATGGGCCAGGCCCCGGCGTACGGCTTCGCCGATCATTGCCTGGTCGTCGACGAGCAACACCATGGCGGCGTTTTCGTCGGTCTTGAAGTCGTCGAGCTGTAAATCATTCATTTGCAATCACCTGAATTACTACCTGCAGGCCAGGACAGCGTGTGATATCGGTCATTTTGCGAATACCTCCAGCAATCGTGGCGCAATTCTGTCCAGTGGGCGAATTTCAACAGCCGCATCGATCGCCGCTGCCGCTTTGGGCATGCCGTAAACCGCACAGCTTTGCTGGTCCTGCGCGATGGTCAGGTAGCCTTGCTGACGCATCGTTTTAAGTCCCTGGGCGCCATCACGGCCCATCCCCGTCAGCAGCACGCCGACGGCATCACCGTTCCAGTAACTGGCAACGCTTTCGAAAAACACGTCGATGGACGGCCGATAAATCTCGTTCACCGGCTCTGCGGTGTAGGCCAGCGTGCCGTTCTTCAGCAGCCGAATATGATGATTGGTGCCCGCCAGCAACACCACGCCGCTTTGGGGCGGCTCGCCTTCCCGGGCCAGGCGCACCGGCAGGCCCGAGGCGCTGCTCAGCCATTCAGCCATGCCGGCGGCGAACACCTGGTCCACATGCTGCACCAACACAATGGCCGGCGAAAAGTCCCGGGGCAAGCCCTTGAGCAGGGATTCCAGGGCAGCCGGGCCACCGGCGGATGAACCGATGGCCACCAGGCTCTGGCGTTTGCCCATGGTCCGCTGGGGCGCAGGCTCGGCCCGTACGCGGCTGCCACGCTGGCCGATCAGCCAGCCGATGTTGAGGATCTTGCGCAGTAGCGGCGCCGCGGCGTCCTTCGGGTTACCCACACCCAGCGCGGGGGTGTCGACCACGTCCAGGGCGCCATGGCCCATGGCTTCAAACACGCGGCTGACGTTGGCCTGGCGATCAACGGTGACAATCAGGATCGCGCAGGGCGTCTCGGCCATGATCTGCCGGGTGGCTTCCACGCCGTCCATCAAAGGCATGATCAGGTCCATCAGAATCAGGTCGGGCGTCAGCTCGGCGCAGCGCTGCACCGCCTCCAGGCCATTGTTGGCAACCCACACCACCTCATGGGCCGGCTCAAGACTCAGCGCCCGGCGCAAGGCTTCCACAGCCATGGGCATGTCATTGACGATCGCAATCCTCATGCCCGGGCTCCTCCAATCAGCTCTACCACCGCGTCCAACAACGCGTCGTCATGGAAGCTGGCCTTGGCTAGATAATAGTCGGCGCCGGCGTCCAGTCCACGGCGGCGGTCTTCTTCCCGATCTTTGTAGGAAACAACCATCACCGGCAGGGATTGCAGGCGAGTATCACGGCGCAAGAGTGTGACCAATTCAATACCGTCCATGCGAGGCATATCAATGTCAGTGATCAACAGGTCAAAGTCTTCGGAGCGCAGCGCGTTCCAGCCATCCATGCCATCGACCGCCACGGCTACTTCGTAACCGCGATTAAGTAACAGTTTGCGTTGCAGCTCGCGCACGGTCAGTGAGTCATCCACCACCAGAATACGCTTGCGCGCTGCTTCCTGGGTTTGCTGGGTACGCCGGGCGATACGCTCCAGACGACCGGTATTGAGCAGCTTGTCCACTGAACGCAGCATGTCTTCAACGTCGACGATCAACACCACCGAGCCGTCATCGAGCAGGGCACCGGCGGAGATGTCCTGGACCTTGCCCAGCCGGTCATCCAGGGGCAGCACCACCAGCGTGCGCTCGCCGATAAAACGCTCCACGGCAATCCCGTAGACGGCATCGCGCTCGCGGATCACCACGACCTTGAGGGTTTCCTGATTGCCCTGCCCGGGTGGGCGCTGCAGCAACTGGCTGGCGGCGACCAGGCCGACATGCCGGCCTTCGTGCCAGAAATGCTGGCGACCTTCCAGTTGCACGATGTCGTCGGGGGCCAGGTCACACATACGTTCGATGTGAGCCAGCGGGAAGGCGTAGGCCTCTTCACCGACCTCCACCACCAGGCTGCGCACCACCGACAGGGTCAACGGCACTTCAAGATGGAAGCGACTGCCCTGCCCCGCCGTTTGCTCCAGCACCACCGCGCCGCGCAACTGGCGAACCATATGCTGTACCGCATCCAGACCGACACCGCGGCCCGAAACCTCGGTGACCTTGTCCCGCAGGCTGAAGCCCGGCAGGAACAGAAACGTCAGCAGCTCCTCTTCGCTCAAGCGCAGGGCGGTTTCCAGCGGCGACAAATGCCGGTCGACGATGGTGCCGCGCAGGCGTTCCAGGTCGACACCGTTGCCGTCGTCACTCAGTTCCAGCACCAGCAGGCCGGCCTGGTGGGACGCTCGCAGGCGGATCAAGCCTTCGGCGGGTTTGCCCGCCAGCAGGCGTTGCTCGGGCATTTCGATGCCGTGGTCGACGGCATTGCGTAATAAATGGGTGAGCGGCGCTTCGAGTTTTTCCAACACGTCGCGGTCGACCTGGGTCTTCTCGCCTTCGATTTCCAGGCGCACCTGTTTACCGAGGCTACGGCCGAGGTCACGAACCATGCGCACCTGCCCGGCCAGTACATCGGCAAACGGCCGCATGCGGCACGCCAGCGCGGTGTCGTACAAGACTTGGGCGCGCTGCCCGGCCTGCCAGCCGAACTCATCGATTTCGGCGGTTTTTTCCGCGAGCAACGCCTGGGCTTCGCTCAACAGGCGGCGGGTGTCGGCCAGGGCTTCCTGGGCTTCCAGGCTCAGGTCGACGGTCTTGAGGTGGCCGTCAAGGTTATCCAGGGCCCGGACACTGTTGCTCTGGATGCGCTTGAGGCGTTGCAAACTGGCGAGATATGGCTTGAGCCGCTGGGTTTCCACCAGGGATTTGCTGGACAGGTCCAACAGGCTGTTCAAGCGCTCGGCAGTGACCCGCAATACGCGCTCGCCGCCTTCGGTCATGCGTTTGTTCTGGCGTGGCTGTTCGGCACTGACGGGCGGCGCGGGTTCGGGCTCCGGCGGCAGGGTCAGCAGTGCTTCCATCGACAATTCAGGTTCTGGCGCAGGTGCCGGCGTTGGCGTTGGCGCAGCGGGCGGTGCGACTTTTTGCGACGGGTCGAGCAAACGCTCCATCAGCGCCACGTAGGACTCGATGTCCGCCGCGCCCACGGTGTTGCCCGGCGTGGCGATGCGCATCAGCAAATCGGTGCCTTGCAGCAGTGCGTCGATATGTTCCGGCAGCAGGTACAGCCGGCTTTCCTGGGCGCTGACCAGGCAATCTTCCATCACGTGGGCGACGCTGACACCGGCGTCCACCCCGACAATCCGCGCCGCGCCCTTCAAAGAATGGGCGGCGCGCATGCAGGCTTCGAGCTGGTCGGCCTGGGTCGGGTTGCGCTCCAGGGCCAGCAGACCGGCACTGAGCACCTGGGTCTGGGCGTCGGCTTCCAGGCTGAACAGTTCCAGCAGCGAGGCATCGCGCATCTGGTCGGGGGTCATGTGAGGCTCCGGGTTACGGCAGACAACAATTGCGCCTCGTCCAGCCAGCGCAGGCTGCGGCCTTTCCACTGCAACACGCCTTGGGTATAGCGGGCGCTGGCCTGGGTGCCAGAAGCAGAAGCCGCGTTCAAAGTGCGTTCATCAATGGCATGGATGCCGTCCACTTCGTCCACCGGCACCACCACCGGGCCGTCCTGCGCCGCGATGATCAGCATGCGCGGCATGATTCGCCCGCCACTGGGGCCGCTGCTGGCGCCGTCCAGCCCGAGCAATTCCACCAGGGACAGGCACGCCACCAGCGCGCCGCGCACATTGGCCACGCCCAACAGGGCGCGTGAACGCTGATGTGGCAAGGAGTGAATCGGTTGCAGCGGTGCCACTTCCACCAGGCAGCGGGTGGCGATGCCCAGCCACTCTTCGCCGAGGCGGAACATCAACAGCGAACGGGTGACCACATCGCCTTCGACTTGCGGCGCCGCTACGGGACGATGATCGTCCTGCTGCAAGGCGTAGCGGTCGAGCAGGCGCGTGGCGGCGGCGGAATACACCGAGCAATTGCGACAGTGGATGTGTTCGGCCAGCAACGGGCAAGACTTGTCGCCGTGGATGCCGATGCGGTTCCAGCAGTCGTCGATGGCTTGGGTGTCGGCCAGGGCCAGGTTCAGCGCGGTATCCAGGGTCATTGTTTACGCTCACTGCGGGCGGCACGGGCCTGCAAACGCCGGGCACCGGCGACATCGCCCTGGGATTCGAGCAACGCGGCCAGGTGCATCAAGGCCTGCGGGTGCTGGGGCTCCAGGTACAAGGCTTTTCGATAATAACCCTGGGCTTCCAGGGCGCTGCCGGCCACATCGCTGAGCAGGCCCAGCCAATAAAACACCTGGGCTGCTGGCGGGTGAGTTTGCAGATAACGCTCGCAGGCGGCACGGGCCTCAAGGCTTTTGCCTTCATTGGCCAGGGTTGCGATCTGGCTGAGCAGATCGGCAGCGTCCGACTGCGCGGGCGGCGGTTTGATCGGAGCGACGGGTTGAGCGCTGATCGTGCTGAACGGCCGGGGCTTGGTCGGGATAGGCGCGGCACTGCGCTGGGGGATCGGCGCAGGCATCGGCACAAATACCGGTTCCGGCGCAGGCTCAGCGTGACGACTGAAGGCAAACGACTGCGGCACACCAATCGAGCGCATGCCCAGGCGCCCCAGCAGGCTGCCTTCGGCAGGCCCGATAAACAGCACGCCGTCGACGTGGGTCAGGCCCTTGAGCACTTCAAACACCTGCTTCTGGGTTGGCTGGTCGAAGTAGATCAGCAGGTTGCGGCAGAACACGAAATCGTAGGTGGGCTCGTTGGCCAGCAGCGTGGGGTCCAGCAGGTTGCCCACTTGCAGGCGCACTTGTTCGCGCACGCGGTCGGCAATTCGGTAGCCGTCGGTTTGCTCGGTGAAGTGGCGATCGCGGAACTCGATGTCCTGGCCGCGAAACGAATTCTTGCCGTACACCCCGCGGCGGGCGCGCTCCACCGACAGCGGGCTGACGTCCATGCCTTGCACCTTGAACTGATGCGGCGCCAGCCCGACGTCGAGCAAGGCCATGGCGATCGAATAGGGTTCTTCGCCGGTGGAACATGGCAGGCTGAGGATCCGCAGGGCGCGCATGTGCTTGATTTCAGCCAGACGTGCGACCGCCAGCCGGCCCAATGTGGCGAAGGACTCGGGGTAACGGAAAAACCAGGTTTCGGGGACGATCACCGCTTCGATCAGCGCTTGCTGTTCGTCGGTCGAGACCAACAACTGCTGCCAGTATTGATCTGCGGTCTGCGCATTCATTGACTGGCTGCGTTGGCGCACGGCACGCTCGATAATCGCTTCGCCCACCGAGGCCACATCGAGGCCGATGCGTTCTTTCAGGAAGTCGAAGAAGCGTTGATCACTGCTCATCAACCCTCCTCGCCGGCGGCAAACAGCAGCGCCTGCACATCAGCCGTCAGCAGGTCGGCCACGCCTATCCACTGCATCAAGCCACGCTCGTCTTCGCGCACCGGGCCCAGGTAGCGTGCCTGGCGGTTGTCCAGGCCGTAGGGCTGGAACTCTGCAGGATCACAGCGCAAGGTGTCGGTGGCTTGTTCGAGGATCAGCCCCAGCCAGCGCGCCGGAGCCAGTGCATCCGGCTGATAGTTGACCAGTACCAGGCGCGTACTGGTGCGCGCCTGAGCCGGCGTGCCGAAGGTCAAGGCACTGAGGTCGATCACCGGCACCATCGCCCCGCGATGGGCAAAGATCCCGGCGACCCACACAGGCGCATGGGCAATGGGCTTGAGCGGCAGGCGCGGCAGTACCTCGGCCACTTCCGTGGCCTTGAGGGCATAGCGTTCATTGCCGATGTGAAACACCAGAAACAGTGCTTTTTTCACTGCCGCAACGGCACCGCGTTTAGCCGCGAGGTCGCTCATCAGACTTTAAAACGCGACACGCCGCTGCGCAGGCCGACCGCGACCTGGCTCAGCTCGTCAATGGCAAAACTGGCCTGGCGCAGGGACTCTACGGTCTGGCTGCTGGCATCACCCAACTGCACCAGCGCATGGTTGATCTGCTCGGCGCCGGTGGCCTGGGCCTGCATCCCTTCGTTGACCATCAACACCCGCGGCGCCAGGGCCTGCACTTGATGGATGATCTGCGACAATTGCTCGCCCACTTGCTGCACCTCGAACATGCCACGGCGCACTTCTTCGGAGAATTTGTCCATGCCCATCACCCCGGCCGACACTGCCGACTGGATCTCGCGCACCATCTGCTCGATGTCATACGTAGCGACGGCGGTCTGATCGGCCAGACGCCGCACTTCGGTGGCCACCACGGCAAAACCGCGACCGTATTCACCGGCCTTCTCGGCCTCGATGGCGGCATTGAGGGACAGCAGGTTGGTCTGGTCGGCAACCTTGACGATGGTCACGACCACCTGATTGATGTTGCCGGCCTTCTCATTGAGGATCGCCAGCTTGGCGTTCACCAGGTCGGCCGCGCCCATCACCGAGTGCATGGTTTCTTCCATGCGTGCCAGGCCTTGCTGGCCGGAGCCGGCGGCCACCGAGGCCTGGTCGGCAGCGGTGGAGACTTCGGTCATGGTGCGGACCAGGTCCTTGGACGTGGCGGCGATTTCCCGGGAAGTAGCGCCGATCTCGGTGGTCGTCGCGGCGGTTTCTGTGGCGGTGGCCTGCTGCTGCTTGGAGGTGGCAGCAATCTCGGTGACCGAGGTGGTGACCTGGACCGAGGAGCGTTGGGCCTGGGATACCAGGGCAGTGAGCTCGGTCATCATGTCGTTGAAGCCGGTTTCCACCGCGCCGAATTCGTCTTTGCGTTCCAGGTTCAGGCGTTTGCTCAGGTCACCGGTGCGCATGATTTCGAGGATGTCGACGATGCGTTTCATCGGCGCCATGATCGCGCGCATCAGCAGCAGGCCGCAGAGACCGGCGGCGAGGATCGCGAGGATCAGGGAGACGCCCATGCTGATTTTTGCAGCGGACACCGCGTCGTCGATAGCGTTGGTGGCGCGGTCGGCGACGTTTTTGTTTTCGGTGATGATGTCGTTGAGCTTCTTGCGGCCTGCGGTCCAGGTCGGGGTCAGCTCTTCGTCGAACACTTTGCGGGCGGCGGCGACGTCATTGCGTTGCAGATTGTCCGTTACGGTGGCCAATGCCTTGTTGTAGGCCTGGTGCAGGGCTTCGAATTTATCGAACTCGGCCTGATCATCAGCGCCGTTGATGGTTGCCTTGTAATTGGCCATCTGCGTGAGGATGCGCGCTTCGTAGGACTTGTAGTCGGCCTTGTCGGCGTCGGTGAGCACCTTGTCTTTGCGCAGGCCGATGATGTCGAGGGTGTCGAGGTAGCTGTCGACCCAGGCGCTGCGGATCATGGAGCTTAGGTAGACCCCGGGGACTGCGTCGTCGCGGACTGACTCCTCGCCAGCCTCGATCTTCAACAGGCGTGAATACGAGACCACTACCATCAGCAGCATGATCGCGATGATGACCGCAAAGCTTGCCAATATCCGTTGGCGCAAGGTCCAGTTCTTCACAGTAATTCCTCGAGGGCCATTCAAATGGAGGGGAGTATAGCTGAGCGGGTGCCATCATTAATCAACGGGTTGTGGGATCTGGGTCACACGGGGGGGGGAGTTTTGGGGGGGCATATCCGTTGCTGCGGTAACGGCGGCTTAGGGTTCCGCCCTTACGGCGGGTCACTTTTGGAAAAGAGCCCCAAAAGTAACCAAAAGGGCTCTTGCCCCACCACTCGGCACCTCGCTAATGCTCGGTGTGCCCTCACTCCGGCTTTGGACCGTGGGCCGCCGCGATGGGCCATCCTTGGCCCAGCGCGGCTAACCCGGCGTCCTGCCG